>NZ_JAJLQZ010000013.1 GCF_020991375.1 Glycomyces amatae | reverse complement strand
TCTAGGGCGCCTCCTCGAGCCAGCCTTCGATGAGGAAGCGCGCCACCGAGATCCGCACGGCGCTCGGCACGCCGTCGGCGGTCTCGAGCCACATCTCGCGGACCTCGTCGCGCGTGAACCAGCGGGCGTCGGCGATCTCCTCCGTCTGGAGCGTCAGGGGCTGCGAGGCGTCGGCGCTGGCACGGTAGGCGAGCATGAGCGAACGCGGGTAGGGCCACGGCTGGCTGGAGACGTACTCGAGCCGGTCGAGTTTGATCCCGACCTCCTCGCCGACCTCGCGGTGGACCGCGGCCTCGGCGGACTCGCCCGGTTCGACGAACCCGGCGATGCAGGCGTACCGGCCCGAGCGCGTCGAGCCCTTGGGCTGGCCGCCGTACCGCTGGTGCTGGGCGAGGAGGACGCGGTCGGCGCCGTCGTCGATGAGGACGATCACGGCCGGGTCGGTGCGCGGGAAGACCGGGCGGCCCGAGGCCGCGGCCAGTTCCCAGCCGGACTGGCGGGACGCGAGCGGCTCGCCGGTGGTCGGGTGAAACCGGTAGGTCGCGTGCCAGTTGGCGATGCCGATGGCCTGCACGGCGATCGCGAGGTCGCGCCGGTCCCAGTCGGGCCTGATCCCGCGGCCGGGGAGGCCGTCGGGCAGGTCGCCGAGGACGGCGAACACCGGCGGGTCCTCGCCGCCGAGGTAGATCCGCTCGCCGTCGGGCGCGGTCGCCGCGTCGTAGTAGTGGAGGCCCTCCTCGTCGGCGTCGATGCGGTCGTTGCCGGGGTCGCAGACGACGATCTGCGCCTGCTCCCACGCGGCCGCGAGCCACTCGTCGTCGCCGCGGCGCTCGGCGAAGCGGTCGATCACATCGATCGACAGCGGCGGGTGCGTCATCGCGCCTCGATCTCGCCGAACTGGACGAGGTCGTCGCGGATCTCGGCGCCGTCGCCGAGGACGACGGTGACCGCCCGGTCGGGGTCGAGGCGTTCGGCCGCGACGCGCTGGACGTCGGCGGGCGTGACCTCGCGGATGCGCTCGGAGTGCTCGGTGAGCCAGGCGAGCGGCAGGCCCGCGGCGGCGAGCACCGAGATGTAGTTGGCGAGGCCGGCCTGGGTGGCGGTGGCGAGCTTGACCGAGCCGAGCGCGTAGCGGCGGGCCAGGTCGAGCTCCTCGATGCCGGGCGGGCGCTCGGCCATGCCGCGCAGTTCGCCGCGCAGCTCGACGAGGGCCGGGCCGGTGACCTCGGTGGCGACGTCGACGGCGGCGAGCTGGATCGACCCGGCCGGGGCGTGGTCGACGCGCGAGCGCGGCGAGTAGCCGTAGCCCTTGGTCTCGCGCAGGTTCATGACCAGGCGGGAGGAGAAGTAGCCGCCGAAGACGAGGTTCGCCAGGTGCTGGGCGGCGTTGTCGGGGTGGGTGCGGTCGACGGCCGGGTAGGCGACGCGCAGAGCGGACTGGACCGAGCCGGGCCGGTCGACCAGGACGAGCGGTCCGGGAACGGGCTCGGGCAGCGGCTCCATGGCACGCCCCTCGCCCGCGCCGTTCCAGTCGCCGAGGGCCTTCTCGACGGCGGCGCCGGTGGCGTCGGTGTCGATGTCGCCGACGATGACCAGGCGGGCACCGGCCGGGTGGACGCGGGCGGCGTGGAGGGCGCGGACGGCCTCGCGTTCGACGGCGGCGACCTCGGCGGCGGTGGGCTGCTGGTGGCCGTAGGGGTGGTCGCCCCACAGGCGGGCGTCGAGGACGCGGTTGACCTGGAAGTCGGGCTGCTGCTCGGCGACCGAGAGGCCGTCGATCATGCGGGACCGCTCGACCGCGAACGGCCCCTCGGGGTAGTCGGCGGCCTTGAGGAGGTCGCCGAGGACGTCGAGGAGTTCGGGCAGGCCGGTGGCGAGGCTGTTGCCGGAGACGGCGATCCGGTCGGGGTCGGACCCGGCGCCGAGGGCGCCGCCGACTCCTTGGAGGCGCTGGGCGATCTCGGTCATCGAATTGGTCTCGGTGCCGGAGAAGAGCGCGGCGGCGAGCAGGTCGGCGACGGCGAGGTCGGTGTGCGCGGCCGGGACCGACAGGCGCACCTCGGCGAGCGGGACGCCGGGGCGGCGCGCCAGCAGCACCCGGAGGCCGTTCGGGAGGGTCCGCTCGGTCGGGACGGGCAGGGACAGCGGGACTTCCGGTGCGAGACCGGGGACGGCGTTGCTCACTGCTGGGCTCCTCCTGGGACGACTTCGAGGACGGCGCGGCGCTGCGGTGTCAGCGCGGCGGCGGCCTGGGCGACGGATGCGGCGGTGACCTCGCCGAGCAGGGCGGCGAAGCGGGTGGCGAGGCGGGCGTCGCCGTGGAAGATCTCGGCGGTCGCGAGGCGCCGGGAGCGGCCCATGACCGAGTCGTCGCCGCGCAGGAGCTGGGCGGCGACGCGGGCCTTGACGCGGTCGAGCTCGGCCTCGTCGACGCCGGCGGCGACGCGCGCGAGCTCCTCGTCGACCTGCGCGAGGACGGCGTCGACGGCGGTGCCGGGCGGCAGGAACGCCTGGACGAGCATGGCGGTGGGGCCGCGGGAGGCGAAGGGCTCGGCCATGAAGGTGGTGTGCGCGGCGACGGCGGTCGCGGTGCGGTCGGTGTGGATGAGCCGCTCGACGAGGCGGGAGGCGTCGCCGTCGGTGAGGAGTTCGCCGAGGACCACGTACGGGAGGAAGCCGTCGAGTTCGGCGACCGGGTCGGGGACGCGCCAGGCGACGGCGACGGCCGGGAGGGTGGCCCGCTCGTCCACGTAGGAGTGGCGGCGCTCGTCGGTGAGGTCGGGCTCGTCGAAGGGCGGGTGGACCGGGGCGGGGCGGGCCTCGACGTTCCCGAAGTGGCGTTCGACCAGTTCGCGGGCTTCGACGGGGTCGAAGTCGCCCGCGACGCTGAGGACCGCGTTCGAGGCGGCGTAGTAGTCGTCGAAGAACGACTGGGCGTCCTCGACGGTGGCCGCGTCGAGGTCGACGAAGGAGCCGTAGCCGTCGTGGGAGTTCGCGAAGGTGTCGAACATGACCGGCGGGAGCTTGATCCAGGGGAAGCCGCCGTAGGGGCGGTTGAGGACGTTGACCCGGATCTCCTCCTTGACGACGCTGACCTGGTTGGCCAGGTTCTCCTCGGTGATCGCCGGGCCGCGCATGCGGTCGGCCTCGAGGAAGAGGGCCAGTTCGAGGCCGTTGGAGGGCAGGAGGTTGAAGTAGTCGGTGTAGTCGATGTGGGTCGAGCCGTTGAAGGTGCCGCCGGCGGACTGGACGTGCCGCATGTGCTCGGCCTTGCCGACGTTGTGGGAGCCCTGGAACATCATGTGCTCGAACAGGTGGGCGAAACCGGTGCGTCCCTCGGGTTCCGACCGCATCCCCACGTCGTACACCACCGCGACCCCGACCACGGGCGCCCCCGGGTCCGGCGCGAGGACCACTCTCAGGCCGTTGGCGAGCTTGAACCGCTCGATCGCGAACGCCGGGGCGGGAATCGTCGCAACAGTCATGGGCGAACCCTATCTCAGCTCGGTGTCCTTCCGATGACGCGGCGTTCGTCACAGGAACTTGGATTCGGCACGAATCCCTGCTTGACTTCTGGGCTATGAACGCGCAGCACCTCGACCGCCTCAGCGACGCCCCCGGCGCCGCGGCGCCGTGCTGCCGAATGTGCGCCTGCTGAGGGTCCCCGCAACGCCGCGCCCCGAAGCGGCGATCACCCACAGCGAAAGCGATCTTCCCTTCACATGGACTCCAGTCCCAGCATCCGCCTGTCCGGCGTCACCAAGCGCTTCGGCGACACGAAGCATTCCAAGGGCACTGTCGCGCTCGACGCGGTCGACCTCGAGGTCGCCTCGGGCGAGATCTTCGGCATCCTCGGGCGCTCCGGCGCCGGCAAGTCGACGCTCCTGCGCACCGCGAACCTCCTGACCAGTCCCGACGCGGGCACCGTGGAGGTCGACGGCGCGGAGCTGACGGCGCTGCGCGGCCGCGAGCTGCGGGCCGCGCGGTCCAGGACCGCGATGATCTTCCAGCACTTCAACCTCCTGTCGAACCGCAGCGCCGCCGCCAACGTGGGGCTGCCGCTCAGGTTCAGGGGGGCGCCGCGCGCGGCGCGGCACGCCCGGGCGCTCGAACTGCTCGACCTGGTCGGGCTGTCGGACAAGGCGAAGGCCTACCCGGGGCAGCTCTCGGGGGGCCAGCGCCAGCGCCTGGCGATCGCCCGGGCGCTGGCCGCCGACCCGGCCGTCCTGCTCTCGGACGAGGCCACGAGCGCGCTTGACACCGAGACCACGGACGAGATCCTCGACCTGCTGGCGCGGCTCAACCGCGAACTCGGTCTCACCATCCTGCTCATCACGCATGAGCTCGAGGTGATCACCCGGATCTGCCACCGCGCCGCCGTCATGGAGCGGGGCCGGTTCGTGGAGACCGGCCGGGTCCCGGAGCTCCTCGCGGACGCGGACTCGCGCCTCGGGGGCCAGGCGCGACGCCTGGCGGCGCGCCTGCTCGGCGAAGAGGTCGCGCACTCGGAGGCGCCGATCGTGCCGGTCGGAGGCGACCGCGATGTCTGACCGCCTCGTCGAACTGCTCACCGAAGCGTTCTGGGAGACCCTGCACATCGTCGCCGTCTCGGGCGCGTGGACCCTCCTCGGAGGCCTCGTCCTCGGCACGGTCCTCTACGTCACCTCGAAGACCGGCCCGAGGCCGATCCCCGTGGTGAACGCGCCGCTCGGCTTGATCGTCAACATCGGGCGCAGTGCGCCGTTCGTGCTGCTCATGGTCGCGGTCGTGCCGCTGACGCGCCTGATCACGGGCACGAGCATCGGCACCGAGGCGGCGATCGTCCCGCTCACCGTCGCGTCGATCCCGTTCTTCGCGCGCCTCGTCGAGGGCGCCCTCCTCGAAGTCCAGCCGGGCCTCATCGAGGCGGCCCGGTCGATGGGCGCGTCGACGCCCGCGCTCGTGTGGCGGGTGGTCCTGCCCGAGGCGACGCCGGGCCTGATCCGCGGGTTCACCGTGACGCTCGTGGCCGTCGTCTCGTACTCGGCCATGGCCGGGATCGTGGGCGGCGGGGGCCTGGGCGACCTGGCCTACCGCTACGGCTACCAGCGCTTCCAGACCGAGTACATGATCTGGCCCCTGGTGATCCTCGTCGTGCTCGTGCAGCTGTTCCAGATCCTCGGCGACCGGTGCGCCCGCACCCTCGACCGCCGCTGAAGTAATTTCCCCACCTTTAGGAGAACACCGTGTTCAATCGTCGTGCCCTTTTGGGCGCCTCCATCGCCGGCGCCACCGCCCTGACCCTGGCCGCGTGCGGCGAGGACGGAGGCTCGGAGGCCACTGAGACCAACGGCACCGTGGTCGTGGCCGCGACGCCGGTCCCCCACGCCGACATCCTCAACTACATCGCCGAGAACCTGGCCGAGGACGCCGGGCTCACGATCGAGGTGGAGGAGTTCACCGACTACGTGCAGCCGAACGTGGCGACCTCGGACGGCTCCGTGGACGCGAACTTCTTCCAGACCGAGCCCTACCTGGACGAGTACAACGCCGCCAACGGCACCGACCTGGTCACCGTGGCCGCGGTGCACATCGAGCCGCTGGGCCTGTACTCGGACAAGGCCGCCTCGATCGAGGAGATCCCCGAGGGCGGCCAGGTCGCGATCCCGGGCGACGGCTCCAACGGCGGCCGCGCGCTCGCCCTGCTCGCCGACGCGGGGCTGATCACCCTGGCCGAGGGCGTGGACGCGACCCTCGCCACGGAGGACGACATCGCGGAGAACCCGAAGAACCTGGAGTTCGTCCCGCTCGAGGCCGCGCAGCTCGCGCTCTCCCTGCCGGACGTGGACGCCGCGGTGATCAACGGCAACTACGCCCTGGAGGCCGACCTGAGCCCGGCCGAGGACGCGCTCCACTCCGAGTCGCCCGACGGCAACCCGTACGCGAACTACCTGGTGGCGACCGAGGCGAACAAGGACAACGAGGACGTCCAGAAGCTCGCCGAGCTGCTCCAGTCGGACGAGGTGAAGCAGTTCATCCTCGACACCTGGGCGGACGGCTCGGTCGTCCCGGCCTCGTAACCGGCGACGACGCCCACGCCAACCCGGTTGCACCGGCCTGGAAGCGGCACGTAAGATAGTTGCGGCCAGGCCGGGCGACCGGACGGGCGGAGGAGTGTGGCGCAATTGGTAGCGCATCGGTCTCCAAAACCGAGGGTTGCAGGTTCGAGTCCTGTCACTCCTGCAGATTGTGCGAAGGGCCTCTCCGATACGTCGGAGGGGCCCTTCGCTTTCCCTGTTCGAGTTGCCGGGCGTCCCAAGTTGCCGTGGGCTTCAATACGTCGAAGCGGCGGTCACGGCAGGGGCTCCCCGCTCCAGAGCGCGGAGAGGGGAACGGCTGCCATGTCAGGTCCGAACGGCCTCAGCTCCTCGCCCAGGTAGAGGACATAGCCCGCGTGGAACCGGTCACCGAGTCGATCACGGAGCCAATGGAGGTGCTTGAACGAGTCGGACCGCACCGTCGCCGAGGCCTTGACCTCGATGGCCACTACCGCTCCGTCTCTGCGTTCGAGCACGAAGTCGATCTCGCGGCCGTCCCGGTCGCGGTAGAAGTGCAGCCCGGCCCTGATCGCGCTCACCGTCAGCTGCCGGGTCAGCTCGGCGAACACGAAGGTCTCCACCAGCGGCCCTGCGAGCGGGTGTCCAGGGGCGGACACCGAGGCCAGGTCGGCTCCGAGCAGTGATGCCGTCAGACCCGAGTCGGTGACGTAGGCCTTCGGGGTCTTGATGAGCTTCGAGGTCAGGTTGGTCGACCATGTCGGCAGTTTCGCGGTCAGGTAGACGATGTCGAGATAGCCGAGATAGTCGCGGACGGTGGCGTGGTTGAGTTCGAGGCTCTTGGCGAGGTCGGAGAACACCAGGTTCGACCCGCTACGCGCGGCGACCAAGCGCAGGAGCTGCGGCACCAGGTTGGCATGGCGAATGTCTGCGAACTCCGCGACGTCCCGCAGCACCACCGTGGAAACATAGCTGTCGAACCAGTCCGCGCGAAGCGATTCGGACCGGATTCGGATCGCCTCCGGATAGCCTCCCTCGCAGATGAGTTTGAAGTAGTCGCTCCTGCCCCATTGCGATACCGGAGTCGATTGCAACAGTCGCTCCCGATCGAACAGGAGCGCGGGCGCATCGACCTCTGACCTCGTCCGCTCGGCGGCGCTCAACGGCCAGAGGTCGACGAACACCGCTCGCCCCGCCAGTGACTCTGACAATGTCGGTACCGTCAGAAACCGCGTCGAGCCCGACAACACGAACTGGCCGGGCGCATCGTCGAGATCCATGAGCCGCTTGACCGCGAGCAGAAGATCATCGCCACCGCGTTGGACCTCGTCGAAGATCCGCGGCGCCGAACCATATCCAGCGAATCCCGACGGGTCGGCCCGGACCGTCTGGAGAACGGTCGGATCATCGAGTGTCGCGAAGGTCCCGCCTCGTTCAGCATGCAGCTGTCGCAGCAGCGTGGTCTTTCCCGCTTGCCGAGGACCACCGACCACGACCGCTCGAAACACGTCGACGCGCTCGTTCAGATGGGTGAGCGCCCGACGGGGCAGCAGGTTCGGCATGCGGTGACGATACCAGACGGATCAACGACCATAATAACAGATTCGCCGACGCTACAGTCATAACTTTGCCGTGATGCTGTCCTGAGTTCAGCCGTGGCCGGTACCGGTCGCATTTCCCGTCTTCCGACCAGTCTGACCCGCCATGCGGGCATATACCGCCTCTACCTGCGAAAACAAGTTCCCATAGGCTTCGATGAGGCCTGCAGATGGATTTTATTCGAGCCGCAGCCTCCGGGCTGCGGCTCGATTGCCTCACCCGTTCAGCTCAACGACACGAACAGATCCATGCCATGTATCGATTCGCGGTATGGCTTCGTCACGTTCCAGCGCCCAGTGCACACCCTCACCCTGCGACAGCAGGTTCACTCGATGCCGTCGGCGAGCACGGATCTCTGAATCCCGACGCACGAGGCGACGGCCAGTCCTTGAGCGGAAGACGGTGCGCAGAATTTGCATTGCGACACGTGCAAGATTAGCGTTGAAACCTGTGCGAACTTGGTATTCTACTGGCTTGAGCAGCGCTTATGTCCCAAGGGCCGCAGACCGCCTCATCACCGAACTTCTCGAGGGCTTCCCGGCCATGCTCGTGGTCGGACCGCGGGCTTGCGGCAAGACCACGACCGCCAGTCGATACGCCCGGACACGGATCCGCCTGGACCGCGAGGCGGAAGCCACGGCGGTGAAGGCGGATCCCGATGGAGCGCTTCAGGAGCCCCGGCCGGTGCTCCTTGACGAGTGGCAGGAGGTACCGGGAGTGCTGGGCGCCGTCAAGCGGGCCGTGGACTCGCGCCCGGGACCGGGCTCCTATCTGATCACCGGTTCTGTCCGATCGGATCTCGATGCCGAGGGCTGGCCGTTGACGGGGCGCGCGATCCGAGTCGAGATGTTCGGACTCATGCAGAGAGAGATCGAGGGCGGAGCCGACGTCGAACCGCTCTTCGATCGCATCCGCGCCGAATCGATCGAGGCGCTTCGCGGCCCGGCCACCGACCTCGCTCTGAACGACTATCTCGACTTCACGCTGCGCGGCGGCTATCCCGACGCGGTCCTCGCACCGTCCGAGCCGTTGCGGCGGCGCTGGCTCCGCGCCTACGTCGATCAGGTCGTCAGGCGGGACGCCGAACTGCTCGACAGCGGCCGCGACCCGCTGCGGCTCCGCCGCTACCTCCAAGTGCTCTGCCTCAACTCCGCAGGCGTCCCGACCGCGAAGAGCTTGTACGAGGCAGCCGGCATCGACGCTCGGACCGCCCGTGAGTACGACCGCCTGATGCAGAGCCTCCTCATCGTCGATGAAATGCCCGCGTGGTGGAACAACCGGCTCAAGCGCCTGGTCAAAGCCCCGAAGCGCTACATCATCGATCCCGGCCTCGCCTGCGCGATCCTGCAAGTGGATCGTGCTGGCCTTCGCCGCGACGGCGACCTGCTGGGACGCCTGCTCGATACGTTCACGGTCAGTCAGCTGCGCGCCGAAGCCAGGCTTTCCGAGTCGGACCCCACGCTCTATCACCTTCGAACCGCCGAGCAGCGACATGAGATCGATCTGCTCGCCGAATACCCTGATGGGGCCGTGTTCGGATTCGAGTTCAAATCGGCGGCGGCGGTCTCAACGAGGGACGCGCGCCATCTGGCGTGGCTTCGCGACGAGCTCGGCGACCGATTCCTCGGAGGCGCGGTCCTTCACACCGGTCCACGCTCATTCGCCCTCGGCGACCGGCTGATCGCAGCTCCGATCGCCGCTCTCTGGTCTCGTCCGCCCGCGACGTAGGCCGAACGGTCCCCATCGGGTTCGCACTGTCGCGACCTGCAAGTACAGGTTCCCGTATGCCTCGATGATCCCTGCAGACAGATAGGCCCCGATCGCAAGGTCTGGGCCTATCGCGTTTCATACGACCGAGGGCTGAGGATCATGCCTCGGCTGTCGTTCGCAGGGCCGACTCGTATCGGCCGCGGTCGAACTCGAACGGTCCGAGGTCGCTCAGGTCCCAGGCGGGCCGGTGTCCGTTCCTGAAGGCACGCCATGTCACCGTCGCTTCCAAGACGTCGACCTTCGCGAACAGCGGCCAGCAGCCCCAATCACCGCAGCCGCAGCCGAGCAGCACGGTCTCGTCAGACCGGTCTCCGGGCAGTGCCGGATCACCGAGGAAGTGCCGACTGGGCCAGCGAACCGCCTCCAGGCAAGTCAACCCGCTGTAGGCCCCGGCCAGACGCTCCTGCCGGTCGGCTCTGGCCGAAGGCAGCTCGGCTCGCCTGGCGATCGCTTCGAGCGGCACTCCGTCGATCTTGATCTCCAGGTGCGGTTCGTCGTCCGCCGCGATGTCGAATTCGACGCGGTTCATCTCGGCCTCGTCTCCTCTACGGACGCATCGGCGGCCTGATACTCGCCTACGACTTCGATCGGGCCGATGATGTGGCGGTTGAACTCCTCGAGCTCCTCGGCCGGGACCCAGAGTTCGAGGATGGTCTCGCCGCCGGCCTGCTGGACCGGGTATCGCTGAGCGAAGGCGCGGTCGAGTTCGAAGCGGGTCACGTAGCCGACGCCGTCGCGGGGCGCGTTCCAGTCGCGGGCGATCTTCACCGCGTAGTCCTCATTGAGGACGGGGTAGAAGATCGGCTGCTCAGGGAGGCGCGGCGGCCAGGCGGTCCAGCCCGACTCGCGGACCAGGGCTAGCTCGGCCGGTCCGCATGGGCGCCAGAGGGTCATGGTGTTCAGGTCGGTCATCGCACTGGTTCCGTTCGAAAAGAGGGCACTGCGACCTTCCCACATCCAGGGTTCGGCCCGCACCGGCTTTGTCCGCGAACGCGGATCATCCGGCTCCCGTATCGCACAGTCGTTTCGGCGGGCGTGACGGCCTACCCGCGTTGCGTCGGCGGCTCGGGCTCCGGGGACGAGACGGTGTCGATGAGGGCCTCCGCCGATGCGGGGGTTCCGGCGAGACGTCCGGCTTCGCGGATCTGACGCTCGTCCAGCGCCCCGGACCTGGCCAGTGCTATCGCGTCATGGACGCCGTCCCCCTCACCGTGCGCGAGCATGGTGAACCACCAGCGCACCGCCTGCACCGGATCCGGCGCGCTGCCGAACCCGTCGCGGTACCAGCAGGCGGCCGCGTGCATCGCCCCCGTGTGCCCGCGCTCGGCCGCCCAGACGTACCAGCCCAGCGCCTCCTCGTCGCGGTCCAGCCCCGACAGCCGGTCGGCGAGGACCGCGCCCGCGAGCACGACGCCCCCTTGCGCGGCGGCCGCCAGCAAGCGCATGGACTCCTCGGGGTCGCCGACCAGCTGGGCGAGGTTGAAGGCGCCGTAGGCGTCCCCGCCGTCGGCGGCGGCGCGGAACAGCTCGGCGGCATGCGCGCGGTCGGCTTCGACACCGAGGCCCTGGGCCAGCATGTGACCGTAGACGCGTTGTCCCGCCGGGACCCCCGCCTCGGCCGCTGCGCGAGCGTACTTCAGGGCCGTGGGCAGGGCGGTCTCGTCGGAGTGCTCGAGGTGAATCCCCGCGAGCAGCGCGGCGGCCTCCGCGGATCCGCCCTCCGCCAGCGGCACGAGCTCGGCAGCCGCGTGAACCGCCAGCTCGGCGCCTTCCGTGCCGCCTTCTGCGGCGGCACGGACGAAGGCGTGCCCGGCGGCCAGCCAGTCCCCCGCCGCGGCCGCCCTTCGGCCCTCGTCCAGATGCATGCGGTCACCATATGCCCTCAGGCCCAACGCCCCGGCCTCCGGACACGGCTCGAGCAGGTGCCCGGGAACGGACACCGCTGCAACGTCAGACCCCATCATGGGGGCGGGGCCTCCCCTCCGATGCCGAGCGCACCGAGTACCGCGCGCCGCTCCATCGAAGGCCTCGTTCGCATCAGAACTAGAATCGCGTCTCATGACTCTTGGATGGTCCACCGACGGGCTTCCCGCGCAACGCGGCACCAACGCCCAACGTGACCAGGTACGCCGAATCCTCGATATCGCCCTGGGGGAAGGCCGACTCGACGACGCCGAGCACGCCCGACGGGCCGACGCCCTTCCCGCCGCCAAGACCCGCGGCGAACTCGCCGACCTGGTCGCCGATCTCCCCGCCTCTCGCGGGAGGCGCGACTGGATCCCTGCCGCCCGCCCCCGCCGCGAAGACCGGGACCTGGCGCTCCAGCTCCTGGGCGACGGCGTCGCCTCCGGGCGGTTGACGGGGGCCGAGCACGGCAGACGAGTGCAGGAGCTCGTCGAGTGCACGACCTATGCGGCGCTCGCCAAGGTCCTCAAAGGCCTTCCGGGCTGGCCGGCGGCCGAACCGGCGGACCTGCTCGCGGCCTTCGACGACCGCGCCAGGCTCGTCGCCGAACTCCGGACCGCCGTCGCCGACGGCCGGGTCGGAGCCGACGACCACGACCGCTTCGAGAAGCGGATCGACCGCGTGAAGCGCGTTGCGGACCTGGACGGTCTGGCCGTCGAACTGCACGCTCGCGCGGACGACTCCGAACGGGCGGCGGCGCTGGCCGAAATCGAGGCCGCCTACGGCGACGGCCGGATCGATCTCGAAGAGCGCGAGGTCCGCGTCGAGCTGGCGGTCGAGGCGACCCTCGACAGCGAACTCGCCGGGCTCCTGTCGGACCTGCGCGGCCGCGACCGGCTCCCGAGCCATCGCGAGCGCAAGGACATCGCCGCGCAGCTCAAGAAGGCCCTCGACGACGGAAGACTCGACCTGTCCGAATACGACGAGCGACTCGAGGCGCTCTACGCCTCGACCCCCCTGGGCCGCGCCGAGGAGCTGCTCGCCGATCTGACCGACCCGCCCCGCCCGGCCCGACGCGGACCGCTCGACCGGATCTTCGACTCGGTGGTCGTGAACTCCGCCCTCCTGCCCGAGCCTCGGTTCTGGTGGATGCGCTGGTACCCCAAGGTGTTCTGGAAGACGACCTCGACGGCGGTCCTGGCCGTCTGGGTCTGGCTCATCGCCATCGGCGGCCTGGACATGGCCGGTTGCACGCTCGGAGGCGGCTGGGCCGTGGTCATGCTGCTGCTCACCGGCGTCACGAAACTGGCGCGAATCGGCGCGAAACCCGTCAACGCGAGGCAGGCGCGGCTCCTCGAGGACCTGGAAAGGGACCTGCGCGAGCACCGCCGCGGAGTCCGCAGGGTTCGGATCGAGGTCGAGGACGGCGCCGCGGTGGTCGTGGTCGAACGCCGCGACAACCAGCCCCGAGCACTCGTCACCGAGGTCGGCACCGAAGCCGTCCGCCGCCTCTGGCTCTCCAGGGTCTACCCGCTCAAGGGGATGACGGTCCGCGACCGCTACCACTCCGGTGTCAACGTGGAGGTGACGCTGGACCGCGAGACCGAGGCCCGTCTCCGGCGCGGCTACGGCCCGCGCCCCTACGGTCGCATTCCCGCATCGGAGCGCTGAGACTCCTTGTTCCGGAACGCCGCCCGCCGCCGGCTCCGGGATGCGCGTGAAGGCGTTCGAGAGCGATCTGGGGCTCCGCCGTGCCCGACGCACGACGCGACTCTGTTCTCGATTCACATGAAAGTATGCTTTGACCGTTTTAAAACTTATGAGAAGTCAGTCCGTCTCGAACCAGGCGCCGACGGCGGCGGCGAGATGAGCGCCGAGGAGTTCGTCGGCGCGGTGGTCGAGTACTGGTCGAGCACCGACCCCGAAGCCCCGGCAACTGGTGGATGGGCCGGCCGGTCCACCGGCGCCGAGTTCCACGAGGACGACTCGGATCATCCGCTGACCGGGGGGTGAGTCGGGAACACCGACGCGGCCGGTCCGTACGGCCGCTCCTGCGGCTTCCGGCCCGGAGCCCGAGACGAGCCCTTGCAGGTCAAGGTGGCGCCACGACTCCTGGACCCCAGGGGGCCGTCGGCCACAGGAGGAGATCGGGTCATTCCCGTGGCAGATCCGGCACGTCCTCGAGTGCGCTGAGGTCGCCGGCCGATTCGGACGTGATGACGCTGAACGAACCGTCCGCCTCCAGCACGACCGCCGCCACCCGGTCCAGGTCCCCCACTCCCCGGGAGCGCGCCGCCTGCAGCACCTCGGGGCGTGTCACGCGCTGGCTTCGCAGCGCCTGATCGCGGAACCGCCCCCGCCACACCAGCAGCGTGGGCGCCGCATCGACCGTTTCACGGAACCGCCGCCACCGCACCGAGGCCCAGGCGACCACGAATTGGGCGCCGATCAGCACCGCGAAGCCCAGGACGCCCTCGGCCAGCGCCACATCGGAGGTGAGCAGGATCGTGGCCAGAGTCGAACCCAGCGCCACCGTCACCACGAGGTCGAAGGCGCTCATCTTGGCCAGGGTCCGCTTGCCCGACAGCCGCAGCACCGCCAACAGCGACACGTAGGCGCACAGCCCGAGGACCACCACGCGGAGCAGACCGCCCCAGGAGTCGAAGAACATGCCTTCGCATACCCATGGTCGCCCCTCCGCACGCGCGGCGGCGGCCGGAGGGCGTCGCGGCAGAGCACGGAGTGCCGGCGACCTCTACGAGGTGATGCCCCTTCCGCTGGTCGAGGCCTACGCCTCGGAGGACGGGGACCGCAAGGCCGCCTTCGATGCGATCATGCAGGACTGGGACGAGGGCGCCGCTCCGAGCCGCGCCGAGGACTGGGCGAAGGACACCGACCGCAGCGGCCGGGAGGTCCCGGTCCCGGGGGCTCCCCCCTACGTCACCGACACGACTCCCGGAGGCGACGATGAGGGCGGACCCGAGTACGAGACGGAGTTGAGCGGATCATGAGAGCCCTGGTGCCGGGAGCGGCCGCCGTCCTGCTGCTCGCGGGTTGCGGCGGGCCGGAGGAGCCCGAGGAGGGCCCTTCGCCGTCCGCGACCGCATCGGCGTCGCAGCGGGCGCTCGACTACGCGGCGGTCTGCGACGGTTTCAGCACGGCGGTCGCACTGCCGAACGGGGACGCCGTCGAGTACGTCCTCGACTACAACGAGCCGACGGGGTGGGCGACGAACGCCTCCGTATGCGATGTCGAGCCCGCGGGAGACTACTTCGACGCCGCCGCTGCGGCGGGGGTGTTCGGCCGGGCCGAGCTCAACGTCGGCGTGCTCGCCGAAGAGCAGCTCCAGCAGGCCGGATACCCCGAGTACGACCCCGACGCCGCGGAAGACCTGCTGGCGCTCGACCAGGCGGAGCCGGGGAACATCGAGCGCGAAGGGCCTTGCGACGACGAACCGTGCGACGACTCCCTGTTCTCCTACATGTACCGCTTCCGCTTCGAGACCGTGACGGGCGATGTCGCCGTGATCGCGCAGTTCGACTACATCACCACCGACACCGGCGGCGACCAGCAATCGGACTACCGGGAACTGGCGGTCGAGGCGTTCACCGCCTCGATGGACGCCGTCACCGCCGAACTCCGGTGAGCTGCTCGCGCGCGTACGCCTGAGGAAGCGATGCGGCTCCGACGAGCGTGTGCGGCGATGGTTCTCGGTGGGAAGCCGTGCCGCGTCGCGGGCGGAGCGTCACTCCTCGTCGGGGAAGCCCCAGTCGAGGCCGATGCGGGCCTTCGGCGCGATGGCGCGGACCGAACTCTCGACGTCCTGCTCGACCCGCTTGCTCCACTCGGCGAACCCGCGGACGATGATCGGGTAGGGCTCGCTGCGGGCGGTGACGGAGGGCGGTTCGCGGTGGACGCCCACCACCATCCACGACTCGACCCCGTGGTCCTTCATGACGAGGTCGACCGCCGCCCCGACGCGGTCGGCTTCGTCCGGCGACTCGAGGCCGTCCACGTCGAGGTGCAGATGAATGTTCACTGACATGGCCGTCATCCTAAAGACCGCCGGCAAGCGGAGGCGGGCTCCGCCGAGGCGTCCGCCCATCGCCGCTTCGGCGACGAGAAGGCCCTGTCCGAGGGCCCCGTTCCGGCATCGGGGCTCCTCGGACAGGGCTCCTCAGACCTGGCAGGGGCTCAGGAGGGCGAGCCGCCGATGTAGCGCTGGGCGGTGTCGATGAACGCCTGCTCGTAGGTCTCGGCGGGGAAGTCGCCGAGGTAGTACACCTTCTCCCGGGCCCGCTCGTGCGCGAGTGGGTCGGTCTTGAGCAGGTCGTCGAGCACCGAGGCGAGGTTCGCGCCGGTGCCGTCGATCCGGTAGGCGACGCGGGCGAGGGGGAAGGTCTCCACGAACTTCGCGCCCTCGTCGCGGGCGTCGACGACCGCGAACGGCTTCTCCGTGTAGAGCCAGTCCGAGGCGACGGCGCTGACATCGCAGACGAGGGCGTCGGCGGCGTCCACGCAGTCGAACAGCGTCATCTCCTCGCAGGCCCTGGCCCCCCACAGGTGGGCGCGGCCGGTCTTGGCCGCGTCGGCGCGCAGCAGGTCCTCGACCTCGGCCCGCTTGCGGGCCGCGCCGTCGTCGCGGTCGGTGTACGGGTGCGGCCGGAAGACGACGGTCGCGCCCCGCTCCAGCAGGGCCTTCACCAGCTTGGGGCCCAGCGGGAGCGAGCAGTAGTTCGCGTCCTCGTAGAAGCCGGTCCACGTCGGCGCGTAGAGCACCGTCGGGGCCTTGACGGCGCTGATCTCGGTCCGGGGTATGTCGAGGACCGACACCTGCGGGCGCCCGACGATGTCGAACTTGTCCGCCGGGATCGCGACGCCGTGGTTCCCGTACCGGTCGATGCCGGCCTGTCCGGCGACGAAGATCCGGTCGTACATGCCCGTGACCGGGTTGTAGCTGGAGACCTTGTCGGAGTCGCCGTGCAGCAGCTGGATGTGCCGCAGGTCGGGGTTGCGGACCAGGTGGGTGTTCTTCATGCCGTTGTTGACGTAGAAGACCGTGCTCACCGACGCGGGGATGACCTGGTCGATCGGGCCCTGGCCCTCGATGAACACCACCGGCCGTTCCGTGGCCTCGGCGAGCGCCTGGAGGTTGTGCCGCTCGCGGGTCATGATGAAGTACCCGCCGCGGATCCGCTCGAAGTACGGCAGCCACATCTCGAGCTGGTAGGTGGTGTTCGGCGGCCCGGCGAAGTAGACCATGAACGCCGGTTCGAGCCGGTCGAGCGCCTCCGCCACCGTCAGCGCGGTGTCCTCGGTGGACGGCAGGACGCGGTGGGTGAGGTCCAGGAACTTCGCCGCGGCCAGCACCGCCGTCGGCAGCGCCGCCAGTGCGACCGCGTACGGGGTCGCGGCCGCGGCCCCGGGGAACACCAGCGGCACCTGCACGGCCAGCACCGCGAACGTCGAGAGGTAGTACAGGACGGTCCGGCGCAGGAACGAGTCGGCGGTGGAGGGGTTCGTGGGCAGGTGCGCCGTCGCGATCTTCGCCGCCGACACCACCCGGGCCAGCAGCACCTCCACGGCGATCATCCCGGCCGTGGCGAGTGCGGCCAGCGCCCATGCGGCGGGGACCTCCGAGCCCGCGGCGACGGCCGCGGTGAACGGCGTGAACGCGAGCAGCATCCGGCCCGGGGCGTAGCGGCCCGGCACGTTGGTGTCCCTGGGGTAGCAGTAGAACGCCAGCGTCGCCGCCGACAGCGCCAGGCCCACCGCGGGCCAGGCCCCCGAGACGCCGAAGAGGACGACGGCGTGGCACAGCACCGGCAGCGTGTTCGGCAGGAGCGCACGGATGTATCTGAGCTGTGTGATCTCAAGGAGCATTCGATGGTCTCTTATCGGCGTACGACGAAGTTCTGGCTGTCGACGAGGTGGCCCACGTCGGAGGCGAGCATGTCGATCACCGAGGCGACGTGCTCGGGCTGCATGATCGTCGAGGGGTCCTCGTCCGGGGCGAGTTTTCGGCGCAGGTCGGTCGCGCAGCGGCCGGGTGAGATGCAGACGACGCGGGTGCCGTAGATCGACAGCTCCTCCTTTATCGCCTCGCTCATGTTGATCACCGCGGCCTTGGAGGCGCCGTAGGTGAGCCAGCCGGGCCGGCCGCTCATCCCGGCGGTGGAGGCGATGTTCACGATGAGCTCGAAGGTGTTGCCGCAGTGGAGGAGCTCCTGCACGATCGTGAACGGCGCGTAGACGTTCACCCCCATGGTGCGTTCGAAGTCGGCGAACGAGATCTGCTGGAGCGCGCAAGGGGCCGTGTACCCGGCGTTGTTGATCAGGATGTCGACCTTGCCGGCCTCGGCCATGACGTCGCGCATGAGCCCGACGATGCGCGCGCGGTCGGCCAGGTCGATGAAGTGCGGGAAGACGCGCTTGCCGTGCGGGTTGTCGTCGGCGAACCGCCCGATGAGCTTCTCGAACTCCTCGGATTCGCGGGCGAGGAGGATGAGGTCGGTGATGTCGTTGTCGGCGTAGAAGAAGCGTTCGGCGGTGGCCGCGCCGATCCCTTTGGACGCGCCGGTGATGAGGATGGACTTAGGCATCGTCGTCGCCTCCGAGGAGGAAGCCGGCGAGCTTGACGTCGGTCGGGGTGGTCACCTTGATGTTGGTGTCCTGGCCGTCGATGAAGTGGACCTCGTGGCCGGTCACGGCGCACAGGGTCGCGTCCTCGGTGAACACCAGCCGCCTGTCGCGAGCCTGCTCGTGCGCCTCGGCGAGGTCCGCCTTGAGGAATTTCTGGGGAAGCTGGACGTTCCGCAGCCGGTCGCGTTCGAGCGAGCCGGTGACCAGGGCGGTGTCGGGGTCGACGGGGGCGACGGTGAAGGGTATGGGGAGCATGAGACTCACGTTCTCGCGGGGGTCGGCGACCAGCTGCTTGAAGTCGGCGGTGCCGACCAGCGGACGGGCGGACTCGTGGATGAGGACGCGGTCGTTGCGGCACTCGGGGAGCATGGCGGCGACCGACTCGTGCCGGCTCGCGCCCGCCGCCACGTAGGTGACGGGCGTCTGGACGGCGTAGTCGGCGACCAGGTGTTCGATCTCCTCGCGGAACCCCTCGGGGTAGTTGAGGACGATCTGGTCGATCTCGGGCACGGCGTCGGCGGCGACCAGCGAGTAGACGATGATCGGGCGTCCCGCCACTTCAATGAACTGCTTGGGACGGCCTGCTGCGACGCGGTTTCCGATCCCGCCGTTGAGCAGCATCAGGCTGTACATCTGGGGGTTACCTCCGCGGTGGGCACACGAAGTTCTGAGGGAACTCTCGAACGGACAAAAACGGTGTTCTGCAAAAAGCAGACGATAATGCCGACCACGTCTTGCGGCCTACGCGCTGCAAGACGTTTTCGGTTGTCTCGACGGCCGATGAATTCCGTCACAGTAGCAGCCGGGGTTTCACGATTCAAGCGCGCGTTCACTTGGACGCCACCGCCGATTCGCTTGGAAGCCGCCAGAAATTCCGCAGGTCAACGGCGCAATCCGGCAGCGATAGGCCACATACCGCATCAAAGGCGCAAGCGTTCTCTACGGAACGTCACCGCGGGTTCATCTCAGCGTCAGCACCGGCGAGCGAACCGCGGACTCGCGGGCTCCCGAACGGACCGGCAACGCGGGGCCTGGTCTCATCGCGGCTCGCGCAGCCGCTCGGCGAGACGGCGGCGCCCGGCCTCGGCGGCGAGGCCGGGCGACCGGTCGAGACCGATCGGGTCGAGTCCGAGCCGCTGACGGAACAGGGGGAGGCGCTCTTCGACCTTGTCGGCCTTCGGCGAGCGCGCCGAGGCTGAGCGCGTCCACTCGCTTGTCACGCCGCCGGTGACGGGGACGTCGAGCACGAGCGTCTGGGCGCCGATGCGGACCGCGGCGATCCGATCGCCCTCGCCGAGACTGCCGCATTCCCGCCGGTCCTCCGCCTCGTGAACCGCCCTTCCCAGACGCAGAATCGATGTTGCGGCCTCTCCGCCTCACCAGCGATCCCGCGGCGGGATCGGATCCGGACTCGACGATGAGGAACCGACACGATGCCATCCGCAGTGAAACACAGGCACGACCGCGCCGACGCCGTGGCCTGGACCTGCGCATGACCGTGGGAACACCCGCCGAGGACCGCGTCGCCCGCGGGTCCGACCGCTTGGAACCGCCGGCTCCGTTCGGGGCGCTGCTGAAGTCCTATCGCGAGCGCGGGGGCCTGACGCAGCGGGACCTCGCGGAGAAGTCGGGCGTCAGCCTGGCGGCGATCCGCGACCTCGAGCAGGGGCGCAGCCGCCGGCCTCGGCGCCGTTCGATCCACGGCCTCGCGCTCGCCCTGGGATTGGACGACCGGCACGAGGCCCGCCTCCTCGCCGCCGCCTTCCCGACGGGCGCGGCGGCGGCGTCGGCGGCCCCCCGACCGCCGGACGCGGAGCCGATCGCATCCGGATCGGCCGTCACACTGGGCGTGCTCGGTCCGCTCGCAGTATGGCGCGGCGGCGTTCCCGTCCCGTTGACCGCCGCCAAGCAGAAGTGCCTCCTGCTGCGGCTCGCGCTGAGCGCAGGCGACACCGTCGGGCGCGAAGAGCTGATGGACCTGCTCTGGGGCGAGCGGCGACCGCCCTCGGCGACGAACCTGTTGCACACCTACATCGGACGGCTACGCCGGGTGCTGCACGAATCGACGTCCGGGCGGATGCTCCAGACCGCGGCGGGCGGGTACCGCCTTGAACCGGACCCGGCCCGGCTCGATCTGGCGCGATTCCGGGAGCTGGCCGCCCAAGGCGCCGGGGAAGACGACCCGGAACGGGCGCTGGGCCGCTTCGGCGAAGCGGTCCGGCTGTGGCGCGGCGAAACCGACGTGGACGCCCTTCGAAACGACCCTCTGATGACCGCCGTGACCGACGAATACACCTCCGTTCTCGGCGCTTACGCCGCGATCGCGCGGGAGCTGGGCGAATGCGAGCAGGTGCTGCCGCGCCTGCGTGAGCTGGCCGCTCGCTTCGAACTGCATGAGCCGCTCCATGCGGAGCTGATCATGAGCCTGTCGGCGAGCGGTCGGCAGGCTGAGGCGCTCGCCGCCTACGAGCGGGTGCGCGCCGCGCTCGCCGACCAGCTCGGCATGGACCCGGGCGAACGGCTTCGCGAGGCCCAGCAGGGCGTACTGCGGCAGCGCTGGAGCATGGGACGGCAGGCGCCGCGGCGCCGCTCCGCGGTCAGGCAGGCGCCGGCGCCGCCTGCGGACTTCGTCGGGCGCGGTCAGGAGTTGGACCGGGTCGTCGCGGCGCTCGGAGGCGACCGGCCCGAGGCCGGAAACGCGCCGAGGCCGCGGACCGTCGCCGTGAACGGCGCCGCCGGCATCGGCAAGACCGCACTGGCGCTGGAGGCGGCCCAGCGCCTCCGGGAATCCTTTCCGGACGGTCAGCTTTACGCCGACCTTCGCGGCGCCTCCAGCGCCCCGGTCGCCCCGTTGGAGGTGCTCGGACGGTTCCTGCGCTCGCTGGGCGTGGCCGGGGAGCGGATCGGCACCGACGAGGCCGAAGCTGCGGCGCTGCTGCGCAGCGAACTCGACGGCCGCCGGATGCTGATGATCCTCGACAACGCCAGGGACGCCTCGCAGCTGTCGCCCCTGCTGCCCGGAGCGGGAGGCTGCGCGGTGCTGGTGACCAGCCGGCGGCGCCTGGCCGACCTGGTCGGCGCCGCCACGGTCGACCTGGGCACGCTGCCGGTCGCGGACGCCGTCGACCTGCTGGCCGCCGCCGCGGGCGCGCAGCGGATCGCCGCCGAACCGCAGCCGGCCAGGGAACTGACCGCCGCCTGCGGGCGACTGCCGTTGGCGCTGCGCATCGCCGGGGCGCGACTGGCCGGCCGGCCGGCCTGGTCGGTGGCCGATCTGGCGGGTCGGCTGCGCGACGAGAGCCGCCGACTGGCCGAATTGAGCGCCGGAGAGCTCAGCGTGCTGGCCAGTTTCCAGCTCAGCTACCAGGAACTCAGCGACGCCGCGCGGCGCGCGTTCCGGTTGTGCGCGCTGCACCCCGGGGACGACTTCTCCCTGGACGCGACCGCCGTGCTGCTCGATGCCGCTCAGGCCGAAGCGGACCGGGTCCTCGGCGAGCTGCTGGACGCCAACATGCTCCTGCAGTACTCGGCCGACCGCTTCCGCTTCCACGACCTGCTCGGCCTGTACGCCGACAGGTTGCTCGCCGAACTCGGGCCCGAAGCGTACGCAGCGGACCTCGACCGGTACCACGACTGGTGCCTGCGGGTCACGACGGCGGCGATGGAGTGGGTGTACCCCCAGCTCGTCCGCCGGTCCACCTGTGATGACCGGGGCGCCGTGTTCGACTCGCACGAGGCCGCGCTGGCGTGGCTCCACACGGAGGTGCCGGCGCTGGTCGCCCTCGTGCGGCGCACCGCGGACTCCGCGCCGCACCGGCACCTCGCCTGGCGGATCGCCGACCAGCTCCGCGGGTACTTCTTGACCCACCGGCAGGTCCACCGATGGCTGCGCACCACCGACGCGGGCCTGCGCGCGGCGGTCGCGGAGGACGATCCCTTCGCCCGGGCGGCGATGCACATGAGCCGCGGGCAGGCGATGTGGGCCCTCGGCCGCCACGAGCAGGCGCTCGCCGCCTACGCCGAAGGGGCCCGGCACGCCGACGCGGCCGGGTGGCGGCAGGCCGCCGCCTACCTGCGGCACAACATCGGCTGGGTGCTGGCCGAGCAGGGCCGACTGGCCGAAGCGGAGCAGTCCTTCCAGCGCGCGCTCGAACTCGGCGACGACGAGCTGGGGCACGTGCGCGCGGTGACGCTCAACGGCCTGGGCTACATGTGCGCCGACAGCGGCCGACTCGCGGAGGCGGAGGCGTACTTCAGCGCCGCCATGCGCATCAATCGGCAGACGGGAAGAGAGCAGTCGCTCCTCGCCAACCGCTCGAACCTCGGGATGGTGCTCCGCCAGCTCGGGCACTCGTCGGCCGCCGAAGCGCAGCTGCGCACCGCGCTGGAGGGGCACCGGCGAACGTCGAACCTGCACGGCGAGCTCTCCGCGCTGGAGGAACTGAGTCTGCTGCACACGCAACGCGGCCAAGGCGACGCCGCCGTGAGCGCCGCGAAGCAGGGGTACGACCTCACGCTCATCGCGCGGGACCAGCGCGCGCAGGCGGCGCTGCTGACCACATTGGGCGAAGCGTACTTGGGCGTCGACGACGTCCCGGCGGCCCGCGACGCGTTCCGGCGGGCGCTCGAGCTCGCGGCCGAGTACGCGTTCGTAGCGGTGCGAGCGACCATCGGCATGGCCAATGCGCTGCTGCGGCAAGGAGACGTCGCCGACGCGGGCAGGCATGCGGAGCGCGCTCTGGAAACCGCTCGCGCCCGCGGGTTCGGCGTCCTGGAGGCCGATGCGCTCGCGGTGCGGGCCCGCTGCGCCGCAAGCGGGGACCCGGCCTCGGCCGGACGGCTCGCCGGGGCGGCCGCCGAGCTCTATCGGACCGCCGGGGCGGAGCTCCTGGCCGCGCGCGTCGAGGCGGAGCACTCCCTTCAGCGGCGATGAGCCGGTGCATCGGACACGATGCACCGGCGGGGACCGCTCGCCGGTCAGCCGGCGACGATCCTGTGGTACTGGCGGGGAACATAGCCGCGGGCCCGCAGATCGGAGACCGCGTACGTTTTGCACCGCATGCCGTCGACGGCGGTCGTCAGCTCGTAGGCTCGGATCAGTCCGGGCCCCTCTCCGCTCCACTTCTCGAACAGCATGACGTGTCCGTTGGGGTATGCCGCGGCCTTGTTGAGGATGTCGCCGGGCTTGAGGTTGTCCCACGGCTTCTGCCGGGAGATCTCGGGGAGGCTCCGCGTGCTGTAGCTGCCGGCGGTGTGCCAGCACTGCGAGACGAACCCCGAGCAGTCCTGGCGGTAGGTGTGGTCGCCTTCCCAGTCCCGGGTGTAGCTGCTGCCGTTGTAGTCGACGTTGCGGTCGTACCAGTACCGCGCGCGCGTGATCACACGGGAGCGCTTGATGTTGCCGTTGTAGGCCGCGTGGGCGGGGCTCGCGCCGCCGACGGCGGCGGCCGCCGCAGCCGCCGGGAGGACCAGCGCCGCCTGGAGCATGCGGCGCCGGGAGGGGCTCGGTCCTTCGGTCTGATCAGCCATGTGAGTCTCCTTCGGGGGGTATGGCTCGTGCGGTTCGGTCCGCTGCCGGCTCCTTCTGGTCGCCGAGAAGCCGACCCGCCCGTTGAGACTAGGTCCGACCGGTCGAGCGGATCTGACACGAGAACCCGTACTCCGCCCGTACCGATCCACGTCGACGAGGCTCGCGGCGAGCGCTCCCCGGACGGACGCGGGCGGCGGCCGTCAGGCGGTCGCGCGGGACCGCCGTCCGGGGAGCGGACTCGTCCGGCGGACGCATTCGAGCTCGGCTCATACGAAAGCATGGTTTGACAGTTTTGTCTGTTATGCGAATTCAGATCGTCTCGAAGGCAGGCACCGACACCAGTGGAGGCGCTCGCATGACCGATGACATCCTGACCGCGAAGATCGAGCACGGATTCGACCACCTGGACGCCGACGGCAGCGGCCGGCTCAACGAGGACGACCACGCCATGATGGGCAAGCGCGCCGCCGCGGGACTGGGGCACGCGGACGGCTCCCCCGAGGAGGCCCGGGCCGTCGCCGCCTTCGTGTTCATCTGGAACGACCTGCACCGCCCGCACCTCCCGGAGGGCCGCGAGGACATCGACAAGGCGTCGTTCGTCGCCTCCACCCGGAGCCTCGCCACCGACCCCGCCGCCGCCGAGGCCACCCTGGGCGCGCTCGGGCGGACCTACCTCTCGATCGCCGACATCGACGGCGACGGCGAGGTGAGCGTCGAGGAGTTCGCCGCGTTCCAGCGCTCGCACTCCCCCGGCCTGGGCCAGGACGACATCGACAAGGCCTTCGCCTACCTCGACCGCGACGACCGCCTCACCGCCGAGGAGTTCGTCAACGCGGTGGTCGAATACTGGTCGAGCACCGACCCCCAGGACCCCGGCAACTGGTGGATGGGCCAACCGATCTACGAGCGCTGAGCTCCGCGGCGAGGGCCCTCTCCGGGAGGGCCTTCGCCGCGGGTCCGCCTCGCGCCGTGCCACCGCTTCCGGTGTCGCCCGTCGGCGGGCGGGGTATTCCGGTGCCGATGGGGATTCCGAAGCGGCTGAGGCGGGCGCGCGGCAGGCGTGGGCGGAGGAGCTGGACGGGGGCCGGCGGGGCGACGGCATGGGCGACCGCAGGCCGGGTACCCCTCGGCCCTAGCAGAGGGAGCGACATGTCTGATCGACACACGAATCACGGCGGCGAGCAGGACGAGCCCGTGCCGGGCGGGCCCTTCCCGGGGGAGCCGGGCACGCCCGATCCGGCGCAGCCGGTCCCGCCGCCGAACGAGCCCGACCCGGTGCAGCCGATCCCGGAGCCGAACCGGCCCGATCCGATGCGCCCGTACCCCGAGCCCGGGGAGCCCGACCCGACACGGCCGATACCCGGCGAGCCGAACCCGCCGCGGCCGCTGTGAGGCGGCGGGGACGCCGTCACCACGGCTCCGGCAGCGCCAGGGCCGAGTACGCCGCCCGCTCCGCCGGGGCGGGCATGGCGACGAGGTCGCGGAGCCTGGCGTTGCGCTGCTCCAGGGCCTGCGCGGTGGTCGGGAAGAGCCCGGCCGTGCCGTGGTCGACCAGCGCCTGGTTGGCGGTGGCGAACGCCCGGGTACCGGACTCGTAGGCGGCGAAGGCCGCGGCGTGGTCCGGGTCCGCGGCCAGGGCGCGGGCGAGCATGTAGGCGCCCACCAGCGCGAGGCTGGTGCCCTGCCCGGTCAGGAACGACGGCGCGTACGCGGCGTCCCCGACGAGCGCGACCCGGCCGCCCGACCAGGCGGGCAGGCGGATCTGGCCGACCGTGTCGCAGAACAGGTCGTCCGCCCCGCGCATGGCGTCGATGATCCCGGGGACCTCCCATCCGGCGTCGGCGAAGGCCTCGGCGACCAGTTTCACCTGGGTCTCGGGGTCGCGGAAGGCCTCCGGCGGCTCCGGCAGGTGGAAGTTCAGGAAGGCGTGCAGCGTCGCGTCGTCCTCGCCGGTGGCGTAGAGCGCCGCGGCCCTGCCGGGCGCGTTCCACATCATGAGCTCGCGGGAGAGTCCGAAGGCGTTGGGCATGGTGAACACGGCGAAGCAGTAGCCGAGGTAGCGCTGGAACGGCCCTTCGGGGCCGAGCAGGAGCCTGCGGGTGCGCGAGTGCATGCCGTCGGCGCCGACCACCAGGTCGAAGGTGCGCCGTCCGCCGCCGCGGAAGGCGACGTCGACGCCGCCTCCGGACTGGTCGAGGGTGTCGATGGAGTCGTCGAAGAGGAACTCCACGTCGTCCGCGACCGCCGCGTAGAGGATCGCCGTCAGGTCGCCGCGGGCGACTTCGAGGTCGCGTCCCTCGACGCTCCCGGCGAGGTCGTGCGGCGCGACCGTGGCCACTTCGCCGCCGTCGGGGCCGAGGAAGGTGACCCGCTGCGACTCGATGCGGGCCTCTCGCAGCCGCGGCAGCACCCCCATCCGCCGGACCACCTCTATCGCGGTGCCGCGCACGTCGATCGGGTAGCCGCCGCCGCGCGGCGCGCTCGCCTTCTCCACGACGGTGACCGCGAATCCGTACCGGTGCAGCCAGTACGCCAGCGCGGGTCCGGCGATGCTGGCCCCGGAGATCAGGACCGTGCGCCTCGGAGTGCTGTGGGTGGAGGTCATGCCTGGGTTCCCTTCTTCATGGCGCGGACGACGAGCAGTGAGAGCGCGGCGATGACGCCGGCGGTGGCGAAACCGGTGGTGAAGGCCGATTCGGTCGGCAGGTCCGAGACCGGGTCGGTCCCGGCGGTGAGGATCGCGCCGGCGATCTGCGCCCCCAGGGCGACGCCGACCACGCGGGTCACGACGAGCAGGCTGGTGGCGATGCCGGTGTCCTCGGCGGCGACGGCGGTGGCGGTGGCGGCGAGCAGCGCCGTGGCGCTGAGGCTGACGGCGAACCCGGTCAGCGCCCGCGCGACGATCAGGTGCCAGGTCGCGTCGTGCAGCGACGCCAGGGCGATCAGGGCGGCCGCCGTGGCGAGGGCGCCCGCGGTGATCACGGCGCGCGGGCCGAAGCGCCGCGTCGCGATCCCGGCGACCGTCCCGGCCACCACCCCGGCGACGGTGGCAGGCACCAGGAACAGTCCGATGTCGGTCGGGTCGGCCCCGAACCCGTACCCTTCGCCCGAGGCCGAGAGCAGCTGCGGGACGAGGTAGACCGCCATCCCGAAGCCGAGGCTCATGAACAGGGTGGCCGCGCACGCGCTCCACATGGCCGGCGCGGCCAGCATGCGCAGGTCGACCATGGGCGAGGGCGCCCGGCGTTCGACGGCGACCCATGCGGTGGCGAGGGCGGCGACGCCGATGGCGACGGCGCCGACCGCGAGCGGCGGCAGGCCGCCGCCGGCCACCGCCGTGAACCCGAGCACGAGCGCGACCAGTGTGCAGCTCAAGAGCACGACGCCGGGCCAGTCGATCCTGGCGTCCGATGCGGACGGCGGGTCGTCCGGCATCAACCGGGCCAGGGTCAGGGTCGCGGCGATGATCGCGATGGTGGGCACGGCGAACATCCAGTGCCGGGACAGCCCTTCCGCGATCGGTCCGGCCGTCAGCATGCCGACCAGGCTGCCGCCCGTGAACAGGCCGCTGACGAGCCCGACGGCCACCTGCGTCCGGCCCGGCGGGAGGTGCTTGCGCACCAGGATGAACGAGAGGGGCATCGCGCCGACCATCGCGCCCTGGAGCACCTGGCCGAGCAGCAGCACCGGGAGGTTCGGCGCCAGGCTGGAGAGCAGGCCGCCGGCCGAGACCAGGGCCATGAGCCCCAAGAGGACCCGCTTGCCGCCGTAGCGGTCGCCGAGCTTGCCGGCGATGGGCGCGACGACCGCGCCGGTGATGAGCAGCGTGATGAAGATCAGCGAGCCTTCGGCGGGGCCGATCCCGAGGTCGTGCTGCAGCAGCGGGAGCGAGGGCTCCACCACCGCCTGGAGCGTGCCGAGGGCGAGGGCGAGGGTGCCGAGGGCACCGATCGCCGGTTTCCCGATGCGGACCGGAGGGTCCAGAGTCATGGTCATGGACGTCCTTTCGTCGTCGGTCGCGAGCGCGGGCGCCGTCCGATGCGGCCGCGCCTGCGTGGCACCGGAGGGCCCGCGTCCGCCCAGATTTCACACTACACGGTGTAGTGCATTTTCTGGGTCCGCCGCTCACGGCGACCGGAGGGAGGCCGCGCGAGGTCCGTTAGGATCTGCCTATGCCGACGGAGAAGACGCTGCGTGCGGGGTCCGCACAGAAGAGGGCCGCCATCCTCGCGGCAGCTCGTGAGTTGTTCCTCACCGAAGGCTTCGACCGGTCGAGCGTCGATGCGGTGGCCGCCCGCGCCGGGGTGTCCAAGCGGACGGTCTACGACTACTTCGGGGACAAGCAGACCCTGCTGCACGCGGTCTTCGACGCCGTGGGCCAGTCACTGCTGGCCACGGTCCGGCGCACCATCGACGACATGCTCGAGGGCCTCAGCGACGCCGCCGAGCTGGAGCCGGCCCTGGTCGCGTTCTCCATGCGGATCGCGACCGACATGCTCGACTCCGCGGAGTACACGACGCTCCAGCGGTTCGTGCGGACCGCCTCCGGCCACCTGCCCGAGCCGGACGACCGCGCCCTGACCAACGCGCCCGAGGAGGCCATGGGCGAGCGGTTCGCCGCGTTCGCCGAGGCCGGGCTGCTCGACGTCCCGGACGCGCGGCTCGCGGCCGACCACTTCATCGCCCTGACCTTCGGGGTCACGCTCAGCAGGCTCGGTTCCGCCAACGCCGCCAAGGACTCCCGCGTCCGACCGCTCATCGTGGCGGGCGTGCGCGCGTTCCTGCGGGCGTACCGGCCCGCGTAGCGGCGATCCGGTTCACCGCGCCGGGGTGGTCAGGAGTTCGGTGCCGGTGCGGTACAGCTCGGTCATCAGCGGGCGGAGCGCCTCGCCGCGGGCGGTCAGCCGGTAGACGACCCGGGTCGGGAAGCCGCTCGTCTCGACGCGCTCGGCCAGGCCCAGGGCCGTCAGCTGCGCCAGCCGCTCGGTCAGCACCTTGTCGCTCAAGGCGGGCAGGGTGCGGCGGAACTCCCGGTAGCCGCGGGGACCGTGCAGGAGCTCGCGGATGACCAGGGTGGTCCAGCGGCCCCGGACCGCTTCGAGGGCCGCCTCCACCGGGCACGCCGGGTCCGGCGCGGCCGTGCGCCCGGCGCCGGTCGGCACCAGCGCGCGGTCCCAGTCACGCACCGTTTGGTGAGTCACGCGTCCCCCTGATTCACTCGCTGCCATGGACTCGACAACAGTGGCACTCACCGATGACCCGTGGCAACACCCGCACGTCTTCGCCGCGGCGTTCAACTCCGGCGACCCCGACCGGGTCGAGCACGTCTACGAGCCGGACGGCGTCCTCATGACCGAAGCGGGGCAGGCGCTCTCGGGGGCGGCGCGCCGGGAGGCCAACGCCGGCCTGATGGCGCTCGGGGTGCCCATCCGGGTCGAGCCGCGCTCGGTGTCGGTGAACGGGGACCTCGCGCTGCTCATCGTGGACTGGGCGATCACCGGCCGCAACGCGCAGGGGCGGGACGTCGACGTCCGCGGCACCGCGACGGACGTCGCCAGGCGGGGAGCCGACGGCCGCTGGCGCTACGCGATCGACAACCCATGGGGAGCCTCGGCGCGAATCCGACGCCGCATGACCTCCCGCTAGGCCCGCGCGCGGCGGCCCCGGTGGGAGGCGGACGCCGGGGCCGGCCCCATGACGCGTCGCTGTCGCAATCGCCCGGCGCGCATGCGTTCCCTCGAATGGCGGCACCGGAAAACACGCGGACGCACCCTGCGGCCTCGACATACCAGGATCAACCGTTCGGATCCGTCGCGCGACCGGCGCGACAAATGACCGCCAACTGCCGCATACCAGCGCCACTCAGGACCGTCGACCGTTATTTCTCCGCCCCCTGAACACTCGAAATACGTGCTAGCTTCAGAAAATGGCGAACCCCCCTCTCGCCGACGCCCCTTCCGGACCGGTGCTCGAACCCCCGGTCCGCAATGCGATCGACGAATTCCGCGATGAGAGCATCCGAGGCCTCGAGAAAGTCCTCACCGATCTCGAGATCGACGTGCAAGCCCTTTGGAGCCTGCCGCGGTGGAACGCCGAGACCGAACCCGATCCGGCGGACAGGCCCTCTCCGGCCGAAGTCGACCGAGCGGCCGCGGACGCGGTGGGCGCCGCGATCGCCACGGCGGCCGGCCACCCCGCGGGCGCGGCGCTGCTGGGCCTGTACCTGTGGATGCTGTGCAGCGACGCCTGGGAGCACACCTACCAGTTCCACCGGCTGACCAGCCCGCTCAGGGCCTTCAGGGAGCAGTGGATCAGGCACCGGCGCCACGCGGACGAGCCGTCCAGGGCCGTCGGCGACGCCGTGTCGGTACTGGCCGGGTCGCTGATCATCGAGACCGAGGTCGAATCCGCGCTGTGCCGGGGCGAACTGGACCGGCAGGCCGTCGAGATCCGGCGGGCGATCGCCTGCGGCGAGCGGCTCGGCCGCCTCGGCGAGCACCTCGAAGGCGTGTTCGAACCCGTCCCGGCGGCGCTCGGGGAACTGGCCGAATCCCTCGTCGACTACTACCGCGCCGTCGCGACCGCGGTCGCCACGGCCACCGCGCTGCTCGAGGGACGGCCGGCGCCCGACGGCGCCCTCGAGTCGCTGCGGGAGGCCGAGGAGCACTTCGCGGACGACCGGATCTACCGGAGCGAGATCCGCGCCCACCGCCGCAACCTCGAGCGGATCGCCACGGCGGCGGACCGGGAGTGGCTCACGGTCGACGACGCCAGGGTCGTGTACCTGTACCCGTTCGGCCTCAACGGCATCGAGGCCGCCGACGCGGTCGGCGCCGTACGCGGCGACCCCGGCCCCGTCATCGCCGGCATCGAGGCCGCGGCCGTCCGCCGGTCGTTCGAGCTCGACGACGTGTGGGCGGGCTCCGACTACCTCAACCGGCGCTTCGGCGGCACCGCGATCGAGCTGCCCCCCGTCGTGCTGCGGCATGAGGACGGCGGAGTGATCGCAGAGCTCGACGCCGAAGTGCGCCTCTCCGAACTGGGCAACCACTACCTCCGGCTGGAGACCGATCTGGACGGCTGCGGCCCGCACGAGCTGCATTTCACGATGTTCCGCGCCGCCGCCGAGCACGCGGTCATCACCGTCGCCTGCGACGAGGGGGCGCAGTGGGACCGGCTCTCGGACTTCGCCCGCGACGTTCAGCAGGGCATGGCGGACTGGCTGTCCAGGAAGACGGGGAAGCCCGTCAAGGCGCTCTCGGGCCGGTACCGGGTCCTCCTGTCGATCTTCGACGCCAGCGCCGGACGCGGCCCCGGGGCGCCCGAGGGGGCCCGCCGCCCCGTCGAGTCCGGCATGGAGCTGCTCGACCTGTTCGGATCCCAGGCCGTGCTGCCCGCGGTGCCCAACGGGATCAGCTCGATATGCGACTGGGCGGGCGCGACGGTCGACAAGACGTCCCTGCTCGCGGACGTGGGCGGCGAGGGCGACCTCGTCGCGTCGACGGTCAACTCCACGGTGACCGCGTTCCTCGACAGCCCGAGCTTCATCATCGGCATGTTCGAGACCGTCAGCGAGTTCGTCGGGTCCCTCGACGGCCTGTTCAGCGCCTGGCACGACCGCCTGGCCGACCACCACAAGACGGTCAAGGAACTCATCGCCTCGCACAGCGGCGACGGCGACGCCGCGGACCTGGCCGCCAACGTGAAGCTGCTGCGCGAGGAGCAGCTCGAACTCCACAACTTCGCCGCCGAGGCGAGATCGGTCCTCTCGCTCATCCACTCCCCCAACCTGATGACCTCCCCGAAGGACATCGAGATCCTGCTGAAGCTCCTGCGGTCCGCCGAGGTCGACCGGCAGGAGCTCGACTTCGCCGGCAAGCTCCAGGAACTGCTCGGCGACCGCCTCGAAGTCCACATCAAGGACCTCGCCGCGGACATCGAGACGAGCCTCGAGACCGCGCGGGACGAGCAGGACCGGAAGCACCAGGCGCGGGTGCAGGCGATCCTCGGGGCGGTCGCGGTCTTCGGCATCGCGGGCGGCGTCCAGATCCTCCAAGGGGACAGAGTGGGCTTCGAACCGTCCTCATTGATCGCCGTGATCGGCATCGCGGTGCTGGCGGTGGTGGTGTTCGCCGTCGTCCTGCACTGGAGCGACCGCCCGAAGCGGCCGAAGGGCGAACGGCGCCCCGCGGTGCCCGCGCCGCGGGCCCCGACCGAGGCGCCGGTGCGAGAATGACGCGGTGAACGAACTGCGCATCGTCCGGATCGAGTCGCCGGGGGCCGGACTCGACGAGGTGTACCGGGACCTCCTGGCACCGTTCTTCCCGCCGCACGAGCTCGACTCCCGCGAGGACATCGCCGCGGGCGTCACCGCGGGCACGACGGAGGTCCTGGTGGCCGAGGACGAGCGGGGCCGGCGCCTCGGCGCGGCGGTCGGCGACTGGGACGAGGACGTGCGGGTGCAGCTGCTGTCGTACCTGGCGGTGGACCCGGCGCACCGGTCGGGCGGCGTCGGCGGGAGGCTCCTGGCGGCGGTGGTCGAGCGGTGGGCCGAGCAGTACCGGCCCTGCGCGATCGTGGCCGAGATCGAGCACCCCGCGGAAGCCGCCGCGAACCCCGAGTGGGGCGATCCGAAGCGGCGCTTCGACTTCTACGGGCGCCGCGGCGCCCGGGTGCTCGACCTCCCGTACTTCCAGCCCGCGCTCCGCGACGGCGCCGAGCGCGTCTGGGGGATGCTCCTCATCAGTCTCCACCTCGACCCGCAGCTCACGGCCGGGCCCGACCGCGCGGCCGCCGAACCGATCCGGGGGTTCCTGGAGGGCTACTTCCGCCTCACCGAGGGCGGCCTCCCCGAGGACGCCGCGGGCAAGGCGCTCCTGGCCGCGGCCGCCGACCCGGAGGGCGTCCGGCTCCTGCCGGCCACCACCCCGATCGAGCGCCTGCCGAGGTCGGCCCCCGGCGTCGGCTGACCTCTACGGCCTGCGGCCGCCATCGACGGTTCGGCCGAACGATGCGGCGCAGCGCCTGCTCGGTGTCACCCGCGTCCCGCTTGCTGATGGACCGCACCGCTGCTGCCCGTGCCGATCGCACCGGAGGTCGCCTGGGCCCCAGTACCGACGGCTCCCGCGGTCATCTCGCCGTTGTTGATGACGCCGTAGTTGACGATCGCCGTCATATGGTCGTCGAGCGTCCTGATGTCGATGCCGTGACCGGTCAGGAAGTCCTTGAGCGCCTCGAGGATCTGCTGCTGGACGACGAGGACGTACTGATAGGCCTCTGAGAGGTCGAGGTGTTCGGCGTCGCCGTCGTATCCGAGTTCCCTGACACCGGTCAGGGCACCGCAGTCGGGATGCCTCCACCCTCTGAGCGCAGGGCGGCCGCTGAGGCCGTGCTTGAGCCCCCGCCAGGCGGTGAGCGCCGCGTCGTAGGGGCTGCGGAGCACTTCGATCGGGGCGGTGGCCAGGGCCAGCACGCCTGCCCATGCCATTGCCCGCCTCAGGTTCAGGGCGCCGCCTCTGAAGACGTGGTAGTCCTCTCTCGTGGCGGGAAGCGCGCAGCGGGACAGCCGCATGTACAGCGTCTCGCCTTGCAGGGCGAAGTAAGCGAAGCAGGTGCCGACGGTTTCTCCGCCCTGGGTCGACACCTGGCAGCGGAGATACTGCCGGACCGGGGAGTCCGGGATGTCGGGGAGCGCATCCCATCCTTCCTCGGGACGGAGGCCCTCAGGGAGGTCGACGAGCCGGGTGACGGGCGCGGTGACGAAGCGATCGGACACGAACCACTGCTCGTCGACCTCCAGATCGGGCAGGCCTCGGGTCGCTGTGGAGTCCTCGCTGAGGGCGGTGATCCGCTGCTTGAGGTGGCGGTGGAGATCTGCAACGGTGAACGCGGTCGTCTCCACCGACGCTGCGGCGGGGCGCAGCGGCATCGAGAACGGGATCGATCCCAGGCTCTTGCCGAATCCGGGGAAGTGTCGGTCGACCCGGTCTCTGGGACGGACGATCAGCGAAGAGCGCTGCCCACTTCCGATGGCGCCGGCCCGTTTCCGCGCACGGGAGCGCGAGGCGATGCCTTCGGGAATCCGAGACAGGCAGTACATGCGCGCCAACTCGAACCCCGTGCAGGTGGCGCCGAGCATGGCCAGCCAGGTCCATATCGGCGTGCCTGCGGTGTGGAAGTCGACCCAGAGGAAGAGCAGCAGGCCGACGGCGATCACTCCGGCCCTGCGGACCGTCAGTCTCGCAGTGGCCCAACGCAGAATCTTGTTGGATTCGATACGACGCTGGTTGGAGGAGATCTTGAGGTCGTTACCGATCTTGCGCAGTTTGAGGCCGACCAGCAGCCAAGCGGACAAGCCGATCACGAGCGTGAGGTTGTTGACGGTGGGGGCCGTCAGCAACGACACCAGCATCAAGGCGAGGACTCCTTGCTCTGCGGTGTCGATCACCGTCGCCCTGCGAACGTGCCGGAGCACCGGGACCGCGTCGGCGCCCGGATTCGGAGCAACGGCTCGATCGCGCCGGGCGTAGACCTGCTCGATCACCTGGAGACGGAAGTCCGGGTCGAGATAAGCGGCCGCGCACAGGTGGGCCGTCGCGTCACTGCCGCGGCTCCGCTCAGGTTGCGAGGTCCGGAACAGGGGAACAGGGGTTTCCGAAGTCATGGGGGTCTCGGTGGCGCCGCGACGATCAGCGACGGCTGTCGGCGACGAGGACGGTGGTCATCTGTGGTTCTCCGTGGGGGTATCGAGGGCCTGTGGTGGATGAGCGGCGACCATCTCATTATTGTCATAAATACAAGAATGATTTCTCATCGTAACCGCCAGACTGGCGAACAGTCAAGTTCGGCCATCAACCGTTACGACTCGGTTTCGCTCATCTGAACGAGGGTGGCCTCGCCGATGCGCTGCAACCGCTGTCGGGGGGCGCCAGAAACGGCCTCCGGCCTGTGTCGACACAAGCCGGAGGCCGTTTCTGGCGCCCCGAGGGGAATCCCGCAGGGCCGCTCAAACCGCCGGAGGGCGAACGAGGACGGCGGACTTCGGATCGGCCCCTTCGGCGCATTGCAAGGTCGGCAGATCCGCCCTGCCCAGGCCCGCGAACGACAACGCCGCCCGTCCCGCGGCATGGGAGGCGTCGACGGACCGGCCGTTCGCGATCGAAGCGTAGAACCTCGCGGCGTAGTCGATCGCGCAGCCGTCGCCGATCTTGTCGTTCATGCCGATCGCGAACGGGACCGCCTGATCGGTCAGGGCGCCCAGCAGCGTGTCGAGCAGGGCCGCGGAGCGGCAGGAGTTGAGCAGGATCAGCTGCGGCGGCGCATCGGTCGCCTCGAGCGCCAACCCGAAGGCCTCCACCGTGACACGAGCACCGTAGTGGTGCTCGTCCCGCTCGATCTCGAAGGTGAGCCCGTGTTCGCCGCCGTGCCCGGAGAAGTGGAGCACATGGGGGCGGAACCCGGTGATGCCGTCGAGGAGGTCGTCCGCGGTCGCCGCCGGTCGGGCGTCGAATTCGATCGAGTCGCGGTGCGAGGCGATCTCGACCGCGGTGCGGATGCGCTTCTGCTCGCGGGCGACCCGTAGGTCGCCCTCCGAGGAGGCGCCCAGGAGCAGTATCCGAAGCTTCTCCTGTTCCGGCTCGGGTTCGCGGCCTCCGGTGTTCCGGCCCATGCGGAAGGGCCCCGTGATGTCGCCGAAGACCTGGTTGACGTCGCCGTTCCGGACGAAGTTGCGCACCTCGGGGTGCTCTCCCCTCACCGCCCCACCTTCGCGTTCTCGCTCTTGATCCCGCCGAAGACCTGGTTGACGTCGCCGTCGTTGACGACGTTGTAGATGTTGGTCGTCTTGGTGGGCATGTCCGGGTTGGCGATCGCCTCGGTGAGCTGGCGGACGAGCTTGTCGATCTGGTCCTCGTCCGTGCTCCAGACGGCGGCCCTGTCGGTGCCGGCGGTGTTGAGCACGAGGCCGTACACCGCCGGCACGTTGAGCTTGTTGACCAGACGCCAGATCAGCAACGCGAGTCCGATGAGGATGATGGCGATGCCTGCGGGCTCGGAGCCGACGGTCACGATGAGGCCGACGATGACGACGAGGACGGCCCGCACGATGAACTCCTTCCAGGCGTTCGCGCGGTTCGCCACCAGCTGACGGGTGCCCACGCGGGCGATCTGGCGGAGAGGGTAGACCTCGCTGCCGATCCACAGCGATCCTTGGCCGACTTGCACTTGCACTGTTTCATGGTCCAGCGCCACTGTTGTTCCTTTCCGAGGGGTCGTGGGAGCCGCGACGGTATGACCGTTCGTTTCGGGACGGGGCGGCTCGGCACGCCATGACGACTCTCCCCTGGAATTCAGCGGAGAGATAGAAGGCTCATGTTTATCAGAGCCGAAGTTGATCAATTAGCCGGGTGCCTTTGTGAAATGGAAGTGACTTGGAGTTTCTGGCCTGTCAGAACCGAATCATCGGGGAAAAATAATGGCAAGGGTTTGCTGAAAATTATTTGCAAAGTCTTATTTACCATTGAAGAATTTGAGTCAATCAGGACAGCATCGACCTGGCGCCGCCAGGCTCGTAGATCACGTTGAGCAGAGGCATCGGACTTTCGGTAGGATCGGCTCATGCCGAAGAAGAACAATGAAAAGAAACCCGAGCAACCCCCCTCGGGCAAAGGGGCTTCGCCCAAATCAGGACAGCCCGGAAAGCCTGCTCCGAACAAGTCTTGGGTGGGCACTAAAAATGTTCGCGAGGATGATGACGGGGATCGTCGTTCGTCGAATCGCCGCGTTTCCGGCGATGACGAAAAAACGTCGTCCTGAGCAGGGCGGCGACTCGGCATTCGACGATCAGCAGGGCGCAGAATACGCGGCCTTCATCGACGCGCAGCTCACCGCCGAGGTCGATCGCAGGAAGGCGCACCAGTCGCGTGCGCAGTCGCTGATCACCGTCTCGACCGTGCTTCTGACATTCATGGGCGCGATCGGGGTCTTCGCGCAGTTCACACAGCGGTACGTCATCTCGACGTGGCTTCAGGGAGTGTACGGGGCGGCGATGCTCGCGCTCGTCTTCGCGGTCGGATGCGGGATCTGGGCCGGGCGCAGCCATGTCTACGAGATCGCCGACGACCCCACGCTGTTCGCGATGGTGGAGGATCACTGGGTCGACGACGCCGTCGACTCGCGCAACATCGTGGCGACGCTGCGGGTGCTCAGCATCGTCTCACTCCAGCGGGGCAACCAGGCCGTGGCGAGGTACATCCTCATAGGGCAGTACGCCCAACTGGCGTTCCTGGCCTTGTTCACGATCGCCGTGCTGCTCACCATCACCGGGGCCGAGCGGATCGAGGGCGCCGATCCAACGCTCAAGTGAGTGCGAGCCCCGGCACCGCGGGTGAGGCGATGTGCGCCGCAGCCGCAGTGGTGACATCGGGTGCCGACGGGCGATTCGAGGCAGCGGAGCGGATCGGACCTGGAGGCCCGACCCAACCGCTTCCTTCGCTCGGGCGCCCACCAGCGAGGCGGGTCAGGGCAGTTTCCAGTCGAGTTCGGGGACGGCGATTGCCAGGGCGGTGTAGGTCGAGGCGAGGACGGTCGCGGTGAGGTAGAGGACCATGAGCGGCTTGAGGGGGCCGAACCAGGTGGCCACGAAGGCGGCGCCCTTCTTGAAGTCGGGGGCGTCGTCGGTGCCGCCGCCGGAGTTGACGACGGCGGCGGTGAAGATGAGGACCGCGACGGCGAACCACCAGCGGCTGCCGTCGAGGCCGAGGAGGGCGACGGCCGCGCAGGGGGCGAACTCGAGGATGCCGGGCGGTATGTCGGCGGCCTTGGCGCGGACGGCGGCGGGGAAGGTGACGGCGGCGGCCGCGCCCAGGCCTGCGAAGACCGTGCCGAAGGGGCCGAAGCCGTGGTGCCAGGCGGCGAAGGCGGTCGAGGCGACGGCGGCGGCGGAGAGGGCGAACGGCAGGGGGCCGTGCGCGTAGAAGTCGTCCTCGATGCGGCCCGCCACGGCGGTGAGGACGAGCATGGCCGCGGCGGCGATGAGGAGGCCGAGGTACGGCTTGGCCGTGGTGCCGATCCAGAAGCCGAGTCCGGCGGCGGCGCTGTAGGTGACCAGCGCGTCGAGTCCGGCGCCCTTCTGGCGCGCCTCGCCGCCGTCCCAGGTGAGGTTCCAGCTCTGGGCGGCCATCGCGAGGAGGAGCGCCCAGCCCGCGGTCGCGGCCGGGAGGAGGATCGCGGCGTGCTCGGCCGCGAAACCCTCCAAGGGGATCGACGCGGTGACGGCCGGGGGCGCGGTCGTCGACGCGGCCGTGGCGAGGGCGCAGGCGAGGGGCAGGCGGATGTTGCGGACGGCTTCGAGCGGGTGGCGCGCCACGTCGGTCCAGGCCCACTGCGCGGGGGCGCGCCGCTCGGGCGGTCCGCCCGGCTCCCCTGAGACGATCACGGCGATGATCGAGGCCATGCCCGCCAGGACCGCCCCGGCGGCGGCGATCGCGAGGGCGGCGGTGCCGGTGAGGAGGTTGACCACGGACCCGGCGAAGGTGGCGCACATCGTCAGGGTGCCGACGGCGACGGCGGCGACGAGGACCGGGCGGCGGCCGCGGGGCTCGACGGTCTCGGGTTCGTCCATCACCGCTCCGGCCGGGCGGAGTGGAGGAGCGCTGGGCATCGGTGCACGGCCGCACGGTAGGCGGCGGCGCCACGATTCCGTCATCGATCCGCCATGGGAGGGCGGCGGGGTCAGGCGTGGAGGTGGGGGCGGTAGACGAGTTCCTGGGTGCGGCCGTCGAGGGTGCGGGTCTCGACCAGTTCGAGGTCGAAGTCGGCCGCGCCCTGGAAGATCGGGGCCGCCCCGGTGCGGCCGGTGATCACCGGGAAGACGGTGACCTGGACGAGGTCGACCAGGCCGGCGCCCAGCAGCGCCCGGTTCATCGCCAGGCTGCCGTGCGAGCGCAGCGGCACCTCGGACTCGGCCTTGAGGCGGGCCACGACGTCGAGGGCGTCGCCGGCCTCGAGGGTCGCGTCCGGCCAGTCCAGGGGGCCTTCGAGGGTGCTCGATACGACCGTGGCGGGCAGGTGGACCATGCGGGTGACCCACGGGTCGCGCACTTCGGACTCCTCGGTGCTCGTCGCGAGCATCTGCTGGAAATCGCGGTACGTGTTGGCGCCGAAGACCATCCGCTGCTCCCGGCGGTAGAGGTCGAGGCGGTGTCCGAGCAGTTCGGGGCCCTGCTTGCCCCAGTAGCCGGTCCAGTCGCCGCCGGCGGAGCCGAAGCCGTCGAGGCTGGAGAAGACGTCGAAGGTGTAGGTGGCGGTCATGGTTCGCTCCTCGGATGCGGTTCATCGGTTATACCGGTGCAGACTGGGGAAGCGGGTGGAATTCATCGCCGCGGGGCGCGGGTTCCTGGCGGATAGGTCGGCGCATGGGTGCGGACGACGCGGCGGTGGCGGCGGGGAGCGCGGACTCGGCACCGCTCAGGCCGGGGCGATGACGCGCTCGCCGCGGTCCGGGCGGACGCCGGTCCTCGTCAGGGCCGCTTCTCGGCTTCGAGGCGGGTCGTCTTCATGATCAGGCTCGTCCAGCCCGCTTTGAACGGGCTCCGGCGCACGGCGGCCAGGCCGGAGGCGGTCAGGGCGTCCCACGGCGCGTGCGGGAAGTCGTAGTTCAGGAGGCGGCCACCGCTCTTGAGGACGCGGGCGATCTCGTCGGCGCCGGCCCGCGGGTCGCCCCAGTGGTGGGAGCTGTAGCTGGAGACGACGAGGTCGAAGCGGTCGTCCTCGAACGGCAGGGCGGCCGCGTCGGCGGCGTGGAGTTCCGCCCGGTCGCCGAGGTTGCGCCGGGCGAGGTCGACCATGTCGGCGGCGAGGTCGACGCCGGAGAGGCGGAGGTCGGGGCGGGTGCGGTGGAGGGCCTGGAGCAGGATGCCCGGGCCGGTGCCGATGTCGAGCAGCGCGGCGCCCCGCGGGGCGGACGCCGCGATGTCCGCGGCGATCCGGCGGTAGACCGGCTTCATCAGCAGGCGGGCCATCCGGTCGTAGTTGCGGCTGTGGCGGCCCTCGATGGGCCGGTTGCCGTGCGCGTGGTCGTGGTGCGGCATGGCGGTCCTCCAATGGTTGTACTGTACAACTTTCATTCGAGTCTACGACATACGGTTGCGGAGTACAACTGACGAAGGGGTTACGATGCTCAGTCGCAGGGCACGACCGATGGAGGAGTGACGATGGGCGCCGACGCCGAGCACTTGCACCACCTGCTCCTGGACCTGGTGCGCACCGCCGAGTTCGCCCTGATGGACCGGCTGTTCCCCGACCGGGCGCTGTCGGTGTCGCAGCTGTTCGCGCTCCACGAGCTGGACCACGGCGGGGGCATCTCGCAGCGCGAGCTCGCCGAGCGCCTGGACCTGGAGAAGAGCAGCGTGAGCCGCCTGGTCGCCGACCTCGAGGCGGCGGGCCTGCTGACCCGCCACCGCGACCCGGGCAACCGGCGGCTCTACCGGCTCGAGATCACCGCCGAGGGGCGGCGGCTCCACCGCAGCGCGGCGCACTCGCTCCACGGGCGGTACGAGCGCTGGGCCTCGGCCATGACCCCCGAGGAGCGCGAGGGCCTGGCGCTGGGGGTCCCGGCGCTGCTGCGGGCCATGCGCGCCGACCGGCCCGGCCCCGGCTGAGCGGCCGCCCGATCCGGGCGGCCGCGGCGCCGCCCCGCTCGGGGTTTGCCGGTTCGGGCCGGGGCCTCTCGGCGTTTCGGTTCGCACCGCATCCGCCGTCCAGGTCGAACCGCAGGGGTCCGGGCCGTCGTTTCACCACGGAATGTCTTGTACTGCAATGGTTTCTACCTGCGCATCCGCGAGCCGGCCGTTGCTAGCATTCCGAGCCGGACCATGGGGCGGAACGCGCGTGCTCGCGAACGCCCCCAGAACCCCCGAGAAGGAGCCCTCCGCATGAAACGACTGCTCGCCGCCCTCGCCGTGTGCACCGCCGCCCTGGCTGCCACGGCCTGCTCGTCCGACGAGGCGCCCGCCGAGGAGGAGACCGAGGGCGCCGTCGAGGCGGTCGACGAGGCGACCGAGGCGGAGACCGAGGCGGAATCGGAAGGGCCCGCGGGAGACTGCGGCGACGAGACCGTGACCGCCGCGATGGCCGAGCTCATCGCGGTCTCGGGCGTCGAGCTGTCCGCCGACGACTCGGCCGCCGGCTCGCTCTCGTGCACCTGGGACACCGGGAGCGACGCCGGCGCCCTGGTCACGATCACCGTCACCCCCACCATGGGCGACTCGGGGATGACCGAGGAGCTGCTGGAGTCGATGAGCCAGGAGGTCATCGAGGACGCCCGGTTCGAGGGGATCGGTGCGATCCCGACCGTGGTGCTGGGCTGCGACGACGGCACCGCCTCGTCCATGATGGGCTGCGCGGTCGCCGTCTACGGCCCGGAGTCCGACATCACCGTCCAGGCGCTGCTCTCCGACGCCACTCAGGAGCAGATCCTGGACGCGGCCTGGGCCCTCACCGAGGCGTCCGCCGGTTGAGGCCGGCGGCGCGGCGCGAGAGAAACTGTTTATCCTTTATTTGAAGCTTCAACCAATTGATTCCGTGCAAATCGTCTTGTAGCGTGACTTTCACGAGACCTCGGGGCGACCGGCTACCCGCCCCGACGGGGAGGTCCCACCGGTACCGAGACACGGAGGACGTTCGTGAAGAAATCGGTTTCTCGCACGCTCAGATTGATGCTCGCCGTAGCGATCGGCATGGGGATGAGCCTGGCGTTCAGCCCCTCGCTCGCCTCGGCTTCGGCTCCGGCGACCACCCAGGCCGAGGCGCCCGCCACGGAGGCGACCTGGGAGCTGGCCGACGGCGTGCAGCGCCTCTGCATCCCCGCCAACAGGCCCTACTGGTCCTACTTCGTCGGCTTCCTCTCCGGGCACTGGGACACGACGCTCACGGCCGAGGTGCAGGGCTTCCCCGAGGGCACCGAGGTCGAGATGACCACGTCGGTCCCGCCCGGCGACAACGGCGACCGGTCCATCGGGACCATCTGGATCGGCGTCGACCTGCCCCCGCTGGACTACGGTGACTACCCGGCCACCCTCTACGTCACGGACGGGACGTCGACTCAGACGATGGACATCCTGGTCAGGGCCCAGGACAAGTGGGGCTGCCCCTATCCCCCCGCCTGACCGCCGAGAAGTGAGCGCGCCGCTGCGACGAGGTCGCGGCGGCGCGTCGGCGTCCTCGTCGCCGCGAGCCCGAACCCCCGACCACCGGCCCGCCCGCCCCGGCGGCGCACCGGGATCGGGCTCCCGCTCCGTTCCTCCATCGCTGAGCGCTGCACACCGGCCGAAGACCGACTTCCCCGGCTGAACGGCTCGCGTCCGGGCCGGTGCTCTCGAACACGCCCCGCCGACCGATGACTTTCGACTCCGCGCCTCGTCTGCACGAGTGCGGCCGCTCGGCCGCCGGATCGAAAGGGGCAGTGCATGTCAGAGGACGTCGAACTCGGAGTCGAGCACTTCGGCGACACAGCGGCACCGCTCGTGCTGCTCGCGGGCGGCCCCACCATGCTCTCCTGGCCCGACCCGCTCTGCCGGGCGCTCGCGCGCGGCGGACGCCACGTCGTGCGCTACGACCTGCGCGACTGCGGCACGTCGACGACCGTCGACCCCGAGGCGCCCGCGTACACGCTGCGCGACCTCGCCGCCGACGCCGCCTCGCTCGCCCGCGAACTCGACGACCGGCCCGCGCACCTGGCGGGCATCGGCGTCGGGGGCATGGTCGCCCAGGTCGCCGCGCTCGACCACCCGGAGGCGTTCTCGGCCCTCACGCTCGCCGGGACGCGGCCCGTGGCGCCGGGCCCGGTCGACGACGACCTGCCCGACCACGACGCCGAGACGATGGAGCGCCAGTTCGCGATCCCGATGCCCGACTGGTCCGACCGCGGCGCCGTGGCCCGGTTCGCCGCCGCCGGCGCGGAGATCCTCGGCGACGACCCCGAAGCGGCGCGCGCGAGGGCCGAACGGATCTTCGACCGCACGCCGAGCACGCGGCCCGCGGTCCAGATGGCGAACCAGCTGGGCATGGTCTTCGCCAGGCTCGACTGCGCGCCGCGCTGGCGCGAGCGCCTGCCCGGGCTCGCGATGCCGACGCTCGTGGTGCACGGCCGCCGCGACCGGTTCTTCCCCGTCGGCAACGGCGAGGCGCTCGCCCGCGAGATCCCCGGCGCCCGGCTGCTCGTGCTCGAACAGGCCGCGACCGACCTCCCGGACGCGGCCGCCGACGACGTGGCCGCGGCGATGCTCGCGCTGTAGGCACTCGGTGGGCACGGGAGCCGCCTGCGCAGTTCACCGGCCGGACGACCGAACCGGCAGGCCGCGGCGACAGTCGACCGGAAGCCGTCATGGCGTGTCCGCCGGCGGCGCGGGTCTCCTGGAACGGCTTGGGGCGCAGCGGTAAGCGAGCGGAGCCGGTCTCGGGCGCTGCATGAGGGCGCCGGTCGGGCCGGTTCGGGGCTGCGCGTCACCGGCGCCGAGGCCGCCGATCGCCGCGACGGCGACGGCCGGTGCGCGTGATTGGATGGCCGGATGGCGAAGAAGCAACGCGATCCCCAGCGGTTCCTCGTACTCGCGCGCACCGGCTCCGGCCCCTACCCGCACCCCGTCGAGGTGGGGCTGCATCCGGCCGGCGCGGACTCGTTCCTCGCGTTCTCGATCGGTCCGCACGCGGCGAACGCGGGCGGGCTGGTCCGCCTCCGCACCGTGCTCGACGAAGCGGGGACCGGGCTGAACCCGCTCTTCGCAGAGGAGTTCGACGCGGCGGAACTGCACTGGCTGGTCCCCCTCCTCGTCCGCCTCAGTGCCGGAGAGGACGTCACCGACGAGGTCGTGTCGGCCTACCGGGAACGGCACGGCAAGCGGCCCGAGACGATGTGGATCGCCATCACGTGAGGGGCTCCGGGACGGCGCGGCCGAGAACGCGCAGGCGTGCGCGGTCGCCCCGGTCCGGGACCGCCGCGGCGACGGGCGGGGTGCGATGAACCCGGAGACGTGGTGGACGGTCCCCGGCTGGGGGCTGGCCTTCGCCATGTGGGCGCTGGCCGCCGCCTGCGGGGTCGCGATCGTGCTCGTCTCCGTGATCGTCTCGGGGCTCGTCGCCCTGCACCGGCGGCGCAGGCGCCGCGCGGAGCGGCGGTAGCCGATGGGCGGGCTCGGAACGGCGCTGGCCGTCGCCGTGGCCGGACCCCTCGGCGCCGCGGTCCTCCTCGCGGCGGCGGTCCTGGCGGCCGCGGCGCTGGCCAAGCGGATCGATCCGAGGCCGGTCCGGCCCGTCGCGGAGGAGGTCCGGGAGGCGGTCGAGCTCCGCGGACGGCAGGAGGAACTCGACGCGCAGATGCGCGACATGGAACGGACGCAAGGGAAGACGTCCGTCGACAGCACCCATGTCTCCTTTCCGGTGTTCGGCGTCGTGCTCCTGGTCTGGTTCGTGCTGATCACCTGGGCCGGGGCGGTCGAGCACTACAAGGACCCCGGCGCCGGGTTCCCGCTCGCGCCGGCGCTGCGGCCGCTGTGGGGCGCCCCGGTCGCGGCGCTCCTCGCCGGGACGGCCGCGGGCTGGGGCTACCGGCGCTGGTATCGGCTCCAGTCGCCGCAGCGGCGGGCGGCGATCGAGGCGCGGCGCCGGGCGAAGGAGCGCCGGGACTTCCAGGACCGGGTCAGGTCCGTCAGGGACGCGCCGCTCCGGCGGCGCCGCGGGCGCTACTGACGCCTGGGCGTCCGGGACGGGTCGGCGGGCGGCCTCGCCGTTCGGCAGCCCGAACGGCCAACGGACTCCGAGTCTCCTTGGGGGCCTCAGGTTCTGCGAGCATTGGCCGCTCTCAGCTCCTCGCGGAGGGCCGCCGGGAGCTTCTCCGCGGCGTAGCGGAAGGTGATCGCCGGGACCTCGCCCGCGTGCTCGCGCAGGAAGGCCGCCAGGCGGTCTCGGTCCACCTGGCCGATCTCGCGTAGCGCCACGCCCACCGAGGTGTGGACCAGCGGTTCCTCGTCGCGGAGGAGGAGTTCGGCGAGGTTCAGGGCGTCGTCCACGTCGCCTTGGCGGATGAGCCAGAACGACGCCGTGACGGCGGTGCGCCGCTCCCACGTGTCGCTCGAACGCGCGAGTTCGTAGAGCGGGTCCCGGGGCTTGTCCAGCAGGTACCGGCCGACCACCCGCGGGGCGGCGCGGTCCACGAAGTCCCAGCTGTCGAGGCGGTGGTGGCGGCCCATGTAGAGCTCGTAGAGCTCCCGGCGTTCCTCGTCGGCGAGGCGCTTGCGGCGGGCCTTGAAGTCGAGGATGCTCACCGCGCCCAGCCGCGCCTCGTAGACCGGCTCGTCGAGCAGCTTCGCGACCTCGCCCAGGGGCATGTCCGTGAACCGCTTGGCGGTGTCGAAGAGGTGCTTCATCCGGACGCCGAGCACCTCGGCCGCGCCCTTGTAGTGCTTGTGGGTCGCCGCCGGGTCCTCGGAGCGGGGGAACGCCCGCAGCGCCTCGAGGAACGCGTTCGCGGTCAAGTCCATGGTCGCCTTCCGTTCGTGCCGGGCGGCCCCGCGCCTCCTGGCGCGGGGCCGCCGCCTATGCCGCGGCGAGCAGCGCCGCGATCTTGTCCATCACCTGCTCCTGGCCCGTTCGGGACTGCTCGAGCATCGGGCCGGGCGCGTAGTCGTACTCCTCGACCGTCAGCTCGGTGCCGGCGCCCTGCTCCTGGAAGACGACCACGTGGCGGACCTCCTTCGGGACGCCCGGGGGCATTCCCAGCTGAGCGGGGTCGATCTCGGCGCCCGTCTCATCGGCGAAGCGGGAGGTGAACTCGATGCGGTCGTGGTCGACGATCGCCGTGTAGGTCCAGGTGTTGAAGAACTCCGGTCCGTCCTCCATGGCCATGCCGACCAGCGTCCTGCCGCCCTCGCGGAAGTCGACCTCCGCGGTGGTGCCGGTGAACCCCTGCGGGCCCCACCAGCGGCGGATCTGCTCGGGGTCCCTCCAGGCGTCCCAGACCCGGGCCACCGGGGCGTCGATGCGCCGGGAGACCGCGAAACTCGGGTCGTTCATGTCGCTTCCCTTCCGCGGGTTCAGACCCGGTGCCCGCTCACGTCGTAGGGGACGTTCACTTCCTCGTCGGCGCCCGGGTTGGGGCGCCAGCCGCCGCCGAAGACGTCGTCGCCGCTGAAGCGGCCCGTGAAGGTGGCGTCCATCGGCCCGTGCACGACGGTGATGGTCACGTCGTCGCCGTCGACCTTCCAGGTGTAGGGCAGCGGCTGCGGCGACATGTTCGAGTAGACCTGCGACGGGTAGGTCCCCGTCGCCGGGTCGTAGCCGACCAGTTCGCAGCTGTCGATCTGCGCCATGCCCGCGAAGTCGATCTGGACGTGCTGCTCAAGGAAGAAACCGCCGGGCAGCCAGCGGTAGCTCGCCCTGCCCTTGATGTTCACCTCGTCCGAGCCGACCAGGCCGCCCTCCATGACCCAGTCCCCCACGAACCGGTTCAGGGCCGCCAGGGCGGGGTCGGGGCCGAGCGGCGCCGTCCGATTCTCGTTCTCCATCGTCACTCCTCGGTGTTCTCGCTGTTGAAGACCATGCTGGTCGATTCGGCGGCCCGGAAAATCGGCCAGGTGGCCGATATCGGCGGCGGGCCCGGCCGAGTGGCAGACTCGGGTCATGGACGGGGTGCCACTGGAGCTGAGCGGTTTCATCGGACGCGGGGAGGAGCTGCGGGCGATCGGCGCCGCGCTGGACTCGGCGCGGCTGGTCAGCCTGGTCGGGCCCGGCGGCTGCGGGAAGACCCGGCTGGCGATCCGCGCCGCCCACGACGCGGCCGGTTTCGAGGACGTGCGCTGGGCCGACCTCGCCGCGGTCGCCGACCCGGCGGCCGTCACCGCCTCGGTCGCGGCCGCCCTCGGCGTGCTGCGCATCGCCGACCGGGACGCCGTGGCGGTGCTGGCGGGGCAGCTGGCCGGGCGGCGGCTGCTGCTGTGCCTGGACAACTGCGAGCACGTGCTGGAGGCCGCGGCCGACGTGGTGGGCGAGCTGCTGCGGTCGTGCCCGCGGCTGACCGTCCTCTGCACCAGCCGGGAGGCGCTGCGCCTGCCCGGGGAGACGGTGTGGCGGGTGCCGCCGATGAGCCGGGGGGACTCGGTGCGCCTCTTCGCCGCCCGCGCGCAGGATTCGGCGGGGGCCGCGGACGACCCGGTCATCGCCACCGCCTGCGCCCGCATGGAGGGGATGCCGCTGGCCGTCGAGCTGGCGGCGGCCTGGTCGGGGGTCCTCTCCCCGCAGGAAATCCTGGACGGCCTCGACGACCGGTTCCGGCTCCTCGTACGGGGCCCGCACGGCGTCGCCGCCCGGCACCAGACCCTCGCCGCCTCCATGGAGTGGAGCCACGGCCTGCTCGGGGAGGCCGATCGGGGCCTGCTCCAGCGGCTCGCCGTCTTCCGCGGCGGGTTCACCGCCGCGGCGGCGCAGGCGCTCTGCGCCGGCGAGGAGCCGGTCGCCGTCCTGGAGGGCCTGCGGCGCCTGGTCGAGAAGTCGCTGCTGACGGCCGACACCGGCGGTGCGGTCACGCGGTTCCGGATGCTCGAGACCGTCCGCGAGTTCGCCGAGCAGCGGCTCGTCGACGCCGGTGAGAGCGCGGCGGTGCGCGACCGCCACCTGGCGGCCTGCCTCGCGCTGGCCCGGTCGCTGCGGCCGCTGATCGAGACCGACAAGGACGCCTGGCGGGCCGCCGTCTCGGACGAGTACGAGAACCTGCACGCGGCGATCCACTGGGGACTGTCGCTGGACGATCCTTCCGGCGGGCGGGACCTGGCCGCCGAACTGCCGTGGTTCTGGCATTCCAGCCGGCGCGGCAGGGAGGGGTTGTCGCTGCTGCGCAGGGCCGTCGCGCTCGGGGACGGGGAGCGCACGCCGCTCCAGGCCCGGCTGCTCACCGGGCTGGCGCTGGTCGCCGACACCAACGAGCCGACCGCGGGGAGCGGCACCGCGGCGGCGGCGTTCGCGCTGGCCGAGGAGGTCGGCGAGCCGCGCTCGGCGGCGCTCGCACTGGCGCTGGCCGCGATCGACCGGTTCTACGACGACCTCGACGCGGCCCGCGCCATGGCCGCCGACGCCCGGGAGCGGGGCGCGCGGCTCGGCGACGGCTTCGTCCGCGACAGCGCCGACGTGCTCGCGGGCATCGTGCACCACCTGCGGGACGACCACCGGCAGGCCGCGGCGCTCCTGGAGGCCGGGCGGCGGGGGCTGGTGCCGCGCGGGGACCGGGAGGTCGCCTCGACCGCGTGCGGGCTCCTCGCGGTGAGCACCGCGCACGGCGGCGACCTGCGCCGGGCCGCCGAGCTGGCCCGCGAGGCGCTGGCGCTGGCCGAGCCGCTCGGCGACTACCACCGGGTCGGCGCGGCGCGGGTCGCGCTCGCGACGGTGGAGCGGTGGGCCGGGAGGCCCGAGAGCGCCTGGGCCGCGGTCGAGCCGATGATCCGCGTGGTCGAGGGCGTCGAGCCGCCGCCATTCATGCCCGGGTTCTGCTCCTGCGTCGGCGAGCTGCACCTGGACGCCGGGGACGCCGGGCGGGCCGCCGAGTGGTTCGGGCGGGACCTGGTGAACCCGGGCGGCTTCGCGGCGCACCTGCTGGCCCCGCAGTCGCGGCTCGGCCTCGCACGGGCGCTGCTGCGGTCCGGGGAGGCGGGCGCGGGCGAGCACGCCGCGCTGGCGGCGCGGGCCGGGCGCGAGCTCGGGATGCCCGGGCTCCTCGCCGACGCGTTCGAGGTGGCGGGGCTGCTGGAGACCGATCGGAAGAAGGCGGAGGACGCCCATCATGAGGCGCTGGCGCTGCGCGCCGAGCACGGGCTGCGACCCGGGTGCGTGCGCAGCCTGGAGCAGCTCGCCGGACTGGCCGCGGCGGCGGGCTCCGATGTGGAGGCGGCTCGGCTGCAGGGGGCGTGCGACCGGGCTCGTGAGGAGTTCGGTATGCCTGCGGCAGAAGGGGAGTCGTCTCCGGAGCGGGAAGAGGGCCGGTCGATGTCGCTGGAGGAGGCCGTGGCGTACGCGCGGCGGGCGCGCGGGAGCCGGGCGCGGCCGTCGAGCGGGTGGGCGAGCCTGACGCCGACCGAGCTGAGCGTGGTCGAGCTCGCCGTGACCGGGATGACGAACCCCGAGATCGCCGGGAAGCTGTTCATGAGCCGGGCGACGGTGAAGACGCACCTGTCGCACGCGTACGCGAAGCTGGGCATCGCGAACCGGACCCAGCTCGCGACCGTCGAACGCGACTGAGGCGGAGGAGCCGAAGGCGAACGGTGCTCGATGCGGGACGATGCGGTCGAGCACCCGGTGAACGCCGCTCGCGGCGGTGACGAAGGCTGGGGACGGGACGCGACCGGCAGCCCCGGTTCGCACCCGCAGGGCACCGGGAGCGCCCTGCCGCTTTCGGCGGTGCCGGAGACCGGGTGCGAGCGCGGCCGAACATCACCGACCGCAAGGGGCGGTGCGGTCCCGAGCCCACCGGCAGGCGCTGCGCCTGCCGGTGGCGACGAAGAGCGCGCCGAGCGGCCCCCGCTCACCCGCCCGGGGTGAAGCCGAGGTCGTCGACGAGTACCGCACCGCTCGCCGAGGCGTCGAAGACCAGGGACGCGGTCTGGAGGTCCGCCGGGTCGAGATCCGCGGCGATCGTCTCCAACGGCACCGTGTACGTCTGGAGCACCGGTTCGGTCAGCGCCCCGGCGTGCATCCAGTCGGCCTTCAGGTACCGCCCCGGGATCAGGTCCGCCAGCGGCATGACCTCGGCGAGCGGGAGTTCGGCCGAAGCCCCCGAGCCGTCGGTGAGGCGCACGGTCACGGCGTCGGCGAGCCCCCCGGTGAGGGCGACGGCGTCGAACACCAGGCCGTCCATCCGGCCGGCGGGGGCCTCCGCGGTGAGCACCGGGTCCTCCCCCTCGTCCCATTCGAGCGACCGCACCTCGTCCTCGCCCGGGCCGCCGCGCAGCTCCAGGGCGACCGTCTCCTCCGCGGCGAAACCCGTCGCGGCCGCGTCGACCGGGACGGTCGCGCTGTCGGCGAACTGGTTCACGTACTCGGTGTCCGGCAGGAACGCCGCGGCGGCGCGGTGGTCGCGGAGCACGGCGGCGTCGGACCGGTCGTCGGCCAGGGTCGCGCGCAGGAACGACGACGCGTAGACCTCGGCGATCCGCCGCTGCTCCTCGGGTTCCAGCAGCGCCTCGGTGTCGAGGAACAGCTTGGGGACGCCGTTGCCCACGTCGTGGCTCCCCCAGCGGCTGTTGAAGTGCCCATGGTTCGCATGTCCGATGTAGAGCGCGGCCTTCAGGCGCGGCTCCTCGCCGGAGAACGACACCCGCTCGTACTGGTCGAGTCCGCCGAAGCTGGTGACGTCGGCGTCGTGGGAGCCCTGGAGGACCAGGTAGTCGACGTCCTCGAGCCGGATCGGGCCGTCCTCGGGCACGTACTGGCCCTCGGAGGGCGCCAGCGCCAGGAGCGACCGGATGCCGTGGTCGTGGTCGAGCGCGACCGCCTCGTCGCCGGGCAGGTGGTCGAGCCCGTTGAGGTGCGCGGCGACGGCGACGGCCTCGCCGCCGCGGGAGTGCCCGATGAGGCCGATCCGCTCCATGTCGACGCGGCCGGTGAAGGGCGTGTCGCCCCCTCGGCTCCACTCGTCCCAGACGCGGAGGTGCTCGAGCAGCAGCCAGCCGCGCGCGACCTCGACGCCGGCGAGGCCGCCGGAGCGGTCGAGGGGGCCGGTGTTGAAGAAGTTCTGGTCGATCGAGGCGGTGACGAATCCCCGGCTCGCGAGCAGTTCGCCGAGGTACGCGAAGCCGTCCTCCGAGTTCTCGGCGCTGCTCTTGTTGCCGTGCACCATGAGCACGAGGGGGAAGGGGCCCTCGCCTTGCGGGTGCCACACTTTGCCGTTCAGCGGCAGGTGCTCGATGTCGAAGCCCCACAGGGACTCCCGGTCGGCGTTCCAGCCGGTGACGATCGCGGAGGCGTCCACGGTCGGCGTCTCCAGGTCGACCGCCTCGCCGTACGCCTCCCTCCGGTCGGTGCCGCTGCCGTAGGCGAGTTCGGCGACCTCGAAGGGGCCCTTGGCGGCCGGGTCGTCCTCGATGGACTCCGGGGCGGTGCCGGCGTCGGCGGGCGCGGGCTTCCCGTGGGTCGCCGTGAGCAGCCAGGTGGCGGGCGCCGCCAGCAGGACGAGGGCCAGGGCGAGCGCGAGGGCGCCGCGGCCGGGCCGCATCCGCCGCGACAGAAGGCCGCCGAGGGCGCCGCCCAGGAGCGACGCGCCCGCGACGAGGACCGCGACGGTCGCGAACCAGGCGGTCATGCTCGCGCCCGCGCCGAGGGTGAGCAGCAGGATCAGGCAGGCGCCGAGCGTCCACAGGTACCCCCAGGGCAGCGCCTTGAACCGTCCCGCGGTGACGAAGAGGAGTCCGGTGAGGACCCCCGAGGCCGCCACCGCGATCAGCGCGTTGAGCGCCGTCTGGGAGGCGAGCGCGGCACCCGTGCCGGGGAGGTGCTGGTCCAGGAGGCTCCATCCGACCGCCGCGGCGGTGGCGAGGGCCAGAAGCACGGCGGCGCCGGTCCAGGCCGGACGGGGCCGCTCAGTGATCCTGCCCCAGCGCCGGAGCCCCTTGCGCGTCGGACGGTCTTCGATGCTCGCTTCGGTCGCGGCCGTCAATGCACGGTCCTCTCCTCGGTGACAGCGTGGCCGATGGTAACAGGCGGACTAAAACTCGGAAAAGCCGCGAATGCGGGGCGGGCTCCTCGGAGTTCCCTGTGAGTTCCGGGCCCTGGGAACGGGCGCCGGTGCTCGCGGACGAGGCGCGGCTGCGGCAGGTCGTGGCGAACCTGGTCGGGAACGCGGCCGCCCACACGCCGCCGGGGACCCGCGTCCGCATCGGCGTCGGCACCGCGGACGGGCGGGCCGTGCTGGAGGTGGCCGACGACCGGCCGGGGATGGCCGCGGAGCAGGCGGGCCGCGCCTTCGACCGGTTCTACCGGGCCGACCGGTCCCGCGGCCGCGGCAGCGGCGCCGGCGCCGGGCTCGGCCTGGCCATCGCGAGGTCGATCGCCGCGGCCCACGGCGGCGACGTCGAACTGGAGACGGCCGCGGGCGAGGGCGCGCGGTTCCGGCCGGCGCTGCCGCTGCTGGACCAGGACTGACCGGATGTCGGACCGTCCGTGCACAATGGCGGCATGAGAGCACACGAGTCGCCGTTCCGGCCCTACTGGTGGGGAACGAGCCTGTCGGAGGCCGGCGTCGAGGCGCGGCCCGACATCAGCACCTACGGCCGGTACGCGTTCGAGGACCTGCCCGACGTCCCGTTCCCGATGAGCGGCGACTTCGACTGGCTCGCCCGGCAGCCCGCGCAGGAGTCGTGCGCGATCCGCGCCGACGTCGCGGCGCCGCTGGCGGCGCTGCGGGCCGCGTGCGGGCGCGAGGGGGTGCCGCTCCCTGCGGCGTTCACGCGGTTCATGGGTTCGCCGGACCTCCAGGGGCGCATCCGGTCCAACACCTCCTGCTACCTCGACCTCGACGCCGGGACGGTGCCGGTCGCCGGCGGCGGGCGCCTGATCCGGTTCCTCGCCGACCAGCAGGGCTGCCTGTTCTGGTACCTGTTCCTCGCCGAGGACGGGACCGACCACGCCGTGGTCTGCTCGGTCGAGTACTTCGACTCGGAGGAGGGCCGGGCGGCCGAGGAGCCCGAGGCGATCGGCTTCTGCGCCGAGTCGTTCGAGGCGTTCCTGTGCCGGTACTGGCTGGAGAACGAGATCTGGTTCGCCGCCGACGACGGCACCCCCATGCCGGACGTGGGCGCGGAGTACATCGAGCGGTACCGGACCGTGCCCGGCGACTGAGTGCGCCCGCGCCCGGTCCGGCGGCAGTAGACTGCGAGGCCCCAGCCCCGACCTCCCCCAGGAGCGCACCGGCCATGACCTCGCACGCCGCCCACGAGACCGCCGTGGTCGAACGGGTGCGCCCGCGCGACCTCGTCCTGTTCGCGGTCACGGCCGCGCTGCTCGTCGCCCTCCCGTGGATGCTGGTGAGCGCCGGCTCCGAGCCGGTGTCGTACCGGGACTCCCAGGGCATGGACGCCGAGGCGCCGGCGTGGGTCGGGGTGCTGGTCCTCTTCGTGCCGCTGCTCGGCTGGTCGGGCCTCAAGGCCTTCCACCTGCTGCGGGGTCCGGCCGCGGCGGTGGTCGGACCCGGCGGGATCAAGCTGTTCCCGGAGGCCGTCGGCGGGCTCTACCTGCGGGACGAGGAGCCGGACGTGGACCTGCCGTGGGACGAGGTCGAGCGGGTGGTGCTGTGGCGGATCCGCCGGAAGTGGCTGTGGTTCGTCCCCGTCTGGGAGTCGCGGGTGGGCGTCGAGAAGACCACCGACTGGTACGGGGTCTCGCAGCGGGAGCCGACGGCGAAGCAGCGCCGGAGCCGCGAGGCTCGGCCCGACGGGTCACCGGTCCGCCTGGGGGCCATGTTGAACGCGCGCAGCGTCCGGCTCGCGCCGCGCGGCGCGAGGGCGATCGCCGCGGCCGCCGCCCGCTTCGCGCCCGGCGTCGCCGTGGTCGACGAGCGCTTCTTCGGGAGGCCGCAGGTCGTCGAGGTGCGGCCGGGGCGGGACCGGAGGCGCTACTGAACCGGCGCTCGACCGGGCGGCGGCCCACCATGCCGCCTCGCCGCCCGGCGCCGCGCCGTCCGCGGAGCGGGTCAGACCCGCAGCGGATCCGCTGCGGCGGTGACGCCGAAATGCTCCTCGATCAGAAAGCCCGCGCGGTAGGCGAGCGCGCCCAGCGCCTCCGGCGAGGAGGCCCCGAGTGTGCGGGTCATGTCGCGTATGTCGCGGTTGACGGTGCTCCTCGACAGGTAGAGGTCCTTGGCGATGGCCTCTCTGGTCTTGCCGCGCACCAGGTGTATGAGAATCTGCCGTTGGCGCGGGGTGATGTGGTCTATGGGGTCGAGATCGGGGTAGCGGCTGCCGGGCATAGGAGGTTCTCCTTACTACACGACCGGCTCACGGTCGGCCCGGCGCCGCGGCGCCTCCGGCGCGCGGGTGCGCGCCGGGGCGCCGCGGCGGCGGGAAGGCCGACGGACCGTCCGGATCCCCGCACGGTGCGTCGGCGAGCCGGGGCTTCTCGTGGCCTCCATGATGCCGGGCCCCGCTTACAGCTCCCTTACACGACGCCAGCGGGGGTGTTCATAAGGCGGGGACCACGCTGTGGACGAGGAGCGTCCGGCCCTGCATGCACGGGCCCGCGTCCGCGTTCCACTCGCCGGTCACGACGACCCGCCGCCCCAGCAGGAATTCACTGATCTCGCCGCGCAGGACGTACTCGGCGCCGGAGGCGCGGAGCGTGAAGCACCCGCCTTCGACGCCGCGCTGGAGGACCCCGGTGAGCGTGACGACTGCCTGGGACCGCACGACCTCCGATCCGGTGTCCACAGGGGTCTGATGCGACTGGGCGGGGGCCGCTCCGATCGCCAGGGCGGCGGCGACCGCCGCCAGCGCCGTGGCGGTCCGTGCCGTGGCTGTTCCTCGCATGAAGGGATTTCCTTTCTCGCGCAATCCGATGAGGGGGTGCGTCGAGCATCGGCGCGGAGGCGGCGCGCCGCAAGGATATTCGGGCGATGTGGACCGGGAGGTCAGAAAACGCGCGCATGGGGCGGCTCCTCGTCCACCGGCGCAAGGCGTTCGGTTTCGGCTCCGTACTATCCTGGCCGGTACACGTACCCCCTCGCGAGGCCGGTGACTGGTGCGAGCAATGTCGGACACGCTGCAATTCAAAGTGCTCGGTCCTATGGCGGTCGCCCGCGGCGACGAACCGCTGCTCGTCCGCGCGCCTTTGCAGCGGCGGCTGCTCGCGGCGCTGCTGACGGGATCGGGGCAGGTCGTCACGGTCGAATCCCTCGCCGAGGCGATAGGGGGCGAAACACCGCCCGATAACGCGCGAAACGCCCTTATGGTCTATCTGCATCGATTGCGCCGGACACTCGGAGCGGCGCACCGAATCGTCCGGGAACCGGCCGGCTATCGCATTCTCGTCACCGCGGACGACTTCGACGCCAAGGCGTTCGAGGAATCATCGGCCGCCGCGAGAAGCGAGCGGGGAAAGGGCCGCCTCGACCGGGCGGCCGAGTCGTACTCGCGCGCCATGGGACTGTGGCGCGGCGAGCCCTACGCGGACGTGCCGTCCCTCGGACCGGTCGCCGCCGAGGCCCTGCGGTTGGGCGGGCTCCGCTCACTCGTGCACCAGGAGTCGCTGGAGGTGCGCCTCGACCTGGGGATGCACGCCACCGTGACCGGCGAGTTCGAGGACCTGGCGCGCGAGCACCCCTTCCGCGAGCGGCTCACCGCGCTGCGGGCCGTGGCGCTGTACCGGTCCGGGCGCCAGGCCGAGGCGCTCCAGGTGTGCCGCGAGAGCCGCAAGGCGCTGCGCGAGGAGATGGGCATCGACCCCGGGCCGCTGCTCCAGCGCGTCCACGACGCCATCCTGCACCGCGACGAGCGGCTCGAGACGGTCTCGACCGCCAGCGTCGAAGGCGACTGGGCCCCGCCCGCCGGGCCGCGGATCGAGGTCCGGCCCCCGGCCGCGGCGACGCCCCGGGAGCTGCCCGCGGACGTCGCCGCGTTCACCGGGCGCGAGGGCGAACTGCGGGAGCTCGAGGCCGCCCGGCTCGGCGACGCGGCGGAGGGCATCCCGCCCGCGTCGATCGTCGTCATCTCCGGCATGGCGGGCGTCGGCAAGACCGCCTCGGCGGTCCACTGGTCGCGCCGGATCGCGGACGACTACCCCGACGGGCAGCTGTTCCTGGACCTCCGCGGCCACTCGGCGGTCCCGACGCTCCGGCCGATCGAGGCGCTGGCGGCGATGCTGCGCTCGCTCGGCCTGGCCGACGACGAGGTCCCCGCGGACGCCGACCAGGCCGCCGCGCGGCTGCGCACCGAGACCGCCGACCGGCGGATGCTCGTCCTGCTCGACAACGCGTGGTCGGCCGAGCAGGTCGCGCCGCTGCTGCCGAGCGGCCCGGGCTCCCTGGTGGTCGTCACGAGCCGCAACCACCTCGGCGATCTGCTCGCGCGCCACGGCGGCTTCCACCTCGCGCTCCGGCCGCTCGCCGAGGACGAGGCGGTCGCGCTGCTCAAGTCGCTGCTGCGGCTGCCGCGCTCGGCGCGGAGCACCGACATCGGCGAACTCGCCCGGCGGTGCGGCCACCTGCCGCTCGCGCTGCGGATCGCGGCCGCGAACCTGGCGCACCACCCGCAGGGCGTCGTCGAGTACACCGACCGGCTCGCGACCGGCGACCCCTTGGCGGCCCTCCAGATCGGCGACAGCCCCGAGGCCGCGGTCAGGGCCACGTTCGACCGCTCGTACGCCGCGCAGACCGAGGACGCCCGGCGCCTGTTCCGGATGCTCGGCCTCGCGCCGGTCGGGTCCCTGTGCGTCGGCGCGCTCGCCGCGGTGACCGCCGCCGACCCCGCGGCGGCCGAGGCGGCCGCGACGCAGCTGGTGAACGCCAACATGGCGAACCGGGACACCCGCGGGCGGCTCTCACTGCACGACCTGGTGCGCGACTACGCCAACGGCCTCACCGACCCCGGCGACCCGCCCCGCACCGAGACGCTGAAGCGGCTCTTCACCTGGTACCTCGAGGCCGCCGACGCGGCCAGCGCCAGCCGGTACCCCGCCAATGCGCGGCTGCTGCACCCCGAACCGGTCGAAGGCGCCCCGCGGTTCGACGCTCCGAAGGAGGCGACGCGCTGGCTCGAGGACGAGCGCGAGCAGCTCATCGCGATCGCCCGGTACGCCGCCGAGCACGGGCACGGCTCGGTGGCGTGGCGCCTGGCCGACGCGCTCCGGGCCCACGCGTGGGCGGCCATGGACAGCGTGGACTTCCTGGCGCTCGGGCACGCGGCCCTGATCGGCGCTCGGGAGGACGGGAGCGCGAGGGGCGAGGCGGTGGCCGAGCTGTGCATCTCGACCGCGTACACCAAGGCCCGCGACTTCGCCGAGGTCGTCGAGCACGCCGAGCGCGCGGCCGAGCTGTCCGAGCGCATCGGCTGGGTCGCGGGCCAGGCGTCCTCGCTCCACAACATGACGCTCGCCTGCTGGCTGCTCGGTCGGCTCGAGGTCGCGATCGAGCGCGGGGAGGCGGCGCTCGCGATCAATCGGGCGCACGGCAGGCTGCGCGGCCAGAGCGTCAACCTCGGTGCGCTCGGTGCGGTCTACGGCACGCTCGGGGACCCGCGCCGGAAGGTGCGGCTGCGCGCGGAGGGTCTTCGCATCGCCGAGAGGATCGGCGATGCGCAACTGCGCAGGTCGCATCTGTGCGGGCTCGTGGCGGCGACGGTCGAGCTGGGCGACCTGGACCGGGCCGAGCGCCACATGGACGAGGTCATGCGGATCGAGGCGGCGTCCGGGAACGGCGAGCTCTCGCCGCTCGCGGCCGGAAGCCTCGCGGAACTGTACGCGGCCCTCGGCAAGCACGAGGACGCACTGCCTTACGCGGAGATGGTGGTCCGGGCGGGCAGGGCCAGCGGCGACCGGCGGCACGAGGCCGAGGGCCTGGTGGCGGTCGCATACTCGCTCAACCTGCTCGGCCGGCACACCGCGGCGGTGGACGCCGTCGAGCAGGCCCTGGGTTCGGTGCGCAGCGACCTCAAGGGCACGGAGATCAACGCGCTCGTCCAGCGAGGCGTCGCCCTCATCGGCCTCGGGCGGTTCGAGGACGCGCGGGCGGACGCGTCGACGGCGCTCGGCCTGGCCCTCGACGGCGGCTACCGCGTCTGCGAGGGCATGGCGCTGAACGTGGAGGCCGAGGCGGCCCTGAGGGACGGACGGATCGCGAGTGCGGCCGGTCCGGCCGCCCGTGCGGCGGACCTGCTGCGCGCCGCGGCCCACCTCGCCGGTGAGTCGTGGTCGCTGTGGATCATGTCGGCGATCGCAGAGGCCAAGGGCGACAAGGTGACGGCCAGTCGGTATCGGCAGCGGGTGAAGCGCGCGTACACGCGGATGGGCGCCCCCGCGCCGTCGCGGTTCGACATCTGACCACGGCGAATCGGTCCGCCCGCGGTAGGCGAACGGCCGCTGCACGGCCCGCTCCGACCCGATGGGGCGGCCGGTGACGCAATCGGCTCGAATCGGTCGCCATTCCTTGTGCGCCGATCGCGGCGACTGCGATCGTCTCGGGTACGGACGGGCGCCCGCCCGATCCGTCTGCGGCGGGACCGCGACATCCACGGCACGGTCCCGCACCGAGAGAGGATGAACTCCCATGCAGCACATCTCGAAGAAGACCCGGCTGGCGGCAGCGGCGGCCGGCGCGGTCGGCGCCGTCGGACTGCTCGCCGCCACGGTCGGCCTGATGTGGGTCGCGGCCACCTACGGCGTCTCCCACGCCACCGCGACCCGCATCGTCGACGCGGTCATCGCAGGCGGCGTCGCCCTCACCATCCTGTTCGGCGTGTTCCCGTGGGTGGTCCCGCTCTACGCCACCATCCTCCACGTCACCAACTCCCGCACCAGGGCCGCCGCGATCCGCTAGCGCGACGGCGTGCCCCGCCGGACCGAAACATGGTCCGGTCGGCTCATAACCGCCCGGAGGGCTTGTGCCGCATCGCCGACCGCTGGGAGGGTGAGGTGGCGGCCGGACACCGGTCCGGCCGCGACACAGCGGTTCGTCGCCGCATCGCGGACACCGATCGCGACGCACCGCCCCCACGAGAGGATGACACCAATGCAGCTCAAGAAGATCCTCGGCGGCGCGGCCGCCGGAGCCCTCGGCGTCGCCGGTCTGCTCACCGCCGGCATCGCCCTCGCCTGGGTCGCCGGTTCGCTCGGCATCTCCGCGGCGGCCGCCAGCCAGATCGTCAACGCGATCCAGGTCGGCGGCGCCGCCCTGGCCATCGTCATCGCGCTCTTCGGCGGCGGCGTCATCAGCGCGATCATGTTCACCGTGCGGTCGATCGTGGCCCGCGTGGGCACCGCCGCCGCGGTGGCCTAGCCGGCGACCGACCGGGCCCGCCCCTCCGATCAACGCTTCCCGATCGGAGCGGCGGGCCCGTGCCCGGGACCGCGGCGCCGAGGAGCCGAACCATCGGAGGAGAACCCATGCAGCAGCTCTACACCGCCGCCGTCCGGCCCGCGTTCGCCGCGGTCGCCGTCTGCGCGGCACTCGCCGTCGCGCTCCTGTTCGCGCGCTCGGCTCCCGACACGGCCCCCGTGTGGGGCGCGGTGGCGGGACTGGCCGTCTTCGGCGCCCTGGTCCCGGCTCTCGTCGCACTGCTGCACCGGTCCGGCCGGCCCCGCTGGTGGGTCGGCGCGGCGGCCGTCGCGGCGATGGGCGCGCACGCGGCGGCCACGAACGACCTCGTCGCCCCCTACCCCCAGGCGGCCCTGACGGCGGTCGGCGCGGTCCTCGCGCTCGCGACCGCCACCGTCGTGCTGCTCGCCGCCGCCGAAGCCCGGGCCGACCGGCCCGGGCGCGACCGGATCTGAACCCCCCGACGCACGCGGTGACCCCTTCGGCTCGAAGAGCGACCGAACGATTGCGCACCGCGGCGACGGGATTGAAGACTGATCACAGCCCCGGTCCGCCGGGGTCCACACCGGGCGGCCCAGGAGCGGACACCTCCGAAGCCGCCTCCCACGAGAGGATGACCAATGAACAACGGCAAGAAGGCGCTCGGCGCCGTCGCGGCGGGAATCGGCGCCGTCGGACTGCTCACGGCGGGCGTCGCGCTCGCCTGGATCGCGGCCTCGCTCGGCGTCTCGGTGGTCGCCGCGACCCAGGTCCTCAACGCGATCATGGCCGGCGGCGTCGCGCTGGCGATCGTCATGGCCGCGTTCGGCGGCGGCATCATCAGCGCGATCGTCCTGACGGTGCGCCAGATCGCCATGCAGGCCGGGCGCAACGCCGCGATCGCCTGAGGACCGACCGGTGCTGCTCGCATCGCAGGTCAGGCTCACCGGCGGCACGCGCTACGCCGCGCTGCTGGTGAGCCTGGCCGTCTTCATCATCGGCGCCCTGGTCGGGTACCACTCGCTCAGCGGCCTCGAGGTCTTCGCGGACGGCGGCGAGGGCGGCGGCCACGACCAGTCGCTGCCGGGCATCGTCGGCCAGAACCTCGGCGCGGCGATGCTCCTCTACTCGGGCGTGGTGACCCTCGGCGTCAGCTCCCTGCTGGGGCTGGGGATGACCTCCGCCTACGTCGGCGCGACGATGGCGGTGGCCGTCGGCAACGCGGGCTGGGGCGAGGTCCTCGGCACGGCCTGGGTCTACGCCCCGATCGAGTTCGGCGGCTGCGTGGTCGCCGCGGCGGCCGGCCTCTACCCCGTCCTGTCCGTGATCGGCAGGGTCTTCGCCGCCGAGGAGCGCCTGGCGCTGTTCGGCACCTACGTGCGCGGCCTCGTCGACTCCTTGAAACTGCTCGCCGTCGCGGTCGCGATGATCCTGCTCGCGGGGCTCATCGAGCTGATCGTCATCGTATTGGAGTGAACCGTTGAGCACCCAGGACCAGCAACCGGCCCCCGAGGCCGGGGACGCCCCTCCGATCGAGGAGGAGGCGGCCGCCGCCGAGCGGCCCCGCTCCGCCACCAGCCGACCGCTGTGGCTGCTCGCCTATCTCGTGATCGTCGGCCTCCTGGTGGCGAGGATCCCGCAGCTCCAGGCCTATGTGGACCAGGAGATGCCGCAGGAGTCGCTCGACGCGATCGGCGACCCCGAGCTCGAGCAGCTCGCCGTCCGCAGCGCCATCATGATCGGGATCGTCCTGCTCTCACTGGTCGCGGCCCTGTACCTCTCGCTCGCGGCGGTCCTGGAGCGCAAGGTCTTCACCGCCAGGATCGCGGTCGGGAAGCGCACGACCTTCGGGCTGTACTTCCTCGTCACCGTGCTCTGCCTCGTCCCCGGCAACCTGTTCAGCCTCGTCACCGGCGTGGTCGCGGTGCGCGAGCACCTCTGGTACTTCCTGTACCTCGGCCTGGTCGGGGCGGCGGCGCCGTTCGCGTTCCGCAGCACCTGGAAGGGGCTGCCGGGCCGCAAGATCGCGCTGCTGTTCGCCACCACGATCGGCCTGACCGCCCTGACGGCGGCGGCCTGACCGGAATGGACTCCCGATGAGCGCTCACGCGACGGCGGTGCGGGCCGGCCCGGACGCCTCCGGGCCGGACCGGCCCGGCCGGGCCGCGCTCCGCCGCTTCGGCGCGGTGCTCGACTTCCGGCACCTCGAACTGCTCACCGCGCTGCGGCTGTCGACGGGCCTGCGGCCCTTCCAGACGGCGCTCGGCGGCGCGGTGCTCCTCGGGTTCGCGCTCCTGGCGGCGGCCTCGGCCGCGGCGTTCGCCCTCGCGAACGCGCTGCTGGCCGAGCACGCGGCCTCCGCGCAGGGGCTCCTGGTCGTGCTCGGCGTCGCCAACCTCTACGCGGGCGGCGGCTACCTGCTGCGGGAGGCCTTCTCCGGCAGGCGGTTCCAGGTGTCGAACTCGCCGAACACGGCGTTCTTCCGGGCCCTGGACCTCTCCGCCCGCGACGTGCTCGTCGTCTACTGCGGCATCAGGATCACCGGATACTTCGCAGCCGTGGCCGTGGTGGACGCGATGTTCCTGGCCGCCTTCGCCCCGCGCCTGGACCCCTCGGCCGCCACCGTCGCGGCAGTGCTCGCGGTGCCGGCCGCGGCCTGGGCCGCCACGAATGCGGTCGCCGCCCGGTCGGCGCGGCGCAGCGTGCGCCCGGCGGTCCACAGGCCGTGGGCGGTGCCGGGCCTCGTCGCGCTCGCCTTCGCCGCGGCGTGGGCGACGTCGGCGCTGCTCGTCGAGCCGATGCTCGACGCCGGGCCGGCCGCGTGGCTCGGCCGCGGCGACGCCGGAGCGTTCACGACCGCGCTGGCCCTGGCCTCGGCCGCGGTCGGCGCCGCGGCGCTGATCGCCGCGGCGGTGGACGTGCGGCGCCTGTCGGCCGAGTCCTTCCCGATCCAGCAGGTCCCTCCGGCGAGGGCGTACCGCGGCGCCGCGCCGCGGTCGCTCATCGGCGTCCTCGCCGCGGAGCTGCGGCGCAGCCCCTTCTACGTGCCGGTGCGGCGGTCCGTCGCCGTCGCCGCCGCCGTCCTGGCCGCCGGCCTCGGCGCGCTCGCCTCCGGGGCGGCGTGGCTGCCGCTCCAGGCGGTGCCGGACCGGACCGCGTTCGGGATCGCCGCGGTCGCGCTCGCCACCGCGCTCGGGACCGCCGAACTCACGCTCCGGGCCGTGGGCCCCGTGACCTACTCGGCGCAGTACCGGTTCGCCTACGAGGCAGGGCGTTCGAGCCGGTCGGTCGCGCTCGCCGCGGTCGCCGTCTGCGCGCTCCCGGCGGCCCTCATGGGCATCGTCCTCGATGCCGCCGCCGCGGTGGCGGCGGGCGCCGCGGCCGCCCCGGGAGCCGCGACGAGCGCGGCGGCCGCGGCCGCGGCCGCCGCGCTCGTCGCGGAGACGACCACCCGGCCGCCGCGCAACGCCGACGGGACGCTCGCGCCCAACCTGGTCGGAGCGGTCCTGGCGATGGTCCTGGCGGCCCCGGTGCTGCTCCCCTTCTCATCCGCACTGCCCGCCGGCCGGGCCATGGCCGGCGCCTACACGATCTGCCTGCTAGGAGGTGCCTTCGCATGCGTGGAGCGCAGGATACGCGCGCTGCCGTCGACATCGTCGACCTGACCGCCGGATACGAGCGCGGGAAGCCGGTCTTCCAGGGCTTCTCGGCCTCGTTCCCCGACCGCGGGACGACCCAGGTCCGGGGCCGCAACGGCTCGGGCAAGTCCACCCTCGCGGAGCTGTGCAGCGGCTACCTCCGGCCCTGGAGCGGCACGGTCACGGTGGCGGGCCGCGAGGCGGGCGACCCGGCCGCCCGCCGCCGGCGCCGCGTCTGCCGCACCGAGCCGGCCCTGTACCCCAACCTGACCGCCCGCGACCACCTGTCCTTCGCCTCCCGCGGCATCGGGGCCGATCCCGCCGCCGCGCACGGGCGCGCCCGCGCCTACGGGCTCGGCGACTGGATGTCCACCGAGGCCAAGGCCCTCTCCACCGGGAACCGCCGCAAGCTCTGGCTGGTGATGTGCACGCTCGGCGCCTTCGACGTCGCGATCCTCGACGAGCCGTTCAACGGCCTCGACGACGAGGGCCGCGACCGGCTCGCCGCCGAGATGCGCGACTGGTCCGAGCGGGCCGCGGTCCTCCTCATCGCGCACGCCGCCCCCGCCGAGGCGTCCGTCGACAGGACCTTCGACCTCGGCGGACCCGACCAACCGAGACCAGAGGAGTCCTGATGGCGCGCATCGAAGCCCGCGGGCTGAGCAAGCGGTTCGGCGACAAGCGCGCCGTCCACGACGTCTCGTTCACCGTCGAACCCGGCCGGGTCACCGGCTTCCTGGGCCCCAACGGGTCCGGGAAGTCCACGACCATGCGGCTCATGCTCGGCCTCGACCTCGGGGAGGGCGAGACCCGCTTCGACGGGCGGACCTACCGCGAACTGGAGGACCCGGTGCGCCGCGTCGGCGCGCTCCTCGACTCCGGCGCCTTCCACCCGCGGCGCAGCGCCCGCCACCACCTGCGGATGGTCGCGCGCGGCGCGGGCCTGCCGCCCGCCCGCGCCGACGAGGTGCTCGAGCAGGTCGGGCTGCGGGCGGTCGCCGACCGGCCGCCGAAGGGGTTCTCGCTCGGCATGAGCCAGCGGCTCGGACTCGCCTGCGCGCTCGTCGGCAGCCCGGACACGCTCCTGCTCGACGAGCCGGCGAACGGCATGGACCCGCAGGGGATGCGGTGGCTGCGCGGCTTCCTCGAGCGGTACGCGGCCGAGGGGAACACCGTCTTCGTGTCCTCGCACCTGCTGGCGGACCTGGAGTCCTTCGCCGAGCACGTCGTCGTCATCGGCCAGGGGCGCCTCATCGCCGACTGCGCGCTGGCGGCGTTCATGGCCGAGCACGGGTCGCAGCGCGTCCGCGTCCGCGCCGCCGAGCCCGAGCTGCTCGCGGCCGCGGTCGAGGACGCGGGGGGCGCCGTGTCCGAACGCGACGGCGGGCGGTTCACGGTCACCGGTCTCGACGTCACGGCCGTCGCCGAGGTCGCCGCGGCCCGGCGGCTCCTGGTCACCGAGCTCGTGGCCGTCAGCGGCAGCCTCGAGGAGGCCTTCCTCAACGCCTCGGCCGCGTCGGTCGAGTACGAGCCCGACGCGGGCCGGATCGGAGCGGCCCGATGAGCCGGAACGCCCTCGCCTACGAATGGACCCGCCTGCTGACCCTGCGGTCCACGTGGTGGATCGCCGCCGTCGCCGTGGCCGCCACCGCCGTCGTCACCTGGGGGTACGCGTCCGTGACGGTCGGGGTCGGGGACCTCGGGCTCGCCGTCGGGTCCGCCGAGGCCGTGGTCATGGTCATCGGCCGCTCCTCCTTCGCGCCGCTCGCGGCGGGCCTGATCGGCGTGCTCGCCGTCGGCGCCGAGTACCGGCACCGGACCCTGCGCACCACGGCGCTCGTCACCCCGGACCGGACCGCCGCGCTCACCGCGAAGGCGGTCACGGTGGCCTGCTTCGCGATCGCGATCGGCGCCGCGGGCCTCGCGGCCTCGTGGGCGGTCGGCGCGGCGACCCTCGCCGGCCGGATCGACCTCGCCGCGCCGGCCGGGCTCCTCGTCGGCTTCCACGCCGCGCACCTCCTCCAGGTCGCGGGCTGGGCGCTCATCGGCCTGGCCGTGACCGTGGCCGCCCGCTCCCAGGTGATCGGCCTGGCCGTGATCGTGCTGGTGCCCAACGTCGTCGAGCCGCTGTTCGGGTCGATCGGGACGCTCTCGGGCCAGGACTGGCTCGCCCGCGTCGGCGCGTACCTGCCGTTCTCGGCCGGGCAGGCGATGACCGACATCGCGGGCTCCACCCCGGCGCTGCTCGCCGACGGCGGGGCCAGGGCCGACCCGCTCCTCGCCGGACTCGTGTTCGCCGCCGTGGTCGCGGGCCTCGCGGCCTACGCCGTGGCCGACTTCCGCCGCCAAGACCTCTGAGACGAATGGGGAACAAGTGATGCGACGACACCTGACATCGATCCTCGCGGCGCTCGCCGCGACCGCCCTGCTGGGCGCCTGCTCCGACGACGGCGCGGGCGACCAGGTCGCGACCGCCGGCGGCGACGGCACCGAACCGGCCGCCGAGACCACCGCGGCGAGCGACGACGCCCAGGCGCTCGTCTTCGCCGAATGCATGCGCGACAACGGCATCGACATGCCCGACCCGGAGGCCGGGCTCGAGGGGCTGCTGGAGGCGGCCACCTCGTCCGGCGAGCACACCGAGGCCGAGATCACCGCCGCGATCGCCGCGTGCGAGGACGAGCTGCCCGCCTTCGACGAGGTCGAGGACGTCGACATCGACGAGGAGGCGCTCCTGGCGCACACCGAGTGCCTGCGGGAGCAGGGGCTCGACATCTCCGACGACCTCGAGGACACCGCCCGGTTCGAGGAGATGGACCCCGAGCTCCTCGACGCGGCGTTCGCCGCCTGCGAGCACCTCCTCGACGGGACCGGCGGATGAGGCGGCTGCTGTGGCCGGCGGTCGCGGCCGCCGCGGTCCTGTCCGCGGGCGCGACGACCCTCGTCGTCCTCGGCGCGCGCGGCGGCGCCGCGGAGGAGGCGGCCCCGGCCGACGACATGCCCACGGCCGTCGTCGAACGCGGCGACATCACCGCCGTCGAGACCTGGAAGGGCACCCTCGGCCACGGCGCGCCCGCCACCGTCGGCCCGGCCGCCTCGGGCACCGTCACCCGCCTCCCCGAGGTCGGCGACGAGCTCGGCTTCGGCGACGCCGTCGCCCATGTGGACGAGCGGCCGGTCGTCCTCCTCGAAGGGGTCATCCCGATGTACCGGGGCCTCGGCCCCGGCGACGAGGGCCGCGACGTCGAGCAGCTGGAGCGGGGCCTCGACGCCCTCGGGTACGAGGGGTTCACCGTCGACCGCGAGTTCACCTGGTACACCGCCGAAGCGGTCCGGCGCTGGCAGCGGGACCTCGGCGTGGAGAAGACCGGCGAGGTCGGGGCGGACGCCGTGGTCTTCGCGGCCGAGGGCGGCGTGGTCGACCGCCTCCACGTCGCCGTCGGCGAGACCGTGGGCGCGGGCGACGCCGTGCTCGACCTCAGCGGCTCGGAGGTGCTCGCCGCCATGGAGGTCGAGGTGGGCGACCTCGACCTGGTCGAGACCGGCACCGAGGTGCGGGTCCTGCTCGCCGACGGAACGCCCGCCGCCGGGACGGTGGCCCGGCGGGAGGTGGTCGAGGGGGACGCCGAGGCCGAGGGCGAGGAGGCCGAACCGGTCGCCCGCGTCGAGGTCGCGCTGGCCGAACCGGTGCCGCAGGAGCAGATCGGCGCGCCGGTGAGCGTGGAGGTCGTCGTCGAGCGGCGCGAGGACGTGCTGCTGGTGCCGGTCGCGGCGCTGCTGGCCCTCTCCGAGGGCGGCTTCGGGCTGCAACTGGCCGGGCAGGACACCGTCGTCGCCGTGGAGACGGGGCTGTTCTCGGAGGGGAGGGTCGAGGTCTCCGGCGAGGGCCTGGCCGAGGGCACCGAGGTGGGGACGGCGGGTCGTTGAGCGCCGGACCGCCCGCGGGAGTGCCATGTGCCTGGCGCGGCGAAAGCTGGACACAAGCCGCGCCAGGCCACACCCAGAGAGGATGATTTCTCGTGGACGATCAGACTAGCACCGCCGTACGCGTGCGGGCCGACGCCGAAGCGCCCTCGGCCGGGCGGGCGGGTCCGGACGCGGCGCCGTCGCCGGACGCCGAACCCCCGCGACCGGACCCGCCGCCGGTGGTCGAACTCGCCGGCGTCGACCGGACCTATCCGGGGCGGCCTCCGGTGGCGGCCCTGCGCGGGGTGGACCTCACGGTGCGGCCGGGCGAGCTGCTCGCCGTCGTGGGCCCCTCCGGCTCGGGGAAGTCCACACTGCTCAACATCGCGGGGACCCTCGACCGCGCCGACGCCGGGACCGTCCGCATCGACGGCCGCGACCTGTCGGCCTGCTCGGACCGGCGGCTGGCGGCGATCCGCGCCCACCGCATCGGGTTCGTCTTCCAGCAGTTCTTCCTCGCGCCGGGCGCCGGCGCGCTCGACAACGTGGCCGACGGGCTGCTCTACACCGGCCGGCCCCGGCGCGAGCGCCGCGCGGCCGCCGCCGAGACGCTCGAGCGCGTCGGGCTGGGCGACCGGGCGCACCACCGGCCGGGCGAGCTGTCCGGCGGCCAGCGCCAGCGGGTCGCGATCGCGCGGGCGCTGGTGGGCGATCCGGGGCTGCTGCTGACCGACGAGCCGACGGGCGCGCTGGACAGCGCCACCGGGGAGGCGATCGTGGAGCTGCTGGTGGACCTGCACCGCGGCGGGACCGCGGTCGTCGTCATCACGCACGACCCGCAGGTGGCGGCGGCGATGCCGCGGCGGGTGCGGATGCGGGACGGGCGGATCGAGTCGGACGAGGCGGTGCGGGGATGACGCCGGAGCCCTCGCGCCTGCGGGGCGCGGACCTGGCGGGGCTGGCGGCGGCCGGGATGCGGGCGCGGCCCCTGCGGGCGGTGCTGTCGGCGCTGGGGATCGCGGTCGGGATCGCCGCGATGGTGGTCGTGGTCGGGATCTCGGCGTCGAGCCGGGCGGAGGTGGAGGCGCAGCTGGAGCGGCTCGGCACGAACCTGCTGACGGTGAGCCCGGGGCGGTCGATCACCGGCGAGGAGGCGAGCCTGCCGCCCGAGAGCGTGGAGATGGTGGGGCGGATCGGCCCGGTGACGTCGGTGGGCGCGATCGGCGAGGTCGACGCGAACGTGTACCGCAATGAGGCGATCGACCCGAACCGCAGCAACGGCATCGCGGTGTACGCGGCCACGGTGGACCTGCTGGGCACGGTGGGCGGCGAGGTCGCGGCGGGGCGGTTCCTGGACGAGGCGCTCGCGGCGTACCCGACGACGGTGCTGGGGGCGACCACGGCCGAGCGGCTCGGGATCTCGGTGGCGGACGGCTCCGTCGCGGTGTGGATCGGCGACGCGCGCTTCACGGTGGTGGGCGTGCTCGAACCGGTGCCGCTCGCGCCGGAGCTGGACGCGAGCGCCCTCGTCGGCTGGCCCGCGGCCGAGGCGGAGCTGGGCTTCGACGGCGCGCCGACCACGATCTTCGAGCGCTCGCCGGACGAGACGGTGGCGGCGGTGCGGGAGGTGCTCGCGGCGACGGCGAACCCGGAGGCGCCGCAGGAGACCGTGGTGTCGCGGCCATCGGACGCGCTGGCCGCCAAGGCCGCGACGGACCGGACGCTGACGACGCTGCTGCTGAGCCTCGGCGGGGTGGCGCTGCTGGTCGGGGGGATCGGCGTGGCGAACACGATGGTGATCGCGGTGCTGGAGCGGCGCAGCGAGATCGGGCTGCGCCGCTCGCTGGGGGCGACCCGGGCGCACATCCGCCTCCAGTTCCTGGCCGAGTCGATGCTCCTGGCGGGCGCGGGCGGGATCGGCGGGGCGGTCCTGGGCGGCGCGGTCACGGCGGGGTTCGCGCTGTGGCAGGGCTGGCCGGTCGCGATCCCGCTGTGGGCGCTGGCGCTGGCGGCGGCGGCCACGGTCGCCGTCGGCGCGGTGGCGGGGGTGTACCCGGCGGCGAAGGCGGCCCGGTACTCGCCGACGATCGCGCTGAGCTCCTATTGAGCGGCCGGCGCCCCGGGCCGCGGCCCGGGGCGCCGCCTCGTCAGGACTCGAGGTCGATGACCACTTTGACCTCGTCGCCCGAGCTCTTCCCGAAGGCCTGCTCGTAGTCCTCGAGGGCCACGCGGCGGGTGATGAGGCCCTTGAGCCAGTCGTGGTCGGCCTCCAGGAGGTACTCGGCGGCCTTGTTGAAGTGCGAGTGGTTCGCGTTGACCGAGCCGACGACGACGTCGTTCTCCAGCACCAGCTCGCGGTTCAGCGCCCCCGCGTCGACGTCGATCGTGCGCCCGGCGGGCGAGACGCCCGTCAGGCAGGTGACCCCGTACGCGCCGGTCGCGGCCATGGCCTCGAGCACGAGCGCGTTCGCGCCGGTGGCCTCGATGACGATGTCCGGCTCGGTCCCCTCGATCGCCTTCGCGAGGCCGTCGGTGTGGTAGGTCGCCCCGAGCGCCTTGACGAGCTTCGGCTTGGGCCCTTCGGTGTTGCGGTCGAGGACGTGCACGTCGAGGCCGCGCTGGGCGCCGACGAGCGCGGCGAGGAGGCCGATCGGCCCGGCGCCGGTGACCAGGACCGACTTCGGCTCGAACCAGGAGCGGCCGCCGACCTTGTCGACCTGCTCCCACGCCTTGGCGAGCACGCTCATCGGCTCCATGAGGACGCCCACTTCGGTGAGCGCGGGGTCGAGCTTGATCGCGTAGTCGGACTCCACGACCCAGGCCTCGCTGCCGTAGCCGTGGATCTCCTTGATGCCGCGCTCGGTGTACTCGCCGTTGCGGCAGTTGTCGAACAGGCCGCGCGCGCAGGCGCCGCACGGGACCGGGTCGGGGCGGCGCACGATGCCGACGACGAGGTCGCCGGAGGCGAAGCCGCTGCCCTCGGGGGCCTCGCGGACCCGGCCGAGGGACTCGTGCCCGATGACGAGCCGGTCGGACCCCTCAGGGGCCCAGCCGTACTCGCCGTTCGCGAGCTCCCTGTCGGTGCCGCACACGCCGAGCGCGATCGCGTCCACCAGCAGCTCGCCCTCCGCGGGCGCCGGCTCGTCCATCTCCACCAGCTCCAGCGAGCCCTGCTGCTCGGGCTTGACGGTCAGTGCGCGCATGGCGCTCACCCCTTCCCTTCCGATGTGCCCTGCCGCTCGACGGCGTGCGGGTCCTTGGCCGAGTGCGCGCCGCTGAGGCGGCGCGCCGAGTTCACCAGGCCCACATGGCTGTAGGCCTGCGGGGTGTTGCCGAGGTGGCGGCCGGTGCGGGGGTCGTACTCCTCGCTGAGGAGACCGAGGTCGTTGCGGGTCTTGAGGAGCCGCTCGAACAGCTCCCGGGCCTCGTCGGCGCGGCCGATCCCGTGGAGGGCGTCCACGAGCCAGAACGTGCAGGCGAGGAACGCGCCCTCCTTGCCGGGCAGGCCGTCGACGCCGCTGTCGGCCTCGGTGTCGTAGCGCAGGACGTACTCGCCGTGGGCCAGTTCGCGCTGGACGGCCTCGACGGTGCCGACGATGCGGGGGTCGCTCCACGGCAGGAAGCCGACCTGCGGGAGCAGCAGGAGGGCCGCGTCCAGGCCCTTGGACCCGTAGAACTGGGTGAAGGTGTTGCGGGAGGCGTCGAAGCCCTGCTCGCAGACCTGGGCGTGGACGCGGTCGCGCAGCTCCCGCCACCGCTCGACCGGGCCGTCGAGGCCGAAGCGCTCGACGGCCTGGACGGCGCGGTCGAACGCGGCCCAGGCCATGACCTTGGAGTGGACGAAGTGGCGCTGCTCGCCGCGGACCTCCCACAGGCTGTCGTCGGGGCGGTCCCAGTTCTCGGAGACGAACGCCATCAGCGCCAGCTGGAGGTCCCAGGCGTCCTCGTCGGGCATCCCGTCGGCCTGGCGCGCGAGGTGCAGCGCGTCGATGGTCTCGCCCCAGACGTCGAGCTGGAACTGGCGGGTGGCGGCGTTCCCGATGCGCACGGGGGCCGAGCCCTCGTAGCCGGGGAGCCAGTCGAGGACGTTCTCGGGCAGCCAGTGCAGGCCGTCGAGGCCGTACATGATCTGGAGCTCGGCGGGGTCGCCGGCGGCGGCGCGCAGCAGCCACTGGCGCCAGGCCTTGGCCTCGGCGAGGAAGCCGGTGCCGAGCATCGCCTGGAGGACGAACGAGGCGTCGCGGAGCCAGCAGAACCGGTAGTCCCAGTTGCGGACGCCGCCGATCTCCTCGGGGAGGGAGGTCGTGGCGGCGGCGAGGATGCCGCCGGTCGGGGCGTAGGTGAGGGCCTTGAGGGTGATGACGGAGCGGCGGACGGCCTCGCTCCACTCGCCCTCGTAGCGCAGGTCCTCGATCCAGTCGGTCCAGAACGCCTCGGTGTCGGCGATCGCGTCCAGGGCGTCGGGCTTGGGAGGGCGGTCGTGGTGGGAGGGCTGGTGGGTGAGGACGAACGTGACCTTCTGGCCCTCGCCGACGCTGAACTCGGCGTGCGCGGCGGCGTCCTCCAGGACGAGCGGCACGTCGGCGTCGAGCCAGGCGGCGTCGGGTCCGGCGATGGCGGAGAGGTGCCCCTCGTGGCAGCGGACCCACGGGGTGACCTTGCCGTAGCCGAACCGCAGGCGCATCTCGGTGCGCATGAGGACCCGGCCGCCGAGCCCCTCGACGACGCGGACGACGTCGGCGGCCTCGCCGCGGGGCGGCATCGCGTCGGTGACGCGGACGCTGCCCTGGGGGGTGTCCCACTCGGTCTCGAGGATGAGGGTGTCGCCGCGGTAGCGGCGGCGGGTGCAGCGGCCGCCCTCGGCGGGGCCGAGGCGCCAGGAGCCGTGCTCGTCGCCGCCCAGGAGGGCGGCGAAGCAGGCCGCGGAGTCGAACCGCGGCAGGCACAGCCAGTCGATGGAGCCGTCCGAGCCGACCAGGGCGGCGGTCTGGAGGTCGCCGATCATGCCGTATTCCTCGATGCGCAGCGCCACGTCGGCGCCTCCTCTCGTTCGCCCCGTACCGGTTCCCTCCCAGGCTTACCCGATCGGCCCGTTCGTACGCCCGTCGCGTTCGCGCACGGGCGTCATTGTCCCATCGGGCCGGTCGGCGCAGCCCGGATTCGCCGAACCGGGGACGGGCGGCCGCGCGGCGGTCAGAGTGACCCTGGTCCCGGTCGGGGCCCGATCGGGGCCGGGGACGTGTCGTCTCCGCCCGAGCGGGTAATCGACCGGGGACAGACGATCCACGACAGAAGGAGTTGGGTGCCATGGGCGCCATCACCGAATCAGTCGACGTCCACGTCCCCGTCTCGACGGCGTACAACCAGTGGACGCAGTTCGAGACCTTCCCTTCGTTCATGGAGGGCGTCGAGTCGATCACGCAGCTCGACGACACGCATCTGCACTGGGTGACGAACGTCGGCGGGGTCACCCGCGAGTTCGACGCCTCGATCACGGAGCAGCACCCCGACGAGCGGGTGGCGTGGAAGTCCCTGAACGGGCCCACGCACGCCGGTGTGGTCACCTTCCACCGGCTCGACGACGACAACACGAGGGTCACGGCCCAGATGGACCTGGACCCGGAGGGCTTCGCCGAGAAGGCGGCCGACAAGCTCGGCGTCCTCAACCGGCGGGTCAAGGGCGACATGGAGCGCTTCAAGGACTTCATCGAGAACCAGGGCTACGAGTCCGGCAGCTGGCGCGGCGACGTCCCGCCGCCGGGCTCGGCCATGTGAGACCCGGGGGCGGGTGGAACCGGGGGCGCGTCCGCGCCCCCGGTTCGTCGCGTCCGGGCCCGCGGCGGGGCGTCACCGCTGGTCGAGGGCCCGGGCCCGGCGCGACAGGTACCGCTGCTCGGGCGTGCTCGTCGTGAGCCGGGACGCCTCCCGGTAGGCCTCCCGCGCCGCGGCGACGTCGCCCGCCTGCTCGTGCAGATGGGCCCTGACGGCGTGCAGGCGGTGGCCGCCGCGCAGCTTCGGGTCCTCCAGCAGCGGTTCCAGCAGCCGCAGGGCCCGCTCGGGGCCGTCGGTCATCGCGACCGCGACGGCCCGGTTCATCGTCACCACCGGCCCCGGGGCGATACGGTCCAGCATCCGGTAGAGCTCGGCGATCTGCGGCCAGTCGGTGTCCCCGTACGCGGCGGCCTCGTCGTGCACGGCGGCGATCGCCGCCTGGAGCTGGAAGGGCTCGACGGGGCCGGCCGGCAGGGCCCGCTCCAGCAGCGCGGTCCCCTCGGCGATCTTCGCCCGGTCCCAGCGGGAGCGGTCCTGCTCGGCCAGCGGCACGAGCTCGCCCCGCTCGTCGGTGCGGGCGGCGGCGCGGGCGTCCGTCAGCAGCATCAGCGCCAGCAGTCCCGCCGTCTCGGTGTCGCTGGGGAGGCGGGCGCGGAGTTCGCGCGCGAGCCGGATCGCCTCGCCGGTGAGGGAGACGTCGACCAGCGCCGGGCCGCCGCTGCGGGTGTAGCCCTCGTTGAAGACCAGGTACAGCACCTGCCGCACCGAGCGGACGCGGCCGGGCAGGTCGTCCGCGGCGACGTCCCGCAGGCGCGCGCCGGTCCGCGCCAGCGTCGCCTTCGCCCGGCTGATGCGCTGGGCCGTCGTCGCCACCGGCACCAGGAACGCGGCGGCGATCTGCTCGGTCGTCAGGCCGCCCACGGCGCGCAGCGTCAGGGCGACCCGCGAGGCCTCGGACAGCGCCGGGTGGCAGCAGAGCAGGAGCACGTGGAGCGAGTCGTCCCGGTCGACCGGTTCGGCGGCCGGCCCGCGGGCGGCGTCGCCGACCTCGCGGGCGGCCCTGGCCCGCGCGCTCCGCCAGCCGTCGACGAGCCGCCGGGAGGCGGCCCGGATCAGCCAGGCCCGCGGGTTCGCCGGGAGGCCTTCGCGCGGCCAGTGGACCGCGGCCGCGAGCACCGCCTCCTGGGCGGCGTCCTCGCAGGCGTCGAAGTCGCCGTAGCGGCGGACCAGCGCCCCGAGGACGTGCGCCGACTCGCGCCGCCACACTTCATCGAGGCCCCCTTCCATCAGCCCTCCTCGCCGCCGGGCCACATCGCGGGCCGCAGCTCGACCGTCTCGCCCGGCCCGGAGAAGACCCGCGCGATCTCGCGGGCGCGCTCGGGCCCCGAGACGTCGATGAGGAAGAACCCGGCCAGGTGCTCCTTGGACTCGGAGTAGGGGCCGTCGGTCGCCAGCGGGCCGCCGTCCTTCCAGCGGTAGAGCGTCGAGGTGGTCGGGTCGCCGAGGGCCTCGCCGGTGACGAGCTCGCCGTTCTCGTGCAGCTCGCCCAGGAGCGCCTCGAACTCGGCGTTCAGCCGCGCGCGCTCGGCGGCGGGCAGCGCCTGGTTCTCGGCGACGAACTCCCCCGTGGGGTGCCCCCACGGCTGCGGGTTCGAGTGGATCAGGACGACGTACTTCATGTCGGTCTCCCCTGCAGGTGCCGGCGGTTCCGGCGTTCATGTGGGACGACGGAGCCGCTTCGCGGTTCTCGACATCCTCCCGGAAGTTCTTTCACGGGACCGGGTCGCCCGGCCTGACCAGGCCCGTCTGGTAGGCGATGACCACCAGTTGGGCCCGGTCGCGGACCCCGAGCTTGGTCATCGCCCGGTTGACGTGCGTCTTCGCGGTCAGCGGCGAGAGGTAGAGCTTGGCGGCGATGTCGTCGTTCGACAGGCCGTGCGCGGCCAGGGCGAGCACTTCGCGCTCGCGCTCGGTGAGGACCTGGAGCGGCTCGGGCGAGGGCAGCGGGCCGGGCTCGGCCTGGGCGAGGAAGCGGCCGATCATGCCCTTGGTCGCGGCGGGCGAGAGCAGCGCCTCGCCGGAGGCGACCACTTTGATGGCGCGGACCAGGTCCTCGGGCTCGACGCCCTTGCCGAGGAAGCCGCTGGCGCCCGCGCGCAGGGCGAGGACCACGTTGTCGTCGTTCTCGAAGGTGGTGAGCACCAGGATGCGCACCCCGGCGAGGTCGTCGTCGGCGGCGATCCGCTTGGTCGCCTCGATGCCGTCGACCCCGGGCATCCGGATGTCCATGAGGACGACGTCGGCGCGTTCGGAGCGGGCCAGCTCGACCGCCTCGCGCCCGTCGACGGCCTCGCCGACGATCTCGAGTTCGGGGTCGGAGCCGATGATGAGCGAGAACCCGGCGCGGATGAGCGCCTGGTCGTCGGCGAGCAGGACGCGGATGGTCACGGCGGCTCCTCTGCGGTGGCCGGCAGCTCCGCGTGCACGGCGAACGTGCCGTCGCCGCCGCGGCCGGCGGTGACGGTGCCTCCGGCCGCGGCGGCGCGCTCGCGCATGCCGACGAGGCCGTAGCCGGTGCCCCCGCCGGAGGCGGCGGCGGTGTTGCGGACGTCGACGACGACGGCGGCGGGCGTGTAGGCGACGTCGAGCCGGGCCTTCCCCGTGCCGTGCTTGTGCGCGTTCGTCAGCGACTCCTGGACGATGCGGTACGCGGCGAGGTCGACCACGGCGGGCAGCTCCCGGGCCTCGCCGCGCTGCCGGTGCTCGACCTGGAGCCCCGCGGCGGCGAACGCGTCGAGGAGCTCGGCGAGCCTGGCGAGGCCCCGGGTCGGCTCGGTCGGCGGCGCGAGCTCGTCGGGCCCGCGCAGGACCCCGACGACGGCGCCGAGCTCCTTCATGACGGTGTCGGCGGCGCGGCGGATGTGCCCGAGCGCGGGCTCGACCGCCTCGGGCCGGGTCTTGAGGACGTGCGCGGCGGCCCCGGCCTGCACGTTGATGACCGCGATGTGGTGGGCGACCACGTCGTGCAGCTCGCGGGCGATGCGCAGTCGCTCCTCGGCGACCCGGCGCAGGGCCTCCTCCTCGCGGGTCTCCTCGGCCCGGCGGGCGCGCTCCTCGACCTCGGTGATGTAGGCGCGGCGGCTGCGGGCGGCGTCGGCGATCGCCACGATCGCGATCGGCCAGGCGACGGCGCCAAGGTTGGAGGGGTCGCTCCAGCCGCCGGGGGTGAACAGGCCGCCCGCGAGGTACATGGCCGCGATGCAGGACGCGGCCACGAGCCACGCGCGGCGCCGGCCGGTGCGCCGGACGAACGTGTAGGCGGCGATCATCCACGGCACGATCAGGAGCGGGTGGCGGTCCCCGGTGGCGACCATGACGACGATCAGGACCGCGGTGGCGAGGATCAGGACCCGCTCGGGCCGGCGGCGGCGCAGCGTCAGGACGGCGAGGGCGGCGGCGGCCGCGACGAGGTAGGCCCAGTCGGGTTCGACGCTCTCCGACCGGGGGTGCTCGCCGAAGAAGGCGCCCATGGTGAACAGGCCGACGAACAGGACCGCGAAGGCGGCGTCGGCGGCCGTCGGGTGCGCTCGCACCCGGTCGCGGACCGTCCCCCATGCCATGCCCCAGATCGTACGTGGCGGCGGGTCCCCGGGGCGTCGTCCGTTCGCGGTAACCGCGGGCGGGCGGGGTACCGCGGATGCGGTAGGTCAACGGCCCGCGTCCGGACGACGACGATGACAAGGCCCGGTCGCGAGACTGGACCGCATGATCGAAGTACACGAACTCACCAAGCGCTACGGCGACACCACCGCCGTCGACGGGCTCACCTTCACCGTGGAGCCGGGCGTCGTGACGGGGTTCCTCGGCCCCAACGGCTCCGGGAAGTCGACCACCATGCGGATGGTCCTCGGGCTGGACCGGCCGACCTCCGGCACCGCCACGGTCAACGGCCGCCCGTACGCCGAGCACCCCGACCCGATGTTCCAGGCCGGTGCCCTGCTCGACGCGAAGGCCGTCCACACCGGACGCACCGCCTACCACCACCTGCTCGCCCTCGCCGCGACCACGGGCGTCCCGCGGTCCCGCGTCGACGAGGTGATCGACCTCGTCGGGCTGCACCAGGTGGCCCGCAAGCGGGTCGGCGGGTTCTCCCTCGGCATGGGCCAGCGGCTCGGCATCGCCTCGGCGCTGCTCGCCGACCCCGAGGTCGTCATCCTGGACGAGCCCACGAACGGGCTCGACCCCGAAGGCGTGCTGTGGATCCGCAACCTCATGCGGGACCTGGCCGACCGCGGCCGGACCGTGTTCGTCTCCTCGCACCTGATGAGCGAGATGGCGCTGACCGCCGAGCACCTGATCGTGATCGGCAGGGGCCGCCTGATCGCCGACGTCTCGGTGGGCGAGTTCATCGAGAGCGCCGCCGACGAGAGCGTCCGGGTGCGGTCGCCGCACGCGAACGCGCTGCACGACCTCGTCGCCGGGCCCGGGACCACCGTGCTCAGCGTCGACCGGGGCCTGTTCGAGGTCACGGGCCTGTCCGCCGAGGAGATCGGCGACCGGGCCGCCGCCGCAGGGCTGGCGCTGCACGAACTCACCGTCGTCCGCCCGTCCCTCGAGGAGGCCTTCATGGAGCTCACCAGGGACGCCGTCGAATACCAGTCCGCCACGATCGGAGCCTCGCGATGACCGCCGCAGCCCTCGCCCTCCCCCGCAGGCGGGTCAGCCTGCCGCGGGTCGTCAAGAGCGAATGGATCAAGTTCTGGTCCGTGCGCTCGACCCTCATCACCCTCGGCGTCGCCGTGCTGCTGCTCGTCGGCGTCGGGATGCTCGCCTCGTCGTTGTACGGCACCCCCGAGCAGAGCGGCCCTCCCGGCAACGAGCCCACCGACCCGGTGAGCGCGAGCCTCACCGGCACGAACTTCACGCTGCTGGCGTTCGGCACGCTCGGCGTGCTGGTCATGGCCGGGGAGTACAGCACCGGGATGATCCGCTCCTCGATGGCGGCCGTCCCGAGGCGCCTGCCGGTGCTGTGGGCCAAGGCCGCCGTGTTCACCGCCGTCGTGTTCGCCGTCGCGCTGGCCGCCTCGGCGGTGGCCTTCACCGCGGGCCAGGCCGTGATCGAGGACGGCGCGTCCTGGTCCGACCCGGGCGTGGCCCGCGCGGTGGTCGGGACCGCGTTCCTGCTGACCGGCTCGGGGCTCCTCGGCATGGGGCTCGGTGCGCTGCTGCGCTCCACGCCCGGCGCGATCACCACCCTGTTCGGCGTCATGTTCCTGCTCGCCATGGTGGCGGCGCTGCTGATCCCGGACAGCTGGAGCGACGTCGTGCGGTACCTGCCCTCCGAGGCGGGCGACGCGTTCACGGCCGTGACGCCGCAGGAGGGCGCGCTCTCGCCGGGGGCGGGGCTGGCCGTCTTCTGCGGCTACATCGCCGCCGTCCTCGGCGGCGCCGCCTGGCGCGTCAAGCGCACGGACGTCTGACACCGCGGCGCGAGGCCCCGAAACCGCTGGTTCCGGGGCCTCGCCGCGCCGCAGTATGCTGGCCTTCAATCAATCGGCGCCCCCTCACGAAAGCGACATCATGGGTGATATTCCAGTAGTCAGCACGGGTTCGAGCCTGGCCCAGAACATCTGGGGGACGATCGCCGGCGACGACCGGATCTCCTCGGCCTCGGCCATCCCCGGCGAGATCATGGGCCTGGGCATGGAGGTCCTGGGCGCGATGAAGGACCCGGTCTTCGCCCTGGCGTCGGCCGGTCTGAGCATCGTCCTGGAACTCGTGGACCCGTTCAACGAGGCGATCGAGTACGTCTCGGGCTCCCCGGGCGACATGGAGCGCGTCGAGCAGGCGTGGGGCGAGGTCTCGAGCTCGCTCCAGACGCTCTCCTCGGACACCAGCTCTGCGGTGGGCGCGAACCTCAACTCCTGGCAGGGCCAGGACGCGACCGCCGCGGCCGAGCAGCTCGAGGCGCTCGCGGCGGCGATCGCGGCCGCGGCCAACGAGGCGTCGAACGTGCAGCAGATCGTCAGCTGGTGCCGGATGCTGGCCGAGGCGATCAAGGCGCTCATCGAGTCGATCCTCGCCGAGCTGGTGGCGTGGCTCATCACCCGGGGCCTCATCGCGCTCGCGACCGGCCCGTGGTCGTTCGGCGCGAGCATCGCCACGTACGTCCTGAGCGCGTTCTACAAGGCGACCTCGATGTTCCTGCGGGTCATGAACAAGATCAAGACCACCACGGGCATCTTCGGCAAGATCCTCCGCGTCCTGGTCGACCAGGGGCTCAACCGCAAGGGCGCGTTCCACGTCTCCCCCGGGCAGATCTTCGGCCTGCGCGACGGCATGGGCTACGCGCTGTGGAAGGGCGTACTCGTCAAGGCGGCCGTGGGCGCGGGCGCGAGCCTGGCCGCCAACGCGCCGCAGGCGGCGATGGACCAGCTCGGCGCGATGACCGCCGGGGGCTCCGGCGGCGGGGCCGGGGGCGGCGGCGCGATCAATGTGGACCTGGACGAGCTCGACGGCCTCCAGTCGGCGCTCCAGGGCCTCGCGGGGCAGGCGGGCCCGATCCAGTCGCAGGCCTCGGAGACCATGGCCGAGGAGGCGACCTGGGGCGTCCCCGGCTGGGTGGGCCTGGAAGGCCACTACATGTCGACGGCCGAGGGCCTGGACGAGGCGATCGGCGAGATCGTGTCGGCGTTCGACGGCCAGGCGATGCTCATCGGCGAGTGCCGCGCCGACCACGCCGCGGCCGACCAGGAGGCGGCCGACGCGCTGAACAAGCTGCTCAGCGAGTTCAACTCCTGATGAGCGGCCGCGAGTACGACCTGTACGAGGACGCTCGCAGCCTGGTGACCGGGCAGTGGCTCCGGGAGGGCGAGCGCCTGCGCGGATTCGCGGCCACCAAGCGCGGCAACTACCAGTCGGATATCCGCGGGCATCCTTCGGCGGCGTGGAAGGCGATGACCGCGGCGGGCTGGGCGGCGGCGAAGCTCCTGAGCCCGTTGGGGCTCCTGACCGGCGCGCCGTACTGGAACGCGGTCCGCCGGTTCGAGGGCCGGCCGCCGGGCCTGGTCGCGTTCGGGGACGGCAAGGGGTGCGAGGCCGCGAGGCTGCTCGGCACCGGGCCGCACCGCGAGGGCGTCTGGGTGCTCTCGCACGACCGGTTCGGCTACGCCGCCGAGCGGCGCGCCGCGCCCGGGCCCGGGCATCCGCCAGGGGCGCTCGTACGGTCCGACACGGTCGTGCTGCTGGACAAGGTCATCGAGGTGCCCTCGGCGCGGTTCGCGTTCGAGGGCGACGTGGAGCGCGAAGGCGCCGTGTACCTCCGCATCCGGTTCCGCGACGGGTCCGGAGTGGACCTCTACAATCGCTGAGCCGTCTCAGAGCCCTGGGACGGTGTAGACCAGGGCCCGCAGGTCCTTGGACAGGACGACGCAGAGGTCCCCGGCGATGGAGGCGTGCTCGGGCAGGTCGGGGCCGATGAGCGCCGGGGCCGTCCGCGCCCCGGTCGCCATGTCCACCACGGCGGCGTGCCAGCCGTCGGTGCCCGAGGCGACCATCACCGCCCGGTCGCCCCGCACGGCGAAGACGAACGAGCCGAGGCCGCCCTCGGCGAGGGACCGCCCTCCGAAGTCCAGCAGCGCGGCGGTGTCGACCGTGTCGAAGACCTGGTTGCCGAAGACCAGGCCGCTCGGGCCGCTGTACCAGTTGTCGTCGAAGGCCCAGTCCACGGGCCGCTCCCAGACCTGCTCGCCGGTCGCGGTGTCGACGGCGATGGTCTTGTACTGGTCGTCCGCGTCGGTGTGGTCGATCGCGGCGCAGACCAGGTGCGGGCCGCAGGGCTTGACGTGCTTGATGCTGTAGGCGACGTCGAGCGGGAGCTGCCAGGACTCGCCAAGGTCGGACAGCGAGTGGGCGATCAGGGTGTGGCGGCCGGGCGAGGCCTCGTCGGAGGCCTTGCCGATGACCAGGTCGTCGAAGACCGTCCAGATGTTGGCGTCGACCGGGATGTCGCCGCTGGTGACGGCCCCGCCGTCGGCGGCGTCGCGGACCGTGCCGGTGCCCTCGTACGGGTCGAGGTCCACGATCCGGTCGCCCGCGAGCAGGTTGTCGTAGAGCGTGTTGGAGTTCGGCGGGGTCGTGCCCGCGGCCTCCTGGCCCTCGTCCCAGACGGTGGCGGCGCGGACGCGGTACTCGTCGATGATGAACAGGTCGTAGGGCCCGCCCTTGCTCCAGACCTCCTCGCCGGTGCGCAGGTCGATCCGGATCGCGGCGTTGTCCTCGAAGCCGTCGCGCTGCTCCACGAGGACGTCGGTGCCGTAGAAGGCGACGTCGTTGCGGACCAGCGGCGACCACGCCCGCTTCCAGAGCAGTTCGCCGTCCTCGAGGGAGGCGACGGCGCGCATGTCCTCGCCCTCGTCGGCGGCCGACGCGGTCGCGTCGATGACCAGCAGGTCCTCGACGACGGTGAGCGCGAGTTCGGTCGGCTCGAGGTCGTAGGCCTGCGTCCACAGCGCCTCGCCTTCGGGCGTGAGGGCGCTGACGACGGTCTCGCCGCCGACCACCTCGGCGAGGATCGCCTTGCCGTCGGCGGCGGCCACCGCGGCCGCCCCGCCCGCGTTGAGCTGCTGCTCGTAGGCGGCGGTCAGGGCCTCGCCGGTGTCGCCGTCGGCGGCGTCGCCGTCGCCGTCGCCGTCGAGGGCGTCGACGGCGTCGTCGATGGCGCCGCCCGGGTCGAGGTCGCCGGTGAGGCCGCCCCAGTCGATCTGGTTGAGCGCGAAGACGACCGCGATCACGATGGCGATGACGAGCGAGGAGACGATGGTGAGCGCGGCGAAGCGGCGCGGCGGCGGGCCGCCCACCGGCAGGGGTCCGGTGTGGACGGGCGGCAGGCCGGAGCCGGGGGCCTGCGGGGTCACTGGCGGGGGGAAGCCCTGGTGCGGGGCCTGCTGGGTCGGGGCGTTCGGCGGCATGGCGCCGGTCGCGTCGGGCCCCGTGGCGGGCGTGGAGGCGCTGCCGGGGGGCGGGACGGGCACGTACGTCACCGGGGACACCGGGGAGACGGGCGGCGACGGCGACGGCGTCGTCGCGGCCGGGGCCTCCGGTTCGGCCAGGGCGTGGCGCAGCGCGCCGAAGGCCACGGGCAGTTCGGGCTGCTCGGGCACGGACGGCGCGATGCCGAAGCGGCCGTGCAGCCTCGTGGCGACCAGCGGCATCCGGCTGGAGCCGCCGACGAGCAGCAGCGCGGTGAGCGCGGCGGGTTCGACGCCCGCGCGTTCGAGGGTGCGGCGCGTCTCGTCGACCGCGCGCGCCACCAGCGGATCGGCCAGGCTGGTGAGCTCGTCGCGGGTGAGGTGCAGGCCCATCGGGTTGTGGCCGGGCAGGGCGACCGGCGCGGTGGAGGTGCGCGAGAGCATCTCCTTGGCCGCGCGCACCTCGCCCCAGAAGGCGAGGCGGTCGCGCAGGTCGGCGGTGGTCTCCGGTTCGCTGAGGCGCTGCCACAGCTCGGGGTCGCGGCCGGCGACGATGCGGCCGAGGTGCGCGGCGAGGGCCATGTCGACGTCGAGCCCGCCGAGGTCGTCGAGGCCGCCGACCGCGAGGGTCCGCAGGCGGCCGTCGTCGGCGCGGCGGACGACGGCCGCGTCGAAGGTGCCGCCGCCGAAGTCGAAGACGACGACGGTGCCGCCGACGGGGATCTCCTGGCCGAGGACCTCGGCGCAGTAGGTGGCGGCGGCGATCGGCTCGGGCAGCAGGCGGGGCTTGGGCAGGCCCGCGATGCCCGCGGCCCGCTCCAGGGCGGCCCGGCGCACCGGCCCCCAGTCGGCGGGGCAGGTCAGGACCGTCTCGGCCGGGCGCATCCCGGAGGCGGCGGCCTCCTCGGCGACGCGGCCCAGGCCGGTGGCGAGCAGCTCCTCGACGGGGACCTCGCGGTCGCCGAGGAGGACCGTGCCGTCGTCGATGCGGCGCTTGGGGTGCGGCTCGAAGCGCGCGGGCTCGGACGCGGCGAGGCGCTGCGCGTCGCGGCCGGTGTGGAGCTCGCCGCTCGCGTCGAGGAACACGCCGGAGGGCAGGAGCGGCGAGCCGTCGAAGATCAGCGAGCGGGGCTCCTGGCCGTCGCGGCCGACGACGGCGACGGTGTGGGTGGTGCCGAGGTCGACGGCGAGCCAAACGGGGGTCTGCACGGTGTCCTACTCACTCGGTCGGGGCCGGGGTCCGAGGCGGGAAGCGCTTGGGACGGAAAAGGGCGGGTCTGGGGCGAATGGTCACTGCGGGTGCGGTCGGCGGTGACCCAACGCGAGGATACAGCGCGCCGGTGACGCCCCGGTCGGCCGCGGCGCCCGGTGGCGCCGCGGCCGACCGGGCCTCAGGGCTGGAGGGCGGTCAGGATGACCGCCTCGGACTCGTCGTAGGGCAGGTAGCGGACCTTGACGACCATGCCCGGCTGGAGCTGGGGGATGGCGCTCGCGTCGATGGGCCTGCGCTGGTCGAGGTCGAAGGTCGACAGGTCGGGGCGGGTGATGCGGAGCCTGACGTCCATGACGGCGCGGTCGCCGCTGATGTCGCCGGTCGGGGTGAGCGCCAGGACGACCGCCTTGGCCTCGGTGCCCTGCTCGGCGATCTGGAGCTGGCGGGGCGTGACCAGGCCCTTGGCGAGGCGCACGCGGTCGAGCGCGGCCTGGAGCTCGGCCTGCGGGGCGTCGGCGGCGATCGCGACCACGCCGTCGGTGCTGCCGGGGCGGTAGCGGACGGGGAGCATCGCGCCGGGGACGACGGCCGCGAGCTCGGTGAGGTCGACGATGGTGCGGGCGACGCCGCGGAAGGACTGGCCGTCCGCGGTGTCGACGTCGAGCAGGATCTCCAGCTGGGGCTGGTCGTTGATGCTCAGGCCGGTCCGGTCGGCGGAGACGACGGTGCCCATGGCGAGCGGGGCGCCCTCGAAGCCCTTGGGGGCGAGGCCGCGCAGCTGGCGGAGGGCGCCGTCGGCCGTGCGGCCGACCGAGGCGGTCGTCGGGAGGACGAAGAGCAGGATGATGGGCCCGACCATCCAGCCGTTGAGCCATGCGAAGGGGTCGTCGCCGCCGAGGCCGGTGAGGACGTACATGACGGTGCACAGGCCGCCGGCGGCGAGGAGGGTCCAGTTGATGACCTTGAACATGGCGGGTTCCTTTCGTTCGGTGGGTTCAGTCTCGGACCGGTGCGGTCGCTACCGGTCACAGGTTTCGGGTCCTCATTCGAGGACGGGTTCGCCGAGGAGGTCGGTCTCGCCGAACTCGACGCGGTCGATGGAGCCGTCGGGGGCGACGACCACGAGGTCGGAGTGCCGGGGGTCGTCCGGGGGCGCGGTGATCACGACGGTGCGGCCGCCGGGCGAGGTGGCGGCGCGGCCCAGGTGCGCGGCGGTGTCGAAGGAGGCGGTGACCCGGCCGTTCTCGAGGGAGACGACGTGGAGCGCGTAGGCGTCCCCGTTCGGCTCGGGGCGGTGCTCGACGAGGACGTGGCCGGAGGCGGCGCCCGCGGCCGTGTCGCCCAGGCCGGTCCACAGGTCCGCGGCGGCGCCGGCCGGGTCCTCCGCGAACTCCGCGATCAGGTCGTCGACGTCGATCTCCAGGGTCGTGGACGCGGGCGCGGTCTGGTCGAGGACGATCGCGGCCTCGTAGAAGACGCGCGTGCCGAGGGCCCGGCGCCCGCCGTCCGGGCCCTCGACCGCGAGGGTGGCGCCGAGCGCGCCTTCGGCGGTCGGGGTGACGCTCACGGTGCTCTCGCCGTCGGCCAGCAGCGCCCGGGTGGTGGTGAGCCCGCCGATGTCGGGCACGCCGCCCTCGGCGGTGAGCCGCCCCGACCAGGCGGCGGCGGTGTCCGCGTCGGCGGGGGCGGCTTCGAGCGCGTCGAGGGCGATGGTGTGGAGGCCGCCGTCGACGTCGAGCGCGACGACCGCGCCGAGTGCGGGGTCGAAGCCGTAGGCCGCGCCCGAGGCGGCTTGGGCGCCTTCGAGTCCGGGGACCGACCCGGGTTCGGCGGCCACGGCGCCGTCGTCGAGCCCGAGGACGGTGAGGCCGTCGTCGGTGGCGAGGTAGGCGTAGGTCTCGCCCGCCGCGACGACGGCGGCGCCCCAGCCGGGCTCGTCCGCGAGCTGCACGTCCCACCGGAGGTCGCCGGTGGCGAGGTCGACGGCGGCGATGCGGACCTGGAACGCGTCGTTCGCCAGGGAGTCGACCAGGCCGCCGGATCCGGTGCGGTCGTAGGGCACGAGCGCGAGCTCGCCGGCGAAGCCGAGGCCCGACCGGAGGGTGATCTGGGGGTCGGGGGCGGTGAGGTGCTCCCCGGCGACCGCGACGGCGCCGATGGCCAGGGGCGGCACCAGGACCATCGCCAGCATGCCGGGGACGCGGGACTTGAACGGGCCGCGCCTGGGGGTGAGCGGGCAGTCGGGGGTGCCGTACGGGGACCGCACGAGCTGCCCGTGCGCCGGGAGCGGGTTCCGTGGCGGGTCGTAGTACATGGCGGGCCTCCTTCGGCGTCGGCGGGTCGACGCGCACAGCGTCGCCCGCCGCGCGCCCCTACCGGTCACAGGTTCGCGATCGCGAACCGCGGGAGGAGCCGGAGGCGGCGCGGGGCGATTACACTTCGCGGCATGGTGCAAGGCATCGCGCCCTCGGCGGCCGTCCCCCGGGGCATGCTCATCGCCGACGCGTGGGCCCAGCTGGGCGATGCCGTGGCGCCCTTGAGCAACCCGTCGGGCAGGCCGCTCGCGAGGACGGTGAAGCTGCTGCTCGACCCGCTGGTGCTGCGCCCGACCCTGAACGCGCGGTTCGCGGGCGGGGTGATCGACGTGGAGCACGTCGACGAGCTGCGCGCGGCGATCCTGGACGCGGGGCCGGTGCTCGCGGCGACCGCGACGTGGTTCCAGCTGGTGAAGAAGGCCCGGCGGCGCGCCGGGATCACCGAGGGGCACCCGCAGGACCTGTACTTCCAGCGCTGCTTCGAACTCGCGCATCGGTACGGGGACCCGAAGTCCATGTCCGGCGCGGCCGGTGTCGCGGCGGGCGCCGTCGCGGAGGTGCACGCCGAGCGCGGCTCGGTGACGGTGAACCGGTTGCGGGCCTTCGTGACCGACCCCGAGCGCACCGCGGAGCTGGCGGGGCTGGTGCGGTCGGCGTGGGAGGCGCGCCCGGACGGGGGCGCCGCCGCGCCGGCTCATGCGGAGCTGCGCGAATTCCTCGACACCTGCCCGACGGCGCCCGACGAGCGCCTGTGGCGGCGGCTGGTGGACGAGCGGGTCGGGACCGCCGAAGGAGCGGGGCTCGACCGGCCGGGGGTCGCCCGCCGGTGCGGCCTGTCGAGCCGCGAGCGGCCCGCGCCGCCGGAGATCGGCGACCGCGCCTCGAAGCGGCGGCTGCCGAGGCCGTTCGACCGGTCCATCATGGAGCGGTTGTTCGCGGCGTTCACGTCGGCGTTCCACCGCGAGTCGATGGGCGACATCCCCGCGCTGGTGGTGGGCGAGATCCACCGCTCGGCGGCGCCGTGGCAGCTCGCGGAGGAGCCCAGCCGGATCACGATGGCGCTCGGGCGCGAGGCCAGTACCGGCATCGACTACTTCGGCGGCAGGGTGGCGGCGTCGGCCGCCGAGAGCCGCCTGCAGGCGCGGTGGGGGCGCGAATCGTATGTGGCGCATGTGCTGCGGCTCCCCGACCCCGAGGCCTCCGGCATCCCCGAGAACCTGCGCGACGACATCCTCATCATGCCGCTGTCGTACATGCGGCGCCTGTGGGCGAGGCTGCACGGGCGCGAGCTGCGCCGCGAGGCGACCGAGGCGGACGGGGTGTGGGACCTGCTCGACGGCGTGCTGCGCTCGGTGATCCTCGACCAGCGCGACCGGCTGCGCCGCACCCTCGAACGCGAAGGGGGCGGGACGTGACCGAGTTCCCCGTCGAGCGCATCCACTCGGTGATCGTCATCGGGTCCCTCCTGCATCCGCCCGGCTCGCCCCCCGACCACCGGCCGCTCCACCCGGAGCGGGCGGCGCTCGTCGAACCGCGCGGGGCGCTCCTGTACTGGGACGTGCTGGAGCCCCGGGCGCATCCGTACGCCGAGATCCACGAACCCGGACTCGCCGCCGACTGGCTGTGGGAGGTCTACGGGCCGGAGGCGGCGGACGCGATCCTGGGCGGCGCCGACCGGATCGCCGCCGAGGCCGAGTCCCCCGTGCTCGACGCCGCCCGCGGGCTGGCGCACCTGCGCTGGGCCGAGGCGTGGTGGCCGTCCTCGCACGAGGCGGCCGTGCCTGCGCTGTCGGCCGGGCTGCTGCGGGCCGAGATCGCCTGGCGCACCGCCGGAGTCGAGCACCTGCTGGACGACGAGGAGGCGGTGGAGCGGGCCCTCGCCGCCGTCGACCTCGGACCGGTGGCGGCGCTGGAGCGCCACCCGGTGCTCGGCGCCGAGGCCCGCGACCTCGCGGCGAACCTGGCCGGGCTCGCCGAGGACTACGGCGTCGTCCTGCGAACCGCCGAAGTGCGTGCGAGGCCGCAGGACTGGGCGCTCGCGGCGGGCGGCGAGGACGAAGCAGGCCCGGCGCTCGCGGGCGGCGAGGCGCCGGTGTCCTGGGAGGCCGTTCCCCAAGGGCTCGTGGACGCCGTGGGCCGGGCGCGCTGGTCGCTGGTGCAGCGCGCGGGCGCCTTCACGGTCGCGGTCGACGTCCCCGCCGCCCCGAAGGTCCGCGGCGGTGTCCTGACCGCCCGCATCGGCGGCGCCGAGATCGCGCTGCGCCACGACCCGGACACCGGCATGTTCACCGGCGAAGCCGAAGTGCCGCAAGGGCTCCTGGCGCACCTCTCCTCGCAGCGGACGGTCCACGTGTTCGACCCGGCCTTCGGGACCGAGGCGATCGAGGTCGATCCGGACGCCCCCGCCCGCCGCGCCGCGATCGTCGCGCACGCCTACGGACGCCTCGCCGCCGCGGACGCCTCCCTCGCCGAGCGGGCGGCGGCCCTCGGGATCGACGCGCCATGAGCGACGACCTGATCGATACGGCGAGACGGTCCGCGCCGGGACCGGCCCCGGGCATCGAAGACCGTCGCGTGAGCGGCGGACCCGGCGACCTGCGCGGCCGCGGTCCGTCCCGGGCGGGACTCCTCTCGGGGAGCTCCGCGGACGATGGCCTCGGCGGCCCGAACGGCCTGCGCGGAGGCCGCCCGTGACCGACGACCTCGGCGACCTGATCGGCGTGCGCGGCAAGGAGACCAGCGGCCCGCGCTGGGACCGGTTCCGCGAGTTGAACAACAACGCCGCCCGACTGTCCAGCGAGGGCCGGGTCGCGGAGGCGGCCGCGATGTTCCGGGAGGCGTACGAGCAGACCCTCGTCGCCGACGTGGACGCCGCCGGGCTCGACGGGCGCGCCCGCGCCCTCGCGAACCTCGCGGCGCTGGCCGAGGGCCGCGGCGACACCGCCGAGGCGCTGCGCCTCGCCGACGAGGCGCTGGCCTCCTGCGCCGCGGCCGAGCAGGCGGCGGGCGACCGGTACGGGACGGTCGCGGTGCGGGCGTCCGTACTCGTCAACCGGGCCCAGACCCTCCAGCTCCTCGGCCGCCTGGACGAGGCGCTCGCCGACCTCGACGCGGCCCTGGAGCTCACTGGCGACGCCGTCGCGGGCGACGAGGGGCTCGTGGCGGTCATGCTCCACAACTCCCGCAGCGTGCTGCTCATCGGCCTCGAACGCTGGGAGGAGGCCGAGGCCGCCGCCCGGCGCACCCTGGAGCTCGCCAATGCCCGCGACCCGCGCCTGGCCGGGCACCCGTACTCGAACCTCGCCGTGATCGCCCAGGCCCGCAACGACAACGACGCCGCCATGGGGTACCTGCGGCTCGCCGAGCAGATCCACCGGGGGGACCCGGCCTCGGCGGCGCTCGCGGTCGCGAACCAGGGGCGGCTGGCCATGCGCCGCGGCGACGTCGGCGAGGGCCGACGGCTCCTCGAGGAGGCGGAGCGGGCGTTCGCCGACGGCGAGCAGCCGCTGCGCGCGGCCGAGATCCGCTACAGCCGCGCGCACGCCGCCTTCCAGGGCGGCGACGCCGCGCTCGCGCAGACGCTGCTGCCCGCGGCGATCGACGTGCTGCGCGGCGCGGGCCACGCCGCGATGCTCGCCGAAGCCCTTGCCCTGCAAGGCGACCTGCTGGCGGCCAGGGCCGCGTTCGAGGAGGCCGAGGCCGCGTACCTGGACGCCCGGCACTGGCTGGAGGCCCAGGGCGCCCGCTACCACCTGGCGCGCATCGACATGCGGCGCGCGTTCGCCGCCGCGGCCCGGTGCGCCGTGGCGGTCACGGGGACCGAGCGGGAGCGCCTGCTGCGCACGGCGCTCGACCTCGCGCTGCCCGCCGCGCTGGCGACCGATGCGATCCGCCACCAGTTCGCGCCCGGGCTGCCCCGGGAGCAGTGGGCCTCCACCGTGGCGGTCCCCGCGATGGCGCACGCGCTGCACCTGGCGGCGGCCCTGCGGGACGGCGCGCTCGTCTCCGAACTCCTGGAGCACATGAGCGCGACCGTGTCCCTCCACGCCCCGGCCGCCGCGCCCGCGGAGGCGGTGCCCGAACCGCCCGATCCCGCGCCGCCCCCGCCGGAGGCGCAGGCGCTGCCGTTCGCCGCCGCAGGACTGGTCACCGCCGCCGCGGGCGGGTTCCCGGCCCCGCGGTTCGCGCTCCCTCCCCGGCTGCGCGTGAACCCCGGCCGCCCCTCCGCACTGGAGCCGTGGATCGGGGAGACCGAGCGGCGCTACGGGTTCGCGATCCGCTCCGACGAGGTGGTGGACACGTGGTGAAGCGGCCGACCGTGCAGGTCAAGATCGTCGACGCCGACGGGTTGTTCTACTCGTGGCGGTGGGAGCACGACCTCGCCGCGATCCAGAACATCATGGTGCCCGCCGAGACGGTGGTGCCGGCCCTGAGCGCGCTCGCGGGGGCGCTGCCGACGCCGCTGCCGGGCGAGAGCGTGGAGCGGGCCCTGGAGCGCTCGCTCGGCGGCCCGCTCACGGACCGGGACCGGGAGGTCGAGCTCGCGGCGGCCCTGGCGCGGGCGCTCGTCCCGTACCAGTTGGCGATGGAGCTGAACGGGGTGCTGGAGCAGGGACTGCGGCCGCACGTGCGCCTCCAGCCCTCGCTCTCCACGGGGCAGGTGCCCTGGGAGGCGCTGCGCGTCGACGAGGGCGAGCGGTTCGTCACGAACGCCGACGTCTCGGTCCTGCCCGCGGCGACCGTGCGCAACGCGCCGGAACGCCGGGTCTCCACATGGGACCCCGAAGGGCCGGTGGTCGCGGTGCTGGACCCGAGCGTGCCCGGGGCGACGGCCGCGCTCGGCTCGGTCCTGGGCCCGGTCGGTCCCGGCTCCCCGCTGGCGGCCCTGGTGGAGCGGCTCGGCGACCGCCTCGCCCCTCCCTCGGACGGCTCGGCCTTCCGCAGGGGCGACCTGAACAGGGACGCGATCGAACCGCTCCTGGAGGGCGCGGGGCGCTTCCTCTACGTGGGGCACGTGACCATCGCCGACCACGGTCTGGACGCGCGGCTGCACCTCAGCTGCGGGCCGGCCACGACCGGCCGGGCCGCCCTCGTGCGGGGCCACCGGCCGCTGACGGCCGCCGACATCGTGCTGGGGCACCGGCCGGGCGACGCCGCGGGCTGGCGGATGCCGAACCGGGTGGCGCTCATCGCGTGCGAGAGCGGCGGCGAGGTCCGCTTCGCCGAACCGGTGGGCCTGGTCGCCGCGGCGGTCCACGCGGGCGCGCAGTACGTGACCGCGACCCGCTGGACCCTCCCCACGGACGCGGGCCTGCGCCGCTTCGCCCCGGGCGCGACCCCGGAGACGGCGGTCCTGCCGGAGGCGGTGGCGGCCGTCGACGAGGCCCACGACCGGCCCGATCCCGTGGCGGCCCTGAACGACTGGCAGCGCCGGAAGGCCGAGCGCTGGGAGGCCGAGGGCCGCCTGGAGGACGCCCCGGTCGTCTGGGGCGCCTTCGCGACCACCCATGGCTGAGGGCCGCCGAGGGGTTCAGTGATGCCCGGCGCAAGCGGGGGTGCCCGCTCTAGACCGCCGGCCCGTCGGGTCAGTGCCGGCCCAGGGCCGCCCTCGCGACATGAGGCAGACGGTCGGGCGGCGTGCGTGAGTGCGGGGCCAGGACGGACAATGGCAGATGAGCCCCTTTTGGACCGAGTGGTTGCCGGGGCGCGGGTGGTGGCGACGTGGCGTTAGAGCGGGCGGCGACGGTGTGGCTCCCTTGGATGAGGCTGGGCCTCGGGGTGCGGGTGGCGGGCGGGTCGGAGTCAGAGCGGGCAGCGACGAAGAGGTGGGTGGGCGCCCGGGGGTGGGGTGGCGGGCGTCTGGCCGCGGTAATCGGGGTGCGGGGGTGTGGTGGGGGTGGTGGTTCGTGTTGGGCCGCAGGGGGCCCTGACGAAAGTTAGGGGTGATCGGGCGGTTTTTCATACCTTCGACCGATGACAGTCCGGAGTCGTTCTGTCACACTTGATGGAGTACGAAGGAACGACAACCGAGAACACATTCGAGAACAGCGGCACTGCCGAAGGGAGGCGAGCCCCCGATGAACACCACCACCACCGCGGACGCTCCCTCTCTCATCGGCACGGACCGCGCCACTCAGGCCCGGGAACTGCGCGCCACCCTCGATACAGCGGCCGCCGGTATCAATGCCTTCCACGCCCAGGTGCTCGCCGCCGTGATCGACATGAAGCAGCGGAACCTCCACCGCTCGGCCTTCGGGTTCTCGGCGCTGCGGGATCTGTTGCTGTCGCAGTTCGATTTCACGTTCAACACCGCCGGAGCGATCGCCGCGATCGCGCGCCTCTCGGGCAAGTTCCGGATCCTCACCGAGGCTGCTACGTCGGGCCGGGCGCGGATCGATCAGGTCGCCTACGCGGTCCGGCAGTTGGACCAGACTCCGGCGATGCGCCTGTTCGCCCGCACCCCCTTCCGCGAAGCAGTCCCCTCCCCCTTCGACCCTGCTGTGGAGTGCGCGACGCCTGAGGCGATGGTGGCCCAGTACTGCCAGCACGCTTCCTTCGCCGACCTTCAGCGTCACCTCGAAGGGCTGTGGGCGACCATCGCCGAGGAATCGGAACTGCTCGACGCGCTCGGGGAACAATCCCTGCAGCGGCTGGACCTGGTCGAGACCGGGAACGGCATGTGGCACCTCGAAGGCGAACTCACCGCCACCACCGGCAGGCTCCTCGACAAGTATTTGAAGACCGCCTGCCCACCGCCCCGCCAAGACGAAGAAGACGGCGACGGGGTCCTGCCCCCGCAAGCGAACCGGCACGCCGAAGCCCTGCACCAGCTCCTCGCCGGGTACGGATCCTCACCGGAGGCCGCGACCCGGCACGGGCACACCGCGACATTGAACCTGACCGTGGACATCGCGACCCTGCGCGGGGAGGACACCGGGCGGGTGCCCCTGCTGGACGGCGACCCGATCTCGCTCGCCCAGGCCCGGCTCCTCGCCTGCGAAGCCCTGGCCATCCCCAGCGTGTTCAACTACGCCACCGGCGAAGCGGTCGAACTCGGCCGCGCCCTACGCCTGCCCAACACCGCCCTGCGGCGCAAGCTCGAACTCGAGCAGCCCGGAGGGTGTGTTTGGCACGGCTGCGACCGGCCCATCGCGTGGACCGAAGCCCACCACATCCAGCACTGGGCCGACGGCGGCCCCACCGAAGCCGAGAACCTGATCCTGGTGTGCCGGTTCCACCACGGCCGCCTCCACACCGAAGGCTGGACCGTCACCAAGACCGGCCCCGGGCGAGCCGTCATCACCCACCACGACGGCCACGACGGCCGCGAGAACGCCCCTGACACGACCGCCGGGTGCGGGTGCGCGGACTGGCGCACCGATGCCGACATGGACACCGCACACGCCGACTCCGGCTGGGACCTGTTCCCCACCGGCCTCTACCGGACCGAATGGTCCGAGACCCTCACACCGGACCTCGACGGCCACGCCGCCATCATCGAACACCAACACGCCCGAGCCGCCATGCGCGCAGCCAGGGCCAAAGCACGAGCACGCTTCACCACCAGGACCACCGGCAACGCCGACACCACCACCGGCAGCAGCGCCAGCAGCGCCGACCGCAGCGATCACAGTGAGCAGGCCCCGGCCACCACACCGACGCCACCGGCCGCACCGACAGCCGAAGCATCGTCACCAAGGGAACCCGCCCTCACCGGCACGGCCACGACGATCAGGCCAGTGGTCCCGATCGGGCCCATCGACTACGGCGAACCACCGTTCTTACCCTGCCCCAGCAGGCGACTGCTGGGGGACGCGAGGCCCACCACACCACCAGGCCCGCAGCCCGAACCCCGACAGGGGCCGGGCCCTCCAGCATGCCCACACCCCGAAGCCGCCAACACGCCCCCGACCCCACTCCACCCCGCCGTCAACGCCCGCACTGAGAGCGCCCCTCCACCACCCCAAAGCCGCAGCACCTACCCCGTACACCACCACCCCTTCATCGCCGCCCGCCCGAACCGCGAACGGCCCGCCACGCCAAGACCGAAGCACCACCTTGAGAGCGACCCTCTCTTCATCGCCGCCCGCCCTGACCGCCAGCCACCGCCACCCTGAAGCCCGAAAGCCCCTCCCAGTGCGCAATCACCCCGTTGTCGCCGCCCGCCCTGACCGCACGCCATCACCATCCCAAGCCCGAAGCCCCCACCCAGTGGACGATCACCCCGTTGCCGCCACCCGCCTGAACCGCGGCTACCCGCCATCTGAAGGCCGAAAGCCCGCTCGGTTCGCGATCACCGCTTCGTCGCCGCCCGCCCTGACCGCGACCCTTCACCGCCCGAGACCGCAGCACCGACCTGAGGAGACAACCGCCTTGTCGTCGTCGACCGCATGAACCGGAGGCACTCGCCAGCCTCGATGCCGACGACTCCATCCGACAAGCGGTCCCAGCCTCACCACCGGCCTTGACCGCGAGCCTCCGCCCACCACGTCCGAAGGCCCACGCGAAAGCAGATTCTCGCCGCCTCACCGCCACCCCGCTCCAGCACCGTGTTCGGCACCGTTACGGCTGATCGTCACAGGAACCGATAACTGGTGCGCTCAACGCCCGTACCCGAACACCGCGTCTGAACGGCCGCGTCGGACCGGCCGATCGGTCGGTATGGTCGGCCCGATCATGCATTCCCCGCCGCAGGCATTGCGGCCGCTCGGGCGAGGTGCCATCGTGTTGTGACTCAGTGCGGAGTGGACAGAGGAGCGATCCGATGACGTATCGATTCAACGCGCCCCCGGGATGGCCGGTGGGACCGGAATGGGCTCCTCCGGCGAACTGGCAGCCGCCGCCCGACTGGCCGGCCGCGCCGCAGGGCTGGCTGTGGTGGGTGGCCGAGCCGGTCCGTCCAACCGCTCCCGCGCCGATCGCGAGCCCACCGCTGCCTCCGCAGCCGCCCTCCGAAGCGGGACCGCAGCTCAACGCCGATCTCCAAGCGCTGCTGAACACCCCGATCGCCGCGGTCGCCGCATCGGGCTCCGGCAAGTTCAGCCGTAAAGGCCAGCTCGAAGAGCAGGTCAAGGCCATGGAGCAGTTCGCCGGCCGGCTTCAGCGGGCCCTCGTCGCCACAGTCGGCGAGTTGAGCGCCCTCGGCGCCCTCGAAGCCTCGGAGCTCGCAGTGGAGACGGGGCGGCGCCGGGCGATGCTCGACCACCTCGAGGCCCAGGCCGAGGAGCGGAAACACGCCGTCGAGGCGCAGGGCAGGAACCAGCTGCACCAGATCGGCCTCCAGGTGAACGCCGCGAACGCCGAGCTGCACCGCATCGGCCTCGAACGGGAGAAGGCCCGGGAGTCCCTCGTGGAGACCCGCGACAGCCTCCTGCTCCAAGAGGTCGGCGTCTACGAGTACACGCACCCGCTCGAGGACGCGGTGGCGTACAAGGCGAGGCTCGAGTCGATCAAGGACCGGTACAAGGCGCTCGCCAAAGGCGACAACGCCATCTCGAGCATCACGAACTGGCAGGTCAACGGCTCCTCGGCGGCGGGAAGGAAGATGGTCCGCGAGTTCTCGAAGCTCATGCTGCGCGCCTACAACGCGGAGGCCGACAACCTCGTCCGCACCATGCGCCCGTACAAGCTCGACTCGGCGGTGACCAGGCTCCGGAAGACCCGCGAGACCATCACGAGGCTCGGCTCGACGATGGAGATGAGCATCACCGAGTCCTACCACCGGTTGCGGGTCGAGGAGCTCCAGCTCACCGCCGACTACAAGGCGAAGGTCGAGGAGGAGAAAGAGCGCCTCCGCGAGCAGCGCGCCCGCGAACGCGAGGAGGAGAAGGCCCAGCGGGAGTTCCTCAAAGAGCAGGAGAAACTCGAGAAGGAGCGGTCGCAGATCCGGTTCGCGCTCGCGAAGGCCACCGAGAGCGGCAACGAGGAGGCGATCGCCGACCTGACCGCCAAGCTCGAGAGCAACGGCGCCGCGCTCGAGAACGTCCATGCGCGGCAGGCCAACACGTCTATGGGCACCGTCTACGTGATCTCCAACTATGGCGCCTTCGGCTCCGACATCGTGAAGATCGGGATGACCCGCAGGCAGGAGCCCCTGGAGCGGGTGGCCGAACTCGGCGACGCCTCGGTGCCGTTCCGGTTCGACGTGCACGCGCTGATCCACAGCGACGATGCGCGGGGATTGGAGGCGCGGCTGCACGAGACGTTCGCCGAACAGCGGGTCAACAAGGTCAACCTGCGCCGCGAGTTCTTCTACGTCACCCCGCAGCAGGTCAAGGAGGCCTTGGTGAAGATGAAGGGCGAGCACCTGCTCGAGTTCGCGGACGAGCCCGAGGCCTACGAGTGGCGCGCCAGCGGCGGCGAGTCGCGCAAGGCGTGAGGCTCAGGCGAGGTCGCCCAGGAGGTCTCTGGGTGCGCCTTCGAGGGCGAGGGCGTCGAGGACGGTGAGGAGCTGGCGCTCCTCGTAGCCGAAGTGGGTCTCCATGATCGCGCCGATGCCGTCGAGGTGGCGGTGGAGGGTCTCGGCGTCCTCGTCGGCGTCGATCGCCGCACTGAGGTTCCCGATCAGGTGCTCGAGCATGTTGTGGTCGGTCATGAGGTTCGCGATGACCGGTTTCAGCTCGGGGTGCTCGGCGGTGATCTGCGGGAAGAGGCCCGCGTCCTCGCTGCGGTGGTGGCCGCTCAGGGCGGAGCAGAACCCGCGACAGAACAGGAGGAGGTCGTGGCCGGGCGGGGCCTCGAACTCCCCGTCGATGGAGCGTCGGGCGAGGTCGAGCGCCTGCCGGAGGCGCTGGTGGACGGAACGGAGCTCATCGCTGAACGCGACCAGGCGGTCGGTGTCGGAACTTATGGCGGTCTCCTCGGATCGGGGTCCAAGGCTACTGGAGCGGCGCGTGCGCGGCGTCCCGGAGGCGCCGCGCGATGGCCGCGGCCACGCCGCCGCTCAGCCGGGCAGGCCCAGTTCGCCCGCGCGGAGCCCGGCCTGGAAGCGGGAGTCGGCCTCGAGCCGGGCCATCAGCTCGGCCACGCGGCGCCGGTAGGTCCGCAGCGAGACGCCGAGGCGCCTGGCCGCGGCCTCGTCGGTGAGGCCCGAGCCGAGGGCGTCGAGGACCGCGCGCCCGGCCTCGTCGAGGTGCGGGACGTCGCCGCGCAGGTAGTCGTCGAGGTCGGCGGCGGCGTCCCACAGGCCCCGGTACAGCGACTCGACGCCGTCGATGAGGGTCTTCGAGGTCGTCACGGTGTACTCGCGGCCGCCGGGGGCGTCGCGTCCGGCGAGGATGAGCACCCGCCGGTCGATGAGGATGACCTCGTGCGGCAGCGGCGAGCGGCTGATGCGCACCAGCACGCCCAGATCCCGCACCTCCCGCAGGTGCGCGCGGGCCGACTCCTCGGTCAGCGCGACCGGGCTGAACAGCTTGCGGACGGTGCGGCCGCCGACGCCGCCCACCCGGTCGCCGATGGCGGCCTTGGCCTCCGGCCGCGACCAGGTGTCGAGGTCCCTGGCGGCGCACATGAACTCGCTCTGGAGCGACGCGAAGAGGTGGCCGGCGCGCGCGATCAGCTCCGCGTCGCCCCGGACGGAGAACACCGGTTCGCTCTGCACTCCCCCAGTGTGGCAGCTTGCTGCCAAGTGCTCGCCGGGGACCGCGGCGGTGGACAGACTGGGTCCCATGACCAACACGACATTCGACATCGGCGGGGACCTCCGCGTCAACCGTCTCGGCTTCGGCGCCATGCGCCTGCCGGTCAGCACCCTCGACGGCCCGACGCGCACCCCGGAGAACGGCATCGCGGTGCTCCGGCGCGCCATGGAGCTCGGCGTCGACCACATCGACACGGCCGGCTTCTACGAGCGGGACGCCGTGCGGGCCAACGAGCTGATCCGCAAGGCGCTGCACCCGTACCGCGACGGCCTGGTGATCGCGACGAAGGTGGGCCCGCTGCGGGGGCCGAACGGCCTCCCGAGCGGCGAGGCGCCGCCCGAGGGGCTGCGCGCGCTCGTGGAGGCGGACCTGCGGGACCTCGGGCTGGACCGGCTCGACCTGGTCTACCTGCGGGTCGGCGGGAGCCTCGAGCTTGGCACGGGGTCGATCGGGGACCGGTTCGCGGCCCTCGCCGAGCTTCGCGAGGAGGGCCTGATCCGGCACCTGGGCGTCAGCAACGTCGACGCCGCCCAGCTCGCCGAGGCCCGTGCGATCGCGCCGGTCGCGGCGGTGCAGAACAACAACGACGGGGACGCGGGGCTGCTCGCGGCGTGCGAGGCGGCGGGCATCGCGTTCGTGCCGTTCTTCCCGATCGGCGGCGGCGGCAGGCCGCTCGACGCCGAGCGGCTCGGCAAGGTCGCCTCGCGGCTGGGCGCGACCGTCCCGCAGGTGGCGATCGCGGCGCTGCTGGCGTCCTCGCCGGTGGCCCTGGCGATCCCGGGCACCGGCGACCTCGGGCACCTGGAGGAGAACCAGGCGGCGGGCGGCCTCGAGCTGAGCGACGAGGACCTCGCGGACCTGCGGGGCTGACCGATGCAAGGGCGGCGCCCCGCCGTGGGGCGCCGCTCGCGTCGCCACCGGGGCGGGCGCGACGGCCTATGATCGCGGTCATGAGCGAACTCCTCGACATGCACCGCCGCGCCATGGAATACGCCGCCTCGATCGTCGCCACGGTCGGACCCGACCAGCTCGGACTGGCGACCCCTTGCACCGCATGGGATCTGGGGCAGCTGCTCGCGCACATGACCGGGCAGAACCGCGGGTTCGCCGCCGCGGCGAGGGGGGAGGAGTTCGACCCGGCCTCCTGGGCCGAGACGCCGCTGTCGGAGCGGTTCGCCGAGACGTTCGCCGCCTCGGCCGAGGACGTCGTGGCCGCGTTCGCCCTGGAGGGGGCGGCGGAGCGGGAGTGGCTGCTCCTGGTCGGCGGCGACCGGCCGGTGCCGGTGCCCGGCGAGATCGGCGTCGGGTTCCACCTCATCGACTACGTGGTGCACGCCTGGGACGTCGCGGTGTCCGTCGGGCGCGAGCCGGAGTTCGACCCGCTGGTGCTCTCGGCGGTGCTCACGCTCGCCGAGGAGGTGCCGCAGGACGGCCCGACCCGCCTGGGGCCCGACGCCCCGTTCGCGCCCGCGCTGGAGCTGGAGGGCGGCGAGGGGCTGCTGGAGCAGCTGCTGATGACGCTCGGCCGCGACCCCGAGTGGCGCCCCGAGGCGGCGTAGGGCCTGTCGGCGGCCCGAGCCCGGGGGCGATGAACGGAATCCCCGGCGCCGCAGGGCGTGTGTCGCTGCCACGCGGCAGTCGCCGCCCGGTCTGCGTCCCTACCGGCCGCCACGCAGCGGCCGGCGCCCGGTCTCCCGCCTTCACCAGCCGACCCCGAGACGGTCACCGCCCGGTCCCTGCGGCGATGTCGTACCCCTCGGGCACTGTTGATTCGGGGGGACCTGCGAACCGCGATCCTCTTCAGTGCGCCCGCAATTCGCTCCCGCCCCGCCTCCCCCATGGCGCCGCCACATGCGCGGCCGCACTGCCCCGGCTTCGCTCGAGGGTGCGGGTAGCATCACAAACCGACTGGACGGTATGCTACTAAGAGTCCCGTCGACGAGGAGGTCGCCGTGCAGATCACCGGTGCCGTACTGGAGCGCTGCGGCGCGCCCGCGCCCTTCGCGCGGTCGCGGCCGATCACGATCGGACCGCTCGAACTCGACCCCCCGGGCCCCGGCGAGCTGCTGGTGCGCATCGAGGCCGCGGGCGTCTGCCACTCCGACCTGTCCGTAGTGGACGGCAGCCGCATCCGCCCGGTGCCGATGCTCCTGGGCCACGAGGCCGCCGGGATCGTCGAAGAGGCCGGGCCCGGCGCGGGGATCGCGGCCGGGCGGCGGGTCGTGATGACGTTCCTGCCCCGGTGCGGGCAGTGCGCGGAGTGCCGCACGAACGGGCGGCTCCCGTGCGCGACCGGCAGCGCCGCGAACGCCGCCGGGACCCTCGTCGGCGGCGGCGTCCGGTTGCGGCGCAACGGGACCGCGGTCAACCACCACCTCGGCGTCAGCGCCTTCGCCACGCACGCGGTGGTCGCCGCCGCCTCCGTGGTGCCCGTGGACGACGACGTGCCGCCCGACATCGCCGCGCTCCTGGGCTGCGCCGTGCTCACCGGCGGCGGCGCGGTCGTCAACGCCGGGCGGCCCGCGCCCGGCCAGACCGTCGCCGTGGTGGGCCTCGGCGGCGTCGGCACCGCCGCGCTCCTCGTCGCGAAGGCCCTGGGGCACGAGGTGATCGGCGTCGACACCGTGCCGGCGAAACTCGCGACCGCCCGGGAGCTCGGCGCGGAGGCGATGACGCCCGAAGCGGCGGCCGGACTGAAGGCCCCGGTCGTCATCGAGGCCGCGGGCGCCGCCCGCGCCTTCGAGACCGCCTACGCGCTCACCGCGCCCGGCGGCACCACCGTCACCGTCGGCCTGCCCCGCCCCGACGACCGCGCCGGCATCGCGCCGCTCTCGCTCACCGCCGAGGCTCGCACCGTCATCGGCTCCTACCTCGGCTCGGCCGTCCCCGGCGACGACGTCCCGCGGTACGTCGACCTCTGGCGCGCAGGGCGACTGCCGCTCGAACGGCTCGTCTCCGACCGCATCGGCCTCGACGGGCTCCCCGCGGCGCTGGACCGCCTCGCCGCGGGCGAGGCGCTGCGCCAGCTCATCGTCTTCTGAACCGGGCGTTCCGGTTCCCGCGAACGACCATCGACCAGTCCGCACAGAAAGGCAAGACCGCCATGACTTCACGCACCGCCGTCGTCACCGGCGCCGCGCGCGGCATCGGGGCCGCCACGGCCCGCCGCCTCGCCGCCGACGGCCACGCCGTCGCCGTCCTCGACCTGAACGAAGCCGACGCGCAGGCCACTGCGAAGGCGATCGGAGCGGCCGGGGGCACCGCGCTCGCGGTCGGCGCCGACGTCGCGGACGAGGCCGCCGTCGCGAGCGCCGTCGAGCGCGTCGCCGCCGAACTCGGCCCGCCGCAGATCCTCGTCAACAACGCCGGGATCCTCCGCGACAACCTGCTGTTCAAGATGACCGCGGGCGACTGGGACGCGGTGATGGGCGTGCACCTGCGGGGCGCGTTCCTCATGAGCCGCGCCGTCCAGGCCCACATGGTCGAGGCGCGGTGGGGCCGGATCGTGAACCTCTCCAGCACGTCGGCGCTCGGCAACCGCGGCCAGGCGAACTACGCGGCCGCGAAGGCCGGGATGCAGGGCCTCACCAAGACGCTCGCGATCGAGCTGGGGAGGTTCGGGATCACCGCGAACGCGGTCGCGCCCGGGTTCATCGAGACCGAGATGACGAAGGCGACCGCCGAGCGCATCGGGGTGCCGTTCGAGGACTTCCTCGCGCACGCGGCGAAGGAGGCCCCGGTGGGGCGGGTCGGGCGGCCGGAGGACATCGCGGCCGCGGTGGCGTACTTCTGCTCGGAGGACGCCGGGTTCGTCTCGGGTCAGGTCCTCTACGTGGCGGGAGGGCCGAAGGCGTGAGTCCTCAGATCAGCGTCCCCTCCCCCGCCGGGCTCGCCGCCGCGGTGGGCGCCGAGGCGACCGGCGAGTGGCTCGCCGTGGACCAGGCGCGCATCGACGCGTTCGCCGATGCGACCGGGGACCACCAGTGGATCCACGTCGACCCGGAGCGGGCGAAGGCGGGCCCGTTCGGCGCGCCGATCGCGCACGGGTACCTGACGCTGTCGCTGCTGCCGCGGCTCACGAAGGGGCTGTTCGACATCGGCGGGCTCGCCATGTCGGTGAACTACGGGCTCGACCGGCTCAGGTTCCTCCAGCCGGTGGCGGCCGGGTCGCGCGTGCGCGCGGTCGTGAAGCTCGCGTCGGCGGAGCCGACCGGGCGCGGCGTGCGCGCCGGGTACGCGGTGACGGTGGAGATCGAGGGGTCCGGGAAGCCGGCGCTCGTGGCCGAGACCATCACCCTGTACGTGCCCGCCTGAACCGGACTGACGAGCGTCGCTCCGCGCTGCCCCGAAGGGTTCGAGGGCAGCGCGGAGCGGGGGTTAGTCGGCGGGTTTCCCGACTTATTCGCGGGCCCCCGGTTCAACTACCGTGCCACAGGGGTGTGACAGCGCCGCGTGCGTCGCTCGGTTCACGTGTTGGCGAGCGCAGGTCCCGAGTACTGCTCGCGTCTGGTGGCGCAAGAGCGGCGCGGCCCTTGTGGAGCCGCGCCGCTTTCCGTGTGAATCAAAGTCGTTCGAGCACCATCGCCATGCCTTGGCCGCCGCCGACGCACATCGTCTCCAGGCCGTAGCGTCCGCCGGTGTCGGCGAGGGCGTTCAGGAGCGTCGAGGTGATCCGGGCGCCGGTCATCCCGAACGGGTGCCCGACCGCGATCGCGCCGCCGTTGACGTTCAGCCGGTCCTCGTCGACGCCGAGCTCCCTCGCGGAGGGGATCACCTGCGCGGCGAACGCCTCGTTGATCTCCACCAGGTCGATGTCCCCGATGCCCAGGCCCGCCAGGGCGAGCGCCCGCCGCGACGCCTCGACGGGGCCCAGGCCCATGATCTCCGGGGACAGGCCGCTGACGCCCGTGGAGACGATGCGCGCCAGCGGCTCGACGCCCAGCTCCTCGACCATGCGCTCGGAGACCACGACCACGGCCGCGGCGCCGTCGTTGAGCGGGCAGGCGTTCCCGGCGGTGACGGTCCCGTCCGGGCGGAACACCGGGTCGAGTCCGGCGAGCTTCTCGACCGTGGTGCCCGGGCGGGGCCCGTCGTCGGCGCTGACGACGGTGCCGTCGGCGAGGGTCACCGGCGTGATGTCGCGGGCCCAGAAGCCCGCGGTGATCGCGCGCTCGGCCCGCTGCTGGCTGCGGGCGGCGAAGGCGTCCTGCTCCTCGCGGGTGACCCCGCAGCGGGCGGCGACGTTCTCGGCGGTCTGGCCCATGGCGATGTAAGGGTCCGGGAGCAGGCCCTTCTCGCGCGGGTCGGTCCACTCGGGATCGCCGCCGCCCGCCCGCCTCGCGGTCCGGCTCAACGCGTCCGCGAAGACGGGGTTCTCCAGTACGGCCCCGGGGATGGCGTCGCTGGAGCCGATGTCCATGCCGCTGACCGATTCGACGCCGGCGGAGACGAACACGTCGCCCTCGCCGGCCTTGATCGCGTGGAAGGCCATGCGGGTGGTCTGGAGGCTGGAGGAGCAGTAGCGGGTGACGGTGGCGCCGGGCACGGTGTCCCAGCCGAGCATGACGGCCACGATGCGGGCCATGTTCATGCCCTGCCTGCCGCCGGGCAGGCCGCACCCGAGGAGCAGGTCGTCCACCATGGACGACTCCAGGCCCGGGACCTTCGCGACGGCCGCGCGGACCATCTGCGCGGCGAGGTCGTCGGCACGGGCGTCCTTGAGCGATCCTTTGTGGGCGCGCCCGATGGGCGAGCGCGCGGTCGCGGCGATGTAGGCCTCGGTCATGGCGGTTCCTTGTCGTGTGGTCGGAGTGCGGATGCGGCGGTTTCGGAGTGCGGATGCGGCGGCTGTCGCCGGCTCGGGTCCGGCGTCCCGCGGATGTCGGACCCCTCGCGTACGTTCGAGCCGGGGGCGCCTGAGCGAGTCCGTTTTGCGAAGACGCTCCCGGACGCTCCCGACCGCCGGGCTACGGGACGAACGCCTGGACGCCGGTGATCGCCCGGCCGACGATCAGGGTGTTCATGTCGCGGGTGCCCTCGTAGGAGTAGACGGCCTCGGCGTCGGCGAAGTGCCGGGCGACGCCGTGGTCGAGTTGGATGCCGTTGCCGCCCAGTACTTCGCGGCAGCGGGCCACGACCTCCCTCATGCGGGTGGTGCAGAAGGCCTTGGCCATCGCGGCGTGCTCGTCGCGCTGGCGCCCTTCGTCCTCCATGGCGGAGACGCGGGCGCACACGGCGATGGACGCGGTGACGTCGGCGAGCGAGTCGGCGAGTTTGGCCTGCACGAGCTGGTAGGAGGCGATGGGGCGGCCGAACTGCTCGCGCTCCTTCGCGTACCGCACGGCGGCCTCGTAGGCGCCCACGGCGATGCCCACGGCCTCCCAGGCGACCCCGGCGCGGGTCAGGCGCAGGATCTTGGCGACGTCGCGGAACGAGTCGATCCGCTGGAGGCGGTCGGCCTCGCGGACCTCGACGCCCTCGAGGGTGATGTCGGCGTTCTGGACCGAGCGCAGCGACTGCTTGCGCTCGATCTTGCGGGCGGTGAAGCCCGGCGCGCCCTTGCGGACGAGGAAGCCCTTGACGCGGTCGTCGGCGGTGTCCTTGGCCCAGATGACGACGACGTCGGCGAAGGTGGCGTTGCCGATCCAGCGCTTGGCGCCGTCGAGGACCCAGGTGTCGCCGCGGCGGGTCGCGGTGGTGCGCAGGCCGCGGGAGACGTCGGAGCCCGCGTCGGGCTCGGTGAGGCCGAACGCGCCGATGGCCTCGCCGCTGCCCATGGGCGGCAGCCATTCGGCGCGCTGGGCCGGGGAGCCGCCGACGCCGATGGCGCCCATGGCGAGGCCGGAGGTGACGCCGACGAAGGTGGCGAAGGAGGCGTCGACGCGGGCGAGTTCGAGCGCGGCCCAGCCGCGGAAGACGGCGCTGTTGGGGAAGCGGGCGGTCTCGGGCCACATGGTGCCGATGACGCCGGTCGCGGCGATGCCGGGGATGAGGTGGTGGGGGAACTCGGCGCGTTCCCAGTAGTCGTCGGCGATGGGGCGGACCTCGGTCTCCATGAACGCGCGCAGCCGGAGCGCGGCCTCGCGCTCGACGGGGGTGAGCAGGTCCTGGAAGGCGTAGAAGTCGGCGTCGAGCACGGTCCCGGCGCCGTCGCCCCCGGCCGGTGCGGCGCCTGCTGCCGCGCCGGCCGCCTTCGCTTCCGCCGTCTTCGGCGACGCGGCGGCGGGCGGCGCCGCAGCGGGCACCGCCTCGGCGGGCGCTGCCCCGAGCGGTCCTGTCGTGGGCGGCACTGTCATCGTGGTGCTCCTCTCGTCGCGAGCCGGTCGAACCGACCGGTCGGTATGCAGCTAGTATGCGTGGGACCCTCTCCCCGTAAGGAGCGCCAGTGACCTACCGCCATCCGTTCCCGCTGCGCTGGAACGACAACGACCAGTACGGCCACATGAACAACACCGTGTACTACGAGGCGATGGACTCCGCGGTCAACACCTGGATGATGCGCCGCGCGGCCCTGGACCCCGCCGGGGAGGTCATCGGGCTGGCCCGGGCCTCGTCGTGCGAGTTCCTGGCCCCGGCCTCGTTCCCCGAGTCCCTGGAGGTCGACGTGGCCGTGGCCCGCCTCGGCACCACGTCGATCACGTGGGACCTGGCGATCCTGCGCGAGGGCGCGCCCGACCGGGGCGCGCCGCTGGCGCTGGGACGGTTCACGCACGTGTTCGTAGACCGCGAGCGGCGCCGCCCGGTGCCGGTGCCCGCGCCGATCCGCGCCGCCGTCGAGGCGGAGCTGCGGATCGGCGAGGACGCCCGGGCATAGGCGGCGCGGACCACGGCCTAGCCCCCGTACGTCTTCTGGAGCTCGCGCTTGAGGACCTTCCCGCTCGGCCCGAGCGGGAGCTCCCCCACCACGTGCACCACGCGCGGGTACTTGTAGGCGGCCACCTTCTCCTTCATGTACGCCACGACCTCGGCGGCGTCGACGTCCGCGCCCTCGGCGGGGACGACCGCGGCGTGCACCTCCTGGCCGTGCGTCTCGTGCGGCACCCCGAAGACCGCCGCGATGGACACCGCCGGGTGGCGCGCGAGCACGGCCTCCACCTCGGTCGGGTACACGTTGTAGCCGTTGCGGATGATCATGTCCTTCTTGCGGTCGACAATGGTCACCACGCCTTCGGCGGAGACGGTGCCGAGGTCGCCGGTGCGGAACCAGCCGTCGATCACGGCCGCCGCGGTGGCGTCGGGGCGGCCGAGGTAGCCCTTCATGAGGTTGTGGCCGCGCACCACGACCTCCCCCAGCTCGCCGGGTTCGGCCAGGAGGTCGATGCGGTCCTCGGTCTCGGCGTCGGCGACCGCGACGTCCACGCCCCACAGGCTCGTGCCCACCGTGCCGGGCCGGATCGGGGCCCCCACGTTGTTGAACGTGGCGGTCGGGGAGGTCTCGGTGAGCCCGTAGCCCTCGTGGACCTGCGCGCCGAAGGTCGCCTCGAACGCCTCCAGGAGCGCCACCGGCAGGGCCGCGCCGCCGGAGACGGCGTAGCGCAGCGGCGGGCGCTCGGGGTTGCGCTTGGCGGCCTCGACGATCTGCGCGAAGTTGGTCGGGACGGCGGTGAAGACCGTGGCCCGGTGCTCGACCAGGAGCCGCAGCGCCTCGTCGGGGTCGAACTTGGGCAGCAGGATGATCGCGGCCCCGCGCCGGAAGCCGATGTTCATCACGGCCATCTGCCCGAAGGAGTGGAAGAACGGCAGCCCGCCGTAGAGCACGTCGTCGCGGCGCACGTCGAAGGAGTCGATGAGGGCGCAGTGGACCTGCTCGATCATCGCCAGGTGGGAGCCGACGGCGCCCTTGGGGGTGCCGGTGGTGCCGGAGGTGTAGAGCACGGTGGCGGCCGCGAGCGGGTTCACCGCGACGTGGCGTTCGATCGGTTCGGCCTGTGCCGCTTCGGCTTCGAGGCGCGCGACGGGGGCGCCGCCGACCTCCAGGCCCTCGGGGGCCAGGACCGTGGCGAGCGGGACGCCGGCGCGGGCGGCGGCCGGGGCCGCCTCGGCGAGGAGCGGCGCGGCGGCCACGAGGAGGTCGGCCTCGGCGTCCTTCAGGACGAACGCGATCTCGTCGGACTTGAACAGCAGGTGGATCGGGACGACGACGGCGCCGAGGGCGAGCGCGGCGTAGTAGACGCGGGGGAAGTCGGGGACGTTGGGCACGAGCATCGCGACGCGCGAGCCGCGCCCGACGCCGCGGGCGGCGAGCGCGCCCGCGTAGGCGCGGGTCTGGTCCCACAGGGCGCCGTAGGTCACCGTGTGGCCCATGAAGAGCAGGGCGGGCGTGTCGGGCCTGCGGCGGGCGGTCTCGGCGAGGATGGCCGCGATCGAGAGGGTCCCCTCGCCGGGTCCGTCGATCGCCTGGTCGTGTTGGTGCGTCATTGCACGACTCCTTCCAGAGTGGATTTCGGCCGGAGCTCGGCTCTGCCGAGTGCGGCCAGGTGGACCTCGTCGGGGCCGTCGGCCAGTCGCATGGCCCGGCTCGCGGCGAACATCTCGGCGAGCGGGTGGTCGCCGCTGAGGCCGGCCGCTCCGAAGAGCTGGACGGCGCGGTCGAGGATGCGCTCGACGGCTCGGGGGACGGCGATCTTGATCGCCTGGATCTCTCGCCGCGCTTCGCGGTTGCCGACGGTGTCCATGAGCCAGGCGGTCTTGAGCACGAGGAGGCGCAGGGCCTCGATCTCGACGCGGGCCTCGGCGGCCCAGGTGCGCACGACGCCCTGGCGGGCGAGCGGCCCGCCGAAGGCGATGCGCTCGTTGGCCCTGCCGCGCACCAGGTCGAGGGCGCGTTCGGCCATGCCGAGGGCCCGCATGCAGTGGTGGACGCGGCCGGGGCCGAGGCGGGCCTGGGCGATCGCGAAGCCCTCGCCTTCGGCGCCGAGGAGGTTCGCGGCGGGGACGCGGACGTCGTCGAAGACGATCTCGGCGTGGCCGCCGTGGTCGCGGTCGTCGTAGCCGAGGACGGTGAGCGGGCGGACCACGGTGACGCCGGGGGTCTCGCGCGGGACGAGGACCATGGACTGCTGGCGGTGGCGGGCCCCGTCCGGGTCGGTCTTGCCCATGACGATGAGGAGCCGGCAGTCGGGGTTCATGGCGCCGGTGGCGAACCACTTGCGGCCGTTGACCACGTACTCGCCGCCTTCGCCGTGGATGCGGGTGCCGATCTGGGAGGCGTCCGAGGAGGCGGTGCCGGGTTCGGTCATGCAGAACGCGGAGCGGATGCGCGCCTCCAGGAGCGGCTCGAGCCACTGCTCGCGCTGCTCGGGGGTGCCGAAGTGGGCCAGGAGCTCCATGTTGCCGGTGTCCGGTGCGGCGCAGTTCATCGCGGCCGGGGCGAGGCGGGGGCTGCGGCCGGTGAGCTCGGCGACGGGCGCGTAGCGCAGGTTGGAGAGGCCGCCGCCGTATCCGTGCTCGCCGGGCGGCAGGAACAGGTTCCACAGGCCCCGCTCGCGCGCGGCCGCCTGGAGCCCGCGCACGACGGGCCGGACGGTCCAGTCGTCCGGGGTCGCCGCGACCTGCGCGGCGAGCACGGGTTCGGCGGGCAGCACGTCCTTCTCGATGAAGGACCGCGCTTCGTCCGCGAAGGCGCGGGTCATCTCGTCGGGTCGGAAATCCACAGGCCCTCCTCGGCCAGGGGCGCGACGAGCGCGCCGATGCGGTCGAAACCCTCGCCGACGGTCTGCCCGCCGACGAAGCGGTAGTGGACGCCTTCGAGGATCACCGCCAGTTTGTAGCAGGCGAAGGCGCGGTACCAGCCCAATTCGGGGACGTCGACGCCGGCGCGGGCGGCGTAGGCGTCCACGACCTCCGCGAACTCGGGGTAGCCCGCGCCGGGGACGATCGCCCCGGCCGCGGCCTCGCCGCCGGCCAGTTCCCTGATGTGCCAGTACATGCCGAGCATCCCCAGGTCCACGAGGGGGTCGCCGAGGGTGGCCATCTCCCAGTCGAGGACGGCGGCGACGCGCGGTTCGCCGGGGGGCCCGGCGACGAGCATGTTGTCGAGCCGGTAGTCGCCGTGGACGATCCCCGAGCGCGCCCGGCCGCCCGGGACGGTGGCGGCCAGGCGCTCCTGGAGCCGGTCGAGGGCGGGCTGCTCGCGCGAGCGCGAGGCCTCGTACTGGCGCCGCCACGTCCGCATCTGCCGCTCCAGGTACCCCTCGGGGCGGCCGAAGCCGTCCAGGCCGACCGACCCGGGGTCGACCGCGTGGAGGTCCGCGAGGATCTCCGCGACGCCGATCCCGAGCCGGTGCAGGCCCTCGGGGGTCCAGGACGCGTTGCGCGAGGGGTCGTCGAGCACGGTGCCCTCGACGTGCTCCATGACGAAGAAGACCGTGCCCGTGACCTCGCCCGCCGCGACGTCGTCCACGACGTCCACTGTAGATGGCACGGGGACGAGGCCGCGCAGGGCCGAGATGACCCGGTGCTCGCGGCGCATGTCGTGCGCCGTGGGGAGGGCGTGGCCCAGCGGGGGGCGGCGCAGCACCAGGGGCGTCTTCGCGCCGTCCACCCGGTAGGTGAGGTTCGAGCGCCCGCCGTCGATGAGGGACGCGCGCAGCGGCCCCTCCCCGGCGAGCCCGGGGTGCTCCCGGGCCAGCCACCGGCCGAGCCCGGCCACGTCCAGGCCCGGCACACCGTTCGCCTCGGTCATCGGTCTCCTTGCTCCTCTGGGGGTCTCGCGACCCGGATGGGTTCGTCCGGGGCTATCCCGGGATGCCCTCGTTCTCCAACGGGACGGGGCTCGGCTCGACGGGCGCCACGGCGCCGCCGGACACCTCGTAGGCGGTGCCCACGTAGTCCTGGACGCCCTCGTCCACCACCGTGATCCCGACGCCCCGGTAGGCGGCGTGGTCGTCGGCGCCGTACGAGAGCGGCAGGATGCCGTTGCCGAGCAGGTCGCCCGACTCGACGGCGTCCACGAGGGACTCGCGGGTGGGGTCCTCTCCCGCGGCGGCCAGCGCCTCGGCGAACAGGTAACCGACGCTCATGCCGAAGACGGTGTTGCCGGTGAACGGCGCGCCGTCGTTGTACTCCTCGTTGATCCGCTCGAACAGCGCGACCCACTCGCCGTCGGGGCTGAACGGCAGGTAGTTGACGCTCACCATGCCCTGGAGGAGGGCCGGGGCGAGGTCCTCGCCGAGGTATCCGGCGAGGGTCGGGTAGTCGGCGCCCGAGGACGAGACGTACCACTTGGGGAACCACTCCATCTGCGCGGCCGTGCCGACCGCCATCGCGGTGAACCCGTTGATGGTGCCGAGCACGTTGACCTCGCACCCGGCCGCCATCATGGCGCCCGTCTGGGCGGTCAGGTCCTCCGCCGAGGTCGTGTAGGTCTGGACCTCGGTGACGGCGTTGGAGCCGATGACGGTCTCGACGCCCTCGACGATGCCCTCGCCGTAGTCGTCGTCCTGGCCGAGCACGCAGATCTTCGCGTCAGGGGCCTGCTCGACCGCGTACTGGGCGAGGGCGGCGCCCTCGGTGACGTAGTCGGCGTTGAACGCGAACGTGTTCTCGTAGACGCCCGGCTGGTTCCAGGTGAGCGAGCCGGAGGAGACGAACAGGTCGGGGACGCCCTGCTGGTCGAGGTAGTCCAGGACCGAGGAGTGGGTGGGGGTGCCGAGGCCGTTGACGACGGCGAACACCTTCTCCTCGGTGACGAGCTCGCGCACGGCGGTCTGGGTCGCGGCGGGGTCGTACGCGTCGTCCTTGACGACGTACTCGATGGAGCGGCCGTGGATGCCGCCGTTGTCGTTGACGTAGGCGAAGTAGGCCGCGGTGGCGGCCGAGATCGTGGAGTACCCGGCGGCGGCCGGGCCGGTCAGCGGCTGGTGGGTCCCGATGGTCACCGTGTCGTCGGTGACGCCGGGGACCGACTCGTCGCCGCCGGGGGTGCTGCACGCGGTCAGCGCGAGCGCCGCCGCGGCCGCGGCCGCGGTCCTGATGGTGGTGGTTCGCATTCCGATCACCTCTCTGTGGTCGTGGAAGGGGTTGCGAAGCGGGAGGGCCGGGCGGCGCGGAGCCGGTCGAGCAGGCGGGCCGCGCCGCCCGGCCAGGCGAGGGTCATCGCGACGAGGCCCGCGCCGAAGAGCAGCACGGCGAGGTTCCCGTCCAGGCGCTGCCCGAAGTCCGAAGGAGCGAGGGCCACCAGTTCGTCGACAGCCCAAGGGAGGACGACCACCAGGACGGACCCGATGGCGGCCCCGCCGATGCTGCCGAGGCCGCCGACGACGGCGGCGACGACGAGCAGGAGGGAGAACGCCAGGCCGTAGCCGCCGGGGGTGACCTGCTGGGTCGCGACGGCGAGGACGGCGCCGCCGAGCCCGGCCGGGATCGCGCTGATCCAGAACGCTCCGGCCTTCACCAGGCCGGGGTCCACACCGGACAGGCGGGCGGCGGTCTCGTCGTCCAGCACCGCCCGCATCCGCAGTCCGGCCCGGCCGGAGCGGAGCATGACCAGGGGCGTGACGGCGAGGGCGGCGATGGCGACGGCGAGCCAGGCGTGCCACTGCTCGACCGCGATGAGGGCCGAGAGCCCTTCGGGGACGGCGAAGAACGGGGCGCGGGCGCCCTGGTCGCCGCCGAGCGGCAGGGTGCTGGCGGCCGAGGGCAGGGCGATCACGAGCGCGAGCGTCAGTCCCGCGAGGTAGGGGCCCCGCAGCCGCGCGGCGGCCATGCCGAGCAGGAGCCCGAGCAGGCCCGAGACCGCGGCGGCGGCGGCGAGCCCGGCGAGGAGCGCCAGCGGCCAGGGGGCCTCGACCGCCGTGGCGGCGAACGCGAAGCCGTAGCCGCCCGCGGCCATGAGGACCGCGTGGCCGAGCGAGAGCTGGCCGGTGAGTCCGACGAGGACGGTGAGCCCGGCGACGGCCGCGAAGCACGCCGCCGCGGTGGCGAGCTGGTAGTTGCGGAAGGGGTCGAGGCCGAAGGTCGCGCCGATCGCGATCGCGGTGACGAGCAGGGCGCGCAAGGGGGTCTTCATGCGGTCCGGGCCTCCTTGGCGCTGAAGACGCCGCCGGGTCGCACCAGCAGCACGAGGGTGAGCAGGGCCAGCACCGCGAGCGGCGCGGCGGCCGCGGAGGCGTAGCCGGTGACGAGGCTGACGAGCAGGCCGACGCCGATCCCGGCCAGGAGCGCGCCGGCCGGCGAGTCGAGGCCGCCGATGACGGCGACGGCGAACGCGTTGACGAACAGGAGGTCGGCGGCGTGCGGGTTGAGCCCGAGCTCGGTGGGCACCAGCAGGAGTGCGGCGAGGGCGGCCGTGGCGACGGCGAGGGCCCAGCCGAGGGTGACCATGCGGGGCACCCGCACGCCCAGGAGCCGGGAGGTCTCGGGAGCGAAGGCGGCGGCCCGCAGCTGGAGCCCGAGGGAGGTCCGTCCGAACAGGAGCGCGAGACCGCCCATGACCGCGGCGGCGGCCACGAGCGTGAACAGGTCGTAGGGGGAGAGGACGGGGACGCCGCCGATGATGAAGGGCCGCTCGGAGAACGGCGGGTGCATGGGCCGGTGCTCGGGCCCGAAGGCGATCGCGAGGCCCGCTTGGAGGACCATGACCAGGCCGATGGCGACGATGATGCCCGGCAGCGGGGCGTGCGCGGGGAGGCGGCGCATGAGGCCGCGTTCGACGGCGGCGCCGAGGAGCGCGCCGGAGGCGAGCCCGGTGAGCAGGCCGGCCCAGTAGGAGCCGGTGGCGGCGGTGACGGCGAAGGCCGCGTAGACGGCGGCCGCGGCCATGGCCGCCTGCGCGAAGTTCACGACGCGGGCGGCGCGCCAGACGATGACCAGGGAGAGGGCGAAGAGCGCCAGGACGGCGCCGCGCGCGAGCCCGGCGGAGAACAGGAAGACGAAGCGGTCCATCAGCGCACCTCGGATTCGCGCGGCAGGGGGGCGGAGCGTCGGACCGCCGGGACCCGCCGATCGCGGCGACCGGCGGCGGAGGCCGACGCCGCGAGGCGTCGTCCTCTCGGCGGCCTCGGGTCGCGGCGACGGGCCGGGGAGGCGGAGCGGACACGGCGTCGGTCTGTCAGCCTCGCCCGGTGGGGTCGAAGGTCGGCGGATGCGGAGCGGGTTTGGCGTCGGTCCATCAGAACCCCAGGTAGGCGTGGCGGAGGGCGGGGTCGGCGGCGAGGTCGGCGGCCGGGCGGTCGGCGACGACCGCGCCGAGGGCGAGCACGACGCCGCGCCGGGCCACCGACAGGGCGCCGGTGACGTTCTGCTCGGCGAGGAGCACGGTGAGGCCGGTGCGGGCGGCGGTGGCGCGCAGGACGCCGAGGAGCTGCGCGGTCGCCTGCGGGGCGAGGCCGAGCGACGGTTCGTCGAGGAGCAGCACCTCGGGCCGGGCCAGGAGGGCGCGGGCGAGCGCGAGCATCTGGCGCTCGCCGCCGGAGAGGGTGTGCCCGGCGGCGTGGCGGCGCCGGTCCAGCGGCGGGAAGAGGGCGTACATCTCCTCGACGGCGGCCTTGCGGGCGCGGGCGCGGTGGCGCCACAGCCCGCCGAGGCGGAGGTTCTCGTCCACGGTGAGCTCGACGACGACGCTGCGGCCCTCGGGGACGAGCGACAGGCCGGAGCGCACGCGGTCTTCAGTGGACATGCGGGTGAGGTCGCGGCCGCCGAGCAGCACGCGGCCGGAGCGGGCGGGTTCGAGCCCGGCGAGGGCGCGGAGCAGCGTGGTCTTCCCGGCGCCGTTGGCGCCGAGGAGCGCGACGACCGAGCCTTCGGCCACCTCCAGTCCGAGCCCGTCGATGACCGGGGCGCCGCCGCCGTAACCGACGGTCAGGTCGTGAAAAACCAAGGCGCTCATGCGGTCCCGCCTTCCCCGGCGGGCCCTTGCGGTTCGCTGCGGTGGGCATGCGCTTCGGTCGCAACGGAGATGTCGGCGGTGCTGGGGCGCGGTGCGCCGCCCCGCGCGGGCGGGTGCCCGGCCCCGCCGCTCTGCGGCGGCTCGGCCGCCGCGTTCACCGCCTCCAGCCCCAGGTACGCCGCCTCGACCGCCGGGTCCCTCCGCACCTCCTCCGGGCTTCCCGCGGCGATGACCTCGCCGAAGTCCAGCACCACGATCCGGTCCGCCACGTCCATGACGAAGTCGACGTGGTGCTCCACCAGCAGCACCGCGCACCCCTCGCCCGCCACTCGGCGCACCGTCTCGGCGAGCGCCTCGATGTCGGCCGCGCCCAGGCCCCCGGCGGGCTCGTCGAGGAGGAGCAGCCTCGGGTCCGCCGCGAGCGCCCGCGCGAGGGCGACCCGCTTGCGCTCGGGGTACGGCAGCGTCCCGGCGGACCGGTCGGCCAGGTCCAGCAGGCCGAGCTCCGCGAGCCGGTCCCGGGCGCGCGCCGCGGCGTCCTCGGCGCGCAGGCTCGAGAGCGGCACGAGCACGTTCTCGAGCACCGTCATGCGCTCGAACAGCCCGAGGCCCTGGAGCGTCCGGGCCACGCCCGCCGCGAGGAGTCCGGTGGTCCTCGCCGGGGCGGGCCGTCCGCCGATGCGCACGTTCCCCTTGCGGGGCTTCACGATGCCGCACACGGCGTTGAACACGGTGGTCTTGCCGGCGCCGTTGGGGCCGATGAGGGCGACGGTCTCGCCGTCGCGCACCTCGAAGGAGACGCCGCCGAGCGCGGTGAGGCCGCCGAAGGCCACTTCGAGGCCGTCCACTTCGAGCCTCGGGGCGGTGGGGGGAGGGGTCGTCATCGTCGTACTCGCACCTCTTCGTGTCGGAGTAGTGTCACCATACCCTGAATACCGACCGGACGGTATGTGCTGAGGACAGTGAATCCATATCGATATCTCGGCAGGTCTGAACAGGGGGCTTATGTGTGCGGGATGCCGGCGGTCATGCCGCCGTCCACCACGATCTCGGTGCCCGTGAGGTACGCCGAGGCGTCGCTCGCGAGGAACACGACCGCGCCCGCCGGGTCCCCCGGCGCGCCCGGGCGCCCCAGCGGGATCACGAGCCGGTCGGGGTCGATCCGGGTGGTCATGTCGGTGGCGATGAAGCCGGGGTGGACCGAGTTGACCCGGACGCCGTCCGGCCCGAGCTCCACCGCGAGCGACTTCGTCAGGCCGCGCACCGCGAACTTCGAAGCGGTGTAGCCGTGGAGGCGCACGCTGCCGCGCAGCCCCTCCACTGAGGAGACGTTGACGATCGAGCCGCGCCCGGCGGCCTTCATCGCCGGGACCACCGCCCGGCAGCCCAGGAACGTCCCGGTGAGGTTCACACTGATGACCGCGTTCCACTTCTCGAGGGTGAAGTGCTCGATCGGCGCGGCGTTGGCGATCCCGGCGTTGTTCACCAGGACGTCCACCGCCCCGAACGCGTCGAGGGTCGCGGCGACGGCGCGCTCCCAGGCGTCCTCGTCGGTGACGTCGAGCTCGACGAAGCGCGCCTCATCGCCGAGCTCGTCGGCGAGCGCCTTGCCCCGGTCGGCGAGCACGTCGGCGACGACCACGCGCGCCCCGGCCTCGCGGAGCGCGCGCACGTACGCCTCCCCGATGCCCTTCGCGCCGCCGGTCACGATCGCCACGCGCCCTTGCAGGTCCGTCACGCGTCCGCCTTGACCACGAGCCGCCCGGTCGTGCCGCCGCCCGCGAGCCGCTGCACGGCCGCGGCCGCCTCGGCGAAGTCCACGACCTCGCCGACGACGGGCCGCACGGCCCCCTCCCCCGCGAGGCGGGTCAGCTCGGCGTGGGCCTCGGCCACCAGGTCCGGCCGGCGCTTCTGGTACAGGGCCCAGTGGAGGCCCAGGACGCTGTAGTTCTTGACCAGGGCGAGGTCCGCGCGCACCGGCGGCACCGCGCCGGAGGCGAAGCCGACGACCACGATGCGGCCCTCGAACGCGACGCAGCGCGTCGAGCCCTCGAAGGCCTTGCCGCCCACCGGGTCGAAGACGACCTCGGCGCCGCCGAAGCCCTTGACCGCCTCGATCCACGCGTCGTCGCGCAGCAGCACCTCGGCGGCCCCCGCGTCCTTGGCGACCGGCACCTTGGCGACCGAGCCGACGACGCCGATCACCGTGGCCCCCGCGGCGGCCCCGAGCTGACAGGCCGCGGTGCCGACCCCGCCGGCGGCGGCGTGCACGAGCAGCGTCTCTCCACGCTGGAGCCGGGCTCGGCGGTGGAGGCCGAACCACGCGGTCTGGTAGGCGATGAGGAGCGCGGCCGCGGCCGCGTCGTCCAGCGCGTCGGGCGCCGGGTGCACCGACCACGCGGGCACGGCCGCGTACTCGGCCATCACGCCGATCTTGGAGGCCACGACCCGCTGCCCCATTTGGACACCGGTGACGCCCTCGCCGAGGGCGACGACATCGCCGCACAGCTCGATGCCGGGGATGAACGGGAGGTCGGGCCGCTCCTGGTACTGCCCGCGGGCGAGCAGCACGTCGGGGAAGTTCACGGCCACGGCGCGGGTCCGCAGCAGGACCTCGCCGGGCCCGGCCTCGGGCCGCTCGACCTCGTGGAGGCCCATGACCCGCTCGGGTTCGCCGTGGGCGGTGACCCGCCAGGCGCGCATGGTGTCGGCCATCGGTGCTCCTTACTCGTCGAAGGGGTGCTCAGGCATCGCCGCTCCTGATGCCGCGCAGGAACAGTTCGGTGAGCTGTGCGGCCACCTCGCCGCCGTCCTCGGGGCCGTCCGCGGAGAACCAGTTGGGCAGGTAGTGCACGTCGGAGAAGAAGTGCGCTATGAGGACGGAGGTCGACACGTCGGTGCGGAAGCGGCCCTCGGCCTTGCCGCGGTCGATCAGCTCGGCGAACTTGTCGTGGTACTCGCGCCTGCGGCGCTTGACCTCCTGCTGCCGCTCCGGGGTCAGCATGTGCTGGCTGCGGAAGAAGATCGTGCCCTCGGGGAGGAAGTCGATCGAGGTGAGGACCACGTCCTCGCACACGGCCCGCAGCACGTCCTCGGTCGCGCCCCCGGCGGCGGTGATCTCGTCCAGGCGCCGCTTCTGGAGCGAGAGCATCCGCTCGTAGATGGCGAAGAGGAGGTCGTCCTTGGAGGTGAAGTAGTGGTACATGGCGCCCTTGGTGACCCCCGCGGCCTCCACGATCTGCTGGACGCTGGTGTTGGCGTAGCCCTGCTCGGCGAACAGGCCGAGGGCGGCGCGCAGGACTTCGTCGGCCACGTTCTTGGTCTTCATGGATCTCATCCTTCACCAGGTGCGGCGGGCGCTCGCGCCGCCGTCCACCAGGATCGTCTGGCCGGTGACCCACGCGGCGTCCTCGGAGAGGAGGAACGCGGCCGGGCCGGCCACGTCGTCGGGCTCGCCGAGCCGCGCGAGCGGGTAGGCGCGGGCGGCCTGCTCCTCGCGGCCCTCGTAGAGCGCCTTGGAGAACCGGGACTTGACGACGGCGGGCGCGAGCGCGTTGACGCGCACGGCCGGGGCCAGCTCCTCGGCGAGCTGCTCGGTCTGGTTGATCAGGGCGGCCTTGGAGATCCCGTAGAAGCCGATGTTCGGGCTGGCGGCGGTGCCCGCAATGGAGGCCATGTTCACGACCGACCGGAGGCGCCCGGCGGCGACGGCCTCGCGCGTCCACGCGAGCGCGGCGATCACGTTGACCTCGAGGATCTTGCGGGCCGCGTCGAGGTCGAGCTCGGTGAGGGGCCCGTACGCGGGGTTGATCCCGGCGTTGTTGACGAGGTGGTCGAGGCCGCCGAAGCGCTCGACGGCGTGGGCGACGGCGGCGGCGCGGTGCTCGGCGTCGTCGGCCTTCCCGGCGGCGCCGGAGGCGCGGTCCTCGCCGAGCTCGGCGACGGCGGCCTTCAGGGCCTCCTCGTCGCGGCCGGTGATGACGACGGACGCGCCCTCGGACACGAGGCGGCGGGCGACGGCGAAGCCGATGCCCCTGCTCGCGCCGGTGACGAGGGCGACGCGGCCTTCGAACCTCTGCATGAACCACTCCAAACCGTCTGGTCGGTATGTGGATGACGGTACCATGTCCCGATGCTTCCCGAAAGTCTCAGGACCGATCCGGTTCACGCCACCGAGTCCAGGACTCGACCGGCCCGGGGCACCGGCGATCAGCGGCGAAACGGCGAGAGGTCCCTGCGGGAGCGCGGCTGAGGCCCGGCCGCATCGGACAAAGGCATCGAAAGCCCTAACTTAAGTATCGGACCCGCTACGCCGCAACAGGACTCGCGATCGTCCCCGCGCCCGGGCGTGTCGACCCGCGCCCGGAGACCATCCTCAGACACCACGCCCCACCGCCCACCCCCCTCGTCGCCGCCCGCCCGGACCCCGGCCCCACACGGCCCGTCCCGTCCCGCTGCTCGCCTCTCCGTCGCCGACCCTCCGAACGACGGCCGGCCCCGCACACCGCTCCGAAGCGCTCCCCTTTGGCTAGGGTGTCGGCATGGCGAATGAATCGATGCGGGAGAACTGGGCGACCGGCGCCGCCGGATGGGTCGCGAACCAGGCGCTCTTCGACGCCGTGTACGCGCCGGTGACGGCGGCGATCCTCGCGGAGGCCGCTCCGGCGGCCGGGCAGCGCGTGCTCGACGTCGGCTGCGGGACGGGGACGCTGCTGGAGCAGAGCGCCGCCGCGGGCGCCGAGGTCGTCGGCGTGGACATCGCCGAGGAGATGGCCGCGGCCGCGCGCCGCCGCGCCCCCGAGGCGACGGTGCTCGTGGCCGACGCGCAGACCGCCGACCTCCTCGCCGAGGCCCCCGGCGCGCCGTTCGACCGGGTCGTCTCGCGCTTCGGCGTCATGTTCTTCGAGGACCCGGCGGCCGCGTTCGCGAACCTCCGCCGGGCGGCCGCGCCCGGCGCGCGGCTCGTGTTCGCCTGCTGGCGGAGCGAAGCGGAGAACCCGGTGTTCAGCCACGGCACGAGCGTCCTCGCGGACCGGCTCGACCCGAAGCCCGAACCCGCCGATCCCGACGCGCCCGGGCCGACCGCGTTCGCCGATCCCGAGCGGCCCGCCTCGGTGCTGGCGGCCGCCGGGTGGGGCGCGGTGTCCGTGGACGCCTTCGACTTCATGTGCGACTACGGGATCGGCGGCAGCGACGGCGTCGAGGAGCGGCTCACCATGATCCTCGACGGCCGCACGGGCCGCCTCGCCCGGGAGCAGCTGGTGCAGCGCCTCGGCCCGGAGGGCTGGGAGTCCGCTGTGGACGAGGTGCGCGCCGAGCTGATCCGCCGCCTCGTGGACGGCGCCGTCAGGTTCCCGGTCGCGCTCTGGCTCGTCACCGCGACCAACCCGGCCTGAGCGGCGCGAGACCGCTGGCGCCGTGCCGCTCGACCGCACCGCTCGACCGCACCGTTCAACTGCACCGTTCAACCGCGCGTCGCGGGCCGCACGGTGATCGGCGCCCGCGCCGCGGCGACCTGCCGACCGCCCCTGACGAACTGAGCATGTGATCGCCGCCCGCGCGGCGTCGGCGACCTGCTGGTCGGCGAGGTGATCCGATGGGCCGAGGAGGCGGGCGCGTCGGTGCTCCGGCTGGCCGTCGCGGACGGCAACCGGGCCGCCGAAGCGCTCTACCGGCGGAACGGCTTCCGCGACACCGGCGGCCTCGGGGACCCGATGCCCGACGGGGCGGGCCGGGAACGACTCATGGAGAGGGAACTCGGCGCAGCGGCCGGATAGCGGCGCCCGGAGCCGGGCGGGCAGGACCCGCTACCGCTCCCTGGCGGCCAGCCAGGCGGCCGGGTCGGCTCCGATGTGGTCGATGACCGTCGCCGCGGCGCCGATCGCCGCCGCGTCCGGTCCCAGCGTCGCGGGCCGCACGGTGATCGGCGCCCACCCCGCCGAGAGCACCCGCTGGTTCACCTCGGCCTCCACTCCGGCGACGAGCCACGACGAGAGCAGCGCGTACGTCCCTCCCAACAGGATGGTGTCGATGTCGAGGAGGTTGAGCACGTTGGCGAGCGCGACCCCGAGCGCGTGCGCCGCGGCCTCCAGGGCCGCGAGGGTCTCGGGCCGTCCCGCGTCGGCCCGCGCGAGGACCGCCGCGTCCGCCGTGACCCCGGGGGGCGGGGCCTCGCCGCCGAGGATCGCCGCGAGGCTCGCATAGGTCTGGAGGCATCCCCTCGCGCCGCAGCGGCACGGCTTCCCGTCCGGGTCGACGGTGAGGTGCCCGAGCTCTCCGCCCCAGCCGTGCGACCCGCGCAGCGGGCGGCCGTCGAGGATGATCCCCGCCCCGATGTCGAGGCTGCCCGAGACGTACACGAAGTGGTCGGGCACGCCGTCGGTGTGCGACCTCGCCGCGCGCAGCTCGCCCTGCGCGGCGAGGTTCGCCTCGTTGTCGACCGCGCACACGAGCCCGAGGTGCCCGATCCGCTCGGTGAGGAGCGCCCCCGCGTCCACCGACCGCCAGCCGAGGGCGGGCGCGGTCCGCACGATCCCGCCGTCCGTGGGGCCCGGCACGGCGAGGGTCGCGGTGACGACGGTGAGGCCTTCGCGCGAGGCGGCGTCCACCGCTTCGGTCGCCATGCGCCCCAAGCGGTCGAGCACGGCCGGGGCCTCGGTGTCGGTGAACGGCGCGAACGCGAGGTGGCGCACCGAGCCGGTGAGGTCGACGACGCACGCGGCGAGGCCGTCGGTGCGGATGTCGAGCCCGAGCCCGGCCGGGCCGGAGCGGGAGAGCCGGAGCCCCATGCGGGGGCGGCCGGCGCGGCCGTCGGAGGTCGCGCCGGTCTCGGTGACGAGGCGCCCGGCGATGAGCTCCTCCACGATCCGCGTGATCGTGGGGCGGGTGAGCCCGGTCGCGGCGGCCAGTTCGGTGCGCGAGACCGGGGCCTCGGCGGCGAGCAGGCGCCGGAGCACGAGTTCGAGGTTGATGGCGCGCAGGCGCTCCTGCCTGGCGGGGTCGTCGGCCCTCATGCGGGCCGCGTCGCGTCGGCGAGCGCGGCGGCCGCGTCCGCGCTGAGGGTTCCGTCTGCCACGACAGCGAGGATATGCCGAGTGATCTGGGCGCCCGGCTCCAGCACCAGGGGGCGGTCCCAGGTGAGCGAGGAGCCGACCCCGAGGTAGTCGCGGGCGCGCACGAACCACCGGTCCCCGGCGGTCGTCGCGTCGGCGGCCAGGAACAGCACGGTCCACTCGCGTTCGGCCGCGTCGGCGCCGGAGACGGCCACCCACGGGGCGGTGGTGCCGTGGACGGCGCGCACGCCCGTCCCGGCCGGGCTGAGCACGCGCACGTCCCCGGTGGCGGCCGGTCCGCGCCAGAAGAAGCCCCCGTACCCGGCGCCGACGCGGCCGAGCGCGGCCGGGCTGCGGATCGGCAGCGGCCGGTCCGTCGCGTTCGTCAGCCTGGTCCGGAAGCCGAGGGTCCAGGCCTCGTCGTTCAAAGGGGCGCAGTCGATCGAGCGGCGCTCGCGCAGCAGCGCGGCCCCGTCCGCGTCGACCCACTGGAGCGTGTGCGCCAGCTCGGAGTCGGTGTGGCGCAGCCACCGCCGGTGCCGCTGGGCGCCGTGGTCGTCGAGCCAGGCGGGGCCGTGCCCGGCGACGAAGGTGCGCCCGCCCCAGAAGTTCCGCCCGCCGATGTCGGGCGCGGCGATCGAGATGCCGAGCTGGTGGGTGTGCGAGTGCGGCCTCGCGTCGGTGACGAGGCACCCGGCGAGGGTGCGCACGGGGTGGAGGAAGGGCCGGGGCGCGGTCGAGGCGGGCAGCTGCGAGCGCCACACGTAGCTGGCGACGTCGCGGCCGTCGACCTGCATGCGGACGGTGTCGGGCGGCCGGTCCGCGACCATCGACCGGGTCGTGCCGGAGTGCTCCATCGCGCCTCCAAGTCTCACGGGCGCCGCCGGTGCGGCGTCCGGCCGCGCGGGCGGCGTCCCATAGGGTCCGCGGTCCGTGTCCGGGCCCCGCGAGGCGCGGGGCCGGCGGCGGGCGTCGCCGTCGGCCGAAGGGTCCGGCCCGTCGACCGCATCGGATACATCCTATAGGATTTAACGTTCATATTCACGCTTCTCGAAGCGTGAAATCGGCGGTCGCGGTCTCGACCAGCTTCTCGACCGCCCGGGAGTCGAGCGCGCCGTCCGCGACCACCGTGATGATACGGCGCCGGGGGCCTTCGCCGGGGAGGGCTTTCAAGGGCTGGGACCAGGCGAGCGAGGGGCCGACGCCCACGTAGTCGCCGCCGCGCACGAACCACGGCTCGTCCGGTCCGGGCTCGGGGACGAACACGAGCGTCCACGGGTCGGGGCCGCGGGCGCTGAGGGCGAGCCAGGCGGCGCGGGCGCCGTGGAGGCGCTCCTCCCCCGCGGCGCCGGGGCCGAGGACGCGGACGCTGCGCAGGCCCCGCCGGGCCCGCCAGAAGAACCCGCCGTACCCGGCCCCGGTGCGGCCCTTGGCGCCCGGGCTCGAGATGAGCAGCGGCTCGTCGGTCAGGTTCCGCAGCGAGTACCGGAAGTCGAGGGCCCAGGCGCGGCCGTCGACCGGGCGGGCGGCGATGCGGCGGCGCTCGCGCAGGATCGCGGTGCCGTCGATGCGGGTCCAGCGCAGCTCGTGCGCGAGCACGGCGTCGGTACGGGCCTCCCAGCGGTGGTGCCGCTGCACGCCGTGGTTGGGCAGCGGCACCGACCCCTTGCCCCGCACGTAGGTGCGCCCGCCCCAGAAGTTCGCGCCGCCCACGTCCGGCACCGCGAGGCTCGCGCCGAGGTGGTGGAGGTGGTCGGGCGGCATCGCCTCGGTCACCTCCGTCCCGGCGAGGGTCCGCACAGGGTGCAGGAAGGGCCTGGGCGACAAGAGGTTCGGCGCATGGGGGCGCCAGACGTACTCGGCGACCGCCCTGCCGCCGAGCCGCAGCTCATGGGTCCGCACGAGGGAGGCCGCGTCGTCGGGCCTAGCCTTCATAGTCGCCCGCGCGGCCCTCGGTGACGCGCAGCGGGCCGAACTCCGCGGTCCCGGACACCAGCAGGTCCGCGGTGGTCGCGAACAGGCCGAGCGCGGCGCCGACCCAGCGGCCCTCGGTGGCCTGGAAGACCGGCCCGACCTGGCGGGGGACGGCGCCGGTGAGGAACCGGCAGCGGCCGCCGGCGTCGACGTCCACGCCGATGGCCGCGACGTCGTCGGCCGGTTCGCGCGCCGCGTCCTCCTCCGCGCCGCCCTCGCGGACCCGGTAGACCAGGTCGACGCCGTTCTCGGTGCGCTCCAGGCCGATCCACGCGTAGGTGTCGCCCACGACGGCGAGGCCCGCCCGGGCGCCGGGGCCCGCGTCGAGGCGCAGCAGGGTCCGGGCCTGGAACCGCTCGGCGGGCAGGCGCTGCCCCAGGAGGTTCGGCAGGAGCCGCAGGTCGCCGTCCGAGGGGAGGCAGGCGAGGCGCAGGCCGGAATCGGCGTTGCCCCAGTGGGGTTCGGGGTTGGCCTGCCAGGACCACTGCGGACCGATGCCGGTGGCGAAGTCGTCGGCGGCGTCCGGGGCGGCGACGGGCCCGCCCTCGCACGGCTTGGCGTGCGAGGCGACCGGTTCGCCCCCGTCGCCGATCACGGGCCAGCCGTCCTCGCCCCAGCGCATCGGCTGGAGGTGCACGACCCTGCCGTAGGGGCCCTTGTCCTGGAAGTGCAGGAACCAGTCCGATCCGTCCGCGGTGTCGACCCACGCGCCCTGGTGGGGACCGTTGACGTCGGTGCCGCCCTGCGCGAGGACGATGCGCCCCTCGTAGGGCCCGAAGGGGTCGCGGGAGCGGAACGCCGACTGCCAGCCCTCGGTGACGCCCCCGGCCGGGGCGAAGATCCAGTACCACTCGCCCCGCCGGTAGAACTTGGGGCCTTCGAGGGTCCGGTATCCGGGGAGCGCGTCGCCGTCGATCACGACGGCGCCCTCGTCCAGGAGCTCGGTGGCGTCGGGGCTCATGCGGTGCACGGTGAGGCGGTTGTTGATCCCGGCGCGGCTCTTGGCCCAGCCGTGCACGAGGTAGGCGCCGCCGTCCTCCGTCCACAGGGGGCAGGGGTCGATGAGGCCCTTGCCGGTCTTCAAGGCGTGCGGCACGGTCCAGGGGCCGACCGGGTCCTCGGCCGAGGTGACGAACAGGCCCCGGTCCGGGTCGGGGTAGACGATCCGGAAGCGGCCGCCGTGGTGGCGCAGGGCGGGGGCCCACACGCCGCCGCCGCGCTGCGGGGCCTGGAACTCGGCCTCGGGCTCGAGCCGGGCGAGGGCGTGGCCGATGATCGTCCAGTTCACCAGGTCGCGGCTGTGCAGGATCGGCAGGCCCGGCACGCGGTGGAAGCTGGAGGCGGTCATGTAGAAGTCGTCGCCCACCCGGATCGCGTCCGGGTCGGACCAGTCCGCGTGCAGGACGGGGTTGCGGTAGGTGCCGTCGCCGTTGTCGGCGGACCGGTGCGGTTGCTTCAAGTCGTTCCGTTCGTGATGCGGCCCTTGCGGGTCCGGTGCTATTTGAGGCCGGTGGTGGCGATGCCCTTGACGAGGTACTTCTGCCCGGCGATGAAGAACCCGATGATCGGCGCGAGCGACAGCACCGACATGGCGAACATCGGGCCCCACGCGGACTGCCCTTCGGAGTCGACGAACTGCCTGAGCGCCAAGGGGACCGTGTACAGCTCGGGGTCGGTGAGGTACAGCAGCGGCCCGAAGAACTCGTTCCACACCGAGATGAACGTGAAGATCGCCGTGGTCGCGAAGGCCGGGCGGCACAGCGGCAGGATGATGCTCCAGAAGGTGCGGAACGGGCCGCAGCCGTCGATGCGGGCCGCGTCGTCCAGCTCGGTCGGGAGCGAGCGCATGAACTGCACCATCAGGAAGATGTAGAACGCGTTGGTGGCCAGGAAGTTCGGCACCAGCAACGGGTAGTAGGTGTTGAGCCAGCCGAGTTTCGCGAACAGGATGTACTGCGGGATGAGCAGCACGTGGCCCGGCAGCATCATCGTCCCGAGCATGAGCGCGAAGAAGAGCTTGCGGCCGGTGAAGTCGAGCCGCGCGAACCCGTACGCCGCCAGCGAGCACGAGAACAGGTTCCCGATGATGCTCAGCACCACGATGACCAGCGAGTTCGAGAAGTACACGCCGAAGTCGTACTCCAGGGCGGTCCAGCCCTCGGTGTAGTTGGCGGGGTGCCACGCGGCGGGCCACAGCGACAGGTCCGAGAAGATCAGGCCGTTCGGCTTGAGGGAGCTGGAGACGAGCCACATCAGCGGGTACATCATGAACAGGCCGATGGCGCACAGGATCACGTGCCGGGAGAAGCGGCTGCGCCGCGAGGAGCCGAACCGCTCGACGAGGGCGTCGTCGTCCTCGCGCCCCGCCTGCTGCCGCGGCGATTGCATGGTCGTTGACATGGGTGGGACCTCAGTTGTCGTAGTTGACCCAGTACTTGGCGGAGATGAAGGTCAGGGCGGTGAAGGCGGCGATGATCACCAGGAGGGTCCAGGCCATCGCGGAGGCGTAGCCCATGTTGAACTGGTTGAAGCCCTGCTGGTACAGGTACAGGTTGTAGAACAATGTGGAGTTCGCCGGTCCGCCGCCGCCGTTGTTCATGACGAAGCCCTGCGTGAACGTCTGGAACGAGGCGATGAGCGACTGGATCAGGTTGAAGAAGATGATGGGGCTCAACAGCGGCAGGGTGATCGAGCGGAAGCGCCGCCACCTGGAGGCGCCGTCGACGGCCGCGGCCTCGTAGTACATGACCGGGATCTGCCGCAGCCCGGCCAGGAAGATCACCATCGGCGAGCCGAACGTCCAGATGTGCAGGATGATGAGGGTGGTGAGCGCGTAGTCGGGGTCGGAGGTCCAGGCTATGGCCTCGACGCCGAACCGGCCGAGGAACGCGTTCACGATTCCGTCCAGGCCGAAGACGTAGCGCCACAGCAGGACCACGGCGACGCTCGCTCCCAGCAGCGAGGGCAGGTAGAACACGGCCCGGTACCACGGCAGGCCCCTGATCCCCCGGTTGAGCATCATGGCGACGCCGAGGGCGGCCGCGAGCGAGAGCGGCACGGACACGAACGTGTAGACGAACGTGACCTTGAGCGACTGGAGCAGCGCCGGGTCGGAGAACATCGCGGTGAAGTTCTCCAGGCCGATCCACTCCGGAGGGGTCAGCAGGTCGTAGTCGGTGAACGCCAGGTACAGCGAGGCGAAGAACGGGACGATCGTGAAGAGCATCCCGATGAACCAGGGCAGCAGGAACAGGTAGCCGGCGCGGTCCCTTCGCGCCCGCCGGCGCCCTCGCAGGGGCGCCGGCGGGCGGACCGCCTCCGGCATGACGGCGGCTTCGGCGGCGGAGGCGGTCACCCTGCGAGCGCTCCTTCGGCCTCCGCGATGAACTGGGCGGCGCCGTCGGCGGGGGTCGTCCGTCCGAACTCGACCTCGACGGCGATGACGTCGAGGACGTCGGCGATGGCGCTGCCGCCGGGCGGGTACGTGTAGGAGCGCGGGAGCTCCTCCTCCTGGAGGGCCATGAGGTACTCGGTGGCGAGCTGGTCGTCCGGTTCGAGCGAGGGCTTGATCTCCTCGGCCACGTCGGCGTTGGCGGGGACGCCGCGCGTGGTGCCCGTGGCGAGCGAGGCCTCGGGGTCGTTGGTGAGGAACTCGAGGAGCTTGACCGCCTCCTCGGGGTGCTTCGAGGCCGAGGCGACCGACCACAAGTGCGGGCAGTCGACGGACTGGCCGCGCCGCACCGATCGGGTCTCGCCGGGGATGCGCAGCAGCGCGAGGCTGCCGCCGCAGGCGGCGTTGTAGCCGAGGAAGTTGTTGGTGGGGATGATCTGCGAGGCGAGCTTGCCCTGGGCGATGTAGGACTGGTCGGGGCCGCCGCCGATCTCCTCGAAGAACCCGGCGGGCGGGTAGGCGCCGGACCGGCGCATCCCGTCGATGAGCTCGAACCAGGACTGGACGGTGGCCGCCGAGATGCCGAGCTCACCTGCCTCAGTGAAGAAGTCCTCGCCCTGCTGGCGGCAGTAGACGACGATGTTGGCGAGGGTCTGGGCGTCGAAGCCGGTGCCGTAGACCTCGCCGCCGCTGGCGTCGGAGACGGTCTGCGCGAAGGCGGCGAGGTCGTCCCAGCCCCAGGTGTCGCCGTCGGGAATGTCGGCGCCGTACTGCTCGGCGAGGTCCTTGCGGACGACGAAGCCGATGGTGTTGAGTCCGGCGGGGACGCCGAAGACGCTGTCGCCCACCGCGGCGAGGGTCGCGGCGCTGTCGGAGAGCCCCGAGAGGTCGAGGTCGCCCTCGTACTCGCCCAGGTCGAGCAGGGCGCCGCGGTCGGCGTACTCGCGCAGGGAGTCCATGCGCATGGCCATGAGGTCGGGCGCGTCGCCCGCGGCGAAGCGGGTGGCGAGCTTGTCCTGGTAGGGGCCCGAGTCCTGGTACTCGACCTCGATGGCGACGCCCTCGTTCCGCTCCATGAAGAGGTCGAGCGCGGCCTGGGTCTTCTCGGCCCGGGCGGCGTCGCCCCACCAGACCATGTTGAGGGTGACGCCGTCGCCGGAGTCGTCGTCGCCGCCGAAGCCGCGGCCGCACGCGGCGAGGGCGGGCGCGGCGGCGAGGCCGAGGCCGGCGGCCTTCATGAGGTTCCGGCGTCCGAGCGCGGCGCGGGAGGGGTGAGGGGGTCGGTCGTTCTGCACACTTGGTCCCTTCGAAGGGTGATCCGGGAGCATCGATCGGACTCGATGGCTGGGGGTCAGGTTAGAACCGCGGCATTGATTATGTCAAGTCATGAAATAAATTGGTCCGCGGTTACCGCAAGCCATTGACCCTAATAGATCGACCTGCTTAGACTGGCTCGTGACGCCCTCCGCCCCGCCCGGAGGAGCGTCGCGTGAGCTCTTGGGAGACAAGAGGATGACGAGGCCGGGCGGCGGCCCCCGCCGCGCCCGCGCGGCCTTCGTGAGCGAATCCGGCGGCCCGCGGCGCGCATTGGGACCTGCGCCGCGGACCCGCCGGATTCGGGGGGCGGCCCTCGGCACGGATACCGGGGGCCGCCTCCTCGATGACGCTAGGCGGCGTCCTCGCGGCGCAGGAACGCGAGCTGCGCGGTCTTGTCCGGCAGCCGGATCTCGGGGCCGAGCGTGAACCCGAGGCGGCGGATGCGGGCCCGGGCCTGGTCGTTGCGGGCGTCGGGCTCGACGACGATCCGCCGGTGCTTCGGGTCGTCGAAGAGGTACGCGGTGAGAACCTGCATGAGCCTGCCCGTGAACCCGACCTGGGCGCGGCCCTGCGGGGCGGCGACCAGGAGGTGGGCGCCGATGTCGCCGGGCTCGACCTCGTAGCACTCCCCCACCGGGTCGGCGTCGGGCTCGTAGGTCTGGAACAGGGCGATCGGCGCCCTGTCGCGCAGCAGCAGGAACGCGTGGTGGGTGCTCAGCGCGTCGAGGTACTCGTAGATCTCCAGCACGTGGTCGCGGGAGTGGCCGGTCATGCCCCAGAACCGGGCCCGCTCCTGGGTGACCCAGCCGTAGATGAGGTCGAGGTCCTCGGCGGGGCGGACGGGGACGACGGCGACGGTGCCGAAGCCCTCCAGGCGCCGTTCGAAGACGGCGGGGCGGTCGATCATGCGGTGCTCCTCTCGCAGCAGGTGCCAGTCGGTGACGACGGGGGCGAGTTCGCCGCGCCGCCACAGCGGGAACTGGTCGCGGTGGTGGGGCCCGAGGGTCCCGGAGGCTCCGAAGGGGACGATCCAGCGGCTCCGGCGCCGGTCGGCGAGGTCCCAGACCCAGCGGGCGGCGGGGCCGCGGGAGAAGTCCTCGGTGACGCCGGGGACGCCGGAGGTCGACAGGACGCAGTCCGCGTCGCCCGACATGCCCGTCAGGGGCTCCGACTCCTCGGCGCCGGGCGGCAGGTCCTCCCAGGGCACGAGCCGGTGGACCTCGCCCCAGGCGGCGGGAGGGTCGGCGGCGACCTCCTCGAGGGCGCCGCGCAGGGCGGCGTCGCGGTCGGCCGGGTCGATGAGGCGCTGCGCGGCGCCCGGGCCGGTCGCCTCCCCTGGAGCGGCCGCGTCGAGCACGTGCTCCAGGGCGAACCCGATGCGGGGCCGCAGGGCGAGCCAGGGCGCGAACACCGGCGGCAGGCCCGAAGGCCCGTCGAGCGCCCGGAACCGCGGCAGCGCGGCGAGGCGGCGCACGAACGCGGCCCGGACGGCGGCGAAGGCGGCGGCCTCGGTGCTGTCGGCGTCCATCCGGCGGTCCCAGGCGAGCAGGGTCTTGCGCAGCGAGGCGGCGTCGCCGTCAAGGTCGAGGCCGGGGAGCAGGTCGAGCACGGCGCCGGCCGTGGGGAGCCGGGTGTCGGCGTGGATCGCGGCCATGTCGGCGGCGGTCCAGTCCGACCGGGCCTCCAGCAACGAGCGGATGCGGTCGGCGCGGTGCGGCGGGCAGAACTCGACGCCGAGGGGCGCGGCGAGGGCGCGGTCGTTGGCCATGACGGCGATCCGGTCGACCTGCTTGCGGGGCATGCGCTTCCAGCCGTCCCAGGCGTGGCGGGGCTCCCAGGCGGGCACGGGGCTGCGGAGGTTCGCCGCGTCCCGCTCGGGCACGCGCCCGGCGGTGCGGTGGAGGAGCCCGCCCCGGGTGTCGGCGGCCATGACCACGTTGACCGGGAGGACCCAGTCCTGAAGCGCGGCATCGACATCGGTGACGATGGAGGCGTGCAGCAGCCGGGGCAGCGCGGCGAACCCGAGGTCGGGGAGCGCCTGGGCGGGGCCGCGCAGGCTCAGCGCCGTCCCGAAACTTTGCGGCCCCTCGGTTTCTTCGGGCCCTCCGGCGACGACCGGGCCGCGGGCGGTCTCGACGACCTCGACGGTCTGATCGGGGCCGTCGGCGACCTGGAAGCGCTCGGTCCGCGTGAAGACCGGTTCCCAGCCATCGGGGCCGAACGCCTCGACGGAGCCGTTCGCGTTGCGGCGCAGGCGCTCCCGGTAGAGGTCCTGGGTGTCGGCCATGGCGTTGGTGATGCCCCAGGCGACGCCGCCCGCGTGCCCGAAGTGGGCGATGCCGGGGATGCCGGGCATGGCCAGGCCGACGACGTCGAACTCGTCGCAGGCGAGGCGGATCTGCTGGTAGGAGCCGGGGAGCTGGATGAAGCGGTGCGGGTCGCCCGCGAGGAGGGGCGAGCCGGAGGCGGTCATGGACCCGTCGAGGAGCCAGCCGTTGGAGCCGACCGGCTCGGGCCCGTCCAGGGCGAACCGGTCGACGGCGTCCTCCCCCAGGGCGTCCCGGACCCGCTCGCGCCACAGCTTCGCGGGGAACCCGGCCCCGAAGAGCAGGTGGTCGGCGTGCCAGAAGGCGAGCGGCGTCCAGGGCTCCCAGGGCTCGCAGAGGCGTTGGGCCTCGTCTCCGGCGCCGGAGGCGGCCCCTTTCGCCAGTCCGTCGTTGACTCCCGCGACGAAGGCGCGGACCCAGTCGGCCGTGGCGGAGTCCAGCGCGTCGAAGGCCGCGACCGCGGTGTCGACCACGCGGGCCTGCCGGACCAGGCGGTCCCAGCCGATCCAGTACTCGCCGAGGAGGGCCGAGGCGGTGCCGGTCGCGCGGCGGCGCGCGGTCTCGATCTGCCAGGCCCGGTCGGCGGCGGCGTTCCATCCCTGCGCGAACGCCAGCGCGTTCGCGTCGGGCGCCCGCAGGTGGGGGATCCCCCAGGCGTCCCGGTAGCACATGAAGCTCATAGTTAGGTTAGTCTAACCTAAGACATAATGACGACTCGCATCTCCACAGGGGACGACCAGGGAGGCCCGGGATGGGACACGGCTGGGAAGGCGCGGTACTGAAGCTGTTCCGCGCCAAGGACTTCAAATTCACCGTGACCGGTGCCGAGCAGGTCACCGAGCACTACCGGCGCCTCACCTTCACCGACGGCGGCCTGCTCGCGGCACTCGGCGTGCACCCCACGATGTGGGTGCGCCTGTGGTTCGACAACGACGGCAGGCCCCATCAGCGCGGTTACACCCTGGTCGACCCGGACGTCGAGAACGGCGCCTTCGCCATCGAGTTCGCCCTGCACGACGGCTGCGCCAGCGACTGGTCCCGCACCGCGAAGCCCGGCGACGTGATCGAGGCGTCGGTGCAGGGCACCGGCTTCACCGAGCCGGACCCGAGCCCCGAACGGCTCCTGGTCGTGGGCGATGCGGCCTCGCTGCCGGCGATCAACTCCCTGCTCGACGCGTTCCCCGAGACCCCCGCGACGATCTGGTTCGAGACCGCGGACGACGACGAGCTCCCGTTCCGCGTCGACCCGATCCGCCACGACCTGCGCAAGATCGCCAGGGGCGAGGACGGCGCCGCACTGCTGGAGCAGGTCCGGGAGGAGCTGCCGCACTTCACGAAGGAACCGGAGCGGATCTACCTCTGGATCGCCGCCGAGGCGAAGTCCACGAGGGCCCTGACCGCCTTCGCCCGCAAGGAACTCGGCGTCCCCAAGCAGCGCGCGCACACCCTCGCCTACTGGCGGGCCGCCTGACCCGCGCCGCTCCCGCCCTTTTCGACCCGAGCGGCGGCTCTGGAGAGCACGTTGCGTTCGCTACGGCCGCTGAGGGGGGTTGTCCTCGACGATCTCGGCGTGGCCTTTCTCGTCCACGGTCACCTTGACGCTCCCGCCCGGGAACATCTCGTCGGGGGACGCCTTGTCGCCGAGCGACTCGAGCTGGTCCCCGGGGAACATCACCACGTCGTCGTCCTCGAACTTGACCGCGTAATAGGTCACTCCGTCGGCGCCGTCGCTGATGCCGCCGACGACGCCGACTCGTCCGGCGTACTCGGCGAACGACGCGTTCTGCCCGACCTTGACCTTTTCGTAGAATTCCACCTTGAGCATCCTCATTTATGGGTTATGTGGCCGCCCAGAGACACGTTCGCATGCGAACCGTCCCGGGTCGTCCAGCCGATCTGGTTCCGGCCCTTCGAGCTGAGCTGCACATCCCATTCGTACGGCTCGCCCTTGGTGCGCGAAGGGCCCTTGACCCACTCGTTCCCATGACGGTCGAAGTACCCGCCGTTCGGGCCCTTCGGAAGTCCGGTGGTGGGCGTGACCCCCTTGGGCGGAACGTATCGTATCCGACCGGAGGTGGGAAGGCCAGCGTCCTTGAGCAGACCTTTGACACCGGTGCGCGGAGCACTTGCGTCGGCGCCGTCGCCGCCTTTCTTGAGGCCGCCCTTGCCGTTCTTGAACAGGCCGCGGACGGGCTTCTTGATGAGTTCGGCCCCGCCCTCGGGGAGCTCGGGGTTGTTCCGTCGCCTTTTGCTAGCCATTGAGCACCATGTCCAGGGCCATGCCGATCAGCTGATCGATGATCATGCCGGTGATCATCTTGAAGATCGGGATTTGGACGAGGGACGCTCCGAAGGTGACCGCTGCCGTGGCGATCGCCTGGGCGATCTGGAACGCCAGCATCATGAGCTGGACGATCACCTGGACTTTGAGTGCGAGGACGATCCCCGCGGCGATCGTCAACCCGATGTTGATGATGCCCGCCGGGTCGGCGGCCCCTGCGAGGTTGCGGGCGGCCGACTCCGCATCCTCGTACTCCTCCCTGAACGCCTCGATGTCGGCGCCGGTGTTGTTCTCCAGCAGCGTGGCCGCGGCGCTGTTGAGCCGTTCGACCTTGTCGCCGATCTGAGAGGCCATCCCGGTCCACTCGCCGGCGAGGTTGAAGATCGACTCCTCGTCGGATTCGGGCCAGTCGTAGCCGAGCATGCTCAGCAGACCTGCGAGTTCGCCGGGTATCTGCATCCCCATGGGGCGCACCTCCTGGTGACGGGGCGCGGCGGGTCAACCGCCGAGTTCGGTCAGAAGCTGATTGAAGAGCTGCGCGTTCTCGTTGTCGGCGGCTTCGTGGCCGTCCGCCATGTCGCGGATGGCCTCGGCGTAGTCGGCGATCTCCTCGATGTTGGTCGTGAAGCACTCGTTCAGGACTTCGGTGCAGGCGTCGTGCGCCATGCCGACGAGCATGCCGATCTCGTCACCGCCGAAGGCGTCGGCGAACTGCGCCAGAGTGCCGGTGAACTGGTCGAGGAGCGCCTGCACCTCTTCCTTGGCGGCGTCGAACTCATCGGCGGCACGGCGAAAGGACTCGAGGTCGAGGTCCAGATCGGCCATGTCAGCGTCCTCCTTGCAGGCGCGCCATGGTCTCGCTGATGGAGGCCCCCATCGCCTGGAACTGTCGCAGGGAGCGGTCCTGGATCTCGGCGACCGATTCGTTGATGGCGTTCAGGTCCGGCGTGGGCTCATCGGTGCCGAGGGCTTCGGCTCGCTGGTCGAGCGCGGTGTTGACCATCCGCTTGATCTCGGCGAAGAGGTTCTCGGAGCCGAAGTTCATGACACGGGGGTCGTACTCGATGGTCTCCACGCGGCCCTCGGCGCTCAACATCAGCTGGAGGAGACCATCGGCTCCGTCGACGGTGATCGGGTCGATCCGGTGGGCGCCAGGGGTGTTGACCGCACTGCTGAGCGCCGCGCGGGCGTCGGCGAGCTGCTGGGCGATTACTTCCTCTCCGAACATTCGGCCTCCGTTCACATCGATTGGCGGGAACGATGCTCAAGGTACATTGAGGATGCAAATGGGGCGCCCTGCCGGAACGGCGTGCCGTTAGGCGTCCCGGTGCAGGTCGCGAACTTCGGGGAGCGGCTGGAAGCCGGCCGACTCGTAGGTGGCGACGCCGCCGGCGTTGTCGCTCGGGGTGCACACGATCGCGCTCGAGGAGCCCATCTCCCGGAGCGCGGCCGCCGCGGCGACGGTGATCGCCCTGCCGTAGCCGCGGCCGCGGTGGTCGCGGTGCACGCCCATCGGCTCGATCAGTCCGGGTCGGCCGGGACCGGCCGACCAGACCGTCACCGTCGCCACCGCCTCGCCCTGGTCGTCGTAGGCGAGCAGGCAGCGGGCGTCGGCGTACAGCGGTCCGGAGGCCATCGCGTGCCATCGTTCGTCGGTGAACGTCGAACCGTCGAACGCGGCCCGCTGCACGGCGGCCCGTTCGCGCACCTGCTCCGGTCCGGCCGCCTCGATCCGCACGCCGGGGTCCTCCACCGGCTCGGCGAGGTCGCGGCGCAGCGGAGTCCACGGCTCGTCGACGCTCCAGCCCGACTCGGGCAGGAGGTCTTGCAGGAGCACGCCCTTGGGCGCCTCGATGTTCGCCTTGCCCGCGGGGAGGACGCCGCGCCCGGGATCGGTCACGTCGGCGACCAGCCGCCGCGCGAGCTCGTCGTCCCGGTAGGCGTCGGGGGCGATCGTCAGCCGCAGGAGTTCGGGGCCGTCGAGCAGCCCGATCGCGAGTATGCGGCCGTCGCGGCTCCAGGTGCGGACCGCGGCGGCCGCCGCCTCTGCCCCGAAGCGGTAGAACCAGCCCACGTCCCCCGGGTGCAGCTGCATCGGCGCCGCGTCGTACTGCCACTCGCGCAGCACCGCTGCGATGCCGCTCAGTTCATCGGCTTCCGGCCGGTTCAACGTCACTGCCATAGGAGTGATCACACCTCATCGCAGCGGCGGTGCACAACCGATTTGCGAAGGCGGCGCTCCGCGGCCTCCGTCTGCCGGAGCAGTACGCCGAGAGTGGGCGGGATCATTTTTGAACAGGTTCAACCGGGGTGTAGGCTACCGACAGAAAATGAACACGTTCAAAAACCTTGCCCGGTGAGACCGCTCGAATGGAGCCGCGATGGAAGCCCCCGCCTACCGCCCTGCGAACGGCGCCCGCCGAGCACCCGGCTCCGCCGGCCGGGCCCGCGTCGCGCTCGCCGCCGGAGCCGTCCTCACGGCGGCCGCCTGCGGGTTCGCCGCCCCCGTCCAGGATCCTCCCGCCGATCCGGTCCCCTACGGCGAGGTGGTCGGGCTCTGGGAGAACGGCGAGGGAGGGACCATCGAGTTCCGCGAGGACGGCACCTACACCGCCACCGGCTCGACCTTCGGCGCAAGCGGCGAGACGGAGGTCCCGGCGGGCGAGTTCGACGGACGCTGGAGCCTCTGCGAGAGCATCTACACCACGACGGGCGACGGCGAGGAGATCCGCAGTCCCGAGTGCGTCGAGTCCGAAGCAGGCGAGTGGATCGCACTGGGCGACGCCGGCGCGTTGAACGCGAGCCACCTGCTCTTCACCGGGAACGAGCACCTCGAGCTCTATCCCTATGCGCTCGAGACCCACACCCGCGATAGCGACTACTACGCCAAGGCCGACTGAGCCCCGCGACGGATCGCGCCGCTCACTCGCCCGTGGGCAGCTCCGTCGGCCATTCGAGATTGTCCACCTGGCATCCGTCGGAGCCGTTGTCCGCGCATCCTTCGATCGACGCCTCGTACACGTCGACCATGTCCTCGAACAGGTCCGCGGACTCGATCTGGATCCACTCCTCGCGGTTCGCGATCGTCCCCTCGGTGAGGGTGAGGAGGCCGTCCTCCAGGGTGGCGGCGAGGGGACGACCGTCTTCGAGCCTTTCGAGCTCGAAGGAGTCGCCGGATCTCGTGCCGCCGAACTCGTTCAGCACGTCCCGGTCCTCAATGCCCATGGAGTCGGAGAAGAACACCCTCGTCTCGGTGCCTTCGATCTGCCCGGCCGGGTCGACCTGGAGCTCGAGCAGGTAGAACGTATGGGTCTGCGAACTCAAGGCGTAGAAGAAGAGCGCTCCGGAAGCGTCCGACGGGCTCTCCGAGGCCGATGCGGAGGAGTCGTTCGGCGACTCGGGCCGGTCCCCTGAGCAGCCGGTCAGGGCCACGGCCGTCATGGCGGCGAGGGCGACCGCCGCGGCCGCGAGGCGGTGTGGGGCGGTTCGTCGGTCGGCGTTCGGCATCGCGCGGTTCACGGCGGCGTCCTTTCGCGAGGGAGGTCTGGTGCCGCAGCACGGCGGTCCCGGCGAGCGGCCGTCACGGCCATTGGGATATTTGCGTGCGGCTATGCATGAACGCCATCGTATGGGACCCCGGCCACCGGGCCGGAGTTCGCGCTCGCGGACCCGGCCTCCAGGAGGCGGCCGCGGCCCGGCCGACCCGCCGGTCGCCCCACCCGGCCCTCGTGCCGAGGCCGGACGCGACGCGACCGAAGTGATGCCGCCTGCGCGAAAGCCCAGTCGGCACGGGCACCGGCGGTTCGCCCGCGACCATGCGCAGCAGAAAGAGGACGGTGCCGGCGCGTTCGCGTAAGGAAGGCGGGGTGGCCGAAGGGGAGGCTCATCGGCGGGCCGGACCGTTGACGGCGAGGAGCCGGCGGGTTCGCGTGCTCACGCCGAGCATCCGGGCCCGGGCCGTGCCGCATCAGCCGCGGCGGGGGGGCGACTTGCGTACGGATCTCATCGGCCGGCGCAAAATCCGGCGCCTCCGGCCGCGGAAGGGGGCGACTCCTACTTTCGGAGGTGACGGCGCAGGCCGGGCCGTGACTAGCATGACCCCGTGATCTACCGCCGTCCTCCCCGCACCGCCGAGCTCGTCGGCATGGCCGTCGCCGTCGGCGGTCTCACCGCCCTGACGCTCTGGTCGCGACCCGACCCCGGCCCGCTCGACGTCGCCGTCGCGGTTCTGAGCCTGGCCGCGGGGATGCTCCAGTTGTGGCGGCCGGTCGGCGGCGCGCTCGTCGCGACCGTCCTCGCGGTCGCCTCCCCCGTCGCGACCCCGGCCGCGACGACGGGGGCGCTCCAGGTCGCCTGGCGCACGCGGTTCCGCACGGGCGCGGCGGTGGCGCTCGCGGGCGTCGCGGCGCACCTGCTCCAGTGGCTCCGGTACCCGAACCCGTCGCTCGGGTTCGACTGGTGGGCACTGCTGGTGACGGTCGCGTACGGGGCGCTGCTGGGGTGGGGCACGCTCGCCCGCTCGCACCGCGACCTCGTGATGTCCCTGCGCGAGCGGGCCCGCCGCGCCGAGGCCGAGCAGGGCCGCCTGGTCGCCGAGGCGCGGGCGGCCGAGCGGCGCGGCCTCGCCCACGAGATGCACGACGTGCTCGCCAACCGGCTCTCGCTGGTGGCCACGCACGCCGGCGCGCTGGAGTTCCGGCCGGACGCGCCGCCGGAGAAGGTCGCGCTCGCCGCGGGCGTGGTGCGCTCGGGCGTGCACCAGGCCCTCGAGGAGCTGCGGCAGGTGATCGTGCTGCTGCGCGAGGACGAGCCGGCCGGATCGGGCGGGCCGGGCCCGACCGCGTCCGACTTCGAGGCGCTCGTCGCGGAGACCCGCGAGGCCGGCCAGCCGGTCGGGGTCGACGGCGGACTGCCGTGGGAGGAGATGCCGCCCTCGCTGGGCCGCACCGCGTTCCGCGTCGTCCAGGAAGGGCTCACGAACGCCCGCAAGCACGCCACCGGGAACGAGGTCGCCGTGTCGCTGAGCGGCGCGCCGGGGGCCGAACTGGAGATCACGATCGTGAACGACCTGGCCGCGCCCGGGACCGGCCCGGCCGCACCCGGCGGCGGCCTGGGCCTGGTGGGCCTCACCGAGCGCGTGCGGCTCGCGGGCGGACGCCTCGACCACGAGCGCATCGACGGCCGGTTCCGCCTGCGGGCCCGGCTACCATGGCCGACGTGATCCGCGTGCTCCTCGTCGACGACGACGCCCTCGTCCGCGCCGGCCTCGCCATGATGCTCGACGGCGTCGGCGACATCGCCGTGGTCGGCGAGGCCGGGGACGGGCGCGAGGCCCTCACCGCCGCCGACGCGCACCGCCCCGACGTGGTCCTCATGGACCTCCAGATGCCCCGCGTGGACGGCATCGCCGCCACGAAGCGGCTGCGCGCCAAGCCCGATCCGCCCGAGGTGATCGTGCTGACCACCTTCGACACCGACGAGAACGTGCTCCACGCGCTGCGCGCCGGGGCCGCCGGGTTCCTCCTCAAGGACACCCCGCCCGCGCGGATCGCCGAGGCGATCGCCCGCGTCGCCGCCGGGGACCCGATCCTCTCCCCCGCGGTTACCTGGCGCCTCATGGAGCGGACCGTCGCCCAGGCCGGGGCCTACGAGCGCGCCCGCGCCGCCCTGGCGGCGCTGACGCCGCGCGAGCACGAGGTGGCGGTGGCGATCGGCGGCGGGGACACGAACGCCGAGATCGCCGCAGCGCTGGGCATGAACGTCACGACGGTGAAGTCGCACGTGTCGAGCATCCTCACCAAGCTCGCGCTCGACAACCGGACGCAGATCGCGCTCCTCGCGCACGACGCCGACCTGGTCTGATCCGCGGCGGCGAAGCCCTGGCCCGTGTCGGTGGTCGGTCGTAGGGTGGGGTCGTGAGCGAAGAGCGGAGCGCCGAGACCGTGCCCGGGCTGCGGGCCGAGCTCGCCGCGCTGGAGGACCCGAAGCTGCGCGCGGTCAACGAGCGCCGCGGCGACGACCACGGGGTGAACCTGTCGAAGCTGCGGGCGATCGCCAAGCGGCTCAAGGTCAGGCATGAGCTGGCGATCGAGCTGTGGGCGACCGGCGACACGGCCGCGCGCCTGCTGGCCCTGCTGGTCTGCCGCCCGCGACTGTATTCGCGGGAGGAGCTGGACCGGATGCTCCGCGAGGCGGGGTCGCCGAAGGTGCACGACTGGCTCGTGAACTACGCGGTGAAGAAGGGCCCGCACGCCGAGGCGCTGCGTCTGGCCTGGTTCGACGACCCGGACCCGGTGGTCGCGAGCGCCGGGTGGGCGCTCACGTCGGAGCGGGTCGTCAAGCGGCCCGAGGGCCTCGACCTGGACGGGCTGCTCGACCGGATCGAGGCGGAGATGAAGGACGCGCCGGAGCGCCTCCAATGGGCGATGAACGAGTGCCTGGCGAGGATCGGGATCGCCGACCCGGGCCGACGCGCCCGCGCGATCGGCATCGGGGAGCGCCTGGAGGTCCTGAAGGACTACCCGACGCCGCCGAACTGCACGTCCCCGTTCGCGCCGATCTGGATCGGCGAGACGGTCAGGCGCCAGGAGGCCGCCTGAGCGGCGCCCGGGGCCCGACGGGGCGATCGCGGTCTTCTGCGTTCTCGCCGGGCCCGTAAGTCATCCCCAAGGGTCGCTCGCTGCGGCTTCGTCATCGCCGGACTCGTCGCCCTCGGCGGGATAGTCCTCGCCGCCATGGTCCGGTTGGGGGCCGAGCCAGTAGAGCACTCCGGTTCCGAAGTCCTCGTCGGGGTAGGCCACGACGATCTCCCACCCCTGGTAGCCCGCAGGCTCCTGCGGAGGAGCGAGGCCGAGCCCGAGGGCGAGCCGGGTGAGCTCACGCGTGTCGAGCTCGTCGGCCTTTGCACGCAAGTCCGCCAGCACTTCCGGAGCCGCCTGTACAGGGCGGTGCGGTTCAGCTTCGCCGGTCATCCTTGATTCCCTCTCCAGTGCCCGTGATCCTTCGGCGGTATGGCAAGCCGCGCCGGGGAACCACGTGAACGTACACCACGTTGCCGGCCGGAATGATGTGCTCGAAGTTGGCGTAGCAGCGCTTGGGGTCAGGCTGCTCCGAACCTTCGACGGGTTTGCCGCAGAGCGGCACGTTCAAGTACAGCGCGGCATCGTGCAAATCGTCTTGGCGCACCTTGGCCGCCGCGTCGCCCTCGACATGCCATGTCGTCGTCATGGCCGTGTCCGATGCCCACGGTTCTTTCAAGTCCTCGCGGACGGGGGCTCGGCCGGGCGGATACGCCTTGAGCGGTCTGGAGTTGAGCTGCTTCCCGTCGGCCGTGTAGAGGTATCCGCGCGCGGCCGTGTTTCCCTCCCGGTTGGTGGGCCATCCGGCCTCTCTATCTTCGCCGCGCATCGAGGATCCAGGCGTCGGGCATCGAAGTTCTCAAGTTCCGGCGGCGAATCCCCCGGGGACGGCGGCCTTGTTGCGGACGGCCCCGAAGAAGGGCTCGGAGACGCAGAAGGCCCGCTGCCGCCCGCGATGGAGGCGATGTACTCGCCCATCCGCTCGGTTCCGGCGGCGATGAGGGCGAGCGCTTCGGCCAGGCGCTCGCGCGCAGTGCGCCACTGGCTCAAGCCCTCGCGGGTGAGCGGGCTGGACGAGTCCGAGAGGTCGGATTGCAGCGACCCCGACGCGCCCTCCAGGCGGTCATCGGCCGATTTAGCACGCGCGGCGACTTCCTCGATCAGCGTGAGTACGGCGCGGAGCCTAGCGGCCACATCGCCGATCGAGGCCATCGAAGCTCCTTACTACACGTATCGGGCTTGCCTCGCAGCTCTGCCGACGTCGCCGCATCCGCTTCGATCGGCACCGGCTGCCTCTTCGACCATGTGGTCTCCTTGCCGGCGGCTCCCGGTTCCGCCTCTGTCCCTGCCCAGGCCGTCAGCCTGACACGGGTTCCCATGCCACGCCCTCGGCTTCGGGCCGCTCACCTGATTCGACGTAGACGCGGGCGAGCGCACGCGCTGTCGCAAAGCTGAGCCGTCCGAGGCCGGCCGGTATGTCGACGAGGTCCTCGTCTGAGGACTCGCACACGCGCAACGCCGTCGGTTCACACCCGGCTTCGACCGCCTTGTGGTTCGACGGCAGCCATCGTGCCGCCGCCGCTCCGGTCGCCTCCGGATCGGTCTTCAACCGGAGGCTCGCCTCCTCCTCGGTTGCCGCAGGCGGCATTCCGGGATCGGCGTCGAGGTCGAAGCGCAGCGGCATGTCATCGATCGCGGATCCTGACGGGCCCACGAGGAGCGGTCACGAGCGCGCCCCTTGGGGCGCGATCATGGTGTTGTGCTCGCGAATGAACCCGTCCGACTCGTCGACGGAGGACAGCTCGGCGTCCGAGATGTCCCACCAGATGCGCACGCTCATTCGATACCTCTCCCCGCGCCCTCATTGGCTTTCGGCGGGTCGCCATACGGTGTCTTCGGGGAGGCGGCCGGTCAAGGCGTAGCCGAGAACCGCGTCTTGAACCCATGAAGGGGTGCAGAGCAGGCTCGTGCCGCTCAAGGTCTCCACCTCGTCCATGAGGTTGTGGACGAGTCTCGGATTCGGCGATCGAACCTCGGCCCGGAGTGCCCCCGACTCATTCAGCAACCCCGGTTCCACGGCGATCTCATCGTTGCGGCGGAGGTACGCGCAGTCCTCGAACAACGCGAATTCGATCGCCACATCGCCCTCAGGCGTGATGATTTCAGCAGTGGATCGCTCCCCGCTCGGGCCGGCGACAGCTGCGGCCCTGTCCAGGAACTTGACGACCTCGGCGCGAGTACGGAGGTCGTCGTAATAGTGACCGCCGAAGGCCGCACCGAAGGTGGCGAAGGTCGCCTCCATGTCATTCATCGCGGCTCCGCCCTTCGTAGGTCTGCTCGCCGCCCGGCCAAACGACGGTCAGCTTAGCGCCCGGCTTCAGAAAGCGAGGCAGAAGCCGGTCGCATCCGAAGCGGTAGTTCGGTTTGCCGTATCCGCAAGGGCCGTCCGGATTGTTGATCACGATCCGTTCCTCGGTCATGTCATGACGGCGCATGAACATCGCAAACTTGATCTCGACATCCTGAGTGACGCTGATCGCGGAGGGCTCGCCCGGTGCCCGAATCGACTTCCAGAAGCCTTCGGCCTCATCGAACTCTGGGTCACGCTGACCGCTGGCCCAGTCCCGATGCTCGGTGTCGCCGCCGACCCATCGCCCTTCCGTCTTGCCGCGGTAACCACGCGGCGCCTCCGCTCGGCGAGGCATTCTCGGCATCTCATCGAGATACGGTTTCGGATCGAAGATGCGGTGCGAAGCCGTCGACACCTGGTTGTCTCCGCCGGTCCCGGACCGCTGCGTCCGGGCTGCGCCAAAGATGGAGTCCGGGCTTGGGACCACGCTCCCTCCGCCTGCGATGGAGGTGACGTACTCGCCCATCCGCTCGGTTCCGGCGGCGATGAGGGCGAGCGCTTCGGCCAGGCGCTCGCGCGCGGTGCGCCACTGGCCCAGGCCCTCGCGGGTGAGCGGGTTGGAGGAGGCGGCGAGGTCGGATTGCAGCGAAGCCGATGCGCCCTCCAGACGGTCATCGGCCGCTTTGGCATGCGCGGCGGCTTCCTCGATCAGTGTGAGTGCGGCGCGGAGCCTAGCGGCCACATCGCCGATCGAGGCCATGCGGGTCAGTCGGTGAAGTCGAACTCGCCGTCTTTGGCCCCCGCGAAGAAGGCGGTCCACTCGGCACGGGTGTAGACGATCAGCGAGCCCTCAGGGTGACGGGAGTGCCGAACCGCAACCCGCCCCGAACCATCGGCAAGAGGACCGGCTTCAACGCAGTTGCCTCCGTTGTTGGTGCTAAGAGTGCTGGTTTGCCAGTGGATGCCAGCTAGTTCTATCGCTGAAAGCTGCTGCTCGGTACTCATCAACGCTCCTCAAGTTGCCGTCATGGCCCCTAATCGGTGAAGTCGAACTCGCCGTCTTTGGCCCCGGCGAGGAACGCGGTCCACTCGGCACGGGTGTAGACGATCAGCGAGCCCTCAGGGTGCTGGGAGTGCCGAACCGCAACCCGCCCCGAACCATCGGCAAGAGGACCGGCTTCGACACACTGACCACCGCCGCTGTCGCTGCGAGTACTGATGTGCCAGCGGACACCAGCAAACTCCCTAGCCGAGAGCTGCTGCTCGGTGCTCATTCAATCTCCTTCAGGCGCTTGGTGATCAGATCAGCCGACCGTGAAGCAGACAAGGCCGATCTGTCAAGATCTTGCCACACGACTTCGAAGTTACTCGCCTTCGGTTCTTCGGCATACAGGGCACCAGCCGTGGTTTCGACATAGGCAACCGCAGAGTACGGTTCAGGCAGCTTGAAGAGGTTGAAGCTGCCGCTCAAACCGGTATGCGGTCCGGTGTCGGTCGGGATGAACCGGATCGTGACATCGCCACGTTCGCCCAGTTCCAAGAGGCGCTGGAGCTGTGCTCGCATGACTGCCTTCGAGCCTGTTGCACGCTCAAGTACCGAGACCTCGAATACCGCATCGATGTGCGGTGGATTTTCGGCCGCCAGGATCCGTTGTCGTTCCATGCGGAGATCGACCCATCGCTGGATCTGATCGTGTGATGCCTTGCCCTCCTCCAAGCGGGTGATCACTGCCTCGGCGTACTGACGGATCTGGAAGAGTCCATACACAAGGAAGTGCTGATAGGTGCAGATCTTGTTGGCCCGGCTCTCCAACCAGGGCACATTGAGGAAATCGCGGCCGAAGTCATCCTTGTGCTGGTCCCACCAGTCTCGTTGCCAAGCGTCTTCGCAGATCTGTTCCAGGTCCCGGCGCTGCTTGGGGTCGGACACGTCGTAGAGGGTCATCAGCGCGGCCAGATCCGCGCGCCGAAGCGGATACTCGCCGTTCTCGTAGCGGCTCATGGTGCTGGCGTCTCGCTGAAGGTACTCACCAGCGACTCGCAGGGACATCTTCTTCGCTGCGCGCAGCTCCCGGAGTTTTTCGCCGAGCCACTGCGAGCGGAGGGAGGGGCCGGGACCGGTGATGATCGCCATCGCTACTCCAAACCTCTGTCGGGGAGCCGACAGAAAACTTTGCCAGAATCGAGCGAGGCAATATTGCTTCGATCGATGGTGTGTGTCATGATACCAATCAAGCACGAGAGGCTCATCACGGGATTCTGGTGACGGAGTTCTTGAGAACGGGCATTTCGCGCCCTCCATAGAAGCCGACCGGGGCGGGGCCCAAAGTTTGGCGACCCAGGCCCGCCCCGGTCTCAGACACCGGAGGTTGATTTCCGTGTCCAGACCCATTGTCGCGCACTCACCCGACAATCCCAACCATGATCCGCGCAGCGGCGGTCCCGCCGACCCGCTCGTCCGCGGGACCTTCAGCGACGGCCACAGCTCCTTCACCGTCCGGGCCTCCAGCGCCGCCTCGCCCGACTCCTTCCAAGTCGCCGCGAGCGGCAACCCGGCCGACCTCGTCCTGATCGTCTCCGGCCTCAACACCGGCCACCTGCACGCCACCTGGGGCTCCGGCTGGCGCGCCTTCGCACCCGACTGGAAAGTCTGGATCGAAGACGCCGCCTTCAAGGTCTTCTACAACGGCCACACCATCGACAACCGCTCCAACCCCGGCCCGCTGGGCTCCGGCTCCGTTCGGCACTGCGATGGATGAACCCACCGCAGACGCCACCGGCCCCGACCAGGCACCAGAACCGGCATCCGGCCCGGAACCCTCCGCGAAGGCGGAGCCCGAGCCGGATCACGAGAACTGGCTCGGCGACTTCCGCCGCGGCCCGGCCGTCTTCTCCGTCCACCGCGAGACCGCCGGCGCGCACCCGCTGGTCCCGCCCGAGTACCGCATCGAATGCAACGACGGCGCGGGCCCGCGCGTGATCTGCCGCTTCACCGACGAACCCGACCCGGTCCCCGAATGGTTCGGCGCCTGGCGCGGCGACGAATGGTGCACCTGGATCCTCAAGCAGACCCGCGCTCTCATCGCGAACCCGCAACGCGACTTACCGGGCCGCTGCGATCGGGACGCGCGGATCACCGCATGACCGCGCGTCCCTCTCCTGTCTCCCTCACCCCACCTGCTCCAGCCGCGCGTCGCGAACGTCCAATGCGGCGTCCGTCTGCAGGCCGCCGCTCGGTCGCGGACGGCGCAGCGCGGGCAGGATGACGGCGATCGCCGAGACGGCCATGACGATCCCCAGCACGATCGGCGAGCGCAGGCCGTAGTCGGGGATGAGGAGGGAGCCGATGGCCGAACCGAGGATCACGCCGAGGGTGATGAACGAGGAGTGCACCGTGTTGACGAGCGGCTGGGTGCCGCCGGCGCGTTGGACGCGGACGGCCATGGCGGGGTTCATGGTGACGCCGACGAGTCCGACGCCGAGCACGAAGGCGAGGGCGAGCGGCGGCACGTCGGTGAAGAGCGCGAATCCGGTGAGGCACGCGGCGTTCAGCAGCGTGCCCGCCAGGAGCGTCGGGCCGGTGTGCCGGTCGGCGAGTCGGCCGACCACGGTGTTGCCCACGACGGTGGCGGCGCCGTAGGCGAGCAGCAGGAACGGCACGGTGCCGTCGTCGAAACCGCTGACCTCGGTCAGGATCGGAGTGAAGAAGCTGAACACCGAGAAGGTGGCGCCGATGATGAGGGTGCTGGAGACCAGCGCGAGGAGCAGGTGCGGGCGGCGGAACACCGTGATCTGCGCGGCGAGCGAGGCGCCGCCGGGTCCGTCCGGGACCGGCCCGGCCGGATTGCGCACGATCGCGGCGGTGAGGGCGGCGGCGAGCGCGGTGAGGACGGCGATGGCCCAGAAGGCGGCCTGCCAGCCGAGGCGGCCGCCGATGTACGTCGCCATCGGCAGGCCCAGGAGGGTGCCGAGCATGAGGCCGTTCATCACCACGCCGACGGCCCGTCCGCGCACCCGTTCGTGGACCAGTTGCGAGCACAACGAGATCGCGATGCCGAAGAACGCCTGCGAGGCGACGCCGCTCACCACGCGGGCGGCCACCATCGCGGAGTACGAGGGGGCGAGCGCGGCCAGCAGGTTGCCGGCGAAGAAGACCGCGAAGACGGCCATCAGCGCCGTCTTCGGGCGCAGGCGCAGGAGCGCCAGCGTCAGGACGGGCCCGCCGACGGCCATGGCCACGGCGAAGACGGTCACGAGGTAGCCGATCTGCTGGATGCCGACGCCCAGCCCCTCGGCGAGCTGGGGCATGAGTCCGGCGACGGCGAACTCACTGGTCACCATGGCGAAGACGCCGGCTCCCAGCACGTAGACGGCCGTCGGTACCGCGCGGGCGGGCCGGGCCGGTGGATTGGTGGTCAAAGTGGACTCCTGTCATCGATATGTAATGTTCGTTCCAGAATTTGGCCGCGAAAGGGCGCGAGAGCATCTTGAAGATAGGAGGACCGAGTCGGCCCCGCGGTCTCGATCAGCGCACGGCAGGGGCGCGCCGCGGGGCGCCGATCACCGGCGCGGTCAGGGGGCCAGGGCCCGCAGCGTGGCCACGACGATGTCGTCGAGCCGGCCCGCCGCCGTGCCGCCCTGGGAGGTGATGCGCAGGCCCGCGATCGCGGCGTTGACGAACGCGGCGAGCCCTTCGGCGCTCACCGCGTCGGTGACCTCCCCGGCCGCCTGGCCGACGCGCAGCGCGTCGGCCAGCAGGCGCAGGCGCGCGGCGGTGTCCTCGTCGACGCGTCGCATGCTTCCGGCGTACTCGGGGTCGTCGGCCAGCTCGGCGACGGTGTTCACGGCCAGGCAGCCTCGCGGCTCGCCCGCGGCAACGCGTTCGGCCTCCTCTACGGCGATGCGCCTGAGCAGGATCGCGATGCGGTCCCGAACGGGGCGGGCGGTGTCGCCCAGGATCGTCTCGGTGCGCTCCAGCGTCTGGTCCAGGTAGGTGCCGAGGCACTCGTCGAACAGCGCGTCCTTGCTGCCGAAGCTGTTGTACAGGCTACTGCGCCCCAGTCCCGTCGCCCGGCACAGCTCCTCGGCGCTGGCGGCGTGGAGACCGTGCTGCAGGAACGTCCTCGTCGCCGCCTCGACGACGCGGTCGCGCCGGAATCCCAGTGGTCTGGCCATGGGCACACCGTAACAGATTCTGTAACGACATGTCCATAACGGTTCGGGCGAGGCGTCGGCCCGGCGGCGGGCACCGCTCCAGGAGCTGCCCGCCGACCGGCGCGGCCCCGTCTCCCAACGGCGCCAACGGGACGGCCGATCCCCGGTTCGCCTGATCGGCGCTCCGGGGTCGCAGGCCGCCGCGGGGATTCCGATCCGCCCGTCAGGCCCGGTCGGGGATCGCCGTCTGCTGGTACAGCGCCAGCCGCCAGCCGTCGTCGGTGCGCACGTACGCCGAGGACATCAGGGCGTTGAATTCCGGTTCGGACCCGTCGCGCCAGGCCCGACCGGTGTAGCCGAGGACGGCGTTGTGGCCGCCGAGCCGGATGAGGTACGCGTCGGTGATCTCGTAGCCCGCCCAGGGCGGGGCGTCGGCCAGGGAGGCGATCACCTGCGAGCGGTCCAGCGCGAAGCCGTGGGCCAGGATCATGCGGCCGTCGTCGGTCATGATCGAGCCGTAGAACTCGGCGCCGGTGCCGTCGCACAGGGAGTCCCAACCGGAGCGTTCGAGCTTGAGCAGTTCGTCGAAGTCAGCCATGCGCCCCACGGTATCGCCGCCGGCCGCGGTGTGCAGCCCAACGCGCACAGGACTTTTCAACCTGCTTCGCCGTCGTTCTCGCCTCCTCTCGTGCTGCCGATGCCGTTTCAGCGCTTGGGGAACACCGGTTCGTCCGTGCCCCGGTTCGCGTTGCGGACCGTCTCGGGGACCCGCAGCCACTCGTGGCCGGCGTAGACCTCCCGCACGTCGGCGGCGGTCTCGGGGTCGAAGGTGAGGTCCGCGAGGTGGTCGAACAGCGCGAGCCGCTCGGCGCCGATCCCGTCCTCGGGTTCGGGGATCGGCCCCCACACGTCCCACGGCAGCATCTCGATGCCAGCCAGCGAGGCCGTGTCGCGCACCAGGTTGCCCGCGATCCACCAGTCGCCGAACTCCTCAAGGCTGTTGAGCCCGTAGCGGTTCGGGTCGTCCTCGCCCGCGCGGCAGCGCCGCCAGGCCTCTCCGGCGACGAGGAACCGGTCGCGGGGGACGTCGGTGCAGTCGAAGTCCGCGTCGATCGCGAACAGCTCGCGCTGGCGGGCGTCGATCTGCGCGTCGGCGAGGGCCCAGCGCTGCTCGTCGGCGTTCCAGTACTCGGCGACCCAGTGGTCCTCCATGGTGGGCACCGGGAAGTAGTCGCCGAAGCCGCACCGGGCGCGGGCGGGGACGCCGCGGGCGCGGAGCGCGGCGACGGTGACGAGGGTGAAGTCGCGGCAGGTGCCCGCGATCCGGTCACCCGGTGCGCGGGGCTCGGCGAGCGGCCTGCCGTCCGCGGTCAGGCGGCCGAGGATCTCCTGCGCCGCACGGAGGTTCGCGGTCTCGTCGTGCTCGGGGCGGCGCTCGACCTCGTACGCCCAGGTGAGGTGCACGTGGATGAGCAGGCCGTGGAGGGCCTCGAGGAGGGCGCCGACGTCGCCCGGGAGCGCCGCGAGCGCGGCGCGGTGGGCACCGGGGTCGGTGAAGGGCCCGGGTTCGGTGTAGTGGGCGAGGGTGTCAGTGGCGGTCAAGGTCGCTCCTTACTCGGATCGGGCGACCGTACCGCCTTGGTACGACAATCCGGTCCGACGTGGACCGAACCGTAGCGACATTCAGGCAGGGATTTCAACATTTCGATCCGCGGCGGCTCCGGCCCCGCGCCCGCCATGGCGCCGCGGTGCTCGCGGGCCGCCCGTCGACCGGGGCGGCCGGGCGCCTACCGGCCGGGGGCGGCGTTGGCGAGGAGCGAGGCGAGGATCGGTTCGGGGTGCGTCCACAGCAGTGCGCCGCCGATCCCCGGCACGAGGCGGCGCCGGGCGCCGGGCACGCGGGAGGCGAGCAGCGCGCCGTTGTCGGGCGAGTGGGTCGCGTCCTCCTCGCCGTACCAGAGGTCCACCGGGACCGCGATCGACTCCAGTGCGAACGGCCACCGCCCCATCGCCAGGACCGTGTCGCGGGCGTACCCGGCCGCGCCCTGGGCGAAGCCCTCCCGCAGCGCCGCGCGATAACCGGCCGCGAAACCGGGATCCCGGTAGACGGCGAGGTCGCACTCCGGGCTCGCGGCCATGACCATGTCCCACATGGCCTCGGCGGTGAAGGCCGCGAACGCCTCCTCGGCGCCGGCCGGGTCGCGCACGGCGCGCTCGACCAGGCCGCGCAGGCCCGGTTCCAGGGCGTCGGCGAACGCCGGCGCGGCGACCTCGTCCGCGCCGGAGACGACCGCCAGCGCCGAGGCGACCCCTTCGGCGGCGCAGGCGAGCGCGAACGGCGCGCCCTGCGAGTTCCCGACCACGGCGGGGCGGCCCAGGCCGCGCAGCTCGCAGAGCAGGCGCATGTCGCGGGCGAAGTCGGCGAAGGTCCGGCCCGGCGCGGGCGTCGACGCCCCGAGGCCGGGGCGGTCCACCGAGACGAGGCGGACGCCCAGGGACGCCGCCGCGTTCGGGCCGAACCCGAGCCGTCGGCTCGTGGCCGCGCCCGGGCACAGCAGCACGGGCGCGCCGTCCGGCGGACCCCATTCGGCCCAGCCGAGCCGTCGTCCATCGGGCAGTGCGCTCTCGCCGAGCCGCGCGGGGGCGGCGGTGTATCGGGCCATGGTCGACATGGTGGGCGGGGGACGAACGCGCCGCAATCGTTTTTCGCCATGGACCGCGCAGCCTGAGCCGGGAGTCCGTTGCCGCGACCTCGGCTCAACGCCCGAACCCGGCCTCGGCGGCGCTCGACCGGTGAGCGGACCGCACGGACGGGGCTCCTACCGCGACACCGCCGTCGCCGTCGCGGCCGACCGTGAGCGGATCTCCCCGGCGGGACCTCCCACGACCCCCTGCCGCGGGCCGGACTACAGCCAGCTGCCGAAGCTCGGGCCCGGCGGCGGCCCGCCCTCTCGCCGGAACACCGTCAGGTCCTCCCGGGCCCGGCGCAGCTCGCGGCAGCCCACGGCGATCCGGGTGCGTTCGAGCGCCGTCCGCAGCCGCTTCAGGCCCTTCACGGCCGCGATCCCGCCAGCACCGGCACCGCGCGGGCGTCGGAGGCCGGCGCTGGCACCGCTGCCGCGGCCCGGTTCGAGTTCGCCACGAGGATCCACAGTAGTGCCGACAGGACCACCAGGAGCACGCGTTGCGGGACGCCGCGCCAGTCCCCGCCGTCGGCCAGGCCCGGCAGGAACGTGTTCACCGTCGTCGTCAGGAACGTCAGCGCCGCGAGCACCGTCGCCCACCAGGTCCCGTACCGCGCCCACGCGGGGGCGTCCGTGCCCCGCAGCCGCGCCGCGCACACCGCGGCCGCCACCGTCAGCAGCACGAACGCCGCCCCCGCGCTGTAGCGGTGGACCTGCGCCCACCAGGTCAGGCCCGACTCGGGCGTCCCGGTCCGGAACACCGCCGCGCACACCAGCGTCACGGCGGTCGCGCCCAGCAGGAACCGGACGAGGCCCTCGCGGGCCAGCCCCACCCCGCGCCCGGCCAGGACCGCGCAGGCGAGGGCCATGCCCAGGACCGAGGCGGGGAACAGGACGACCCCCGGCCAGGTCAGGGCGTACGCGGAGACGGGCGTCGCGACCGGGTCGACCGCGCCGGACTGGGCCAGGTGCATCACCGCGAAGCCCGCCTGGCTGGCGGCGACACCCGACATGGCGCTCACTTCGGCTGCGCGCGTGCGGAACAGGGTTCGAGTCATGCGGCGACGGTAGGTTCCGGGAAGTCCCCTTCCCTCAAGCTGCGGCGTGGAATCGGCCCTCATACCCAGGGGTGAGACGCGCGCCCGGAGCCCGTACCGGGGAGTGAGGCCGCCCGGGCCGCGGGCGGCATAGGTTGGTGCCGTGACGTCCGAGGCCGCCGTGAGACCGCATCCCGCCCGCGCCGCGATCAGCTGCCTGATCGCCACCGGGCCGGTCGGCGACGGCGCCTGGCGCTGGGGCTTCGCCACCACCCTCGCGGTCGTCGGGCCCGGCTCGGTCCCGTTCGGGCTGGTGCTGTTCGCCGTCCAGAACCACATGCTCACGGTCGACTACCGCATCGCCTGGGGCGCGCTGCCCGCGCTGGCCACCGGGGCCGCGGTGGTCCTCGCGCGCTTCCGGCCGGTCGAGGCCTGGCTGCTGGTCATGGCCTCGTACGCGGCGACCCTGCACACCGCCCGCCTCGACGGCTGGTACCCGTGGCCGCTGACCACCGCGAACCTCCTCGCGCTCCTGGTCGCGCTGTACGCGCTCGGCCGCGACCGCCGGGCGTGGGTCGGCGTCGTCTGCTGGTCGCTGTACCTGCTGGGGGCGGTCTTCGCCGTCTGGACGTCGAACCGGGACCCCGTGCCCTTCGTCCCCGGGTCGGCGGAGTACGCCGGCCCCTCCCCCGCCGACGACAACCTGGCGCTGGGGTCGATGCTCGGCGCGCTGGCGTTCCTGGTCGGCCTGACCGTGCGGATCTGGCGGCAGGGCCGGGCGCGCGTCGCCGAGGAGGAGCGCGTCGCCGAGTCCGAGCGGCAGCGGCGCCGGCTCCTGGAGGAGCGCACGCGGATCGCCCGGGAGCTGCACGACGTCGTGGCGCACCACATGTCGGTGATCACGGTGCAGGCGTCCACGGCCGAGTACCGGCTCGCGGGCCTCGGCGAGGACGCGAAAGCGGAGTTCCGGTCGATCAGCGACCAGGCGCGCGAGTCGCTCGCCGAGATGCGGCGGCTGCTGGGGGTGCTGCGCCGCGAGGACGAGGCGGTCGCGCGCGAGCCGCAGCCGGGCCCGGAGGGCCTGCGCGGCCTGGCCGAGGCGGTCGACCGGGCCGGGACGCCGGTGGCGCTGGAGGTCGCGCAGCTGCCCGGGGACCTGCCGGAGTCGGTGGCGCTCACGGTGTTCCGGGTGGTGCAGGAGGCGCTGAGCAACGTGGTCCGCCACGCCCCGGGGGCGCGGACCGCGGTGGCGGTCGCGTGCGAGGGCGGGCAGGTCGTCGTTACGGTGGTCAACGGCAGGCCGCCCGGGGGCGCGCCCGATCCCGACCCGCACGGGTCGGGGTTCGGCCTGGTGGGGATGCGCGAGCGGGTGGTGCTCGACGGCGGGACGCTGGAGACCGGCCCGACCGGCGAGGGCGGCTTCCGCGTGCGCGCCGCGCTGCCGGTCGAGACCCGCCCGAACGCAGAGGAGGCCCCGTGACGATCAAGGTGCTCATCGCCGACGACCAGGCGATGGTGCGGGCCGGTTTCGCGGCGCTGCTGAACGCGCAGGAGGACATCGAGGTCGTCGGCGACGCCGAGGACGGCGTGGGGGCGGTGACCGAGACGTCCCGGCTGCGGCCCGACGTGGTGCTCATGGACGTGCGCATGCCGGTGATGGACGGCCTGGAGGCGGCGAAGCGGGTGCTGTCGGCGCCCGAGGAGCGGCGCCCGCGCGTGCTGATGCTGACGACCTTCGACATCGACGACTACGTGTACGAGGCGCTGCGCATGGGCGCCGGCGGGTTCCTGCTGAAGGACGCGCCGCCCGGGGACCTCATCGCGGCGGTGCGGGTGGTCGCGGCGGGGGACGCGCTGCTGGCGCCGTCGGTGACGCGGCGGCTGATCGAGGAGTGCTTCAAGGCGAAGCCGGCGCTGAAGCGCTCGGCGGCGCTGGACTCGCTGACGCCGCGGGAGGAGGAGGTCCTGCGGCTCATCGCGCGGGGCCTGTCGAACCCGGAGATCGCGGCGGCGCTGTTCGTGTCGGAGCAGACGGTGAAGACGCACGTGGGCAAGGTCTTCGCGAAACTGGGCCTGCGCGACCGGGCGCAGGCGGTGGTCTGCGCCTACGAGACGGGCCTGGTGACGGCGGGGGACCCGAGGACCAGGTGAGCGGCGGGCGCCTCGCCGAGATCGTCGGACCCGTCGTGCGCTCTTGCGTCGGGGCCTTCGCTTCCGGCACACCCGGCCCCGGGGCCGGGACCTCCGGTCGCGCCTTCCCCGAACCCCTACTGGAATAGTTCATTCCGCTCTGATATTATTGGAACAAGTCATTCCGTTCCAGGAATTCGAGCGAGGGAGCACCCATGCGCATTCTCATCACCGGCGCCACCGGCACCGTCGGCCGCAACGTCATCGAGCAGCTCCGGGCCCTCGACCCCGGCGTCGAGCTCCGCGCCCTGTCCCGCAATCCCGACGCCGCGCTCCCCGAGGGCGTCGAGCTCGCGGTCGGCGACCTCGCCGCCCCCGAGACGCTCGCCGAGGCGTTCAAGGGCGTCGACGCCGCGCACTTCATCAACTTCGCGGGCGACCAGTACGCACCCCTTCCCGATGCCGGCGCCGTCGTCGCCCTCGCCGAGGCCGCGGGCGTGCGCCGCGCGACCGTCCTCGGCGGCCGCGCCGAAGGCGACCTCGAGCAGGCCCTGGCCGCCAGCGGCGTCGAGACGACCTTCCTCCACCCCGTCGAGTTCATGTCGAACACGCTCATGTGGTGGGCCGCCGCGGTCAAGGCCGAGGGCGCCATCCGCGAGCCCTTCGGCGACCGCGTCAGCGCGATGGTCCACCCCGCCGACATCGGCGCGGTCGCCGCGAAGGTCCTGCTCGACGGCGGCTACGACGGGCGGTCGCTCGTGATCACCGGCCCCGAGGCCGTCACCGTCCAGGAGAAGGTCCGCCTCCTCGGCGAGGCGATCGGCCGCGAGCTCGCGTTCGTCGAGCTGACCGTGGAGGAGGCCCACGCCAAGTGGCGCGGCGAGGGCATGGGCGACGACATGATCGCCTTCCTCACCGAGGCCCTCGGCAACACGCCCGAGGAGGGGAAGACCGTGGCGCCCACCGTCGAGCAGGTCACCGGCCGCAAGGCCCGCGGCTTCGCCGAGTGGGCCGCCGAGCACGCGGAGGCCTTCCGCTAGAACGGAAACGAGAAGAGGGGCGCCGTTCCGACCGGAGCGGCGCCCCTTTTGCGCGCAATCCTGTGAATTAACAAGCGGGGCAACATTTCTGAAATGACACACCACTTAGACCGATATTCACTGAATTATTTCTATCTTTCGTTTTGTGCGATTTACCTCTAACCTCCATGTATGGCGAAGGTCACCGACCGCACGGCCGCGAACGCGGACCGCGCATCGGTCCCGCCCCGCCACGGCAGCCGCCCATCCTCGGCTGTCGATGCCCTCACCCGAAAGGCATGCATCAGATGAAACGCCAACGCGCACTTGCGGTCACCGCCGCCGGCGCACTCGCCACCGCACTCTCCCTGGCCGCCGGTTCCGCTCCCGCCTCGGCCGAGATCCTCGACGCCAAGGCCGAAGCGGCCCGCGCCGAACTCGTCGGCGAGGTCTCACCGGACCTCGTCGAGGAGCTGTCGGACACCTTCGGCATCACCGAATCCGAGGCCTACGACCGCCTGGCGGTCGAGGCGGTCGCAGCCGACCTCCTGGTGGAGGCACCCGAATCCCTCGACGAATCCTTCGCGGGCCTGTGGGTCTCCGAGGACGCCGACGAGGTCTTCATCGCCACCACCGACGCGGCCGAGTCCACCGGCATCCGCGCCGACGGGGCCACCCCGGTCCTGGTCGAGCACGACCTGGCCGAGCTCGAGGACGCCGCGGGCGACCTCGACGCCGTCACCGCCGAGGGCCTCTACGGTCACTACATCGACCTCCAGTCGAACACCCTGGTGATCGAGGCCGCCGACGAGGCCGCCGCGGCCGACGCGATCGAGGCCGCCGGGGTCGACCCCGCGCTCGTCACCGTCGACGCGGAGGCCGAAGCGCCCCAGACCTTCTTCGTGCGCGGCGGCGACGCCTACAACATCGAGAACGCCTGGCGCTGCTCGGTGGGCTTCTCCGTCCGCCAGGGCTCGACCCCGGGCTTCGCCACCGCGGGCCACTGCGGCTCGGCCGGCGACTCCGTCACCGGCGGCGAGGCCGCTCCCGGCACCTTCCGCAACTCGGTCTTCCCCGGCAGCGACGGCGCCTGGGTCGCCGTCGGCTCCGGCGAGCAGCTCCTGGACGACGTGAACATGTACTCCGGCACCCGCGACGTCGCGAACGCGAACACCGCCGCGGTCGGCTCCTCCATCTGCCGCTCCGGTTCGACCACCGGCTGGCACTGCGGGACCGTGCAGGCGTTCAACCAGACCGTGCGGTACGCCGAGGGCGCCGTCTACGGCATGACCCGCACCAACGTGTGCGCCGAGCCCGGCGACTCCGGCGGCTCGTTCATCTCCGGCAACAGCGCCCAGGGAGTGACCTCGGGCGGCTCCGGCAACTGCTCCTCCGGCGGGACGACCTACTTCCAGCCCATCGGACCGATCCTGAACACCTGGAGCCTGACGCTCGTCACGAGCTAGCACCGGCGTGACCTGAAACAGGAGGGCCCTCCCGCCGGGAGGGCCCTCCTTCGCCGTCCCCGCTGTCGGACCCCCGTGTCACCCTCGAACCGGGGGCGCTCACGATGCCCGATTCGCGAAGACCCTCCGAGACACTCCCGACGACAACGGCCGATCCGCGCCGCTCAGTCGCATTCGCGTCCGCCGCGGCCGGGGACCTCGAGCAGCGCGGCGGCCGACCGCGCGGTGCGCCCGTGCGCGTCCGAGGCCTCGGCGCTCCACACGTACGCGGTGCAGGACCGCAGGCCCTCCCAGGTGACCGTGCCCGCGGCGCCGTCGCCGGCGACCGCGCTCCCGATCGCCTCGGCCTCGGCGTGCGGGGCGACCAGGGCCGTCTCGATCCGCTTGTCGTAGCCCGTGTTCAGGTCGACCTCGACGGTGAACTCGTCGGTCGCGTCGTCGTAGGCGTCGGGGATGTCGTCGGGCCTGTACTCCCAGGCGTTGTGCTCGCCGCGGATCGGCGAGTAGGTGTTGACGGCCATGAGCCCCGCGTCGAGATCGAACTGGAGCAGGCGCATGAACCCGGTGTTGCGGCGGCCGTTCGGGTCCTCGAACCCCTGGTAGTTCGCCATCATCTCGACCACGGTCCGGCCCGCGGCGCCGCCCGCGTCGCGCTTGACGTTGAGCGCGACCCCGTGGTGGTGCCCGGCGAGGACCATGAAGACGTTCTCGTTGGGCACGACGATCTCGTTCCAGTACCGGTCGGCCATCGACGTCCACCGGTAGTTGTCCGGTGTGGACAGCGAGCCGTCGGGGTTGAGGTACTCGTGGGTCGCCAGGACCACATTGTGGCCCGGGTGGGCGCCGATGACCGCGTTCGCCCACTCGATCGCGGCGTCCCCGGCGAAGAACCCGAGGTGGACGAACAGGAACTTCGCGCCGCCGGCCTCGATCACGTCGTAGTGGTGCTGGGCGTCGTCCTCGCGCCAGGCGCCGCCGTACCACTCGCGGTCGCGGTAGCGCTCGGCCGGGAAGTACCGGTTGTACAGCTCGCCCTCGCGGCCCCACTTGTTGTCGTGGTTGCCGGGGAGGACGCCGTAGGGCGCCCCGGCCCGGTCGAGGATCCCCATGGCGTCGGACGCGAACGCGTACTCGTCCTTCGCGCGTTCGAAGGAGTGGTTCCCGTTGAGCCAGTTCTCGACCAGGTCCCCGGTGTGCACGGTGTAGGCGATGCGGCGGGCGTCGGCGTTGGCGGCGATCCAGCGGCTCATCTCGGCGTAGGCGTCCCGGTAGCCCTCGGTGAGGAACTGGGTGTCGGTGACGTACCCGAACGCGACGTCGTACTCGGCGGGGTCCTTGAACGCGAGGTCCGGTTCGGCGGCGTCGTCGCTGAACCCGGGGGCGGTCTCGGGCCCGTCCATGACGAGGACGTCGAACTCGCGGCCCCCTCCCGTGTGCGCGTCGAGGTCGATCCGCCCGGTCAGCGTGATCGGGCCGCCGGCGAGGCCGCCGCCGGCGTCGAGCAGGTCCCAGCGCCCGTGCCGCCGGTTCCAGGCGTACATCTGAAGCTCGCCGGCGCCGGTCGAGGCGCCCGACCAGGTGAGGGCGAAGTCGCGCAGCTGCCGGTCTTCGGCGGTGAACGCGAAGCGCTGGAACGGGAAGCCGTCCACGGTCTCGGTGACCAGCGGCCCCTCGTCCCAGTCGGCGCGCCGCTCCCCGGGGATGGAGCGGGCGGCGGGCGGGGTCGCGCCGGTGGTGCCGGTGTAGACCGTCGAGGCCTCGAGGTCGACGACCGGGCCGCCGGTGAAGGCCAGCTCGGCGGCCTCGCCGGTCGTGTGGGCGGCGGTCGCGGTCAGTTCGGCCCGCGAGCCGCCCTGGACCTCGGCGCCGACCGCGGGGCCCAGGGGCCTGGGGGCGGGGTCGACGGCGACGGGTTCGAGCTCGGCGCCGGTGAAGTCGGCCGGATGCCGCAGGTCGTCGGAGAGCGTCCCGGGGCTCTGCGGGGCGGGCACGAAGTCGTCGGCGTCGTAGGCGGTGTGATCGAGGCGCTGGAAGGTGTCGCCGTACTCGGACTCGACGCTGTTGAACAGCGCCAGGCCCTGCGTGCACGGGCTGTAGCGGGCGCTGTAGACGCCGACCGAGTCGACCGGGCGGCCTTCGGCGTCCAGGACCATGAGGCCGAACCCGCCGGGGTCGAGCCCGGTCTCGTAGGCGGCGTCGAAGTCCCCGCCCCGGTGCAGGCTCGATCCGGTGTGGACGGCGAGGAAGGTCTCGCCCGGCTCCAGCACCACGTCGCCGAGCGCGGGGAACTGCGGCGCGGGGTCGCGGCGCCCGTCCTCCCTGCAGCGGTGGACCCGCCACCCGGCCAGGTCGACCGGCCGGTCGCCGAAGTTCGCGAGCTCGAAGAACTCGTCGGAGGCGCCGCCGGGTCCGGCGTTGACCAGTTCGCTGACGCGCACGCCGGTGTCGACCGGCGCGGGTTCGCCGACCGGGTCGGGCGCCCCGGTAGTGCCGAGGGTGCGTTCGGCCTTCACGAAGTCGGAGGCGTTGTCGCCGGTGAAGGCCGCGCGCTGGTAGGTCTCGTTCCAGCCGAAGTCGAGCCGGTTGGGCAGTGCGGTCCCCCGCGTGCAGGGACTGTCGGTGGCGGGCTGGTGGTAGCCGTCGGCCTCGTAGACGGCGACGGCGTCGCGGACGGCGCCCTCGGCGTCGACCAGGAGCGCCCCGAAGCCGTCGTCGGCGAGGTCCGCCGGGAAGCGGACGGCGCCGACGCCGGGCGGGACCGCGACGGCGGTGTGCGCGGCGACGACCGACTCGCCGGGCTCGAGGACGGTGCCGGACGGGAACACGGCCTGGAGGCCGGCGTCATCGGTGCGGCCGGAGCCGGAGCAGCGGTGGAACCGCCAGCCGCCGATGTCGATCGGCGCGTCGCCGTAGTTGGTGAACTCCGCGAACTCGTCCGAGCTCCCGGCGGGGCCGCCGTTGGCGAGCTCGGAGACGAGCACCGGGCTGTCGACGGGCCCGGGGTCGGGTTCGGTCGCGTTCGGCGCGTCGGGGGTGCGGGCCGCTTTGATCCAGTCGTCGGCGAGGACGCCGGTGTCGCCGGTACGCTGCCAGGTCTGGTCGCGGGCCCCGTCGAGGTCGTTGGGGAGCGGCGTCCCCCCGGGCGCGCATTCGCTGTCGCCGGGGGCGGCGTAGACGGCGACGGCGTCCATGAGGACGCGGTTCGGGTCCTCGAGCCAGACGCCGAAGCCGGTGTTCGCGAGGCTGGACGTGTAGTGGGCGTCGGCGTCGGGGAAGGCCCCGGCGGCGTTGGCGATGAGGAAGGTCTCGCCGGGGTCGAGGGTGACGCCGTCGAGCGGGGGCAGCTGGGGCTCGTAGGCGCGCGATCCGGTGGCGGCGCAGCGGAAGACCTGCCAGCCGGTGAGGTCGGCGGGCGCGTCGCCGTAGTTGGCGAGCTCGATGATCTCGTCGAAGCTGCCGAGCGGACCGCCGTTGCTCACTTCGCTGACGAGCACGCGGGGACCGGTCTGCGCCCGGGCCGAGGAGGCGGCCCCGTGAACGGGGAGCGAGAGGAGCAGCGCGGCGGCGAGGGCCAGTGCGAGGGCGAGCGGGCGCCGATGCGTGCGGTGGCGCGCGGTCATAGGGCGCGGCATGTCCGAGGAGCGTGAATCACGGGTGAATCGTAGGGTATGTCCACACTGCACGCCGGCCGTATCGGGGACATTGCCTGGTCTGCTCGGCGTGTCACGGCTCCGCGCTGAACGGGGCGGGCGAACGGAAGGCGATGGGCCCCAGGCCGAAGGCCCCGGCGGCTCAGGCGGGGTCGGAGGCGATCGGCTGGACCTCGGCCTTCCAGCGGACCTCGGCGTCGACCCAGGCGGCGGCGCGCTCGACGGCGGCGTGCAGGTGCTCGCGGTCGGCGCGGGCGTCGTCCCACTGGACGGCCTCCACGACGAGCTCGCCGTTGCTGCGGCGCAGGGCGACCCGGCCCGGCAGGTCCTCGCCCACGAAGATCGGCAGGCAGTAGTAGCCGAAGGTGCGCTGCGGCCCGGGCACGTAGATCTCGATCTTCCAGCCGTGGCCCCACAGCCGCTCCATGCGCTCGCGCAGCCACACCAGCTGGTCGAACATGGACACCGCGACCGCGCGCTCCGCGCCCGTGACGCGGGTGCGGCGCACCTGCGGGTCGATCCAGGCGGGGCTCTTCCAGCCCTCGACGGCGACCTGCTCGGTCTCCAGCTCCCGCAGCACCCGCTGCGTGTCGGCGATCTTGAGGCGGAAGTAGTCGGCGACGTCCTTGGTGGTGCCGACGCCGAGGTTGCGCAGCGCGGTGGCGACCATGAAGCGCAGGCACGCCTCGTCGTCGGCGTCCCGGAAGTGGGCGGCGGGGATGGCGCGCCCGGCGAGCTGGTAGACGCGCTTGAAGCCGACCCGGTGGGTGCAGGCGACCTCGCCGAACCACAGGAGCCGCTCGACGGCCTGCTTGTGGTCGGTGCGGAAGTTCCAGCTGTCGCCCATGTTCCCGGTGCCCTTGGCGCGGTGCATGGCCCCGGAGGGGAAGTCCGAGACGGTGATGGCGCCGCGCTCGGCGAGGAGCGCGAGGACGTCGGCCTCGGCGGCGGCGAGGGAGTCGTCCTGGTAGCGCTCGCGCCAGGCGGCGCGGCGGCGGGCCATGTAGGGCCAGGCGGAGACGGGCAGGACCGACATGGCGTGGGCCCAGTACTCGAACCCGACGGCGGTGCGGCGGCGCCCGAGACTGCCGACGGCCTCGGCGACGTCGAGGTCGCGGGCGAGCAGCGTCAGCTCATGGGCGCGGCGCACGGCCGAGATGGTGTCGAGCTGGATGCAGCCGAGCCGCTCGAGGACGGTCTTGTAGCGGGCGGCCCTGGGCCGCAGCTGCGCGGCCAGGGCGATCCGGCGGGCATCGGCAAGCCGCAACGACTCAGGCACTGGGCGGGTCCTTTCCGAACATCGACGGCCCAACCGTACAACCAGCCTCCGACAATTCGTCCCGCCGGAACGAGCCGAAGCCGACGCCGGTGAAAACCGCCGACGCTGAAGGGCGGCCGCGCCGTCGCGCGAACCGCCCTTGCTCGAAACCGCCGCCGCACTAATTCGGCGCGAGCGCCACCGTTCCCGTCTCGGCCCTCGGGTCGGCCGCGCCCTCGGCGTGGCCGTCCTCGTCCACCTCGATCAGGTGCGCATGCCCGAAACCGCTCCCGGCCTCGGCGCCCTGCACCGCGAAGCCGCGCTCAGCGAGCCCCTCGCCCCAGGCCTCGGGACTCCCGGCCTCCAGCTCGACATCGGTCTCGTACACGCCCGTCCACGTCCCGAACCCGGTCTCCCCCGGATGCAGACGCCACCGCGGCGCGCCCACCGCGGCCTCGACCGACTCCCCGCCGTGCAGCACCCGCGCGATGATCTGCGACACGATCTGCGGCTGCGAGTCGCCGCCCATCGACCCGGCGACCAGCCGCAGCGAGCCGTCCTCCCGGGTCACCAGCGCCGGCACCAGCGTGTGCGGCGGGCGCTTCCCCGGCCCGAACTCGGCCGGGTGCCCCGCCTCGAGGTTGAACCCCGTCCCGCGGTTCTGGAGCCCGATCCCGGTCCGCGGCTCGAACAGCCGCGTCCCGAACCCGGCCGCGTTCGACTGGATGTACGAGACGCCCATCCCGTTCCCGTCGAGCACCGCCATGTACGTCGTCCCGCCCGCGGCCTGGTGCACCGGCACCTCGGCCTTGCGGTCCGCGCTGATCCGCGCCGCCCGCTCCCCGGCCGCCGCCAGCAGGTCCGCCACGTCCGCGCCCTCGAACAGCCGCTCGGGCCGGTCGTACCCGGCCTGCCGCGCGGCCTCGACCAGGTAGTGCGCCCACAGCGGGTCGGCCGCGTCCACCGGCAGCTCCAGCCGGTCGGCGATCGCCAGCGCGAGCAGCAGCAGGTAGCCCTGCGAGTTCGGCGCGGCGGCCCAGACCCGGTGTCCGAACGCCTCGACGCTCAGCGGCGCTTCCCAATCCGCTTGCGACGCCGCCAGATCGGCCTCGGTGAACAGGCCCTTCCCCAGCTCCACGAGCCCCTTGCCGAACTCGCCCAGGTAGAACCCGTCCCGCCCGTCCTCGGCGGCCGCGCGCAGCGCCGCGGCGGTCCGCTCGCGCGTCACCGTGCCCCCGGCCTCCAGCCCGACCAGGTCCTCCGCGCCCTCCGCGCCGTCGAGGGTCCGCCCCGCCTTGGCGAGCATCGCCGTCGCGGGCCAGCCGCCGGACGCCAGCGCGATCGCGGGCGCCAGCAGCTCGGCCATCGGCCGCGTCCCGTACCGCTCGTGCAGCGCGAACCAGCCGTCGACGCAGCCGGGCACCGTGGCCGAGCGCACGTCGTTGCGGAACGGCATCGCGCGGTGCCCCTCGGCGCGCAGCCCTTCGGGGTCGGCGCCGGAGCCGGCCCGGCCCGAGGCGTTCAGATAGGCGGGGGTCGCCTCGCCGGGCACGTGGACCAGCGCGAACAGGTCGCCGCCGAGCCCGCACAGGTGCGGGGCGACGATCGTGAGCGCCGCACCGGCGGCGATGGCGGCGTCGACGGCGTTGCCGCCGCTCGCGAGCACGTCGCGTCCGATGCCGCTGACGAGCGGATCGACCGAACACACCACACCCTGATCGACCACGGGGCCTCCTTCTGCGCGACCGGCGGGCCGCACCTCGGCCCGTCCGGGGGGATCGAATCGCGCCGAACCGCAGGTCCCGCGCGATTCCGAAGCCTACCTTGCCGCGCGGCTAGTGGCGACTGAGCGGGTCACGCCCGCGCGACCGCAGGCTCCCGCCCCCATGCCCGGGCGCCCGCCGCCCGGGAGATCCTCACCGCCCCGAAGTACCACTCCGCGTACCCGCCGGCGATGAGCGCCAGCACCCCCAGGTGCTGCCATCCGGTCGGCTCCCCGAGCAGCACCAGGACGATGACGCCGAGCACCAGGGCCGTGCGCGCCAGCGCCCCCGCGAGGAAACCGCGCCTGCCCCGCCCCGCCAGGTCCCGCCTGCACTGCCGCGGCAGCGCGAGCAGGGAGCGGGTCCAGACGATCGCATACCCGGCGACCAGTACCCCGGCCAGCACCGCGCTCCCCGGCACCGGCGTCGGCGCGACCCAGTCGATGACGTTCAGCATCAGCGCCGCCCGCAGCACCCACTCGTACCAGCGCCAGGACCAGCGGCGCAGCGTCGCGTCGTACAGGGCCGCCTCGCCGTCGGCCTCCCGCTCGTCGTCCGCCGCCTCCCAGGCCACGCGCACCCCCGAGCTGAGCCGCCCGCGAGTCTGGAGGATCTCGGCGAGATCCCCGCGCACCCCGGGCTCGTCGGGATCGAGTTCGAACGCCCGCGCGTAGTGGGCGTGGGCGAGCCGGTGCCGCAGGTGGTGGTCGTAGATCCGCGCGGCCGTGCAGTGGACCCACGCGTCCTCGGGCGAGCGCTCGAGCGCCTGCTCCACCAGCTTCCGGACCTTGGCGTACTCCTCGTGCTCGTAGACGACCCAGGCCAGCTGCATGTAGTACCGGCCGTTGTCGGGCATGAGCTCAACGGCCCCCCACAGCACCCGGGACGCCTCGTCGGTCCGTTCCAGTTCGAGCAGGGCATTCGCGCGCATCCAGTGCGCGTCGGCGTTCCGCGGCTCCTCCTCCACGGCCTGCTCGGCCCGCTCCAGCGCCTCGGCGGGCCGGCCGGCCATGAGCAGGCACCATGCCAGCAGCAGCGGCGGCACCGATTCGGGCCCATAGCGTTCGATACCGCGCTCGAGCACCTCCACGGCTTCAGAGTATTGATCCGCTTCGATAAGATCGTGTGCGCGGCCTTGAACGGCGCCGGAGAGGAAACCCGGCCAGGTCTCGGCCACGGCCCTGAGGACCCGGCCCTCCGCTCGCGGAGAGGGGCCCTCAGTCGGATCGGCGGCATCACGCATTCCGACTCCAGATCACTCAGGGGAACATCGATTCAGGTGAGACGGCAGGTGAGCGACGCGAACCGACGCGGTTCCCAGCATTCGGACCGCGTGCCGGTGCTCACGACAGGTGTTTTTGTCCGCCGGCGCACATAGCATAGAGGCAGACCGCCTCCACCAGTACGGCCAAGTCTCTTGTACCGTGGAGTGACTGCGGTGGGGACGAGAGGAAAGATCGGAACTGGTCATGGAAGAGCCGATACAGCCTGCTGATTCAGCCGGGCCGATCTCGTCGACGGTGCACCGTTGGCGGCGCCTCGCGATCCGCCACGACCTCGAATGGAGCGAACTCCTGCTGATCGCGTTGAACCTCTACGGTCTGCGCGGCAACAACACCGAGGGCATGCGCCTGCGCCTGAACTCCGACGACGAGGAGTTCATGCTGGTCCTGCCCGCCGACCGGGCCACATCGCCGTTCAGCCTCCGGGCCCACGTCGACCCCTCCTCGCCCCAGCACGGCCTGAGCGAGCTGTGCGTCGACGGCACCCCGGTCGCCGAGATCATCGAGGCCGAGCCCGGTGAAGAGGTCCGCGGCTACCTCCGCGCGGAGGGCACCGCGGCGACCCTGCTCCTCCAGGCGGACGCGGAATCACCCGATCTGGTGAAGGTCTACCGCGACCTGCTGGAGGCCCTGGCCTCCGACCTGGCCGACGACGGTGAGCAGCACCTCTTCGACGAGGTGACCCTCTCCGCCGGCCACGCCCACGACGAGACCCTCGTCGTCGAGCACCTCACGGCGGTCCGCGAGGCGATGACCTCGGCGGGCATGCCCGAGACGACCACCCTCGGCGTCCTGACCCCGGCGCTGCGCAGCAGCTCCGCATTCGCGGAGCTCGCCGCCAAGGTCGGGCCGGTGCTGCTGTTCCTCACCACCGAGAGCTTCGAGGGCGACGACACCGAGACCCCCGCCGAGCCCTCGGTCCCCGAGGAGGCCGCCGCGGCCGACCCGCTGGTGCCGGCCGAGAACCACCAGTCGGAACGCCTCTCGGAGATCCTCGCCGCAGCCCGTGAAGCCGGCCACCGCACCTCCTTCACGTACACCGTCGGCAGCGAACCGCTCGACGAGATGCGCGCCTGGCTCCTGCCCCTGGCGGAGCAGACGACGATGTGGCCGTCGCTGACGATCCTCCCCGCCGAAACACCGGTGGACGACTCCCAGCACATCGCGGCCCCCGACGAACGCCTCGACTTCTTCCTGGAAGCCAGGCGCCTCCTCGAGCAGATCTTCGCCCCGACCCAGCTCCGCCCGCAACCCTGGCGCTGCTACCGAGGCCTCTGGTACCGCCAGCACGCCGGCGAGCACCTCGAAGGCCCGTACGTCTAAGGCGAACGGCAACAGGGCCGCAACTCGATGAGTTGCGGCCCTTTCCGTATGGCGAAGACCGAGGCCTGCAAAGCCCATGAACGGTTTCCGGGCACGAAAAAGCGCCCCACCGCATCGCGGTGGGGCGCTTCTATAAGTAA
>NZ_JAJLQZ010000012.1 GCF_020991375.1 Glycomyces amatae | reverse complement strand
GTGTGTCCTCGTCCAGGCACGCAGCCGGCAGCGGTTGCAGTCCAAGGTCCAAGAGCGTGGAACATAGAGTTCCTGGCTCGCTGCGACGTCGCTCCGCAGGCGTGGGTTGACCGCTTGGGAGAATTCAATCCTCCCGGCGGTACCGGTGCACGCGCGAGTTCAGTGGCCGAGCGTTGATTATCAGCCTCCAGCCCAGCAACGGACTCCTCCCGCACGCGAGCGGCGCGGGCACGAAGGGCCAGGGGCAAGTCGAGCCGTGCAAATGCGAGAACGCCACTGGATCAGGCCCCGGAGGCGTAGATTTGTCCTAGGCCCAGATTTTTCTCTCAGTGGAACGCAATCTGGTGCGACCTGCGGCGAGATTCCGCCGCAGGGCTCGTCAGGAGCACATCATGCCCTCGCAACCGGTCTATGCACCGCGTCTCGCCGGCGCGGCGATAGCAGCCCTCACGGTCGCTGCCGCGGCTTTCGGCTGCAGCGCTGACACCAGCGACCCCGCAGGGAACAGCTCGTCCGAGTCGGCGACCGCGGGAGCGGCCCCGGGCTCGCGCCCTGAAGACCCGTACCCGCCCGGTACTGAGGTCGAGGTGGCCGACTGGAGCGTGCGCCTGAGCAATCTCAGGTTCGACGTGACCGACGAGGTCCTCGAATCCGACCCGTACGGCTACGGCATCGGACCCTCCCCGGGCAACTCGTTCGCGACGTTCGCCATCGAGGCCACATACAATGGCGCCGGCTCGAGCGCGCTCTGGTACGAGTTCACCTTCGGCGCCTGGGCCGACGGTGCGTTCTACCTGCCCTGCCCGGCCACCACCGTTGACGACATCTACGAGACCCCTGAAGTATCGAGCGGCAAGGCCGTCTCAGGCACCATTTGCATCGAGATCCCGACCGGCGTCGGCGACGTCGTCCCCTACCTCGAGCAACTCGACAGCAATCAGGCTCGCACGTTCATTGCGATTGACCCCGACGCGCCCGAGGAAGTCCCGACCGACGGCACCAGCTCGACAGCGCCCCTCCCGGCTGGCTCGACAGCCGAGATCGGCAACTGGCAGATCACGCCCTCGAACCTCCGGCTCGATGCGATATCAGCTGGAGATCCGGACATCTGGGGAGAGCTGCCCGCCGATCGCCAGATCGTCACCTACGACGTCACCGGCACCTACACCGGTACCGGGATCGTCTCGATGGTCTTCGAGATCGAAGTGGGTATCTGGGCCGATGGGGCGTTCTACCCCGAGGACTGCGAAGCGACCTTGCCCGGGTACTGGGCTGATGCCCCTGACGTGGAGAACGGCGGCACCGCTACCGGTACTGCCTGCGCAGAGATCCCAGCCGATATCACCGATACCGCGGGTCTGCTGTTCTACGTCAGCGTTGCCGAGGACCTCACCGGCCCGGTCTACTACATCCAAACCGGCTGACCGAGACCTCTCCAGACCTAGACCGAGCTACCGAGCCTTCCAATGACGGCGACGGCGATGGCACGGACTGAAGCTCCTCGCCCGGCATGGCCGGGCGAGGTGGAGGCGGGATGCAGTTATTTGTGGGCGGCCTGGTACTCCTCGACGATCGCGGCGGGGATGCGGCCGCGCGGCGAGACGTGCTTGCCGTTGGCTTCGGCCCATTCTCGGATCGCCTTGTTCTGCTCGCGGTCCACTGTCGCGCGGGGTGCGGTAGCGCGGATGGGTCCGCGGCCGGTGCCGAGGCTGTAGCGACCCAGCCGGGTTCCGGCCTCCTGGAACTTCACCAGCGCATCACGCAGTTCCTTGGCATGCGCGGCAGAGAGGTCGATCTCGTAGGCGTTCCCGTCGATCGCGAACTTGACCGTCTCGTCGGCATTGCCCCCGTCGATGTCATCGACCAGCAGGACCCGGGTTTTCTTGGCCATTACGAACTCCTTGGCATCGGGGACAATATATGCGTGCATGCTAGCGCACCACAATTCCGTCGAGGATATTCCCTCGGTCTCCTGAATCATGCGTCCTATTCCGAAGGCTGCGGCGTCACACATTTCCAACGGCAGTGCTGCCACTCTTCGCATTCAGGATGCTCCCGAGACGAGGCCTCAAAGTGCAGTGCTGACTGGTTGCGCATGAGAACTCCCGAGCTGCGACCGGTCTGGTATGGCTTCGAGTTCAGTCGGCGTGAGGTGTCACGGTGGCGTCCATGGTGACCTCGTACACCTCAATTTTGAGCATCTGGCGGATCCGGGGGGCACGTTGCGCGGCCCGGAATGTGTCGGTGAGAACGATGAGGGCGTATCGAGTCTGGGCAGAGTGTGTGGTCATGCGGTGCAGGAGTTAGCCGTAGCCGGTGTCGATGTCCAAGCCCGCGTTTGCCATGTGGCCCTCGGCTGCCCCGATGACCCCTATCCTCCTCAGACGGCTTCGATGTCAATCCGATGGTCGGCCGGTGCCATGATTGTCTGCCCGCGATGGACAAGCCACTGCTTGAACGTCGCGATCACCTGCGTTTCACTGCGAACCGCGACGGGCGGCAGCTCGGCGACCGGGTCGAGAAGGCGACGGATGGCAGCGAAGTCGTCCTCCTGTTCCGGCGAAGCCGCTCTCAGGCATCGACGGCGAGGTCCGGGAAGGCGTCGCTCATGCTCCAAGGAGTCGTTGCTTGTGCCGATCGAAGTCGTCTCGAGTGATGAGCCCGCGGTCCAATAGGTCCGCAAGTTTGGAAAGCTCGTCTATGTTCGAGGACTCGGTGTTGCCGTTCGGAGTCGAGCTTGAATCGGAGCCTAGCCCTGAGCGGGCCACTGCTCGACGCAGCTCAACTTGTTCTTTGCGGCCGAATGTGGCCCGAAATTGCACGACTTCCCAGCCTTGCGCCGTGTATTGACGGATGGCCTGTTCGCGCTTGCGGTAATCAAGCCCACCGGTCCACTTCGTAGTAGGTTTGGGGACCATGACGGTTTTGTGTTCATATGTCGGAGAATTCATGTTAACTCACCTCGGGACGCATGAGGCTTTCGTCGCTAATTCAAATGATAGATAGATTTCTCCGGAGTGCGAGGTTTTCTAGTGAATGCGGGGCCGATCGGAATAGCGCTAAGGGTTGTCCCGTAAGCGGTGGGTGGGGCCTTGGTCAGTGCGCTTCTGGGGGGCTTCCGGTGGCGCCAGCATCGCGCAGCGACTTCCCCAGCGGTCCGGTGAGGATGCGGGGATACCGGCGCCACCACCACCAGTCGGGCTCGCGGAGCTTATGGAACTGGGAGAGCGCTGCGCCGTCGTCGGCGATGGTCGCGGCCGTGAAGCGGTTGTCCAGGGCCATCAGCCGTGGTGTCCAATCCTGGACGACGAAGTCGTGGAGCAGCCCGGATGCCTCCCGGAGCCAGTTCCGGCTGTAGAGGTCGTTGGTGTACTCGTGGATGGTGTGGCGGTAGCCCTGTTCGACCTCGCCCACCAGCCGCTCCCACTTGTCGACCATCTCAGCGACGGTGAACGCCTTCCGCCAGCCGCGCTGATGCAGTTGCTCGCCCACCTCAACCTCGCTATACGTACTCATCGCGACAGGTTCTCACAGACATCCTGCAGATCGAACGGGTATCTCGCCTGGTGAGCGTGCGACCGCTCGCTCATCTCGAACCTCCCGAATCGGATGCCGTTGGAACGCAATAGATCATGATGTTGTGTCAGGAGTGATCGCGGCGAGGGACGAATCGATGGTGCTTCTGTTCAGCGGGCTGAGTCCTGGCCGGTTCGCCAAGCTGGTCCGCCAGCTTCGCCGCGATGGCGCCGATCCTGCGCTCCGGGGCCGACCTTGGAAACTCACCTTCGAGGATCGAGTGCTGCTGGTCGCGGCTTACTGGCGTACCAACCTCACGATGCGCCAGATCGCGGCGTTGTTCGGCACGTCGAAGTCGGCTGCCGACCGGATCATCGATGACCTTGCGCCGAAACTCGCGCTCCGACCCCGGCAGCGGTATGCGCCGGAGACGGTGTTGATCGTCGACGGCACTCTGGTTCCGACCAACCTTCGCGAAGATGAAGGTCTGGAAAGTGCTGCGCGACTGCCGACTGCGCGGTCATGGATCCGCCGATGCGATGGCCGGCATCGCACGGCTCCACAACCTCATCCTCGAAGACTGACAGCCGCGAGCACTGCAACGGAACAGGCAGACAGTCAATTTACGGGACAACGCCTAGTCACAACCAGGTGAAGAAATTAGGTCTTACCAGTTGCGGCCATCGGGACGCCGGTCTAGATCGGTCTCAGTGACCCAAACGATTGAGCGTTCGGCGGCGTCTTTGAGCGACGTATAGAAGCGTTCCTCGGGCGAGCCGGGTTCAAGTGAGGCAATGATTGCACTGGCGCGGTCTCGGATTTCGATGTCCTCGGAGTCCGGCTTTCCAGTGGTTCGGATTCGAGCCTCACCGTGGAGGGAGGACTGTAGGCTTCCTGCCGCTGTCCGGAATAGCTCGTCGGACAATCGTGCCGCCGTACGCAGTGACTCGACCACGAAGGGAACGGCCGACCAGACCAGGTCCTTATCAGCAGCTCGAAGAAGAATGCAAGCCGCTCGTTGTTCAGCATCATTCCCGTTGTGCAACCAGCGAATAAGGAGGTCTTGCACGTCGTGGTCGAAGGGACCGGCAGCGAGCTTAAAAATGTCCGGGCCGTAGAAGGAGCGATGTGCTGCTGATCGCGTGTTATATTCGGCCTCTGCCACCCATCCATGGATCTCAGTCAGCAACTCTATCCGTGAAGAATGGGTCTCCCGGTCCATCGGAACGCTCCAATGGAAGGGGATGGGAGTGTACGCTGACCGGTCCTGAACGCCTTCCCAGTGTTCAACTCGACGAATCAGCAATCGCAATACATCTGCGCTGTCGTGGACTCCGATTTCTCTCAGCAACTGTTGAATGGTGAAGTCTTCGAAGTGGGGAACTTCAACCAGCTGAGAGAGGACTCGCTGAGACTGGTTTGGCGTAAGCTCTGACCAGTTCAGCCAGCCGAACAACGTCACTGCTCGAGCCAACTCTTTTGCAACAACGATCGATCCGTGCAGCGGGATCGTAGAAACAAGTTTGATGGCCTCCGAGCGGTCGCTGGATGCCAAGTTCCGGGCAGCTCGCGCAACAAGCTGTCGTACGACCGGATCTGAATGGTCGGCCAGCCCGTGGCAGAGTTCAGCCAATACCGCTGGAGGAATCAAGGGGCCAACCTTGGAATCGGCGAGCGTAGCGGCCACTGCTCGTGCCATGCCTGCCTGACGAGACGCAATCAGGTCCCTTGCTTGAATGCGACCTTCTTCGGGGTGCTTTCGTAGCAAGACGGCAAGGCAGGACGGTAGCATGATTTCTATTGCTCGTGATGAGGCTGACGTTCCTCGTGCGCACACGTACTCGGCAAATGATGTATTGCTCTCAGTCAATTTACTGATAAATGGCGAAGCGTGCTCCGCCCCCTGATCGAATACAGCACAACCTACCTCTAGCAAGGCCTCAATTTCGTGATAGAGGTCTTCCGTACGCCATTGAGTCACCTCGGCAGCAACGCGAGTGAGTTCGCCGTCCCAGTGTGCTTGTGCTTCCTCCTGGGCAGCGCCGTCCCGATCGTCTTCTACCAGGGACCACCAACTGCTGTGGAGTACGCGGGCAAGGTCGTATACCTCGGTTTGAGGAAGGGCCTCAAGGACTTCGTGTACCAGCGCTTTTGCCGTCACAGAGCCGAAACTGCGGAGGAAGTACAGAGCATGTTGGATCCCGAGGGCGGTGAGCGGGTCGGGGGAGGTCTGACCGACCTGGTCGCGAAGTTCCTCCAGCATCTCGAGGGTGTACTGCTCGCTGATCGCTCGGGATCGCCGAAGCGCTTCCTCGAGTGTGCCGGCGGCAGGGACCGAACGATATGGGTCACCCGATCCCAGCTCGGAGAAAACCAGGTCTAGGGCCTTCCGTCGAAGCTGTTGCACCTGTGTGTGGGGAACGGGGTGCTGCGAGATGACCAGGCGCCATCCGTCCTGGGTTACCTGTTCTGCCTTGGCGTCGAAGATCGGATCAAGCAACTCCAACGGCATCCGGCGATGTACCGAGCTCGACCTGTCTGCAGCAATCCAGCGCTGTACCGCGCTGATCACCGCGTCCTGATGCGCCAGCGGTTTGTCGAGCTTGTAGGAGGCAAGGTTGGTGAGTGCCCGCAAGGGGTGTTCGGGGGCCGAGTTGAGAGGTCGCTTGTCGTCCCGGCCTAGTTCCCACAGTAGGTCGCACACATCATCGATATTCGCGTTGCCGTAGGTCACAGCTTCTAGGACGGGCGCCAGTTCCAGTCGAGGAGCACCGCTCGGCTGGCTCGTATGGAGCCAGTACAGCAGGCGGAACACGCGTTCAGGTTGGAAGGGCGCGATTCGGCGAAGCATCGGGAGAAGCTCAGCCTGAACCGAGGCTTCGGCCGACTTGAAAGTCGATTCGAGCGACTCCCAAAGACCATCAATCAACGAAGGTGCCCTGGGTTCGTCAATCTTCCACTGCCACTCGACTCGGCTGGCGTTTGCGAGCGCGTTGAGGAGTGGTTCCCCGTGGCCGACGGCCGTGTATGCCTCCTCCAGGAAGCCGGTGGAAGCGACTGCTGAGTGCAGGATTGCTGCGTCAGACAGGATGATGTCGCCAAGGAGATCGGGGACGATCCGGAGTGCTGTCCCTCGGCGAAGCAGAACACCATCGTCTTCCAGGGCTTTCAGGTGTGGTGTCAGGGTGTGGAACCTCTGCCGTGTCAACGCGGCGATCGCCTGCTGGAACGTTGGTACGTTCTCGCGAAACGGTTGCAGCAGCGAAATTGCGCGAAGCACCTCGATGACGGTGGGATCTTCGTTCACACGACCCGCGGTTGCTGACCGCAAAAACGCGTCAACAACGAGCCGACGGATCTCGTTGTCGGACCCCAAGCTGTGAGTGCTTAGGCGCCCTTCTCTGATCTGAACCGCACCGGCAACCAGCAGGAGTGGGCAGTCTCGAACAGCCTGAGCCAGACGTGCTGCAATCGGCTGATGCCCGCCGCCAAGTGCCTCCGTCGCGAGGGCAGTGGCCTCGGTTTGCGACAGTTCTGACAGTTCCCATGTGGGTACGGTCGCGTCGTCGACCCCGAGCTTGCGGAGCACGGTCCGAATCTCTGGCAACGCGTAGCGTCGTGTCGCGAGGACTACCTTGGCGTCGGGGTGCTCACCTAGTACTCCGGTCAGAAGCGGACGGAGGCCGGCGCCGTGCTCGTGCGCGTCCTCAACGATCAGAACCAGGCGTCCCGATGCCGGGAGTAGGGCAAAGTCTTCAGGACGTACCGGTTCGCGTGGCGCGACCCGGATGGTGAACGTCGGATCGTTGCTGAGGTTCTCGCTGAGGGCCTTCAACAGTCGACTCTTGCCGACTCCGGCCGCTCCGACGATCATGCCAAGTTGGCCCAGCTCGCCGTCATTGACCATGAACTCCGTGATCTCCCGCAGTTCGCTCGACCGCCCGACGAGGGTCCACCGGTGGGAGAATCGGTCGCCTTGTGTGAAGCGGTCGAAGGCGTCTGCAGGCTGCTCCCAAGGGCTTGGTTTGCTGATGCCCAGGAACGGTTCTCGAAGCCCAGGGAAGTAGCGGTCGACGATTCGGAGAGCGGCTTCCTTCGGGAGGCCGTGCACCTTCCGGGCCAGTACATCCCCGTCCCAGATCTGCCAATCAGGGAACGAAGCGGCCCGCTGCTGAACCCGGACGGTTGCGGATGAGGAAAGGAACAGGAGACACCGGTCGATCCCGGCCCCGTCGCGATCGAGTTCTGATAGCGCCTTATCGAAGCTCGCCGGGTGGAACTTGCGCATGTGCTTGCACTGCACCCCGATGCGTTCGCCCGAATCGGTGACTACGCGGACGTCGATGCCATGTTGTGTCTCGCCGCGACCCCCGAACCGGTTGACCGCCGCGCGCGGATAGAGCTCAGCGATCAAGTCGGCGGAGAACGACTCGAACTGATACTCGTCCAGGTTCTCGAACGGCAACCGGGTCACCCGGGGGAGTCCAAGCTCAGACTCGGGAGTGCGGGCCGCGACGGACTCGAGCCCGAGCAGCACGGCGACGCGCTCCAACATCTCGCCGTCCGGGGTACGCCCTCGCTCCCAGCCACTGACAGCCTGCTGTCCGACACCTGCACGCCGGGCGAGCTCTCCCTGTGACCAGCCCAAAGTCGTGCGCGCGGCCCTGACGCGCGCCCCGAAGTCCTCCATGGGTATAATATTACGCACCCCCGGCGTGAAAGTTCAATCGCCGGGCTTCTGGCCCGTCGCTACGGGCAAGCCTAAAGGAGAGACCGAGCTCATGAACCGCCAATCCCTCCCCATGTGGGTCGCGCTGAGCGCGATCATCGCCCTGCTGGTGGGCACCGCTGCGGGCTTCCTCACCCACGTGGATGACGCCTCTCCTGCGCAAGCCCTGCTGACCGCCGGGGCCTGGGCGGGCGGCTGCTTCCTGGGGGCGGTGGCCCTCATCACGCTTCTCCTCCCCAAGGGCTGAGGGATGCTTAACAAGTGACACGCGACAGGGGGTGACGGGCTTCCCTCTCGGGTCTGGATGGGCGTCAGTGTTCAGTCTTGGTTGCGGGGGCATGCCGGGAACTGGTCAGAAACCTCAAGTCTGCCGACGATCTTTGGTCGCGCTGGTTTGGTGGTATTCCGCCCGGGGGCACTCTGCCTCGGCCCGCCGGAGAGCGGAGCTCCTTCACCATCACGAGGGGGCGCCGTGCGCCTCGGGGCCATGACCGCCGCGCCTCGCGCGGCGGTCTTTCATTGGCTGATACTTTCCGAAAGTTTCGATATTTCAGAGGGTCCCCGTTTGCCAAATATCGGCGATCGGCGGTGGCGCGATTTGCGAAAGGTCGGATACGCACGCCTGTGATCAGCGTATTTGCCCCAATTGTCGCTCGCGGGAAAACCGATAAAGTTCCGATAGTTTTCCGAAAGTTATTGACACCCCTTCCTTTGCGGTCCACGATGGTGTCATCGCAAGAGATAGACGTCTCTCGATGCGGTCCGTCGCTTCGCGGACCGGTCCTCACCCCCTCAGAAGGAGGAAGGATGTCCAAGGACAATTCGTCCGGTCCGTTCAGCCGCCGGAGCATGCTGCTCGGCGGCGGCGCCGCCCTGGTGTTCACCGGCGCCGGACTGCTGGCGCCCGGCACCGCCAACGCGCAGCAGACCATCACCACGAACCAGGAGGGCACCCACAACGGGTACTACTACTCGTTCTGGACCGACACCCAGGGCGCGGCCTCGATGACCCTGGGCTCGGGCGGCAACTACAGCTCCCAGTGGAACAACGTCAACAACTGGGTCGGCGGCAAGGGCTGGGCCAACGGCGGGCGCCGCACCGTGGACTACAACGGCTGGGTCAACCACGGCAGCAACGGCTACCTCGCCCTCTACGGCTGGACCGCGAACCCGCTGGTGGAGTACTACATCGTCGAATCCCACGGCCCGTACAACCCCAGCAGTGGCGCTACGAACCGCGGCACGGCCAACATCAACGGCGGCACTTACAACCTCCTGCACTCCATGCGCTACGACAAGCCGTCGGTGGAGGGCACCAGGACGTTCGCGCAGTACTGGAGCGTCCGCCAGGGCGCCCGCAGTTCCGGCACCATCGACACCGGCGCCCACTTCGACGCGTGGGCCCGGGCCGGCATGAACCTCGGCAGCTTCAACTACTACATGGTCATGGCCACCGAGGGCTACCAGTCCAGCGGCAGCTCCAACATCACCGTCGGCAGCACCGGCGGCGGTGACGACGGCGGAGGCGACGACGGCGGTGGCGACGACGGTGGCGGCGGCGCCTGCACGGCGGCCCTGTCGGCCGGCCAGCGCTGGGGCGACCGGTACAACCTCAACGTGAACGTCTCGGGCTCCAGCGACTGGAGGGTCGTCCTGAACCTCCAGGGCGGCTCGCGCGTCAGCAGCTACTGGAACTGCAACGCCAACTGGCCGACCGCGACGCAGATGGTCTGCACGCCGAACGGCAGCGGCAACAACTTCGGCATCACCGTCATGGCCAACGGCAACTGGAACTGGCCGACGGTCTCCTGCGGCTGACCCCGGCAGACCCCCCTTCGCGGCCCCGGCATAGGATCGCCTCATGCGATCGCTGCCCCTGGTGCTCAGTGCACTCGTCCTCGTCGCCGCCGGAGCCTGCTCCGGCGAGGAGACCCCGCCCGCCGAGGACGTCATCCCCGAGGCCGCCGAGGCCATGGCCGAACTCGAGTCCCTCCGCTTCGACCTCGCCGTCGAAGGCGACGTGGAGGGCCTGTCGGTCAAGACCGCCGAGGGGGTCGTCACCGCCGACTCCGCCGCCGAGGGCACCGGCACCATCACCGCCCTCGGCATGGACCTCGAGGTCGAGTACGTGATCCTCGGCCCGGACGCCTACGTCAAGGGCCCCACCGGCGGCCACCAGCGCATCCCCGTCGGCGACGAGATGCTCCCGTACGACCCGACGATCCTGCTCGCCCCCGACCGCGGCATCCCGGCGCTGCTCGAAGCGGTCGACTCGGCCGAGCCCCAGGACACCGACGTGGTCAGCGGCTTCGACACCTACCGGTACGCGGTCGTGTTCGAACCCAGCGTGTTCGCCGACTTCATCCCCGCCGAGGGGAACTGGAACGAGGCGACCGTCTGGTTCGACCAGGAGACCGCCCGCGTCGTCAAGGCCGAGTTCACCCAAGGCGACGCGGTCATCACGATGCTCCTGTCCGACTTCGACGACCAGGTGACGATTGAAGCCCCCTGAGCCGGCCCCCCGGCGCCGGCTCGCGATCGGCGCCGCGGGCGCCGCCGTCCTCCTCGGCGCGATCGACGCCTACGTCCTCGTCTCGGTCCTGGTCGACATGGTCCAGGAGTTCGAGATCCCCGTGAACCACCTGGAGCGGGCGACGCCCCTCGTCACCGGCTACCTCCTCGGCTACACCGCCGGGATGCCGCTCCTGGGGCGCCTCTCGGACCGCTTCGGCCGCAAGCCCGTCATCCAGCTCTGCCTGGCCGCCTTCGCGGTCGGCTCGATCATCAGCGCCGTCGCGACCGACCTGGCCCCGCTCGTCGTCGGGCGCGCCCTCCAGGGCCTCGCGGGCGGCGCCCTGCTGCCGGTGACCATGGCCCTGGCCGCCGACCTGTTCGCCGCCGAGCGCCGCCCGGTCGTCCTCGGCTGGGTCGGCGCCGCCCAGGAGCTCGGCGCGGTCCTCGGCCCCCTGTTCGGCGCGGGCGTCGCGGCCCTCATCGGCTGGCGCGGCATCTTCTGGATCAACCTCCCGCTGGCGCTGCTCGCGGCCCTGGCCGTCCACTACGCGCTGCCGCCGAGCACCGCGAGGCGCGACGCCGGACGCGTCGACGTCGTCGGCGGCCTGCTCCTCGCGGCCGCCCTGGGGCTGTTCACCATCGGCCTCTACAACCCCGACCCCGAACGCGCGGTCCTGCCCTCCTGGGGCCCTGCCGCGATCGCCGCCGGTCTCGCCGCGCTCGTCGCGTTCGCCCTCCAGCAGCGCCGCTCCCCGGTCCGCCTGCTCGACCCCGCCGGGGTCCGCTGGCGGCCCTTCGCGGCCGGGCTCGCCGCGAGCCTCGCCGCGGGCGCGGTCCTCATGGTCACCCTCGTCGACGTGCAGCTGCTCGCCCAGACCCTCCTCGGCCGCGACTCGGCCGGCGGCGCGCTCCTGCTCCTGTGGTTCCTGGCCGGGCTTCCCGTCGGCGCCCTCGCGGGCGGCGCCCTCGCCTCCCGCTACGGCGAGCGCCTCCCGGCCCTGGCCGGCTTCGCCGCCGCGGCCGCCGCCTACGTCTGGATCGCCCGGTCCCTGCCCGAGGTCGCCCCCGGCGGCCTCGCGCTCGCCGGGGCCGCGCTCGGCGCCACGATCGCGCCCCTGTCCTCGGCGGCCCTGCGCACCACTCCCGAAGGCAGCCACGGCACCGCGTCGGCGGCGGTCGTCGTCGCCCGCATGATGGGGATGCTCGTCGGCGTCGCCGCCCTCACCTCCTGGAGCCTCCACCGCTTCCAGGAGTCCACCGCCCACCTCGACACGCCGCTGCCCTTCGGCGTCTCGGAGTCCCAGTACGCCGAGCGGCTCGCGGTCTACCAGGAGGCCCTGAGCGCCGCCCTCGCCGCCCAGTACGCAGACGTGTTCAACGCCGCCGCGCTCATCTGCGTCGGCGCCGCGGCCGTCTCGGCCGCGCTGCCGGGGCGCGTCCGGGCGCGCGCGCCCCGCGCCGCCTGAACGTGTGCGAGAGCGCACTCCGAACCTCGCTGGCGGCGCCCCGGACTGGATATGGTTGCGCCATGGCGGATCTTTCTGTGGTCGAGAATGTCGACGAGCACCGGTACGAGCTGCGGGACCAGTCCGGGACCGTGCTCGGCTACCTGGAGTACCTGAGCCGCGAGGACTTCGCGGTCCTGCCCCACACCGAGGTCGACCGGTCCCTGCGCGGCAAGGGCTGGGGCGACCGGCTCGTGCGCCACGCCCTCGACGACCTGCGCGCCAAGGGCGTCAAGGCCTACCCGACCTGCCCGTTCGTCGACCGCTGGATCCAGCGCCACGAGGAGTACGAGGACCTCCGCTACCAGCCGTAGCCCGAGCCCCGGGCCGGGGTGGTTCCTGAGCGGCGATCGCGCGAACAGGCCCCGTCCCGATCCTGGGGCATCCGGACGCTGCGACCCTCTGAAGGACAGCGGGACTCCGACTCGGCGGGTGGTGTCCGGCGCCGCTCGCGCGGTCCGCCCGGAGCCGGTGGACGGAGCCCCGGGCCCGTCTGCCGCGGATTGTTCACCTCCGCTCCAACTCCGGGTTCACTTGTCGTTCACCTATGGATGAAGCATCTTCAATATGCGTCTCCCGGCTGCCCGCACTCGGTCTCCCCACCGCCCCTTCGCGAACGGGGGCCGCTGATGCTGTCCGCGCTCATCCTCCTGCGCCACGTGTCCGAAACCGTTCACGTCCCCGAGACCTCCACGGACGCAAGGCCGTCCGACTCGCCTGTCCGGCCGTCCGGCGCGCGCCTCACGGACGCCCAGTCCCGCCGCGCCTGGGCCCTCGCCGACTTCCTCCAGCTCTACAACCCGACCGAGCTCCTCGCCGGCCCCGGCGCCTGCTGCGCCGAGACCCTCGCGCCGCTCGCGGGCCGCCTCGATCTGCGCGTCACCGTCGCCGACGACCTCGGCGCCGCCGCCCCGAAGCTCCCCGGCCCCGCCCACGCGGCCGTCTGGACCGCCGCCCGCGCCCTGCGCGCCCTGCCCGACCCGCGCCGCACCACCGTCGTCTGCGCCGAGAGCGCCGTGCTCGCCGCCCTCCTGGTCGCCGTCGCCGCCTGCGACGGCCACGACCTCTCCCGCTACGAGCACCCGATCCCGCTCGGCCCCGACGACCCCGCGGCGCTGCGCCCCGGCGCCGGCTGGGTCCTCCACCGCGACGACGGCCTCCTCATCGACGTCAAGCCCCTGGCCGTGCGATAGTCCGCCGCATCGAGATCTCGGCGGGGCGTGACGTCAAGCCCCCGGCCGTGCGGTGACCCGCCGCATCCGCGAGGCCGCAGAGCAGGAAGCGGCGCCTGATCCACCGCTCCGGCCACACCCCCGCGACGGCGGCGCCCCCGCGGTAATTCGGTTGCCTCCGCGGGCCCGCTCCGCGTACGCTCGACGGCTCGCCCGCTTCCTGCACCGATCCACCGGGAGAGCACTGTGCCCGCCGACAGCACCGCCGAAGCCGAACTCCAAGCCGAGAAGGACCACCACGAGCGGGCCCGCCGCCACATGGCCGCCATGCGCGAGACCACGCTCGCCATCCACCGCACCTACGCCGGGGAGCTCGACGAGTCGGGCAGGAACCTCGGCATCGGCGACGTCGGCATCGACCAGCACTTCGGCTGGGTCATGGCCAACTACACCGTGCCGCGCCTGGCCGACCTCACCGACCGCGACATCGCCCTGTTCTTCGGCCGCATCTGGATGGACGACGGCGAGGACTTCCACATCGGCCGCCGCCACATCCGCGACGAGCGGGGCGATCCCCTCGTCCTCGACTGGCGCGCACCGCTCTCCGAGCAGTACTACCGGGCCTCCCCGCACGACCGGCGCGACGTCGCCAGGCGCCGCCGCTTCGGCTTCCAGGGCGCCCGCATCACCGGCTTCGAGGACGAGGACCTCCTCGCCGGCGAGGACTTCGGCTCCGACATCCTCACCGCCGAGATCGAGCGCCCCCGCACCGGGCCCATGCGCGACATCGCCGCCACCATCCAGCCCGAGCAGGACGAGCTCATCCGCCGCGGTGCCGCCGCCAACCTCTGCGTGCAGGGCGCCCCCGGCACCGGCAAGACCGCCGTCGGCCTCCACCGGGCCGCCTGGCTCCTCTACAACTACACCGAGAAGCTCGACAAGTCCGGCGTCCTCGTCGTCGGCCCCAACGAGGGCTTCCTCAACTACATCGCCAACGTCCTCCCCACCCTCGGCGAGACCTCCGTCTGGCAGGTCACCGTCCACCAGCTCACCGGCGCCCACACCGCCACCGCCGCCGACTCCCACGAGGCCGCCCTGCTCAAGCACGACGCCCGCATCGCCGACGTCTGCGAGCGGGCCGTCTGGGGCCACGTCGGCACGGCTGCCGCGGCGGGCGTCACCGCCGAGGAAGGGCTGCTCATCGCCGACGGCGGCTGGCGCTGGCGGCTCGGCCTCGCCTACCTCGACGACGCGGTCGCCAACGCCCGCAAGCACACCCGCACCTACACGGCCGGTCGCAAAGCGGTCGAGGACGCCATCGTCCAAGGCGTCCGCCGCCAGGCCGAGATCCGCTCGGGGCACTCCCCGGACAACAAGTGGGCCACCGCGATCAAGCGCACCCCGGCCGTCCGTGGCTTCCTCGACCGCGTGTGGCCCAAGCTCAACGCCAAGACCGTCATGAAGAAGCTCTACAGCGACGCGGCCTTCCGCGCCGACGCCACCAGGGGCATCCTGTCGGAGGACGAGGCCGCGCTGCTGACCGGGAAGCCCGCGAAGCCCACCGCCGCCGACCTGCTCATCACCGACGAGGTCGAGTCCCACCTGAAACTGCGCGACCCCTCGGCCTCCTTCGGCCACATCGTCATCGACGAGGCCCAGGACCTCTCCCCGATGCAGTGCCGCGCCATCGCCCGCCGCTCCGGCAAGGGCTCGGTGACCGTCCTCGGCGACCTCGCCCAGGGCACCACCCCGTGGGCCGCCGCCTCCTGGACCGACCAGATGCGCCACCTCGGGAAGGACACCTCGACCGGGAGGACCCCCCTCGAAGGCGGCACCGCTCTTGAAAACGGTTCTGTCGAGTACACCGAGCTGACCACCGGCTTCCGCGTCCCGGCGGTCATCATCGGGCTCGCCAACCGGCTCCTGCCCCATCTCGGCGTCGACGTCGCCCCCGCCCGCTCCCTCCGCTCCGACGGCTCCCTCGACCGGGTCGAGGCCGCCGACCTCGCCGCGGGCACCGCCGCGGCGGTCGACCGGGCCCTCGCCGAGGAGGGCCTGGTGGGCGTCATCGCCGCCGACGGCCGCGCCGACGCGCTGCGCGAGCGCTTCGAGGGGACCGACCGCGTCGAGGTGGTCGCCGCGAGCCTCGCCAAGGGCCTCGAGTTCGACCACGTGGTGGTCGTCGAGCCCGCCGAGATCGTCGAGGCCCCTGCCACCGCGGCCGACGGCACGTCCGGCGGCGGCGCCGCGGTCGACCGGGTCGGCCTGCGCCACCTGTACGTCGCCCTCACCCGCGCCGTCTCGGGCCTCACCCTCGTCCACGCCCGCCCGCTCCCGCACGAGCTGGGGGAGTGAACCGGCGGCGGGGACCGGGCCTCTAGGGCGCCTTTCCTCCGTTTTCATATCGATTCGATCACGAATTTCGAACACCGAGGTGAACGTCGAGAATGTCGGCGAACGCCCGGAATCGCATACTTCCCTTACGGAACATCCGCAATCCACCCGCTACCAGCGGGAACATCCGCCCCATATGCCACATCCGTGCCCTGTGGACGGTCAATGAGGACAGTTCGGGCGTGTTGGCATCACATGCTCATATTCGCTCAGAGCCATGCGAATCATTTCGCGCAGCGCTCCGCGAACCCTTCGCGCCGAGCCTCGCGAAACGTTTGCACCGCGCGAATCATGAGGAGAACGATGTTGCAAGGCAGACGACCGGCGGCCGCCGCGATCGGCGTGGGCGCGGCCCTGGTCATGGTCGCCGGCGGGACCACCGCCTGCGGGACGGGCGACGAGCCGGGCAGCCCCGGCTTCCAGGAGTGCACGACCGACCCGGTCGCCTGCAACTCCGGCGAACGTGCCGACGGCGGCGAGATCACCTGGGGCATGGACGGCTCCTGGACCGGCTGGAACCCGAACACCAGCGCCGAGTACACCACGTACACGCTCCAGGTCACCGCCCCCTACTGGCCCGCGGTCGGCCAGTTCGACCAGAACGGCGAGTTCATGCTCAACCGCGGCGTCTTCGCCGAGGAGCCCCGGCTCGTCAACGAGAGCCCCATGCAGGTCGAGTACACCCTCGAACCCGGCGCCAACTGGGGCGACGGCACCGCGATCGACGTCGACGACTTCGTCTACAACTGGTACGCCCGCTCCGGCAGCGAGGCGCTCTGCCAGGGCTGCACCCCCGCGGCCGCCACCGCCGCCCAGGTCGCCTCCATCGAGGAGGGCTCCGGCGCCGACAAGATCGTCGTCACCTACGAGGACGGCTACTCCTCCTCCGAATGGAAGTACGAGCCGGTCCTGTCCAACCCGGCGCACATCGCCGAAGCGGCCGGCTTCGACTGGAGGAACGACCCCGCGGCCATGGCCGCGGCCGAGACCCACTTCTCCAAGACCGTCCCCACCTGGTCCACCGGCCCGTTCAAGGTCACCGCCGCCGACACCGGCGACTACGTCGTCTACGAGCCCAACGGCGACTGGAGCGGCACCACCGAGGTCACCCTCGACAAGGTCACCATCCGGTCCTTCGACTCGGTCGACTCGATCATCACCGAACTGCGGCAGGGCACCGTCGACGGCGCCAGCCCCAGCGCCGTCAGCGCGGAGAACGTCGCCCAGCTCGCCGGCGAGCGGTCGATCGCCTTCCACATCGCGCCCGGACCCGGCTGGGGCCACATCGACCTCAACACCAAGAACGAGTTCCTCGCCGACAAGTCCCTGCGGACCGCCGTGTTCCAGGCCATCGACGTCGAGGAGCTCATCGCGCGCACCTACGCCAACGTCCAGTCCGACGCCGCGCGCAAGCTCAACCACCTCTTCCGCAACGACGACGCCGACTTCGAGGACCACCTGACCACGACCGGCCAGGGCGCCGGCGACACCGAGCTGGCCCGCAGCACGCTCGAGGCGGCCGGCTACGAGTGGGACGGCGACGGGACCCTCCGCAGCCCCGAAGGCGAGAAGGTCGCGCTCGACTACCGGTACGCCGACGGCAGCAACGACCGGCAGACCATGGCCGACCTCATCGCGTTCAACCTCGACGGCCTCGGCATCGAGGTCGAGCTCAAGCCGTTCCCCGTCACCGACCTGGGGCCCACGCTCGCCGGGTCCGACTTCGACATCATCAACTACGGCTGGACCTCCCAGCCGGTGTTCGTCTCCAGCGCGACCCAGTGGTGGGACTCGGGCTCGTCCACGAACTTCGGCCAGAACGAGGACCCCGAGCTCGACGCCCTGCTCGCCGAGCTCGGCTCCGAGAGCGACCCCGAGAAGGCCGCCGAGATCGCCAACGAGGCCGTCGCCCGCGTCGTCGACGACGCCTACGTGCTGCCCACCGTGGACACCCCGGTGGCCGTCATGATCGGCGAGGACCTCGTCAACGTCCGCGACAACTGGGCCTCCCAGCAGCGCGCCCTCTACAACATCGCCGAATGGGGCCTCCGGGCCGAGAGCTGACCAGAGAGGCCCGTGGCCACGGCCGAACGGGGCCTCCGGGCCGAGGGCCGGCCGGAGACCGCGGCGCCGGGCCCCGGCGGAAAGGCGGCCCGCGCAGCGGGACGGACCCGGTCCGTCCCGCTGTTTGTCCGAATCTGCCTTGAATCGACCGTTCCAGGTGTAACGATGTTCCAGTCGCGGGTCCGCCGCAACGCGGTCCGACGGGATGCCTACACGGGGGGAGTGGTCATATGCGACCTGGACAAGCGAGGGCGTGCGCCCTCGCCGGGACTGCCGCGCTGGCCGCGGCGGCGCTCGGCGCCTGCGGCGGAGGCGGCGACTCGGGCGGCGGCGACGGCGACGTCACCTGGGCGATCAGCTCGGGCTGGGAGTCGTGGAACGAGAACACCGCCGACGGCAACAACTCGTACCTGCACCAGGTGCTCACGCCCGGCGCCACCACCCTCGGGGACTTCGACCCGGACGGCAAGTGGGTCTACAACGACGCCCTCCTCGCCAAGGCCCCCGAGCTCACCGGCGAGTCGCCGATGACCGTCGAGTACACGCTCAACGACAACGCCCAGTGGTCCGACGGCGAGGCCTTCGGCGTCGACGACTTCACCTACGTCTGGTACCAGATGTCGGGCGACGCCGAGCGGTGCGACCAGGACGCCTGCACCCCCGCCTCCACCGACTGGGGCGCCAACGTCGCCTCCATCGAGGCCACCGCCGACGACGTCGTCACCATGACCTACGTGGACGGCTACCTCGACCCCGAGTGGGAGTTCTTCTCCTCGCCGATGTACCCGGCCCACATCGCCGCCGACAACGGCTTCGCCGACTGGAAGACCGACCCGGCCGTCATGGGCGAGAGCGCCACCTGGTTCGCCCAGAACGCGCCCACCTGGTCCACCGGGCCGTACACGCCCGTCGACGCCGTGCTCGGCGACTACGTCGTCTACGAGCCCAACGAGAACTACCAGGGCTCGACCGAGCCCGGCCTCGAGAAGCTCACCCTCAAGGTCGTCGAGGGCACCGAGGCGATCGTCACCGAGCTGCGCCAGGGCTCCATCGACGGCGCCTGGCCCTCCGAGTTCAGCCAGGAGGAGCTCGACAAGGTCGAGGGCGACGACGCCATCACGACCGAGGTGTACGAGGGCTCGATCTGGCTCCACATCGACACCAACACCAACAACGAGTTCCTCGCCGACCAGGTCCTGCGCCAGGCCGTGTTCACCGCGATCGACAACGCGGACGTCATCGCCAAGGCCTACCCGGACACCGAGGTCGAGGCGCGCCGCAACCACTTCTTCAACACCGGGTCCGAGTTCTTCACGGACACCCTCGGCCAGACCGACCCGGAGCAGGGCACCGGCGACGCCGACGCGGCCAACGCGCTCCTGGAGGGCGCCGGGTACACGACCGGCGACACGCTCACCACGCCCGACGGGGAGCCGGTGACGCTGACCCTCCGCTACGGCGAGGGCGACGCGACCCGCACCCTGGCCGGCGAGCTCGTCCAGTCCTACCTGGCCGAGATCGGCATCGACGTGAAGCTCACGGCGATCCCCGACGGCGAGCTGGGCACCGTGCTCGCCGAGGCCGACTTCGACCTGGTCATCTTCGGCTGGTCGGGCACGCCCGCGTTCACCACCGCGCCGCAGCAGTACTTCGGCTCGGAGTCGTCCTCGAACTTCGGCAGCTACACGCTCGACGGGCTCGACGAGGCCATCGCGAAGGTCCGCTCGACCACGGACATCGCCGAGTCGGCGCAGTTCGCCAACGACGTCGACGCCATGGTCATGCCCGCGGCGTTCACCCTGCCGCTGTTCGACGAGCCGCAGTCGACGATCTACAACGGCAACCTGCTCGCCGGGATCACGGTCAACGGCAACAGCCAGGCCGGCCCGCTGTGGAACGTGCGGGAGTGGAAACCCGCGTAGCATCGGGAGCCAACCGGGGGCGGCCGACGGGCCGCCCCCGCTGTTGCGTATCGGTCGGGTAACAATGATTCGCCAGTTTCGTACCGAGCCGTTCCGCAACCCACTGCGACGTGGAAACGTTTGACCCAGCACTGCCGAGGCGGCTTCCCAGCCCCTCTGCGACCCCGGTGCGGCGACGAGCCCCCCGCGGCCAGCAAACGGGCGGCCCGCCCTCGGCCGGACCCTATGGAGGAGACACAGCAATGGCTCTGACTCGTAGAGCACTCGGCGGCCTGACCATCGGCGGGTCGTCCGCCCTCATGCTGGCCGCCTGCGGCGGCGACGAAGAAGGCGGCGGCGAGGCCAGCGGCGAACTCGTGTGGGCGGTCTCCTACCCCTGGGAGTCCTGGAACGAGAACACCAGCACCGGCAACAACTCCGCCGGGCACATCGCCATGACGCCGATGATCCCGCTCGGCCAGGTCGGCTACGACTTCGACCCCGAGGGCAACGTCGTCTACGACGACGCGATCTTCGAGGGCGAGCCGCAGCTCATCGGCGAGGCGCCGATGCAGATCCAGCTGACGCTCAAAGAGGGCGCCCAGTGGTCCGACGGCAAGCCCGTCCGCGTCGAGGACTTCGTCTTCCACTGGTACAGCGTCTCGGGCCGGGACGACCACGCCAACCAGGAGCTGGCCATGCCGGCGGGCACCGCCTGGGGCGAGACGATCGAGAAGATCGAGGCGGGCGAGGGCAACACGGTCGTCATCACGTTCATCGAGGGCCGGACCAGCCCCGAGTGGCCCTTCACCGGCGGCGTCTACCTGCCCAGCCACTACGCCGAGGAGAACGGCTACGAGAACTGGGCGTCCGACCCCGAGGTCATGGGCCAGGCCATCAAGTGGTTCAACGAGAACCTGTGGACGGTCGTCACCGGCCCGTACAAGCCGGTCGACAACAAGCTCGGCGAGTACATCGTCTACGAGCCCAACGAGAAGTACCAGGGCTCCAAGAAGGCCAAGTTCACCAAGCTCACGATGAAGCCCGTCACCGGCATCGAGGCCGAGGTCACCGAGCTGCGCCAGGGCACCATCGCCGGGTGCTGGCCGAACGACTTCAGCCTCGAGGTCCTCCAGGAGCTCGACGAGAACCCCGAGGCGTGGAAGTACGAGACCTACGCCGGGGCGACCTGGTCGCACCTCGACTTCAACGTCGGCAACGCGTTCCTCAAGGACGCGGCCCTGCGCCAGGCGGTCTTCACGACCATCAACGTCGAGGAGATCAAGGAGCGGGCCTTCCCCGGCACCGAGGTGCCGTGGCTGGGCAACCACTTCTTCACCGAGGACAGCTCCTACTACCAGGACTACCTGACCCCGGCCAACTACGGCAAGGGCGACATCGACGCCGCGAAGGCCATCCTCACCGAGGCGGGCTACACCTGGAACGGCGAGGGCAAGCTGGAGAAGGACGGCGAGCTGGTCGTCTTCAACTTCCGGTTCGCCACCTCCAACGAGATCCGCAAGCTCACCGGCGAGGTCATCCAGGCCCAGCTGGTGGAGCTCGGCATCGACCTGGAGCTCAAGGGCTTCGGCGACGAGGACTTCGCGGGGACGCTCGACAGCGGCGACTTCGACATGATCGTCTTCTCCTGGGTCGGCAGCCCGGAGTTCACCTCGTCCCCGAGCCAGTTCTTCTTCAAGGACTCCTCGTCGAACTACGGCGGCTTCGAGGACGACGTCATCGAGGGGCTGCTCCCGCAGATCACCTCCACGTTCGACCTGGACGAGGCGGCCGACTACGCCAACCAGATCTCCGAGCAGGCCGTCGCCCAGGCGTACACCCTCCCGCTGTACTCCAGCCCGCTGTCCATCATCTGGAACGCGGAACTGGTGACGGGCCCGGCCGTGAACCCCAACAGCCAGGCCGCCTCGCTGTGGAACATCCGCGAGTGGGACAAGCCGTAGGCGGCGCCCCTCCGAGCGGGCGGGAATCCGCCTTGCGGCGGCGGTCGATACGCCACCTTCCGTCCCGATAATTCAGTGAATTCCCCCGTGGGGCCGATGCCGCATCGGCCCCACGGTCCATTCAGACCACATGCCGCAAGGCGCAAAGTCACGAATACATCACGAATAAACCCCAGTTGGTGACTCGGCCATGTCAATCGCCTCACGTCTGTGCCAGTGTTTGTCACAACACCGCCGAGGGCTGCAACGCCTTCCCCACGCCCGTCAGTCGGGTCGCGAGGCATCGGCGCCCATCGCGCCCGCGCGGAGGCCCCTCGGCATCGATATCTGGAGGAGAACGACTCATGGCTCTGACTCGTAGAGCTCTCGGCGGCCTGACCATCGGCGGTTCCGCCGCCCTGACCCTCGCCGCCTGCGGCGGCAACGACGGCGAAGGCTCCGGCTCCGGCAAGAAGGAGATCATCTGGGCGATCTCCTCTGGTTGGTCTTCCTGGAACGAGAACACCCAGTCGGGCAACAACTCCTACGGGCACCAGGCGATGACGCCGATGACCCCGTGGGGCCAGACCGGCGGCGAGTTCGCCCCCGACGGCGAGTACCACTACGACGACGCGATCTTCGCCGCCGCCCCCGAGCTGGTCTCGGAAGCCCCGATGCAGATCAAGTACGTCCTCAACGAGAACGCCCAGTGGTCCGACGGCGAGCCCGTCCGCCTGGAGGACTTCATCTTCCAGTGGTACTCGGTGTCCGGCAACGCCGACCACGCCAACCAGGAGAAGGCCCTCCCGGCCTCCACCGACTGGGGCTCGCAGATCGCCTCCATCGAGCAGGCCGAGGACGGCTCGATCCTCGTGAGCTACGTCGAGGGCTACTCCGACCCCGAGTGGCTGTTCTCGTCCACCGTCTACCTGCCCAGCCACATCGCCGAGGCGAACGGCTTCGCCGACTGGCAGACCGACCCCGAGGTCATGGGCGACGCGATCCAGTACTTCGAGACCACCCCGCCGACCGTCGGCACCGGCCCGTACAAGCCGACCGACAGCAAGCTCGGCGAGTACATGGTCTACGAGATCAACGAGAACTACCAGGGCTCGGTCAAGCCGACCATCGAGAAGCTCACCCTCAAGGTCATCGAGGGCACCGAGGCGATCGTCACCGAGATGCGCCAGGGCACCATCGACGGCGCCTGGCCGAGCGAGTTCTCCGAGGAGGAGAACGCCAAGATCGCGGAGAACCCCGACTTCCAGATCGAGACCTACGCGGGCGCGGTGTGGCAGCACTTCGACGCCAACACCCAGAACGAGTTCCTCTCGGACGTCGAGCTGCGCAAGGCGGTCTTCACCGCCATCAACGTGCAGGACATCTGCGACAAGAACTACCCCGAGACCGGCGTCAAGCAGAAGCTCAGCCACTTCTTCCTGGCCGACAGCCCCTACTGGGTCGACCACGTGGGCCCGACCGGCCAGGGCTCGGGCGACGTCGAGGCCGCCAAGGGCATCCTCACCGCCGCGGGTTACGAGGTCGGCGACGTCCTCAAGACCCCGGACGGCAAGGAAGTCAAGTTCAACATGCGCTACGCGGACACCAACCCGGTTCGCAAGCTCGCCGCCGAGCTGGCCCAGGCCAGCCTGGAGCAGATCGGCATCGAGCTCGAGATGGTCGCCATCCCCGACGGCGAGCTCGGCAACGTCCTCGCCGAGGCCGACTTCGACCTGATCATCTTCGGCTGGATCGGCTCCGCCGCGTTCACCGTGCAGCCGAGCCAGTACTTCGAGTCGACCTCCGGCTCGAACTACGGCAAGTACAGCAACCCGGTCGCCGACGAGGCCATCGCCAAGGTCCGCTCGACCTTCGACATCGACGAGGCCGCCCAGTTCGCGAACGACGTCGACGCGATCGTCACGCCCGACGCCTACACGCTGCCCCTGTTCGATGAGCCGCAGGTGTTCTACTCGAACCCCGCCGTCCTCGAGGGCCCGGTCACCAACCCGGCCAGCCAGGCCGGCCCGCTGTGGAACATCCGCGAGTGGAAGATCGTCTAAGGGCTCGGTAAGCGCAGCTCACCGAGCGAAGCGGCGGGGCCCCCGGGGTCCCGCCGCTTCCCGCGTTCAGCGCCCGGTTCCAGGGTGCGACCGGGCCGTCGCCGAGCGCCACCGCGCTCCCGGACCCCACCCCCGCTCCCACCCCGACGTGTCCGGTCGCAGCGTTGCGACCCCGAGCCGAATCACGGCGGAAGGCCGCGGCCCGCCGGCCGAGGCCTCCCGGGTTTTCGCTGGCAGACAGTGAAAATTCCGTCTTTCGCCGCCATTCCGGGAATGAACGTCACGGGAACATAACGAACGAAACTCATCTCTGGTTCGTTCGTTCGAAACCCCCGATTCCCGTGGAAGGCTGTACCTCGCGTCACCCGACCCGAAGGCCGGGGGCGAGGCCCAGCCGCCGACCCGACCAGTCGCGGCCCGACCTCGACCGGCCCCGCGCGCGGAGGCCCGCCGCCCACCCGGCGCCCCCGACCGCCCGGTCCCGCGACGCACACCCACGAGAGGAACCATGAAGCGACACCACATGGCGGCCGTCGCCGCCTCAGCCTGCACCGCCCTGGTACTCGCCGGCTGCGGACAGGGCGGCGAGGCCTCGGCCGCCGGCCTGGACGACTGCCTCACCGACCCCACCGGCTGCAACGCCGGTGAGCGCGGCGACGGCGGCGAGATCACCTGGGCCCTCGACGGCTCGTGGGGCTCCTGGAACCAGAACACCTCCGAAGGCAACAACGCGTACGTGAGCGTGGCCCTCGTGGGCATGTGGCCCTACACCGGCCAGTTCGACCCCGCCGGCGACTTCATCGTCAACGAGGGCCTCTTCGCGGCCGAACCCGAACTCGTCAGCGAGGACCCCGTCACCGTCGAGTACACCCTCAAATCCGGCGCGAACTGGGGCGACGGCACCGACGTCACGGTCGACGACTTCATCTACCACTGGTACGCCACCTCCGGGAACGCCGACCTGTGCGACGGCTGCGACCCCGCCAACACCACCCGCGGCTCCCAGGTCGAGTCCATCACCGGCGAGGGCTCCACCGTCACCGTGACCTACGGCGAGGACTACCACTCCGCCGAGTGGCAGTACGAGGAAGTGCTCTCCCAGCCCTCCCACATCGCCGAGGACCAGGGCTTCGACTGGCAGAACGACCCGAAGGCCATGGCCGCGGCCGAGGACTACTTCGCCGAGACCGTCCCGACCTGGTCGACCGGCCCGTTCACGATCGAGCAGGCCGTCCCGGGCGACTACGTCATCTACGTCCGCAACGACGACTGGGCCGGCGACACCGAGGTCACCCTCGACAAGATCACCTTCCGGGTCTTCGACGGCCTCGACAACATCGTCACCGCCCTGCGCAACGGCGAGATCGACGGCGCCTCCCCCTTCTCGGTCACCTCCGAGGCGATCACCCAGCTCGAAGGCGCCGACGGCACCTCCTACGCGGTCGCAGGCGGGCCCTCCTGGGAGCACATCGACCTCAACACGCACAACGAGTTCCTCTCCGACCCGGCGCTGCGCAGGGCCGTCCTGACGGCCATCGACCTCGAGAACATCATCGAGCGCACCTACGCGTTCGTGCAGTCCGACATCGAGCGCAAGAACAACCACCTCTTCCGCAACGGCTCGGAGTACTACGCCGACTACCTCTCCGCCACCGGCCAGGGCTCCGGCGACATCGAGATGGCCCGCGGCGACCTCGAAGAGGCCGGGTACGAATGGGACTCCGACGGCTCCCTCCTCACCCCCGGCGGCGAGCAGGTCACCCTGAACTTCCGCTACTCGGAGTCCAAGGAGAACCGCAAGATCACCGGCGAGCTGACCCAGGCGACCCTCGCCGACCTCGGCATCGACGTCGAGATGCGCGCCATCCCCGACGCCGACCTCGGCAGCGTCCTCGCCGAGGCCGACTTCGACATGATCAGCTACGGCTGGAGCTCCGACCCGCTCTTCGTCGGCTCCGCCTCCCAGTACTGGGCCTCCGACTCCGGCTCGAACTTCGGCGGGCTCGAGGACGACGAACTCGACGCGCTCATCGCCGACATCAACGGCACCCTCGACTACGAGGAGGCCGCCGACCGCGCCAACCTCGCGGTCCAGCGGGTCATCGAGGACGCCTACGTCCTGCCGATCGTGGACACACCGGTCGTGGTCATGGTCTCCGATAGGTTGGTCAACGTCCGCGACAATTGGGCGTCGCAGCAGCGCGCCGCGTACAACATCGCTGAATGGGGGATCGTCGATGAATGAGCAGACCGCCGGCGGGCCGCCGTTCTACGGTGGCACCACTGAACGGGGAACCGGCCGAAGAGCGGACAGGCCATCGGACGGACCCCGCCCCGCGGCGGCGCGCGCAGCGGCGGAACGGGGGGAACAGTGATCGCACAGTGCCAGGCGGCTCGCCGGCCAGGCCCCGGAACGGGGGGCCAGTGAGCCGTAGGAGAGGCCCCGCAGCAGCGGGGCCGGACCGGTCGGCAGGCGAACCGGTCCACAGCAGAGAAACCGTTAACGAGGCATTATGGTTGTATTCATAATCCGGCGAGTCCTGATGATGATCCCGGTGCTCCTGGGGGCCACCATCCTGTGCTTTGTCCTGGTGGACATCCCGAACGACCCCGTCCAGGACCGGGTCTTCGAGATCGAGCAGTCCACCGGCGAGCCGGTCCCCCAGTCGACCATCGACGCCCTCGAGGCGACCTGGTACTACGACCGGTCCATCCCCGAGCGCTATTGGATCTGGCTCACCGGCGTCGGTGACACCAACGACGACATCGGCCTGATCCAGGGCGAATGGGGGCCGTCCATCGAGGGCACCGCCATGCCCATCGGCGACGAGGTCTCCGACAGGTTCTGGATCACGCTCAGACTCGTCCTGTTCGCGACCATCGCCTCCATCGGCATCGCCATTCTCGCCGGTGTCGTCAGCGCGGTCAAGCAGTATTCACGAGTCGACTACACGCTGACGTTCCTCGGCTTCCTGTTCCTGGCCATGCCCATCTTCTGGCTCGGCCAGCTGTTCAAGGAGGGCGCGGTCCAGCTGAACAAGATCCTGGGCTCGACGGTCTTCCAGACGTACGGGTCCGGCACCACCGGCTTCCAAGGCAACGGGTGGGCGGTCTTCGTCGACTCCCTGCCCTACCTGATCGTGCCCACCCTGGTGCTCATGCTCGGCGGCTACGCGGCGATCTCCCGCTACCAGCGCGCCAGCATGCTGGAGGTCATGAACTCCGACTACGTCCGGCTCGCCCGCGCCAAGGGCGTCCGGAACGGGACCGTCATGCGCCGCCACGCGCTGCGGACCGCGCTCATCCCGGTCGCCACCTTCGCACCCCTGTCGCTGTCCGCGGCCATGGGCGGCGCGATGGTCACCGAGCGCATCTTCGGCTGGCGGGGGCTCGGCGTCTACTCGCTCGACGCCATCAACGCCGGCGACACCTTCGCCGTCATGGCCTACGTGCTCATCTCGGGCATCGTGGTCCTCATCGGCGTCCTGATCTCCGACATCCTGTACGGCGTGCTCGACCCGAGGATCCGCTTTGAGTAACACAGCTGCCTCCGACCGCCTCGAATCCGAGGCCCTCTCCACCAAGGAACGCGGCCAGTGGGAGATGGTGTTCCGCCGCTTCTTCCGCCACCGCGCCGCCGTGATCAGCATGGTCATCTTCCTGCTCATCGTGCTGTTCGCCTATGTCGGCCCCTTCCTGTGGAAGTGGGACTACAAGATCCACTCGGAGATCCCCTCGTGGGCCGCCCCGAGCATGGACCACCCGTTCGGCACCGACAAGGCCGGGCGCGACATGCTCGGCGCCATGATGCAGGCGACCAAGCAGTCGCTGAACGTCGCGCTCGTCGTCGCCATCGGCTCGACCGTGATCGGCGCGCTCTACGGCGCCATCGCCGGGTTCTACCGCGGCTGGGTCGACGCGGTGCTCATGCGCTTCCTCGACATCATGTTCGTGATCCCGTTCCTGGTCATCACCGGCGCGCTCGCCGGCGCGATCGACACCAGCGTCCGCTGGTACCACATGGCGATCATCCTGGCCGTCTTCGGCTGGACCTCGATCGCCCGCGCCGTCCGCGCCGAGGTGCTGTCCCTGCGCGAGAAGGAGTTCATCGAGGCCGCCCGCTCGGCCGGCGGCTCCGACTGGCACATCATCGTCAAGCACCTCATCCCGAACACGATGAGCGTCATCATCGTCTCGGTGACGCTCCAGATCGCGTTCGCGATCCTGTCCGAGACGACCCTGTCGTTCCTCGGCCTCGGCATCCAGAGCCCCGACACGTCACTGGGCCTGCTCATCGACGCGGCGGGAGCCTCCGCGTTCAACGAGCACTGGTACCTGTTCTACATCCCGGGTGTCATGATCATCCTGATCGCGCTGACCATCAACTTCATCGGTGACGGCCTGCGCGACGCGATGGACCCGCGACAGACGATGGTGAGGCGATAGCGATGTCGAACATCTCAGTCAGCGCCGGGAACGGCAAGAACCGCGCCGTCGGCGCCAAGGGCGACGTCGTCCTCCAGGTCGAGGACCTCAACGTGTCCTTCCCGACCGAGGACGGCCTCGTCCACGCCGTCCGCGGCGTGTCCTACGAGCTGCGCCGGGGCCAGAGCCTCGGCATCGTCGGCGAGTCGGGCTCGGGCAAGTCGGTCACCTCGATGGCGGTCATGGGCCTGCTGCCCAAGACCGCCCAGATCACCGGCTCGGCGAAGTTCGAGGGCGAGGAGCTCCTCGGCCTCGGCGACCCCGAGCTCTCCAAGATCCGCGGCAAGAAGATCTCCATGATCTTCCAGGACCCGCTGACCAGCCTCAACCCGGTCTACACGGTCGGCTACCAGCTGGCCGAGGCCATCCGCGTCCACTACCCGGACGTGAACAAGGCCGAGGCCCGCAAGCGCTGCATCGACCTGCTCGACTCGGTCGGCATCCCCAACCCGCAGCAGCGGGTGGACGCCTACCCGCACGAGCTCTCCGGCGGCATGCGCCAGCGCGTGGTCATCGCCATCGCCATGGCGAACAACCCGGACGTGATCATCGCCGACGAGCCCACCACGGCCCTCGACGTGACCGTCCAGGCCCAGGTCCTCGAGGCCCTGGAGAAGGCCCGCGAAGAGGTCAACGCGGCGCTCATCCTCATCACCCACGACCTGGGCGTCATCGCCGGGCACACCGACGAGGTCCTGGTCATGTACGCCGGGCGCCCCGTCGAGCAGGGCAGTGTGGACGAGATCTTCTACGAGCCGCGCATGCCCTACACGCTGGGCCTGATCGGCTCGCTCCCGCGCATGGACGAGGACCGGGGCCACCGCCTCACCCCCGTCCACGGCACGCCGCCGTCGATGCTGAACCTGCCGCCGGGCTGCCCGTTCCGGCCGCGCTGCCCCATGAGCCAGGACATCTGCGCCGAGGTGGAGCCGGCCCTGCTGCCGATCAACGGCTCCGGACACGTGGCGGCCTGCCACTTCCAGGAGCAGCTCGAAGGCAAGGCGCCCGACGACGTGTTCGCCGCCGACGCCACCGACCTGTCCGTCGAGGCGGAGATCGAGGCCTCCGAGGCCGAGGCCGTCGTGAACACTGAGGAGGACGACAAGTGAACGCCATGCTCGACACTCCGCAGAACGCGGCCGAACCGGTCATCGCCGGCCGGAACCTCGTCAAGGAGTTCCCGGTCCGCTCGAAGGGCATCCTGCGGCGCAAGGTCGGCGCGGTCCACGCCGTGTCCGGCGTGAGCCTGGACATCGGCGCGACCGAGACCCTCGCCCTCGTGGGCGAGTCCGGCTGCGGCAAGTCCACGACCGCGCGGCTGATGATGAACCTCATCCCGCCGACCTCCGGCGAGGTCCTGTACGACGGCCGGGACCTGACCAAGCTGTCGCGCAACCAGATGCGGCCCATGCGCCGGGACATCCAGCTGGTGTTCCAGGACCCGATGGCGTCGCTGGACCCGCGCATGACGGTCTTCGAGATCATCGCCGAGCCCCTGCGGGTGCACGGCCTGTTCAAGAACGGCGGCCGCGCGCGGGTCAACAGCCTCATCGAGATCGTCGGTCTGAACCCCGAGCACCGCAACCGGTACCCGCACGAGTTCTCGGGCGGCCAGCGCCAGCGCATCGGCATCGCCCGCGCGCTCGCGCTCCAGCCGCGCGTGCTCATGCTCGACGAGCCGGTCTCGGCGCTGGACGTCTCGATCCAGGCCGGCGTCATCAACCTCCTGGAGGACCTCCAGGACGAGCTGGGGCTGTCGTACCTGTTCGTGTCGCACGACCTGTCGGTGGTGCGCCACATCGCCGACAAGGTCGCGGTCATGTACCTGGGCAAGATCGTCGAGGAGGGCACCACGGACCAGCTGTTCGCCGGTCCGGCCCACCCGTACACGCAGGCGCTCATGTCGGCCATCCCGCTGCCGGACCCGCGCAAGGAGCGGACCCGCGAGCGGATCGTCCTCCAGGGCGACGTGCCGAGCCCGTCGAACCCGCCCTCGGGCTGCCGCTTCCGCACCCGCTGCCCGCTGTTCAAGGAGCTGGGCGCGAACGAGCAGTCCAAGTGCATCGAGGTGGAGCCGCTGCTGCACTCCGACCACGACGGCCTGACCCGCGCGGCCTGCCACTACGCGAAGAAGAAGCAGCTGGTCTAACCGCAGAAGACGCAAGCCCCCGGTCGCACGCCGACCGGGGGCTTCGCTTCGCCCGGGCGGCCGCCTTCGACCCGGACGTCCCACCCGACTGGAACCCGCTTGCCTCCCACCGGGGGCGGTGCGAGACTGCCGGGATGACTGCGACCGACGCGACCGTGACCGCCCTCCTCGCCGAACTCGGCGACACCTGGGAGACCGTCGAGAAGATCACCACCGCGAGGGAACGGCTCATCGCCGCCCTCCCCGACTGGCGGCTCCCGGCCGCCTACGGGTTCGCGACGGTCGACGCGGAGGACCGCGTCCGCTTCGCCCGCACCAACATCGGCGTGCACCCGCTCCCGGCGGTGGCGATGGCGACCGTCCTCGGCCACCGGGCCGGCCCGGCCTCCTACCGCCTCGACGCCGAGACGCTGGCCCGCGCGATCCGCCTCCTCGCCCCGGCCGAGGCCTGCACGGCCTACGAGCACCCGAACCTGGCGACCTGGCGCGAACTCCGGAAGACCGTCGACGGCGGCGGTACCGCGCTCGCCGTGTTCCTCGACGACCTGGACTACCAGGGCGACGACCGGGCCGTCGCGGCCCTGCGCGACCTCGCCTGAAGGGCCGGTCGGATCATGGTGGCAAGGACCCGGGCGCGGATCGTCTGCTTATGCGAAGGGGTCGTCTCTCTCGTCGATGCAACCCCACACCTCATCGTCCTCGATCAGCTGCACTCGGGAAGCATCGCCGTCCATCTTGACGGTCACGTGGACTTCGTTGCCCTCCGCATTAATGTGGACCTTCACATCCGTCTGTAGCTGCGGTGTCTCCTGCTCTCGGCCCTGCTCCGCCGGAACGCGCTTTTTGAATTGGCGCACGAACGCCTGCGGGTCCTCGAAAATGGGGGGAAACCCGTCCTGACCGTAAACCATTGCAACTCCTCGCCGCAGGGTCGCCGACCTCGGAATCAGTGACATCCGTAAGCGCAAGTATACCGTTCGAGAGAAGATCGCACCCTCCTCGAATCGATCGATTAATTTGCGTTATTAGTACTCTTTGGGGCCTGATATTTTGGGGCACAGCCTATCGGCCGGGTATGGATCGCGACTGCCGTCGACGATCAGGACCGTCCGGTCACTGGCCCCATCACCGAGCCGGTGGATGCCGTCCTAGATCTCGAGCAGCTGGGCTCACCGCCGTATCGGTGGCCGCCTGGCCGACCGCACCGCTGAGCACGCTGCCGCTGCGGGCTCGGCGGGGTCATTGACGAACCGGTTATCGAGGGTGGCGTCCGACCGGCGGAAATCGTGGTCGGGGGGAACCTCGAGTACTGCATCAGGGACAGCGGTTCTGCGGCCGCGGCGGGACCCCGTAAGACGCATGTCCACTGGTCCAGGTAGGGGGCGAGGTCGCGCAGCGGCGTCGGCGCCTCGCGCCGATCGCCTCCAGCGGGCCAGGGTGATAGCGGGGTCGAGTCGGCGAGAGCCGGAACCGAGCTCCCCGGCCGCCCGGTCCGAGGACGGTCAGAGTCAGGACGGCGGCGAGGAGCCTGTTTCACGCTCCGCGGAGCCAGAGGTCGAGGGCGTCGAAGTCGCGATGAGTGATGCCCTGCGAGGCGTCGACGGGGTGGAGCAGTGCGCGGCCGCGGTGACGGGCGGCGACCCAATCGATGTCGGCGCCGGTGATCTCATCGTCGAGCCAGGCGAATGGACGTCCATCGGTCCAAGCGACCAGTGTGCGCGTCTTCCAATGCAGGTTGAACCACCGGTCTTCGAGCCGGTCTTCGCTTGATGGTTCCGGCCAGCGCACCACCGGCAACGGAGGCAGCCCCAGCCGGGGCGCCACGTCGGTGTTGGCGTCGTCTTCCCAAGTGGTGGCCCAGACCAGTTCACACGGGAGTGCGGCCAGCCGATGACCCAGCTCGGCATCGATCCCAGCGAGGTACGGCTCAGTAGCGGCCGCCGCCGAGCCGTTTCCGTGTCGTCGGCTGAAAGGGATCACGGTCCCGTCGACATCGAGAAAGAGGAGCGGTTGTTCGGTCATCGCCCGCTCAGCATAGGTGCCCGACTGTGAGCGCTTCACGTCATCTCGCGGCCGCCATCGCGACCGAGCGACCTCGCCGTGACAGGGAGTGACAAGGGGATGATCGCGCACGGGATGGGGCCTCGGCCTTGGGGTAGCGATGGCGCGAGGTCAGGGCGGGCAGTGACAAGGGAATGATCGTGCACGAGGCAGGGATTTCAGCTTCGGGGTGGTGATGTCGTGCGGTCAGGGCGGTCGGCGACGGAGGGGTGGTCTTTCTCGGGGTGGGTCCTGCGACCCCGGGCCGGGGGATGTTTGCGGTGAGAGCGGTCGGCGACAACGAGGCAGCTGCTGCTCCGGGTGGGCTCTGCGGCTTTGAGGCGGTGGAGGGTCGCTCTCAGCGCGGGTAGCGGTGGAGGGGCGCTCTCAGCGTGGGCAGTGACGGAGGGGTGGGAGTGAGTCGGTGGTTTTCCGCCCTTGGACATGCTGAGGGGCCCGGCCCCGTGGGGGTTCGGGCTGCGGGCCGTGCGTGTGGTGCGGTGGGCCTCGCGTCCCCCAGCAGTCGCCTGCTGGGGCGGGGTAAGAAGGGTGGTTCGCCGTAGTCGATGGGCCCGATCGGGACCACTGGCCTGACCGGCCTGGCCGTGGTGGCGGTTCCCGCGAGGGCGGGCGCTTTTGGTGATGATGCTTCGGATTCGGCTGTCGGTGCGGCCGGAGGCGTCGGCGTGGCGGCCGGGGCCTGCTCACTGTGATCGCTGCGGTCGGCACTGCTGCCGGTGGTGTCGGCGCTGTTGGTGGTCCTGGTGGTGAAGCGTGCTCGTGCTTTGGCGCGGGCTTCGCGCATGGCGGTCCGGGCGCGTTCGCTTTCGATGATGGCGGCGTGGCCGTCGAGGTCGGGTGTGAGGGTCTGGGACCATTCGGTCCGGTAGAGGCCGGTGGGGAACAGATCCCAGCCCGAATTCTGATGCTCGGTGTCCATGTCGGCGTCGGTGCGCCAGTCCGCGCACCCGCACCCGGTGGTGTCGCTTTCGCTGTTGTCGCTCTGGTGGTCGTGGTGGGTGATGACCGCCGTACCCGGGCCGGTCTTGGTGACGGTCCAGCCGAGGGTGTGGAGGCGGCCGTGGTGGAACCGGCACACCAGGATCAGGTTCGCGGCCGTGGTCTCGCCGCCGTCGGCCCAGTGCACGATGTGGTGGGCTTCGGTCCAGGCGACGGGCCGGGAGCAGCCGTGCCAAACACACCCTGCGGGCTGTTCGAGTTCGAGCTTGCGCCGCAGGGCCACATTCGGGAGGCGTAGGGCGCGGCCGAGTTCGACCGCTTCGCCGGACTCGTAGTCGAACACGCTCGGGATGGTCAGGGCTTCGCAGGCCAGGAGCCGGGCCTGGGCGAGGGAGATCGGGTCGCCGTCCAGCAGGGGCACCCGCCCGGTGTCCTCCCCGCGCAAGGTCGCGATGTCCACGGTCAGGTTCAGGGTCGCGGTGTGTCCGTGCCGGGTGGCGGCCTCGGGCGAGGACCCATAGCCCGCGAGGAGCTGGTGCAGGGCTTCGGCGTGGCGGTTCGCCTGCGGCGGCAGCACCCCGTCAGTGTCGGTCTCGTCCTGGCGGGGCGGCGGGCAGGCGGTCTTCAAATACTTGTCGAGGAGCCTGCCGGTGGTCTCGGTCAACTCGGCTTCGAGGTGCCACATGCCGTTGCCGGTCTCGACCAGGTCGAGGCGCTGGAGGGACTGCTCGCCGAGCGCATCCAGCAGTTCCGATTCTGCGGCGATGGTCGCCCACAGCCCCTCGAGGTGCCGCTGAAGGTCGGCGAAGGAAGCGTGCTGGCAGTACTGGGCCACCATCGCCTCAGGCGTCGCGCAGAGGACCGCGTCATCGAAAGGGGAGGGCACGGGCGCCCGGAAGGGGGTGCGGGCGAACAGGCGCATCGCCGGGGTCTGGTCCAGCTGCCGGACCGCGTAGGCGACCTGATCGATCCGCGCCCGGCCTGATGTAGCAGCCTCGGTGAGGATCCGGAACTTGCCCGAGAGGCGGGCGATCGCGGCGATCGCTCCGGCGGTGTTGAACGTGAAGTCGAACTGGGACAGCAGCAGATCCCGCAGCGCGGAGAACCCGAAGGCCGAGCGGTGGAGGTTCCGTTCTTTCATCGCAATGACTGTGGAAAGCACCTGGGCGTGATGGGCGTTGATCGCCGAAGCAGCAGAATCAAGGGCCGAGCGGATGGCCTCGGCCTGAGTGTTCCGATCTGATTCGGTGAAGGCCTTCATCTTGCTCACCCCCTGGGGAGTTATCCGGTTCTGGTGCTGATTGTGATCGCTGGTGCGATAAGACAATGATGACACTTATTGGGGGGATTGGCATCACTCGAAAGGGTGAAAGTTGCGGCATAGTGGATCTTTATCGGCGGCGCAGCCTCGCCAAACGCACTCGGATCCCGCGGTCGGACAGGGGAAGTCGACCACCCTTCCGTGTCGCTGATTCAAGCGCCTCCACCAAGGCGATCCGCAAAGTCGAAGAACAGTGAGGGGATCTCCCCGCCTCTTTGTCGCCGCCGCCCTGACCTTTCCTGACCTCGGCTGCAAACTGAGCCTGTCAACCCTACTCAAATCACTACATCAACCTTCAAAACGGACATATCTGAGCGTCTCAATCACCTCGAGTGCCGCATGATTCCTCATTCGCCCCTCCGGTCCTCGATGGAGTGACCTGCTTCGGGCAAGATCCTTTTTGGAATCAGGCTTGTGTCGGGAAGCTGACACTTCGGAGTCTCGGGAGGTGCGGGGGCCTCCGCGGGGAAATCGGGGTGACCACGCCGGCGGAAATCCCGCTAGCGTGGCAGCATACGGGCCCGAGTGGTGGAATCTGGTAGACACAGTCGGCTTAAAACCGGCCGTCGGGAGACTTGCGGGTTCAAGTCCCGTCTCGGGCACCAGCGCGGAAACGAATTGCCCGGCAATGGGATCGGACGGAGCGGCGCCGTCCGGTCCTGAAGTGTCGTTCCTCGCAATCCCGACGCTCCTCCCGATCGGGTGATGAATCCTCCGTCCCCCGGGACTCTCCGCGTCTCGTGTCCACGAGCTCGCTGACCTGCTGTGACGGGCCTGTGAACGGCCTGTTTCGCGTCACCGTCCGATTGCATCTCCAGGTTGACTGGACAGGGCAGCCATGCTATCCAGAGAACTGAGCGCTGATACCATTCTGTCGAAACAGCCGGTGGGGACAAGGCATTCCCTTCTGCTGCAACGACTTTGTCACTTCCCGGTATCGCGGAAGCCGATAGGCCAGTGTCGTGAGGATGGCGATGCCCGAAACACCTCGGTCCACAACTCATACTTTCCAACCCTCCGGGCCAGCGCCCCACCCCTCCGGCTCCAGCGCCGCTGAGGACTCCGGCGCCCCGGCCGATCTCAAGTCCCGCCTCCTGCGCGCGGCGCTGCTGCCCCTCGGCGCGGCCGTCGTCATCGGCGCAGGCGTGGCGGTCTACCTGCTCCAGGCCCCGGTCGACCGACCCGGGTGGATGACCCCCGCCGTGCTCGGCTCCGCCGCGGTCCTGGCGGCCCTGGTCGCCTACCTCGCGGCCGCTTCGGCCTCGAAGACGGACGCCCAGCTCAACCGCCGCGTCACGGTGGTCCGCAGGTCTACGGTGGAGACCCACTACAAGGTCTGGCAGGTCCTCGACGACCTCCAGCGGCACCTCCCCGCCGACCAGCGCTGGTCCGTGCCGCTCCCCAACCCCGGCGCGAGCGCCCCGACCACCGACGAGGCCCTGCGCCTGCTCGCAGCGGAGGCCCGGCACCTGCGTGCGGCCGCCGAGGCGGTCGCCGCCCGCGGCGTGCGCCCGCCCGCCCCGCAGGCCGCCCCCGTCGCCGCCCCCGCGGCCCCGATGATCACCTCGGGCCCGATCGACGCGGTCAACGTCAACTCCCGCGTGGGCATCTTCGTGAACCTGGCCCGCCGCCTGCAATCGCTGGTGCACCGGGAGATCGAGCAGCTCGACGAGCTGGAGAACCAGGTCGAGGACCCCGACCTGCTCAAGGGCCTGTTCTCGGTCGACCACCTGGCCACGCGGATCCGCCGCCACGCGGAGAACCTCGCGGTCCTGGGCGGCGCGACCTCGCACCGGCAGTGGTCGCGCCCGGTCAACGTCTACGAGGCGCTGCGCAGCGCCGTGGCGGAGGTGGAGCAGTACGCCCGCGTGAAGCTGGTGCGCCCCATCGACGGCACCCTCAAGGGCCACGCGGTCGCCGACATCATCCACCTGGTCGCCGAGCTGGTCGAGAACGCGACGACGTTCTCGGCCCCGAACACGCAGGTGCTCATCCGGGTCGCCCGGGTCCGCACGGGCCTGGCGGTCGAGGTCGAGGACCGCGGCCTGGGCATGGAGCCGCACGAGCGCGACCGGTTCAACAAGATGCTGGCCACGCCCGACCAGGTCGACCTGGACGAGCTCCTGGCCGACGGCCGCATCGGCCTGTACGTCGTCTCCTCGCTGGCGCACCGCCACGAGCTGACGGTCCAGTTGCAGTCCAACATCTTCGGCGGCACCCAGGCGGTCCTGGTCGTGCCCGAGGAGCTCCTGGGCGACGACACGCCCGCGCCGAAGGCCGCGCCGCGCGAGATCCCGGCGGCCCCGCAGCAGATGCCGGTCCGCCAGCCGGGCGCGGCGACCCCGCCGCAGCTGCCGTCGGTGCAGCTGCGCCCCCTCCCGACGGCCGGCACCGGCCACTACAGCGCCCCCGCCCCTCCGCCCCGTATGGACGCCACGGCGTACGCGCCCTCGTACGCCCCTGCCAGCGGCTCTCCGAGCGTCGACACCGGTGCCCTGCCGGTGACGGCTGAGCTCCAGGTCGTGACCGATTTCCCGGAGGACCGCATGAACGGTTCCGGCGGCGCGCACGCCTTCGAGCCGGACGGACGTCCGGCGCTGCCGAAGCGCAACAAGCAGACGCACCTGGCCCCGCAGCTGCGGGACGCCCCGCAGTCGGGCGCCCGCGGTGCGGAGGCCGGCCACGACCCGGGCCTGATGCGGGCGTTCCAGCAGGGCCAGCAGCGCGCGGACGCCGGTCCGCAGATCCCCACATCCGATGGTTCCGTTTCTCCGTACAGGAATGAGGAGTTCTAATGGCAGGCGACGAGGCAGGCGCGCAAACGGATCTCAGCTGGCTGCTGGCGGGGCTCGTGCGGAAGGTCCCGCACACCCGCAGCGCCCTCCTGCTGTCCTCGGACGGCATGAAGAAGGCCTTCCACGGGCTGGGGGTCGACCAGGCCGACCAGCTCTCCGCGATCGCGTCGGGCATGTTCTCGCTGGCGCGGTCGGCGGGCGCCCAGTTCGGCTCGACCGGCTCGGTCCGCCAGGTCGTGGCGGAGCTGGACGACACGCTGCTGTTCGTCTCGACGGCGGGCCAGGGCGCGGTCCTGGCCGTGACCGCCGGTCGTGAGGCGGACGCGGGCGTGCTCGGCTACGAGATGTCCATTCTGGTCAAGAGCGTGCGTCCGTACCTGGAGACGCCCGTTCGCAGGCCCGCCACGACGAGTGGAGAAATGGTGGGCTGATGTCCGACTTCGAGCACCGGCCGCTGCTCGACGAGGACGCGGGGCCCCTGGTCCGGCCGTACACCGTCAGCAATGGGCGCACTGCCCCCACCGCGAAGTTGGACCTCTTGTCACTGGTCCGGTCGACCGGTCAGCTGCGTCCCTCGCAGCTGGAGGCCGAGCACGCCGAGGCGCTGATCCTCTGCCACGAGCCGATCTCGGTGGCGGAGGTGTCGGCGCACCTCCGGCTCCCCGCAATGGTCATCAAGGTCCTGCTGTCCGACCTGGTGGACTGCGGAGCCGTCATCGCCCACGCACCCGATCCCGCCGTCGACCCCACCGACAAAACCGTATTGGAGGCACTCCTCAATGGCCTACAACGGCGACTCTGACCGATCGCCCGCACAACAATCAGCCCTGCCCACCGCCATCAAGCTGCTCGTCGCGGGCGGTTTCGGGGTCGGCAAGACGACCTTCGTCGGGGCGGTCTCGGAGATCGAGCCGCTGAGCACCGAGGAGACGATCACCACCGCCTCGATCGGCGTCGACGACCTGACCGGCGTGGGGGACAAGGTGACCACCACGGTGGCCCTGGACTTCGGCCGGATCACGCTCGACCCGCAGCACATCCTGTACCTGTTCGGCACCCCCGGGCAGGACCGGTTCTGGTTCATGTGGAACGAGCTGTCCGACGGGGCGTTCGGCGCGGTCGTGCTCGCCGACACGCGGCGCCTGGAGGACTGCTTCCCGGCGCTGGACTTCTTCGAGCGCCGCGGGACGTCGTTCATCGTCGCGGTCAACGAGTTCGAGTCGGGCTACCACTACGAGCCGGAGGAAGTCCGGTCCGCCCTGGACCTCAAACCGAATATCCCGATCGTCTGCTGCGACGCACGCGATCCACGTTCCGCAACGTTGGTGCTGGTCACCTTGACCAAGCACCTGATGTCGGCCGCTGCTTCGAGCGTCCGCTAAGGAGCCCAGCATGTCCATTCCCGAGAACGAGTTCCGCCTCACCATCACGCCCGACGACCCGGGCGCCCCCGAACGGGTCAAACGCCTGCGCGCGCTCGGGATCGGCGACCTGCCCGACCCCGAGTTCGACGAGTTCGCGCGCGAGCTGACCGAGTTGACGGGCGCGCCGTACGCGATGGTCAACTTCATCGACGAGGACCGCCAGTACTTCGCGGGCCTCGCGGCCCCGGCCCCCGGCGGGGCCAACCAGGCGATGGCGGGGGTCGAGGAGCCCCCCGAGGTCGGCCGCGAGATGGACCGCGACCACGGGTACTGCCCGCACGTCGTGGTGCGCGGCAAGGCGCTCGTGCTGGGCGACGTGTGCGACTACCCGCGTTTCGCGGGCAATCCGGTGGTCGACAAGATCGGCATCCGCTCCTACCTGGGGGCGCCGCTGATCGACGACCAGGGGAACACGCTGGGCACGGTGTGCGTGGTCGACACGGAGACGCACGACTGGGGCCGGCCGGGCCTGGACATCATCAAGGGCATGGCGGCCAAGGTGATGGACCGGATCAGGGAGCGCAACGCGTCCGAGCGGGGCGAGGGCCCGCTGCAGGGGTAGCGAAAAGGAGGAGGCCGCGAAAGCCGCCTCCTCATTTCGTCTCGGGCCGTGTTCAGATGGGGTGCGATGCTCCGGCCGATCCTCCGGATATCGCGCTTCAGTTCAGTGCACGCCGACCGGTTCGCCGTTGACGATGCGGGCGGACCACTGGCCCTTGCTCCGCCCCATCGCCGCCTCGGCGAGCCGCAGGCGCTGGATGTCGGAGGTGCCCGCGGGCGCGAAGATGTGGTAGGCGTCGCGCAGGAACCGCTCGATCGGCCGGTCGGTGGAGAGTCCGGCGGCCGCGTGGATCTCCATGGCCTCCCTCGCGGAGTCCATGGCGGACTCGACGTTCACGAGTTTGGCGTTCATCAGCTCGATGTCGCAGGGCTGGCCCTGGTCGAGCAGGTGCACCGCGTGGTAGGCGGTGATCCTGGCGGTCATGAGCCGCGAGGTGATCTGGCCGATCTTCTGCTTGATGTTGTCGAGCTCCGCGATCGGCTTGCCGTACAGCTCCCTTTCGGAGGCGTACGCGACCGTGGCGTCCAGGATGGCCTGGTGGATGCCGAGGGACACCGCGGTGAGGTTGCTGCGCCCGTAGAGGATCGAGGACGAGTAGGCGACGGCGAGGCCGTCGCCCTCGTTCCCGAGCCGGTTGGACGCGGGGATGCGGCAGTTCTCGAAGAGGAGCTCGCCGAAGCTGAAGCCGTGGAGGCCCATCGTGGACTGCTGGGGGGCGAGTGCGAACCCGGGCCGGTCCGACTCGACGAGGAACGCGGTCAGGCCCTTGGGGCCCAGGCCGGTCCGGACGACGACCCCGTGGACGTCGCCGACATGGCTGTTGCCGACGAAGACCTTGTGGCCGTTGAGGATGTAGTCGTCGCCGTCGCGGACGGCCCTGGCGCGCATGCCGAGCACGTGTCCGCCGGAGGCGGACTCGGTCACGGCGATGGTGGGCAGGCACGTGCCGTCGGCGACCTTGGGGAGCCAGGTCTTCCTCTGCTCGTCGGATCCGAAGTGGAGGATCTTGGCGACGCCGAGCTGCGAGGCCTGGACCATGGCGCCCATGGCCCCGGAGACCCGCGAGAGCTCTTCGATGACGATGGTCTTCGCCAAGTGCCCCATGCCCATGCCGCCGTGCTCGGCGGGGATGGTGACGCCGAGCCACCCCTGGGCGGCGATGAGGCGGGACAGTTCGTGATGGACGGTCTTCCGGGTTTCCATCTCGGGGACGCGCGGGGCGATCTCGCGTTCGGCGAAGGCCCTGACCTCGGATCTGAGGGCGTCGTGCTGTTCAGTCGTGAAGTAACCGGTCAACGGGTAACCCCCTGTGGGCGTGGGTGCTTGCCTATGACCGCTCCGCAGCAGTCCCCACCAGTGACAAGCTGTATATGCGAGTTGTTCTCGCAGTGACTGTAGCAACCGTTATCGCATGGGGCAAGGGACGGCATTGTGGACATTGGGTTGTTACGCAGCGGTAACAAGCTGTTGCAACGCAATGGATCACGTGCGTATTCACTCGTCCCATATCCCGGGAGTGAGGGTGTGCTCACGGTAGCGCTGTGCTACATCGGGCGGAGGTCCCGGACGGTTCCCCGTACGCGGTGAAGGCGTTATGCTGCGTTGACTCGGGCGCAATCGTCCCATGATCGGCTCAGGCCGCGCCGCGCGGCCGCCTCCGGTCGGCGCGCGCCCAACCCATCGACGCCCAACGGAGAGCCATGTTCACCTTCAGACGCAAGCGCCGCGCGGTCGCCGCCGTCGTCGGCGCGGCCGCCCTCGCGGCCGCCACGCTGGCCGTCGGCGCCTGGTCCGCCGACGGCCGCCCCGGCCACGGCCACGGCCGCCAGGTCGACCTGCAACTGCTGGCCATCAACGACTTCCACGGCAACATCGAGGCCGCCTCGAGCCTCACCTACCCGGGCGTCGACGGCCCCGTGGGCGGCGCCGAGTACCTCGCGACCCATCTCGAACAGGCCCGCGAAGGCGAGCGCTACTCGACCACCGTCGCCGCCGGCGACCTCATCGGCGCCAGCCCCTTCCTCTCGGCCGTCTTCGACGACGAGCCCACCATCGAGTCGCTCAACGAGATGGGCGTCGAGGTCTCCTCCGTCGGCAACCACGAGTTCGACGCCGGCTTCGACGAGCTGAACCGCATCATCGAGGGGGACGAGGACTTCGAGGGCGCCGACTTCCCCTACCTCGGCGCGAACGTCGTCGACGAGGCCACCGGCGAACCCGTCCTGGACCCGTACTGGATCAAGCGCTTCAAGGGCGGCGTCAAGGTCGGCTTCATCGGCATGACCCTCGAGGGCACCGGCGACATCGTCTCCCAGTCCGGCATCGAGGGCCTGGAGTTCCTCGACGAGGTCGAGACCGCCGACCAGTACGCCCGGGAGCTCGAGCGCAAGGGCGTCAACGCGATCGTGGTCCTCCTCCACGAGGGCGGCGTGCCCGTCGCCGAGGACACCGGCCACGACTGCGAGTCCCTCGACGGCACCGGCACCGGCATGTCCGGCCCCATCGTCGACATCGCCGAGACCATGAGCCCCCTCGTCGACGTCGTCATCACCGGCCACACCCACAACGAGTACGTGTGCTCGGTGCCCGACCCCGCCGGCAACCCGCGCATGGTCACCTCGGCCTCCTCCTACGGGAAGGTCTTCACCCAGATCGACGCGACCTACGACAAGCGCACCAAGGACATCGTCCGCTCCACCGTGACCGGCTCCAACACCGTCGTCACCCGCGACGTCGAGGCCGACGGGGACCAGACCGACATCCTCGAGGAGTACGGCCCCCTCGCCGAGGAGGCCGGGAGCCGCGTCGTCGGGCACATCGCCGAGGACATCACCCGCGGCGCGACCCGCGCCGAGGAGTTCCCGCTCGGCTCGCTCATCGCCGACGCCCAGCTGTGGAACACCGCGGGCGCCGACGAGGGCGGCGCCGAGATCGCGTTCATGAACCCCGGCGGCGTCAGAGCCGACCTGCTCTACGACCAGGGCACCCCCGGCGAGGCCACCTACGGGGAGGTCTTCACCGTGCAGCCGTTCGCGAACTACGTCGTCACCCTGGACCTGACCGGCGCGCAGATCCTCGCCGCGCTCCAGCAGCAGCTGCCGAGCGAGGACCGCGAGACGACACTCGTGCTCCAGGTCTCCGAGGGCTTCACCTACACCTGGGACGAGACGCGGGAGGGCACCGACCAGATCGTCGCCGACTCGCTGGAGCTGAACGGCGAGCCGATCGTCGCCGACCAGGTGTACCGGGTCACGGTGAACTCGTTCCTCGCCGACGGCGGCGACTCCTTCGCCGCGTTCGCCGAGGGCCGGAACCTCCTCTACGGCGAGCTCGACGTCGACGCGTTCGAGGACTACATCGCCGAGTTCGGGACGGCCGACGCCCCGCTGGAGGCCCCCGAGCTGGGCCGCATCACCGTCGTCTCCTAGTTTCCTGAGCGTATTCACAGGCGACGGGGCCCTCCGGGGCCCCGTCGCCTGTCGTGTTTCAGGCGCGGACCGGATACGCTGTTACCACCCTTGAACATTCAACGGAGGACCGCAGGTCATGGCAATGCAGAGCAGGAACTCATCCCTTCGAAATATGGTGAAGACCCAGTACAACGAGCAGCACATGGGTGCCGCGTACGGGCCTTACGGACAGATGACGCAAGCCCCGCAGGCCCAGACCATGCGGATCGACGACGTCATCGTGCGCACCGTCGCGCTCGTCGCCGCGACCTTCGTCGCGGCGATCTTCACGTTCTCGATGGTCAACGACGCCATCGGCACCGACATGCTCGGCAACCCCGTCGTCGTCGACGAAGGCGCCTTCGGCACCGCCATGGCGCTCGGCACCGTCGGCATGCTCATCGGCCTCGGCGTCATCATCTTCTCGATGTTCAAGCCGGTCACCAACCCGATCGTGGCGTTCGTCTACGCCATCGGGCAGGGCCTCCTCCTCGGCGGCGTCTCCGCGTACTTCGACGCCATGTGGCCCGGCATCGTCGTGAACGCCCTCCTCGCGACCATCCTCGTCTTCGGCGGCATGCTCGCGCTCTACAAGTTCCGCATCCTGCGCAACTCGCCGATGTTCACCAAGGTCATGGTCGGCGCCGGCTTCGGCATCTTCGCCCTCATGGCCGTCAACCTGGTCGCGGGCCTCTTCGGCCTCGACCTCGGCCTGTTCGCGAGCGACGGCAACGCCAACGCGCTCCAGTGGATCATCGCGATCGTGCTCACCCTCTGGGCCGCGTTCTCGTTCATCCTCGACTTCGACATGATCGAGTACTCCGCGCAGAACGGCGCCCCGAAGAAGTACGCGTGGGCCGGCGCCTTCGGCCTCACCGCGGGCCTGATCTTCCTGTACTGGAACCTGCTGCGCCTGCTGTCCTACTTCCAGAGCAACTAGCCGGTTGAGCACCGAACTCGAGCGGGCGATCGGGCGCGTCGTCGAAGGCACGCGCCACTGGTCGCCCGCTCGCTGGGCTTCCCGGGCCGGTGCGATGCACGCGCTCGTCCAGGACCTCGCCGACGTGGGCGCCGAAGCCGAAGGCCGGCCGAGACGCGAGGTCCCCCGGCTCCCGAACGACACCCACCTGCCCGACCAGCTCCAGGTCATCGGCCTGGACCTCCTCGAATTCGAGTCGGTGCTCACCCCCGGGCAGCGCGAACGCGCCCTGGCCGCGATCGGCCGGGCGCGCGCGGTGCTGTTCTAAGCGCCGATGTCGATGACCTGGCCGTCCGGGAAAGCGATCGAAGTGATCAAGGCACCGCCCAACGCCCGCGCGTATCGAGCGAGCACTTCAGTGCCGGAGTTGTCCCCCTGTTCGATCTGGGACACGCGGCCTTTGGTGATTCCCATGCGTTCGGCCACTTCTTTCTGCGTGAGGTCCCGGGAGCGCCTGATCTCAGCGAGCCGGGCGCCGCGGTTCTCCTGAAGCGACTCCTTGGAACGCTTCGCAACCGCTTCCTCGCCGCCCGCGCGGTCCACGAGTTCGTCACGGACGTCCTTCCAGTCGACGTAACCTTTCATCGCGTCTCCCCTGCTTCGCGGTCCTTGACATATCGCCGGTACCGGTCCTCCGCCAGCGGGATGGCGTCCTCGTACCAGACCTTCCATCTGTTCGCTTTGTCGCCTGCGACGAGCAGGATGCAGGATCTCCATGGATCGAAGGCGAACGGTATGCGAACGGTGCCTTGTCGGAGCTCCTCGAGGTTTTTGAGCATTGAGCCTTTGATGGTGTCGACCATCGGCCGACCCAGTCCCGGCCCGTGCTCGCGGAGCAGGTCGATGGCGTCGAAAATGCGCTCGAAGTCGTCCTGTTCGAGTGCCTCGGTCCACTCGCGCACCTCGTCGACCATCTGGATTTTCCACTCCGGGGAGGTTCTTCCATGTCCGCGGGTCTAGGAATAACTAGGCCTAAATTTTCGGCGGCACGCCAACGCGAAATCCGTTTATTGCCAATCGGCCATCAGCAGCGCCACGTCGTCGAGGGCCTCGACCATGTTGTCCGACTCCCAGCGCAGCACGTTGCGCCTGGTGCGCGTGTCCCGGTCCTCGACCGCCGACAGGCGCAGGTCCAGGCGGTGCACCGCCTGGCTCAGGTCCACGCCGCCCGGCGGGGCCGCGCCCCGCGCCAGCGCCGCCAGCCGCAGGTAGGCCGCGTCCACCGCGTCCGCGAACGCGTCCACCCCCGCCAGGCCCGTCGCCTCCTCCTCGCCCCTGCCGAGGGTCGCGTTCACCGCCACCAGCGCCCGCCCCGCCCGCGACAGCGCGGCCTCGGCGCCCAGCACGTCCGCCGACAGCGGGCCCGGCCCGGTGATCGGCTCGGCCTTCGCCTGGTCCGCCGCGGTGGCGAGCGCGGCGCGCCGGGTCCGGATCCGGTCGATCGCGGCGTGCATGACCTTCCGGTCGTAGTCCGCCGGGTGCGCCTGCCGGTCCAGGGAGAGCCGCGCGTAGTCCCGGTAGGCGTCCACCAGGTCGCCGAGGAGGTCGCCGAGGCGCCGGGTCTGCCAGGTCGGCACCAGGACGTAGAAGCCGATCGCCAGCACCGCCCCCGCCAGCGTGCACACGCCCCGGTCGACGGCCGCCAGCAGCGGGCTCTCGCCCGACAGGTCGATCTGGAACACCGTGAAGCCCGAGACGGCCGCGATGAACACCAGCATCGACACCGGCCGCGCCAGGTACGCGACGAGCGCGCACGCGAGCACGGCCAGGCTCAGCCACAGCAGGTCGGTGGGCAGCAGGAGCCCCAGGAGCGAGGCGAGGACGACGCCGCCGGTGGTGCCGACCGCGCGGGTCGTGCCGCGGGTGAGCGTCCCCGCGAAGTCGGCCTGGAGCACCACCCACGCCGTCAAGGGGATCCAGTAGCCGTGCTCGGTGGGCCACAGCAGGCCGACGATCATGGCCACGGCGATGACGCCCGCGCGGCGCAGCGCGTGGTGGACGACGGGGTCCCGGCGGTGCAGCCGGGCCCGGAGCTGGCCCATCGCCTGCCGGACGGTGCTGGTGGCGTGCGCCAGCGCGGGGTCGGCCACGACCTGCTCGCCCCCGGCGGTGATGCGCTCGGCGAACCCGCCGGTCTCGTGCAGGGTGCGCAGGAGCCCGCCGATCTCGGTGGGCATGGTGCCGGTGGCGGTCGCCATCGGGTTCTGCGAGAGGCCGTCGAGCAGCGCGTCCCAGTCCAGCTCGGCGGGCTTGCGGGCGGTGATGCGCTCGGCGAAGGCGTGCAGCAGCCGCCCCGCGAGCTCGAGCGCCTCGGAGTAGAACGCGACGGTGTCGCGGTCCTGGGCGTCGGCCCGGGCCCGGGCCGAGGCGGTGCGCCCGATCGCGATCGACACCGCGTAGATCTGGCGGCGCGCCTCGAGGATCGCGGCGGGCAGGACCCGGCGGCCGTCGAGCTCCCGGGCGGCCTCGACGAGCGTCTCGGTCTGGAACGGCGCGTTGGGGTCGGCGGCGAGCGCGTCCGCCTCGGCCGCGAGCGCGAGCCAGGCGTCGGCGAGGGCGCGCCGGTCCTCGGCCCACCGGTAGTAGGGCGGCAGGAGCGCCATCCCGGCCTGGACCGCGCCGCCCGCGCAGACGGCGAGGGCCGCGAGCCACACGGTGGTGCCGACCGTGAGGTGGTCGGCGAGGAAGAACACTATCCCCGAGACGGTGAGGGTGACGCCCGCGACGTGGCTGATCGAGCCGACGAAGGTGAGCGTGAACGCGTAGGCGGTCGCCGCCGCGACGAGCAGGACCGGGTGCCCGATCGCGCCGAGGACGAGCCCGACGGCTCCGGCCGCGCCGATGAACAGGGGCATCACCGGGCCGGTGCGGGTGCCGGGGGTGAGGAGGACGACGCCGCCGAGCCAGGCGCCTATGACCGCGGCGGGCCCCCAGCCGGGGTCGCCGTCGAGGAGGACGACCACGCCCATGGCGAGGGCGACGCCGACTCCGGCGCGCACCGCGAGCACGGGCGCGGCCTCGCCGGGGGTCCACGACCGCAGGTCGGCGCCGACCCGGCGGAACGACTCGACCACACCGGGGTTGTTGAGCACGTCATCAGGGTAGCCGCGCCTTCCGGTGCGAGACCGACTACCGGTTACGCTGGTGTCATGCGACAAACGGTGCTGGTGGTCGACTTCGGGGCCCAATACGCGCAGCTCATCGCGCGGCGCGTGCGCGAGGCCCACGTCTACTCGGAGATCGTGCCCTCCTCGATGCCCGCGAGCGAGATGCTCGCCAAGGAGCCGGCCGCGATCATCCTCTCGGGCGGTCCTTCGAGCGTGTACGCCGAGGGCGCCCCGCAGGTGGACGCGGCCCTGTTCGAGGCCGGGGTGCCGGTGCTCGGCATCTGCTACGGCTTCCAGGCCATGGCCCGGGCCCTGGGCGGCACGGTCGCCAGGACCGGGGCGTCCGAGTACGGCGGGACCGAGCTCGACGTCGTGTGCCCCTCCAAGCTCCTCGCCGGGCTCCCCGAGCACCAGTCGGTGTGGATGAGCCACGGCGACTCGGTCACCGAGGCCCCCGAGGGCTTCACGGTCGTCGCGGGCACCGCGGGCGCGCCGGTCGCGGCGTTCGAGAACCTCGAGTCGCGCCTGGCCGGCGTCCAGTACCACCCCGAGGTGGCGCACACGCCCCACGGGCAGGCGGTCATCCGCCACTTCCTGCACGACATCGCCGGGATCAAGCCGAACTGGACGAACGCGGCGATCATCGACGAGCAGGTCGCCCTCATCCGCGAGCAGGTCGGCGACCGGCGGGTGCTGTGCGCCCTGTCCGGCGGCGTGGACTCCTCGGTCGCGGCGGCGCTCGTGCACCGCGCCGTGGGGGACCGGCTCACGTGCGTGTTCGTCGACCACGGGCTGCTGCGCGCCGGCGAGGCCGAGCAGGTCGAGAAGGACTACGCGCAGCTCACCGGCATCGACGTGCGCACCGTCGACGTCGCGGAGCAGTTCCTGGCGGCCCTCAAGGGCGTCACGGACCCCGAGGAGAAGCGCAAGATCATCGGCCGCGAGTTCATCCGGACCTTCGAGGCGGCCGCGCGCGAGATCGCCGAGGAGCAGTCCATCGACTTCCTCGTCCAGGGGACCCTGTACCCGGACGTGGTCGAGTCGGGCGGCGGCACCGGCACCGCGAACATCAAGAGCCACCACAACGTGGGCGGGCTCCCCGACGACCTCCAGTTCGACCTGGTGGAGCCGCTGCGGACCCTGTTCAAGGACGAGGTGCGCGCGATCGGCCTCGAGCTGGGGCTGCCCGAGGCGATGGTGTGGCGCCACCCGTTCCCGGGCCCGGGCCTCGGCATCCGCATCGTGGGCGAGGTCACGGGCGAGCGGCTCGACCTGCTCAAGGCCGCCGACGCGATCGCCCGCGCCGAGCTGACCGCCGCCGGGCTCGACCGCTCCGTGTGGCAGTTCCCGGTGGTGCTGCTCGCGGACGTGCGCAGCGTCGGCGTCCAGGGCGACGGCCGCACCTACGGGCACCCGATCGTGCTGCGCCCGGTCTCGTCCGAGGACGCGATGACCGCGGACTGGTCCCGCCTGCCGTACGAGCTGCTGGCGAAGATCTCCACGCGCATCACCAACGAGGTCGCCGGCGTCAACCGGGTCGTGCTGGACGTCACCAGCAAGCCCCCGGGCACCATCGAGTGGGAGTAGCCGCGGAGCTCGCGAGCTTCGCCGCGGTGCGCCGATCACGCCGTACAGTTGAGGGATGCAATTCCGGATAGCTGCGTACGGGGAGGTCCGTGACGAGAACGGCCGGGTGCTGCTGACCCGCAGGAGGCGGACGGGGCGCGAAGCGGGCCCCTGGCATCTGCCCGGCGGGGTCATCGACCACGGCGAGCCGCCGAAGCGGGCCGCCGAGCGCCTGGTCGGCGAGCACACCGGCTACGAGGTCGCCGTCGGCGCCGCCCGTGAAGCGGTGGCCGTCGCCAGGCGCGGCGTCCACACCAACGCGATCATCTACACCGCCGAAGTCGCCGGCGGGCCCGAGTTCGAGGCCGCCGGGGAGGACGCCGAGTGGGTCGACCCGGCCCGCGCCGCGGCCGAGCCGCACTCGCCGTTCGTCTCCGCGTGCCTGGGCCTGGCCGACGACCGGCTCGCCGGGCGCGTCGACAAGGCGCCGCAGGAGACGCGGCCCGTCCCGCCCTCGAAGGCGAAGAAGGGCCGGCGCCGGCGCGGCCAGCGCTTCGGCGCGTACGGGGTCGTCGCCGACGTGGGGGGCCGGGTCCTGCTCGCCCGGATCGCCGAGGGCTACCCCGGCGGCGGCACCTGGCACCTGCCCGGCGGCGGGGTCGACTTCGGGGAGTCGCCGCGCGCGGCCGTCTCCCGCGAGATCTACGAGGAGACCGGCCAGGAGGCCCTGGTCGGCGACCTGCTCAACGTGACGTCGTTCCGGCACCGCCGCGCGATCGGCCCCGAGGGGTACCCGCTGGACTGGCACGGGGTGCGCGCGATCTACTCCGCGACGGTGCCCGACCCGTCCGCGGCGCAGGTGGTCGAGGCCGCGGGCGGCTCCACCAGCGAGTCGCGCTGGTGGGACGCCGACGCGCTCGACGGCCTGCCCTTGTCGGCCGCGGTCGAGGACGCCCTCCAGGTCGTGGACCTGAAGAACCTCGCCGCCCAGGCCTGAGGGCCCGCCCGGCCCGTCCTGCCAGGGCCTTCAGTCGCGACACCGGTATCCGGAGGCCCTGCGGGCGAACGGGGGGACTCGGACACCGCCTCGCCCGGGGGCCTGCCGCAGGCCCTACCGCCAGCGGGCGATGACCGTCTCGCCGCCGCGCACCGGGTCGCCCGGGTCCACGACCGCTTCGGCGGCGCCCGCGGGCAGGTACACGTCGGTGCGCGAGCCGAACCTGATGAGGCCGTAGCGCTCGCCCTTGGCGACCGACGCGCCCGGCTTGGAGCGGTTGACGATGCGCCGCAGCACCGCGCCGGTCCGCTGGGCCGTGACGACGCGCCCGCGCGCGGTCGACACCACCGTGTAGCAGGCCGCGTTGTGCTCGGCCTCGGCCAGGCTCACCTTCGCGTAGCCGCCCTTCTCGGTGAACACGTCGACGACCTCGCCCGCGACCGGGGCGCGGTTGATGTGCACGTCGGTGAGCGAGAGTTGGACGGCGATCCGCAGCCACTCGGCGCCCGCGGCGCCGGTGGCCGCGCCGAAGCGCTCGTCCACGACGGTCTCGATCGCCATGACGCGCCCGTCGGAGGCGGCCAGGACCGCTTCGGGCTCGTCGTCCTCGCCGCGCAGGTCCGCCTCGCGCTGCGGGTCGCGGAAGAACGCGGCGACCGGCACGGCCGCCAGCGCGGGCAGCACCCACGCCTTCGAGGACGGCCGGAGCCGCTTCGCGGCCCAGGCGGTCCCGAGGAGGAGCCCGGCGGCGATGACGCCGTTGGAGTCGAGGTGCATCGCGGGGGTCACCGCGACCGAGGAGGCCCGCCAGGCGGGCGCGAGGTCCTCGGCGGGGGCGATCGCGCGCGGCTCGCCCTCGCGCTTGGACGCGGAGCCGATGCGGAGCTTGTGGATGCGCACGGGCGGGAGCGACCGGACGATGAGGTCGGTGCCGATGCCGTACTCGGCCACGAGCTCGGCGATCTCCTCGCGGGCCGGGGCGGTCAGGGTCGCGGCGAAGGAGAGCACGCCGCCGGGCTCGACCTTCTCGCGCAGCAGCTCGATGTCGGCGATGAACGCCTCGGCCTCCACAGTGACCGGCGCGGCGAGCATGACCTCCTCGGCGGGCTCGGCCTCGGCCAGGGACGGGACCGCGGTGACGTTCCCGGCGGTCCAGGAGCCCTCGGCGTCGAGGGCGGTGCGCAGGTCCCCGATGGACGCGGGATCGGCGACGACGGTGAGCCGGTCGGCGGGCATGAGCGCCTCGAGCGCGGCCGTGAGCACCGGGTGGCCCCAGGTCGCGCCCACGACCAGGCCGGACTTGGGACCCCTCCGGCGAGCGAATTCGTCGGTGATGCCGCGAGCGGCGGCTTTCGAGATCGGCATGACTCCGACTATAGAGCGCTCCGCGGCGGGCCCAGGGCCGCGCTCGCGTGTTGCCGAAGAGGTCGGTGTCCATCACTGACTGTTTTGGACCTCGTACTTTCGGAGGATTCTCCACATCGTTCGGCCCAGTGGCCGCGCCGCCGCGCGGGGTCCTCTCGTTTCCCCTCATGTCAGGCGCCTACCGCGGTCGCCTTTCTACCTCACGCACCTCACGTCCGCTCCCAGGAGGACCGAACCACGATGAGACTCAAGACGTTCCGCACCCCGCTCGCCGCGACCGCGGCGCTCGCCGCCGTCCTCACAGGAGGCCCGGCCCTCGCGCAGGAGGAGGCCGAGCCCGTCAGCGGCGACATCGTCACCGCGCCCGGCCTGGAGCTGCGCGGCCGCCTCGACGGGGAGCGGTTCGACGTGTGGGCCAACGTCCTCGGCCTCACGCCGCACGGCACCGAGGAGACCCTGGTGGTCTACTGCATCGACATCCGCACCCCGCTCGACACCGGCAGCCCCTACACCGAGGGCGACTGGGAGGAGTCGGGCGTCGCGAACCTCGAGGCGGTCCGCTGGGTCCTGTTCAACGGGTATCCGAACGCCGCCGCCGCGGACCTCGTCGAGGACGCCGGCGCCGAGGTCAACCCGGACTGGAGCGACGAGGAGGTCGCCGAGGTCGCCTACGCGGGCACCCAGGCCGCCGTCTGGCACTTCACCGACGGCTGGGAGCTCCTGGCCGACAACCCGGTCAAGGGCGGCAACGACGGCGAGGACGAGGCCGTGCTCGCCGTCTACGAGCACCTCACCGAGGACACCGGGCGCGTGCCCGACCCCTCGGAGTTCACCGTGGACCTCGAGGGCGCCGAGGAGGCCGGGTACGAGGACGGCCGGTTCGGGCCCTACACGGTCCGCTCCAACGCCGGGCCGGTCGAGCTGACCGCCGAGGGCGGGCGCCTGGAGACCGCGGACGGCGACGAGGCCGCGTCCCTCGAGGACGGCGAGGAGTTCTGGATCGTCCTCGACGAGGGCGCCGAGGACATCACCGTCAGGGGCACCGCGGCCTACGACCTCCCGGTCGGCCGGGTCTTCCTGGCCACCACCGACGAATCGCTCTCGGGCGACGCGGTCAACCCGATGACGTCCGGCGACTCCCAGAAGCTCATCCTCGCGCAGCCGCGCGAGGGCGAGGTCCCGGCCGAGTGGCGGTTCGCGCTCGACGCGCCGCCGAGCGAGCGGCCCTCCGAGTCGGGCCAGGCGCAGCTGCCGTCTACCGGCGCCAGCCTCACCGTGGCCTTCGCGGCCGGGCTCGCGCTGCTCATCGGCGGCCTGACGGTGATCGCGCTCGGCAGGCGCCGCAAGGCCTCCGCCCACTAGGACCTGAAGGACGCGGGCGCGCTCGACCGCCCGCTGCCGCAGGGGCGTTCCGGACCACGTCGAACGGTCCGGACCCGGGCGCGCCCCGGCGGCTCGAACGAAGGCCCGGCGCATGGTGCGGCCGGGACCGAGGCACGCGATCCGCCTCGGTCCCGGCCACTCGCGCACCATTGGCACCGAAACGCACCAGCACCGGTGCCGCGGCACAAGCCGATGCCGAATCGTTATAGTGGCGCGCCTCATGGAGGACGCGCCGTTTCCGTTGCCCCGCAGTCGAAGCCCAGTTCAAGGAAATACCGGCCCCTAATGCAACCTGCGGGCGGCCGCTAACGTGTCGGATGAAGATTCAACGCGTCAATCCCTCGGAAAAGCAAAGGGACTCTATTCAATGATGACCAAAGCCCTGAAAGGGACGATCGCCGCTGCCGCGGGGATCGCGCTCGGCCTCAGCGGCGTCGCCGCGGCCCAGGCCCAGGACGAGGCCGCAGGCGACGACGTCAGCACCCTCGCGTCCGGCAACGTCGTTCTCGAGGACGGCATCCGCCTCCACGGCCAGAGCCAGGACCCCGAGGCCACGATGATCGGACTCGACCTCGGCGACGGCGAGACCCGCACGGTCTACTGCATCCAGATCGAGGTCGGCCTCCTCGCCGGCAACCTCCACGAGGAGCGCCCGTGGGAGGACATCCCCGTCGAGCAGCTGCCGCTCGTGCTCGGCGTCCTCGTCAACGGCTATGACGGCCACAACGCCGCCGACCTGCTCGCCGCCGCCGGCGTCGACGCGGCGAACCTGGAGGGCTTCAGCGCCGACCAGGTCGCCTACGCGGGCACCCAGGCCGCCATCTGGACCCTGACCGACGGCTGGGTCCTCGAAGCGGACTCCACCGAGGGCGGGGACGCCCTCGACGCCGCCGTCACCACCATCAAGCAGTACCTGATCGACAACTCCGAGCCGGTCGACGAGCCCGACTTCGAGCCGTCCTTCGAGGTCGACGACTCCGCGGCCGTGGCCGAGGGCACCAAGGTCGGCCCCTTCACCGTGTCCACCAACTTCGACTCGGTGACCTTCGCGCAGCCCGAGGGCGCGACCGTCGTGGACGAGAACGGCGAGGAGGTCACCTCCTTCACCGACGGCCAGACCTTCTACGTCGAGTTCGCCGAGGAGAAGGACGCCACCGTCACCCTCGTGACCGACACGCTCACCTGGACGACCCAGGCCGGGCGCACCTTCGTGCCCGTCGACGAGAACGCCGAGGGCGTCGAAGGCCAGCGCCTCATCCTCGCCGAGGCCCACACCTCCGAGTACGCCGCCGAGATCGAGTTCGAGATCGCCGTCGAGGAGGCGCCCTCCGAGTCGCCCAAGCCCGAGCTGCCCGTCACCGGTTCGAGCCTGACCACCGTCGCCTCCGTCGGCGGCGCGGTCCTGCTCGCCGGCGTCGTCGCGCTGGTGCTCATGCGCCGCCGCCGCGCCGCCGCCAACTGGGGCTCGGACGCCTAACGGCAGACGAACACCGCGATGATCGCCACACGCCCGCTGGTCAGACCGGCGGGCGTGTGGCATACTTGGCCCGTGATTCGCAGCGCGCGATTTTACTTTTACTACGGCACGGATCGTCCGAGCCGTAGGTCTTCGCGCTGAACACAGACCTACAGCCCCGGGCGGACCGCCCGGGGTTTTTGCACGCCCAGGGCCACCGCCCGGAGTCCGATCCGCATCGCTCTTAGGAGAAGCCCTGATGACCACCACCAGCACCGAAACCGTTCCCGAGGAGCTCGCCGAGCTCCGCGTCGAGATCGACGCGCTCGACACCGAGATCCTGCGGCTGTGGCAGCGCCGCGCCGAGGTGTCGAAGCGGATCGGCCAGATCCGCATGGCCAACGGCGGCACCCGTCTGGTCCTCGACCGCGAGCGGGCCATCCTCGAGAAGTACCGCCAGGCACTCGGCGACGACGGCATCCAGATCGCGATGCTCGTGCTCCGAGCGGGCCGCGGGCCGCTGTAAGGGGGCACAGCGCCGCCGAGGCCCGGGTGGGCCGCCCGAGAGAAAATCTGAGCTGCGGCTGGACTCGTCGCAAGTACGCTCCGCAGAGCTCCGCCAACGTACTGGCTCCTCACCAGCCTTGTCAGATTTCCACTCGAACGGCCCCTATGGTCCGGACCCGCCCGGGTCCGCCGCGGTTCCGGCCGCGTCGGGGGCGAGGGGCATAATCGTCAGTGATGAACGACCTTCTGACCGGCCTCAATGAACCGCAACGCCAAGCCGTCGAGCACGCCGGGTCGCCGCTGCTCATCGTCGCGGGCGCGGGCTCGGGCAAGACCCGCGTCCTCACCCACCGCATCGCCCACCTGCTGGCCGAGCGGGGCGCCCACCCCGGCGAGATCCTCGCGATCACCTTCACGAACAAGGCCGCCGCCGAGATGCGCGAGCGCGTCGACGACCTCATCGGTCCGCGCTCTCGCGCCATGTGGGTCCTCACCTTCCACTCCGCGTGCCTGCGCATCCTGCGCCGCGAGGCCCACCGCCTCGGCTGGAAGTCCAGCTTCACGATCTACGACACCGACGACGCCCGCAGGCTCCTGACCCAGATCGTCAAGGACCTCGGCCTCGACTCGAAGAAGCACTCCCCGCGCTGGCTCGCCGCCGAGATCTCCCGGCTCAAGAACGAGCTCATCGGCCCCGACCAGGCCGCCTCGGCCGCCGACGACGCCCGCGCCCGGCTCGTCGCCGACGTCTACTCGCAGTACGACGAGCGGCTGCGCCTGGCCCAGGCCGTCGACTTCGACGACATCATCGGCTCCACCGTGCACCTGTTCCGGTCCTTCCCGGAGGTGGCCAAGTCCTACCGGATGCGGTTCCGGCACGTGATGGTCGACGAGTACCAGGACACCAACCACGCCCAGTACACGCTCGTGCGCGAACTGGTCGGCACCGGCGACGACCGGGCCGAGCTGTGCGTGGTCGGCGACGCCGACCAGTCGATCTACGCCTTCCGGGGCGCGACCATCCGCAACATCATCGAGTTCGAGCGGGACTTCCCGGACGCGAAGACGATCCTCCTGGAGCAGAACTACCGCTCCACGCAGACGATCCTCGACGCCGCCAACGGCGTCATCCGCAACAACACCGAGCGCGGGCGCGAGAAGCGGCTGTGGAGCGACGAGGGCCCCGGCGGGCGCATCCTCGGGCACACCGGCGACAACGAGCACGACGAGGCCGCGTGGGTCGCGGGCCGCATCGACGAGCTCGCCGACGCGGGGGAGACGAGCTTCGGCGACACCGCGATCTTCTACCGCACCAACGCCCAGTCGCGCGCCTTCGAAGAGGTGTTCGTGCGCCGCGGCATCCCGTACAAGGTCGTCGGCGGCGTCCGCTTCTACGAGCGCAAAGAGGTCCGCGACATGCTCGCCTACCTCAAGCTCACCGCGAACCCCGACGACACGGTCTCGGCCATGCGCGTCGTCAACGTGCCCAAGCGCGGCGTGGGCGACCGGGCCGTCGCCGAAGTCGAGGCGCTCGCGGCGCGGCTGCGGATCTCCTTCCCGGCGGCGCTGCACCGCGTCGACGAGGCCCCCGGGGTCTCCGGGCGCGCCCGCACCGGCATCAAGCGGTTCTGCGAGATCGTCGACGCCGCGACCGAGCTCGCCCGGACCGCGCCGCCCGAGGAGGTGCTCGACAAGCTGATCGCCGACACCGGGTACCTCGAAGGGCTCGAGCAGTCCAAAGACCCGCAGGACGAGGGGCGCATCGAGAACCTCCAGGAGCTCGTCGCGGTGGCCCACGAGTTCACCGAGCAGGTCGTGCGCGGCACCACCGATGACGACGAGGCGGACCTCGCCGCGGACGTGCCGTCCTTCCTGGAGCACGTCGCGCTCGTCTCCGACGCCGACTCGATCCCCGACCCCGAGTCGCAGGAGGGCGGGGTCGTCACCCTCATGACCCTCCACACCGCGAAGGGCCTGGAGTTCGACACGGTGTTCCTCACCGGCCTCGACGACGGCCTGTTCCCGCACGAGCGGTCCATGAGCAGGCCCGGCGACATGGAGGAGGAGCGGCGCCTCGCGTACGTCGGCCTCACCAGGGCCCGCAAGCACCTGCACCTGACGCGGGCCGGGACCCGGAACGTGTTCGGTCAGCCGCAGTACTACGCGGCCAGCCGGTTCCTCGCCGAGATCCCCGGGGACCTCGTCGAGTGGTCCGAGTCCGCGCCGCCGGCGCGGGTGGTGCGGTCGAAGCTGCCGGCCTCGTTCGGGCAGCAGATCGTGATGCGCAACGCCGCGGACGTCCCGTCGCTCGACGTCGGCGACCGGGTCTCCCACGACAAGTGGGGCCTCGGACGCGTGGTCGAGCTCAAGGGCTCGGGCCCGCGGGCCCAGGCGCGCATCGACTTCGGCGACGGCGAGCCCAAATGGGTGATCATGCGCCTGGCGCCGATCAGCAAGCTGTAGCACTCGCCCGGCGGACCGCGCGGTCCGCCGGGCGAACGCTAGCGCAGGTCCAGTCCGGACTCGGCGAGGTAGTTCAGGGGCTCGACCGGCTGCCCGCCCACGTGCACCTCGAAGTGCACGTGGGAGCCGAACGAGTGCCCGGTGTTCCCGGCGTTCGCGATCTGGCCGCCGCCCTCCACCTGATCGCCGGGGGCGACGACCACTTCGGAGTTGTGCGCGTAGTAGGTCTCGACGCCGTCGCCGTGGTCGATGACCACGAGGTTCCCGAAGCCGGACTCCCACCCGGCGTACACGACGGTGCCCGGGTAGGCGGCGTAGACCGGGTCGCCGGTCTCGGCGTCGAAGTCGACGCCGTTGTGGTTGCGGCCCCAGCGCTGGCCGAACAGGGACGTGATGGTGATCCGGTCGAGCATCGGCGTCCACTTGACCTGGGCGTCCTGCGCGGTGACCGGGGAGGTCCGGGCGGGCTCGACCGCCGGCGCGACCTCCCCCGGCCCGTCCGGCGCGGGCGCCGCGGCCGGATCGGCCGTCCCCGTCGCACCGGTCGTGCCCGGCGCGGCCTGCTCGGGGGCGCTCGCCTCGGCCGCGAGCGCCGCGATGTCGCTCACCGCCTGCGAGGCCCCCTCGCGGGGCTCCTCGGCGGGCAGGCCCGCGGTGGCGGCCATGGCGACGACGGACGCCCCGGCGACGGCCGACCCGACCACCGCGGTGTAGCGGCGCTGGGTCCCCGCCAGCAGCGGCGTGAGTTCTGCGGCCCACGAGGCGCGGTGCTGGCCCCTCGTGCGGTGCGGCCGGGCGGCGTGACGCCTGATCGTGTAGGCGGCCACCGGTCCGGTGTCGGACAATCTTGCCTCCGGGTCCGTGGCGTTGCCCATCGGAGGCGCCCCGGGGCCGGGCCGCGGTGCGGCCGGGACGCCGGGGGGCCGTCCGTGGACTTGGCAACCGGGACACCGTAACGCCGCGTGCGGCGGACGGGCGAGATGCGTCACCGACCGGCGTGTCGCGACAATCCGGACATCACGGGGCGGTAGTGGCCGGTCAGTCCGCCCGCCGCCCCTTCGACTCGGTGAAGAGGCGGACGATCTCGGGGCGGACCTCGGCGCGCTCGGACAGCGGTGCGGCCCAGGCGATGCGGACCGGGACCTCGGTCCCGCCGACGAGGGCGGCGAAGTCGGCGCCCTCGCCGTCGAAGCCGGTCATGCGGGCCGACCCGGCGTCCGGGACGCCGCCGGCGCCCTGGCAGATCACGAGCGTGTCGGCGGCGTGGTCGGTGTTCATGTGGTGGCAGATCGCTGCGATCACCTTGGGGGAGAAGGGGTTCTTGTCGAGGCGGGCGCCGAGCGCCGCGAGCACCGCGCCGTTGTGGTCGTAGGCCGCGAGGACCTCCGCGATGAGGCGCTCCCGGTCCTCGGGCGGCAGGTCGAGGGCGTCGAGGCGGGAGCGGTACTCGTCCTTGAAGGACTTCGGGCTGGCGATGCCCTCGAACGAGTAGAAGGACGCGCCCTCGCCGTCGAAGCCGAAGCTGCGGCGCGCGGCCCTGCCGAAGGCCTGCCCGCCGGAGAGGTCGCCGAGGTAGCGGGTGTAGGCGTGGGCGATGTAGCCGCCGGGGCCCTCGGCGCAGGCGGCGTTGATCCGGTCCACATAGGCGCGGGTCTCGGGGAGCGGCTCGATGCCGGAGCGCCACTTCGGCCCCATGAGGAAGGCCAGGTCCCGCTCGATCGCGCCCCGGCGCGCCAGTTCGCCGAAGACGAAGGGGCCGGCCACCGGATCGTCCGCGTAGCGCTCGGCCGCCGCCTCGATCGCCTCGTAGACGAAGAACTGCTGCGCGTGCCAGCGGGTGTAGTCGTCCACGCCGAGCGAGCCGTCGAAGAGCCGGTCGAACACGCCGGGGGAGCGGTCGGCCGCGTCGGCGGAGGGGTCCAGGCCCTGGTGGCGCGACCAGGAGGCCTCGCGGATGCGGGCGGAGAAGGGGGTGGCGGCGGTGCTCGCCGGCTCGTTCGCGGCGGCGGTGTCTGCAGGCATGCGCGGGTTCCTTGTCGAGCGGCGGTCGTGTTCAAGGGTAAGGCGAGCCTAACCTACAACGGCGAGGTGTGGCCCGTCGAGCGAAGGAGCGACCCGTGAGCGAACGCCGTCACCGCATCGGCGACAATGGTCGGGTCGCGCCCGCGCGCGCGGCAGATCCAGAAAGAGCACGAGAATCACGGTCGCAAGCCTTCCCTAGTGCGAGCCGACTGTGGCACCATGGGCTCAACTGGTCCCCTTGACAGAACGTTCCCACACCTCACGGGAGGCCTCGTGAAACCGGTCAGACTACTCAAGAAGCTCGGCGCCGCCCTCGCCGTGGGCTTTATCGCGCTCGGCCTGATCGCCGGAACCGCCTCCGCCGCAAGCGCCGACGGCGTCTCCGGTGAGATCTCCAGGGTCGCCGCGCCCGCCGACGAGCACGAGGACACCAACGGCGGGGTCTCGGGCGAGATCTCCGACGCCGTCACCCTCTCGGGCGGAGTCTCCGGCGAGATCAGCTAGCTGACGCCGGAGCACCAGGACATGGTCGACACGCGATGCCGGTGATCAGGGACCGCTACCCAGTACTGTTCCGGGTCCTGCCCCGCGTGATCTCAGGGTTCATGGTCGCCGCCGGCATCGGCGGCCTGGCCTACCTCGGGCCCCCCGTGACCTTCCCCGTGCTCCAGCTCGTCCCGTTCGTCGCGGCGTTCGTCGTGTGCCAGGGCCTGCTGGTCCAGCACGACGCCCGCGGCATGCGGATCGCGTTCAACCTCACCGACATCCCGCTGGTCATCGCCCTGTTCTACCTGCCGCCCTTCTGGGTGGTCGCGACCAAGTGCTTCGCCTCCGTGCTGTTCTACGGCTGGCGGTACGTCCGCGAGGACATCGGGCTCCTCAAGCCGCTGTTCAACATCGGCCTCATCACCGCGGGCACCACGGTCACCGTGCTGTACGTGCGGTACCTCGGGGTCGGCGCGGTCTCCGACCCGCGCACCTGGCTGGTGCTGGTCTCGGCGATCGTCATCACCGGCATCGTCACCACGGTCTTCATCTCGATCATGCTGTACGCGCTGTCGGGTTGGGACAGCGTCGTCAAGGCCTGGATCGGGTTCGCGCTCACCCTCGTCGGGCCCGTGCTCGGCGCGTGCGTGGGCGTCATGTTCCTGGTGCTCCTGCACGCCACCATGTGGTCGGGCGTCCTCATCGGGTTCGTGGTCCTCGCGTTCGTGTACCTCGCGCGCTCGTACATGGCGCTGCGCCGCCAGCGCCACGTCCTGCGCGAGCTCAACGACTTCACGCAGCTGGTGGTCGACTCGGTGCGATCCAACCGGCTCATCGACGCGATGCTCGGGCGGCTGCGCGACATCCTCTCGGCCGAGTCGGCGACCGTGTGGGTCCCCGCCTCCGGGCGCTACCCGCCCATCCGGCTCACCTCCGCGCTCGACGACGCCGGGCTCACCGACCTCGACCCGATCCCCGACGACCTCCAGCGCGAGGTCATGGACTCCGGCAAGGGCCTGCTGCTCAGCCCCAAGAACGGCACGCGCGCGCAGCGCGAGGTCCTGGAGGCCGCCGGGCTGCGCGGCGCCATGCTCGTGCCGCTGCGCTCGGGCGACGAGGTCTACGGCTGCCTCTCGGTGGCCGACCGCATCGGCGGCGAGCTCTCGCACTTCGTGCCCGCCGACCTCCAGCTGATGGAGACCATCGCCGCGAACGTCGGCATCGCCGTCCAGAACGAGCGCCTGCTCGACCAGCTGCGCTACGACGCCTACCACGACCCGCTCACCCGGCTCCCCAGCCGCCGCCGGTCGCTCGCCGCGCTCCAGGAGGCGCTGTCGATCACCGTGCCCGGCGAGGTCGTGGCCGTCCTCATGTTCGATGTGGACGGACTCCACGAGATCAACGACGCGCTCGGCCACGAGGCCGGCGACACGGCGCTCGTCGAGTTCGCGCACCGCCTCAAGGCGCACGCGCCCGCCGGGTCGTTCCTCGGCCGCATCGACTCCGACGAGTTCATCCTCCAGACCCGCCTGGCCTCGACCGAGGACGCCGTCGAGTGCGCCCGCCGCCTGCGCGGCGAGATCCAGGGGCCCTTCGAGGTGGGCGGGGTCGCCGTGAGCCTCTCGGCCGCCGTGGGCGTGGTCACGCACCCCGACTTCGCCGCGGACGCCGACGAGCTGCTCAAACGCGCCGACGGCGCCACCCGGCAGGCCAAGGGCGCCGCCGACGGCGTCCGGCTCTACCACGCCGGGCTCGAGTCCGAGAGCCTGCGCCGCATCGGCCTCGCCGCCGACCTGCGCCGGGCCCTCGACCGCCGCGAGCTCGAAGTGCACTTCCAGCCGAAGGTCAAGCTCGACCGCGCCCTCGACAGCCCCGGCGCGATCGTGGGCGCCGAGGCCCTGGTGCGCTGGCCGCACCCCGAGTTCGGGCTCGTCGCCCCCGAGGAGTTCATCCCCATCGCCGGGTCCACCGGGCAGCTGGGGCAGCTCACCGAGACCGTGCTCGACGAGGCGCTGCGCCGCGCCGCCGAGTGGGCCGGCGAGGACGGGCCGCTGCCGATGGCGGTGAACCTGTCGCCGCGCACGCTCACCGACGCGACCTTCCCCGACAAGGTCGCGGCCCTGCTGGAGCGGCACGGGGTCCCCGCCGACCGGCTCACGTTCGAGATCACCGAGGACGACGTCGTCGCGGGGGAGCCGCGGCTCGCGCCCGCGCTCGACCGGCTCCACGAGATGGGCGTGCGGCTGTCGGTGGACGACTTCGGCACCGGGTACTCCTCGCTGGCGTACCTGCGGCGGCTGCCGGTCCAGGAGATCAAGATCGACCTCAGGTTCGTGCAGGGCATGGCCACCGACGCCGACGACCGGGCGATCGTGGAGGCCGTGCTGGGCCTGGCCCGGCACTTCGCGATCGGCGTCGTCGCCGAGGGCATCGAGGCCCACCAGACCGTCGAGCAGCTGCGGGACCTCGAGTGCGAGGTCGGCCAGGGGTACTACTTCTCGCGCCCGCTGCCGCCCGACCGCTTCGCGACCTGGCTCGACAGCCAGGGCGGGGGCCGGGACCGGACGCGCCTGCGGGTGGTCTGAGGAGGGCGCTGTGGCCCGCGCCGCAGGGCGGGGCCCGGTTCGGCGGACCGGCCGCCGTCATGTACTCTTGTCAAGGCCGCGAGGGAAGCCTCGCGAACGCCCCCTTAGCTCAGTCGGCAGAGCGTCTCCATGGTAAGGAGAAGGTCTACGGTTCGATTCCGTAAGGGGGCTCGGAGACACCTCGGAGCGCGAGCGAACAGGTGTCGGACTGCTCACCCAGAGCCAATCTGGCGGCAGTGGGCACACGGCGGTGTAGCTCAGTGGTAGAGCAAACGACTCATAATCGTTGTGTCGGCAGTTCGATCCTGCCCATCGCTACTTTTGGCAAACGGCGACCACTGCGTTACGCTGGTCGCCGTTTTGTTTTGCAGGGAGAACCCGCCCACCGGCGGGTTCCATCAGAGGAAGGCACTCATCGTGGCCAAGGCTACCGACGTCCGCCCCAAGATCACCATGGCGTGCGTGGAGTGCAAGGAGCGCAACTACATCACGAAGAAGAACCGGCGGAACAACCCCGACCGGCTCGAGCTCAAGAAGTACTGCCCGCGCTGCAAGACCTCGCAGGTCCACAAAGAGACCCGCTAGTCTTACCGCCCGGCGCCATGCTCAACACTTCGTATGTGGGCCGGTCCTTGCCGACCACCGAGCCGGTGTCGATCACCGCTGACGCGGTGACGCGTTTCGCGCAGGCCCTGGGCCTGGACGACCACGGGACGGTTCCCCCTACATTCCTCATATCGCTCACGCTGCCCGCGGCGGAGCGGCTCATCGACGACCCCGAGTTCGGGCTCGACTGGAGCCGCGTCCTGCACCGCGAGCAGCGCTTCGCGTACCACCGGGAGCTCCGGGCGGGCGCGGCGGTGTCGTGCGCCGTGGTGATCGAGTCGATCAAGACCGTCGCCGGGAACGACCTCCTGTCGCTGCGCACCGAGGTGACCGACGCCGAAGGGCTCGCAGCCGAGGTGTGGACCACCCTGTTCGTCGCGGCGGCGACCGGGGAAGGAGACCCCGCATGAGCCTCGACGCCCTCGCGGTCGGCGAGACCGTGTTCACGACGGCCTACCCCGTCACCCGGGCGGACCTCGTCGCCTACGCCGACGCCTCCGGGGACCAGAACCCGATCCACCAGGACGAGGCCGCCGCGAAGGCCGCCGGGCTGCCCGACGTCATCGCCCATGGCATGTACACGATGGGCCTGGTCTCCCGCGCCGTGCTCGAATGGGCCGCCGGGGCCGGGGTCGACGCGCGCCTCACCGACTTCTCCGCGCGGTTCGCCAAGCCCGTGGTCGTGCCCGCCGGCGGCACCACCGTCGAGGTCGAGGCGAAGGTGCGCCGGCTCGACGGGCGCTCGGTCGAACTGGCGATGACCGTCACCAGCGAAGGCGAGAAGGTGCTCGCCCCCTCGCGCGCGACCCTCACCGCGAACTAGGACGCATGCGCAACGGCGCGGGCCTCGGCCCGCGCCGTTCCGTCGTCCACAGGCCTGTGGATAACCCTTCGTAGTCGAAGAAGCCCTTGCCGCTCTTGCGGCCGATCTCGCCCGCCGCCACGAGGCGGCGGAGCATCGCGGGCGGGAAGAACTTCGGGTCCGCGGTGTCCTCGTAGATGTTCTCGGTCGCGTGCGTGATCACGTCGATGCCGGTGAGGTCGGCGGTCGCGAGCGGCCCCATCGGGTGCCCGAAGCCGAGGCGGCACGCCGTGTCGAGGTCCTCGGCGGAGATCACGCCGTCCTCCACGAGCCGGGCGGCCTCGTTGACGAACGCGCAGATGAGGCGCGTCGTCGCGAAACCCGCGACGTCCCGGTTGACGACCACGCAGGTCTTCCCGGCGGCCTCGGCGAACGCGCGGGCCTTCGCGAGCGCCTCGTCGCCGGTGTGGAGGCCGCGGACGAGCTCGCAGAGCCGCATCATCGGGACCGGCGAGAAGAAGTGGGTGCCGACCACGCGCTCGGGGTGCGTGGCGGCCGCGGCGATCTCCGTGATCGGGATCGCGGAGGTGTTCGTGGCGAGCACCGTCTCGGGGGCGCAGACCGCCGAGAGCGTCCGGAAGACCTCCTGCTTGACCGGGAGGCGCTCGAAGACCGCCTCGACGGCGATCTCGGCCCCGGCGGCGGCCTCGAGGCCGGTGGCGGTGGTGATCCGCCCCAGCGCGGCCTCCGCGTCCTCGGCGCTCGTCTTCTCCTTGGCGACGAAGCGGTCGAGGGAGGAGCGGATCGCCGCCAGCGCCCGCTCCAGGGCCCCCTCGTCCGTGTCGATCAGCGTGACGTCCGAACCGCCGAGGCTTGTGACCTGTGCGATTCCGGAGCCCATGAGTCCCGAACCGATTACCGCGACTTGTGTCATGGGGGGAGGCTATACGGTCCGGGCTCGGGGGGTCAATCGCATCGGGATCTGCGAGGGACGCGGCGCCCCCGCACCGGTGCGGCCGTCGCTGGCGCGCGCCGCCCCGCGTCCTCGACCGCGCGGGGCGGAGCGGCTAGGGTCGTGGGCATGGCGGTCAATCTCACCAGGATCTACACGAAGACCGGCGACGACGGCACGACCGGCCTCGCCGACTTCACCCGCGTCCCCAAGACCCACCTCCGGCTCGCCGCGTACGGCGACGTGGACGAGGCCAACGCGTGCATCGGCGCGGCCCTCGCGCTGCACGCCGGGGAGATCGGCGAACCGATGCAGGAGGTCCTCCTCGCGGTCCAGAACGACCTGTTCGACGTCGGTGCGGACCTCTCGACGCCGGTCTCGCCGGACCCGAAGTACCCGCCGCTTCGCATCGACGAGTCCTATGTGACCCGCCTGGAGGGGTGGATCGACGAGGCGAACGCGGACCTGGAGCCGCTGCGCTCGTTCATCCTGCGCGGCGGCACGCCCGGCGCGGCGCTGCTCCACCAGGCGTGCACGGTGGCGCGGCGGGCCGAGCGCTCGGTGTGGGCGCTCCTGGAGGCCGAGCCGGACACGACGCACGCGGTGCCGGTCACCTACCTCAACCGACTCTCCGACCTGCTGTTCGTGCTCGCGCGGCGGGCGAACCCGGGCGGGGACGTGCTGTGGCGGCCGAGGGGCTCGGCCGAGTAGCCAGGGAGCCTTTCGGCGCGTTGTGAAATCGTTACGCCTTTACGGCGGCGTTCTCGCTTGACGGGAGCGGTGGCACGGGTGAGGATATGAACGGTAACATGCGTTCACGTAAATATTGAAAACCCTCACAATCCCCACCTTTCTGAAAGGCGAACCCCCCGTGCTCAAGAAAGTTCTCGCCGGCATCGGCGCCGGCGCACTCCTCTTCGGACTCACGGCCTGCGGCGGCGGTGACGGCGAAGGGGGCGCAGACGAAGGCCTCGTCGTCGGCTTCGCCCAGGTCGGCGCCGAGTCCGCTTGGCGCACCGCCAACTCCACCTCCGTGCAGGACGCCGCGGCGGCGGACGACCGCATCGCCGAGCTGAAGTTCGTCGACGCGCAGCAGGAACAGGAGCGGCAGATCTCCGCGATCCGCGACTTCATCACCCAGCAGGTCGACGTCATCGTCCTGGCACCGGTGGTCGAGACCGGCTGGACCGACGTGCTCCAGGAGGCCGAGGACGCCGGCATCCCCGTCATCCTGGCCGACCGCGGGATCGAGGCCGCCGACGAGGACCTGTACACGACCCGGCTGGGCTCGGACTTCGTCGCGGAGGGCCGCAGCGCCGGCGAGTGGGCCGTCCAGACCTTCGCCGACGACGCCGACGGCACGAAGATCCTCGAGCTCCAGGGCACCACCGGCTCGGCCCCGGCCAACGACCGCAACGCCGGCTTCTTCGAGGTCCTCGACGCCGAGGGCCTGAACTACGAGCTGGTCGACTCGCAGTCGGGCAACTTCACCGCCGAAGAGGGCAAGGCGGTCATGGAGACCTTCATCACCACCCACGCCCTCGACGGCATCGACCTGCTGTACGCCCACAACGACGAGATGGGCCTCGGCGCGATCCAGGCGATCGAGGAGGCCGGCTTCAAGCCCGGCGAGGACATCCAGATCATCATCGTCGACGGCTCCAAGGCCGGGTTCCAGGCCGGCGTCGACGGCAAGCTCAACTACATCGTCGAGTGCAACCCCGTCTTCGGCGAGCAGCTGATGGACGTCGTGGTGCAGGTCGCGAACGGCGACGACGTCGAGAAGTTCACGCCCGTCGAGGAGGGCGTCTTCGACGCCACCCAGTTCGAGGCCGAGCTGCCGAACCGGCAGTTCTAGTTCCGTGAAGTGAGCGTCCGGGCGGGCCCAGGCCCGCCCGGACGCCTTCCGACCCCCTGAGCCGCCGCACCGCCCCCGGTGCACCGCAACGAAAGTCGAATCCCATGTCCGACGACCCGATCGTCCAGATGACCGGGATCAGGAAGGACTTCACCGGTGTCCGCGCCCTCGACGGCGTGGACTTCACCCTCAGGCCAGGAGAGATCCACGCCGTCATGGGGGAGAACGGGGCCGGCAAGTCCACACTGATCAAGGTCCTCACGGGCGTCCACGCCCCCGACGCCGGCCGGATCCGCCTCGACGGGAGACCGGTCGGGTTCCACGGCCCCGCCGCGGCCCAGGCCGCCGGCATCTCCACCGTCTACCAGGAGGTCAACCTCACCGACAACCTGTCGGTGGCCGAGAACCTCTTCGCCGGGCGCGAACCGCGCCGCGGCCCGTTCATCGACTTCCGCGCCATGCGCCGCAAGGCGAAGGCGCTCCTGGACGACATCGGGCTCGACCTCAACGTCGCCGCGCCCCTGTCGTCCTACTCGATCGCCATGCAGCAGCTCGTCGCCATCGCCCGCGCGATCGACGTCGAGGCGAAGGTCCTCATCCTCGACGAGCCGACCTCCTCGCTCGACCGCGACGAGGTCGAGGTGCTCCTCGGCGTCATGCGCCGCCTCGCGGCGCAGGGCACCGCGATGGTGTTCATCTCCCACTTCCTCGACCAGGTCTACGAGATCTGCGACCGGATGACGGTGCTGCGCAACGGCCGCCTCGTCGGCGAGTGGGCCACCGCGGACCTGCCGGAGAACGAGCTCATCGGGCACATGCTCGGCCGCGAGGCCGCCGAGCTGGAGCAGATCGAGCGCACCGTCGCCGGCCACCGCGTCGCCGACGAGGCGCCGCTCGCCTCGGCCGCGGGCCTGGGCCGCAAGGGCTCCATCGCCCCCTACGACCTGGACGTCCACCGCGGCGAGGTCGTCGGCCTGGCCGGGCTGCTCGGGTCCGGGCGCACCGAGACCGTCCGGCTCATCGCCGGAGCCGACCGCGCCGACTCCGGCGAGCTGCGCCTCGACGGCGCGAAGGCGAGCGGGCACAACCCGCGCACCGCCGCCGCGCGCGGCATCGCGTTCTGCCCCGAGAACCGCAAGACCGAAGGGCTCGTAGGGGACCTGACGGTGGGCGAGAACATGATCCTCGCGATGCAGGCCGCCCGCGGCTGGGCCCGGTCGGTGCCCGCGGCCCGCCGCGACCGGCTCGTCGCCGAGTTCATCGAGAAGCTCGACATCCGCCCGGCCGACCCGGACATGCCCGTCAAGAACCTCTCCGGCGGCAACCAGCAGAAGGTGCTCCTGGCCCGGTGGATGCTCGTCGAGCCGCGGCTGCTCATCCTCGACGAGCCCACCAGGGGCATCGACGTGGGCGCCAAGGCCGACATCCAGCGGCTCGTCGCCGAGCTCTCGGGCGAGGGCATGGCGGTCCTGTTCGTCTCCGCCGAGCTCGACGAGGTCACCCGCCTCTCGGACCGGATCGCGGTCCTGCGCGACCGCGAGCTCATCGCCGTGCTCGAGTCCGAGTCCGAGCGGACCGTCGAGCACATCGTCGACACCATCGTGGCCGGAGGCCGACATGAGTGAGGCCCCTGCGACGGGCGGGAAGCGGCCGAACCCGTACGCGAAGCGGCTCATGTGGCCGGTGCTGGTCCTGGCCGCCCTCATCGCCGTCAACATCGCCGTCACCGGGTTCGACTTCATCGTCCCGGAGGTCAACGACGGCCGCCTCGGCGGCGCGTTCGTCAACATCCTGCGCCGCTCGGCGCCGCTGCTGCTCATCGCCCTCGGGATGACGCTCGTCATCGCCACCAAGGGCATCGACCTGTCCGTCGGCGCCGTCTACGCCATCGGCGCGGCCATCGCCTGCCAGATGATCATCGGCGCCGAGGACCAGACCGCGACGGGGCTCGTCCTCGGCGCCGTGGCCCTCGCCCTGGCCGTCACCGCCGCCATCGGCGCCTGGAACGGGGTCATGGTGGCGCACTTCGGCGTCCAGCCGATCGTCGCCACGCTCATCCTCATGATCGCCGGGCGCGGCATCGCGCAGCTCGTCACCGGCGGCCAGATCCCCAAGGTCCAGGACGCGAGCCCGTTCACCGAGCTCGGGCGCGGCGAGCTCCTCACCGTCCCGGTCCCGATCTGGATCGCCGCCCTCGTCCTCGCCGCCCTGGCCCTGCTCACCCGCCGGACCGCCCTGGGGATGCTCCTCGAGTCGGTCGGCGGCAACCCCGAGGCGAGCCGCCTCGCGGGCATCCGCGCCAAGGGCATCACCGTCCTGGTGTACCTGGTGTGCGCGCTCTGCGCCGGTCTCGCCGGGCTCATCGGCGCGGCCAACCTCGGCAGCGCCGACGCCAACAACGGCGGCCTGTGGATCGAGCTGGACGCCATCCTCGCCGTCGTCATCGGCGGCACCGCGCTGCTCGGCGGCCGGTTCTTCCTGCTGGGCACCACCATCGGCGTGGTCATCATCGGGACGCTGGAGGACACCATCATCAACGTCGGGCTCTCCAGCCAGTGGCAGTTCACCGCGAAGGCCATCGTGGTCTTCATCGTCGCGCTGCTCCAGAGCCCCGGCTTCCGGGCCTGGGTCCTGAAGCCGTTCAAGCGCAGGCCGGCGCCCGCGCCCGCCGAGGAGGCCATGTCGAAATGAGCACGCACCAGCTGACCGAGCGCCCCTCGCGCTCGATGCTCTTCGACGGGCTCGCCCGCTACATCCCCATCGGCGCCACCGTCGCGCTCCTGCTCGCGCTGTACGGCGGCGGCGTCGCCAACTACCCGAAGTTCGACAGCCCGCAGGTCATCGCGAAGCTGTTCATCGACAACGCCCCGCTGCTGGTCATCGCCGTCGGCATGACCTTCGTGATCCTCTCGGGCGGCATCGACCTCTCGGTGGGCTCGGTGATGGCCTTCGCGACGATGGCCTGCGCCTGGCTCACCGTCGACGCCGGGATCTCGGCGCCGCTGGCGGTCGCCCTGGTGCTCGCCTTCGGCACGGCCTGGGGCCTGCTCATCGGCGCGGTGATCCACTACTTCGACGTGCAGCCGTTCATCGCGACCCTGGTGGGGCTGTTCCTGTTCCGGGGGCTGACGCTCCAGATCTCCGACACCGACGTCTCCATGCGGGACGTCGAGTTCTTCCAGTGGGGCATGGTCCACGCCGTGGACGTCGGCGAGATCCGCGACGGCGGCTTCTGGCTGCCGAACCTGTCGTTCGTGGCGTTCGCGGTCGTCATCGTCGCGTTCACGGTGCTGCACTACACGCGCTTCGGGCGCGGCGTCTACGCCGTGGGCGGCTCGGAGTCCTCCGCGCTGCTCATGGGGCTGCCGGTGGCGCGCACCAAGATCGGCGTCTACGCCGTGAGCGGGTTCTGCGCGGCCCTCGCGGGCGTGCTGGCCGCGTTCGCGACCAAGAGCGCCAACCCGCTCGCCAACGTCGGCGCCGAGCTCGACGCGATCGCGGCGGTCGTCATCGGCGGGACGCTGCTGACCGGCGGGGCCGGGTTCGTCCTCGGCACGGTCGCGGGCGTCATGGTCTGGGGGATGCTCAACACGCTCATCGCCTTCCAGGGGAACCTGTCCTCGTGGTGGGCGCGGATCGCCATGGGCGTGCTCCTGCTCGCGTTCATCCTGCTCCAGCGGGTCCTCGCCCGCTCGGGCGAGAAGCGGCGCACCTAGTCCTCGCTCTTCGCACTGGAAGGGCCGCCCGCGGCGCTGCGGGCGGCCCTTCGCGTTATACGGGTTGGCGGAGTCCTCCGACAAGATGTAGCATGAGTGCTATCAATCAAGGGATCACTACAACGGAGACGATCATGGGACACCCCCCTGGCGGGCCCGCCATCGCCGTATCCGACCTGCGGATGCGCTACGGCGACAAGGACGTGCTCAAGGGCCTCGACCTGGAGATCGAAGCGGGCGGCGTGACCGCCCTGCTCGGACCCAACGGCGCCGGGAAGACCACCACCATCGAGATCCTCGAGGGCTTCCGGGGCCGCTCCGGCGGCGAGGTGAGCGTGCTCGGCACCGACCCGGCCCACGGCAAGGAGGCGTGGCGCGCCCGGCTCGGCGTCGTGCTCCAGGAGTGGCGCGACAACGGCAAGTGGAAGGTCCGCGACATCGTCACCCACTTCGCCGAGTACTACCGGCCCTACGCCGAGCCGTACGGACCGGACGAGCTGCTGGAGCTCGTGGGCCTCGCCGAGCAGTCGGGCCAGCGGGTCCGGACCCTCTCGGGCGGGCAGCGCCGCCGCCTCGACGTCGCCCTCGGCATCATCGGCAAGCCCGAGCTGCTGTTCCTCGACGAGCCGACCACCGGCTTCGACCCGCACGCCCGCCGCGAGTTCCACGAGCTGATCCACCGGCTCACCGACCTCGACGGCACCACGATCCTGCTCACCACCCACGACCTCGACGAGGCCGAGAAGCTCGCCGAGCGCATCCTCATCCTCGCCGGCGGGCGCATCATCGCCGACGGCTCGCCCGACCAGCTCGCCCGCGCCGCCTCCACCACCGCCGAGGTCAAGTGGATCCAGGACGGGGCGCTCCAGGTCCACGCCACCGATGACGCCACCGACTTCGTCCGCAAGCTCCTGGCCACCGACGACGGCGCCGTCTCGGACCTGGAGGTCCACCGCGCCAGCCTCGAGGACGCCTACCTGGGACTGGTGGCCCGCTTCGAGTCCGGCGACGCCGAGACCGCGGTCGACACCTTCAAGGAGGCCACCCGATGAACACCACCGCGCACGAGTACCGCACCGGCTGGAAGCGCGCGCTCATCGAGACGCGCATCTCGCTGACCTCCCCGGGCGACCTCATGGGCTTCATCCTGCCCACCGGCATCGCCGTCGTCGTCCTCCTGTTCATGCAGAACGCCGACTTCGAGGGCGCGCCCGTCTCGCTCGGGTCCATGAACATGCCCAGTCTCATCGGCATGAACATCGTGTTCGGCGGCATCACCGGCATGGTCGGCATCCTCGCCATGGACCGCACCAACGGGACCCTCCTGCGCGCCAAGTCGATGCCCGGCGGCATGACCGGATACCTCGTCGGGCACCTCGTCTCCACCGCCATGTTCATCGCCGTCACCGTGATCGTGCTCCTGGCGGTCGGCCTGCCCCTGTTCGACGGCCTCGAGTTCGGCACCCCCGACCGGTGGCTGATGTTCCTGGCGGTCCTGGCCATGGGCATCGTCGCGGCCCTGCCGATGGGGGCCGTCCTCGGCGCGCTCCTGGACAACCCGCGCAACATGGGCCTGGTCATCTTCCCCATCATGGGCCTGATCGCCGTCTCGGGGATCTTCTACCCGATCACCGCGCTGCCGACCTGGCTCCAGTGGATCGGCCAGGCCTTCCCGATGTACTGGATGGGCCTGGGGATGCGGCACGCGCTGCTGCCCGACGCGATGGCGGCGGTGGAGATCGGCGGCGAGTGGCGGACCCTTACGATGTTCGCCGTGCTCGCGCTGTGGGCCGTCGTGTCGATGGCGCTGGCGCCCAGGCTCCTGCGGCGGATGTCGCGGCGCGAATCGGGTTCGGCCGTGGCGGCTCGCCGCGCCGACATGCAGAGGGATTGGTGACGACGCCGTGGCCGGGGACGAGGTCTACAACAGGATCGCGATGCTGCGCGCCGAGCGGGGCGTCTCGCGCCGCCAGCTCGCGGAGGCCCTCGGCGTGCACTACCAGACCGTCGGCTACCTCGAGCGGGGCGAGTACTCGCCGAGCCTGTACCTGGCGCTGAAGCTCGCCGAGTACTTCGAGGTGCCCGTGGAAGTCGTCTTCTCCACCAAGCCCTTCCCGAGGCTCGGCGCCTGACGGAAGGGCCCGCGCCCCGCGCTCCGGCAACACCACGGCTGCGGCCGCCCGGAGCGCGGGGCCTCTTTGCTCAATGCCATACCGCCATACGTATGGTACGGTCAGGACATGGGGAAATCGACCTACCATCTTCCCGACGACCTCAAAACCGCGATCAAGCGGAGCGCGGCCGAGCACGGGGTATCGGAGTCGGAGTTCGTTCGGCAGGCGCTGTGGGCGAGTGTCGCCCCGAGCGCGCCGAACTGGGACCTGCTGCCGACGATCCACAGCCCAGAACTGGCGGCGTTGGGCGACGAAGAGGATTTCCTGACGGCGAACGGCTTCGACAGGTGATCATCTGCGACACGAACTGCCTGCTCAGTCTCATCAACGCCGAAGACGCCCATCATCGGACGGTTCGTGACCTGGTCTCCTCGCTGTCCACGCCGCTCGTTGTCAGTCCGCTGGTGCTGGCCGAGTTCGATTACCTGGTCCGCAAGGTGGTCAGCGCCGATACCGCACGGGGAACCCTCGCGAACCTTTTGCGCGGCAGACTTATCGAGGTACCGGCGTTGTCGGCCACCGATCTGCTGACCGCGGTCAAGGTCGACGCCAAGTACAGCGGTCTCGATCTCGGCCTCACTGACGCAAGCCTTGTGGTACTGGCCTACCGGTACAAGACGCTCGACCTGCTCACTCGCGACGAGCGCGATTTCCGTCCCATCACTCCGTTGCAGGGCGGTGCCTTCCGCCTACTGCCGAAGGACGGATAGCGGGCGACCGGGCCGGTCGTTGGTAAAGGCCCGCGGGAGTCGCCTCCCGCGGGCCCGGTCTGCTCGTCTCAGCCGAGGCGCGTCGACTCCTGGATCGCCGCGACGGCCGCCGGGAGGTCCTGCGAGCGCAGGGCCGACGCCTCGGGCAGCTCGCCGATGTCGACGCCGCACAGGCCCGCGACGAGCACGCCGCTGACGGCCCAGGACAGCTCCTCGGGGTCGGCCTCGCCGTGCCGGTCGTCGACGTTCCAGGTGACCGTGGTCTGCCGCTCGCCGTCGAGCGAGTGGAACGAGTACGTCTGGTGGCCCAGGCCGCCGCCGGTGTGCCCGATGAAGACCTCGTCCGGGTCGTCGGGGCAGCCCATGGCGAGCCCGGTGAGCCCCAGGCCGTAGCCGTACCCGAAGCCGGTGTCGACGTACTGGCGCATCTCGGCCAGCTGCGACTCGTCCAGGAGGGTGCCGTCGGTCAGCGCGCGGTAGAAGTCGTTGACGTCGTCCATGGGGGCGACGACGCCGCCGGCGGCCCAGAGCTGGTCGTTCGAGAGCCTCGTGGTGTCGAAGTACGGATCGTCCGCGTCGCCGGTGGTCAGGTACGGCGCCGGGTTCGCGCCGCGGATGCCGAAGCTGCCCTCCCGCGGCAGGTACGTGTCGTCCAGGTCCGCCGGGTCGAAGACGCGGTCCTCCAGGACCTCGTCGAGGTCGTCGCCGGTGAGCTCCTCGACGAGCAGCCCGAGCGCGATGTAGCCGGTGTTGGAGTAGGACCAGGCGGTGCCCGGTTCGAACAGCAGCGGGCCCTCGGTGCCCGCGGCGACCAGCTCCTCCGGCTCGTAGTCGGTCCGGTAGCCCGCGTAGAAGTCGCTCAGGTCGTTCTCGATGAGCGAGGGGTAGAGGTGGGCGAAGTAGTCGCTCAGACCCCCGGTGTGCTGCATGACCTGGCGGATCGTCGGCTCGTCCTCGTAGGGGAGGAGCCCGGGGAGGTAGTCGCCGAGGGTCCGGTCGAGGTCGACCTCGCCTTCGGACTGGAGCTGGAGGAGCACGGCGGCGACCATCGACTTGGTGAGGCTGGCGATGCGGACGCGGTCGTCCTCGTCGACCCGCCCGCCGCCGCCGTCGATCCTGCGGGTGCCGTCGGCCTCGGCCCAGGTGTCGCCGCCGAGGCGGACCTCGGCCACCACGGAGTGGTCGGCGACGTCGTAGAGCGCCTCGAGCCTCCGGTCGAGCAGCTGCTCGTCGAGTCCGGCGGAGGCCGGTTGCGCCTGTGCTGCGGTCGGGATCGCGATGAGCGAGAGCGCGAGGGCTCCCGCGACGGTGAGGTGTCTGCCCATGCCCCAACGCTAGGGGGCGAAGCGGGGCGAGGTCACCGCAAATCGAACGAAATGCGTATGCGCCGGAAGGAGGACCGGAGACGGCGGCGCCTCCTCCGAACGTCGGAGGAGGCGCGGCTCGTGGTCATCGGGAACGCTTGCGGCTCAACCGCGTTCACTGTAGAACGCGGCCCCCGGCGGGGCCGCCTCGAGCCAGGAGAGGAACCCGGTGACGGCCGAGGTGGTCATCGCCAGCTCGACTTCGCCCGCGGTGTTCTTGCACCGCAGGATCGCCACTTCGGGGGGGAAGATCTGGGCCTCGGGACCGGCCGGGGTGCGCCGCTCCGAGACCTGGAGGTCGTCGCGCGAGAGCGCGTAGCGCGGCCCGAACGCCAGTGAGAACATGCGGTACCAGCGGAGCGTGCCGCTCTCGTAGACCGCGAAGCCGGGGGCCCAGCCGCGCCCCTCCATGTGCCGCGAGAGCCTGGCGGCCATGGCCACCGAGCCCGAGCGGGACAGGATCGAGCGCCGGACGTAGGTCAGCACCAGGAACACCGCGACGGACGCCGCCAGTGCGGCGACGACGAGCAGTGCCTTCAGCATGGCCTACGCCGAAGCGGGGGCGACCGCCTCGGCGGTCTCGGCGAGGATGGTCACGCCGTCGGTGGTGACCGACAGGAACCCGCCCTCGATCCGCCACGCCAGCTCGCCGCCGTCGACCGGCTGCACCCGCACGGTGCTGTCGACGCGCAGCTCGCCCAGGAGCGGCTGGTGCCCGGGCAGCACGCCCAGTTCGCCCTCCGTGGTGCGGGCGTACACGGCCTTGGCCTCGCCGGTCCACACCTTCGCGTCGACTGCCACTACTTCGACGTTCAATCGCCCTGCCACAACGCTCCTTCAGCAGACTCCGGGATGGTTACCGGAAGTCTAGACGGCACCGGGCGCGAACGTCGAATCGCCCACGGCGCGGGACTGCGAGATCACCCGCACCGGTGGTATGCGAAAAGGCCCCCGGCATCGCCGGGGGCCTCGAGTCGGACGCGTCGGTCACACGCGGGCACGGCGCGCGAGGCGCTCCGGGTCCATGATGATGACGCTCTTGCCGTCCAGGCGCAGCCATCCGCGCCCGGCGAAGTCGGCCAGGGCCTTGTTCACGGTCTCGCGGGAGGCGCCGACCAGCTGGGCGAGCTCCTCCTGCGTGAGGTCGTGGGTGACGCGCAGGACGCCGCCGTCGCGGGTGCCGAAGCGGCTCGCCATGTGCAGCAGGGCCTTCGCGACCCGGCCGGGCACGTCGGTGAAGATGAGGTCTGCCATCGAGTCGTTGGTGCGGCGCAGCCGGCGGGCTATCACCCGCAGGAGCTGCTCGGCGATCTCGGGCCGGTTCGCCAGCCACGGCCGCAGGGCGGTCTTGGACAGGCGGGCCATGCGGGTGTCGGTGAGAGCGGTGGCGGTGGCGGTGCGGGGGCCGGGGTCGAACAGCGCGAGTTCGCCGACCATGTCGGAGGGGCCCATCACCGCGATCAGGTTCTGGCGGCCGTCGGCGGAGCGTCGCCCGAGCTTCACCTTCCCGGACATGACGATGTACAGACTGTCGCCCGGCTCGTTCTCGGTGAAGACGGTCTGGCCCTTGTTGACGTCGACGTACTCCATCTCTTTGATGAGGGACTCGACAGCTTCGGGGTCGACGCCCTTGAACAGGGCGGCCCTGGCCAATACATCTTCCATGTCCGTTCGCACCTTTCTTCAACGCACCGCTAGTGCAAGTACTGAGTCTATGCCTCTTGTCCGCATTGCGGGAGCGAGACCCCCGTAAATCCACATGCGCACCATGTCCGGTATGAGCACTGCCTCATGAGCACCGCTGAGGCCGAAATCGACGTTCGTATCCGCAAGAATGCGCCCCGTCCGTTCCGCGCGTCACCCCGAGAGACTCGCCACGCCGTCCCAGCAGGAGTTTCTTTCCGATGAACGGAATGCGAAGACGGCGACCGGTACAGCCTACCCGCAATGTGACGCCACGCCCAGCACCAGGCAATGGGCGGTTTCCACCGAGAACGCGGCCTCAGGTGCAGGCGCCGGTGTCGACCGCTCCCGAAGCGGTCCGGCCCGCCTCCAGGACCGGCGCGGACTCGTCCATCGTCAGCGCGTACCCGGTCTCCGGGTCGTCGACCGCCGCCGCGAAGATGACGCCGATCACCGCGCCCTCCGGGTCGAGCAGCGGGCCGCCGGAGTTCCCGCCGATGATCGTGGCGTACAGCTGGTACACCTCGCGGGTGACGCTGCCGTCGTCGTAGATGTCGGGGCCGGTGACGATCCGCGCCTCGCGGACGCGCGCGGCCGTCGCCGTGTACGGGCCGCCGCCGGGGTAGCCCAGGACGATCGCGTCCTCGCCGGAGCCGGCGGTGTCCCCCTCCAGCGGCAGCGCGGGGGCGTCCAGGCCCGGGACGTGCAGGACCGCCAGGTCCTTCTCGGGCTCGAACACGATGACCTCGGCGTCCAGGAGCTCCCCGCCGGACTCGACCTGGACGTTGTCGGTCCCGGCGACCACGTGCGCGTTGGTGGCGACGAGCTCGTCGTCGTAGACGAAGCTGGAGCCCTCGATCTGCCGGTCGCAGGAGGGCGCCGAGCCGTGGACCTTGAGGACGGACGCCTCGGCCTCGCGCACCAGGCCCGAGGCGGCGAGCTCGGGGTCGGGCGGCTCGACCGACCGGGCGTCGGTCGGGTCGAGCCCGAAGAACACGTTCGGCATCCCCGAGGTGTTCAGCGACTCCTGGAGCGACTCGTAGACGCCCTTGACCGTCTCGGGCATGTACTCGTCGATGCCGGAGACCAGGCTCGAGTGGCGGACCGCGCCCGCCACCGCGGGCATGGACGAGTTCGCGAGCGGCGCGGCGGCCACCCAGGTCACCAGCAGGACCGCGGCGACCGAGACGATCGGGCCCGCGAACTGGTCGAGACGCCTGGAGCCGTTGGACTTGAGCCGCTTGCGGAGCCGGTAGCCCAGGGAGGTCGCGAGGGCCATGCCGCCCACGGCGAGCGCGAACACCACGATGAGCGCGACGACGAGCTTCGCGAGGGCCTCCCGGTAGAAGTCGGCCGCGAACGGCGCGACCTGGATGCCGATGAGGGCGCCGCCGAGGAAGCCGATGAACGCGGTCGCGGAGGCGAGGAACCCCTCCCGGTAGCCGTTGATCGCGAACAGGAGCGCCAGGAGCACGATGACCACGTCGACCAGGAGTCCCGCGCCGTGCGCGCTCATCGCCCACCTCTTCTTCGTCGCAGAGGGGTTACAGCCCTTCGAGTGTCATGGTCCGGTCGGCGTCCCAGGGCCGGGACCAGCCGCCCAGGTCCAGTAGCCACGACAGTACCCCGGCGGTGAACCCCCAAATCAGGGGTACGCCCGCGACCTCGAAGCACGGGCCGCTGCGCCCCGACGGGTAGCGGACCGTGCCGCGCGAGTCCGGGTCGGCCAGGAGCGGCAGCGGGACCTGGTGCGCGGCGGCCACTTCGGACTCCGCCTGGGGCGCGACCGTGTGGGGCCGGGACCAGAACGCGAGGACCGGCGTCACCGCGAAGCCCGACACGGGGATCCACAGGGGCGGGAGGGTCGCGCCGACCGCCACGGTGCCGGGGTCGACGGCGAGCTCCTCGGCGGCCTCGCGCAGCGCCGTCGCGACCGCGTCGGCGTCGCCGGGGTCGGCCGCGCCGCCGGGGAAGGCGACCTCGCCGGGGTGGTGGCGCAGGGTCGCGGCCCGCTGCTGGAGGAGGACCGAGGGGCCCGGCTCCTCGAGCGCGGCGTCCTCTTTCAACAGGACGAGCACCGAGGCGCTGCGGGCGCTCTCGCGGTCGTGGGGGAGGAGGTGGTCGGCGATGACGCGCTCGGCCGCGGGGCCCTCGGCGGACTCGGCGGCCCGCAGCAGCGGCGCCCACCAGCCGGGGCGCCCGGGGGCCTTCGCGGTCATGCCAGCTCCAGGCCGAACGCGGCCTCGGCGGTCTCGGTGAGGCCCTCGGCGGTGACGCCGGGTTCGACCAGCAGCTCGGCCACGGCGCCGTCGGCGTCGACGAACGCGATGCCCGGCAGGCCCGGGACGCCGAGCCCGATGCGGACCGCCTCGTCCGGGTCGGAGACGGAGGGGTAGGTCATGCCGAACTCCTCGGCGAACCAGCGGGCCGCCTCGCGCGTGTCGGCGGTGTCGACGCCGAGGACGCCGACCTGGTCGCCGTGGGCCTCGTAGAAGGCCTGGACCTCGGGGGCCTCGTCCCGGCACGGCACGCACCAGCTGGCCCACAGGACCACCACGAGGGGCCGGCCGTCCGCGCCGACCGCGGTCGCGGCCCCGTCGCCGAGGCAGTCGAGTTCGAGTTCGCCGACGCCGTCGATCGGCGCGTCGCCGGGCCCGCACGCGACCGACCAGGTCGGCCCGTCCGCGCCGCCGGCGGCCTCGGGCGCGTCGTCGCCGCACGCGGACAGGGACAGAAGGAGCAGTGCCGCGGCGGCGGCCGGGGCGCGCCTCATGCGCCCACCGCGTCCTCGCCGCCTCCGGCGTCGGCCGCCAGTGCGACGAGCTCGTCGACCCGGTTCCCGCGCAGGAGCTTCGCGGCCTCGGCCGGGTCGGTGGGGCCCTCGCCGAACGAGGGGCACTGCGCGGCGAGGGTGCACGCCCCGCACGCGGGCTTGCGGGCGATGCAGACGCGGCGCCCGTGGAAGATGATCCGGTGGGAGAACATGGTCCACTCGCGGTGCTCGATGAGCTTCTGGAGCTGGAACTCGAGTTTCACCGGGTCCTTGCCCTCCACCAGGCCGAGGCGGTTGGTGAGGCGGATCATGTGCGTGTCGACGGTGATGCCGGGGACGCCGAAGGCGTTGCCGAGGATGACGTTGGCGGTCTTGCGGCCGATGCCCGGGAGCTTCACGAGCGCGTCCAGGTCCTGCGGGAGCCTGCCGCCGTGGTGCTCGGCGAGCGCCTTGCCGAGGCCGATGATGGACCGGGCCTTGTTGCGGTAGAAGCCGGTGGGCCTGATGATCGTCTCGACGTCCTCGGGGTCCGCCGCGGCGTAGTCGTCCGCGTCGCGGTACTTCGCGAACAGCGCGGGGGTCGTCAGGTTCACCCGCACGTCCGTGCACTGCGCCGAGAGGATCGTGGCGACGGCCAGTTCGAGCGGGTTGCCGTAGTCGAGCTCGCAGTGCGCGTCGGGGTGGGCCGCGGCGAGGAGGCGGTCGATGACGCGAGCCCGGCGCTTCTTGGCCAGCTCGCTCTCAGTGCCCTTGCGGGCGTCGGCGGCGGTCACCCCGCCATGGTACGCGGGCGGCTAGGCGGTGCTTCCGAACTCCCGGTGTGGCGGTATCCGAGTCCATTGGTTCGCTCGCAAGGCGGAAGGGCCTTGGAATACCGGTGTTGTATTCGACGGCCCTGACAACGCAGCGAGCGGGCCAATGGGCCGGATAACGACCGGCGGGGGTTCGGAAGCACCGCCTGGGGCGCCCCCTCGGTTCCCCGCGGGCGCACGCCGCCCCGCAGGAGCAGCGCCGACAGCCCGAGCAGGCCGCCTCCGGCGGCGGTCGCGGCCAGGCTCCAGGCCTGCGGGACCTCGCGGTCGTCCGCCGCGGGGGGCAGTCCTTCCGCGTCGGCGGCGACGGCCGCGGCCGCGTCGACCACGCCCGCGCCGAGTCCGCCCCCGCCGGGCCGCGCGGTCGCGGTCAGGGCCCGCCGCACCTGCTCGGCGGTCCAGTCCGGGTGCGCCGAGCGGACCAGGGCCGCCGCGCCCGAGACGACCGCTGCGGCGAACGAGGTGCCGGTGACGGTCCGGTGCCCGCCGCCGGACCGCGCGGCGAGCAGCTCCGCGCCGGGCGCGGCCAGGTCGGTCTCGCCGCCGGTGACGGCGGTGCGCCAGCGCTCGCCGGACCGGTCGGTGCCGGTGACGGCGAGGACGTCGGGCAGGCGCGCGGGGAACCACACCGCCTCGTCCGGGCCGTCCTGGTGCTGGTTGCCGGTGCAGGCGACCACGAGCACGTCGTGCCGCTCGGCGTAGGCGAGGGCCTCCGCGAACGGCGCGGAGTCGTAGTGGCCGCCGAGGGAGAGGTTCACGATGTCGGCGCCGTTGTCGACGGCCCACTCGACGGCGGCGCCGACCATCGCCGAGTCGTGGTAGCGGTTCTCGTCGTCGAGGACCCGCACCGGCAGGATCGACGCCTCGGGCGCGACGCCGGGCTCGGGCGAGTCGGCGCGGCCCGCGATGATCCCCGCGACGGCCGTGCCGTGGCCGACCGGGTCGGCCTGGCCGAACGCGCGCTCGTAGACCGGGCCGGGCTCGGCGCCGAGGGCCAGGAGCCGGGGCTCGGCCCCGGGGTCGACGTCGACGTAGCTGCGGCCGGGCAGGACCGCGCCCGCGAGGTCGGGGTGGTCGGCGTCCACACCCGAGTCGACGACGGCGACGACGACGCCCGCGCCCGCGGCTTCGGACCAGGCCGCGGGGGCGCCGACGGCCGACAGGTGCCAGGCGGCGGGGGCGGCGGCGCGGCCCGCCGACGCGGGGGCCAAGAGCGCCAGCAGCATCGCGCAGACGCAGGCCAGAAGGCGGCGAACGGAACGGTCCCACATGAGAACGGGATCGTCACACAGCGACAGGCCCACAGCGTGGGAATGACACGCGTTCGCCTTTATGAATTCGTTATTCTCGGCCTACTGACGGAAACTTGACAACGCCCTCGCGTTACGGTGACCATCGCGAGGGGACGCCGCGTTCGCTCGACACCGCCCCATCCAAGACCGGTAGGGGGGAAGGGCTGAGTGGGATCGATGTGGGAACCGAGTAACGAGATCGAGCGCCACCTCCGAGAGGCGCTCCGAGCCGAGGACCAGGACGGATACTTCCGGATCCTGGCGCAGATCGAACTCGTCCTCCCATTGTCGTACGAGGAGGCCGGCGGCGGCGCGGACACCTGGGCCACTTGGACCACCGACGACCGCACCCATATTCTCGCGTTCACTTCAGAGACCGCTCTCCGGGTATGCCTGCGCGACAACGCCGGCGCCTCCCGCCGCGTCTCCTTCGCGGCCCTGGCCGAGGCCTGGCCCGACGAGGAGTGGTGGCTCGCGGTCAACCCTGGGCTGCCCATCGAGGGCTACCTCCCGGCGTGGTTCGTCTCCCAGGTCGCCCAGGGCATGACCACCGTCCCGGTCGACCCGGCGGCCCCGGCCGAGCCCGCCTACGACGCGCCGCCCCAGCCCGAGCAGTACCGGCGCGCCGAGCGCAGCGACCCGTTCGCCGCGGGCCAGTCGGACCCGTTCGCCAACCCCATGGCCCCCGCTCCCGCGCCGCGCGAGAACAGCTTCATGCCCCCGGCCCCGCCGGTGCCCGAGGTGCCGCCCGCGCCGCGGCGCTCCTCCGACCTCAACGGCTCCGCCGGCCAGGGCGCCTCCACCGTCGGGGGCACCACCTCGGCGGGCCTGCCGCTGCGCCAGCCGCCGCGCGAGGAGGCCCCCGAGCACGAGGCCTTCAACGGCCACTCGTTCGCCTCGCAGCCGCCCGTCCCGCCCGAGCAGCACTACTCCCCGTCGCAGGGCCACCAGCCGCCGCAGGGGCACACGCCCCAGCCGCAGGGCTTCGGGTCGCAGCCGCAAGGCCTCGGCTCGCAGCCGCAGGGCTTCGGGTCCCAGCCGCAGGGCCTCGGCTCGCAGCCGCAGGGCTTCGGGTCCCAGCCGCAGGGCCTCGGCTCGCAGCCGCAGCAGCACGCGTTCCCGCCCGAGCCGCACTGGCCCTCCGAGCAGGACCAGTGGCCCGACGCCCCGGACTGGCTGCGCGACCAGCAGCCCGACCCGATGACGCTGCCGACCCGCGCCCCGGCCGAGCCCGCGGCGGCCCCGCAGCCCTACGCCGCCGAGGACGCCTTCGGCGGCGGCGACGCGTTCGGGAACGGGGGCGCCTTCGGCGAGGAGCCGCCGCGCTCGGCCGAGTCGTTCGCGTCCATGTCCAGCGCTTTCGGCCGCCGCGCGCCCGAGCCGGCGCCCGCCCCGAGCCCCGCCGCCGCCCGGATCACCGAGTTGTCCGGCGAGGACGCCGAGCCGCTCCTGGCCGAGGCCGCCTCCTCCGGCGACACCGCCGCGTTCCTCCAGACCCTCCTGTGCGCCAGCGTGATCCTGCCCGTCGGCGACCCGGCCGCCGCGCACATCCGCGTCGGCGACCCGGCCTTCCGGTGGGCCAGCGACATCGTCGACGGCATCATCGGCATCACCGTCTACACCACGGTCGAGCGGATGGCCGAGCGCGCGGGCGAGGACACCCCGCACACCACCGTCCCGTTCGGCTGGCTCATCCAGCACTGGCCGAGCCGGGACTACGCGCTCTACGTCAACCCCGGCACCGAGGTCGGCGCCAACATGTCCGGCCCCGAGGTCGAACCGCTGCTGAAGTGGGCCGAGGCGAAGGACCTGCTGGCGTTCGCCGCCGAGATGGAGCGCCGCCAGGCCGCCGCCGCGCGGCTCTCGCCCGCCCGCCGGGTCCAGCCGATCCTGTGGCAGAAGACCATCCCGCACCACCAGGTGCCGTTCTACCTCGACCGCGGCTACGACCGCGTCGGCGGCTTCGTGCACCCGGCCGAGGCGGTCGACCACCTGCGCACGCCCGCGCAGCTGTACCTCGCGCTGGGGCTCATCCGCTCCAGCGAGGACTTCAGTCCCACCGACGACTCGGTGCACGTCCTGCGCTGGACCGGGTACCGCACGGACCTGTACCCGGCGGCCGTGGGCGGCAACGACTTCGCGTCCGCCGAGGCCCGCGGCGGGACCGTGGTCGAGCCCGGTCCGTTCCGCGGCGACGGCTTCGCCCCCTCCGAGTCCCCCGAGGACCGGATCCCCGAGCACAAGGTCGACTCGGTGCGGCTGCCGCACGGCGCCAAGATCCTCCGGATCGACTCGCGCGGCGAGGTCGCCGAGGTGGCCCTCTACGACGCCGACACCCGCGAGTGGTCCCCGGTCGACGGGGCCTTCGGCGGACCGGCGGCCATCGAGGCGCCCTCGACCCCGGCCCTGCCCGCCTCGCCGACCCCGCCCGCCGCCGCGCCCGGGGCCGACGCCCCGCCTCCGGCCGGGCCGATGGGCGAGGCCTACGGCTACGGCAACAGCGCCCTGGGCGAGGCCTGGGGCGACGCGCAGGGCCACTACGACCTGGTGCGCCCCGCCCCCGAGGACCGGGCGGCGTCCGTCCTGGACCACCGCGAATGGAAGGACGCCTAGCGATGAGGGACGGCTACATCGCCCGCTGGAAGGGCGCCGAGTACGACTCGAGCCCCGACGGGGCCCACGTGCGCCTGTACTCGCCGACCGGCGGCGACGGCTTCGTCGAGGTCGCCGACGGGCGGTTCCGCCGCGGCGTGCCGATCGGCGAGCTCGAGGACTTCTTCTACGTGCGCACCGTCTGCGTCTGGAGGGGCGAGCCGTTCTTCGTGCTCGGCGCCTCCGGCGACTGGCTGCGCCTGGAGTACCGCGGCGGGCGCAGCGACGTGGCCCGCTCGCTCGGGCTCGAGCCGTACGACAACGGCGTGTACCAGATCTGGGCCCCGGTCGAGGAGGTCGGCGAGATCGCCGAGCAGTACCTCTAGACACTGCTTCGAGCCCCGGCCTCTGCGAGGCCGGGGCTTCGCCGTTCCGGGGGCGGCTGCGGCGCAGCAGGCATAGGTATTCACTGACGTAAATCCGTCTGGAGACCGCTTCCACATCCGCGCGGTTTTGCTGTATGCTTCGGGAAACGTATTGAAAGCGCTTGCCTATCTCGTGGGCGAACGCGCGCGGAGCCGTGCGCCGACCGACACCGGCGAACGCCCACCCGCACACCCACCGGCCTCATAATCGTCTGGAGCAGATCCCTATGGGAGAGAGAATCACCGTCGGCATCGCCCTCAACGGGGTGACCGGGCGCATGGGCTACCGCCAGCACCTCGTGCGCTCGCTCCTGGCCATCCGCGAGCAGGGCGGCGTCGAGCGCGCCGACGGCGGCGTCATCTGGCCCGAGCTCACCCTCGTCGGCCGCAGCGCCGACAAGCTCGCCGCCGTCGCCGAGCGCCACGGCCTCGACAAGTGGACCACCAGCCTCGACGAGGCCCTCGACGACGACGCGATCGGCGTCTACTTCGACGCCCTCACCACCCAGCACCGCCTGGGCGCCGTGGGCGCCGCCATCAAGGCCGGCAAGCACGTGTACACCGAGAAGCCCATCGCCACGAGCCTCGACGACGCCCTCGGCCTGGCCCGGGCCGCCCGCGACGCCGGCGTCAAGAACGGCGCGGTCGCCGACAAGCTGTACCTGCCCGGCCTGCGCAAGCTCAAGCGCCTCGTGGACTCCCGCTTCTTCGGCCGGGTCCTGTCCGTGCGCGGCGAGTTCGGCTACTGGGTCTTCGAGGGCGACTGGCAGGAGGCCCAGCGCCCCTCGTGGAACTACCGCGCCGAGGACGGCGGCGGCATGGTCCTGGACATGTTCCCCCACTGGTCCTACCTCCTCGAGGGCACGTTCGGCTCCCCGATCAAGTCGGTGACCTCCCACGTCACCACCCACATCCCCGAGCGCTTCGACGAGCAGGGCCGGGCGTACGCGGCGACCGCCGACGACGCCGCCTACGCGATCTTCGAGCTCGAGGACGGCACCGTCGTCCAGATGAACTCCTCCTGGGCCACCCGCGTCGACCGCGAGGAGCTCGTCGAGTTCCACGTCGACGGCACCGAGGGCTCCGCGATCGCCGGGCTCCGCAAGGCCCGCGCCCAGCACCGCGCCCACACCCCCAAGCCCGTGTGGAACCCCGACATCGACCAGCCGATCCCCTTCCGGCAGCAGTGGCACGAGGTGCCCGACAACGAGGTCTTCGACAACGGCTTCAAACTCCAGTGGGAGGAGTTCCTCCGCCACGTCGTGGACGACGCCCCGTGGCACCATGACTTCCTGGCCGCCGCCCGCGGCGTCCAGCTGGCCGAGGCCGGGTACCGCTCGGCCCGCGAGGGCCGCCGCATCGAACTCGAGGAGCTGGTCCTGTGACCCGCACGTTCACCTCACGCGTCATCTACTCCGCGGCGCACGTCGTCGCCGACCCGCTGGCCGACAACGGCCCCGGGCGCCCGGCCGCGGTCGACTGGGACGCGACGCTCCGCTTCCGCAGGCACCTGTGGGACCTCGGGCTCGGCGTCGCCGACGCCATGGACACCGCCCAGCGCGGCATGGGCCTGGACTGGGAGGCGACCAAGCAGCTCATCCGCCGCTCGGCCGAGGCCGCGGGCCCGGACGACCTCCTCGCGTGCGGCGTCGGCACCGACCAGCTCGGCGCCCGCCCCGCCGCGATCGAGGAGATCCGCGCGACCTACCTCGAGCAGCTCGCGGTCGTGGAGGACGCGGGGGCGGGCACGATCCTCATGTGCTCGCGCGCCCTGGCCGCCAGCGCCAAGGGCGCCGACGACTACAAGGCCCTCTACGCCGAGCTCCTCGGCGAGGTCAGCGGCAAGGCGATCCTGCACTGGCTCGGCCCGATGTTCGACCCGGCGCTCGAGGGCTACTGGGGCTCGACCGACCTCGAGGCCGCGGCCGACACGTTCGTCGAGATCGTCACCGAGAACGCCGCGAAGGTCGACGGCATCAAGATGAGCCTGCTCGACGCCGAGGCCGAGATCGCCCTGCGCCGCCGGCTCCCCGAAGGGGTCCGCTGCTACACCGGCGACGACTTCAACTACCCGCGCCTCATCGCCGGGGACGAGTTCGGGCACTCCGACGCGCTGCTGGGGATCTTCGACCCGCTCGCGCCGCTCGCGGCGAAGGCCGCGCAGCGCCTCGACGAGAGCGACGTCGCCGGGTTCCACGCCGTTCTGGATCCCACGATCCCGCTGGCGCGCAAGGTGTTCGAAGCACCCACGTTCAACTACAAGACCGGCGTGGTCTTCCTGGCGTGGCTCGCGGGCCACCAGGACCACTTCAAGATGGTCGGCGGCCTGGAGTCGGCCCGCTCGATCGAGCACTTCGGCGAGATCGTCGACCTCGCGCTCGAGGCGGGGCTGTTCTCGGACGAGCACCTCGCGATCGACCGGTTCAACGCCCTGCTCAAGGTCGCCGGCCAGCCGCCCAGGAGCCTCGCGTGAACGCCCTGGAACGCTTCTCCTTCAACCACGCCACGGCCAAGTTCTGGGACCAGCGCGAGGCCGTCGAGGCCTGCGCGCGCACCGGCTCCGGCATCGGCCTGTGGCGCGAACCGGTCCAGGAGATGGGCCTCGACGCCAGTGCGAAGCTCGTCAAGGACGCCGGGGTCGAGGTCACGAGCCTGTGCCGGGGCGGGTTCTTCACCGACCCGGCGGCCCCTGCGATCGACGACAACAAGCGGGCCGTCGACGAGGCGGCCGCGCTCGGCGCCCCGACGCTGGTGCTCGTCTCGGGCGGCGTCCCCGCCGGCGGCACCATCGACGCGGCCCGCGGCGCCGTCGCGGACGCCCTGGAGCAGCTGGCGCCGTACGCGCTCGAACGCGGCGTGACGCTCGCCATCGAGCCGCTGCACCCGATGTTCGCCAGCGACCGGTGCGTCGTCGCGACCCTGAACGAGGCGCTCGACCTGGCCGCGCCGTTCGCGCCCGAGGCCGTCGGCGTCGTGGTCGACACCTACCACATCTGGTGGGACCCCGAGGTGTGGAACGGCATCGCCCGCGCCGGGCGCGAGGGCCGCATCGCCTCGTTCCAGTTCGCCGACTGGGTCACCCCGCTGCCCGCGGGCGTGCTCACCGGCCGGGGCCAGCTCGGCGACGGCTGCGTCGACTTCAAGCGGTACCTCGCCGAGGTCGACGCGACCGGCTTCGACGGCCCGATCGAGGTCGAGCTGTTCAACGACGCCCTCTGGGCCCGCCCGGGCGCCGAGGTCTTCGCCGAGACCCGGGACGCCTTCGCGCGCGTCCTCTCCTGAGCACCGTCTGTTCTGAGCGCCGTCCCTTCTGAACACAGCCGAGAGGCCGCCCCTTTCCGGGGGCGGCCTCTCGGCGTTCCGCCGACGTGCGCGAGACCGCTGCTCAGGCGGTGCTCCGCGCCGGTTCAGTCGCGGTCCTTGAAGTGGGCCCTGCCGTTGAGGGGCCGGTCGCGGTCCTCCTCGGTGGCCTGGCGGTGCCCGGTGTACGCGGCGAAGACCACCAGGTTCTCGGCGTAGTCCCCGCTCGCGCGGTCGAACTCGCCGCCGCAGGTGATGAGGCGCAGCGCCGGGACCGCCTCGACGCCGAAGACGTCCTCGTACGGCAGGCGCTCCTTCGCGTAGGACTCGACCGCGGTGACCTCGTAGGCGACCACGAGGCCGTCCTCGCGGGCCACCTCGATCGCGTCCCCCTCCTCGAGCCGGTCGACGTCGTAGAAGACCGCGGGGCCGCTCCGCTCGGTGTCGACGTGGCCCAGGAGCACGGTGGGGCCGAACTCGCCGGGCGTCGGGCCCGGCTCGAACCAGCCGGCCTCGTGCGGGCGCCACAGCGCGGGGACCTCGAAGTCCCCGCGGTAGTCGAGGTCGAGGGCCGTGAGCGGGGCGTGGACGCCGATCGACGGGATGTCGACCCGGGTCGGCTCGGACCGGTCGAGCCAGTCGCCGCCCGCGGGGTCGGCGACCGCGAACGGGTCGTCCGAGAAGGCGCCGAAGTCGGGCATCCGCCACGACGGCAGCGGGGCCGCGCCGCCGGCCATGAGCCCGAGGCCCCCGGCCAGCAGGATCGAGAGCACCGTGAAGGCCACCGGCCCGAACGCGGACTCGGGCCGGTGGACGCGCGCACGGGCGTCCTTTCGGGCGCTGCTGTGGGCGGCGTCCGCTCCGCCGCCCTTCCTCGCATCGCCCCGTTCCACCGGGCCCCGCTCCATCGGCGGCTACGCGGCGGGGATCCGGCTGCGGCGCCTGAGGAGCCACAGCCCCGCGGCCGCGATGAGCACGGCCGCCGCGCCCGTCCACATGACCGCCGTCACCGCGGCCGAGGCGGTCGAGCCGCCGCCGGTGGCCGCGCCCGCGCCGGAGGTCACGGTGAACCTCGCCGACGCGGTGTCGGAGCCGCACGTCACAGCCACCGTGTACGTGCCGGGGTCGAGCGCCTCGGTCACCGTGAACTGCCCTTGCGCGCCGTTGTCGCCCGCCGGGAGCTCGAAGCCCACCTCAGTGCCCTCCACCGTGCCGGTCGCGTCCGCGCCGCAGTCCGAGGCGAGCACGTCCACGCGGGTGCCCGCGGCGCCCGCGGTCGGCGAGAGCGTGACGGTGACGGCCGCGTTCGCCGGGGCGGGGGCGAGGAGCAGGGCCGCGGCGGCCGCGACCGCGGCGAGCATCCCTCGTAGGCGCGTTCGCATGGGCACGGTTCCTCTCCGGTCGCCGCCGGGCCGAGCCGGGGGCGTGACGTGTCACATGCTCACCGTAACGGTTCGTTCGAACGCGGCACGCGGTTTCCCGGGAAAACCGGACCCTTCGCCCGGATCCGCCGCCGAACGCGCCCCCGGGGGTCTGGAAAACCGCGGCGCGTTCTGCCACGATGAGGGCATGAGGCTTCCCGGGAGCGGTCTGGTCAGCGGTCTCGCCGCGACCGCGCGCACCGCCGCGCGCCGCGCCGTCACCAGCCAGTACCCCGAGCGCGAACCCGAGCTGCCCGAGCGCACCCGCGGCGTCATCGCCCTCCACGAGGGCAACTGCACCTCGTGCATGCTGTGCGCGCGCGAATGCCCCGACTGGTGCATCTACATCGACTCCCACAAGGAGACCGTCGAGGCCGAGGGGGCGGCCCGGCCCCGCCAGGTCAACGTCCTCGACCGGTTCGACATCGACTTCTCGCTGTGCATGTACTGCGGGATCTGCGTCGACGTGTGCCCCTTCGACGCCCTCTTCTGGGCCCCCGACTTCGCCTACGCCGAAGGCGACATCCGCGACCTGCTCCACGACAAGGAGCACCTGGGGAAGTGGCTCGGCCACGTCCCGCCCGCGACCCTCCCGGAGGCCGAGTGACCCTCGCCGACGCGCTGCTGGCGGCGTTCGGGCTCCTCGCGCTCGGCGCCGCCCTCGCCGTGGTCACGACCAGGCGGATCGTGCGGGCCGGGCTGTGGCTCGCCGTCGCGTTCGCCGGGATCGCCGGGGCCGCGCTGGTGCTCACCGCCGAGTTCCTCGCGTGGGTGCTCGTGCTCGTCTACGTCGGTGCCATCGTGGTGCTGCTGCTGTTCGCGACCATGCTCACGAAGGCCCCCACCGACGCCTCGGACGACCTCGACCGCGCGCGCTGGCCGGGGGCCGTCGCGGCCGCCGGGGCCGGGCTCGCCCTCGCCGCGGTCGCCGCCGCCGCGTTCGGCTGGACCCGCGTCGACCCGGCGGGCCGGGACGGCGGCGCCGCCGCGATGGGGGAGGAGGTCTTCGCGCGGTGGGTGCTCCCGTTCGAGGTGCTGTCCCTGCTCCTGCTGGCCGCGCTCGTCGGCGCGGTCGTCGTCTCGACCCGCGCGAAGTGAGCAACGGTCTTGTAACGAAGGCTTACTAGCCGCGCGGTAAGCTGGCGGCCATGACCTCACCGATCTTCGCCCTGGCCGACGAGTACATCACCTCGTACGCCCGCCTGCATCCCATGTTCGCCGGCTCCGCCGGCATCAACGGCGACTTCGGCGTCGCCACCGACTTCGGGCCCGAGGCCGTCGCCGAGCGGGCCGCGCTCGTCGCCGGCACCCTCGCGAAGCTGGACGCCCTCGAGTCGACCGGCCCGGCCGACGACCTGGCCCGCCTGCACATGGCCGAGCGCCTCGCGGTCGAAAAGGACCTGCACGAGGCCGGCGAGTGGCGCCGGGCCCTGCGCGTCCCCTACGGGCTCCTCCAGAACATGGTCAGCTACGTCGAGCTCGCGCCGCGCAGGACCGAGAACGACTGGCGCCTCAACGCCGCGCGGATGCGGGCCATCCCCGAGATGCTCGCGACCTGGCGCCGCACCATGAACGCCGGGATCGAGACCGGCGAGACGGTCGCCCTCCTCCAGGTCGCCGAGGGCGTCAAGCAGGCCCGGCGCAGCGCCGAGGCCCGCGTGTTCGACAAGCACGTGACCGCCTACGGCGACGGGCCGCAGGCCGGCGACCTGCGCGACGCCGCCGACGCCGCGTACGCCGCGTTCGAGGCGGCCGCCCGGTACCTCGAGGAGACCTACGCCCCGCACGCGCAGGCCCGCGACGGCGTCGGCGAGGAGCGCTACCTCCTCCACGCCCGGGCCACGCTCGGCGCGGTCCTGGACCCGCACGAGGCCTACGCGTGGGCGTGGGACGAGCTCCACCGCATCGAGGACGAGATGGCCGCCGAGGCCGAGAAGGTCCTCCCCGGCGCCGGGCTCGCCGAGGCCATCGCGCACCTCGACGCGACCCAGGCCCTGGACACCGCCGAGGACTACCTCGCGTGGCTCACCGAGAAGCACGAGGGCGCCCTCCAGGCCCTGGGCGGCGTCCACTTCGACATCGACCCGCGCCTGATGGACCTCGACGTGCAGCTCGTGCGCGGCTCCTCGGCCGGGTCGGCCTACTACACCGGCCCCAGCGAGGACCTGTCCCGCCCGGGCCGCACCTGGTGGCCCGTCGCCGACCGCGAGCGCTTCGCCACCTGGGGCGAGCTGACCACCGTGTTCCACGAGGGCGTCCCCGGCCACCACCTCCAGATCGGCCAGGCGAAGGTCGCCGGGGAGGGCCTGTCGCGCTTCGCGAAGATCCACGGCTCGGTCTCGGGCCACGCCGAGGGCTGGGCCCTGTACGCCGAGCGCCTCTGCGACGAACTCGGCTGGTTCACCGAGCCGGGCACCCGCCTGGGCATGCTCAAGGGCTCGGCGCTGCGCGCCGCCCGCGTCGTCATCGACATCGGCTGGCACCTGGACCTGCCGCTCCCGGCCGCCGAGGCGAAGCTCCACGGCGACCGCTGGAACTTCGACGTCGCCCTCGACGTGCTCCAGAACCGGGGCCGCATCGCCGCGCACCGGGCCTACCCGGAGATCGTCCGCTACGCGGGCTGGCCGGGCCAGGCCATCTGCTACAAGCTCGGCGAGCGCGCCTGGACCGGGGCCCGCGCCGAGGCGCAGCGCGCCGCCGGGGACGGCTTCGACCTGAAGGACTGGCACACCCGGGCCCTGAACCTCGGCCCGATCGGCCTCGACAACCTCGCCGCGGTCCTGCGGGACCGCTAGGCCGGCGACAGGCGGGCGGCGGGCGCCCATCGGGCGCCCGCCGCGTTCGCGTCCGTCAGGACCAGCGCCCGATCATGTCCGACGTGGACGCCTCGATCTCCTCGTCGAGCTGGCGCAGGTGCTCGTGCTCCAGCTCCGCCAGGCTCGCGGTGAGCCGCCCGGCACGGTCGGCGCCGGGCAGGCGCAGCAGCCAGTTGCGGGCGATGACCGCCTGGCGGTACTGCGTGATCAGGCGCTCCAGGGCCGACGCCGCCGCGACGACCTCCTCGGCGGCCCGCCCCAGCGCGGGCGCGGCGGCCTCGGCGAGGAAGCGGGCCTCCCGGGCGGCCACGCGGGTCTCGTCCCGCGCCACGGCCGGGTCGGCGGCGTAGCTGACCCGCGCGTACGTGTCGAGCAGATGGTTCTTGGCCTGCGAGAGCACCCCCATGAGGGAGGACGCGGGCTTCTCGCCGCCGTGCGCGAAGCGCGCGTGCTCGGCGAACATCCGCACCTGCCCGAGCAGGACCGCGACCCACGCCTGCGAGTGGACCCGCTCGATCCGCCGGTAGGAGTCGCGCACGTCCGCTTCCAGGGCCGCGTACCACTTGGGGTACTCGGGGACGGTGAGGCCGAGCTGGTCGAACCGGTCGGCGAAGTGGACGCGGAGGCGCTCGAGGTCCTCGGTGCGCTTGAGGGCCGACAGGAGCTGGTCGAGCTCGGGGCCGCCGCGGGGCGTCTGCGCGAACAGGTGGTCGTAGCCGCGGATCGCCGTGCGGAGGCGGTGGATGGCGATGCGGATCGCCCCGGCGGAGCCGGGCGCGTGCCGCTCGGTGGCGGCGATGGCGCGGTTGAGCGCGTCCACCTGCCCGCTGATGTAGGACTGGACCACGACGCCGGCCGGCGTCGACGCCGTCATCGCCTCGGGCGCCGACCGCTCTGGGGCCGCTGCTGTGGACATGGCTCCTCCCCCCGGAAGACCTGCTGTCTCGAGTATTCCAGCGGGTCCCCGGAGGGAGGAGTCGAAAGCGGTGATTTTTTGACGAACGTTCAGGTTCTGGACGTCCGGCGGTCATCCGCGCCTGGCGGTCATCCCGGGATGCAGTCCATCTCCGGCATGCTCGTCAGGTTGCCGGTGACGTTGAACCCGAAGGTCACCGAGCCGTTCGAACTGATCGTGCCGTTCCAGGCGGCGGGACCCGCCATCTCCATGTCGCCCATCGACGAGATCGTGGTGCCCCACGAGTTCGTGATGGCGATGCCGGAGTCCGGCGGCCACAGCCAGTGGATCATCCAGTCGCTGATCGGGTCGGCGCCGGCCTCGACGGTGATGTTCACCGTCGCGCCGCCGTTCCACGAGGTCACCGCGGCGGTCGCCGTGCAGTCGCCCGTGGGCTCCTCGCCGGGGCCGCCGGTGGTCGGGTCGTCGTCGTCAGGCGTGGTCGGGTCGGGGTCGGGGTTGTTGACGCCGCCGTCGTTGCCGGGCAGGTTCGCGCCCGGACGGAGGCCGCTGACCTCGCCGTTGCCGCCGTCGAACTCGACGTCGGAGCACGCGTAGAAGTTCTCGTTCGAGTCGGAGCGGACCCAGTGGGTGAAGACCACGTGGTAGCCCGACTTCTGCGGGAGCGTCAGGTTCGCGTAGTAGTAGTGGTCGTCGGAGCCGGGGCCGCCGTTGGAGGGCGGGTTCGAGATGGTCTTGAACAGCTCGAGGTCGTCCCAGGCGATCGGCTGGGACGGGTCCCACCCGTCCTTGGTGATGTAGAGGTCGAACTTGCCGGGGTGGTGCGCCCAGTTGTTGTAGCGCCACTCGACGTTGGCCCCCGCGGTCACGTGGGTGCGCGGCCAGTCGCCCGGCTCGTTGAACGCCGAGAAGTCGTACGGGCCGCGGCCGCCGCCGTCGCAGATCTGGCCGTCGGGGATGTACCCGACGGTCTGGCCCGCGCCGTTGGAGTCGAGGTTGCCGAACCAGTTGTAGAACGCGTTCGGGCCGCTCTGGGCGAGCGCGTCCTGACAGGCCTCGTTGTAGGGGTCGAGCGCGCCGTTCCCGCTGAGCGCGTCGAAGTAGCAGAAGTACTGGCGGGACCCCGGGAAGACCGTGGCGCCGTGCGCTTCCGCGTCGTTCTTGGTGAACAGCGTCGTGATGGTCATCGCCGCTACTGCGGCCAGGACCAGCGACATCACGGCGGCGATGCGGCGGCGTCTGCCGCCTAGCGCCGCCGTTGCGGTGGTGGACATGGAGTTACTCCTCTGCCGGTCATGGAGCGCTCCCAACCTGGCCCTGCCGAGCCGAAGCGATCTTGTGGAATGCTGCTGACGGGTATTCTGATATTCGAGTCTATCTATATCATGGGCCGAAGTGCAAACGCCCTTGCATCCGCAGGCTCCGGACGGGTCCTCCTGGGCCTCTCCGTGGATAGACTGGCTTCCATGGACATCGGAGACACCGCCCCGGCATTCACCCTCGACGACGAGACCGGTGCGCCGCGGAGCCTCGACCGGCTCCTCGAAGCCGGACCGGTCGTGCTGTTCTTCTACCCGCTCGCCATGTCGGCGGGGTGCACCGCCGAGGCCTGCCACTTCCGCGACCTCGTCGCCGAGTTCCAGGCCCTCGGGGCGACCCCGGTCGGCATCTCGCACGACAGCGTCGAGCGCCAGGCGGCCTTCGCCGCCAAGCACAGCCTCGGGTACCCGCTCCTGTCCGACCCGGACGGCGCCGTCGCCGAGGCGTTCGGGGTGCGGCGCAAGCTCACCATCGTGCAGACCAAGCGCAAGACCTTCGTGATCGGCGAGGGCCGCGAGGTGATCGGCGCGATCAAGAGCGAGCTGAACATGAACGCGCACGCCGACAAGGCGCTGGCGGTCCTGAAGGAGCGGCAGGCGGCATGAAGAGAGGCGGCCCGAAGGCCGCCTCCGATCAACTCCAAGCCCTCTACGGGGCTTCAGATCCTGCTCGCGAGCTCCCTGAACGCCTTCCCCCGATGCGAGACGGCGTTCTTCTCCGCGGGACTCAACTCGGCGCTCGTCCGGTCGAAGCCGTCGGGCGTGAAGAGCGGGTCGTAGCCGAAGCCGTTCGCGCCCTTCGGCTCGCGGCCGACGCGGCCGGGCATCTCGCCGTGGACCACGAGCTCGCGCCCGTCGGGCCACACGATCGCGGCCGCGCACACGAACTTCCCGCCGCGCAGCTCGTCGGCGACGTCCGCGAGCTGGTCCAGCAGCAGGGCGTTGTTCGCCGCGTCGTCCTTCGCGGCCCCGGCCCAGCGGGCCGAGAGGACGCCGGGCATCCCGTTGAGCGCGTCCACCGCGAGCCCCGAGTCGTCGGCGATGGTCGCCAGGCCCGTGTGCTCGACGCCGTCGCGGGCCTTCAGCAGGGCGTTGCCCGCGAAGGTCAGCTCGGTCTCGGGGGTCTCCGGATACGCCTCGACGGCGTCGAGGCCCACGAGCTCGACGTGCGGGGCCGCCTCGGCGAGGATCTGGCGCAGCTCGTCGACCTTGCCCGCGTTGCGGGTCGCCAGGAGCACCCTCACGAGGTCAGGAGGGTACGGGCCTGGAGGCCGGCGAGTTCCTTGCAGCCCTTGAGGGCCAGGTCCAGCAGCGTGTCCAGCTCGGAGCGGTTGAACACCGCCTCCTCGCCGGTGCCCTGGACCTCGACGAAGTCGCCTTCGCCGGTGCAGACCACGTTCATGTCGACCGAGGCGGCGACGTCCTCTTCATACGGCAGGTCCAGCACGGGGACGCCGTCCACGACGCCGACGCTGATCGCGGCGACCGAGGTGGTGAGGATCTTGTCGGGCTTGCGGGCGAGCTTCTGCTCCTTGAGCCAGTCCACCGCGTCGTGCAGGGCCACGTAGGCGCCGGTGATCGCGGCGGTGCGAGTCCCCCCATCGGCTTGGAGCACGTCGCAGTCGAGCGTGATGGTGTTCTCGCCCAGGGCCTTGAAATCGATGCAGGCGCGCAGCGAGCGCCCGATCAGGCGGGAGATCTCGTGGGTGCGGCCGCCGATCTTGCCGCGGATCGACTCGCGGTCGGAGCGCGAGTGCGTGGAGCGCGGGAGCATGGCGTACTCGGCGGTGACCCAGCCCTCGCCGGAGCCGCGGCGCCAGCGGGGGACGCCGGGCGTGACCGAGGCGGTGCACAGCACGCGGGTGCGGCCGAACTCGACGAGGACCGAGCCCTCGGGGTGGTCGGTCCAGGAGCGGGTGAACTTCACGGGGCGCAGCTCGTCGGCTGCGCGCTTGTCAGGTCGAGTCATCCGCACCAGCCTACGGGAACGCCCGGGAGTGTGACACACTAGTTGCTGCTCAAAGAGCGCACCGGCACGCTGCACGACCTGGCCCCATCCCCGGTCCGGGCAGCATCGAACACGAGTGGCAACGGACCCGGGGCCCGGCACCACCCACGAAACACCCGAGTGGCAACGGGCCTGCGGCCCGACGCCCCTCAAACAACACCCGAGTGGCGACAGTGCTCCTGGTTCCGCCACTCACGCAACACCCGAGTGGCGACAGCACTTCTGGTTCCGCCACTCACGCTACGCGCGAGTGGCGGAACTGGCAGACGCGCAGGATTTAGGTTCCTGTGTCCTAGGACGTGTGGGTTCGAGTCCCACCTCGCGCACCGCACCGACTCCCCGTCCGTCGACCGCGACGATGCTCGATCCCCATCGCCTTCCGCGGCAAGGCATCTGAGAAATACGCAATGCGGACGTCCTCGGTTGTCCCATCGGTCGAAAAGGGAACGGAAACCACGAGTGACCGCACTACCGGTCTTAATCTGGTGTAACGGCCTATAACTGAGGACAAGTGACAAGCACTACCGAAAGGTGCTCTCATGTCCTCGTTCAAACGCTCCGCGGTCGTGGCCGTCTCGGCCGCCGCCGCGGTGCTCCTCCCCGCCACCGCCTCCGCCCAGACCGCCGAGATCCCCGCTGAGGGATGGAAGTACTCGGCCGCATGGGATGTCGTGCAGGACGACTACACCGCTGAAGCGCAGGCCGCGACCGAGGCGACGCTCGGCGCGAGCTTCCAGGACTGGACCTTCACGACCACGCTCGAGGGGACCCGGCTCCAGAACTACTACCTCGACGACGAGAACGAGACGCCGGTCCAGCGCAAGTTCCGGGCCGACTTCGCCGTCCCGGAGACCGAGGAGGCCCTGCTGGCCGAGCTGTACCTGCCCGGCGGGATCACCGAAGGCGTCCAGGACCTCAGCGCAGGCGGGCCGGTCGACCTGCACTACCTGCTGCACTGCGTCGCGACCGACACCGAGTGCGCGTCAGAGGAGCTCGCGGACGGGACGCTCCTCGCCTGGACCACCGACGGCACTTATGTCGAGGCCGCGGCGTTCTTCCCCGACGGGTCCGTCGGCTCGGTCTGGTGGGGCGAGGACTACTTCAACGGCACCCCCGACGGCGCCATCGAAGTGACCACCGAGGAGGTCGCGAAGCTCGCGACCCTCCTCGACACCGACCCGGTGTGGGCCGCGCTCGAGGCGGAGGCCTGAGCGGTGATCGGCCACCCGATGTGTTGAGACACCGCATCGGAACGGCCCCCGCCGACAGGCGGGGGCCGTTCGCCGTCAAAGACCGTGGGGCACGCTCGAGCGCGGGGTTCTGCCGCTCATCCGCATCCGCCTCGCTCTCCGAGAGGAACCGGTCAGGGGCGCGTGAAGCGGAACCACTGCGGGGACGTCCGGTTCATCGGCCATCCCAGCCCCGCCGTGGGCGCGGGCGCCGACGAACTCGGCTCCCAGTCGGGGAGCGCCTCGCGCACCTCCGCCTCCGAGACCCCGCCGATCACCGACCGCAGCCGGGTCGGCCCGAACTCCAGCATGAGCAGGGAGGCTCCCGGGTTCGCGAGCGCCGTGACGCCCTTCCCGTACGCCGCCCGCTGTTCGGCGTTCAACCCCTGGAAGCAGCCGACGTCGAGGAAGAAGTCGAAGGCGCCGAGACCCGCCGACTCCAGACCGGTCACGTCGCCGACGACGAAGGACGCGCCCGCGATCGACCGCGCCTCGGCCGCCGCGATCGCCTTGGGGACGAGGTCGAGACCGACCACGTCCCATCCCCGCCGCGCCAGTTCGGCGCTGAACACCCCGCGGCCGCATCCCAGGTCGAGGGCCCGCCCGAGCGGCCGCCCTCTGCCGTCCTCCTCGCGGTCGAGCATCGCGCCGATGTCGTCGGCCGCGGCCTCCGCGTACTGCTCCCAGGGCGTGATCCCCAGCCGGTAATAGGCGGTGTACTGCATGGAAGGCTCCTCTCCGGTTCCGCCGCAACGGTAACCTGTCCGTCCGGCGCGGCCCGGCCGTCAAGGCGAGCGGCGCCCGAACGGCCGGCCGCGCGACACCGCCGAACGGGCCCAGTGCCCCGGCTCCTTCCTAGCTCCCGCCGCCGGGCGACCGTTGCATGCGGCTCATCGCTTGGGGCTCGCCCACCCGGACCGCTTGGGGCGCAGGCGGCTTCTGACGGCCAGGGCGGCGCAGGCGATCACCGCGAGGCCGCCCGCCACGGTGGTCCAGCCGAGGGGCTCGCCCAGCAGCAGGGTCGCCCACGCGATCGTCATGACCGGCTGCGTCAGCTGCGTCTGGCTCACCTGCGCCATCGGGCCGAGCGCCAGTCCCCGGTACCACGCGAAGAAGCCCAGGTACATGCTCACCGCGGCGAGGTACGCGAACGCCGCCCATTCGGCGAGGCCGGCGCGCGGCGGACCGGCGCTCCACGAGACCGCGGTGAGCGCCGCGGTGAGCGGCGAGGCGAGGACCAGCGCCCACGAGATCGTCTGCCAGGCCCCCAGTTCGCGGGCGAGGAGCCCGCCCTCGGTGTAGCCGACCGCCCCGGCCGCCACCGCGCCGAAGAAGAGCAGGTCGGGCCACCCCAGGCCGGTGAGGCCCGAGCCGTTCGCGGCGGCGAAGGCCGCGGCCGCCGCCGCGCCGAGCACCGCGGCCGTCCAGAACGCCGCGGGCGGGCGCTCGCGGGTGCGGAGCACCGTCATCGCGGCGGTCGCGGCCGGGAGGATCGCGATGATGACCGCGCCGTGGCTCGCGGAGCTCGCGGTGAGCGCGTACGAGGTGAGGAACGGGAAGCCGATCACGACGCCGACCGCCACGAGCGCCAGGCGGCCCCACTGCGCGGCCGTGGGGAGGCGCTGCCCGGTGAACGCGAGGGCCGCCGCGGCCAGGGCCGCGGCGATGACGGCGCGCCCGGCGCCGATGAACAGCGGCGACATGCCGCCGACGGCGATGCGGGTGAACGGGACGGTGAACGAGAACGCCAGCACCCCCAGCAGACCCCACCACAGGCCCGCCCGCGATAGCACCGGCGTCGCGAGGGCGGTAGCGCTACTATGTTCTCTCATGTACAACGATAGCAGTGAGCGGATCGTCGCCGCCCTGCGCGAACGTGTCGACGCCGCGCCGCCCGGGTCGCGGCTGCCGTCGACGCGGGCGCTCGTCGCCGAGTTCGCGGCGAGCCCCGTCACGGTCCAGCGGGCCCTAAGGGTCCTCAACGCGCAAGGGCTGGTGGAGAGCAGGCCCGGGGTGGGCACGTTCGTGCGCGCCGCGCGCACCGCCCGCCCCAACGACTACGGCTGGCAGACCGCGGCCCTCGGCTCGCCCCGGGCCCGCATCCCCGCCACCCCCACCGCGCTGAAGACCGCAGGGCCCGACACGATAGCGCTGCACTCGGGCTACCCGGCCCGCGAACTGCTCCCCGAACGCCTCGTCAAGGCCGCGTTCGCGCGGGCCGCCCGCAGCGAGGCCGCGATCAGCCGTTCGCCCGCCACGGGCCTGCCGGAACTGCGGTCCTGGTTCGCGGCCGAACTCGGCGAGACGACCCCCGCCGGGATCGCGCCGCCCTCGCCGAACGACGTGGTCATCGTGCCCGGCAGCCAGAGCGGGCTCAGCTCGGCGTTCCGGGTCCTGGTCGGGCCCGGGCGGCCGCTGCTCATCGAGTCGCCCACCTACTGGGGCGCGATCACCGCCGCCGCAAGGGAAGGCGTCGAGGCGGTCCCGATCCCCTCGGGCCCGGACGGGCCCGACCCGGCGGTGCTGGCCGCCGCGTTCGAGCGGACCGGCGCGCGGGCCTTCTACGCGCAGCCGAACTTCGCCAACCCGACCGGCGCGCTGTGGTCCCCCGAGCTCGTGGAGCGGGTGCTCGACGTGGTGCGCGCGCACGGGGCGTTCCTCATCGAGGACGACTGGGCCCGCGAGTTCGGCATCGACGCCGACGCGTCCCCGGTCGCCGCCCGCGACGAGGGCGGGCACGTGGTCTACCTGCGCTCGCTCACCAAGAGCGTGTCCCCGGCGGTGCGGGTCGCGGCCGTGATCGCGCGCGGGCCCGCGCGGGAGCGGATCGTCGCGGACGCCAGGGCCGAGGCGATGTACGTGAGCGGGCTGCTCCAGGCGGTCGCGCTCGACGTCGTCGGGCAGCCGGGGTGGCGCACGCACCTGAAGAGCCTGCGGCACCAGCTGGCGTCGCGGCGGGACCTGCTCGCGCGGAGCCTGGGGGAGCACGCGCCGAAGGCGCACCTGACGGCGATGCCGCGGGGCGGCCTGAACCTGTGGGCGCGGCTGCCGGACGGCGTCGACCTGGCGGCGCTGGTGAGGAGGTGCGAGGACGCCGGGGTGCTGGTCGTCTCGGGCGACGAGTGGTTCCCGGCCGAACCCACCGGCCCGCACCTGCGGTTGAACTACTCGGGCCCGGACACGGACGCGTTCCCCGAGGCGGCCAAGGTCATCGGCCGGGCACTGCGGGCGTGAGCGGGCGATCGGGAAGGCACTCCGCGGCTACTTGGCCCGGGCACGTCGGCTGCGGTTGCCGCGGGCGGTCCGGAACGCCGTGGGCGGCCTCGACCGGGCCCGACCGGGCCGCTGCTGATCCTGTCGGCGGGCCGAAGGGGCGGGCGCCCGCGCTGGGCGGTCCGGTGCCGATCGTTGCGGCCCTGTGGGCTCCGGTTCACGTCCGGTTCGCCTCCCGGCCGTCTTCGCCCGCGACATTCGGGGCATGAACCCCGCCTCTGACGTCGAACGGGTCGCCGCCCTGGCGGCGGCGGTGCAGCACTCCGGGCTGCTGCCGCAGGAGGAGCAGGCCGCGCTGCTGGACCGCTACCGGCGGCTGCGCGAGCACGTGCTGCGCACCGGCACCGCCGAGGACGCCGCCCGGCTCCTCGCCGTCGACGAGGCCACAGGCCCCCGCCCGAAGCGGTCCCTCACCCGCGCCTGACCGGCCGCCGCGGAAGTGCCGCCGCGCGGTCCCGCTCCCTCGACCGGCGATTCTGACGTTCCTCTGAGGTTCCTCCCAGCACCCCTCCGGGCCCGCCCGATAGGCAGGCAGGGCACTCGCATGAAGGAGCCCTGGTGAGCACAGCCGAGACCAACGACCGCGTCCTCGTCGTCGACGAGGAGGACATCTGCGCGCTCCTGTCCGCCACGCTGCGCCTCACCGGCTTCGACGTCCGCGTCGCCCGCAGCGCCGCCGAGGCCCTCGCCGCCGCCGACGAATTCGAACCCGACCTGGTCGTCCTCGACGCGGTGCTCCCCGGTATGGACGGCTTCGCGGTCGCCGAGCGCCTCCGCGCCGAACGCGACCTCCCGGTCCTGCTCCTCACCGCCCGCGACCGCGCCACCGGCGACGACCACGTGACCGAGCCCTTCGACCTCGAAGCGGTCGTCCTGCGCGTCCAGGCCGTCCTGCGCCGCACGAAAGTCCTCGCACCCTCCGCGGGCAGCGTCCTGCGCTACGCCGACCTCGAACTCGACGAGACCGTCCGCGAAGTGCGCCGCGCCGGGCGCCCGATCGAGCTCTCGCCCACCGAGTTCAAGCTCCTGCGCTACCTCATGGTCAACGCGGGCAAGGTCGTCAGCAAGTCCCAGATCCTCGACCGCGTCTGGGACTGCGACGTCGGCGGCAACGGCCGCCTCGTCGAGTCCTACGTCTACTACCTGCGCAAGAAGATCGACGCGACCGGCCCGCGGCTCATCCAGACCGTGCGCGGCTTCGGCTACGCCCTCAGGGAGCCGAGGGCGAGGTGACGCCCGTCAGTCGAGGCCGAGCTGCTTCTTCAGGCGCCCGACGTGGCCGGTGGCCTTCACGTTGTACTGCGCGAGCTCGACGGCGCCCTCCTCGTCGATGACGAAGGTGGAGCGGATGACGCCCTGGACCGTGCGGCCGTAGTTCTTCTTCTCGCCCCAGGCGCCGTACTCCTCGAGCACCTTGTGCTCGGGGTCGGACAGGAGCGGGAAGGTCAGGCCGTCGCGCTCGACGAACTTCGCGAGCTCCGCCGGCTCGTCCGGGGAGATCCCGAGCACCGCGTAGCCGGCGGCCTGGAGGCTCGCCAGGCTGTCGCGGAAGTCGCAGGCCTCCTTGGTGCAGCCGGGGGTCATCGCGCGCGGGTAGGCGTACAGGATCACCTTGCGGCCTTGGAGGCTCGACAGGGTGACCGTGTCGCCGGTGTCGGTGGAGAGCGTGAAGTCAGGCGCCGTCTCACCAGGCTCAAGTCGTACGTTCACAGAGCTGAACCTTACCGGCTGTCCCTGACAATCGCCTGTGAGCACGCCCCGTGTTCCCTGTTCGACACTCCGCGGTCCCCTCCGCCGCGCGCACGCGACTTGACGGCGGCGAGCGGGCTCTTGCAAAATGATGGCAATAGCCCGAAGCGGGTTGTTGACACCACGCGCGGGCGCCCCGCCTCCGGCAGGACGGCCGCCGACCCCCGGACCTGCGGTCCCGTCCCCGGCCGCCCGTCCCCGACGCCCTGACCTCCACCACCAGTCGGAAGGCGGCACTGCCCGTGTCAGACCTCGCACTGCACATCCCCACCGACGTCATCGACGGACCCACGTCCCTCGCCGCCGTCCTCGTCGCCGCGCTCGTCGTCGGCCTCTGCGTCGTCAGGGCCCGGCGGCACCTCGACGAGCGCCTCGTCCCGCTCGCCGGGCTCGCCACCGCGTTCATCTTCGCCGCCCAGATGCTCAACTTCCCGATCGCAGCCGGCGTCTCGGGCCACCTCCTCGGCGGCGCCCTCGCCGCCGCGCTCCTCGGGCCCTGGCTCGGCGCCCTGTGCGTCACCGTCGTCATCGTCATCCAGGCGCTCCTGTTCGCCGACGGCGCCGTCACCGCCCTCGGCCTCAACGTCGCCAACATGGCCCTCATCGCCACCTTCACCGCCTACGCGGTGCTGACGCTGGCGCTCAAGGTCCTCCCGCGCACCCGCGGGGGCCTCGCCGCCGCCGTCTTCGCCGCCGCGGTCGTCAGCGTCGTCGCCGCCTCCGCCGGGTTCGTGCTCCAGTTCTGGATCGGCGGCGAGGAGGTCGGCCAGTCCTTCGGCGCCATGGCCGCCGCCATCCTCGGCACCCACGTCCTCGTCGGCCTCGGCGAGGCCGCCATCACCGCCGGCGCCGTCACGGCCGTCGCGCTCGCCCGCCCCGACCTCGTCCACGCCCTCCGCGGCACCCGGCTCGCCCAGGCCCCGCGCGACCTGAAGGAGACCGCATGAAGACCGGGAAGTTCCTCATCGCCGGGACCGTTGTGACCCTGGTCCTGGCCGGGTTCGTGTCCCTGTTCGCCTCCGCCTCGCCCGACGGGCTCGAATCGGTGCTCCTCACCGGCTGCGACACCGACGACGGCGAGATCACCGGCGGCGCCTGCGTCCTCCAGGCCGCGGGCGACCACGAGATCGGCGGGGCCTTCGCCGACTACGGCATCAGCTTCCTCGACGGCGCGTTCCAAGGGAGCGAGGTCCTCGGCGCCTCCCTCGCGGGCGTCCTCGGCGTCCTGCTCACCCTCGCGGTCGCGACCGGCCTGTTCCGGCTGCTCGCCCGCGGCAAGCGGGCCGACTCGGCCGAAGAGGGCGCGTGAACCCGGTCGACGGGCTCCACCGGCCGGGGGACTCGCCGGTCCACCGGCTCCGGCCGCAGGTGAAGATCGTCGCGCTCGCCGCCTTCACCTGCGCCATCGCCGCCACTCCGCGAGAGGCGGTGTGGGCCTTCGGGTGCTACGCGCTGCTCCTCGCGGGGCTGTTCGCGCTCGCGCGGGTCCCGGCGGCCTGGGTGCTCTCGCGCAGCCTCGTCGAGTCGCCGTTCCTGGTGCTGGCGCTCGCGTTCCCGTTCATGGTCGCCGGGCCGGAAGTCCACTTCGGATTCATCACGGTCTCCGAGCCGGGCCTGTGGGCCGGCTGGAACCTCTTCGCCAAGGCCACCCTCGGCGTGTGGGCCGCGCTGCTGCTCGCCGCGACCACGCCCGTCGCCGGCGTCCTCGCCGGGCTCTCAAGGCTGCGCTGCCCCGAGATCCTGCTCCAGATCACCGCGTTCGCCATCCGCTACGCGTACCTCACCGTCGCCGAGGTGACCCAGATGCGCCTGGCCCGCCTCGCCCGCTGCGACGACCCGCGCTTCCTGTGGCAGGCCGGGGCGCTCGCCCGCAGCCTCGGCGTCGTCTTCATCCGCTCCTTCGAACGCGGCGAACGCGTCTGGCAGGCCATGGCCGCCCGCGGCTACACCGGGCGGCTCCCGCTCGAAGTCGGGCCCGCGCCCGCGAGCGCGCTCCAGTGGGCCGCCGCGCTCAGCGCCCCGCTCGCGGCCGGCGTGATCGCCGCATGGACGGCGGCGGCCGCGTGAGCGCCCTCGACATCACGGGCCTGCGGCACGTCTACCCGGACGGCCACCGGGCCCTCGACGGCGTCGACCTCCACGTGGACGAAGGCGAACGGGTCGCGATCCTCGGCCCCAACGGCGCCGGGAAGACCACGCTCATGCTGCACCTCGCCGGACTGCTCACCGCGACCGAGGGCACCGTGGCCGTCGGCGGCCTGCCCGTCGGGAAGCGGCACCTCGCCGAGATCCGCCGCCGGGTCGGGATCGTGTTCCAGAGCCCCGACGACCAACTGTTCATGCCCACCGTCGCCGACGACGTGGGGTTCGGGCCCGCGAACCTCGGCCTGCGCGGCGAGGAGCTCGCGAAGCGGGTTGCGGCCGCGCTCGACGACGTGGGCCTCGCCGACCTCGCCGACCGGCCGCCGCACCACCTCTCGGTCGGGCAGCAGCGGCGGGCGGCGCTCGCGGGCGTCCTGGCGATGCGGCCCGGCATCGTGGTGTGCGACGAGCCGAGCGCGAACCTCGACCCGGCCAGCCGCCGCGACCTCGCGCGCATCCTGCACGCGACCGCGCCGACCCTGATGCTGGTCACGCACGACCTGCCGTACGCGCTCCAACTGTGCGAGCGGGCGGTCGTCCTCGACAGCGGCAAGGTGGCGGCGGACGCCCCGACGGCGGAGATCCTCGCGGACGCCGCCCTCCTGGAACGGCACCGCCTGGAACTGCCGTTCGGCTTCTCCCTGGAGACCGCCCTGGCGGCCCTGCGAACCTGAACCGCCCGATCCCGCCGGGCGCGGTCGGCTCCCGGCGCAGCGCCATGACCGGACTCACGCACGAGCGGCGACCGCCGCCCTCCGCGATCGCCGCACCCGCCGGGCACCCTGGTGCCAGAGGCGCTCCGGTGCGGCCCTCACGACCCGGCCCGTGCCCGGGGACCGGTGCTCGGACCGCTCGCCGCGGCAGTGTCGCACCCGCCGGGCACGCTCGATCCGGGGGCGACGCCGCCCGGCCCCCAGCGGCTCTCCCCCTGCCCGAGAACCGGTCCCGCAACGCCGAGGGGCGCAGGCGCCTTCGCGCCCGCGCCCCTGGAGACCCCCGCCGGTCAGGCGGCGTCGATCGCCGCCTGGACCTCCTTGGCGAAGTCCTGGTTCTCGACCACCTCGCCGTCGACCTTCGCGGTCGGCGTCCCCTGGATGCCGCCCTCGCCGGTCGCCCACTCGGTGCCCTCCTTGACCCAGCCCCGGTACGTCTCGGCCTCCACGCAGGACTGCCACTCCGAGCCCAGGCCCGCCTCCTCGGTGCCGATCCTGATCAGCTCCTCGTCGGTCAGCCCCGTCGAGTTCTCCGCCGGCTGGTTCTCGTACAGCGCGAGCGTGTAGTCGAGGAACTCCTGCGGACCGGCGTCCGCCGCGCACACCGCCGCCGCCGCCGAACGGCTCGAGTACTCCGTGCCCGCCGAGAGGCGGTCCAGGATCGCGACCGGATGGTAGTTCACGGTGACCGAGCCCTCGTCGATCCAGCCCTGGAGGTCGCCCGCGTACGTCGACTCGAACTGGTTGCAGGCGGGGCACATGAAGTCGATGAACAGGTCCACCTCGACCGGCCCGTCGCCGATCTGCACCCCGAACTCGTCCGTCACGTTCGCCGTCGGCGTCGCCACCTCGTACTCGGGCTCGCGGTTCATCCAGATGCCGAACACCAGGAGCCCCCCGATCAGCACCACGGCGGCGCCGATCGCCACCCCGAACACGATCTTGCGGCGCCTGGCCTCCGCCTCCTGCTGCCGGCGCAGCGCCTCGGCGGCCTTCCTGCGCTCGGTCTTCCGCTCGGAACTGCCCATCAGCTCGCCCAGCCTTTCTCCGGTCCAACTCTCGATTCACGAAGCGGATTCGAGTACGCTCAGCGGCGATGCAACGCCGCCGAACCACCAGCAGCCCCGCCACCGGCCGGCCCGCGGGCCCGCGCCTCGCCGTCCGCCTCGCCTGGTCGTCGCTCGCGGCAGCACTCGTCGGCGTGCTCTGGGCCTCCGCGGCATCGGCTCACGCGACCGCGACCAACACCGACCCCGCCTCCGGGGCCGTCCTGGACGCCCCTCCCGGCGAAGTCGTCGTGGAGTTCAACGAGCCAGTCACCCCCGTGGACGCGGCCACCGGCGTCGTGGCTCCCGATGGTGACCGAGCCGACACCGGCATCACCCAGAACGAGGACGCCACCGCCGTCACCATCGCGGTCGAGTCCGATCTCGACGGCACCTACCTCGTCGGCTACCGCGTCGTCTCCCACGACGGCCACCCCGTCTCCGGCACCTTCACCTACTCGGTCGGCGCCCCCTCCGAAGCCCCCAGCGCCGAAGCGCTCGTGGCCGGGACCGACCCGTTCGTGCAGGCCCTCCTCTACGGCAACCGCTGGATCGGCTACGCCGGGCTCGCCCTCGCCCTCGGCGCGGGCCTCCTGCTCGGCGCCGGCGCCCGCCCCCGCGACGCCGCGGCCCGGCTGGTCGCCGTCGGCCTCTCGCTGGTCGCCATGACCGCCGTCCTCGGCCTGCCCCTCCAGGCCGCCTACGAGACCGGGACGAGCGTCTCCGGGCTCGACGCGGTCGCCCTCCAGACCGTCATGGAGTCGAACGTCGGCCTCGCCGCACTCCTGCGGCTGCTCCTGGTGCTGCTCGCGCTGCCGCTCATGCGCGTCACCGTCACCGGCGCGGACGAGCCGCAGCGGCGGATGCTCGCCGGGCTCGCCGCGGTCGGCCTCGGGCTCGCGGCCACCTGGCCGCTCGCCGGGCATCCGATGGCGACCGAACCGGTGGCCGTCGCCTTCATCGCCGACCTCGTCCACCTCGCGAGCTCCCTGGCCTGGGGCGGCGGCGTGCTCGCGCTCCTGATCCTGGCGCTGCGCAAGGACATCGAGATCCCCGACCGCACCGCCGAGTTCTGGACCGCGCTGGTGCCGTGGCTCGTCGCGAACGTGCTCGTGGCCGGGCTCGCCTCGGCGCTGCTCCACATCGACTCGATCGCGGCGCTCACCGACACCGCGTACGGGCGCCTGGTGATGCTCAAGGCCGGGCTGTTCGTCGTGATCGTGGGCATCGGGCTGTTCACGCGCCGCGCGCTCCTGCGCGGGGCCGAGGGGCGGCGCCGGCTCCGCGTCGCGGCGGGCGTCGAGGTCGCGTTCCTGGCCGTCGTGATGGCGGCCGTCGCGGTGCTCGTGCAGGCCGTGCCCGCCAAGACCGCGCTGCTGGAGACCGACACGACCGAGTCGGCGTCGACCGAGACGGCCACGCTCGTGACCACCGACGCCTACGCCGCGCAGCTCGTGCTCGAGCCCGGGCGGCCCGGCCCCAACAGCGTCCGGATCCTCGCCGACGGCCTCGACGGCGAGCCGTTCCCGGCCGTGGAGTGGACGGCCGAGTACGGGCTCGAAGGCGAGGCGCCCGAGGAGCTGCGCCTCATCGAGCTGCGCACCGGCATCCTCGCGGGGGAGGTGAGCCTCCCGGCCGCGGGCCGGTGGGTCTTCACGTTCACGCTCACCGACGCGGAGGGGACCACGGCGACCGCCGAAGCGGTCGTGGACGTCAGCTGACCGCGGTCCTCATATCTCCTGCGTGATCCCGGACCGGGTTCACCAGGTGCCGAAGGCGTTCTCGGTGTTCTGCCACAGGCGCTGGCACCAGGCCTCCAGGTCGCGTTCGAGGTACTCGGCGAGGAACCGGGCCGTGTAGTTCGTCAGCGCCGGGTGGTTGCGGTGGCCGCGCACCGGGACCGGGGCCATGAAGGGCGCGTCGGTCTCGACCAGGACCAGCTCGGGCGGGGCGACGCTCGCGGCGTCGCGCAGGTGCTGCGCGTTCTTGAACGTCACGTTCCCTGCGAAGCTCATGAAGAAGCCGCGCCGCGCGCACTCCTTGGCGAACGCGAAGTCGCCCGAGAAGCAGTGCAGGACCACGCGGTCGGGCGCGCCGTCGGCGTCCAGGATCGACAGGACGTCCTCGTGGGCGTCCCGGTCGTGGATGACCAGGGCCTTGCCGCGCTGCTTCGCGATCTCCACGTGGGCGCGGAAGGACCGCTGCTGGGCGGCGCGGCCGGACTCGTCGGTGCGGAAGTAGTCGAGGCCGGTCTCGCCGAGGGCCGCCACGCGCGGCAGCGCCGCGACGGCGTCGACCGCGGCGAGGGCGGCGTCGAGGTCGGGCAGGCGGGGCGCCTCGTTCGGGTGGAGGGCGGCGGCGGCCAGGACGCGGGGGTCGGCGGCGGCGAGCTCGGCGGCCCAGCGGGAGGAGTCGACGTCGGTGCCGACCTGCACGACCCGGGCGACCCCGGCGGCCTCGGCCTCGTCCAGGCGCGCCCGGACCTCGGGGGCGCCGGGCGCGGGCGCCGGGAGCTCCTCGTCGGCGCCGAAGGTGTCGACGAGGTCGAGGTGGGTGTGGCTGTCGGCGACGGGGAACGGGAGCGGCTCGGGCGCCGGCGCGGGTTCGGATCGGTACACGCGTCAACGATGCCACGCGCCGCGTTCACACGTCCGGGTGACATCGTCCCCGGCGGGCCCGTTTTCTGTCGGACCCGCGGGGAAGCATTGCCGCCACGGTCCCCGGGGAGGGTGGGGGTTGGGGATGGCACTACGGCCTTCAGGTACGGCGTTCCCGCCCTGAAACCGCGCCCCGGCGCGGGGCACCGTGCCCGGCCCGCTGTGCCGCGCCGTTCCCGTGCCGCCCCTGCACCGGCGCGGCACCGCGCCGCCCGGCCGCCCCGGCGCCGCCCCGCGTCCGTAACACCTTCTTCACGCACCCGACATCCGCCCCTGACAGCCGGCCCCTACGTTGGCGGGCAACCGTGCACCGACAGTGGACGCACCGACACTCCCCGCCGCCACAGCAGCCCCACCGCGCATGACGAATCGAGCCGCACATGACCCGCGACCTCGCGTCCCGCCGCAACCGCGCCGCAGCGCTCCAGCAACGCCGCCCCGCCGTCCCGGCCGACCACACCGAGACCCCCATCCTCGCCACCGTCGAATGGCAGGGCGAGAAGTACCCCGGCGCCCCCTACGCCGACGGCGCCGCCTGGGAGCTCTTCTCCGCCCTCCCGCGCCCCGACTTCCTCCCCAACACCCGCCCCGGCACCGAGTTCCCCCACCGCCGCTTCGTGCACGCCAGCGAGGTCCTGCGCGACGGCGTCCCCGCCGTCGCCGACGACCAGGCCCTCACCGTGCCCCTCGCGCCCGGACTCGACCTCGAGTACGTCCGCCGCCTCACCCAGACCCCGCACCTCGACCCGGCCGCCCGCGCCCTCCTCGACCGCGTCCGCCGCTCCGCGCCGCTCGCCCCCGGCGACCTCCTCGAACGGCCCGTCACCGCCGCGCAGGCCGCGCGCCTCATGGAGACCGCCGCCGTCCCCGGCGGCTTCTGCTACCGCCGCTGGGACACCGCCCACCTGCGCACCCCCGCCGCCCGCTCCGTGCTCGGCGGCGAGACCGAACCGGGCGACCGGTGGGCGTTCGCGCTGCGCTGGCCCGTCGCCGACCCCGCCGACTACGAGGCGCCCGTCGCCCCCGACTACGAGGGCCTCACCGCCATGCCCTCCTCCGACCGGCGCGGCATGCCCGTCCTCGGCACCGGCTTCGCGATCTCCGCCGCGCACCTCCTGCCCGAGCACGTCACCGCCGACCTCACCGACCTGCCGCTCCCCGAGGGCGCCCGCATCGTCGCGTACGCGACCAGCGGCGCCGAGTACGAGCTGCTCGACTACGCCGACCGGCAGTGGACGCCGCTGCGCCCCGACCGCCCCGTCGACCTCCCCGGCGTCGAGCTCGGCCGCGCCCACCAGGTGCGCCGGGTCCTGCGCGAGGCGACCCGCGTCGTCTGGAACGGCATCGCGGGCTCCCTCGTCGACGCCGACGAGGAGTGGGCCCGCTTCCGCATCGCCCGCCCCGGCCCCGACGTCCTCTCCCGCACCGGCGCCGAGGCCGTCCGCCGCGGCGTCTACGAGAAGTGGGTCGCCCGCGCCGAGGTCGCCCCCGCGGTCTGAACACGGCGAAGCGGCCCCGGCGATCCGCCGGGGCCGCTTCGGCGATGCTCCTACGAGTGCAGCCGCTCGATCTCCTCGTCCACGATGGACGGCTCGAGCTTCGTGAACACCGGCACCGGCTTCGCCAGCGGCGTCCCCGGCGCCAGCGGCACGGACTCCCACTTCGGGACGTCCGCGTAGTCGCCGGTCAGGATCGGGTAGGTCCCGTTCGTCGCGCCGCCCTCGTCCAGGTCTGCGACCTCCTCGATGTGCGGCATCGGCGCGAACACGCCCTCGCCGCCGAGCAGCTCGTGCACCCGCTGCGAGGAGTGCGGCAGGAACGGGCTCATGATCGTCTTCAGGTCCGAGACCGCCTGGAGGACCGTGAACAGCACCGTGCCCTGGCGCTTGGGGTCCTCCTTCATCTTCCACGGCGCGGTGTCGGCGAGGTACTTGTTGGCCGCCGCGACCGCCTTCATGGCCTCGCCGATGCCCGCCCGGACCTTGTTGGCGCCGATCAAGTCGCCGACGGCGTCGAACGCCGCCTTCGTGGCCGCCAGGAGCTCCCGGTCGACCTCCTCCAGCTCGCCCGGCTCGGGCACGGCCCCGAAGTTCTTCGCGGCCATGGCGATCGACCGGTTCACCAGGTTGCCCCAGCCGGCCACCAGCTCGTCGTTGTTGCGGCGCAGGAACTCCGCCCACGTGAAGTCCGAGTCCTGGTTCTCCGGGCCCGCCGCGCAGATGTAGTAGCGCAGCGCGTCGGGGGAGTACCGCTCCAGGAAGTCCCGCACGTAGATCACCACGCGCCGCGAGGACGAGAACTGCTTCCCCTCCATGGTGAGGAACTCCGAGGACACGACCTCGGTCGGCAGGTTCAGCCTCCCGAGCGCGCCCGGCTCGCCGCCGCCGGCGCCCTCGCCGTTGGCGCCCAGGAGCATCGCGGGCCAGATCTCGGAGTGGAAGACGATGTTGTCCTTGCCCATGAAGTAGTACGAGACCGCCTCGGGGTCCTGCCACCAGCGCTGCCACGCGTCCGGGTCGCCCGAGCGCCGCGCCCACTCGATGGTCGCGCTCAGGTAGCCGATGACCGCGTCGAACCACACGTACAGGCGCTTGTCCGGGCGCTCGACCCAGCCTTCGAGGGGGATCGGCACGCCCCAGTCCAGGTCGCGCGAGATCGGGCGCGGCTGGAGGTCGTCGAGGAGGTTCTTGGTGAACCGCACGACGTTCGTGCGCCAGCCGGTGCGCGTGTCGAGCCACGCGTTCAGGGCGTCGGCGAACGCCGGGAGGTCGAGGAAGAAGTGGTCCTCCTCCACGAACTTGGGGGTCTCGCCGTTGATCCGCGACTTCGGGTCGACCAGGTCGGTCGGGTCGAGCTGGCGGCCGCAGTTGTCGCACTGGTCGCCGCGCGCCGAGTCGAACCCGCAGTGCGGGCAGGTGCCCTCGATGTAGCGGTCGGGGAGGGTGCGGCCCGTCGACGGGCTGATCGCCCCGAGCGTCTTCTTCTGGAGGATGTAGCCGTTGCCGTAGAGCGTGGTGAACAGCTCCTGCACGGTCTTGTAGTGGTTCCCGGTGGTCGTGCGCGTGAACAGGTCGTACGACAGGCCCAGCGCGTCCAGGTCCTCCACGATGATCCGGTTGTACTTCGCGGCCGCCTCGGCGGCCTTGAGGCCCTCCGAGTCGGCCTGCACCAGGATCGGCGTGCCGTGCTCGTCGGTGCCGGAGACCATGAGGACGTCGTGACCGCGCATGCGCATGTACCGGGCGAAGACGTCGGCGGGGACCCCGAATCCCGCCACATGGCCGATGTGGCGCGGGCCGTTGGCGTAAGGCCAGGCCAGCGCGGTCAGTACGTGTGTCATGCGCCCCATGGTATCGGTCCAACCTCCGGGACCGGCATCGTCCGACCGCCGGTGCGGCGGCCGCCGCGCCCGTACTCGACACGGCGATCCGGGCGCGATTGCGCCCGGCTTCGCCGATTCGGTGATGCAATAACCGGTATGTCTGGAACACGCCGCGCAGCCGCTCCTCAGCCACAGCCGGCACCACGCGGGCCCGAGGCCGCCGGCGGCGCCGCGGTGCCGCAGGTCCCGGCCGCCTACGGCGCCGACAGCGCCGCGGCCGGGGAGCCGGACGGGACCGCGCCGCCCGAGTCCGCGCCGGTCGAGGCGGCCACGCAGCAGGCGGTGCCCGACCTGCACACCGACCAGGCGTCCTACGCGGGACGCGACCCGCACCCGGGCGCGCACCCGGGCCTCGGCCCGCACGCCGACCCGGCCGCGCACCCGGGCGCCGGGCACGGCCCGCTCGCCCCGCACCCGCGGCCCGCCCCGCAGCGAGGGCCGCTCGGCTCCCAGACCGAGGGCATGGCCGCGATCCGGGCCGTGTGGGAGCGCGCGGCCGAGTCCGAGCGCCGCCGCCCCGCGCGCCCCGGCCGCCCCCACCCCCGCCGCGAGCCCAAGCGCCTCGGACCGGCCCTCCTCGGCGTCCTCGTCTGCGCGTGCCTGCTCATGTTCTTCGCGTGGGCCGCCGCACCCGCCCTGTGGATCTCCGTGGGCCACAGCCAATCCGGCACGGCGACCGTGACCTCCTGCCAGACCGGGTTCGCGCCCTCGTGCACCGGCGTCTTCAGCACCGGCGACTGGTCCAAGGAGCTCGCCCTCACCGGCGAGGTCACCGCCGACGACCTCGGCGCCGCACTGCCCGCCCGCGCCACCGGCCCCGACGCCCACAACGCGTACGTCGGCGGCACCGGCGGCCTCGTCCTGCGCTGGGCCCCCGCGCTCGTCCTGTTCATGGCCGCCGCGTTCGCGCTCGTCGCCGTCTCCGGCGCCACCCGGCTCTACGAAGGACGCTCCGCCGCAATCGGCCTGTCCTGGGCCGCCGCCGGCGCCGTGCTCGCCGTCGCCCTCGCCTTCGCCTGGTGAACGCGGCCGCCGAGCGGCCGGGCGGGGACCGGACGCTCCGCCGACGCGGAGGCCGGGACACGCCGCGCCGCCCGGCCCACGCCGCACGGCCGTTCCCGCCGTTACCAGGCGGTGACCGCCGGCGGCGGGCGACGCGCCCGTATCCGGACCGTCTGTAACCGCCCCCACCTGGGTCGGCCTGCCTCCCCGCCCCCGAACCGCGGCGTCGTAGAGTGGACGCGCCCCCGGAACTCCGCCTGACTCGGCGCTACGACGCGCCCAACTGAATTGACCGTTCATTCCCCATGTTTCGGGGCTCCCCGGGAGACAGCGTGAGTGCATCTTCGAAGCCGGTGGCGCAGACCTGGTTCGGACCCATCACCGCCGTGCAGCGGCGCGCCATGTTGGCGCTCGTGCCGGTCGCGGTGGCGTTCGGCCTCGTGGTCGGCGTGGCCTTCCTGCCGTTCGTGTCGAGCGTCGGCGGCCTGGCCAAAGTCGGCTCCGAGACCGTCCTCGAGCTCCCCGACGAGCTCGTCCTCCCCCCGGCGCCGGAGTCCTCGACCCTGTACGCCTCGGACGGCGAGACGGTCATCGCGACCTTCGGCGACCAGTACCGGGTCCAGCTCGAGTACGACCAGATCCCCGCGTCGGTGATCGACGCGCTCGTCGCCACCGAGGACTCGAACTTCTTCGAGCACAACGGCGTCGACCCCGAAGGCGTCATGCGCGCCCTGGTCACCAACATCGCCGAGGGCGACACCTCCGAGGGCGCCTCGACCATCACCATGCAGTACGTGCGCCAGGTCCTCTCCTACACCGCGACCACGCCCGACGAGGTCGCGGCCGCCAGCGAGGTCACCATCGACCGCAAGGTCAAGGAGATGGGGTACGCGCTGGCGCTCGAAGAGGAGATGTCGAAGCAGGAGATCCTCACCAACTACCTCAACACCGTCTACTTCGGCAACGGCGCGTACGGGATCGGCGCGGCCGCCCAGGTCTACTTCGGGAAGGTCCCCGCCGACCTCACCGTCCCCGAGTCGGCGCTGCTCGTCGGCCTGATCCAGTCGCCGTCGAACTACGACCCCATCAACGGCTCCTCCGAGGCCGCGAAGGTCCGCCGCGACCACGTCATCAACCGCATGGTCGCCATCGACGTCCTCACCGCCGCCGAAGGCGACGAGGCCAAGGCGACCGACCTCGGCCTCAACCCGCAGGACGCCAACAACACCTCCGGCGGCGCGATCGACTCCGAGTACGGCTTCTTCGTCGACTACTTCGAGCAGTGGTGGGAGCAGCAGGAGGACTTCGGCGAGACCGAGGAGGAGCGCACCGCGCGCCTCTTCCGCGGCGGCTACGAGATCGTCTCCACCCTCGACGCGGACCTCCAGGACGCCTCCCAGGAGGCCGTCGAGGACCAGCTCGAGACCGGCTCGGAGTACGCGCTCGGCTCCGTCGTCATCGAGCCGGGCACGGGCGCGATCCAGGTCATGGCCGTCAACCGCAACTACTCCAACGACATCTCCGACAACGGCCCCAACACCTCGGCGCCCGAGTACAAGGGCACCTACCCCAACACCACGAACCCGCTCCTGAGCGGCAACTCCGCGGTCCCCGGCTACCAGGCCGGCTCGTCGTTCAAGATGTTCACCATGCTCGCGGCCCTCGAGGAGGGCCTGCCGCTGGACACCACGATCTACTCGCCCTACCAGTACACGTCGCAGTACGTCGTGACGCCCGGCGGGCCCTCGGCGTGCGGGAACCGCTGGTGCCCCAAGAACGCCTCCGAGTCCGAGGTCGGCGACTACAACATGTGGACCGGCTTCGGCGAGTCGGTGAACACCTACTTCGTGCAGCTGGCCGAGCGCATCGGCGTCGACAAGTCCATCGAGATGGCCGAGCGCCTCGGCATCCAGTTCCGCAACCCGACCGACCTCAGCCACGTCACGAACAACCCCGAGACCTTCGGGACGTTCGTCCTCGGCGTCACCCAGACCACGCCGATGGACATGGCCGCCGCCTACGCGGCGCTCCCGGCCGACGGCCTCTACTGCGCGCCGATCCCCGCGACCAGCGCCGTGACCGGCACCGGCGGGGCGATCACCTTCGCGAGCGACTGCGAGCAGGCGATCAGCACCGATGTCGCGCGCGCCGCCGTCGACGCGGCCCGCTGCCCGACCGCGGACGGCGCGGTCGCCGGCAACTGCACGTGGGGCACCGCCCCGCAGGTCGGCGACGCCGTCGACGGGCCCGTCGCGGGCAAGACCGGCACCACCGACGGGAACTCCACGAACTGGTTCGTGGGCTTCACGCCCAACGCCGCGGCCGCCGCGTTCGTCGCCGACCCCGACAGCCCCCAGAACGTGGTGGGCAGCGCGAACCTCGGCAAGCCCGCCAACGCGGTCGCCGACATCCTCGCCGCGCAGTGGGACCTGAACGGGGAAGGGGAGTTCACGCCCCCGACCGAGCTGGTGCATTAGCGGGCCGGAGGGCCGGACATCGGTCGCCGGGGGCTCGTGAACACCCCCTAGACTCACTTCGGTGAGCGCCACCGCAGTCCGGCCCGAGCAGCCGCCCGCCGCCTGGCGGCCGACCCCGCTCCCCGGCCCCCTCCCCGCCGTCCGGGAACGCCTCGCCGGCACCCTCCCCGGCGACGCCCGCCGCGCCCTCTGGGTGACCCTCGCGGTCACCGGGATCGCCGCGGTGCTGCGCCTGATCGGCCTGAACCACCCCAAGGGCCTCATCTTCGACGAGGTCTACTACGCCCAGGACGCGCACTCGATGCTCTCCCACGGCGTCGAATGGGACCCCGGGGCCGACGGCTCGGCGTACGTCGCCCACCCGCCGTTCGGCAAGTGGCTCATCGGCCTCGGCGAGACGGCCTTCGGCTACGACGAGGTCGGCTGGCGCATCAGCGCGGCCGTCGCCGGGATCATCGGCGTCGCGATCCTCATCCGGCTCATGCGCCGCCTCACCGGCTCGACCCTCCTGGGCGGCACCGCCGGGCTCCTCCTCGCCGTCGAGGGCAGCCACTTCGTGCTCTCGCGGACCTCGCTGCTCGACATCTTCATCGCCACGCTCCTCCTCGGCGCCATGTACTGCCTCGTCCGCGACCGCGACTGGCGCCGCGCCGGATGGCTCGCCGCGATCGACGACGGCCTCGACCCCGCCCGGCGGCGCCCCCGCCTGGGCATGCCGTGGTGGCGGATCGCCTGCGCGGTGCTCCTGGGACTCTCCATGGCCACCAAGTGGAGCGCCCTGTGGTTCATCATCGCCGCGATCGTCCTGTACATCGTGTGGGACTGGCGCCTGCGCGTCGACGTCGGCGCCCGCAGGCCCTTCCGGGACACCCTCATCTACGAGTTCGGGCAGAACCTGTGGTTCGGGCTCCTCGCCATCGGCGTGTACGTCGCCTCCTGGACCGGGTGGTTCCTCAACGACACCGGCTCCTACCGGCACTGGCTCGCCGACCAGGGCGAGAGCGAACCGCCCGTCGTCGGCGCGCTCGTGAACTGGTGGCAGTACCACATGAGCGTCCTCGACTTCCACGAAAACCTCTCGTCCGAGCACGCCTACCAGTCCTGGCCGTGGGAGTGGCTGTTCAACCTGCGGCCTGTGGTCTTCTACTGGAGCTCGGACGTGAACTGCGGCGCGGGCGAGTGCGCCGGCGAGATCCTGCTCCTGGGCACGCCGCTGCTGTGGTGGACGTTCGTGCCCGCCGCGCTCGCGCTCCTGGTGTGGGCGCTCGTCAAACGCGACTGGCGGGCCTGGTTCCTCCTGACGGGCCTCGGCGCGGGCATCCTCCCGTGGTTCCTCTACCCCGACCGCACCATGTTCTTCTTCTACACGGCCCCGGCCGTCCCGTTCTTCATCGGCGCGGTCACCTGGGCCCTCGGCATGATCATCGGCAGGCACCGCCGCGGCGAGCCCTCCCTCGGCTCACCGGAGCGGCGCCTGACCGGGGCGCTCGTCGCGGGGGCGTTCCTCGCCGTCATCGTCCTGTGCTTCGCCTACTTCTGGCCGATCTACACCGGCGAGGCGCTGCCGCGCGAGGAGTGGCACGCGCGGATGTGGCTCGACTCCTGGATCTAGGAGGGGCCCCCGAACGACTCGCGGGGAAGAGACCCGGCCCACACCGCTCCCTCGCGGGCCCCGTGCGGCGCTGTGCTAATCTTGTCGCCGCTGGGGGCTTTGGCGCAGTTGGTAGCGCGTCTCGTTCGCAATGAGAAGGTCAGGGGTTCGAATCCCCTAAGCTCCACCAGCTCAGGGCCGGTTTCCCATCACGGGGAACCGGCCCTGAACCGTTCTGGTAGCAGTAGCGGTAGCAGCGGGGGCGGCCACCCGGTCCGGTGGCCGCCCCCGTCTTGCTTCGCGCGGTCTCAGAGGCGCACGGGCGCGCCCGTGCGGGCGGCCTCGTACAGGCCGGTCACCAGCGCGACGGCCTGCCGGTTCTCCTCCAGGCCCACCCGGACCGCCTCCTCGCCGCGGAGCGCGGCGAAGAAGTTCCGGTACTGGCGCACGAGCGCATCCGGTTGCGCCGCACCGGCACCGTGCTCCCCGGCCTGGTTCGGGCTCTGGCCCGGGGCGCCCATGAACACCTCGGGGCGCTCGGTGCCCGCCGGCGTGCGGTGGAAGAACACCAGCCGGTCGTTCTCGATCACCGCCGAACCCCGGTCGCCGTGCACCTGGAGGCGCGCGGTCAGTCCCGGGTAGACGGCCGTGGAGGCGTGGATCGTGCCGACCGCCCCGGACGCAAAGCGCACGGCCCCGACCGCGACGTCCTCGGTCTCGAGCCGCTCGTGGGCGAGCGTCGCGGTGAACCCCACGACCTCCACCGGGCGGCCCATGGCCGCCACCAGCAGGTCCACGGTGTGCACGCCCTGGTTCATGAGCGCCCCGCCGCCGTCGAACTCCCACGTGCCCCGCCACGCGCCCGAGTCGTAGTACGCTTGCCCGCGCCACCAGTCGATGTTCGCCGTCCCCGACGTGAGGCGGCCGAGCTCGCCCGCGCGGATCGCCTCGACCACCGTCTCGGTCGCCGGGTCGAACCGGTGCTGCGAGACCACGGCGACGAGCCTGCCGGTGCGCTCCCGGGCCGCGATGACGCGGTCGATGCGCTCGACGGTGACGTCGGCGGGCTTCTCGATCACCACGTGCGCGCCCGCGTCGAGCGCCCGGACGGCCGCGTCCCCGTGCAGACCCGTCGGCGTGCACACGACGGCGACGTCCGCGCCCGTCGCCTCGACGGCGGTCTCGACGTCGCCGAAGGCCTGCGCGCCGCAGCGCTCGGCCATGTCCTCGGCCCGGGCCGGGTCGAGGTCGACCACCGCCGCCAGCTCGGCCTCGCCGGGGAACGCCCCGAGGGCCTCGGCGTGCCGGGCGGAGATGACGCCGGCGCCGACGATCGCGAACCGCAGCGTCACACCAGCACCGCCCCGGCCTCGGCCGCGAGCGCCGCGAACGCGCGGGCGGCCCGCCCGAACGCTTCGGGCCCTTCGCGGTTCGGCCCCGACGGCGAGGCCGCCAGGTGCGGTTCGAGGGACGCGAACCCGGTGAACCCGTCCGCGCGCATCGCCGCGAGGGTCTCCCGCAGCTGACCGTCGCCCTCGCCGGCCGGCACGACCGCGCCGGTCGCCAGAATCGCGTCCTTGACCTGGAGGTACTCGAGGTAGGGGCGCAGGATCGCGTACCCCTCGTCGAAGGGCCGCACGCCGACCTGCACGAAGTTCGCGCTGTCCCAGGCCACCCGGAGCGCGGGCGAGTCGACCGCGGCCATCAGGTCGAGGACGCGCTCGGGCGTGTCGCCGTAGATGCCCTTCTCGTTCTCGTGCAGCAGGACCAGGCCCTCGGCCTTCGCCGTGTCGGCGAGGGCGCCCATGCGCTCGAGGACGGCCTCGCGCACCGACTCGGGGGTCTGGTCGGCCTCGCGGTAGTAGGAGAAGATCCGCACGTAGCGGGTCCCGAACGCGTCGGCGACCCTGACGAGGCGCCGCAGCCGCTCCACCTCGTATCCGACCGGCTGCGACACCTGGCTCTTCCCGATCGGGGAGGCCACGGCCGACACGGCGGTCGACCGCTCCCGCAGCGCGGCCGTGACCCGGGCGAGGACCTCGTCGTCCATGTCGACGACGTTGACCCCCCATGCGCTGCGGACCTCGACGTGCCGCGCTCCGTGGGCCGCCAGCACGGCGGCCTGGACCGAGGGGTCGGGGTCGATCTCGTCGCCGAAGCCGGACAGCGTCCATTGCACCTGCATCTGCTCCAACCTTCTTCCTCACCGTTGCGGAAATCCAGAGCATCGGCGCCTCCCGGCCCTGCTCGCGGGCGCGATCCGGCCTCCGCACGGGGGTGCCGTGCGAGGTCCGCCGGGATTGGGAAGCGCTTTCCGGGCGACCTTACCCGGCCCGCGCCCCGCACGCAATCCCCGAGCGGCCCGAAGCACCGGCCGCACCGCGACGAAAGGCCGGCCTCCCGCGCGGGAGACCGGCCTTCCGCCGCAGCGCTCAGACCGGGACGGGGACCTTCCGGAGGTCCTCCACCGCCGTCGCGTACGCCAGATCCCCCAACGGCTCCTCGGCGAAGAACCGCGTCATCAGATCCACCAGCTGCGCCGGACGCTCCAGATGGATCAGATGATCGGCCCGGGCCAACTCCACATACCAGCTCTCCGGGCAGGTCAGCGCGAGCTCCCGGCACAGCTCCGGCGGCGTCAGCGTGTCGTGCTCACCGGTCGTGAACAGCACCGGCACCGCCGGCGGCACCGACGTGTCGATGATGTCCCGCGACAGCAGGCGGTTCGTGTTCGCGACGAACTTCGCCAGATCGCCCTCGTCGGCCGTCCCGAACCGCAGCGACAGGATGCGGCGCACCACCGCCTTCGCCGCGATCTCCGGGTGCGGGCTCATCAGCGCCTCCACCGCCGCGGGCCCGAACCGCTCGCGCGGCCCCGCCTCCGCCAGCGCCACCGCCGCCCGCATCATCGGCCGGGACGCCGCCGGAATGCCCGCCATCGTCCCCGCCAGGACCAGCCGCGCGATCCGCTCCGGATGCGTCTGCGCCAACCGGTACCCCACCGACGAGCCGTAGGAGCCCGCGAACAGGTTCACCCGCTCGATGCCCAGGTCGTCCAGCATCCGCACCAGCGCCTCGGCCGGAACGTCCGGACCCAGGTACGGCGGCAGCAGATCCGCCTCCCCCCAACCGGGCAGGTCCGGGCACAGCACGTCCGCCGACGCGAGCATCCCCTGCTCGACCCGGCCCCAGTCCTCCTTGCGGTGCATGGCCCCGCCCACCAGCACGACCGGATCCAGGCCGGGACTCTCCGAACGCGTCAGACGCGACCAGAACACATATCCCGCCAACCGGTGCTGGCGGACTGATGAAGGGACGGTCGTGCGCGGCATGGAGGCTCCCGTTCCAAGTTCGCGGCACGGGACGCCGTGCCGGTGATACGGGACTTCACCCTAGTGGTCAAAATGCGAATTTCTGGTATTTTGCAGGGCGTTATACGCATGTCGACCATTCGAGTGAGGCACCGCCCCGACCCCCGACCCGCAACGGCCGCGAACGCACCGGCCCCTCCGGCGCCCCGGACACGCCGAAGGGCCCGGGGCACCGCCCCGAGCCCTCCCTCGCCTCGCCTTAGGCCGCCACGCCCTTCCACGCCCACCACAGGTCCGCGTACGCGCCGCCCGCCTCCAGCAGCTCCGCATGCGAACCCTCCTCGGCGATACGGCCCTCCTGCACCACCGCGATCCGGTCCGCCGACTCCGCCGCCTGCAACTGGTGCGCGATCGCCACCACCGTGCGCCCCTCCAACGCCGCCGCCAGCGACGCCTCCACGTTCCCCGCACTGCCCGGATCGATCCCCGCCGTCGCCTCGTCCAGGATCACCACGTCCGGATCCGCCAGGATCACCCGCGCCAGCGCCAACTGCTGCGCCTCCGCCAGATTCAACTCGTGGTGCTCCTCCCCGAGCATCGTGTCCAGCCCCTCCGGCAGATCCGCCACCCAGCGCGCGTCCACCATGGCGAGGGCCGCCAGCAGCGCCTCGTCACCGGCCTCCGGCGCCGCCAGATTCAGATTCGACCGCAGCGGGGCCGTGAACACGTAATGCTCCTGGGTCACCAGGATCACCTTGCGCCGCAACGCCTCCAACGGCACCTCCGCCACCGGCGCGCCCCCCAGCGTCGCCGACCCCCGGCGCGGCCGGTCGATCCCCGCCAGCAACCGCGCGATCGTCGACTTGCCCGCCCCCGACGGCCCCACCACCACCAGGCGCTCACCGCGCCGCGGATGCAGACTCAACCCGTGCAGCACGTCCGGCCCGTCCCCGTACCCGAACGTCACGTCGTCCAGACGCACCTCGGCGCCCTCCGGCACCGCCTCGCGCACCTCGTCCGGCATGAGATGCACGCCCTCGACACGCGCCATCGCCGCCCCGCCCATCTGGAACTCGCTGAGCGCCATCGTCGTCCGGAACACCGGGCCGTCCAGCCGCAGCGTCAGCATCGCCACCGCCACCACCTGGCCCACCGTGACCCAGCCCTCCAGGTACCACAGGCTGCCCACGACCGTCACGATCACCGCCGGCAGCAGGAACGTCAAGTCCACCGACGGGAAGAACCACGTCTGGATCCGGATGATCCCCCGCAGCCGCTCCATGTGGGTCCCCGCCCGCGCATACCCGGCCCCGCCCCGCTCGCCCTGCATTCGGTACGCCGCCACCGTCTGCGCCCCCGCCGCCGAAGCCGTCAACGTCTCCGCGATCTCGCTCATCGCCGCCCGCTCCGCCAGGAACACCGGACTCGCCAACCGCAGATAACGCCGGGCCGTCAGTATCAGCGTCGGCACCCCCACCAGGAACAGCAGTCCCAGCACCGGGCTCACCACGAACGCCGCCGCCGTGATCACCACCGCCTCGATCGACGACACCGCGACCTCAGGGCCCGTCTTGCGCAGCAACTCCGCCACGGCCCCCACGTCACCCGACGTGCGCGTCGCCAGGTCGCCCGTCCCCGCACGCTCCACCGTGCCCAGCGGCAGCCGCAGCACCCGGTCGATGAACGACTCGCGCAGCCTCGCCGCCGCCCGCTCGCCCAACCGGTACCCCAGCTTCCGGCCCGTGCGCATGAGCACCAACTGGAGCACCACGCACGCGACGATGACCCCGCAGATCAGATCCACCCGGGACGCCGTCCACCCCGTCCCGATCCCGTCGATGACCTCACCGAGCATCACCGGCAGCGCCGCCCCCGCACCGGCCGCGGCCAGATACAGGACGACGACCCCCGCGAAAGCCGCCTTGTCCTCCGCCACAAGGCGCTTGAGCGCACTGAAGATCGCGGCCCGATCGGCCACGGGCAGGCGGCCGGCCACGGCCGGCTCGGGCGTCTGAACACTCATCAGGACTCCTGTCGCGAAGTGAGGGCGCGGTACTCGCGCTGACGGGACAGCTCGGCATGGGTGCCCGCGGCGCGGACCTTCCCGTCCACCATCCACACCACCGCGTCGGCCCGGGCGAGCCACAGCGGCGAGGCCGTGACCACGGCCGTGGTGCGGCCCTTGCGGACCGCGGACATGCGCGAGGCGATGAGGTTCTCGGTGTGCGCGTCCACCGCCGAGGTCGGCTCCACCGCGAGGAGCACCTCGGCGTCGGCGGCCAGCGCCCGCGCGAGCCGCAGCCGCTGCCGCTGGCCCCCCGACAGGTTCCGGCCCCCGTTGGTGACCTCGCCCTCGAGCGACGACCCGAGACTGGAGTGGACGTCCCCGGCGCAGGCCGCCTCGATCGCGGCCAGCGCCTTCGCCTCGTCCACGCGCAGCGTCTCCCCGAGGCTCTGGGCGAACAGGTAGTCCTCCCTCAGCAGCAGGACCCGCTCGCGGACCTCGTCCAGCGCCAGCGCGTCCAAGCGCGTCCCGCCCCACTCGGCATCCGACTCGCGATAACGCGCCAGGCGCTCCATCGCCGCCTCGGCGGGCTTGGCCTCGGCGCTCACGACGACGGTGAGCTTCCCCGGCTCGATCACGGCCGACGACCCCGGGTCCCGCAGCGGGCCCTCCGCCCCGCGCCCGGCACCCTCGTCGACGATGTCGCTGCGCGTGTTGAAGAACGCGGTGAGCCGCCGGGAGGCGACCTGCGCGGCGATCACCGCCTGCGCCATGCCGATCATCGCGCCCGAGTGCTGGGCCACGAGCGCGGTCATGCCGAACGCCGCCGAGAGCTCGCCCACGCTGATCGACCCGCCCAGGGCCAGCCGCGCCGCCACCCAGGTGATGACCGCGATGAGCGCCAGCGGCAGGCTGGTGCGCAGGCCCTGCACCCACGAGTCGGCCCGGGCCACCCCGTACCCGGCCTCGCGCAGGTCCGCCGAGGCCGCCCGGTAGCGCCGGGAGAACTGGTCCTCGCCGCCGACCCCGCGCAGCACCCGCAGGCCGCCCACGACGTCGGCGGCCTGCCCGGTGAGCGTGGCCACCGAGGCCCGGTAGGCGATCTGGTGGTGCTGGAGCCGGCTCAGGACCGGCCCCACGACGAACCCGATGAACACCACGCCCCCGGCGATCACGACGCCGAGCACGGGAGCGATGTTCCACAGCATCCCGGTGCCGACGCCGAGCATGACCACGCCCATCCAGCCGAATCCGAGCTGGAAGATGAACGAACCGGTCTTGTGGGCGTCCTGGGTGGAGAGGTTCACCATCTCACCCGGGGAGACGGCCCCCCGAACGCCCGTCCCGGCCCGGTTCAGGTGGTCGGTCAGGTTCTGCACCGTGCGCACGCGCGCGTGCGACTCGGCCATGAACAGCGCCCGGTACCCGGCGATGAAGATCCACGAGGACGCGATCGCGACCCCGATGAGCACGAGCGACCACGGCAGCAGCGGCCCGGTGTTCCCGGCGAGGAGCACCTCGTCGATGACCTTCGCGATGGCCCAGGGGAGCAGCACCCAGGACGTACCGGAGATGCTGAGCAGTACGAACCCGACCGCGACCAGGCCTGTGTGGGACCGGGCGACGTACCAGAGGTAGCGCCACGGGTCGGCGGGTATGTCCGCGGGGGACGGCGTCGGAGGGCGCAGCGGATTCGGCTTCACAACTCACAAAAGTAGGCATGCCCCTTGCCGCGCGACAAGCGCTTATCCGATGGCGCTTGGTGTGATTCACAGCGCGGCGTCGGGCCGGTGGTCCCGGGTCGGGTTCGGTGCCGGTGCCGGTGCCGGTGCCGGTGCCGGTTCGTCGTTCGTGGGCGGGGCCGGTGTGCCGGCGCGTCGGTGTGTCTGCTCGTTGCCGGTGGTGGCGGCGGGGTGTCCGGCTTGGCCGGGTCGGACACCCCGCGCGCCGCTCCGCGGAGGAGCGGCACCGGGCGGGGACCACGCGCGGGCGGCTTCCCGCGCGCGACCTCGGTATGGCGACGTTCGCGAATCCCCTTCTGTCGCCGCCGTCCCGCCGGTGCCGAACGGCTTTTTTGCTATCTATGCAACACGACGAGCGACCAGACGGCAACAACGAGTTCACCGCCTGTGGATAACTTCCCGCAGACGGCGTTCTCGCTGGTCGTTCGGTTGTGGATAACTCGGTGCGCTGGGCCCTCACCAGGGCCTCGGCGGCGGCGTGGAGGCCTGCCGTGAAGCGCGGGTTCGCGCCCATCACCGGTTCGGCGCGGGCGATCGCGCGCCACGCGTCGTCCTTGTAGGTCTCGTCGCCGGTGACCTGCCAGGCCTCCAGCAGCGCCGCGGCCGCCAGCGCCCAGCCCGAGGCCGTGGGGCCGTCGTGGACATCGGCCGGGCGCGTCACCAGCGACTCCGCGTCCTCGGCGGTGTCGAAGAAGCCGCCCTCGTAGTCGGTGAAGCGCTCGCGGACCTGCTCCAGGAGCCCCTGGGCCCGCGCGGTCCACTCGCCGCCCAGCCGCAGGAACCCGAGGGCGAGGGCCGCGTAGTCCTCCAGGATGCCCGGGGCCTGCGAGGCGGTCCCGCCGAGCGAGGCGCGCGCCAGGCGACCGTCGGCGCCGATGTGGACCCGCGCGAGATGGCCGGCGGCCCTCTCGGCCGCCAGGAGCGAGTCGCGGTGGCCCGTGCGGGAGGCGTACTCCGCGAGCGCGGCGATGGTGAGCCCGTTCCAGGCCGCGACCACCTTGTCGTCGCGCCCCGGCTGCGGCCGGGTGCGCCGGGCCGCGAGGAGGCGGCGGCGCGCCGCCTCCCAGCGGGCCGAGTCGTCCGGGTCCCGCGGCAGCTCCAGGACGTTCGCGCCGTGCTCGAAGTTCGGATTCGCCGGGTCGATCCCGAAGGCCTCGGCGGCCCAGGCGGCGTCCTCGCCGAGGACCTCCTCCAGCTGCGGGAGCGTCCACACGTAGGTCAGGCCCTCCACGCCGTCGGTGTCGGCGTCGAAGGCCGCCGCGAAGGCGCCCTCCTCGGTCGTGAACTGCTCCAGCAGGAACGCCGCGGTCTCGTCGGCGACCCGCGCGAACAGCGACCCCTCGCCGTACAGGCGCGCGTACAGCCACAGGAGCTCGGCGTTGTCGTACAGCATCTTCTCGAAGTGCGGCACCGTCCAGGCCTCGTCGACGCTGTAGCGGGCGAAGCCGCCCGCGAGCTGGTCGTAGATGCCGCCGCGGGCCATCCGCTCCGCGGTGAGCTTCACGTGGTCGAGCAGCACCCGGTCGCCGGTGCGCACGTAGGCGTCGCACAGGAAGCGGAGCGTGGGGACGCTCGGGAACTTCGGGGCCGCCCCGAAGCCGCCGTGCACGGCGTCGGCGGAGGCCAGGACCGCCTGCGCGGCGGCGTCGAGCAGTTCGGGGCGGATCGGCGGCGCGGGCGGGCACGGGCCGTCCAGGGGGCAGGCGACGGTCACGTCGGCGAACGCCGGGCCGCCCTTCGCACCGGCCTCCACGATCGCGGCGCCCTGGTGCGTCAGCTCCTCGCGCTGCTCGCTCCAGGCGGTGTGGACGGCGTCGAGGAGGCGCAGGAAGTGGGGTTTGGGGAAGTAGGTGCCGGCGAAGAACGGGGTGCCGTCGGGGAAGGCGAACACCGTCATCGGCCAGCCGCCCTGCCCGGTGATGGCCATGGTCGCCTGCATGTAGACCGCGTCGAGGTCGGGGCGCTCCTCGCGGTCGACCTTGACGGCGACGAACCGGTCGTTGATCGCCGCGGCCACGGTCCGGTCCTCGAACGACTCGTGCGCCATCACGTGGCACCAGTGGCAGGTCGAGTAGCCGATCGAGATGAGTAGCGGGACGTCGCGGCGAGCGGCTTCGGCCAGAGCTTCCGGGCCCCACGGCCACCAATCCACTGGGTTGTCAGCGTGCTGGCGGAGGTACGGCGACAACGCTCCGGCTAGACGGTTCATGGTCACCAGCCTCCCACAGCTTCAGTCAAGCGTCTCCAGGCCATCCAAAAGGTCGTCGGCCAGAGCGGTGTAGGAGTCGGTGATGATGCGCGGATCCACCAGAATGCCGACTGCTTCAACGACCAGCCGCACCAGGACTCCGCCTGGTTCGGTTCGATCGCTTCGCAGGAAATCGACTGCGGCCTGGGTGATCTCTCCGGCGAGCTCATTCGTGCTCAGCATGGTGAGAGATGCTGCGAGTGTCTCCGTTTCGACTGTCTGGAGTATCCGGAACACGTCCAGACCGTCTTTGGCCTGCATACGTTCGGGAGTAGCGGTCCGCTCGCGGATCTTGGTGAGTTTTGCGACCAGGAGAGCGGCGGGCCCGGCGACTTTGACGGTGAAGACTCTCGGGTCGACATCAGGCTCAAGCGAGCGGATGTCGACAAGGATGTTGTCAATGATCGCGGGTTCGAGCCCTGCGGTCTTCCTTGCAACGTCGTTTCCGTGCGGGCCGAGCCGTGCACCTCGCCGTCCCCCTCTCCCCGCCATCTGCGCTTCCGGCACCATAAGGTCCGCTAGCACCCCGTTGGGCGCTCTCCAGGTGCCTGGCGGAGTTTTCAGTTCGAACCCGGCTTCGACGAGGGCGCGAACGAGGTTCGGGTCGTTGCTCAGCAGTGTCGCGTCGATGGCGAGATCAGCGTCGGTTGTAGTTGGGGAGACGGCGAGCGTCCCGTCTCCGGTGTGCAGGTATACGGCTTGAGCACCGACGAGGATCAGTGCGTCGATGTGGAGTTGTAGCGCCTGGAGTACATCGAGGAGCGCCCGCCGTGCGCCGACAAATTCGCTGGAGGTCATAGCGTCCATTCTTCGTCTTGGTCCGCGAGGGTCTCGATGAGCTGTTCCGCTTCTTGGGGGCCTCGGCCAGGGCTGGTCAGCAGGTCGGCCACGGTCTGACTCGGGGCGGTGTAACGATTGCCGCCGCTTTCGCGAGCGCCTCTGAGCACGACCTCGTCGAACGGTTCGAGCAGTACCGCGTTCGCGGCGTATTCGGCATCGCGTAGCCGGAGTTCCCGCTTGAGGCGGGGAACATCGTTCGAGTAGACCGCTAGCAATGACAGGGGCGTCAGTGCGGCTACGCCTTTCGGCAGATATCTACGGAGCGCGGCAGAACCGGCCAACACATGCGGGAGGCGCCGTTCAACGAGTTGCTTCGTCATCCAGTCGAGTCCGCGAGGAACTACAACCGGTGTCACATGATTGGTCGACATGACGTGGTAGTCACGTGCCCATGCCTGTACAAGCGATCGTTTGTGTATGCGACGCACTGTTGCCCGTTCGTCGCGATCCACCAGGTGCTCTTGCGCCAAATATCCGAGGATCCGAGCACTTGTGGCCGCACCGACTCCGGCATGCTCCGCCAAGGCACGGACTCGAGTGTCGGATGCGCCGTCGAGCAATGCCCGCACGACCCTCGCGGCTCCCGGCCCTTTGAGCGACTTCTGTCGCCGGTTCTCAGTGTCAGGGCTCGGATTTCGGCTTGCGCCGGCTTGCTTGATGAACAATGACGGGCGCTCCGCCTCTAGCTTGACGTTCCCCGTTGAGTCAAACCACCCGATCTCGGTCTTCTCAAGCAATTCCCGGGCGCGTTCAGAGATGAAATTCGAGACGATCACAGGTAGTACCGCTCCTGCTTGCTGCCCTTCCAAAACTTCGCGTGCATGTCGCAGCCGCTTCACCACTCTCGGGATCTCTGCGGGGGTGGTGGAGCCGGGCAACGTCTTGACTATGACGAAGGTCTGGCTGCCGTCGGGGCCGTGGATCACGAAGTCGTACCCGTGGTCGGATTCGCTCCGCCGTGCGAGAGCCTGATCGACCTCCCAGCTTTGAGGCAAGGTCGTCAGGAGGAACTGTATGAGCTCGTCTTCGAGGTCTGATCCACTTTTCTGCCTGATCCGCGTCATGTGGATCAGTGTATATTGCGGATCAGACGAGATCGGGACACATAACGACAGTCTTGACAACCAGGGGGCGGGTCGAGCAGCCGATCGAGATGAGCAGCGGGACGTCGCGGCGGGCGGCGTCGGCCAGCGCCTCCGGGCTCCACTGGCGCCACGCCACCGGGTTGGCGGCGTGCTGGCGCAGGTACGGCGAAAGGGCTCCGGCCAACTCGTTCAGGCCCAAGCCTCGCACACGCGCGGGGCGGCGGACAGGACCGGGAAGGTAGGGCTGGCGGTACCGTCGCGCGGGTGCTGGCGGGGGGACCGATTCGGGTGTGCGCGTCACTGATTTCGCACCCTGATTTCGCGAGGCTTACTGCATGATCATTCATGCCCCCCTTGGCGACAGCTGGAGCACCCTCAAGGGTCTGACGACGGCCGGGTTCGCCGCGATCGGCGCGGGGTTCGCCGCGATGGTCGTCCTCCACGCCACCTCCGGGCTCAACCCGGTCAAGGTCGTCATCAGTCTGCACCTGTACACGCCGCTGGGCTGGCTGCTGCCGGTCGCGCTCGTGCTCTTCGGGCTCGGGGCGTGCGCCTTCGCGGCGGTGGCGCGGCGGGTCGCGGCCCCGCGCTGGATGAGCCCGATGCTGCTGGCGTGGGCGGGCCTGCTGGGCCTGGTCGCGCTGTTCCCGACCGACCCGCCCGGGCTGCCGGAGGTCTCGCTGGTCTCGGCGATCCACCGCTACGCCGCGTTCTGCGCGTTCAGCACGATGGCGATCATGGGGCTGTGCTTCGCCCGGTGGGCGAAGGGCCGCGACTGCCCCGAGAAGGTGCGGCGCGCGGTGCTGGTCTGCAGCGGGATCGCCGTGGTCGCGCTGGTGGCGTGCTCGACGCCGTACGTCGCGGAGTGGTTCGGGGTGCCGCGCACGCCCGGTGCGTTCGGGGCGGGGCTGCTGCAGCGCACGACGGTCGGGTTCGAGCTGGTGGCGCTGGCGTACATCGGCGCCTGGCTCAGGGGATCAGTAGAAGCCCTCGGCCTCGGATTTGGCCCAGGCGCCGCACGGGTCGTCGTACCGGCCGGCGATGTAGCCCAGGCCCCACTGGATCTGGGTGACCGGGTTGGTCTGCCAGTCGTCGCCTTCGGAGGACATCTTGCTCCCCGGGTAGGCCTGGGGGATGCCGTAGGCGCCGATCGAGTTGGCGGCGAGCTCGTTCCAGCCGGACTCTTTGCTCCAGAGCAGTTCCAGGCACGCGAACTGCTCGAGGTCCCAGCCCCACTCGAGGGTGAGCGCGCAGCCGGTGGCGCGGTTCCCGGAGTATTCGCCGCAGCTGGACGGGACCTCCACTGAGGTCGGGTTGGTGTTCATCGCGGCTTCCTCGGCGGCCTGGTCGGCGTCCTCTTGGGCGTCGTTCAGGCCTTCGGCCCTGTCCACGGCGTAGTCGGCGACGGCGGCGGCCTTGACGGTGACGTCGGCGCCGGCGGTCTCGGCGATGTAGTTGACGTGCCGGTACCGGACCTCGTCGATCGCCGCGTCGATCTCGGCCTGCTGTTCGGCGGCGGCCTGGCTGGGGTGCCGGGCGTCGGTGGTGGCGGGGTCGTCGGTGATCGCGGCGACGGCGATGACGGCGCCGATCGCCAGCACCAGGAGGGCGGCGATCCGGGCCCCGTAGCGGGTCAGCTTGGGGATCATGGGGTGCGGCTCCAGACTCGCGCCGCCGCCCGGCGCGGGGCGGCGGCGGGGGTGTTCGTTGGCGTCAGTACCAGCCGACGTCTTCGGAGTGGTTCCAGGCTTCGCAGGGGGTGCCGTAGCGGCCCTCGATGTAGCCCAGGCCCCATTCGATCTGGGTGACCGGGTTGGTCTCCCAGTCGGAGCCCTCGGATTCCATCTTGGAGCCGGGGAGCGCCTGGGGGATGCCGTAGGCGCCGATGCCGTTGGCGGCGAGCTCGTTCCAGCCGGACTCGCGGTTCCAGAGGGCGACGAGGCAGCCGACCTGCTCGAGGTCGAAGCCGTGCTCCTGGGCGAGCGCGCAGCCGGTGGCCTTGTTCCCGCTGTAGTCGCTGCAGCTGCCGGGGATGTCGACGTTGGTGCGGCCGGAGTTCGCGGCCTCTTCCGCGGCCGCGGCGGCGTCCTCGGCGGCCTGGTCGGCGTCCTCCTGGGCGCTGTTGAGGCTCTCGGCCCGGTCGGCGGCGAAGTCCGAGAGGGCGGCGACCTTCGTCGCCACGTCGGCGCCGGCGGTCTCCTCGATGTAGTTGACGTGCAGGTAGCGGACTTCCTCGTACGCGGCTTCGGCTTCGGCCTGTTGTTCGGCGGCGGCCTGGCTGGGGTGCCGGGCGTCGAGTTCCGAGGGGTCGTCGGTCACGGCGTTGACGGCTATGACGGCCCCCAGTGCGAGGACGAGCACGGCGGCGAGTTTCGCGCCGTAGCGGGTCAGCAGTGGGATCATTCGCTCTACTCCTGTGTCCCGGGCGTCTGTGGACAGACGCCCGGGACACAGCATGCCAGAGCTGGCCGGTCAGACTTCGAGCAGGTTGGTGACCATCTCCGCGATCTCCGAACGCTCACTGCGGGTAAGCGTCACGTGAGCGAACAGTGGGTGGCCCTTGAGCACGTCGATGACGCTGGCGACGCCGTCGTGGCGGCCGACCCGCAGGTTGTCGCGCTGGGCGACGTCGTGGGTGAGGACTACTTTGGATCCCTGCCCGATGCGGGAGAGCACGGTCAGGAGCACGCCGCGTTCGAGCGACTGCGCCTCGTCGACGATGACGAACGCGTCGTGGAGGCTCCGGCCGCGGATGTGGGTGAGCGGGAGGACCTCGAGCATCCCGCGTTCGAGCACCTCGTTGATGACGTTGTCGTCCGTGACGGCCCCGAGGGTGTCGAACACGGCCTGGCCCCACGGGCTCATCTTCTCGCCCTCGCTGCCGGGCAGGTAGCCCAGCTGCTGGCCGCCGACGGCGTAGAGCGGGCGGAAGACGATGACCTTCTTGAAGACCTCGCGCTCCAGGGTCTGCTCGAGGCCGGCGCACAGCGCCATGGCGGACTTCCCGGTGCCGGCCTTGCCGCCGAGGGAGACGATCCCGATCTCGGGGTCGAGCAGCAGGTCGATGGCGACGCGCTGCTCGGCGGAGCGGCCGTGGATCCCGAAGGCCTCCCGGCCGCGCACGAGGCGGATCTTCTTGTCGACGGTGACGCGGCCCAGCGCCTTGGAGCTGTTGCCGTTGAGGACGAGCCCGGTGTGGCAGGGCAGCTCCACGTCGTGGGGGAGCTCGACGTCGCCGCCTTCGAAGAGCGCGTCGATGGCGTCGTCGGCGACCGACAGCTCGGCCATGCCCGACCAGGTCGGGTCCACGGCCTGGCCGTGGCGGTACTCCTCGGTGGGGATGCCGACGGCGGAGGCCTTGACCCGCAGCGGCATGTCCTTGGTGACGAGTACGGCGTCGGCGCCTTCGAGCGCGAGGGCCCTGGTGACGGCGATGATGCGCGAGTCGTTCGTGTCCACGGCGAAGCCGGCCGGCAGTCCGGAGGTGTCGACGTGGTTGAGCTCGACCCGGATGGAGCCGCCGTGGTCCCCGATGTCGATGGGCTGGTCGAGACGCCCGTGCTTGATGCGCAGTTCGTCGAGGCGCCGCAGGCACTCCCGGGCGAACCAGCCCAGCTCGGGATGGTGGCGTTTGGCTTCCAGCTCGCTGACTACGACGAGCGGGATGACCACGTGGTGTTCGTCGAACCGTGAGAACGCACCAGGGTCTGATAGCAGAACCGAGGTGTCGAGGACGTAAGTGCGTTGCACTGGCACGGTCGCCTCCCGGGTATCGATGTGTGGGGGACCTGGCCCCGTTGGTACTCACACTGTAGTTGGGAGGTACGTCACTCCGCCACCATAAAATGCATCGAAAGCAACACTGGTAGTCACGGGAACGTCGGAAATCCGACAAAGCAGACACGCCGCGTTATCCGACGATCACGGAAAGCGGCCCCGTTCTCGGTGAGAATGAGCATTGTGTCCACCGTGAGCGTCGCCGAACTCAAGTCGGCCATCGCCGCCGCCCTCCAGCAGGTCCGCGACGGCCAAGCCGCCATCACCGCCGCCAGCCAGAACATCGAGTCCGCACAGGGGAGCCTGACCGCCGTCACCGCCGGATCGGGCCACGACGCCGTCGCCACCGCCCAGGCCGCGCTCGCGCAGGCCGGCGCCGAACTGGAGCAGTCCCTGGCCGCGACCTTCGCGGCCGCCGAGCAGGCCGAGGCCTACGCCGCGACCCTCTAGAACGGAGACCCCTGTGGACGTCGCCGCCCTCGCCGGGCGCCTCAAGACCCTGGCCGCCGACCTCCCGCTGCCGAGCCTCGGCACCGCCGACGAGTGCTTCGAGGCCGCCCAGGCCGAACTCAAGGAGGCCTCACGGGAGTCGAACGCCGAGATCGGGCTCCACAAGCTCGGCGCCGCCCGCGAACGGCTCGCCGCCGCCCGCACGCGCCTGAGCGAGGCGGCGACGGCCCTGGACGACTACCTCGGCGCGATCGGCGCCGGAGCCGCCGCCCCGCCGGCCCCGGCGACCACCGGGGGCAGGACCGCCCCGCCGGTCCCGGTGGACCCCCGCCGCTGGTGGACCGAGCGCGTCAACGAGCTGTGCGACCGCACCGGCGCGGCCGATCCGCAGCGCGTCCCCCCGACCAGGTTGTTCAACGAACTGCTCAAGGCCGCAGGCGACGGCAACGCCGACGCCTACTGCAAGCGCCTGCGCGACGCCGGACCCGAGACGGGCGTGAAGCTCCCAGGTCTGGCCTGGCCGCTCGTGCGGACCCTCGCCGCAGAGCACCTCGGCAGGACCCCCACGGCCCGCGACGTGCCCGCGCTGCGCGACAAGTGCGCCGACAAGGTGCGCTCCCTGGTGCCGAAGGCCGAACCCGACCACATCGGCGCGGCCCTGGCCTCGGCCTGCACGCTGGGCCGCGGTGGATCCGGCGACGCGGGCGACGCGGCCCGCACGGCAGCGGTGGGCCCCGCGCTCGTCGCCGCCCTGCACCGCCTGCCGAGAGAGGGGCGGTGAACCGTGGACGTCTTCGACGCGACGGCACCCGCCGCGCCCTCGTCCGCCGCGGCGTCGTCGGGCACGGCCCGCCGGGCGGCGCGCGGTGCCGGACCGCACCGGAGCACTGACGGGACCGAGCGGAAGGCGCGACCATGAGCAGCTGGCGCAGACGACTGGTGGCGGCCATGGGCGACGAGCTCGGGCGCGCCCGCGGCGAGGCCCGGCTCCTCGCCGAACGCACCGCCGCCGCGGCGGAGGCCGAGGCCCGCAGGGCCGAGCAGATCCTCGGCGACGCCGACCGCAGGCAGGCGCAGTTGCGGAGCCTCCACGAGAAGATGATCGCCACCCTGAAGGCCCGCAAGACCGCCGCCGTCCACGCCGGACACGAGGCGGCCCTCGACGCCGCCCAGGGCGCCGCCCCGGCGGCGGCCGGAGCGCCCTGGAGCGAATGGCGCCCCGAATCGGCCCTCGACCGAGGCCCCGCCCCGATGCTGCGCATCGGCCGCATCGCCGACAGCGGTGCCGACCTGCCCGGCTTCTCCCTCCCTTCCCCTTCCCCCTGCCCACCCGCCTCCACCACCTCCTCGACCGGCACCGCCGCCGCGGCGGCCACCGGCGGCGCCCCGGCCGGCAGCGCCGCGGTAGCGACCGATACCGCTGCTGCCAGTGCCGGAGCCGATCAGGCCCTGGCGGACCGGACTGCGGGCGACGAGGGCGACCGGCCCCTCGCCGACGTCGCGTTCACCGGAGCCGATCAGGCCTCGGCAGACCCTGGGGCCGCGGGCACCGGGGCCGACCGGGCGCCCGCCGGTACCGCGACCCCGAGCGCCGAGACCGGCCGGGCCTTTGCCGGCACCGTGGGCGTTGCGGCCGACCGGGCCCTGAGCCCTGCGGCCACAGGCGACGGAGCCGACCGCGTCGCCCTCGCAGACCCTGCCGCCCGCACCGGCGGTGGGGCCGCCCTTGCGCTCGCGGGCCCTGCCGCCTCCGATGGCGGGGCCGACCGCGCCCTTGCGGGCGCTTCGGTCGCCCTCGATGCCGCCGCTGCCGTTGATCCTGGAACCGGTCTCGTCCTCGGCGCCGCTGGCGGCGGTGACCGGGTCGATCCCGTCGCCGTAGGCGCTGCCGCCGTGGACCAGGCCGGTCCTGGCGCCGCAGGTGGTGTTTCCTGCGGTGCTGCGGATGCCCATGACCTCGCCGTTGTCGGCGACGGGGTCGACCGCGCTTTCGCCGATGCCGCCGCTGCTACCGGATTGGCCGCCCGCGGCCTCGACGGCGTCCTGGGCGCCGTGTCCACCGCAGGCGCTCCCGGCGTCTCCAGCGGCTCGGCCGGCGGTTCCCGCGTCGGTGGTACCCCCGACGCGGTCCCCGGTCCGGAAGCGGGACGCGCCGCCGCTTCCGGTGGCGCCGGCTTCCTCACCGGTCCCGGCCCGTCCGCTGCCGTTCCCGCCGAGTCCGCCTGCGCCGCTGTCGATGCCGGTCGCACTGCCCTCGGCGCCGCTTCCTCCTCTCCCTCTCGCGCCGATGCCGGTGAGGCGAGTGTGGCAGGGGGGTACGACAATTCGGCACCCTCGGTGACCGCGGTCTCACTGCTCGCACTCGTGCCGCTGCTCGACCGCGCCCATCTGCGCATCGACGCCGATGCGGCGCATGCGCTCCCCGGCCTCCTGGCGCGCGCCGTCGGATCCGTGCCCGCCGGGCTCGTGCGCCTCCACGTGTACGACCCCGAGCACCTCGGCGGGTCCCTGTCCGCGTTCGCCGCGCTCGGCAAGGCCGGCCTCCTCTCCTTCGTCGGCCCCTCCGGGCTCCGCGAAGAACTCGACACCCTGGTCGAGACCGTGCGCCGCGTCAACGCCGACGTCCTCGCCGGCGAGCACGCCTCCCTCGCCGACCTCGCCGCCGCCACCGGCCGCCGCCCCGAGCCCTGGCGCGTCCTCGTGCTCCTCAACGCCGACCTCGCCTCCTGGCCCGCCCACGACCAGGCCCAGCTCGCCCGCCTGCGCCGCACCGGCGTCGCCGCCGGCGTCCACCTCGTCATCGTCGGCGACGACACCGCCGGCCCCGCCGACCTCCCGCGCCTCACCGCCACCGGCTACACCGGGCTCCCCGGCGCCGCCATCGCGCTCGACGCCCCGCCACCGCCCTCCACGATCACCGCCGCCGCCAAGACCCTCGCCGAGAAGCACAGCGCCGGCAGGGAACCCGCGCGCCTGGTCGACCTCCTCCCGCAGCGCCTGTGGGCCGCCTCCTCCGCCACCGGCCTCCACGCCGCCGTCGGCGAGACCCCCGCCGGCGACGTCACCCGGCTCCACCTCGGCGACAACCCGCCCCACGCCCTCGTCGGCGGCCCCTCCGGCTCCGGCAAGACCAACCTCCTCTACGCCTGGATCGCCGGGCTCGCCTCGAGCTACAGCCCCGACGAGCTCGCGCTCTACCTCCTCGACTTCAAGGAGGGCGTCTCCTTCGCGCGCTTCGCCACCGGCCGCCGCGACCCCTCCTGGCTCCCGCACGTGCGCCTGGTCGGCGTCAACGTCAACGACGACCGCGAGTTCGGCCTCGCGCTCCTGCGCCACCTCAAGGACGAGCTGCGCCGCCGCGCCGAGGCCGCCAAGGCCCACGAGGCCACCAAGCTCGAAGAGCTCCGCGCCGCCGACCCCGGCGGCCACTGGCCGCGCATCGTCGCCGTCGTCGACGAGTTCCAGGTCCTCCTCGAAACCCGCGACGCCGTCACCGACGAAGCCGTGCAGCTCCTCGATGACCTCGCCCGGCGCGGCCGCAGCCAGGGCATCCACCTCGTCCTCGCCTCGCAGGACATCGCCGGGATCGAGGCCCTGTGGGGCCGCCCGAGCCTGGTCGCCCAGTTCACCCTCCGCATCGCCCTGCCCAAGGCCCGCCGGGTCCTCGCCGAGAACAACCACGCCGCCGACACCGTGCCCCGCTTCCACGCCGTCGTCAACGACGAGTCCGGGCACACCGGCGCCAACACCACGGTCGCCCTCCCCAACGCCGGGCACGCCGACGCCTGGGAGCCCCTCCAGCGCCGCCTGTGGGAGGCGCGGCCCGCCGGGAACGAGCCGCCCGCGCTCTTCGACGGCGGCCACGTCCCCGATCTCGCCGCGGGCGTCCCCGCCCCCGAGACGGCGCTGCTCGGCCAGACCATCGACGTCGCCGCCCGCGGTGCCGAACTCGCCCTCCACCGCGCCCCCGGCCGCAACCTCGCGGTCCTCGGCACCCGGGCCGGCGAGGCCGCCGACGTCCTCGCCGCCGCCGCGCTCACCGCCGCGCGAGGCCAGCGCATCGGCGTCGACCTGTGCTGCCTCGAGCCCGACGCCGCCGCCTCCGCGCTCGCCCTCGCCGCCGCGCTCGAGGCCGAAGGCGCCGACGTCGACTGGCACGACGACCTCGCGTCCCTGTGCAAGGACTGGGAGCTGCGCTGCGACGGGTCCCTGCGCCTCAACCTGGTCCACGCCGTCGACGCCGGGTCCGCCCGGTTGGACGCGGCCGGCTCGGCCCGCCTGCGCGCCATGCTCATCGACGGGCCCGAACGCCACCTCCACACCCTCGGCTGGTGGCGGTCCGTGCCGCGCCTGCGCGAGGACCTCGGCGGCTTCGCGGCCCGCTTCGACGCCGTCGACGCCTGGCTCGCCCTCGACGTCCAGGGGCCCGAGCTCGCCCCGCTCTCGCCCGCCGGCGGCGGCCCGGCCTGGTACCCGCGCGAGCGGCGCGGCCTGTTCTTCGACCGCGCCCGCCACCGCTCCCCGCAGGTGGTCATCCCGTACCTGACGACCGCGGCCCTGCCCAGGCCCGAGTCCGTGCTGGACCTGCCGTAGAAGGGGCGCCGCCGATGGGAACCGAGACCGACTACCCGGCCGCCGTCGCGGCCTACCTGCGCGAGCGCGCCGACGCGGCCGCCGAGATCCGGGCCGCCGACCGCGCCTGCCGGGCCGAGGCCGACCGGCTCGCCGCCGCCGCCGCGGCGGCCCGGGCCGCCCGCGACGAGGCCGGGCGGGCCGCCGCCGAGGCCGCGGCGCTCGTGGCCGAGACCGACCGGAACGTCGCCGTCCTGTGGCGCTCGCTCGGCGACTTCGTGGGGCACCGCCGCACCGGGCCGACGCCCCCGGCCGGGGCGCCCGACCCCGAGCCCGACACCGAGCGCGTCCGCGCCCGCCTGGAGCGCTCCGGGCGGCTCCTGTCCCTCGCCCGCCAGGGTGAACTCCCCATCGAGGCGCCCCGCCACACCGAGGTGACCGCCGCCGCCATCGGCGCCGGCGTCGGGGCGCTGGCCGTCGCCCTCGCCCTGTGGATCCTGCGCGTCGAGGACACCGCCGTGCGCCAGGCCGCCGCGGCCCTGACCCTGTTCCTGGGGGTCGCGACCGGCCCGGCCGTGCTCGGCGTGTGGCTGTCGTGGCAGTACCGGGTGCGGCCGCGCCCGGGCCAGACCCTCGCGTGCGTCGGGGCGGCGATCGCGGCGGTGTGCGCGCTGGCGGGCGTGTTCATGAGGGGGCTGTAGGAGCGCCTTGACGGCATGGGGTACACCTGATGCGTCACCGAAACGTGAGGAGACCCGTCAATGGCCGCCATCGACGACACCGGCTCGTGGCACTACGGCCCCCTGCCGTCCACTGACGACGCCCCCGCCTGGATCTACGGGATCGTCCCCGACGGCTGGATCGCCGGCATGCCCGACGTGACCGTCGACCGCGACGAGATGATCATCATCTGCCCGCTGCCGACCCCCGACCACCCCGCCGACGCGACCGAGTCCGACCGGGCCGCGACCGAGGAGGGCCGGATCTCGCGCTTCCGCGAGGCCACCCGCGACATGCGCGTGCAGATCGCCCAGCAGCTCCAGTACCGCTACCACCGCCAGTCCTCGTGGGGTGCGCGCTGCGGTTCGACGACGATGGTCTTCACGCACCAGTCCCTGCCGGTGACCACGCGCCTGCGCCAGCCCGAGCGGCTCGTGCTCGACACCCTCGTGGGCTCCGGCGTGGCCGCCTCGCGCTCGGACGCGCTCGCCTGGTGCGTGCGCCTGGTCGAGCAGCACGCCGAGGACTGGCTCAAGGAGCTGCGCGAGGCCATGGTCAGCGTCGACGAGCTGCGCCGCCGGGGCCCCTCGGTCTGACCTCCCGCCGACGCGCACGGCGGCCGCGGTCCACGGTGATCGCGGCCGCCGTCGCCGTGTTCACCTGAAGAGCAGGAAGACCGCCACCGCGGCCAGGATCAGGACCACGGCCGCGGTGCCGACCGCCACGGTCCTGGCGCGGTTGGACTGCGGTTCCGGTTCGCGGTGCGCCATGGGCCTCTCCAACGCCTCGACCTGGACTGCTCGTGCAGTTGCAGAACTGCATCTTCGCCCAAACCGCCACGTCATGCGGGTATTCGCGCCAAAACACCGCGCGCCCTTGCGCGAAACTTCTTCGCCACAGCGCGCTAACGCGCTCGTTCCATGATCGAAACCGTTCGCGTTAGTTGTGAGTGTGCGTCAAATCGAGTCGCTCATGCTCGATCATGCTCGGCAAAGCATGAATCGCAAGTAGTTGTGATCGTTTCGAGCCCGAATGCGCACGAGGCGGGAAATGATACCTGGAATCCCTGTTCAGCGCAGGCCCAATCGAACACAAGTCCCTGCGCGTTCCCCCGTGTTCACGTAGCGTCCGAAGAGACCGGTCCCGGCCGGAGCGCCCGCGTCACATCGCCGCCCGGTCGCGGCCCGCCGCGAGCCGCGCCAGAGCACCGAACCGAAGGAGCCACCGTGAGCATCGAAACCGCCGCATCCGCCGCACCCGCGATCGGACCCGAGGATCCGACCGCCGCCCGGACCGGCCTGAAGTCCGCACCCACCCGCCACCACAAACTCCTGGCCTGGGTGGGCGAGGTCGCCGAACTGACCGACCCCGACCAGATCGTGTGGTGCGACGGCACCCAGGCCGAATGGGAGCGCCTGACCGCCGAACTCGTCGCGTTCGGCACCCTCGTCCCCGTCCCCGCCAAACCCGACTCGTTCCTCGCGCGCACCGACCCGGGCGACGTCGCCCGCGTCGAGGAGCGCACCTTCATCTGCTCGCTCGACCCCGAGGACGCCGGGCCCACCAACAACTGGACCGCCCCCGACTACATGCGCGAGACCATGACCGGCCTCTACCGCGGCTCCATGCGCGGGCGCACCATGTACGTCGTCCCCTTCTGCATGGGCTCGCCCGAGGCCGAGAAGCCCATGTTCGGCGTCGAGCTCACCGACTCCGCCTACGTCGCCGCCTCCATGCACATCATGACCCGCATGGGCACCGAGGTCCTCGCCGCGATGGGCGGCGACGCCGACTTCGTCAGGTGCCTCCACTCCGTGGGCGCGCCCCTGGCCCCCGGCCAGGCCGACGTCCCCTGGCCCTGCAACGAGACCAAGTACATCTCCCACTTCCCGGCCGAGCGCGAGATCTGGTCCTACGGCTCGGGCTACGGCGGGAACTCCCTGCTCGGCAAGAAGTGCTACGCGCTGCGCATCGCCTCCGCCATGGGCCGCGACGAGGGCTGGCTCGCCGAGCACATGCTCATCCTGCGCCTGACCAGCCCCGAAGGGAAGGTCTACCACGTGACCGGGGCGTTCCCCTCCGCGTGCGGCAAGACCAACCTCGCCATGCTCGAGCCGACCATCCCCGGCTGGAAGGTGGAGACCCTCGGCGACGACATCGCCTGGCTCCGCTTCGGCGAGGACGGGCGCCTGTGGGCCGTCAACCCCGAGTACGGCTTCTTCGGCGTCGCGCCCGGGACCGACTACCGCACCAACCCCAACGCCATGCGCACCATCGCGAAGGGCCACACCCTGTTCACCAACGTCGCGCTCACCGACGAGGGCGACGTCTGGTGGGAGGGCATGGGCGAGCCGCCCGAGCACGCCGTCGACTGGAAGGGCCGCCACTGGACCCCCGGCTCCGAGGAGCCCTCCAGCCACCCCAACAGCCGCTTCTGCACGCCGATCAAGCAGTGCCCGGTGCTCGCCGAGCAGTACGACGACCCGCGCGGCGTCCCCATCGACGCGATCCTCTTCGGCGGCCGCCGCGCCACCACCGTCCCGCTCGTGACGCAGGCCCGCGACTGGGTCCACGGCGTGTACATGGGCGCGACCCTCTCCTCCGAGACCACCGCCGCGGCCACCGGCCAGGTCGGCGTCGTGCGCCGCGACCCGATGGCGATGCTCCCGTTCATCGGCTACAACGCCGCCGACTACTTCGGGCACTGGATCGCGATGGGCAAGGCCGCCACCGACGAGGCGCTCATGCCGCAGGTCTTCTACGTCAACTGGTTCCGCCGCTCCGACGACGGCCGCTTCCTGTGGCCCGGGTTCGGCGAGAACGCCCGCGTCCTCAAATGGGTCGTCGAACGGCTCGAAGGCCGCGCCGACGCCGTCGAGACCCCCATCGGGCACTGCCCGACCCCCGGGTCCCTCGACGTCGACGGGCTCGACCTCACCGAGGCCGACCTCGAGGCCGCGCTCCGGGTCGACCGCGAGGAGTGGGCCGCCGAGATCCCGCTCGTCGAGAGCTGGTTCGCCCGCTTCGGCGACCGGCTCCCCACGGTCCTGTGGAGCGAACTGGACGCGCTCAAGCAGCGGCTCGACGTCCAGTAGGAGTTGCCAAGCGGCCGTGGCCTTCCGGGGCCGCGGCCGCTTCGCCGCGCGAGGCCGGGGCGCCCCCGCGCCCGGTCCCCGGCGGCGCAGCCGAGGCGAAGCTGCGGGCGGCGATTCCGCGGAGCCTACAATTGCCGGTTGTGGCGATCTCGAATCTGCTTTACCTGATCTACGAGCGTCGGCTCGCACGCGAGCTGACCGGCCAGCCCCTGCCCCGGCACATCGGCGTCATGGTCGACGGCAACCGGCGCTGGGCCCGCGACATGGGCCTGACCGACCCCAACGACGGCCACCGGGCCGGCGCCAAGCACATCGAGCGCTTCCTCGGCTGGTGCGACGAGCTGGGCGTCGAGCACGTCACCATCTGGCTCCTGTCGACCGAGAACCTCTCCCGCCCCAAGGACGAGCTCGACCCGCTCCTCGACATCATCGACGAGCTCGCCGGCGAGCTCGCCGAGGACGGCCAGCCCTGGCAGCTGCGCATGGTCGGCGCCCTCGACCTCCTGCCCGAAGAGCACCAGGCCGCCCTCAAGGGCGCCCAGCAGCGCACCGCCGAGAAACGCGGCATGCAGGTCAACCTCGCCGTCTGCTACGGCGGCCAGCGCGAGATCGCCGACGCCGTGCGGTCGTTCATGCTGGAGCAGGCCGCCGCCGGCGCGAGCCTGGAGCAGGCCGCCGAGGCCGTCGACGCCGCCTCCATCGCCCGCCACCTCTACATGACGGGCCAGCCCGACCCCGACCTGGTCATCCGCACCAGCGGCGAGCAGCGCATCTCCGGGTTCCTGCTGTGGCAGTCGGCGTACTCGGAGTTCTACTTCTGCGACTCCAACTGGCCCGACTTCCGCCGCGTCGACTTCCTGCGCGCCGTCCGCTCCTTCGCCACGCGCGACCGCCGCTACGGCAAATGACGTCCCCGGCCGGTCCCGCTACTTGACGGCCACGCCCGCCCGCTCGAACTCCTCCAGGGCCTTCGCCCTCGTCTCCTCCGCCACCGCGGCGGTGTAGTCGAGCAGCACCGTGGTGCTGAATCCCTCGCCCGCGGCGTCGAGCGCCGTGGCCCGCACGCAGTGGTCGGTCGCGATGCCGACGACGTCGACCGCGTCGACCCCCCGCTCGCGCAGCCACTCGACCAGGCTCGTCTCGCCGGCCGAGCCCTCGAACCCGGAGTAGGCGGCCTCGTAGGCGCCCTTGTCGAACACGGCCTCGGCCAGCGTGTGGTCGAAGTCGGGGTGGAAGCCGGAGCCGCGGGTGCCGACCACGCAGTGCGGCGGCCAGGAGTCGCGGAAGTCCGGTTCGGCGGAGAAGTGCGGGCCCGGGTCGATGTGCCAGTCGCGGGTCGCCACCACGTGGTCCCAGCGCCCGGGGGCGGCCCCGATGAGTTCGGTGACGGCCGCCGCGACGGCGGCGCCGCCCGCGACGGGCAGCGACCCGCCCTCGCAGAAGTCGATCTGGACGTCCACCACGATCAATGCCCGGCTCATATCACCGATCCTAGTGACGGACGGCCGCGCGCGGTAGGGGCGGTGCGCCGCCGCGTCGATATTTCCGCCCCGGACGCGACGGCGGCCCGGGAGCGAATGCTCCCGGGCCGCCGTCGCACTAGGTCAATGCCCCTTGACTTCCTTCACCAGATGGCCCCACTTCTCGTCGAAGACGGGCCGCTCCGAGCGGATGCGCGGGAGGCGGTCGAAGTTGCGCAGCGGCGGCGGGCAGCTGGTCGCCCATTCGAGCGAGCCGCCGTAGCCCCACGGGTCGTTGGTCTCGACCACGCGCCCGGCCTTCCAGGACTTGAACAGGTTCCAGATGAACGGCAGCGTCGACAGGCCCAGGATGAACGCGCCCACCGTGGAGATCATGTTCAGGGTCGTGAAGTCGTCGGAGATCTTGTAGTCGGCGTAGCGGCGGGGCATGCCCTCCGCGCCGAGCCAGTGCTGCACCAGGAACGTGGTGTGGAAGCCGATGAACGTCAGCCAGAAGTGGACCTTGCCGAGCCGCTCGTCGTACATCCGGCCCGCGACCTTCGGGAACCAGAAGTAGACGCCGGCGTAGACGGCGAACACGATGGTGCCGAACAGCACGTAGTGGAAGTGCGCCACCACGAAGTAGGAGTCCGAGACGTGGAAGTCGACCGGCGGGCTGGCGAGCAGGACGCCCGAGAGGCCGCCGAGGAGGAACGTCACGAGGAAGCCGAGGCTGAACAGCATCGGCGTCTCGAACGTCAGCTGGCCCTTCCACATGGTGAAGATCCAGTTGAAGAACTTCACGCCCGTGGGGACCGCGATGAGGAACGTCATGAGCGAGAAGAACGGCAGCATGACCGCGCCGGTCGCGTACATGTGGTGGGCCCACACCGCCATCGACAGGCCCGCGATCGCGAGCGTCGCGGCGACCAGGGTCTTGTAGCCGAAGATCGGCTTGCGGCTGAACACCGGGAAGATCTCGGAGACGATGCCGAAGAACGGCAGCGCCACGATGTACACCTCGGGGTGCCCGAAGAACCAGAACAGGTGCTGCCACAGGATCGCCCCGCCGGTCTCGGAGTCGAAGACGTGGGCGCCCAGCTGGCGGTCGGCCATGACCGCGAGGAGCGCGGCGAAGAGGATCGGGAACACCAGGATGATCAGCAGGCTGGTGATGAGGATGTTCCAGGTGAAGATCGGCATCCGGAACATGAGCATGCCCGGGGCGCGCATCGTGATGATCGTGGTGATCATGTTGACCGCGCCGAGGATCGTGCCGATACCCGAGACCGAGAGGCCGATGAACCACATGTCGGCGCCGATGCCCGGCGAGTTCACCGCGTTCGACAGCGGCTGGTAGGCGAACCAGCCGAAGGACGCGGCGCCGCCGGGGGTGATGAACCCGGAGACCGCGAGGATCGACCCGAGCAGGTACAGCCAGTACGCGAAGGCGTTCAGGCGCGGGAACGCGACGTCGGGCGCGCCGATCTGCAGGGGCACCAGGTAGTTGCCGAACGCGAACACGATCGGGGTCGCGAACATGAGCAGCATGATGGTGCCGTGCATCGTGAACAGCTGGTTGAACTGCTCGGACGACACGATCTGGAGTCCCGGCTGGAACAGCTCCGCGCGGATCAGCAGGGCGAGGATGCCGCCGATGGCGAAGAACGCGAACGACGTGACGAAGTAGAGCAGTCCGATCTGCTTCGCGTCAGTCGTGCGGAGTGTGCGGGCGAGCCAGGAGCCGTTCGGCTCGCGACGCACCGGCCAGGGACGCGCGACGATAGGCGTTGGCTCAAGCTTCGGCTCAACCGTGGTCACCTGTGGGCCTCCAGATTCATTTCCAGGTAGCGAACGCAGCATAGCCCCGCGAAACGCCGCCGATGCGGAGGGGCGATGCCGATGCGGCGTGGCGGAGCGTGATGGGACGGTGCGCGTTCGGTGGTTGTCGCAGGTCGACCGCAGTGCGGATCACCGCGGTCGGGGTCGGGGGCGTGGTGCGCGCGGACCGCCGCCTGAGGCGGCCGCGCGCGGGTGAGCAATCTCCTACGGTGCGGTGTCGCGGCGGGCTAGGCGCCGCCGCGGGCGTCCGGCTCCAGCGCGGCGTAGACCCGCTTGACCAGCAGGGCGGTCTCGTAGCCGACCTGGCCGAGGTCGCAGCCGGCGTTCGCCAGGACCGCGAGCTGGGCGCGGTCGCCGACCGCCATGAGCAGCAGCACGCCCTCGTCCATGTCGATGACCGACTGGCGGATCCGGCCGGCGTCGAGCACCTTGGCCGCGCCGGTCGTCAGGCTCGCGAGGCCCGAGGTGATGGCGGCGAGCTGGTCGGCCCGGTCGGTCGACAGGCCGCGGGACGCGGCGATGGCGAGGCCGTCGACGGAGACCGTGAGCGCCTCGGAGACGTCCGGCACCTTCTCCACGAAGGAGGTCAGGAGCCAGTCGAGTTCACCGACGTTCTTGTCCTTGCTATCCATCTCGCTGCTTTCTATTGGCGTTGTTCGTGTGCGGCGGCCGCCGCGATGCCGGACGCGAAACCGGCGAGCCGGTCACGGATCTCGGCGGGATCGAGGTCGGCTCCGCCGCCGCCCGCGCGGGGGCTGGGAACGGAGCCGGGGAGCAGCCGGGAACCTGGCGCCCGACGGGGCAGTTCGGCGCCGTTGACACTGCCCGAGGTTTCGAGTGCTCTGTTCACCTTCCTGAAGGTAACATCCAGCGTCTCGGGAGCAGGCCCCGCAGGGGGCTGCGCACCGTTGCCGCCGTTGTGTGTCGCCCCAGCTACAGGCCGTGGTTCAGGGGTGGAGCCGGCCTTGCGCGGGCGCGGCACGATCGGGTCGACGGCGCTCGGCGCGGACGCCTCGGCGCCCGTCCCGGTCACCGGCAGGTTCGCGGCCCGGGCCGACAGGGCGAGCCGCGCGGCCGAGCCGCCGGAGCCGTCGGGGGACAGGCCGAGCTCCTCGGCGTGCGCGCTCGCCGGGATGCGCACCAGCGCGAGCGTGCCCTTGCCCATGGTCGAGTGCAGCTGGACGCTGATCGAGTGCTCGGCGGCGAGCCGGCCGACCACGAGCAGGCCCATGGTCGCGGTCAGCTCCGAGGTGAGCTGGGTCGGCTCGGCCAGGCGGCGGTTGATCGCGGCCATCGGCTCGGGCGCGAGCCCGATGCCGTCGTCGGCGATGGAGATGACGATCTCCGAGCCCGAGCGCCGCGAGGTCACCCGCACCGACTGGGTCGGCGGCGAGTACGCGGCGGCGTTGTCGAGCAGCTCGGCGAGGATGCGCACCAGGTCGCCGGCGGGCTTGGTCTCGAGGCGGGCCGCGACCTGGTTCTCGACCACGACGCGCCCGGCGTCCTCGATCTCGGCCACGGCGTCGCGGATGATCATCTCCAGGCCCGAGGGGTGGTTGTAGCGCCGCTGCGGGTCGCCGCCGGCGAGCAGGAGCAGGTTCTCCTCGTTGCGCCGCATGCGCGCGAGCAGGTGGTAGACGCTGCGCCACTCGTCGGGGACCGCCTCGTCCGGGGCGTCGTCGACCAGGGACTCCATGACCTGCTGCTGGCGGCGGATGAGGCTCTGCCCGCGGCGGGCGAGCGTCTTCATCATCGCCTCGACGTCGATGCGCAGCAGGGCCTGGTTCGCGGTCTGGCGCAGGGCCTGGTGGTGCGCGGCGCTGAAGGCCTCGGCGAGCGAGTCGAGCTCGTCGGCGTAGCGGGAGTCGCCCGACAGGAGCGTCTGGCGCTTCGCGGTCTGGAGCAGCCGGTCCACCTCGTCGGCGTTGGCGGCCTGGGACACCGCGGCCACGGTCTTGGGCAGCGTGTCGTACGCGGCGGTCAGGGTCGCCTCGCGGACGCCGTCGACGCGGAGGCTGATGCGCCGCGCGAGCATGGCCGCCGAGACGATCGCCGTCAGCGCCAGGACGATCACCAGCGCGAACGTGGTCAGGAGGGTCCGGGAGGCGGCCTCGCGCATCGCGGTGACGTCGTCCTCCATCGCGTCGATGACCGACGCCTGGGTCGTGTCGAGCGCGGCCACGACCACGCCCTGCCCGGCCGAGAAGTCCTCGGGGGCGATCGTCGGGATGTTGCCGCGCAGGTAGATGCCGAGGGCCAGCTGGGCGTCGGTGACCGCCTCGGTGTCCATGGCCTCCCGGTAGACCGCGCTGGTGTCGGCCGAGGCGTTGGCCTGGAACTCCACGATCTGGCGGTCGAAGGAGCCCGAGAGGTAGGAGACCGTGGCGAGCTCGGCGCGGCCGACCACGACCTCGCCGTCCTCCTTGAGCAGCGCCAGGTCGGCGGCCACGGTGAACTGGATCTCGGCGGCGATGCGGCTGGCCTGCATGACCGCGGCCAGGGAGTCGAGGTGCGCCGAGACCTGCGCGTCGTCCACCAGCCGCGGCAGGATCGCGGCGACGCCGACGATCTGGTCGGCGACGTTGCGGTAGACCAGGTAGGCGGCCTCGACCTCGTCGTCGGTGAACTCGGCGTCGCCGGTGGCGAGCAGGTCGAACGCGGCGCGGGCCTCCTGGAGGTCGGCGGCCTTGTCGAACAGCGCCTCCAGGTCGTCCCCGAGGTCGGGGAAGCGCTGGACCGCCGCGTCCGCGGTCGACTCCAGGGCCTCGAACGCCCAGTCGGTCTCGCGGCGGGTCACCGCGGCGTCGAACTGGCCGCCGCCGCCGTTGATGACCGAGGCCACCAGCGGGCCGGCCTCGGCCTGGTGCACGTCGAGGGTCTTGTTGAGGGCCTTGGAGAGGTCGGCGAGGACCTCGGCGTCGGTCGCGTTCTGGTACTCGTCCCACACGCTGACCGTCTGGAAAAGCCCGAGCACCATCATCCCCATGAGGGCCGCCGCGATCGGCAGCATCAGCTGCATGCGGATGGGGAGACGACTGGTCCGCTGCCGGGCTTTACGGGACATCGGGGGCGTCCTTTCTGAGGGCGACGGTCCGCGCTGCGGCGTGGTGGGACCATCTTCGCTTGTCGGTGGGGAGCCTCGTGAGGCGGGGCACACCTCTTGAGGGTTCGCGGCTCAGCCCACGAGGGGTCTGGCCTCGGGATATCGGTACATACGGTGCCGACTGCGCAAAGCCAGCGAGGCGGCGAACAGGACCGGTCCGATGCGCCCGGTGTACATCGCGATCGTCAGCAGCCACTTGGACGGCTCGGACAGGTCGTCGGTGATGCCGGTGGACTGGCCGAGGGTGGCGAACGCGCTCGTCACCTCGAACATGATGGGCATGAGCTGGAGGTCGGGCTCGAAGCGCTGCATGAGGAACACGCCGAAGGCGTTGCAGGCCACGTACACCAGGGCGACCGTGAGGGCCTGGCGGATGACGGGCGGGGCGATGCGGTGCCGGAAGGCCGTGACGTCGGGCTCGCCGCGCACCTCGGCCCAGATCACCAGCAGCAGCACGAAGAACGTGGTGACCTTGATCCCGCCCGCGGTGGAGGCCGAGCCGCCGCCGATGAACATGAGGATGATCGAGGCGAGCTGCGAGTCCTCGCGCATCGCCCCGATGTCGACGGAGTTGAGCCCGGCGGCCCGCACCATCGAGGTCTGGAAGAACGCCGGGAGGATCCGGTCGTACCAGGGCCACTGCCCGAACGTGGCCGGATTCGACCATTCGAACATCAGGAACGCGATCCAGCCGCCCGCCAGGAGCACCGCCGAGCCGGCCAGCGTCAGCTTGGTGTGCACCGACCACTGCCGGCGGCCCCAGTGGCGCCGCGTCATCTCGAAGATCACCGGCATGCCCAGGCCGCCGAGGATCGTCGCGAAGCACAGCGGCAGGCAGATCCACGGGTCGGTGGCGTAGCTCATGAGCGAGTCGGAGAACAGCGAGAAGCCCGCGCTGTTGAACGAGCTCACGGCGTGGAACACGCCGTTCCAGACCGCCTCGGCCGGGCTGAACCCGTAGGCGGAGAAGCGGATCGCGAGCACCAGCGCGGCGGCGGCCTCGACGACGAGCGAGAACGCCACGGTCCGCAGCAGCACCGCCTTGACGTCGCCGAGGTTCAGCGCCTGGCTGATCTCCATGCGGGTCATGAGCTTGGTGCGCAGGCCCAGCCGGCTGGAGACCAGCAGGCCCACCAGGACCGCGCTGGTCATGATGCCCAGGCCGCCGACCTGGAAGCTCAGCATGATGACGAACTGGCCGAACCGGCTCCAGTGGACGGGGGTGTCGACCACGGCCAGGCCGGTGACCGACACCGCCGAGGTGGCGGTGAAGAACGCGTCGGTGAAGCGCGTGGTCGCCGTCCCCACGTGCGACACCGGCAGCATGAGCAGCAGCGTGGAGGCCGTGATCGCCGCGAGGAAGATCAGGGGGACCAGGCGGGCGGGGTGGCGGAAGAAGGCCTTGACGCGGTCGATCATGTCAAGTGGTGGAGGCGAAGGCCTCGACCTTGGTGGTCGCGCCGGAGACGATGAGGGTGTCCCCGCCGGCGACGACGGTGTCGGGAGTGGCGTAGGTGAAGTCCTCGCCCGACTGCTTCACGCCGACCACCGTCACCCCGTACTTGGAGCGCAGGCGCGACTCGGCGAGGGTCTTGCCGACCGCCTCGGCCGGCGCCTTGGTCTTGACGATCGCGAACCCGTCGTCGAACTCGATGAAGTCGAGCATCTTGCCGCTCACCAGGTGCGCGACGCGCTCGCCCATGGCCGCCTCGGGGTAGACCACGTGGTGGGCGCCGGTGCGGTGGAGGATCTGGCCGTGCTTGGCGTTGATGGCCTTCGCCCAGATCTCGCGGACGCCGGCCTCCTCGCAGGCCAGGACGGTGAGGACGCTCGCCTCGATGTCGGTGCCGATCGCGACCACGACGTGGTCGAACTCGCCGATGCCCAGCTGGGTCAGGACCGCCGACTCGGTCGAGTCCGCCTGCACCACGTGGGTGAGGATCTCGGAGGCGCGCTGCACGATCTCGGGGCGCTCGTCGATCGCGAGGACCTCGTGGCCGAGCCGGGTGAGGGACTCGGCGACGGCGGAGCCGAACCGGCCGAGGCCGATCACGGCCACGGTCTCCTCTGTGGGGCGCTCGCCCCTGCCGAACAGGTTCATCGGCTCCCTCTGCGGATCGGTCGCCGCCTTGCGCGCGCGGACACGGTGTCTGATTGTGCCACTCCCGGCCCGCGGCCGGCGGCCGCACCCGGGCGCCGTCGCAGGTCCGAACGCGAATCAGGGCAAAAAGAATGAGGGGGGCGGTCGATAACCCCTCATGACCGCCCCCCTCGAACACCCCTAACACTCTCCAAGGATGGAGGAGTCTCAATCCTACTCCGCGAGCACGGCCCGAAGGAAGTCCTGCGTCCGGGCTTCTTGCGGCTCAGAGAACATCGCCTCGGGCGGGCCCTGCTCGACGATCTGCCCGTTGTCGAACATCATGACGCGGTTGGAGACGTCGCGGGCGAAGCCCATCTCGTGCGTCACGATGAGCATGGTGATGCTCGTGGTGTCGGCGATGTCCCGCAGCACGCCGAGGACGTCGTTGACCAGCTCGGGGTCGAGCGCGCTGGTGACCTCGTCGAGCAGGAGGATGTCCGGGTCCATCGCCAGGGCCCGGGCGATCGCGACGCGCTGCTGCTGGCCGCCCGAGAGCTGGCTGGGGTAGTGGTCGATCCGGTCGGACAGGCCCACCAGGTCCAGCAGCTCCTTCGCCTTGGACTCCGCCTCGTCCTTGCCGCGCTTCAGGGTGTGCACCTGGGCCTCGGTGACGTTGCGCAGCACGTTCATGTTCGGGAAGAGGTTGAACTGCTGGAAGACCATGCCGACCTTCTGTCGCGCCTGCCGCAGGTACCGCTCGTTGGCGACGACCAGCCTGCCGCCCTTCTCCATATGCGAGTAGGGCCGGCCCTCGACGTAGATGACGCCCCCCTCGGCCGCGGGGTCCTGTGCCGGCGTGACCTTCTCCAGGGTCATGAGGAGCCTGAGGATCGTGGTCTTGCCCGAACCGGAGGGGCCGATGAGCGTCACGCGCTCGCCGGGGTCCACCTGGAAGTTCAGCTTGTCGAGGACCAGCAGGTCGCCGAAGCGCTTGTCGACGCGGTCGAAGCGGATGATGGGCTGGTCAGAAGTGGGATTTTGCAAGGCGATTCTCCAATCTCCGCGCCGCGACCGCCACCGGGTACGAGGCGGCCAGGAACAGGATTCCTGCGATGGTGTAGCCCTCGACGGCACCGGTGTAGTGCTGGCCCTGGAACTTCTGGGCCTGCGCGATCATCTCCAGCACGCCGATGGCGAACAGGGTCGGGACCTCTTTGAACATGGCGATGACCCAGTTGGCGACGGCGGCGGTCGAGCGCCGCATCATCTGCGGGAGGACGACCGCGCCCCACACCCGGTGCGTGGGCAGGCTCAGCGCGGTCGCGGCCTCCCACTGGCCCTTCGGGATCGCCTCGATGCCGGCCCGGTAGGACTCGGAGGTGTAGGAGGCGTAGTGGACGCCCAGCACCGCCGAGCCGACGATGAAGGCGCTCCAGTCGGGGTTGATGTACAGGCTCGTGGCCGTCCACACGAACAGCAGCTGCACCAGCAGCGGGGTGTTGCGGACGAACTGGAAGAAACCGGAGACGACGCGTTTCAGCCAGGCGGGGCCGGTGCGCTCGCCGATGGCGACCAGCAGGCCCAGGAGCACGGCGATGAGGCCGGCGACCAGCGTGACCTGGAGGACGACGATGAAGCCGTCCCAGATGGCGGGGAAGACCTCGATGACGGTCTCGTTGTTCCACTCGTTCATCAGAGCACGCCTCCTGCGGCGTTGGCGCCCTCTTCCGGCGGGGCGACGGCTCGGGTCTTGGGAAGTCTCGTGTTGATGCCGACGCCCCGCTTGGCCTTGCGCTCAAGCGCCCGCATCCCGGTCCAGATGAGCCAGGCCAGCACGAAGTAGACGACCAGGATCAGCGCGAGGTGCGGCAGCTGGTTCGCGCCGCCGTTCGCCCCGCCGATGATCCTCGCGATCCCGGTGATGTCGAAGACGCCGATGAGCGAGACCAGCGCGCTGGCCTTGAGCAGCATGATCGCGAACGAGGACAGCGAGGGGATCATCTCGGGCCAGGCCTGGGGGAGGACCACCAGGCGCAGGCGCTGGAACGGGGTGAAGTTCACGGCGAGGCTGGCCTCCAGCTGGCCCTTGGGCACCGCGGCGATCGCGCCGCGCACCACCTCTGAGGAGTAGGCCCCGTAGTTGAGGCCGAGCGCGATGATCCCGGCGAGGATGAGGTAGTCGAACTGGATGCCGAGGATCACGGGCATGGCGAAGGCGAACCAGAACAGCTGCACCACGACCGAGGAGCCGCGGATGAACTCCACGAACACGCGTGCCGGGGTGCGCACCGCCAGGTGCTTCGAGCTTGTCATGAGTCCGAGGGCGAACGCCACGAGCAGCGCCAGGGCCGCCGAGGCCACGGTGACCGTGATGGTCACCAGCAGCGGCTCGGCGTACCTGGGCAGCGAGTCTATGACCGCTTGGAAGTCCATGACGCCTACTGGTAAGTGTCCGGGCAGAGGTCTTCGGCGGTCAGGCCGTCGGGGTGGTTCGTCTCGGCGGTGAACCCGTACGGGCTCACCAGGCCCTCCCAGGTGGCGGTGTCGGCCAGGAGCTCGTCGAGCTTCTCGTTGAGCGCGTCGCGGAACTCGGTGTCCTTGGGCTGGAAGACCGCGGCGCCGGCGCCGATGATGTCCTCGCCGGTCTCGGGGTCGATGAGCCAGAACCCCTCGGTGACCTCGACTTCGGCGTCGGCGTCGGCGGCCAGCTGGAGATTCGCCGAGGTGAGTCCGACCGCGTCGCAGCGCCCGGCCTTGAGTTCCAGGATCAGCGCGGGCAGGTCGGGCTGGACGTTGACGCGCTCGGCGTCGAAGATCGCGTCGGCGACCTCCTGCTCACTGGTGCCGTTCATGACGCCGATCACGCCGTCGGTCTCGGCCATCTCGTTGAGCGTGGTCCATCCGCCCGGATTGCCCTTCATGACCAGCAAGGCGTCGGGCATGACGTAGTCGGGGTTCGCGAACGCGACCGCCTCGCAGCGGTCCGGGGTGATGTACATGCCCGCGATGACCATGTCGTGCGTGGTGCCCAGACCGGTGATGAGCGAGCCCCATTCGGTGAGCTTCCACTCGATCTGGTCGGCCTCGATGCCGAGTTCGCCCAGCAGGTGCTTCTGCACGTCGACCGATTGGCCGGTGACCACGTCGTCGTCGCCGGTGTAGGCGTACGGGGCCTCGTTCGCGTAGGCGACGCGGAGCGTGCCGCCGTCCTGGGCGTCCTTCAAGAGGGACGAGTCCTCGTCGCCGCCGTCGTCCGTCCGTGAGCAGGCGGCGAGCCCGAGCGCGGCGGCACCGACGGCAGAGCCTCTGAACAGGTTGCGGCGGTTGAAATGCGGTTCGTTCGACACGGTGGTCGCCTCCTGTGTTCTACTCCAGTTGTCTTGCCGACCCTAACGTTCTATTGTACGTTTGTCGACAATACGATGATCGACGTTCGGTAACGAAACCGTCAATGCGTCGACGGCGGCCGCAACCGGGGCTTGTGGCGAAGCGTGAAGTACGAGCGGCGCTAAGATGCTGCCCAGAAGCGACAGAAGAGGGGCGGGCAGACGTGTCTGATCGCAACAGCGGAGTGAGCGGGCTCGTGAACGCCCGCCAGGTGGGGCGCCTGGCGCCGGTGCGACGCACCTCGACGGTGGACCTCATCGCCGAGCGCCTCCGTGAAGCGGTCGTCGACGGATCGCTCCCGCCCGGCGCGGTCCTCGGCGAGGCCGAGCTCGCCTTCCAGCTGGGCGTCAGCCGCGGCCCCCTGCGCGAGGCCATGCAGCGACTCACCGCCGAGGGGCTCCTCGTCATCCCCAAGCGCCGCGGCCTAGCGGTGCGCATCATGACCCCCGAGGACGTGCGCGACATCCACTGGCTGCGCGCCCGCATCGAACCCGAGCTCGGCCGCCGCATCCTCGCCCGGCCCGCCGCCGAGCGCCGCACGGTCCTCGCCGAGCTCGGCACCGAGGTCAAGCGCATGCAGCGCGCCCTGCGCAAGGACGACGCCCGCGCCCTCGGCGACGCCTACCTCGACTTCCACCGCGCCCTCGCCGCGTGGGGCGGGTCCCTGCGCCTGGCGCGCATGATGGGCACCCTGCTCATCGAGACGCGGCTGTGCACCTTCTCCATGTACGAGCACTTCGAGGTCCACCGCGACCTCGTCTCCGAGCACGCCGCCTTCGTCGAGGCGCTGGCCGCCGAGGACGCGGCGCGTTTCGCCGTCCTGGTCGAGGCCCACCTCGACGCCGAGGTCCGGCGCCTGCTCGCCGAGCCCGAGGCGGCCAAGGAGGACGACGCCGACCGGCTCCTGGCCGAGACGCCCGCCGGGCCGCAGCCGCTCGACCGCCTCGACCTCCCCGAAGGCCTCTGAGCACCTGCCACCGTCCATGCGTCGAGTGAACCCCTCCGACGCCCCTTCCGCAGGCGGAACGACCGTTGTCGTATTTCTGACATCGCGCGTTCCGTGTCTGGACCGTCCGTTACAGGACCGATATAAAGAGGGCCCGCCCCCGGACAAAATTCGAGACGGAGCCCAAAATGTCATACCCCCGACGAATCTCCACAATGGCGGCGGCACTCCTCGCCGCCGTCGTTTCGACCCTCGCGCTCACCAGCGGCGCCGCCCAGGCCCAGACCGTCGAATACGTCGCACTCGGCGACTCCTACGCCTCCGGCGTCGGCACCCGCTCCTACATCGACGACGGCTCCGACTGCAACCGCTCGAGCGCGGCGTACCCGTCCCTCCTCGCCGAGGAGCTCGGCGCCGACCTCGCCTTCGCCGCCTGCTCGGGCGCGACCACGGGCGACGTCCTCACCGACCAGGTCGGCGCGCTCTCGAGCGGCACCGACCTCGTCACCATCACCGTCGGCGGCAACGACACCGGCTGGGCCGGGGTCGTCCAGCAGTGCGCCTACCCCTACCCGTGGACCTGCGACGCCCAGATCGAGGCCGCCGAGGAGTTCATTCGCGACCGGCTGCCCGCGAAGCTCCACGACGTCTACGACGCCGTCGAGTCCGCCGCGCCGAACGCCGACGTGATCGTGCTGGGCTACCCGCGCCTGTTCAACGGCGAGGAGTGCAACATCATCACCCGCATCAGCCCCGCCGAGCAGGCGCAGCTGAACGACGCCGCCGACCTGCTGGCCGACACCATCGGGCAGGTCGCGCTCAGCCACGGCTTCGACTACGTCGACGTGCGCGACGCCTTCGACGGCCACGCCGTGTGCGACGACGCCGAATGGCTCAACGGGCTCTCCTACCCGATCATGGAGTCCTTCCACCCCAACGCCGCCGGCCAGCGCGACGGCTACTTCCCGCTGCTGGACGCGCTCGTCTGAACCGCGACGGCGAAGGGCCCCGCCGGAGATCCGGCGGGGCCCTTCGGCGCGTGCGGTGCTAGAGCTCGCCGCAGACGACCCAGACGCCGTCCTCCTTGATGAGCTCCATCGTGTCGGCCTCGTCCTCGGTGCGCTCCGAGGTCCAGCCGCTGATGGACATGCCGTCCTCGCTCATCTCGGGCACCGGCAGGTTGTAGCTCACGGTGTAGTCGACGGTGGCGGTGTCGCCCGTCTCCTCCGAACCGGTGATCTCGTAGGCGAAGTCGACCTCGATGTCCACCGGGGGCACGTCCGACATGCCCGCGTCCTCCATGGCGCCGCTGAAGTCGAACTCCTCGGCCATCGAGTCCATCTCCGCCTGCGTCTCCGCGCAGGCGAAGGGCTTGAGGTCGTCCATGACCGCCTGGACCGCCTCGGTGTCGCCGGAGAAGGCGGCCTCGAACATCTCGCCCATCTTGGGGAGCAGCTTGTCCGCGACGTCCTCGGGGGAGTCCGACGCCGACGGCGCGCCGCCGCCCCAGGGCTGCACGACGAGGAGGACCACCGCGACGATGAGGACCACGGCGCCGCCCGCGATGCCCGCGATCAGGCCGGTCTTCGACTTCTTCGGCGCGGGCGGCAGGCCGCCCGGCCCGCCGTATCCGGGCTGCTGCCCGTAACCGGGCGGCGGGGTCTGGCCGTATCCGGGCTGCTGGGGCTGCTGGCCGTAACCGGGCTGCTGCCCGTAGCCCGGGGGCGGGGTCTGCCCGTACCCCGGCTGCTGCGGCTGCTGCCCGTATCCGGGCTGCTGGGGCTGCTGGCCATAGCCCGGCTGCTGCCCGTAGCCGGGCTGCCCTTGGGGCGGTTGCTGGTTCGGGTCGAAACCCGGCTGCTGAGGCGGGTAGGCCATGACTAATCCTCGTGTTATCGGGAGTGTGTCGCGCCAGGCTAACACGCCCGCACCACGGGTGCGGACCTTTGCGGCGCGGCCGCGCGGCGTCCACGAACGACGGTGCCGCCGGGACCCGAAGGCCCGGCGGCACCGTCGTTCACGTCGGCTCCTAGCCGCCCGCGGCGGGCGACTCGGACTCGGTCTCGTAGACCGGGACGTCGTCGGCGTCCACGGCCATCTGCTTGCGGGCCTCGTACGGATCGAGCGACGGCCCCTCGGGGATGAGCGAGATCATGGTGTCCGGCACCGAGACCGCGTCGACGCCGTCGTAGCCCAGCAGCTTCTGGGTCGAGTCGGTGATGCCCTGGTCGATGATGCCGTGGCGGAAGCCCTGGTCGCTGACCATGTAGGTGAAGCCCGAGATCGTCCCGCCCTCGTCGGTGCGGGCGTCGGCCAGCACCGCCATGCCCTGCGGCAGCACCGTCTGCGCGACCATGCCCTCGACCTGCGAGAAGATCTCCCCCTCGTCGGTGAACTCGACGGACTCGGCCGCGTCGGTCAACTCGTCGGGAGCCTGCTCGTACATGGCGATCGAGATCGAGGTGTCGCCCTCCTTCTGGGCCTCCTCCGAGTACACCGCGCACACGGCGGGCCTGCTGGCGTCGGTCGTCCACGGGTTCTTGCCCAGGTACTCCACGGGGTAGTCCGGGGGCAGGTAGGTCGCCGTGGCGCCGATGTCGCTCCGGTCGATCGGGTCGATCTCGATGGTCGCGCCGTACTGCGTCTTCAGCAGGGCCTCCATCGTCGGGGTGATCTCGGCGAACTCGTCGCCGTCGTTCTCGGTCTTGACGAGCACGTACAGGTTGTCGCTCTCTGAGACCGGGCGGCCGTACGTCAGCGGCGTGCCGTCGAAGGCGGTCACCCCCTCCTCGGAGGTCTCCCCGAACTCGGGCCGGATCTCCGGCGCCAGCGGCGGGCCCGTGGGGATCGCCCGGAGCATCGCCGCGTCGAGCGGGACCGCATCATTGACCGAGAGGCCCAGGTCGTCGATCACCTTGCTGGCGGGCCGGTCGTCGTCGCCGATCCCGTACTTGGCGCCGTTCCACAGCAGGTAGTACTCGGCCTCGACCTGGCTCTCGTCCACGGCCGTCTTGACGAGCATCCAGGTGTCGTCGGAGAGCTCCTTGTCGGGCGCCTCCAGGTCCATGACCGCCAGCTGCGTCAGCTGGAAGCTCGTCGTGCCGTTGTCCCGGCGCGGGATCGAGCAGGCGTTCCAGTCCTGCTTCTGGAGCAGCTCCTCGGGGCTCGGCGGCTGCGTCGGGATCCCCTGGATGCCGATGGTGAAGCTGCCGCGGGCGATCCCCGCCAGCGACGAGGCCTTCAGGTCCTGGACCTGCGGCTTGCCGTTGGAACCGGGCTTGGCCAGCAGCAGCGCCGAGGTGTAGTTCGTGACCTGCCACAGCCGCAGCTTGTCGTCCTCGGTCTCCTCGCCGCCGCTCTTGGTCGTGTACACGTACACGGAGTTGCTGCCCTTGATCGTGATGATCGCACCGGGCTCCGGCAGCGCGTTGCCCTTGTTGAACAGCGTCGCGATCGCGAAACCGCCGAAGATCAGGGCCAGCACCATCACCGACGCGAAGATCGACACGCCGATGCGCCGCAGCGGCCGCTCGATCGAGTCGGGGTTGGCCAGCACCAGCGCCTGGTTCATGCGCGAGGTGATGAAGCGGTGGGCTTCCACCTGCTCGCGCCGGGAGCGCATCTGGGGCATCGGAATTCGCCTCTCTCAGAGTCGACGTCGGGGTGGACTAGCCTCGCAGCGACAGCGCGATCGCGTACAGGTTGCAGACCCAGCCGACCAGCGGCAGGATCGACACGATGAGCAGCGCCTCGATGATGTCGAGGGAGCGGCCCCACGTGGGGGCGATCTTCTTCCCGGCCACGGCCAGGCCGTAGACCATCGCGATCAGCGTCAGCAGCGTCAGGGCGCCGAGGATGACCGTCAGCCGCACCAGGATGTTCCCCTCGCTCGCCACGAAGATCGCCGCCAGCGTCGCGGCCAGGCCGCCCATGCCGCCGGCGAGCATGACGATGCGGGCGGGGCGGTCCTCGATCGAGCGCGCCCGGCTCAGCAGCACCAGCGACAGGACCGTCGCCAGGATGAGCCCCTCGGGCATCTTGTCGGAGAACGCCAGCGCGATCGCGGAGACCAGGCCGACCACGGCCGCGAAGGAGAGCAGCGCCTCCAGGTAGTTCCCGGCGTGCTCGGAGAGCTTCAGGATCCGCTTGCCGTCGATGGCCTCGGTGTCCCCCTCCTTCAGCTCGTCCGTGGTGGTCGGCAGGGTCGGGGTCGGCACCATCGCCATCGACAGCGACAGGCGCGGGGCGGCCGGGAGGATCGCCAGCGCCAGCGGCGCCGCTATCCCCGCGGCCGTGGCGGCAGTGCCGTTCGGGATGACCATCATCAGCGCCGTCGAGATCCCCAGGACCACGGCCCCGAGGATCGTCACGATGAACACCGGCGCCGAGGCCATGTCGCCCACCGCCACCATCGCCAGCACGCTGAACAGCAGGATCGCCGCGGCGGCGATCATCACGTGCGGGCCCTCCAGGTCGAACAGCGACCGGCCGTCGGCGGCGATGAGCAGGCCGCCCACGCCCGCGTAGAACACCGAGGTGATCCCGAAGTACGTCGCCGCCCGCGAGTCCCCGACCGCCCGCGACAGCAGCGCCGAGGCGCCGACGAGGACCGCCGCCACCCCCAGGGCGACGATCGCGCTGGCCAGGTGCGTGGTGAGCAGGAGCGCGACCGCGCCCACGGCCAGGGCCGCGGTGCCGACGCCGACGCTGAAGCGCTTCGTGGCGATGTGGTCCCACCGGTTGCCGCGCTGCTCGGTCGCCGTGGCGACGGCGTCGATGACGTCGTCGAAGACGATCTCGGGCTTCGCCGCGTCGGCCGGGTTGAGGTACAGCATCTCGCCGTCGCTGATGCCCAGCTGCGAGCAGGAGTGGCCCGTGTCGAGGGCGTCCTCGCCGAGGCGGGCGAGGATCCAGCCGCCGTTGTCGCCGGCCTCGTCGATGTAGTACTCGCCGGCTTGGTGCAGGATCGTCGGCAGCAGGTCGGACAGGGGGACGTCTGAGGGCAGTGCGAGGTCGATCCTGGTGCGAGGACTGACGATCGTCACCCTGGAAAGAGTGGCCGACTTGGTGCTCACCGCGCGAACCTCCGGGTCAGGTCGGTAATCGGGGGACCGTTAAAGGATAAATCCCTCATGCAACGGCGGGTGTACCGCCATGGCCGCACGGCCATGGTCCTACGGCAGAGTGGCGATGCGGTTATACCCTGATAGTGCGATACTCGACAGAGCGCACTTACATCTTTTATACGGCAGCGCCCAAGCCACGGCCCGCGCGCGGCCTCGTCGAAGCTCGCGAGGCGCCGGCACCGCGAGTCGTGGCCGCGTCTCCCCCGGTGAGTACAAGGACCCTCTGTGACGACCAAACTCTTCCGCAGGCCTCCGCGCAAGCGCGGACCGCAGGCGCCGCGCGGCGACATCCTCCTGGAGTCGCCGCCCGACATGCCCGATCCGCAGCCCAAGAACATCGCGCAGTACCTGATGATCCTGCCGATGCTCGCCGGCGCGGCCGCCATGGCCATGATGATGATGACCCGCGTGGGCACCGGCTCGACGGCCTCGTCGGGCAGCAACACCATGCGCATCGCCATGGGCGCCATGATGGGCATCTCCATGGTCGGCATGATGGCCACCAGCATGGGCGGCAACCGCGCCCAGAAGAAGGCCGAGTTCAACGCCGACCGGCGCGACTACATGCGCTACCTCAACCAGGTGCGGCGCCGCGCCCGGAAGGGCGCCGAGCGCCAGTGGCGCGCCGCCCGCTGGCGCCACCCCGACCCGCGCGCCCTGTGGTCCCTGGTCGGCTCGCGCCGCATGTGGGAGCGCCGGCCGAAGGACGACGACGCCCTCGACGTGCGCGTCGGCGTCGGCAAGCAGCGCATGACCATGAAGCTGGTGCCCCCCGAGACCAAACCGGTCGAGGACCTGGAGCCGATGACCTCGATGGCGCTCAGGCGCTTCGTCGCGGCCCACTCGAACGTCATCGACATCCCCCGCTCGATGAAGTACACCGAGGCCGGGCGCATGGTCCTGCGCGGCGACCGCGCCCTGGTCCTGGACAACCTGCGCTCCCAGCTCACGCAGCTCGCCGTGCTCCACTCGCCCGACGACGTCATCTTCGCGGTCGTCGCCGACAACGAGCGCATGCCCGAGTGGCACTGGATGAAGTGGCTCCCGCACCTCCAGCACCCGACCGCCGAGGACGGGGCCGGACCGGTCCGCATGTTCTACAACACCACCACCCAGCTGGAGAACTCGCTGCGCGACCAGCTGTCGAGCCGCGGCGCCTGGTCACCAGGCGCCACCGCGGGGGAGGGCCAGGCACAGCTGGTCGTCATCCTCGACGGCGGCGAGGTCGACCCCACCGGGATCATCGCGGCCGACGGCATGGCCGGCGTGACCGTGTTCGACTTCTCCGGCTACCTGCCGCGCAAGCCCGGTCCGCAGATCAAGCTCTACGACGTCACCGACGAGGAGATCTACACCGACCAGGCCGGACGCCGCCGCGTCCTCGGCAAGCCCGACCGCCTCTCGTACAACCAGGCCGAGGGCATCGCCCGCTCGCTCTCGCCGTGGCGGCTCTCGCTCAAGAACGCCGCCGGCGCGACCGAGTCCGGCGACGAGGACGCCTCGCCGATGGCCAACCCGTCGAGCCTCCCCGAGATGCTCGGCTTCAACGACTCCGCCGCCCTCGACCCGGCCGTGCACTGGCGCGAGAAGCCCGTCAAGGACTACCTGAAGGTCCCGATCGGGCCCGGCCCCGACGGCGCCATCGTCGACATCGACTTCAAGGAGTCGGCCGCCGGCGGCATGGGCCCGCACGGCCTGCTCATCGGCGCCACCGGCTCCGGCAAGTCGGAGGTGCTGCGCACCATCGTCGGCTCGCTCATCGCCACGCACTCCTCCGAGGAGCTCAACTTCATCCTCGTCGACTTCAAGGGCGGCGCGACCTTCGCCTCCCTCGACGAGCTGCCGCACGTCTCGGCGGTCATCACCAACCTCGCCGACGAGATCGAGCTGGTCGACCGCATGGCCGACGCGCTCGAGGGCGAGCTGGTGCGCCGCCAGGAGGTGCTGCGCGCCTCGGGCAACTTCACCAACCGCTGGGAGTACGAGAAGGCCCGCAAGGCCGGGCAGCCGCTCGACCCGATGCCGACCCTGCTCATCATCGCCGACGAGTTCTCCGAGATGCTCGTCGCCAAGCCCGAGTTCATCAACCTGTTCCTCCAGATCGGCCGCATCGGCCGGTCCATCGGCGTGCACATGCTCCTGGCCTCGCAGCGCCTCGAGGAGGGCAAGCTCAAGGGCCTGGACACCTTCCTGTCGTACCGGGTCGCGCTGCGCACCTTCTCCGCGCAGGAGTCGCGCACCGTCATCGGCTCCGGCGCGGCCTACGAGCTGCCGCAGCAGCCCGGCCACGGGTACCTCCAGGTCGGCACCGAGGACCTGGTGCGGTTCCGCGCCGCGTACGTCGGCGGGACCTACAAGCCGCCGAAGCGCGTCGCCTCCCGGGCCGAGCGCATCGCCGCCGTCCAGCACAAGGTGCAGCGGTTCCTGCCCGGCTTCGTCGAGCTCCCCCCCGAGCCCGAGGTCGAGGAGGAGCCCGAGGAGGAGGTGGCGGAGGCCGAGGCCGAGGACGAGAACGAGAACGAGAAGCTCTCCGACCTCGAGGTCATGGTCAACAACTGCATCGGCATGGGCCGCCCGGCCCACGAGGTGTGGCTGCCGCCGCTGGCGGAGCCGCCGACGCTCGACCAGCTCCTGCCCGCGCTCGAGGTGGACCCGGTCCGGGGCCTGACGCCGCAGGGCTTCTCCCTCAACGGGAAGCTCCACGCCGTGCTCGGCGAGGAGGACCGGCCGTTCGAGCAGCGCCGCAGCCCGTTCGTGGTCGACCTCTCCGGCGCCCAGGGCACCGTGGCGATCGCCGGCGGCGCCCAGTCGGGCAAGTCGAACATGCTGCGGGCCATGATCGGCTCGCTCGCGCTGCTGCACACGCCGCGCGAAGTGCAGTTCTACTGCCTCGACTTCGGCGGCGGCACCCTGCGCGGCATCGAGGACCTGCCCCACGTGGCCGGCGTCTTCGGCCGCCAGGAGGAGGAGGGCGTGCGGCGCACGATCCAGGAGGTCAACGCGATCCTGGACGAGCGCGAGGCGTTCTTCACCGCCAACAAGATCGACGGCATGGGCTCCTACCGGCGCATGAAGAACGACGGGCGGTTCCAGGAGGACCCGTACGGCGACATCTTCCTCGTCATCGACAACTGGATGACCCTGCGCGAGGACTTCGAGCCGTTCGTGGACCAGGTCCGCGCCATCGGCAACCGGGGCCTGGCCTACGGCGTGCACGTCATGGTCACCTGCACCCGCTGGGGCGACATCCGCATGAACATGCGCGACATGTTCGGCCTCAAGCTGGAGCTGAAGCTCTCGGACAACATGGAGTCCGAGATCGACCGCAAAGCGGCGGCGAACGTGCCGAAGAACCGCCCCGGCCGGGGCCTGTCGCTCCAGAAGCTGCACATCCTCGCCGCCGTCCCCCGCATCGACGGGATCCGCGACGGCGACGACCTGCAACCGGGCGTGGAGGACTTCGTCAAGAAGGTCAAGCAGGCCTGGCGCGGGCCGGCGTGCCCGCAGGTGCGCCTGCTGCCCCGGCAGCTCCACGTGGCCGACTTCCTCAAGGCGGTTGACCGCTCGAAGCCGGGCATCCCGATCGGCCTCAACGAGGCCGGGCTCAAGCCGGTGTACCTCGACTTCCAGGCCGAGCCGCACCTGCTGGTCTTCGGCGACTCCGAGTGCGGCAAGACGAACCTGCTGCGGCACATCGCGCGGCAGATCCAGTCCACGTACACCGCCGACGAGGCGAAGATCATCATGGCGGACTACCGGCGCGGGATGCTGGAGGAGATCTCCAAGCCGACCCTGCTGGACTACGCCATGTCGGGCAAGCACTTCGAGGGCTCGGTCAAGAACCTGAAGGGGCCGATCGAGAAGCGGCTCCCCGGGGACAAGGTCACGCCCGCGCAGCTGCGCGACCGGTCGTGGTGGACGGGCCCGGACCTGTACCTGATCGTCGACGACTACGAGATGGTCGCCCAGCGCGTGAACCCGCTCGCCGGGCTCGCCGAGCTCATCCCGCAGGGCCGCGACATCGGCTTCCACGTCATCATCGCCCGCCGCGCCTCCGGCGCCGCGCGCGCGATGATGGACCCGGTCGTCGGCCTGATCAAGCAGCTCGAATCCCCCGGCCTGCTCATGAGCGGCCGCCGGGAGGAGGGCGCGATCTTCAACAAGCTCCGACCCAGCGCGCAGCCCCCGGGCCGCGGCACGCTGGTGCGGCGCAAGGACGGCGAGCAGCTCATCCAGACGACGCTGCTGCCGCCGAACGGCACCGCGTAAGCCCGAGCACAGGGCCGCCGACTGCAACCGGTCGGCGGCCCTGCGGCGTACTACTGTCGGAACGCGACCCCTTACCTCCCCCAAGGGCCCGAATGAGACCGCTGCTGACTCCCCCCAGGGTCGAGGCCGCCCCCACCGAGGCGGCCCCCGCCCGCGCCCGCCCGCGCCCGCCGCTCGGCGTGCAGGCCCTCCGGGGCCTGCTCCTCGCCGAGGCCGCCGCGGTCGTGTGGATCTGGCTGTGGACCTGGCGCGGCGTCCAGGCCTACGCCTGGCCGGGCGTCGACAACGGGCTCGACGAGCGCGGCCTGTCCTACCTCCTCATCCTGGCCCCGGCGATCCCGGTGAACCTGCTGGCGGCGGTCCGGCTCGGCCGCGGCGGCCGCCGCGCCCAGCTGTACCTCGCCGCCGCGGGGGGACTGGCGGCGGTGCAGCTGGTCCTGCTCCTGACGCCCTCGGCGATGCCCGTGCGGGAGGCGATGAGCGACGGCGCCGCCGCCGTCGGGACCCGCTTCCTGTTCACCGTCGTGCCGATCGCCTTCGCGGGCGCGCTGCTGGCCGCGACTGCCCGCGCCCGGGCCTGGCTCGGGGCCGGGCCCGACCGGACGGGGCGGCGCCTCGCGGGGCTCGAAGCCGCCGTGTGGTGCCTCGCCCTGGCCCTCGCCGCCGGCACGGGGACCGAGGTGCACCGGTGGGCCGAGGCCGCCTCGCAGCCCGGGGCGGCGGTGGGCGACCACACCGAGGACGGCACGTGGGCGCGGCTCGAAGGCGCCGTGGCCGACACCACCGAGGCGATCCCGGCGTTCTCCGGGTTCGCCGCCCGCACCGTCGAGGTCGTCGACTGCGGCTACCGCACCCCCGAGGGCCTGATGACCTACCGGTACCGCCTCACCTACGAGCTGCGGACGGCCGATTTCGCGACCTACGAGGCCGCCGTGGCGGCCCGCTGGGCCGAGGGCGACTACGTGCTCACCTACGACGGCGCGACCCTGGAGGGCACCCGCCGCATCACCGCTGAGCGGGCCGACGAGCTCACCCTCCAGTACACCGGGGGCGACGGCGCGGCCTTCCGCCTCGAGAGCGCCTGCGTGGAGCGGGTCGACCCGACCCCCGCCTGCCTGCCGCCCCAAGGCGACCCGACGACCGACAAGATCGAGGGCATCACCTGCCCGGAGACCGACTGACGCGCCGAGACGGCCGGGGCTTCCGACCGACCCGCCCGCTTTCGCGGCCTCAGGCGCACCGGTGCGCCTCGCGGTGCGAGTCGGATTTCACCGTTATCGAATCGTTGCGACATTACGGATGGTCACCTCGAATCGGATCTGCTGACACCCGGTGATCATTCGATATCACCAGTGTTGCCGAGGATCACCGAACGTAGTCTCCCGATGCGTACCATCGCCGCCGCAGGCCGCGGCCGCGTTTCGCCGTACCCTCCGAACGATATGGCGCTGTTATCGTCACGGTAAGTGATGACTCCTGCTCCGAGGCTGCGACAACGACGTCCGGCCGTTCACCCCCCAGAGGAGACCGGTTGGACGCCAACATGATCGACCATGTCCGCTCCATACTGCGATCGGCTTCCCCCGATGAACGAGACGACCTGGGCCGCAAGGTGTACGGAGAGTGCGCCATCGCCGCCCAGAACCCGGCCCGCCGTGTGGGGGCGCGCATGAACCTGCACGGCGAACTCACCGCCGTCGCGATCGAACCTCCCGACCTCGACTACGAACCGCAAGGCTGGGACTGGAGGGCCGAGGCGCTCACCGAACTGGTCAACTCCCTCAGCGAGCGAGTCGCCTCGATCCGAGCCGGAGTGGACGGTCCCGAGCCGTCGGAGGGACCCCGATGACCCGAATCGAGCAGGGACTCTCGGAACTGGCCTCCTCGATCGGCCGTTTCAAGGGCGTCCGGGAGTCCTTGGCCCAGGCGATGAGAGCGCAGGCCACCTCCCCCGACGGGACGGTCACCGTCACCGCCGACGCGGAACGCGCTTCCACGATCCGGATCGACGCCGACGGCGCCGCCGCCCTCGACCCCGGCGAGGTCGAATCCGCGGTGCTCCAGACCTACAACCGGGCCCAGCGGCAGCTGCGGGAGCAGATGCTCCGAGCCCTGCCCCCGAACCTCGACCACCCCAGCGGATAGGAGGCGCCCCGTGGCCGACGCGACGATGGACCCCGAAGCGGTCCTCGAATACAAGGAGCACCTCACCGGCCGGTACGAAGGCCTCGTGGTGCAGGAATCGCTGCTCGCCACCGAGGCCGGCGGGCTGGAGGGGATCGACGACACCGAGAGCGGCCTCATACCGCAGGCCGCCTGGTTCGGCCCCGACGCGCTCTGGACCGAAGACGTCGTCCAGGCGGTGGAGACGACCTACTTCCACCGGGCCGGAGAAGCCGCCACCGGCTCCAACCTCATCGAGCACCTCCAGGAGACGCTGCAGCTCTACGCAGACCGCTGGAGGGACGACGAGGAGTCGATCGCCGACGACATGGACCAGCTCACCGCCGAGCTCGAGAACTGGACGGGCTGAACCATGGCGACCGAGTACACCGAAGTCCCCGACGCGATCGATGCCGCGTGGGCGAACCCCGTCGCCGCCTTGCTGTCCGAATCCGACGCCATGGAGAAGATCCAGCTCCTGGACGACCTCGCCGAATCCTACGGCGTCGGCAACCCGGACGGGTCGTACGCCGATTCGCCCATGCCGAGCACGGTCGTCCACCAGCTCGCGCAGATCGACGTCCCCGCCATCCAGACGACCGCGGTCCGCCTCCACCGAACCTCGGCCGAACGATTCGCGAGCATAGCCGCCGACGGCCGGTTCGAAGACCTGCTCGCCGAGTCCTGGACGGGAGACCTCGCCGAGACCTTCCGCGAGTGGGTCGAGGGCGGCGGCGGATACCAGGGCATCGACGTCTACTTCGAGGAAGTCGTCCGAAAGGCCGAATCGACCGGCCTCGTACTGCTCAACCTCGGCGAACACCTCAAGGAGACGCTGGAAGAGCTCAGCAGCGCACTGCGGGAGCAGTTCTCCAGCCTCGACGACACGGCGGCCGCCAACGGGCACAACGTCAGCAGCATCTGGAGCTACATCCTGGGTCTCGGCGGCCCTCTCGGGGGAGTGGCGGGACTCCTGTCGGGGATGATCGCGACGATCCTGGCGGTCCTCATCTCCGCGATATCGATCATCATCCTGATCTGGGACTACTACCGGATCACCTCGGAGGACGTCCAGGGCTCGATCCAGGCGATGGCCGACTTCCACGGCGCCGTGGCGGGGCAGTCCACGGGGAGCGACGCGGACTCGGGAGAACTCGACCAGGCCGAGTTCGAAGGCGCGACCGCGGGGAGCGGGCATGACTGACCGGGACGAGGAGCTCGGCGTGCCGAAGGCGCACATGCTGAACCTGCTCAGGCTCACCGCAGTCGGGATGGCGGGCTTCGCGCTGGGCGCGCTGACGATCATCGTCGTCCCGGACCTCGCAGACGAGTACGGCGACCCCGGAGAGGACTCGACGTCGTTCACCGACGGGCTCAGCGGCGTCTGCGATGCGAGCGACTGGGAGTCGCACGCCGCCGACTCCGCCGAGTTCGAACTCGAAGAGGTGCGGTCGATCTCCGAGGACCTGCCGGAGGGCACCTCGACATGCCAGGTGCGCTTCAACGTGCTCATCGACGGGGCACCGGCCGGAAGCGCGATCGTCGACGTGTTCGCGTTCGACTACGTCGGATATGACCTTCCCGCGCAGATGCCATGGGGCACTTCCTACTCGGCGGGCTGTGAACGGTCGCTGGAGGCGACCCCCGCCTTGCTGCCGCTGATCCTCGAACCCCGGCCTCCATGGCTGCCCGGGGAAGACGACTGCGTCTTCTCCTCCGATCCGCGCGCAGGAGGAGCCTTCGCCACGCTCTGGGACGGTGACAGGACGGACGAGCCGGGAGGCCACAGCGGCTTCGCCCAGGTCAGCCTCATCGACCTCGACCCGAAGGCCGGCGAGGGCGCTGCCGCCAGGGCGGAGGCGTTCGCGCGGTTCTTCACCGAAGTCCTCATGAAGGTCGTCCGCGTCGAATTTCCGTAGGAGGGGAGGCCGCCCGACACGCCGACGGCCGCAACCTCAGCGTGCGGTGCGGCGAACGCGGCGACCACTGCGGGGGATTTCGGCTGGATGGACCGCCCGGTCGTGATCGACGGCCGCCCAGCGGGGATCGCGACCCGAACATTGGTCCGGTATCTTGTGGGGCAGAGCGGACAGCGCTGTAACGACCGGCACACGGAAGGGGTCCACCCTATGGCCACACCTCTCACGCCACCCCTCAGCAGACCGCCGCAAGCCGCCTCCGGCCGCAGCGCCCGCGCCGCCATGGGCGCGGGCTTCGTCGCCCTCGCCGCCACGGCCGCCATCGCGGCGGCACCCGGCACGGCGCTCGCCCAGGACACGACACTGAACGAGGACAACGCCTGGGCGGTCGAACAGGTCCAGGCCCCGGCCGCGTGGGAGACCACGAAGGGCGAGGGCATCACCGTCGCGGTGATGGACACCGGCATCAACGACCATCCCTTCTTCGAGGACAAGGACGTTCTTCCCGGGTACTCGGTCCTCTCGGACCATGAGGACGCGTGGAACGACGTTGACGGCCATGGCTCCGCAGTAGCTGCTGCAGTGCTCTTGGTGGCCCCTGAGGCCACCATCCTCCCCGTCTGGCTGGATTCGGGTGACAATGCCCTCAACGGTGGCATGGGAGAATCCGAGTTCGAGGCGTTTCGGTGGGCTGTCGATAACGGTGCCGATGTTCTTGTCGTCCCCTGGGGTATTTCCGGCGCTGGATTCGACGGGGAATACCTCGAAGTTCTGCAATACGCGATTGATAAGGGCGCGATAGTCGTTGCAAGTGCGGGGAACGACCCGGACGAGGAAGTCCGCTATCCCGGTTTCGTTCCAGGCGTGGTTACCGTTACCGGCACCAACCAAAACGGTGACATCTGGTTCGAGAACACCACCACCGGTCAGGAGGTTGTATTGGCGGCGCCCGCTGATTTGATGACGGCACCAGTGCCGCAGTTCGGCACGCTGGGCGATGGCACTGAACTGTATACAGAGGTTTACGGCGGTACATCGATGGGTTCAGGTTTTACCGGTGGTGTTGCCGCTTTGACCTGGGCAGCTCACCCTGAGCTTGATGCCAGTAACGTCATCCAGCGAATGATCCAGACAGCAGGTGACGGCAGTGGCAATCGCGACGGTGAGGCAGGCTATGGCCTTGTAAACGCCGAGCAGGCGGTCAATGCCGAAGGCATCGAAGCCGTCGAGGAGAACCCCCTCGGTTACCCGATGGGTGAAGCCGGTGCCAGCGGGGTGAGCCCCGACGAGGAGACCCCGTCGGCTGCCCCTGGAACCGATGCCGAATCGGCAGGACCTTCGACCGCTGCCGCAGGGCAGAAGGAGTCCAACCTCTCGGCCATCATCGTGATCGCCGCCGCAGTGGTACTCGTCGCCGCCGCGATCATCGTGTGGCTGGTTCTTCGCGGTCGCGGCCGCAAGACCGCCGATGCGCAGCCCGCACCGTTCGGTCCGGGCAACGGGCCGAGGCAGACCGAATACCAGCAAGCGGCTCCGTCCACCCAGCAGTACGGTGCTCCGCCCGGTGGAGGCCAGCACTATGGCGGCCCGCCTCCGGGCCCGCAGGGATACAGCAGCCCTCCGGCCGGCCAGGGCTTCAATCAGCCCGGTGCCCCAGGAGAACCGAGTCCTCCTTGGCAACCGAGCGATCCGAACCGCCGATAGCGTTCAGGGCCGCATCCGATGTCGCCATCGGACGCGGCCCTGGTGCTTTCGCGGCGTAACCGCGATGGGAACGACTGAGGGGCGAGCGGCCCAGGCCGCTCGCCCCTCATTTACTGCTCAGTGGCCGTCAGTCGTCGAGTTCTTCGTCGCGGACCCGGTTCCGGCTCCAGTCGACGTCGTCCTCCCGCAGCCAGGTCTCGCGGGTGTACGTCTCGTCGTCATCGTCGCTGTAGCCCGAGCGGGTGCCGCCGCGAGCACCGCCGCTGCCGCCGCGGTTCACGCCGCCGCGGTTGGGGTTCATGCCACTGCCGCGGTTGGAGTTCATGCCACTGCCGCGACCGCTGCTGTTGCCGCTGCCGGCGCCCGAGCGGCTGCCCGATCCGGAGGAGGCCCCCGATCGCGCCGGGCTGGTGCCCGAGCCCGTCCCGGTACCGCGTCCAGGGGCCGTCCCCGCGCCCGCACCAGTGCCTCGGGCGGGACCGAACAGGCCCGAACCGCTGGTGATGGTCGAGCCACCGCCACCGCCGCCCATGCTCGGGGTGTAGCCGCTACCGCCGCCCGCCGGAATCACGCCGGAGCCGCCGCCTTCGGCCAGACCACCGCTGTCGCCGTCGATGTCGCCGTAGGAGCCCGGAGCCCAAACGCTGTCCACGGGGTCCAGGTCGTCCTCGGTACCGACGATCCCGTCGGCTCCGGCCTGATCCGTGAGGCCGCTACTCATGCTGTCGCTGTCGCTGCCGCCAGGGGAGCTGGGGGTGTCGGCGCCACTGCTGAGTGAATTCTCGGCGAACACTCCACCGGTCGGCTTCTGGTAGGTCGAGTTGCCGGGCATGTCGCTGGGGGGAGGGGGCGGAGGCTCCGAGAAGTCCTTTTCCCTTGCCCATGCGTATTGGTCGCCGAGGTCGGCGACGATCTGCGCGATGGCCTCGTGGCGCTGGTCGAGGTAGTCCTCGTACTGGCGCTCGTACTGGGTCTTCTTCGTCTCGTACTCGGGCTTGGTCTTGTCGATGTCGTTGCTCTCGAGCCACTCGTCATAGGTCTCGGTCGAGCTGGGGTACAGGTCAGAGCCTTGCGCATTGCTCTGGGCGGTCTTGAGGTACCCGGCTAGCTTGGGGATGGTCACCTCACCCACCTGCTTCATGCCCTCTTCCGACTCGATGCTGTACCGCTCGACAACACCCATGCGGTTCTCGAACTCTTCGGCGGCCGAGCCGGTCCACTGCGTCCGCAGGGAGACGACGTAAGTGGACATCTCCTCGCGCGCGGCCTTCATGCCGCTCGCGGCGGAGGTCCAGATCGAACCGGCTTGGTCGACGGCCCAGTCGTCGCCTTCGTTCAGCATGTCCCACAGCTGCTCGTGGGTGTAAGTGCTCTTGTAGTAGTCCTTGCCTTTGCCCTTGGCAACCATGGCAGGCTCCTTCCTCGGGGTTCAGGTCGTCTGCGATCAGCGGGGCTAAAGCATCGGGGGTTCGTCTTCGGAGCCCGGAGTCTCTTGCCCGGGGGTCTCCGTGCCGGTGGCCGGGGGCTCGTTCTCGTCGTTCTCGTTGCTGACGTCCGTGACCTCGTGCTCCGAGACGCCTCCGCGGCTGTCGAACCCGCTCTGGACGTTGGTCAGGCCGGCCGAGACGTTGCCGTCGGACTCCAGGTAGCTGACCTTGATGTCCTCGCTGACCACGCGACCGGTGTCGAGTCCGTGGAAGACGCGGTCGAGCTGCTCGGCCCGCGACGGGTAGAAGGTGCCCTTGTAGACCTCCGCCAGCTCCCGGGCGTCGTCGAAGCCGCCGAACGGCACGTCCACGGTGTCGACCGTGCGGAAGCTGCCCGCGCTGATGTACTCGGCGTTCATGCCCTCGCGAAGGCGGATGACGGAGCCGCCCATCACCTGGCTGCGGTAGATGTCGAGGTCCTGAATCGTGAGCCCCATCTTGGAGATGAACTCGTCGAAGGACTCCTCGGTCATACGGAACTGTTGGTCGGCAGCAGTCGTGACGGTGTAGGAGCCGTCCGAGTTCCTCACAGCCGTGTAGGAGCCGTCCATTTCCTCAGGAAGCAACGTCATCACCTCGGTGCATGAGTGTCGTCAGGGGGTAGGTCTCGGCGGCCGCTCGCGTGCCTTTGACGTGCTGCGACGGGCACGGCCGCTCGATGTTGTGCTGAGACCAGCATACCGATTGCGCGCCATCCGGGGCCCGTTGGCCGCGCGGCTTGGCACGAACCGGGGAGATCGGGACACAAGGGAGCTGCGACCCCTCCATGTAGCTGGTATTTCACGTTCGCCCGAACGCTACGCGGCCCCGTCGCGCCCCGCGGCCGCCGAGCGGGCGAGGTGGCACAAAGTGGGGATACACGGGCGTTCTCGCGACTAGTAAACTCTGAGACGCACCACCAACCCGGTGAGTTTGCACGGACGGGTTATGGTGACTGCGGAATCGATGAAAAAACTCACTGGGATACCCCTGACGGCCTAGAGCCCTAGCGCCGCAGCCCCCGGTTCTCACGATCAGGAGGTGTATCGATGGTCGCAATGACAGCCGACACAGTCCACCAGGCTGCTGTCGACACGTTGAACGCGAAGAACGATGTTGACGGGACCCTGGCCGGCCTGAAGTCGCTGGTCGAGACGCTCGCCGACGCTTGGAAGGGCCAAGGCGCCGTCGCGTTCCAGAACGTCATGGAGCAGTGGAACAAGGAGTCCGCCGACCTCCTCGAAGCGCTCCAGAACATCGCGGACATGCTGGACACCAGCGCCACCGCGACCACGGAGCAGGACGAAGAGAGCGGCAGCGACTTCGCAGGCCTGCTGTAACAACCCCCCCGATACCCAAGGAAGAGGTGAACCGTCATGTCCGGACAGATCCAACTCGATTACGCGTTCATGGAGGAGTCGAGCCAGCGAATCCACCAGGACTCGCAGTCGATCAACGACACGCTCGCCGAGCTCGCCACGAAGCTCGACGCCCTCGAGTGGGACGACGCCGCGGCCGAGGCGTACACCGCTCAGCGCGAGGAGTGGAACCAGTCCATCGCGAAGCTGAACGAGATCCTGGAGCAGGTCGGCACCGCTGTCGACAACGCCAAGATCCGTTACCAGGAGACCGAGGCTGCGAACCGCGCGCGCTTCATGTAGAACGCGTACCTTCGCTTCACAGCATCGAGGGGCCCGGGCCGATCATCCGATCGCCCGGGCCTCTCGCCGTCCCCGCGGGGACGGCGAGACGGGGGGGGGGGGGGGGGGGGGCGGGCGCCCCCCCCCCCCCCCCCCCCG
>NZ_JAJLQZ010000011.1 GCF_020991375.1 Glycomyces amatae | reverse complement strand
ATGCCTTGCGCCACGACTCCCGCGGCACCCATCGCCCGGCGACAGGCCGCAGCGACGAACCCAGCAGCCACCGACACCACCGCCACCGCAGCGACGACCGGCCGAGCCACCGCACCCGCCGCGAGCTCCGCCACCACCACACCGGCAACCACCGACCCCGCCACCGCCGCCGCAGCGATGACCGGCAGCAACTCCGCCGCACCACCCACGACCGGCCGAGCCGCCGCAGCGAGGACCGGCCGAGCCGCCACCGCACCGGTGCTCACCGACACCACCACCGGAGCGCCGTCGTTCGTTCCCGCCGCGACCCACACCACCCCGGCCCCGGCGACCACCGCAGGACCGACCCCTCCGCCACACCGTCGCCGCCGCCTGCACCCCACCCGAGCACCGACCCGACCCCGGCAACCCACCCCGACCCCGGCCTCCACGCCTCCGTCGCCGCCCGCCCGAACCCCGACCACGAACCACCCCGGCCCCGGCAACACCACCAGAACCGGCCCCTCCGCTACACCGTCGCTGCCGCCCGAACCCCATCCGCGCACCGACCCGGCCTCGGCAATGCACCCAAACCCGCTCTGCCGCCTTGTCGTCGCCGACTGCTCGAACACCGTTCGAGGACCGGCCCGGCCTCGGTGACACACCCGGCAACGCCTCCTCCCTCGCCCCATCGCTGCGAGTCCGAACCCCGACCACGAACCCGCCCGGCCCCGGCGACGTCGCCGGGATCGGCTGCTCATCGCTGCATGCCTGGACATCGATCGAACGCCCATCCGGCCTCAGCGGCGCGTCTCCGGGGTGATCGAACAGATCATCGTCCACCTTCACCAGTGCAAAGGCTCGCCACCCGGTGGGAATGCCGTCCGTTCATGCATCGGGGTACCACCACGCTCGCCGCCTCCATCTGCCGGAGAAGGTTGAGGAGCACCGCCGGAAGGACACATGAGCACTCCCATGTCATGAGCTCCATAAGAAAACGCGGCCACAGGCGGCCTGCCGACGTCAAGCTTGTCGGCGCATCAGCAGGTGTCCACGGCGGTAACGCTCCCCGGCCCTGGGCTCGCGCAGCATTCGGCCGATCTCGATGAAGCCGTTCCCACGCGCAAGCTCGGCGAGTTCGTCGATCGGCCACCGATAGGCCGGCACCACCCTGGTGTCGTACTTCGCAACCGGATCGCCTTCGGACTCGAAGAACGCGACCAGCAGGTGGCCTTCCAGTGCCGTCACCCGGCGGAACTCGGCAAAGTAGGACGCCACCGCCCGCGGCGGGGCATGAATCACCGAATACCAGGACACGACGCCGCGCACCGCGCCATCGGGCAGGTCCAACGCATCCATGGAACCCACCTCGAACCGCAGACCGGGGTACGCCTCCCGGGCGATCTCGATCATCACCGGCGACAGGTCGACGCCGAAGACCTCCAAGCCCAGATCTCCGAGAAGCGCGGTCACGCGACCGGGGCCGCATCCCAAATCGACCACGAGCCCCGGATCACCGGTCTGAATGCATTCGGCGAACGCGGCCAACACCGCGCGATCGAGGGGCAGCCCGTCGAACTCATCGCGCACGATCTCGGTGTACTCGACGGCGACCCGATCGTAGGCTTTCCTTGTGGCACTGAGGTTTTCAGACGTCTCGGTCATGGCCGAGCATCCTACGCCCGGGCCGTGCGCCTCGACGACCTTCCGGAGAACGGCAAACTCGTGTCCAGTTCTAAGCCGCTCGGGCGACGGTGACGGCCGACGGCGACCGCTCGGGGTCGAAGGCGCGCCGATCCCAGCCGCCGAATCGCTCCTCGACCGCAAAGCCCGCGGCCGCCAGCTGTGCGTCCAGCGCCTCCGGCGGCACGAATCGGAGCGATCCCGAAGCGACCAGCGGCCGGTCCCAATGAGGGCCCTGGAAGATCGTCCTGACGGCGAGGACCCCCTCGCTGTCGGGCCCGTTCGTCTCGTGGTGGAGGCGTAGCCGCGCCCCGAGCGGGTCGACCACCTCGTAGGGGTGCTCGGGGTTCCAGTCGCGCCACTCGCGCACGGCCGGGTTGCGGGTGTCGAAGGCGAAGCGACCGCCGTCGGCGAGCGAGCGGCGGACCGCCGCCAGCGACGCGCGCGTGTCGGCGTCGTCGAGCAGGCACTGGAAGGCATTGCCGCTCATGAACGCCAGGTCGAACTCGCCGTGCCAGGGCGCCCCGGCGGCCGGGGCGAGCAGCCATTCGGCGGCGTCGCTGCTCCGTGCCTGGTCCAGCATGGACGGGTCCGGATCGAGTCCGGCCAGGCGGCCGGCATGGCCTTCGGCGCGGGCTCGGCGCAGGATCGCACCGGTGCCGCAGCCGACGTCGAGCACCCGCCCGGCCTCCATGACCAGGCCGAGGTAGAAGTCGTCGCAGGGGCCCCAGGGGTTGAGCCGGTCGTACAGCAGCGAGTCCAGGGTCTCCCCGTCGAGCGAGGCGGGATCGTAGGCGGTCGTCATGCGTCGAGTCTCGGCACCGCGGCGCGACGGCGCAAGTGGTTTGCCGACCGGCGCCGCCCGACGGCTCAGGCGGACTCGCGCACGACCAGGACCGGGTCGAAGATGACCGAGACCGGGTCCGGCGACGGCTGCTCGATGCGGTCGAGCAGCAGCCGCACCATCGCCGCGGCCATCTCCTCGAGGGGCTGGCGGATCGTGGTGATGCCCGGCCGGCTGAGCCGCGCGGGGGCGCTGTCGTCGAAGCCCACGACCGCCACCTCCTCGGGGACGCGCCGCCCCCGGTCGTGCAGCACGTGGATGGCGCCCTGGGCCATCAGGTCGCTCGCGGCGAACACCGCGTCGAGGTCGGGCACCCGGTCGAGCAGCTCCTTCATGGCGAGTTCGCCGCTGTCGTAGGTGAAGCCGCCCTCCACTGAGGGCACGAACGCGCAGCCGTGCCGGGCCCAGCCCTCCTCGTACCCGGCCTGGCGCTCCTGCGCGGCCGGGATCCGCTGCGGGCCGGTGATCGCCACCGGCCGCCGCCTGCCGCTCGACGCCAGGTGCTCGGCGGCCATCCGGCCGCCCTCCCGGTGCGCGAGGTCCACATAGCTCACCGGGACCGCGCGCGCGGGCCGCGCGAAGCGCACCACCGGCCGCCCCACTCCGTCGAGCAGCTCGGGCAGCCGCTCATCGGGGAACGTCGAGACCAGCAGCGCCCCGTCCGCGTTGCCCTGCTTGAAGTACGCGGTGATCGCGGCGTCGTCGGCCTCGTTCTCGGCGAGCATCAGCGCCGGGAAGATCCCGCGCGGCTTCAGCGCCCCGATGATGCCGGTGAGGAGGCGGCCGAAGAACGGGTCGGTGAGGAACTGGCCCGCGTTCAGGCTGTCGCTCAGGTCGGTGCCCGCGACCACCACGCCCACCGCCTCGCTGCGGCGCGTGACCAGCGACCGCGCGGCCCGGTTCGGCACGTAGCCGGTGGCCGCCACGGCGCGGCGCACCACCTCCTGGATGGCGGGGTCGACGTTGCGCGTCTCGTTGATGACCCGCGAGACCGTCGCCCGGGAGACGCCCGCGACGCGGGCCACGTCCTCAAGGGTCGGCGAGGGATCAGCGCTCATCGCCAAGTTATAGCACACTCTTGGAAATCGCTCTCCCAGCGAGAAGCGGCAAATACGCCTGAAACGGCCGCTCAACGCGCCGAAGAGGCGCGTCCTCGGTGATCGCCGCCGCGGCGCGGCCGGTCCTGCGAAGTCCCCGGCGAGTGCTATGGCGCCGTCCCAGCCGACGAAATGTGCCACCGAAATCGTTGCAGCACAACAATTAATGTGCCCATCAGTGAACGTACCGATTTCTCGGACATCGAAGAACTTGACAATCTCGAAACGACCGGCCTAGCATGGCGTCATGGGAGAGCGCTCTCCCAAGTTTCCACCCGTTCCTCTCCCTCTCGAACCTCCCTGGAGGCCCCTATGCAGGAACAACACCCACCCACCGGCCGCGGCGTCCGGCGCCGCGCGGCCATCGGCGGCGCCGCCGCGGCCGCCGTCGCCGCGGGCATCGGCGTCGGCGGCTCGATCGCCCGCGCCCAGGCCCAGCCCGCGTCCGACTGCGGCGAAGCGCCCGACCTCCTCCCGCCCACCGACGCCTACGCCCCCGACCTCGGGCCGGGCACGCTCCTCTTCGACGAGTCGACCCCGGCCGCCGAGATCCAGGCCGCGGTCGACGCCGTCACCGACCAGATGCGCACCAACCAGTTCGGGCGCGAGCGCCACGCCGTCCTGTTCCGCCCCGGCACCTACGACGCCGACATCGACCTGCGGTTCTACACACAGGTCGCCGGGCTCGGCCTCCTGCCCGGCGACACCGTGATCAACGGCCACGTCCGCGTCGAGGCCGACTGGCTCCCCCAGGGCGACGACCGCCCCGACTACCTCGGCAACGCCACCCAGAACTTCTGGCGCTCGGTCGAGAACCTCGCGATCCAGAACCCCGAGGGCCAGATCGCGCGCTGGGCCGTCTCCCAGGCCGCCCCGTTCCGCCGCGTCGACCTCCGGACCCTCGAGATGCAGCTGTGGGACGGCTACGAGGGCTGGGCCTCCGGCGGCTACTTCGCCGACTGCCGCATCTCCGGCCGGGTCGTCTCCGGCTCGCAGCAGCAGTTCTTCACCCGCAACTCGAACCTCCAAGGGGGATGGTCGGGCTCGGTGTGGAACATGGTGTTCGTGGGCGTCGGCGGCGCCCCCGCCCACCACTTCCCGGACCCCTCGCACACCGTCGTCGGCGCCGCGCCGGTGATCCGCGAGAAGCCGTTCCTCTACACCGCCGCGGACGGCGAGTTCCGGGTCTTCAAGCCCGCGGTCCGCCGGGACGCCTCGGGCACCAGCTGGGAGGGCGGCGCCCCCGAGGGCACGTCGATCTCCCTCGCGGAGTTCTACGTCGTCAACCCCGGCGAGGACGTCGCCACCGTGAACCGGGCCCTGGCCGAGGGCCGCCACCTGCTCTTCACCCCCGGCGTGCACGAGTTCGACCAGACCCTCCAGGTCTCGGCCCCCGGCACCGTGGTCCTCGGGCTCGGCCTCGCCACCCTCATCCCCACCGCGGGCCAGACCGCGATCGCGGTGGCCGACGTGGACGGCGTGGTCCTCGCCGGGCTCCTCGTCGACGCCGGCGACGCCGAGTCCGACGTGCTCGTGCAGATCGGCCCGCCCGGCTCCTCGGCCGACCACGCCGCCGACCCGGTCTCGCTGCACGACCTGTTCGCCCGCATCGGCGGCGCCCACCCCGGCGCGGCCAAGGTGAGCCTGGAGATCAACAGCCGCAACGTGATCGCCGACCACCTGTGGCTGTGGCGCGGCGACCACGGCGAAGGGATCGGCTGGGACGTCAACCCCGCCGCCACCGGCATGGCCGTCCACGGCGACGACGTCACCGCGTACGGCCTCTTCGCCGAGCACTACCAGGAGTACCAGGTGGTCTGGACGGGCGAGCGCGGCCGCACCTACTTCTTCCAGAACGAGCTGCCCTACGACCCGCCGGACCAGGCGACCTGGCGCGACGGCGCGCTCGGCTGGGCCTCGTACAAAGTAGACGACTCCGTCGCCGAGCACGCCCTGTGGGGCGGTGGCGGCTACTGCTTCTTCAACGTCGATCCCGATGTCGTCTGCGACCGCGTCTTCGAGGTCCCCGAGCACGACGGCATCCGGCTCACCAGCCTGGTCAGCGTCTCCCTCGGCGGCGTCGGCACGATCCGCCGCACCGTCAACGAGACCGGCACCCAGGTCGACGCGTCCGCCTTCACCAGCTACGTGGTCGCCTTCCCGTGACCCCGCCCCTCCCGAAAGGAGCGACGATGCGACGAACCCTGTCCCGCAGGACCATCGCGATGCTCACCGCCCTGTTCTGCGCCGCGGCCGCCTGGGCGGTGGCCCTCAGCCCCGCGCAGGCCCAGGAGGAGGAGGCCCTCCTCTCCCAGCAGCGCCCCGCCTCGGCCTCGTCCGAGGAGAACCCCGACTACACGCCCGCCTCGGCCGCCTTCGACGGCGACCCGGGCACCCGCTGGTCCTCGCAGTTCACCGACGACGAGTGGATCCAGGTCGACCTCGGCGCCGTCTTCGACCTCACCCGGGTCGAACTGGTCTGGGAGGCCGCCTACGCCGCCGCCTACGAGATCCAGGTCTCCAGCGACGGGTCGAACTGGACCACCGCCCACACCGAGGACGCCGGGCAGGGCGGCACCGAGACGATCGCGCTCGACGCCACCGGCCGCTACGTCCGGATGCAGGGCCTCGAACGCGCCGGCGGCTACGGCTACTCGCTGTGGACCTTCGCCGTCCACGGCTGCGCCCAAGGCGGCGGCAACGAAGTCCCCGACGGCCCCGCCGCCGTGGAAGTCGTCGGCAGCCAAGGCGACTGGCGGCTCACCGTCGACGGCGAGCCCTTCACGGTCAAGGGCCTCACCTGGGGCCCCTCCACCGCCGAGGCCGGGACCTACATGCCCGAACTCGCCGCGATGGGCGTGAACACCCTGCGCACCTGGGGCACCGACGCCTCCTCCCTGCCGCTGCTCGACGCCGCCGCCGCCCACGGCGTCAAGGTCATGCTCGGCTTCTGGCTCCTGCCGGGCGGCGGCCCCGGCTCCGGCGGCTGCATCGACTACACCGCCGACACCGCCTACAAGTCCCAGACGCTCGGCGACATCACCGGCTGGGTCGAGACCTACCGCGACCACCCGGCGGTCCTGATGTGGAACGTCGGCAACGAATCCGTGCTCGGCCTCCAGAACTGCTACGGCGGCGACGCCCTCGAAGCGCAGCGCAACGCCTACACCGCGTTCGTCAACGACGTCGCCGTCGCCATCCACGGCATCGACGCCGACCACCCGGTGACCTCCACCGACGCCTGGACCGGCGCCTGGCCGTACTACGAGGCCAACGCCCCCGACCTGGACCTGCTCGCCGTCAACGCCTACGGCGACGTCTGCGGCGTGCAGCAGGACTGGGCCGAAGGCGGCTACGACCGGCCGTACGTCATCACCGAGACCGGCCCGGCCGGCGAGTGGGAGGTCCCCGACGACGCCAACGGCGTCCCTGCAGAGCCCTCCGACGTGGACAAGGCCGCGGCCTACACCGAGGCGTGGGAGTGCATCACCGGCCACGAGGGCGTCGCCCTCGGCGCCACCATGTTCCACTTCGGCACCGAAGGCGACTTCGGCGGCGTCTGGTTCAACCTCGTCCCCGGCGGCAACCACCGCCTCTCCTACTACGCCGTCGCCGAGGCCTACGGCGGCACCGCGCAGGCCAACACCCCGCCCGTCATCACCGGCATGGACCTCGGCCTCGACGGCCCCGTCGTCGGCGGCGAGGCGTTCACCGTCGACCTCGACGTCGCCGACCCCGACGGGGACGCCCTCGAGTACATCCCGATGGTCAACAGCGCCTACATCAACGGCTCCTGGGACATGCTCCTGGCCGACTACACCGTGAACGGCGACGGCACCGTCACCATCCGGGCGCCCGAGATCCTCGGCGTGTGGAAGCTCTACGTCTGGGTCGAGGACGGCCACGGCAACGTCGGCGTCGAGAGCCGCTCCTTCGAGGTCACCCTCCCCGACGTCGAGGGCGAGAACCTCGCCCTCGGCAGGCCCGCCGAGGCCTCCACCTTCCAGGAGTGGGGCGGCCACGCCCCCGCGGCGGCCGTCGACGGCGACCTCGCCACCCGCTGGGCCAGCGAGTGGGCCGAGGACCAGTGGCTCCAGGTCGACCTCGGCGAGCGGCGCGACTTCGACGCCGTGCAGCTGGTCTGGGAGACCGCCTACGCCGCCGCCTACCGGATCCAGGTCTCCGACGACGGGACCGACTGGACCACCGTCCGCACCGAGACCGCCGGGAACGGCGGCGCGGACACCCTCCAGCTCGCCGCCTCGGGCCGCTACGTGCGGGTCCTGTGCGACGAGCGCGCCACCGAGTGGGGCGTCTCGCTCTACGAGTTCGGCGTCTACACCTGATGAACCGCACCGGCGGGCCGCGCGAGCGGCCCGCCGCAACGAAAGGAGCACGAGATGCGACTGCGACTCGCCGCGATCGCCGGGGCGGCGCTCGCGGCGGCCGTCACGGCCCTGGCCGTGGCGCCGAACGCCACGGCCGACGACCTGGTGACCCACCACGAGTTCCAGGCCAACTGCACCGTCGACCACACCGCGCCCGACGACCCGATCGTCTTCCCCGGGCAGCCGGGGGCCTCCCACGACCACACCTTCATCGGCAACACCGGCGTCGACGCCCACACCACGCTCGAATCGCTCCAGCAGGGCGAGACGACCTGCCTCGTCCCCGCCGACCGGTCCGCGTACTGGTTCCCCACGCTCTTCCGGGGCGACGAGCCGATCACCACCGACTGGCACCTCGTCGTCTACTACAAGTCCGGCATCGAGGACTACACCGCCGTGGAGCCCTTCCCGCCGGGCCTGCGCTTCGTCGCGGGCGACATGATGGCCACCCCGCAGGAGTTCGAGGACGCGCCGGGCCAGGTCGAGGGCTACGAGTGCGGGGAGAGCTTCCACAACTACACGATCCCCGCGCACTGCACGTCGTGGCTGAACATCCGCTACCAGGCCCCGAGCTGCTGGGACGGGGTGAACCTCGACTCGGCGGACCACAAGGGCCACATGGCCTACCCGGTCGGCGGCTCGTGCCCGTCCACGCACCCGGTGGCGGTCCCGATGATCGAGTTCAAGATCCACTGGCCGGTCGAGGGCGACATGACCGGAGTCCGCCTCGCCAGCGGCGGCGGCGAGTCCTGGCACTACGACTTCTTCAACGCCTGGGAGCCCGAGACGCTGGCCGCCATGGTCGAGCACTGCATCAACGGCGGCCTGCAATGCGACTCCCGCGGCTTCGACCTCTACAAACCCGACCGCGGCGCGGTCCTCGACGAGGACTACGAGCTCATCCGCTGAACCGCCCCCCACAGGCGACCGCCGGGCCCGAGCCCGGCGGTCGCCGCCGTTCAGGCCCGCGCGATCGCGATGTTCGTGTTCGAGCGCGCCCCGGCCTCGTAGAACATGTACAGCCTCCCGTCCTCCTCGGCGAAGCTCGGGGCGGCCGCGCGGGTGGCCTGGGGCTCGGTGTACAGGACGCCGAGGTGCTCCTCGCGGTCGAAGCCCGTCCCGACCCGCGCGACCCGGATGCGGCCGTCGCCGGCGTGGTAGACCACGTGCCCGCCGCCGTTGCGCGACCAGTAGTGCGCCCCCGAGAGCTGCCCGCCCTCGCCGGCGGCGGGGGAGATGAGCGGCTGCGGCTTGAACTTCCAGCCCGACGCGAGCGAGTGCGACCAGCCGATGAAGATCTTCCTTGTCCCGGCCTGGTTGCCCATGAACAGCATGATGTAGACGCCCGACTGGGCCGGGTGCGGGAACACCCGCGCGTACGAGGCCTCCGAGACGTTCGAGGGCAGCATCGAGGTGTGCAGGACCGGGTTCCCGAAGCCGAAGCTGCGCCCGTCGGCCGAGGTCGCGACGCGCGTGGTCCGGTTGTCCCCGTGGAAGTACAGGTACATCCGCCGGTCCGCCTCGTTCCAGTGCGCGTGCGGGCTGGAGACGTGCGGCACCGAGTAGGGGTCGCGCGAGATGATCGGGTTGGCCGGGTACTCCTTCCACGGCCCTGCGAGCGAGTCGGCGTAGGCCAGGCAGATCCCGCCCGGGTCGTCGTGCGGCGCGTAGTACATGTACCACTTGCCGAGCGCGTTCTGGACCCTCCCGGCCACGTACCGGATCGAGGGGAAGATGATCTCCCTCCTGGCGGGCGCGTAGCTCAGGGCGCTCCTGTCCAGGGCCGCGCCGAGGCGCGTGAAGGTCGGGAAGCCGGGCACGGCCGCGGCGGCCGGGGCGGCGCCGAGCGCCGCGGTCGCGCCGAGGGCGGCGGCCCCCAGCAGCAGGCCGCGGCGGCCGAAGGCGGGTTTGGCATCCATGGTGGACTCCTGTCCGGCCCGCGCGGCCGCCGCGCTCCGATGCGCGGCGGCGCCAGAGCACCGCTCGGGCCTGTGGAGGACGAGTCTCGGGGCGGGGGCGGTCGGCCGTCAAGATGATAATACGAATTATCATCTTGACGCCCCCGGAAACGGCGTGCAACATGATCACACGCACCTCTGCTGATACGCATTATCAGCGCTTCGAGAAAGGCCCCCGCAGTGACCGGACCCCGCCGCCGAGTGACGCAGCGCGACATCGCGCGCCTCTCCGGCGTCAGCCAGGCCACCGTCTCCCTGGTGCTCAACAACCGCCTCGACGCCGGCGTCAGGATCGCCCCCGAGACCCGGCAGCGGGTCCTCGACGCGATCCGCACCACGGGCTACGTCGCCGACCCCGTCGCCCGCCGCCTCGCCGACCAGAACAACCGCATCATCGGCGTGTTCACCTACGAGCCCGTCTTCCCCTCCGGCACCCGCGACTTCTACCACCCGTTCCTCGTCGGCCTCGAGGAGCGCGCCGAGCGACTCGGCTGCGACCTGCTGCTGCTCACCAGCGCCCCCGTCGAGGCCGGGCGGCGCCGCATCTTCGCCGAGGGCAGCCGCATCCGCCTCGCCGACGGCTGCGTGCTCCTCGGCCAGGAGATCGACCGCGGCGACCTCGCCCGGCTCGTCGCCGAGGGCATCCCGTTCACCTCGGTGGGCCGCCGCGACGACGCCGGGGGACCGGTGCCCTACGTCGGCGCCGACTACCCGGCCGCCACGGCCGCCCTCGTCCGCCGGGCCGCCGACCTCGGCCACGCGAGCCTCGCCTACGTCGGCAGCGGCGCGGGCCCCGAATCCCATGTGGACCGGCTCCGCGGCTTCCGCGACGCCGCCGGGGCCGCGGGCGTCCGGGCCCGGCACCTCCCCGCCCCGGACGCCGCGGCCCTCGACGCTGCGCTCGCCGACGGCGCGACCGCGCTGTTCCTCGAAGAGCCCGCCGACGCCCCCGCCGTCACCGCCTGGGCCGGCGCCCGCGGGCTCGGCGTCCCCGCCGACCTCTCCCTCGTCGCCCTCGGCGACCCGACCCGGCCGGTCTCGATCGACCTCGACGTCACCGGCTTCACCATCCCCCGCCGCGCCATGGGCCGCCAGGCCCTCGACGTGCTCGGCGCCCTCCTGGAGGGCGCCGAGACCGACGCGCAGCGGCTGCTCCCGTGCGAACTGCACGACGGCGCCACGCTCGCGCCGCCCCCCGTTGGAAGGAACCACTCTTGAAGGCAGCAGAACTGCAAGCCGACGTCCTCGTCGTGGGCGGCGGGCTCGGCGGCGTCGCCGCCGCGCTGGCCGCGCTCCGCGCCGGGCGGCGCGTCGTCCTCACCGAGGAGTACGACTGGATCGGCGGCCAGCTCACCAGCCAGGCCGTCCCGCCCGACGAGTCCTCCTGGGTCGAGCAGTTCGGCGTCACCGCCTCCTACCGGGCGCTGCGCGAGGGCGTCCGCGAGTACTACCGGCGCCACTACCCGCTCACCGAGGCCGCCCGCGCCAGACGGGACCTCAACCCCGGCGGCGGGCACGTCAGCCGCCTGTGCCACGAGCCGCGCGTGGCGGTCGCCGTCCTCGAGTCCATGCTCGCGCCCCACCTCGGCTCCGGGCTGCTGCGCCTCCTCCAGCCCTACCGGCCCGTCGCCGCCGCCGTCGACGGCGACCGGGTCGAGGCCGTCACCCTCGAGCACCGCGACACCGGCGACCGCGTCACCGCCTCCGCCCCGTTCGTCCTGGACGCCACCGAGACCGGCGAACTCCTACCCCTCACCGGCACCGAGTACGCCACCGGCTTCGAGTCCGGGAGGGACACCGGCGAACCGAGCGCCCCCGACGAGGCCCAGCCCGACAACATGCAGGCCGTCTCGGTGTGCTTCGCGATCGACCACGTCGAGGGCGACCACACGATCGACAAGCCCGCCGACTACGACTTCTGGCGCACCTTCCGCACCGACTTCTGGGGCGGGAACCTCCTCGGTTTCCGCGCCCCCAACCCGCGCACCCTCGAGCCCTCCGACCGGACCTTCGAGCCCAACCCCGACGACGACCCGCTCGCGGTCGTCGGCGACCAGCGCCTCGGCGGCGGCGACATGAACCTGTGGACGTTCCGCCGCATCGCCGCCCGCCGCAACTTCACCCCGGGCGCCTACGCCAGCGACATCACCCTCGTCAACTGGCCCATGATCGACTACTTCCTGGCCCCCGTCGTCGACAACCCCGACGCCGCACTGCACCTGGAGAAGGCCCGCGGCCTGTCCCGCAGCGTCATGTACTGGCTCCAGACCGAGGCGCCCCGCCCCGACGGCGGCACCGGCTGGCCCGGGCTGCGCCTGCGCGGCGACGTCACCGGCTCGGCCGACGGCCTCGCCCAGGCCCCCTACCACCGCGAGTCGCGCCGCATCAAGGCCGAGTACACCGTCGTCGAGCAGGACCTGTCCGCCGCCGTCCGCGGCGACAAAGGGGCCGTGTCCTACCACGACAGCGTCGGCGTCGGCATGTACCGCATCGACCTCCACCCCTCGACCGGCGGCGACAACTACATCGACGTCGCCTCCAGTCCGTTCGAGATCCCGCTCGGCGCGCTGCTGCCGGTCCGGGTCGACAACCTCCTCCCCGCCGGGAAGAACCTCGGCACCACCCACATCACCAACGGCTGCTACCGCCTGCACCCGGTCGAGTGGAACATCGGCGAGGCCGCCGGGGCCCTCGCGGCCTTCAGCCTCGACCGCGGCACCACGCCGCGCGCCGTCGCCGCCGACCCGGCGCTCCTCGCCGACTTCCAGGACCGGCTCACCGCGCAGGGCGTCGAACTGCGGTGGCCCGACATCGCGGCCTACTAGCCATGCCGCCCATTGACAACGCCGTCAACCGAAAGGAAAACCCCTGATGAAGCACGCAAGACTCCTGATAGCCGCCGCGGCGGCCGCACCGCTCGCCCTCGCCGCCTGCGGCGGCGCCGACGACGACGGCCCGGTCACGCTGCGCATGACCACCTGGTCGGCCAGCGAGGACCACCTCGCCATGCTGAACGAGATCGCCGACGCCTACACCGCCGACCACCCCGAGGTGGAGGCGATCGAGTTCGACCCGCTCCCGTTCGAGGGCTACACCAGCACCCTCACCACCCAGATCGCCGGCGACAACGCCCCCGACCTGGCCTGGATCCTGGAGAACTCGGCGCCCGACTTCGTCACCAGCGGCGCCCTCGTCCCGCTCACCGACACCCTCTCGGGCGCCGACGGCTACGAGTACGACGACCTGATCCCGGCCGCCACCGAGCTGTGGACGCACGACGACGAGCTGTACGCCTACCCGTTCTCGACCTCGCCGTTCGCGGTGTTCGCGAACGAGGACCTCCTCGCCGAGGCCGGGCAGCCGACCGCCGCCGAGCTCGTCGCCTCCGGCGAGTGGACCTGGGAGCGGGCCGTCGAGGCCGGCGCCGCCGTCCACGCCGCCACCGGCACCGACGGCCTCGTCATCCGCGACTTCGACTACACCGGCTGGGACAACCTCTCCACCCTGTGGACCGGCTGGGGCGCGAACGCCTGGAGCGCCGACGGCGCCGAGTGCGGCTTCGACGACCCCGAGATGACCGAGGCGCTCACGTTCATGCACGACGCCGTGTTCGAGCAGGAGGCCATGCCCGGCCCCGGCACGACCGCGGACTTCTTCGCGGGCGAGGCGGCCTTCACGGTCACGCAGATCTCCCGCGCCGGGCTCCTCGCCGACGCCGCCTTCGAATGGGACCTCGTGCCGCTCCCGGCCGGCCCCACCGGCGACTACTCCGTCATCGGCCAGGCCGGGCTCGGCGTCCTCACCGTCGCCCCGCACCCCGAGGAGGCCGCCGACTTCCTCGCGTACATGACGAACCCGGAGAACTCCGCGAAGCTCGCCCAGTACTTCCCGCCGCCGCGCGAGTCGCAGCTGACCGCCGAGGTCCTCGGCCAGGCCAACCCGCTGCTGAGCCCCGAGCAGCTCCAGGCCGTCGTCATCGACCGGATCGACGCGGGGGTCGTCAAGCCCAGCCACACCGGCCAGGCCCAGCTGGACCAGGCCGTGCGCGCCGCGCTCGACCCGCTCTGGACCGCCGACGCGGACGTCGCGGGCGTCCTCGCCGAGCTGTGCACCGCCATCGACCCGCTGCTGGCGCAATGACGAAGGCCGTCGCCGACACCCCGCCCGGCCGGGAGCAGCCCCGGCCGGGCGGGCCCGGATGGTGGACCGCGCGGCGCCGCGACCGGCTCGCCGGGTACCTGTTCGCCGCCCCGCAGCTGGCCGGCACGGTCCTGTTCGTACTGCTGCCGCTGGGCCTGATGTTCTGGTACAGCCTCCACGACTGGAACGTCCTCGCCGGGGGCTTCACGTGGACCGGCGCCGAGAACTACGAGCGCCTCGCCGCCGACCCGGCCCTGCCCGGCGTCCTCGGCGCGACCGCCGCGTTCTCGGCCGGCCTGGTCGTGCTCAACCTGAGCCTCGCGCTGGTCCTCGCGATCCTGCTCAACCAGAGGCTGCGCGGCACGATCGTGTTCCGCACGATCTTCTTCTCGCCCGTGGCGGTCACCCTCGTGGCCTGGACGATCGTGTGGCGCTTCCTGCTCCAGGACGACGGCGGCGTCAACGGCCTGCTGTCGACGATCGGCGCCGAGGGCCCGAACTGGCTGCGCGGCGAGGCCACCGCCATGGCCGCGGTGATCGTGGTCCAGGTCCTCAAGAACGTGGGCCTCAACATGGTCCTGTTCCTCGCCGCCCTCCAAGGGGTCCCCAAGGAGCTGTACGAGGCGTCGACCATCGACGGCGCGGGCGCCTGGACCCGGTTCCGGCGCATCACGATGCCGATGATCAGCCCCACGATCCTGCTCACCTCGATCATCACCGTCGTCGGCTCGCTCCAGGTGTTCGCCCAGATCGACGTGCTCACCAGCGGCGGGCCCGGCACCTCGACCACGGTGCTCGTCTACTACCTGTACCAGAACGCCTTCCAGTTCCACGACTTCGGCTACGGCGCGACCCTCTCGGTCCTGCTGTTCGCGATCGTCCTGGTGCTCACCGTGATCCAGTGGCAGATGCGCAGAAAGTGGGTCGTCCATGAGGACTGAGCACACCAAGGCGGCGCGGCTCACGACCGCGCGCTCGCGGCGCGCCAAGCTGGCCCTCTACGGCCTGCTGTGCGTCCTGGCCGTCCCCTTCGTGTTCCCCACCTGGTGGATGGTCACCTCCAGCCTCAAGTCCGCGGGCGAGATCTTCGCGTTCCCGCCCTCGCTCCTCCCCGCGGAGCCGAGCCTGGAGGCCTACGGCCGCGTCTTCGAGTTCGCGCCCTTCGCCGCCCAGTACTGGAACAGCATGTACATCGCCGCGATCGTCACCGTCGGCACGCTCGCGGTCTCCTCCATGGCCGGGTACGCGTTCGCGCGCATCAAGTTCCCGGGCCACAACCTGCTGTTCCTGGTGGTCCTGGTCGGCCTGCTCATCCCGAGCGAGGTCACGATCGTGCCGCTGTTCCAGATGTTCAACGCCCTGGGCATGGTCGACACGCACTGGCCGCTCATCCTGGTGCCGGTCTTCGGCGCGCCCAGCGTCCTGGCGACGCTCATCATGCGGCAGTTCTTCATCGCCCTGCCCGGCGAGATCGAGGAGGCCGGGCGCATGGACGGCCTCGGCCGGTTCGGCCTGTACTGGCGGATGGCGCTGCCGCTGTCGCGCCCGGCCCTCGGCGCGGTCGCGATCTTCTCGTTCCTGCACTCCTGGAACCTGTACCTGGAGCCGGTGGTGTTCCTGTCCACGCCCGAGAAGTTCACGCTCCCGCAGGCGCTCACCCAGTTCACCGACGCCTACGGCGGCCCCATGTGGGACGTCCAGCTCTCGGCGGCGACCCTGTCGGCGCTCCCGGTCCTGATCGTCTTCGTCGTGGCCCAGCGCCAGTTCGTCGAGGGCCTGGCCCACACCGGCCTCAAGGGCTGACCCGGCGTCCCGGCCGACCGGCCGGGACGCCCGCCACATGGATTCGGGCTTGACAAACGGCCGCGCCGCCTTAGGATCATTTACCGGTAAATGAATGCCGTCGCAAGCACTGCGGAGCCGACCTAAGGAAGTACGCCTCGTGACCCGAGAGACCTGGCGCCACGCCCCCATCGTCAAGGGCGTCCCCCACCTCCTCCACGGCGGGGACTACAACCCCGACCAGTGGATCCCGTGGAAGGACACCGTCTGGAAGGAGGACATGCGCCTCGCCCGGCTCGCCGGGGTCAACACCCTGTCGGTCGGCATCTTCGCCTGGGCCGCGCTCGAGCCCGAGGAGGGCCGCTACGAGTTCGGATGGCTCGACGAGGTCCTCGACCTCATGGCCGGCAACGGCATCACGGCCGTCCTCGCCACCCCCACCGGCGCCCGCCCCGGCTGGATGAGCCACCGCTACCCCGAGGTCCTGCGCGTCAACTCGGACCGCGCCCGCAACCGCCACGGCGGCCGCCACAACCACTGCCTCACCTCCCCGGTCTACCGCGAGAAGACCACCGCGATCAACACCGCCCTCGCCGAGCGGTACAAGGACCACCCGGCCCTCGGCGTCTGGCACCTCTCCAACGAGTACGGCGGCGAGTGCCACTGCGACCTGTGCCAGGAGCGCTTCCGGTCCTTCCTCCAGGACAGGTACGGCTCCCTCGACGCCCTCAACGAGGCCTGGTGGACGGCCTTCTGGGCCAAGACCTACACCGACTGGTCCCACATCGAGTCCCCGAGTCCCGACGGCACCGGCGAGCAGGACATCCACGGCCTGCGCCTGGACTGGATGCGGTTCACCACCGAGCAGTTCGTCGACTTCTACCTCCACGAGGCCGCCCCGCTCAAGGCGATCACGCCCGACGTCCCGTGCACGACCAACCTCATGGGCACCTACCCGGGCATCGACTACTACCGCCTCGCCCAGGTCCTCGACGTGGTCTCCTGGGACTCCTACCCGCAGTGGAGCGGCACCGGGCGGGACGTGCGCACCGGCGTCGAGGCCTCCTTCCACCACGACCTGACCCGCAGCCTCAAGGGCAAGCCGTTCATGCTCATGGAGTCCTCCCCGTCGGCCACCAACTGGCGGCCGGTCGCCAAGCTCCACCGGCCGGGCGTCCACGCGCTCCAGTCGATCCAGGCCGTCGCGCACGGCGCGGACACCGTGCAGTACTTCCAGTTCCGCAAGGGCCGCGGCGGCTCCGAGAAGTTCCACGGCGCGATCGTCGACCACGAGGGCACCGAGCGCACCCGCGTCTTCAAGGACGTCGCCGACGTCGGCGAGCGCCTCGCCGGACTCGACGCGGTCGTGGGCACCGCCACCCCCGCGGACGTCGCCCTCGTCTACGACTGGCACAACCGCTGGGCCCTGGACGACATGAAGGGCCTGCTCCAGGACAAGACCGCCTACGCGCGCACCGTGATCGACCACTACCAGGCGTTCTGGGAGCAGGGCGTGCCCGTGGACGTCCTCGACGGCTCGCTCCTGGCGAAGGACGGCGAACTCGACCGGTACAAGGTCCTGGTCGCCCCGATGCTCCACATGCTGCGGCCCGGCGTCGCCGAGGCCGTGAACGCGTTCGTCGAGCGCGGCGGCACCTTCGTCGCCACCTACGCCTCCGGCTACGTGGACGAGAACGACCGCACCTTCCTCGGCGGCTTCCCCGGCCCGCTCCGCGCCGTCCTCGGCGTGTGGGCCGAGGAGATCGACGCGCTCTACCCCGGCGACCGCAACGCGATCGCCTGGGACGGCGAGGAGTACGAGGCGTTCGACCTGTGCGAGCTGATCCACGCCGAAGGCGCCGAAGTGCTCGGCACGTACGGTGCGGACTTCTACGCGGGCCGCCCGGCGCTCACCGTCAACCGCCGCGGTGACGGGAAGGCCTACTTCATCGCCGCCCGCACCGGCGCGGACTTCCTGGACGCCTTCTACCGCAAGGTGGTCGCCGATTCCGGCGCCGAGCGCGCGCTCGACGCCGACCTGCCCGCGGGCGTGACCGCCCAGGTCCGCAGCGACGGCGCGAGCGACCACGTGTTCGTGCTCAACTGCAACCCGACCGGAGCGGTGGTCGACATCGAGGGCGAGGCCCTCGAACTCGGCCCCCACGGCACCGCGGTCCTCGAACGCCCCCGCAAGGGCGGCGACGGGTCCTGAACCTGAAGTGCGGAGGGCCGGGCGCATGCCCGGCCCTCCGCGCTGCGCCGGGCCGAAACTGGCATCCCGCGCAACCTTCACATTACCGGCGGGTAACGGTAATCTCTTGGCTACGCATTCATCGACGCCGATGTTTCCGAACAGGAGACCGCCATGTCCACCCCCTGGAAACGCTGGACGGCCGCATCGGCCGCCGCGGCGCTGACCGCCCTCGCCCTGTCCGCGGCCGCCGCGCCCGCCCAGGCGCAGCAGCGCCCCGACATCGTCCCCCTGCCCGACCACCTCGAATCGATCCGCGCCGCCGAGGCCACCGAGCTGTACGGCAGCCCCGGCATCCTCCCGCTCGAGGACCGGCAGTCCTCCCTGGTCTCCATGGGCGACAGCGAGATCTCCGGCGAAGGCGTCGGCAACTACGACCCGAACACGCACCGCGACGGCAACTGGTGCGACCGCTCGTACGACCAGGCGCTCTTCCGCACCGGCATCGAGAGCGACGTCCAGTACAACGTCTCCTGCTCCGGCGGCGCCTCGCAGCACCTCGTCGAAGGCTCCGGCGAGCACCAGTGGGACGAGCTCAACCAGGGCGACGACCTCGCGATCAAGGCCCGCAACACACACGTCAAGCTCGTGTGGATCGTCGTGGGCGCCAACGACGAGGGCGGCATCGAGTTCGGGCCCACCGCCACCGAGTGCGTCGCGAACCGCATCCTGTTCCTCGGCCCCTGCTGGCCCGACCACACCGAGGACTGGGAGGCCCGCGTCGAGGTGACGCAGCAGGGCGTCGAGACCGCGATCGACGCCGTCCGGCAGACCATGACCGACGCCGGCTACTTGGGCTCGGACTACGACATGGTCGTCATGTCCTACCCCAGTCCCGGCGGCCCCGACGTCGAGGACAACCCCGACTTCCCCGGCTGGTACTCGGGCGGCTGCCTCCTCTACCTGGCCGACGCCGCGTTCGCCCGCAACAAGGCCGTGCCGCTCTTCGAGGGCGGCGTCCGCGACGCCGCGCTCGGCAAGGGCGTGCGCTACCTCGACGCGCAGCGCCTCTTCGACGGCCACAGCGTCTGCGAGGAGGAGCCCTGGGCCCGCGGCGTGTACGTCGAGGTCGGGGTCCTGCCCTCGGAGCATGCCTTCCGGCAGTCGCTGCACCCCAACTTCCTCGGCCACGGGGCCTTCGCGCAGTGCATCACCGAGTTCTACGAGCACCCCGAGTGGGAGGCGTCGACCTGCGTGGACCCGGCCAGCACCGGCAGTGCCGTGCTCTACGAAGGACTCCTGGAGTTCCAGGACCTCGAGAACACCGCGAGCGGTCTCTGTGCCGACGCCGAGGGCTACGACTCCCGCAACGGCACCGCGCTGATCGCCTGGGACTGCCACGGCGGCCGCAACCAGGGCTTCTGGCACGACCCGCAGGAGCGCTCGCTGCACGTGGAGCTGAGCCACGACCGCTGCCTCGACGTCGAGGGCGGCCGGATGCGGCCCGGGACCGCACTGGTCCTGTGGGACTGCCACGGCGGCCTCAACCAGCAGTTCCTGGTGGACGGCAACGGCATTCACCCGGTCGGCCACTCGGACCTGTGCCTCGGCTTCGACGGCACCGGCATCGAGGCGCCGCTGGTCCTGGCCGAGTGCGGCACCGCCGCAAGCGGATTCGCGCTCGCCGACCGCCACTACGAGGACCCGGTGGGCTACGGCTACGACGACTGGATCGGCTCCAGCGTCTACTAGGGGTTGCTTCAACACGCCCTGGCGACCACCGATCCGGTCCCGCCGTCTTCCCACGCGGCGGGGCCGGACCGGCCTTCATCGAGCGCCCGGGCCCGAAGGAACGCTCACTCGGGCGTGGCGACGGCGAACAGCCGCTGGGCGCCGCAGCGGCGGAACTCGCCTTCGCCCTTCATGTCCATCTTCACCGGCGGCTCCAGGCCGCGCAGGTCGGCCAGGACCGCGTCGTCGGGCAGCGCTTCGAGCGCCTCGGCGAGTTCGGCGTCGCCGGTGCCGCGCAGGTCGCCGACCCGCGTTCCCGCCAGTGCGCCCTTCAGGTTCCACACGTCCTCGAAGGGGAAGCAGACGTCGAACCCCTCGTCGCCCGCGGCCGCGCGGGCCAGCGCCTGCTCGGCCCAGTCGACCAGGAACTCCGGCAACGACCCCGCGCAGTAAACCCAGGCGTCGAAGTAGTCCGCGGACTGCGAGAACACCGCGCCCCACGCGCCGGTCCCGGGGTCGCGGTCCACGAAGAAGTGGTCGCCGGTGCCGAGACTGCAGATCACCCGGGTGCTGTCGCCCGGGCCCCACATCCACTCACTGCCGATCGCGGTGCGGCGCGGGTCGAAGACGACCTCGTCGCGGCCCCGCACGCGGACGCCGGTCGTGACTCGCAGGAGGGCTCGGACGTCGTCGGGCAGGAGCGGGTCCGCCTCGGTGAGTTCGGCATCGGTCGCACCGGGTTCGAGCTCGAAGTAGTCGGGCAGCTCCCGTTCCATGCGTCGCAGGGCCTCGATCGCGTCCTCCACGCTCGTCGCCACAGTGGACTCCCATTCCATCGGATGTCGTATACGGTTCGGCGCCATGGTATTGGGCGCCTACGACAACCGGCGGCGCCCGCGCGGCCCGGTCCGGGGGGCCGGGCCCGTCAAGGCCCGAGCAGCTCCCTCGGCAGGAGCCCGGCCCACCACGCCTCGATCCGGTCCGGGCTCCAGGAGCGCTCTTCGGTCAGTGTCGTGTACGTGTCGATGCTGCACAGCGCCGCGTAGACGTCCACGGCCTCGCCCACCTCCGTCTTCAGCGTGCCCTTCGGCCAGGCCGCGAACACCTCGGTCCTGAACGCGTCGGCGCGGCGGCGGCCGGCGCGGTAGACCGCGGCGAGCTCGGGCTCGGTGCGGCCGGCCTCGCGGACCATTGCGATGAGGTCACCCGCACGCTCGAACAGGCGCCGGTCGTAGGCGGCCATGGCCGCGAGCTGCCCGGCCGGATCATCATGTGCCGCTTCCAATCCGGCCAACTCTGCCGGCAGGTCCGCCGTGAGGTCGGCCGCGTCGGCCAGGGCCAGCGCCAGGCCCGTCTTGTTCTTGTACGCCGCGTACACCGTCGGCACGGCGACCCCGGCCTCCTCGGCGACCTCGCGGATCGTGGTCGCGGCCCAGCCGTTCGCGGTGAACAGCCGCCGCGCGGCCTGCGCGATCTCGGCCTTCGTGCGCTGCGCCTGGTCGGTCCGACGCAGCGAGTCGTAGGCGCGGCGGCCGGAAGGTGTCCCCATGTCCCCTCGAATCTTTCCCTGACTATATTCAATATATGGGTAGTAAAACCAATATTGCCGCGTTCCCGCGCCTCGGCGGGATCGCGGGGATCGGCTTCGCGGCCCTGATCCTATTGCTCAACGTCCTCGTCCTGGTCCCGGCCGGGATGCCGAGTCCCGGCTCCGGACTCGACGAGGCGGTCGCGTTCTTCGGGTCCGAACCCGCGGCGATGGACCTCGGCACGATGTTCCTCCCGGCGGTCTGGGCCCTCGCCACCGTCTTCGGGGCGGGCGCGGTCGCCGCGGCCCGGCGCTCCGAGGCCGAACGCGGCGAGGCCTGGGCGCTGGTCGGCTTCGCCGGGATCCTCTTCCAGAACCTCAACATCACGACGGTGAGCGCGGTTCGCCTCGCCTTGGCGCACACCGGCGCCGACGAGGGCGCGGCGGCCCTGTGGGCCCTGCACGAGTCCCTCTTCGGCCTCAACGGCACTTTCCTCGCGCTCGCCCTGGTCGGCCTCTCCATGAGCGGCAGGCGCGCCGGGATCATCCCGAAGTGGCTGGCCCTCATGGGGTTCGCCGCCGCCGCGCTCCAGTTCGCCTCCGCCGTCCTCACTCCCGTGATCCTCGACGGCGGCCCGCTGGGCCTCATCGGGCTGGCGGGCTGGCTGATCTGGACGGCCTGGCTGGTCCTCTACGGCGTCGCCCTCATCCGCCTCCGGCCGTGACGCCCAGCGACCGTCCATGGCCATGTCCGGCAACGGAACATCGGCGATTTCGCCGAACGGCGCCGCGCGGCGTGGTAGGCGCATAGCATCGGCCTCATGCAGATCAGCGCAGAAGGAACCGTTGTCGAAGAGCTCGTGCGCGCCGCCGCGGAGTCGTCGTCGGGGCGCGCGGGCCGGGCCGTGCTCGGCGGCCACGGCGGCGTCCTCGGGCAGACCCTCGTCGCCCTGAACCGCGGCGCCGTCCTCGACGACAACCCGAACCCCGGCGAGACGGCCTTCCTGGTGATCCGCGGGCGCGTGCGCCTGTCCGCCGGCGGCGACGTCCAGGAGGGATCGCCGTTCGAGGTGATCACCGTGCGGGAGGTGGGGGACTACGACCTCGAGGCGATCGAGGACGCGGTCGTCCTGCTCACCGTCGTCCGGCCCTTCGAGTAGACCCTGAGACGCCGAGGGGCCCAGGCGAACGCCTGGGCCCCTCGGCGTCTCCGCGCCCGGCCGCCCGATGAAATTTATTCTCTCCGATGATTGACTTCCCGGCCAGATCATCGTAATTTTCTTCATAAGGAAACTTCAATGAAAGGAAATTTCGGTGACAGCCACGTTGCGCAACCAGGGCGTCGTCGGACGGCTCCGAATGGAGCTGCCATCGCTTCCCGATGCCCTGCAACGGGTCGCGGCGCAGATCCTGGAAGACCCCGACGCCGCCACCCGGGCGTCCATCGCCGACCTCGCCGACCGGGCCGGGACCTCCACGGCCACCGTCACCCGCTTCTGCCGCGTCCTCGGCTTCTCCGGCTACGCCGCGCTCCGCGTCGCCCTCGCCGCCGAGGGCGGCCGCGCCGAGCAGGCCCGCTGGGCCACCGACATCGACCGCGAGATCGAACCGGGCGACCCGCTCGACCGCGTCCTCGGCGTCGTCGCCAGCGCCGACTCCCGCGCCATCCAGGAGACCGCGGCCCGGATCGACCTCGACCGGATCGACCGCGTCGCGGGCGCCGTCGCCGAAGCGGGCCGCGTCGAGCTCGTCGGCCTCGGCAGCAGCGGCACCGCCGCCCGCGAACTCGCGTTCCGGCTGGAGCGCATCCGCGTCCCCTGCTGGTTCCGGCCCGACGCCCACACCGCGCTCACCAACGCCGCGCTCCTGCGGCCCGGCGACGTCGCCGTGGGCCTCTCCCACTCGGGCCGCACCCGCGAGGTCGTCGAGGTCCTCGCCGAGGCGAGGGAGCAGGGCGCGCTCACCGTCGCCGTCACCTCCTTCGACCGCTCCCCGCTGGCGCAGGCCGCCGACGTGGTCCTCACGACCGCCGTCCACGAGACCACGTTCCGCCTCGCCGCCCTCTCGGCGCTCCACTCGCAGCTGCTCGTCCTCGACCTCGTCTACGTCGCGGTCGCGCAGCGCACCTACGAGCGCACCACCGAGGCGTTCGAGGTCACTGCCCGCGCCGTCCAGGCCCACCGGTTCGCCGATGAACCGAACCGCGGCCGCCGCACCCGATCCCAGGAGGACTCATGACCGACGCACCCGACCGCCTCACCGGACGCGCCTACCTCGACCTCGTCCTCGCGACCGTGAGCCGCGTCGGCGAGGGCCAGGCCGCGGCGGTGAGCGAGGCCGCGCGCCTCGTCGCCGACGCCATCGGCGCGGGCGGCGTCCTCCAGGCCTTCGGCTCCGGCCACTCCGAGGCCCTCGCCATGGAGCTCGCCGGACGCGCCGGGGGCTTCGTGCCCTCCAACCGCATCGCCCTGCGCGACCTCGTCCTCCAGGCGGGACTGCCGCGCGAGACCCTCGAAGACCCCTTCCTCGAACGGAACCCCGACGTCGCCAGGCGACTGCTCGACACCGCCCCCGTCGAACCCGCCGACGTGTTCGCGATCGCCTCCAACTCCGGCATCAACGGCGTCGTGGTCGAACTCGCCCTCCTCGTGAAGGAGCGCGGCCACCCCCTCATCGCCTTCACCTCCGCCGAGCACAGCGCGGGGACCCCCTCGCGCCACCCCTCCGGCCGCCGCCTCGCCGACATCGCCGACGTCGTCCTCGACAACGGCGCCCCCTACGGCGACGCCGCGCTCCCCGTCCCCGGCGGCGGCGCCGTGGGCGCCGTCTCCTCGGTCACCGCCGCCGTCCTCGCCCAGATGATCGTCGCCGAAGCCGTCCAGCACCTCGTCGACGCCGGCCAGACCCCGCCGATCTACCTGTCCGCCAACATTCCCGGCGGCGACGACCACAACACCCGACTCGAGTCCCGCTACGCCGGGCGCATCCGCCGCACCGCCTGAACCACCGAAAGCCGAGGCCCCTCATGAACCCCACCCGACGCACCGTCCTGCGCGCCTCCACCGCCGCGGGCGCCGCGGCCGCCCTCTCCGGCTGCGTCACCGCCGGCGGCTCGGACCCCGCCGAGCAGGCGACCGGCGCCGTCACCGACGAGAACCCCCTCGGCGTCCCCGCCGACACCGACCTCGAGGTCGTCATGTTCGACGGCGGCTACGGCGACGAGTACACCCGGCACGCCGTCACCCTCTACGAGGAGCGCCACCCGGGCGCCGCGGTCACCCATGAAGGGCTCCAGAAGGTCGGCGAGGTCCTCCAGCCGCGCTTCGTCGCGGGGGAGCCGCCCGACGTCGTCGACAACACCGGCGCCGGACGGCTCGACATCGCCGCCCTCGCCGACGCCGGGCAGCTCACCGACCTCGCCGAACTCCTCGACGCCCCCAGTCTCGACGACCCGTCCGTGCCGGTGCGCGACACGCTCCTGCCCGGCGTCGTCGAGGACGGCACCCTCGACGGCACCGCCTACTTCCTCAACTACTCCTATGTGGTCTGGGGCGTCTGGTACTCCCGCAGCCTGTTCGACGAGCACGGCTGGACCTACCCGGCCACCTGGGACGACATGATCGCCCTGTGCGGCGAGATCAAGGCGGCCGGCATCGCCCCCTGGACCTGGCAGGGCAAGTACCCCGAGTACATGATGGACCCGCTCCAGTCCCTCGCCGCCAAGGCCGGCGGGCTCGAACTCGTCCGCGCCGTCGACAACCTCGAACCCGACGCCTGGCGCCAGGACGGCGTCCTCGCCGCCGCCGACGCGATCCACCGCCTCGTCACCGGCGGCCACCTCCTCGAAGGCTCCGAGGGCCTGTCCCACACCGAGGCCCAGAACGCCTGGTCGGGCGGCCAGGCCGCGTTCATCCCGTGCGGCTCCTGGCTCGAAGGCGAGCAGCAGGGCGTCACCCCCGAGGGCTTCGACATGACCCTGGCCGCCCTCCCCGCGCTCACCGCCGCCGACGCCCTCCCCGACGGCGCCGTCCAAGGCGCCAGCAGCGAGTCGTTCCTCGTCCCCGCCCAGGCCCTCAACCCCCGCGGCGGCCTCGAATACCTCCGGTGCCTGTTCTCCGGCGAGGTCGCCCGCGGCTTCGCCGAGTCCGCCAGGGCCATGCCGGTCGTCAAGGGCGCCACCGAAGGCCTCGACCTCGCCCCCGGCCTCGCCTCGGTCGCCGCCGCCCTCGACACCGCCGGCGAGCACGTCTTCGGCTACAAGTACCGCACCTGGTACCCCGAGCTCGCCAAGGCCGTCGACGACGCCACCGGCGAGCTCCTCACCGGACGCGCCGACCCCGAGCAGTGGGCCGACCGCATCCAGCAGGCCGCCGACCAGACCGCGGCGGACGACACCATCGCCAAGCACGAGCGCTGACGGCCCGCGGGAGGGGAGGCCGAGCCATGCGACACGGCAAGTACCGGTTCCTGATCGGGGCGCTCGCACCGCCCCTGCTGCTCTACGGCGTCTTCGTCGTATCGCCCTACGCCCAGGCGTTCCACCTCGCCCTGACCGACTGGAACGGCCTCTCCGCCGAGGCCGGCTTCGTCGGCCTCGCGAACTTCGCCGAGCTGTGGGGCGACCCGCTGTTCCTGGCCGCCCTGCGCAACAACGGCCTCCTGCTCCTGGCCGTCCCGCTCGCCACCATCGCGCTCGCCCTGTTCTTCGCCGCGTGCCTCACCGGCGGCGGCGCGCGGCGCAAAGGCGTGCGCGGCTCCGGGCTCTACCGGGTCGTCTACTTCTTCCCGCAGCTGCTGTCCGTCGCCATCCTCGGCGTGCTGTTCCAGTTCGTCTACACGCCCGGCGACGGCCTCCTCAACGGACTGCTCGGCGCCGTCGGGCTCGACGCCCTCCAGCGGTCCTGGCTCGCCGACCCCGCCACCGCCCTGCCCGCCGTCGCCGCCGTGATGGTCTGGTCCGCCGTCGGCTTCTACGTGGTGCTCTTCACCGCCGCGATGGACTCGATCCCCGCCGACGTCGTCGAGGCCGCCACACTGGACGGCGCCGGGCGCTTCACCCTCTTCCGCCGCATCACCCTCCCGCTCGTGCGCGACAGCGTCCAGGTCGCCTACGTCTACCTCGGCATCCTCGCCCTCGACGGGTTCGCGCTGGTGCAGATCATGACCGTCGGCCCCGGCGGCCCCGACAACGCCACCGAGGTCATGGGCCTGACCCTCTACCGGGCCGCGTTCACCTACGGCGAGTTCGGCTACGCCGCCGCCATGGGCGTGACGCTCTTCTTCATCACCCTCACCCTGACCGCCCTGGCGCTGCGCGCCACCAGAAGCGAACGGGTGGAGCTCGCATGACCCGACTCTCCAACGGTGCCCTCCACCTGGTGCTCGCCGCCTGGGCCGCGCTCGTGACCCTGCCCCTGGCCTGGGCCGTCCTCTCCTCCCTGAAGACCGACGCCGAGATCTTCGACAGCCCCTGGACCCTGCCCTCGACGCCGCACTGGGAGAACTGGGCCCGCGCCTGGAACGAGGCCTCCATCGGCCGCTACCTGCTCAACACCGTCATCGTCGTCGGCGGCGCCCTCGCCCTGGTCATGCTCCTGGGCGCCCTCTGCGCCTACTGCCTGGCCCGCTACGAGTTCCCCGGCAACCGGCTCGTCTACTACGCGCTCGTCGCCGGGATGCTCTTCCCGGTGTTCCTCGCCCTCGTGCCCCTGTTCTTCGTGGTCGACCAGCTCGGGATGCTCGGGACCTACCACGGCCTGATCCTCGTCTACGCCGCCTACGCGCTGCCGTTCACCGTGTTCTTCCTGCACGCGTTCTTCCGGAGCCTGCCCTCGGCCACCGCCGAGGCCGCCTTCCTCGACGGCTGCTCGCACACCGGCGTGTTCTTCCGCGTCATGCTGCCCATGGCCCGCCCCGGCATGGTGAGCGTCGGCATCTTCAACTTCCTCGGGCTGTGGAACCAGTACCTGCTGCCCCTGGTCCTCAACCCCGACCCCGACCGGTACGTCCTCGCCCAGGGGCTCGCGGCGCTCGCCGTCAGCCAGGGCTACCGGAGCGACTTCTCCGGCCTGTTCGCCGGGCTGATCATCGCGATCCTCCCGGTCCTCCTCGCCTACCTCCTGTTCCAACGCCAGATCCGCGCCGGCCTCACCGCCGGCGCCGTCCGATGACCGATCCCACCAGAGTTCACTCGGAAAGGGAGCTCGACATGCCAACCACCCTCACCTCACGACGCGGTCTCGCGGGCGTGGCGGCGGCGGTCCTCGCCGTCGCCGCGGCCGCGACCGTCACCGCGACCGGCCTCGGCCGCACCGCCACCGCCGACGCCGCCGAACCCGCCTGCGACGGCGTCCTGTTCGACGACTTCGCCTACGACTCGTCCGCCGACCCCGACATCGGCGCGCGCGGCTGGACCGTGCGCACCAACGCGGGCGGACCGGGCGTGCCCGGCGCCGCCTGGCCCGCGGGCAACGTCTCGTTCCCCACCGTCGACGGCGCCGACACGCTCCAGCTGCGCGCGGCCACCGACGGCACCGGCGCGGGCACCAGCCACGCCGAACTCCTCCACCAGCGGAAGTTCTTCGAGGGCACCTACGCGGCCCGCGTCAACTTCACCGACACGCCCGACAGCGGCGCCGACGGCGACCACCTCGTCGAGACCTTCTTCACCATCACCCCGCTGGACGCGCCGCTCGACCCCGACTACGGGGAGATCGACTTCGAGTACCTGCCCAACGGCGGCTGGGGCGAGACCGGCCCGATCCTCTACCAGACCACCTGGGAGACCTACCAGGCCGAGCCCTGGATCGCCGACAACACCCACACCGCGCAGCGCGAGAGCTTCGCGGGCTGGCACGACCTCGTCTTCACCGTCGCGGACGGCCACGTCAAGTACTACGTGGACGGCGAGCTCGTCGCCGACCACTCCGGGAAGTACTACCCGGAGACCCCCATGTCCCTCAACTTCAACCTGTGGTTCATCGACACCGCCGCCCACACCGGCGCCACCTCCGTCTACACCCAGCAGGTCGACTACGTCATGCACAGCGCCGGCGAGGTCCTCAGCCCCGCCGATGTGAACGCCCGCGTCGCGGGCTACCGCGCCGACGGCGTGGACCACACCGACACCGTGGGCACCGGCGGCGGCGAGTGCCCCACGCCGACCGACCCGCCCACCGATCCCACCGACCCGCCGACCGACCCGACCGACCCGCCCGGCGGCGCCGACTGCGACACCGCCGCGGACTGGGCGTTCTCCTCGGTCTACACCGAGGGCGACACGGTCGTCCACGAGCGCAGCGCCCACGGCGACCCGAACGGCCCCAAGTCTGGCGACGGCGAGCACCTGTGGCGCGCCAACTGGTGGACCCAGGGCTCCGAGCCGGGCTGGACGCCGCAATGGACCGACCTGGGGGCATGCTGATCCCGTGAATGATCTGGTGCTCGGCCTGGACGTCGGCGGGACCTCCTCCCGCGCCGTCGTGACCACCGCGGGCGGCGAGATCGTGGGCAGGGGCGTCGCGGGCGGGGGCAACCCGCTCGCCGTCCCGCCCGAGCTCGCCGCCGCCGAGGTCGCCCGCGCCCTGCGGGGCGCCCTGGCCGGCACCGATCCCGCGCTCGTCGGAGCAGCCGTCCTCGGCCTGGCCGGGGTCAGCGGCTTCGACGACCGCGACACCGCGGCGGCGTTCCAGCGCGCCTGGGACGCCGCCGGGCTCCGCTGCCCGATGCGCGCCGTCGGCGACGCCCAGGTCGCGTTCGCCTCGGGCACCGACGAACCGCTGGGCACGGTCCTCATCGCCGGGACCGGCGCGGCGGCGGCCCGGATCGACGGCGACCGCATCACCCGCGTCGGGGACGGCCTCGGCTGGCTCCTCGGGGACCGCGGCTCGGGCTTCTGGATCGGGCGCCGCGCCGCCGCCGACACCGCCGCGCGGCTCCAGTCCGGGCACCCGTCCGCGGTGCTCACCGGCCTCGTCGCGCGCGCCGTCCACGGCGCCGCCGACGCCACCGCCGACGCGTTCGCCGCGGCCGTCCACCGCCGCCCGCCCCGCACCCTCGACCGGCTCGCGCCCCTGGTCACCGAGGCGGCCCTGGCCGGCGACGGCCATGCGGCCGCGATCCTGGACGAGGCCGCCGGGCACCTCGCCGCCGCGGTCGCCTCCGTGCGCGAACCCGGCGAGACCGATCCGATCGTCCTCTCCGGCAGCGTCCTGCGCCACTGCGGACCGGTCCGCGAGGGCGTCCGGGCCCGGCTCGCCGAGGCCTGGCCCGGCGCCGCCGTCACCGAGGCGGGCCCGGCGGAACTGGGCGCCGCGAGGCTCGCGGCCCAGTCCCTGGCCCGGAGCCCCCCGCCGCCTGAGGCGCCTCCGGGACGGGCTCACTCCCCGGGGTAGGTCACGGTGCCGTCTTCGGCCACGGCGGGCTTCGCGCCCCACTGCCCCAGCTCGTGCCGACGCGGCTCGGCGCCGTTGACCAGGTGCACCACGGTCCATCCGCGGGCCGCCAGCGTGTTGGCGATGAGCAGGCGGTGGCAGCGCCAGGGCATCGGCTCGCCGCACATGAGGGCGACGCGCCGCTCGCCCGCCATCCCGGTCAGCCGCTCCAGGCCCGCCGCGAACTCGGGCGTCAGCGTGTAGTCGGCGTAGTTCCTGAAGCTCGCGTTCCGCCACCCGGCGTTGCGGTCCGGATCGACGTCCCGCCGCTTCGGGCGCCGGCCGCCGAGCTCGGGCAGGTGCGCGTAGCCGATCCCGGCCGCCCCCAGCCACGACGGCATCGCGTCGGCGTCGAACTGCGGGCTGCGGCGCGATCCGGGCAGCTTGCGCACGTCGGCCACCACCTCGACGCCCGCCGATTCGAGGGTGTCGAGCACGACGGGCGGCGGGCACGTCCAGTGGCCGATGGTCCACACCGTGCCCGCGTCCCGCTTCGCCATGCCGCTCCTCCGCTCCGTCGCTCCCCGCGGCTCCCCGCCCGGTGCGCGGACGGGGAGCCGCGAGTCCCTGCCCTACCGGTCCAGCAGCGCCTCGACGAGGTCGGCGGCGCGCTTCGTGCCGCCCTCGGCCAGCGCCTCGGCGCGCAGCCGCTCCGACCTGCGGGCCACCTCCGGGTCGCCGACCAGCTCCTCCAGCGCCGTCCGCAGCGCCTCGGCGGTCGCGTCGGCGGTGTCGATGCGGCGGGCCACGCCCAGCTCCACGAGCCGGTCGGCGTTCGTGAACTGGTCGACGCCCTGCGGGACGGCGATCATCGGCACGCCCGCCAGCAGCCCCTCACTGGAGCCGCCCATCCCGGCGTGGGTCACGAACGCGTCGGCCCGCTCCAGGACCGCCCGCTGCGGCACCCACGAGTGGACCTCGACATTGGACGGTATCGCGCCGAGCTCGGCGGGGTCGACGTACTTGCCGATCTGGAGCACCACGTGCCACCCGGGCAGGTCGCCGAAGGCCGCCAGGCACCGGCGGTAGAACTCCGGCTGCCGCGTGTACGCCGAGCCCAGCGAGACCAGCAGCACCCGCTCCGCTTCCGCGGGCCGGGTCCAGTCGTCCGAGCCCGACCGCAGGTCGAAGCAGGGCCCGACGAAGGTGACCGTGCTCGTGTCGACCCGGTCGGCGTTGGGCTGCATCGCCTTCGGGATCGTCGCCAGGGCCTGCGAGGGCCTGCCGGCGAAGGCGTCCATGTCGGTGGTGACCGCCCCGGACTCGGCGAGCCACCGCGTGAACCGCTCCCGGTACGCGTCGGCGCCCGGCAGCGCCCAGAGGTGCGCGGCGACCTCCTCCTCGTAGCCCTCCCAGGACACGTACGTGGGGGAGAGCTGCATGAGCGGCCGCCCCTGCGTCTCGGCGATGACGCGGGCGGGGTAGGCGCCGATGTCGTACAGGTACAGGTCGGCCGGGTCGCGGTCGTAGGCCTCGCGCAGCTGCGGGAGCGCCTGGACCGCGTCGTCGAGGAAGACGCCCATGGCGCCGATGGGGTCCTCGGGCCAGTCGTTGTCGGCGACCGGGAGCGAGGAGGCGTAGGGCACGAGCTCGGCGCCGGTGGGCGCGATGAGGTCGGCCGCGGCCGGGTCGTTGGCGTAGGTGACCCGGTGGCCCCGGGCGACCAGCTCGCGGATGATCTCGAGGCTCGGCAGGACGTGGCTGACGGCGGGAATGCCGATCATGGCGATGTGGGCGCGATGGCGCGTCATGGAGGTTCTCTCTCTTCCGTACTACGTCTGAATCGGACATGGTGAACCGATGCGCGGCCGGATTCGCCGGGGGCGCATGGTCATACGGGGGAGCGGGGCTTGCCCCGGCCGTCTCAGCCGTAGAGCAGAAGGAATTCCATGCCCGCGACCCTAGCACCGCTCCCGCGTCCGGTCGACCGCATTCCGGTCCTCACGAGAGCGCGCGGTGCGGCTCAATCCGCGCGGAGGCCGCCGCCGATCGCCCGCAGGCCCGCGACGACGTCCGCCGCGCTCGGCGCCCGCGCAGGGTCGAGGAGGTGCTGGGACATCACGCCCACGATGAGCGCGAAGTGGACCGACCCGACGGCCCGGTTCGCCTCGGGCGCTTCGGGGGTGAGGTGGCGGCCGATCCCGGTGCGCCCCTCCTCCTGCGTCGCCGCCAGACTCGAGCGGAGTTCGTCGTCGTGCAGCGTCTGGGCCAGGATCTCGATGTTCGCCTTCCAGAGGCCGGGGTCGGCGCGGAAGGACGCGATCATGCCCTCCCAGAAGGCGAGCAGCCGCGACTCGGCGTCGCCGCCGCCGACGTCCACCGTCATCATCCGGACGGCGAGCTCGCCGGACATCTCGACCATGGCCTGGAGGAGCAGCCGGTCCTTGGTGCCGTAGTGGTAGCCGATCGAACCGAGGTTGGTGTTCGACGCCTCGACGATGTCGCGGGCGGTGGTCCGGCTGTAGCCGCGCTCGACCAGGCAGCGCTTCGCGCCCTCGAGCAGGTCCTCTCGGTGTCCCATGCGGTGATCCTAACCGCCGCCCCTGATTTACACATCCGTATGATACGTTTGTATAAATCGGTGCGCCGCACCGAGACCGAAGGGAGCCCCCCGTGAACCTCACCCGCTACACCCGCGGCAACTTCGCCCCGGTCGCCGAGGAGACCACTGCGTTCGACCTGCCCGTCACCGGCAGGATCCCCGACGACCTGAACGGCCGCTACCTGCGCATCGGCCCCAACCCCCTCGGCATCGAGGACCCCGCCGCCCACATCTGGACCCTCGGCGAGGGCATGGTCCACGGCGTGCGCCTGCGCGAGGGCCGCGCCGAGTGGTACCGCAACCGCTGGGTCCGCTCGGCCTCGGTGGCCGACCGGCTGGGCGAGCCCCGCCGCGGCCGCCCCGTCGACGAGCGCTTCGACTTCGCGCCCAACGTCCAGGTCGCCGGCCACGGCGGCCGCTTCTACGCCCTCATCGAAGGCGGCCTGGCGCCCTACGAGCTCACCGGCGACCTCGACACCGTCGGCCCCTGCGACCTGGGCGCGACCCCCGAGGGCTTCAACGCCAACGCCCACACCAAGTACGACCACCGCACCGGGGAGATGCACTCGCTGGCCTTCCGATACGGCGTCGACTTCATCCAGCACATCGTCTTCGAGCCCGGCGGGACCGTGCGCCGCGCGACGAGCATCCCCGCGCCCACCTTCCCCTACCTGCACGACTTCGGCCTCACCGACCACCACGTGCTCATCTACACCTCGCCGCTGGTGTTCGACCCGGAGCTGCTCGCCACCGGCGTGCCCTTCGGCTGGAAGGAGGAGCTGCCCGCGCAGCTCGGCGTCATGCCCCGCGAGGGCGGCGAGGTGCGGTGGATGGACCTGCCGCCGGGCATGGTCGGCCACACCCTCAACGCCTACGAGGAGCACGGCGCCGTCGTCGCCGACGTGGTCGTCCACCGGGGCCGGTTCGCGATCGCCGACATCGGCGCCGGGCGCCCGGTCCTGGAGCGGTGGACCGTCGACCTCGCCGCCGGCAAGGTCCGCACCGAGCTGCTGCACGACCGCCCGCAGGACTTCCCGCGCCTCAACGGCCGCTACTCCGGCCGCCCCTACCGGTACGGCTACTCGGCCTCCACCGAGCTGTACGCCGCGCCGAGCGCCCTCGAACCCGACCGCCCCGACGAGGGCTTCTCCAACGCCGTCCTCAAGCACGACCTGGTCGCCGGCACCACCGAGACCCACGAGTTCGGCCGCGACGCCGCCGCCGGCGAGACCGTGTTCGTGCCCGCGGCCACCGCCGCCGCCGAGGACGACGGCTACAACCTGCTCTACGTCCACGACCCCGACCGCGGCGCGGCGGACCTGGTCGTCCTCGCCGCGCAGGACTTCACCGGCGCGCCGCTCGCCCGCGTCCACCTGCCCGCCCGAGTCCCGCTCGGACTGCACGGCAACTGGATCCCCGACAACTGACCGCCGCGCTCACGCCACGTCCAGGACGGTCTTGAGCCAGCCCTCCTCGCGGCGGTCGAACGTCTCGTACGCCTCGACGGCGTCGACGGGCGGCTCGTGCTGCGTGATGAACGCGGTCGGGTCCACGGTGCCCTCGACCACCAGGTCGAGGAGCCCCGGCAGGTACCGGCGGTGGTTGCAGTTGCCCATCTTCACGGTGAGGTTCTTGTTCATCGCCGCGCCGATCGGGAAGGTCTCGAAGCCGGGCGGGTAGACGCCGATGATCCCGATGCTGCCGGCCTTCGCCACGGCCTCCACGGCCCACCGGAAGGCGAGGCTCGGCGCGTCGCCGGGCACCCACAGGTCGCCGCTCGGGTTCGCGTCGGGCGCGGCCTGCTCCCGCTCCTTCGCGAACTGCTCGGCCCGCTCGTCGGTCTTCGCGGCGGCCGGTCCGCTCTTCGGCCGCTGGGCGTCCACGCCCACGGCCTCGATGACGCGGTCGACGCCGATGCCGCGGGTGAGGTCCTTGACGACCTCGACCGGGTCCTCGGCGTTGAAGTCGATCACCTCGGCGTTCTGCTCGCGCGCCTTGTCCAGCCGGGACGCGATGCCGTCGACGACGAGCACCCGCCCGGCGCCCTGCCGCTTCGCGGAGGCGATCGCGAACTGCCCGACCACGCCCGCGCCCAGCACCAGCACGCTGTCCCTGCAGGAGACCTCGGCGAGCTCCGCGCCGAACCACGCGGTGGGGAAGATGTCCGAGAGCAGGATCGCCTGGTCGTCGCCCACCGCGTCGGGGAGGCGGACCAGGCTGGTCATCGCGTACGGGACGCGGGCGTACTCGGCCTGGAGCCCGTCCACCGGGCCGGTGCTCTTCGGCCCGCCGAAGAAGCACGTGCCCGCGGCGGGCCCGTTGGGGTTGGCGGTGTCGCACTGCGCGAAGTAGCCCGCCCGGCAGTACGAGCACGTGCCGCACCCGATCGTGGAGGTCACCGCGACCCGGTCGCCGGGGCTGAACCCGCGCACGTCCGGACCGGTCTCCTCGACCACGCCCACGGCCTCGTGCCCCAGGACCGTGCCCTCGACCATGCCCGGCAGCGTGCCGCGCACCATGTGCAGGTCCGTGCCGCAGATCGCGCTGCGCGTGATCCGCACGACCGCGTCGTTCGGATCCTGGATCTTCGGGTCGGGCACCTCGTCGAGACGGATGTCCCCGGTGCCGTGCCACACCACAGCCTTCATCGCGTTCGCCTCCCAGTCGCGTGTCGTGGTCTAGTTCCCGCGGCCACTGGTGGTAAACGCCGCGGTACGGAGCGCTTCCGCAGAACCGCCGCCGGGCGCGCCCGGCGGCGGACGGCCAAGAAATATGAGCAGTGTCTCCGCGTTCGACGGGCGGAAAGGGGCGGTTGTGCGGTAAGGTCCAGAGGCCGCTCTGTTTCCATAGGGACCGGAGGGGTGAAGCGCCAGCAATGGCGGCAATATCGGATCGCCGGCGGAACCGACCAGTGCAGTACGGCTGGGAGGCGAGGTCGACGGCCCGAGCATCAACACCAAGGATATGTATTAAATGGCGCAAGGCACCGTGAAGTGGTTCAACTCTGAAAAGGGCTTCGGCTTCATCGCTCCGGAGGGGGACGGCCCCGACGTCTTCGTTCACTTCTCCGCGATCACCGGCACCGGTTTCAAGTCGCTCGAAGAGAACCAGCGGGTCGAATTCGACATCGAGCAGGGCCAGAAGGGTCCGCAGGCCGCGAACCTGCGCACCATCTAGTTCTCCAGCTCACGAACACGAAGCCGCTGTCCTTCATGAGAAGGTCAGCGGCTTCTATGGTGTCCGGGACTTGAAACGGCCGGCGGCCGCGGCCGCCGGCCGTTGCGCGCTCAGCCGTCGGCCGGGTGCCGCTGGAGCGGCTTGGTCGCCGGGCCCTGGAGCACGGCGCCGCGCGTGGAGAACCGCGAGCCGTGGCACGGGCACTCCCACGTGCGCTCGGCGTCGTTGAACCCGACCACGCAGCCCAGGTGCGTGCAGGCGGCCGACAGCGTGTGCAGGCCGCCGTCCTCGTCGCGGTAGACCGCCCGGAGCGCGCCGTCCACGCGCATCACCGCGCCCTCGCCGCGCCCCAGGTCCTCGGGGGAGGCGGGCGGGGCCTTCGGGACGCGGTCCGCGATGAAGTGCTTGGCGACCTTGCCCTGCGCGGAGGCGATCTTGGACGCCTCCTTGACCGGGTGGAAGCGCCCGGGGTCGAACAGCCCGGCCCACTCGGGGGCCTCGCCGCCGCTGAGGCCCGCGATGATCCGCCCGGCCGCGACCCCGTTGCTCATGCCCCAGCCGCCGAACCCGCAGACGACGGAGAGGCCGCCGCCGTCCTTCAGCGCGCCCACGTACGGGACCTTGTCGGGGGTCGAGTCGTCCTGCGCGGCCCAGTAGTACTCCAGCCGCTCGGTCCCGAACCGCTCGGCCGTCCAGGCGGCCAGGACGTCCAGCCGCCCCGCCGTGTCCGGGTCGCCGGGCGTGAAGGACTCGCCGGTCACGATCAGCAGCCGCCGGTCCCCGTCGAACGGCGCGGTGCGCACCGAGCGCGTCCCGCCGTCGCCGGTGATGTACATGCCGCCCGGGTCGGCGGACGCCGGGATCGCCGCGGCGACCACGAGCTCGCGGTTCGGGGTCAGGCGCGGGAAGAGCTTCAGCCGGTCGATCACCGGGAAGTGGGTCGCGATCACGACCTCGGCGGCCCGGAGCCGGGCGCCGGTCTCCATGGTGAGCAGGTGCCCGTCGTCGCCGGACTCGAGGTCGACCATGCGGGAGCCCTCGTAGATCCTGCCGCCCCTGGCGACCAGGTCATCGGCGAGCGCCAGCAGGAACCGGCGGGGGTGGAACTGGGCCTGGCCCTCGACGCGGACCGCCCCCGCGACGGGGTACGGCAGGCCGGTCTCGGTCGTGAACGAGGCGTCCAGGCCCGCTTCGCGCGCGGCCTCGGCCTCGGCGCGCATGGCCTCCACCCGCTCCTCGGACTCGGTGTAGACGAACGAGGGGGCCCGCTCGAAGGCGCAGTCGATCCCCAGCTCCTCCACGAGGGCCGCGACGTGCTCGACGGCGTCGGTCTGCGCGGCCGCGTAGTGCCGGGCGGCGTCGGCGTCGAACGTGTCCTTCAGGTGGCTGTAGATCGGCCCGTGCTGGGCGCTGAGCTTCGCCGTGGTGTGGCCGGTGACGCCGGCGGCGATGCGGTCGGCCTCGACCACCGCCACCGAGCGGCCCGCCCGGGCCAGCTCCCACGCCGTGCACAGCCCGGCGATCCCGCCGCCGACCACGGCGACGTCGGCCTCCGCCCCCTCCTCGACGGGCGGGTACGCCGTCGCGGCGGTCGAGGCGATCCAGTAGGACTTCGGCAAACCCAGATGCGTCGTCATGCGGCCCGGGTACCCCGGGACCGGCGAGTCCACGCTTCGGGACGCGCCCTCTCCGGCTGCCCGCCGAACGCGAGTACGGCTCGCCGCTATGGGCGTGTCGCGGGCCGCCGCCGTGATCCGGCTCCGGTCGACGGCGGCGGCCCGTCGTCTGACGCCGCGGTCCGAGGCGGCCCGGCCGCGGCGACTCCTCCCGGCCGCATCCGGTCGGACTCCGTGTGCGCCCGTTCGGGTTGGACCGCTCGGCGTAGCCTGTGCTCTCGTCGTCGTTCCGCCCGCTGAAAGGCCGCCGCCCATGACCGAGCTGATCATCACGGTGCTCGGCATCGCCGTGAACACCGCGGCCGTCGCGTACGTCGCGACCCGCCTGCTCGACGTCCGGTACACGCTGTGGCGCCTGTTCGTCGTCAGCGTGTGCGGCTACACCTCGGTCCAGTACGGGCTCCTGCCCGCGCTGCTCGAGCCGTTCCGCAACCGCGAGCCCACCTCCGACGAGGTCCCGGCGGTGCTCTCGCTCTGGATCCTCATGTTCGTGTGCGCCCCGGTGATCGCCATGGTCCTGCTGGTGATCTGGGAGGCCGTCGTCCCCACCGGCGCGGTGCCGCCCGTGCGCACCTGGTTCAAGGGCCTGCGGGCCCGGCTGCGCCGCACCCGCCGGTACCTCCAGATCCTCGCCATCGCGGGCCGCCACGGGCTGACCGGGCTGCTCCGCGGGCGCCGCCAGGCCGCGCAGGACGCCGAGATGGCGCGGGCGCTGCGCCGCGCCCTCGACGACGCGGGCGTCACGTTCGTGAAGCTCGGCCAGATCCTCTCGACCCGCCGCGACCTTCTGCCCGCCGCCTACATCGCGGAGCTGTCCAAGCTCCAGGACCAGGCCGCGCCCGTCCCCGGCGAGAGCGCGGTGCGGCTCGTCGAGGCCGCCGCGGGCGCCCCGGTCGGCGAGGTCTTCGCGAGCTTCGACGCCGAGCCGGTCGCCGCGGCGTCGATCGCGCAGGTCCACACCGCCGTCCTCCACGGCGGGGAGCCCGTCGTCGTCAAGGTCCGGCGGCCCGGCGCCGAGCTCACCGTCGAGCGCGACCTCGACATCATCCGCCGTCTCGCGCGCCGCCTGGACCGCCACACCTCCTGGGGCCGCTCGATGGACGTGCTCGGGCTCGCCGACGGCTTCGCCGAGGCGCTGCGCGAGGAGGTCGACTTCACCGTCGAGGCCCGCAACCTCGCCCAGGTCGCCGCCGCCCACGACCGGCGCCGGTCCGAGGTCCGCGTCCCGCGGCCCCACGCGGACCTCTCGGACGAGCGGGTCCTGGTCATGGAGCGCCTGCCCGGCGTCCCGCTCGCCTCGGCCCCGCTGGCCGACCGCGGCCTGGAGGGCCGCGACGTCGCCGCCGCGCTGCTGGGGGAGGTGTTCGACGAGATCATGGTCGACGGCATCTTCCACGCCGACCCCCACCCGGGCAACCTGATGCTCCTCGACGACGACCGGATCGGCCTCATCGACTACGGCTCGGTCGGCCGCCTCGACCGGGAGCTGCGCGCCTCCTTCGAGGCGATCCTCCAGGCCGTCGACCGCCAGGACGGGCCCGCGCTGGCCGACGCGCTGGTCGGCGTCTCGACCCGGCCGGACGAGCTCGACCAGGTCGGCTTCGAGCGGGCCCTCGGCTCGTTCATGGCCCGCCACCTCGTGCCCGGCGCGGCCCCGGGCCTGCGGATGTTCACCGAGCTGTTCCGCATCATCGCCAAGTACCGCATCGTCATCCCGCCCGAGCTCGCGGCCGTGTTCCGGACCCTGGCGACCCTGGAGGGCTGCCTGACCGCGATCGACCCCGGCTTCGACCTCATCGCCGAGGCCCGCGGCATCGGCCAGGGCTACGCCGAGCGCCGGATGCGCCCCGCCGCCGTCCAGGACCTCGTCGCCGAGGAGATCGCCGACCTCCTGCCGGTGCTGCGCAAGCTCCCGCGCCGCTTCGACCGCCTCCTCACCGCGGCCGAGTCGGGCCGGCTCAGCTTCAACTTCCGCCTGTTCGCCAAGGCCGAGGACCGCCGCACGGTCACCGCCTGGCTCCACCAGGTGCTCCTGACCGTGCTCGCGGCCGCCTCGGGGCTGATGGCGGTGATGCTGCTGGGCAACGAGCACGGCCCCGCCCTCACCGAGGACCTCACGCTCTACCAGTTCTTCGGCCTGTCCCTGCTGCTCATCGCCTCCGTGATGGCCCTGCGGGTCCTGGCCGACATCTTCACCAGGAAGGTCCGGCCCGACTGACCGCGGCTCAGCCCCCGGCCTCGGCCAGGCGCAGCGCGGCGCCGAGGGCGTCGCCCTCGGTCCTGACGTCGGGCAGGACGCCGACGCCCTCCCAGTTCGTCCCCGTGCGCGGGTCGATCGGCGCCCCGGTGGCGATGAACATCCGGAAGCCGTCCGGGCCCGGAAACCACCGGCCGGGGTTCGCGGCGCCCGCGGTGGGGGAGCCGACGACCGTCGCGCGGCCGATGGACTGGAGCGCGTACGCGAAGCTCTCCGCGGCCGAGGCGGTGCGCCCGTCCACGACCAGCCACAGCGGCGTGGAGGCGAGCCGCGCGAGGCGCGCATCGGGCCGGCTCGCCGAGTGCATGTCGGGGCGGTCGCGGGACACGAACGTCACGAGCGGTCGCGGCTCCGGTCCGAGGAAGGGCCCGGCTAGCAGCTCGACCATCGACGGCCAGCCGCCGGGGACGCCGCGCAGGTCGATCACGGCGGCGTCGCACGCGGCGAGCCCTGCGAGGCGGTCGCGGGCCTCGGCCGCGTCGGCGGGGTCGTCCCCGTCCGCGAGCAGCGCGACGTCGAGGACGCCGGTGCGGCCTTCGCGGCGCAGGCTCATGGACGGCCCGCTCGCCTTCTCTGCGGCGGGCCCCGCCTCCGGTTCGTCCCGGGCGACCTTGAAGTGGCCGTCGCGGCGGCGCAGGGCCTGGGTGAGGCCCTGCGCGAACGCCTCGGACGAGACGCCGGGCTCGCTCACCGGCCACCGGCGGATCTCGGCGGCGTGCGCCGCGGCGGCGTCCGCGAACACGAAGTGGCGTTCGACGAGGTCGGCGAGGCCCGCCAGGACCGCCGCCTGCTCGGCCGGGTCCATCCACCGCACCGGGGGCCGGTCGGGGCCCGGTCCGAGGAACGGCCGCTCGCGGAGGACGTCGAGGGCGCGCGCGGCGGCCGCGCCGAGGTCGACGCCGATCTCGCGGCTCAGCGCCGCGGCGGCGGCGTCGGTGCGGGCCCACTGCTCCTCGACGACCGGGAGCTGGAGCCGGGCGAGGTCGCTCAGCCGCACGCGGCGCTCGCGGCCGTCGGGGCCCGGAGCGTCCTCGACGAGTCCGGCGCGCCGCATCTGCGCGACCGTCTGGCTGGCCGCCGAGTGGGTCGCCCCGGCCGCGGCGGCGATCTCGCGGACCGACATCGAGTCGGCGGCCAGGAGCGCCCGCGTGACCGGTGTGAACGCGGCCCGGTACGTCAGGCCGATCTCGGCGTAGGCCTCGTCGACGGCGCGGTCGAGGTGGGCGATGAGCTGTCGGAGCCGGGTGCCGAGCCCGACGGCGGAGGGCTGGTGCATCCCTCAACAGTAACAGAGCTGTTATATCTTGCGCGAGGTGCGGCGGGCCGCCGTGGCACCACGCCACGGCGGCCCGCCGCACCGGCCCGCGGTCACAGCACCGCGCGCACGGCCTTCACCTTGCGGATCGCCGCGGCGGCGAGCCAGCTGAGCGGGGCCGCGATGGCGAACCCGAGCGCGAACTTCAGCACCGGCGCCAGCTCCACCGGCCCCAGCACCGCCACGACGCCCACGATGATCGGGGCGTGCAGCAGGTACACCGCGTACGCGTTCGCCGACAGGAACCGGCCGAGGGGCCCCGATCCGTTGAACCACCGCTGGAACACGCCCAGCAGCAGCAGGATCGCGCCCATGGCGAACAGCGAGTCGCACAGCGCGAAGCCCAGGTGGGCGAGGTCGGTGCCGGGCGGCGGGTTCTCGAAGTCCAGCACCGCGTACCCGCCCAGCGCCATCGGCACCAGCGAACCGGCGATGAACCCGGCGCCGAGCAGCGCCGCGCGCTTCGGCAGCGCCCGGAACCAGCCGCGCCGGTAGGCGAGGAGGCCGATCACGAACAGCGCCGCGTACTGCGGCATGTAGGCCGCGCTCGGCAGCCCCAGGATCGGCACGTACCCCACGAGCGGCACGCCCATCCGCCACACCCACGACACGGCCGCGAGCGCCAGGGCGAAGACCAGGATCTGCCAGGCCCGCAGGGGCGCGGGCTCCACCGGCTCCGGCGCCTCCGGCCGGCGCGACCGGAACCACGCGTACAGCAGCGAGAACGCCAGCAGCACCTCGAGGAACCACATCGGACCGTTGTTCGTCTCGGTGAAGTAGAACCGCCAGTAAGGAGGCCGGTCCTCCAGGCCCAGGTAGGTCGGCAGCGTGTAGAGCGGCCGCAGCAGGACCACGAACGCCAGGAACGGGATCCCGAGCCGCCGCAGCCGCTCCAGCGCGAAGGTCCGACCGCCCCGGCGGTCGATCGACCCGGGCGCGAAGTGCCCGGACAGGAGGAAGAAGAAGCCCATGAAGTAGAGCTGGTTGACCATGACGAACGCGTCCAGCGGGAGCCCCGCCGCCGGTTCCCCCGGCCCCTCCCAGTTGGGCCAGGCGGGGATGTTGCCGTAGACGATCGCCACGTGGTGCGCGACCACGAGGAACGTCAGGTAGACCCGCAGGTTGTCGAGGTAGTGCAGCCGCGTCGCGGGTGGCGCGGCCACAGGTGCGCCGATCGTGGTGGTGGTGTTCATGATCGCTCCATGGGTGTGGTGGCGTGATCGAACAGGGCGACGACCTCGGCGGTGAACGCCGCGGCGTCGACATCGGGGGAGCCCATGACCTGGAAGGTGAAGCCGTCGACGACGCGGCGGACCGCGATCGCCATGACGCGCGGGTCGAACCGCCGGAACTCGCCGGCGGCCTGCCCGGCCTCGAAGATCTGGATGAGGTCGCCGTAGAGGTCCTCGGTCCAGACGTTGCCGAACACCAGGCGCCCCTCGGCGTCCCGGTGGTTCCTGATCACCTCCACGATCGCGCCGACGTCGCGCGCGTGGGAGGCGATGAACGCGAGGTTCCCCTCCAGGTAGGCCCGCAGCATGGTGCGCGGGGACGACTCGGGGCTCAGTTCGGCGGCCCATCCCTCCAGCACGAACTCGCCGCCGCGCTGGAAGACGTCGGTCACGAGGGCTTCGAGCAAGGCGGCCTTCCCCTTGAAGTGGTAGGAGATCAGGCCCTTGCTGATGCCGGTGTGCTCGGCGATGCGGTTGAGGGAGGCGCCCGCGTAGCCGCGCTCGGCGACCACGTCGATGGTGTGCCGCAGGATCTGCGCCCGGCGGGCCGCTTCGGTGACGGTCAGCTCGGACTGACCACTCGTGCGAAAATTTGACCGCATGGTCAAAACTGTACGCGACGAGGGCCGCCGCTCTCAACCCCCTAGGGCCCGTTCGCGGATCCGCAGCGTGCGGGGACGGGCCCCTAAGCTCCTACCAGCGCCACCACAGGAAGCGGCGCTCGTACCGGACCGTGGCCGAGCCGTACCTCGTGCGGCCCGAGAGGCGGATCTTGGGCCCGCCCTCGTCGTGGCAGCCGTTGTTGACCCGGCCGCCGTGCAGCTCGACGCCGTCGTCCACCGCCGAGGCGCCCCGGGGGAGGATGATCACCAGGGACGAGTGCACGAGGTTCATCTCCACCTCGATCTCGCGGCCGGCGAACCTGGCCTCGCGGCAGTCGAGCCGGACCGAACCGTGCCTGGGCGCGACGAAGATCCGCTGCGGAACGGTCCAGGGCCCCTGCCGCTTCGCATGGCTGTGGGCGGGGGTCAGCCGCAGCTGGGGCGCGGCCGCGTCCTTGGGCGCGTTCACGATCGCGAGGGCCCCGGGGTCGTCGGGAAGATCGGCGAGCAGCCGCTGGACCTCGGCGAAGGTCCGGGCCTCGTAGACCTGGCGGGAGCGCTCGGCGAACTCGTCGAGGCCGAGGCGGCCCTCCTGGGTGGCGGCGTGGAGGCGGCCGATGACGGCCTCGCGCTCGGCGTCGGACATGCGGATATTGGGATCAGGCGTGGACATGGGCGTTCCTTCTATTCGGCTCTTTCCCGAACCGATAGTCGAACACACCGCCTCCCCGCCGCTCCTTCCGGCCGCGCCGTTCCACTGCGGCCCCGACCGTCCGACCGCCGTTCGCCCGCCACGGCGACATCGAGACCGCCCGGCGCCCGGGCGTCTCACTCACCACCGTGGACCAGCGCGGCGGGCGCATGGGCGCCCCCGCCGTCGAACCGCTCCTCGAGCGGGGAGGACCGAGCCGCGCCGCGAAGTGATCCGGCCCGCCGCGCGGCTGAAGCCCGCGCGTCCCCGCCGGGCGTGGGCGGGCGTCACCGCGGTGCCTCGCCGAGCATGACGGCGACCCCGTCGAGGTGCCGCGCCAAGGCGTACTCGAACCGGCCGTCCAGGTCGGCGACGGCGTCCTCCGGGACCGCCGCCAGCAGCGGGAACCGGCCGCCGTCGAGCAGCGCGGCCGTCTGCTCGCGCCGCGCCTGCCGCCACCGGTCGAGGGTCACGCCGCTCTCCTGCTCGGCCTCGATCTCGTCGGCCATGGACAGCGCGGCGGTGGTGACGATCGCGTGGAGCGTCAGCGCCTCGTGGAAGCGCGTGCGCGGCGACAATCCCAGGCCGTCGAGCGCCCGGAGCGCCCACTCGGTGTGCGCGGCCAGGCTCGGGACCAGCAGCGGCCGCGTGAACGAGACGGCCCGGGCGAGCCACAGGTGCCGCCGGGCCAGCCGCCACTGCAGCCGCGCCATCAGCTCGAGCTTGGCCCGCCACCCCTCGGGGCCCGGGTCGGGCAGGTCGTTCGGGCCCACGACCTCCTCGACCATCTGCGCGACCAGCGCCTCCTTGGTCGCCACGTGCCGGTACAGCGACATGGGGCCGACGCCGAGCTCGGCGGCGATCCGGCGCATGGTGACCGACTCCAGGCCCTCGCGGTCGGCGACGGCGACGGCGGTCCGCCGGATCCGCGCCGCCGTCAGCGGCGGCGGGAGCAGCCCGGGCCGCGCCGACCGCGCGGCGCGCCGCGGGGCGCGCACCGCGACCGGCGCCTCCCGGGCCTCGTCGCCGCTGCTGACGACGGTGCCCGCGCCGACCCTCGTCTCCACGAGCCCTTCGTCCCGCAGCACGGCCATGACGCGGTTCGCGGTGGCGACCGCGACGCCCCACCGCCGGGCGATCTGCCGCACCGACGGCACCCGGTCGCCCGGGCGCAGGTCGCCCGCGGCGATGCCGGAGCGGATCTCGGCCGCGATCTGCCGGTACGGCGGTTCAGGGGACGCTGCGGTCGGCATGAGGCCTCCGATCTCGGGTGCGCGGCGCCGTGCGGCCGCTCGCTCATCGTACTAGATCACTCAAGACCGCACTAGTACACGTATCGCTCTTTTCCCTTGTATGACAGTGCATTGAGCTGGATACGATGTACGCATGACAGCTGATACACCGTACGCACCGGTCTGGAGGGTCGGTCCCGCGAGCAGCGACGTCGTCATCGACGTCCTCACCGACGCCTTCCAGGACGACCCGTTCACGCGCTGGGTCTTCCCCGAGCCCTCCGGCCGCATCGGCCTCCAGGCCGGGTTCTACCGGGCGCTCCTCGGCCACCCCGGGGCCGAAGCCCACCTCTTCGGCGACGCCGCCGCGATCTGGCTGGACCTGGGATCCGGCGAGCGCCTCCACGGCGAACCCGGCCCCGCCGATGTCGAGGACCCGGGCCTCGCCCGGCTCAACGCCGTCGGCGAGGCGCTCGCGCGGCGCCATCCCGTCGACGCGCCTCACCTGTACCTGGCCGCCATGGGCGTCGCCGCCGCGCGCCAGGGCGGCGGCCTCGGCGCGGCCCTGCTGCGCCACCGGCTCGACCAGGCCGACCGCGACGGCGTCGGCGCCTACCTCGAGGCCGGCTCGCCGCGCAGCCGCGCCTTCTACCTCCGCCACGGCTTCGCCGACCTCGGCGAGCCCGTGCGCCTCCGCGGCGCCCCGCCGCTCTACCCGATGTGGCGCCCCGCCGCACCGTCCGTCCACAACCGATGAAGCAAGGGCCGCATCCGAAGCCTCCGGGCGTTCCGATTCCGCGAACGACCGGAGACCGGCCCTCCGAGAAAGGCAGGATCCACATGACCGCCACTCCCACGATCGTGCTCGTCCACGGCACCCACGTCTCCTCGCTCAGCTGGGTCGGCCTCACGGGCGAACTGGCCCTGCGCGGCCACCGCACCGTGGCCGTCGACCTCCCCGGACACGGGATCGACGGGTTCTTCCCGCGCGCCTACCAGGCGCCGCAGGACCTCGCCGCCCTGGCGAAGGAGCCCTCCCCGCTCGCCGCGCACACCGCCGAGGACTACGCCGAGCACACCGTCGAAGTCGTGCGCCGCGCCGCCGAGCACGGCCCGGTCGTCCTCGTCGGCTCCAGCCAGGGCGGCGTCACCCTCAGCCGCGTCGGCAACGCCGTCCCCGAGCTCGTCGACCGCATCGTCTACATCGGCGCGTACTGCTGCGTCGACCTGCCGAGCATGAACGCCTACATGGCCGAGCCCGAGAACGCCGGCAGCCTGGTCCACAAGGTCACCGCGGCCCTCGCGGGCGACCCCGCCGAGCTCGGCGTGGCCCGCGTCAACTGGCGCACCGCCGACCCCGCGCTGCTCGACGGCATCCGCGACTGCCTCGCGGGCGGCCTCGGCGACGAGGAGTTCCTCAGGCTGCTCAACCTGTTCCAGCCCGACGAGCCCGTCGCCATCCCGACCTCGGAGTTCACCGTGGAGGCCGACCGGTGGGGCCGCATCCCCCGCACCTACGTCCGCCTCACCGAGGACCGCCTCATCCCGCCCGCGCTCCAGGACCGGTTCATCGCCGAGGCCGACCGCCTCACCCCGGACAACCCGACCGAGGTGATCTCCGTGGCCGCGCCCCACGTCGGGCCCTTCTACCGCCCCGACATCGTCGAGATCTTCAGCCGCCTGGCCGACCGCGCCGCCCGGTAGCCGCCCCGGCGCGGGCCCCGGGGCGCCGTGGGGCGCCCCCGCGGGCCCGCGCCGGCCCCGGACGATGTGACACGCCACCGTCCCCGGGGCCGAACCGGCGCCGCGCCGCTATGCTCGTCGGCATGGACGATTCTCCTAGTCATAAACCCTGGCTCACCTCGGGGCGGCCAACGCCGGTTCCCGCCGCGTCGCAGCGAGGTGAGCGTTGAGCACGGAAGTCTGGGGCATCCTCGCCGGGGTCGTGCTGACCGTCGGCACCGGACTGTTCGTCGCCTCCGAGTTCGCGCTGGTCAATCTCGACCGGCCGGAACTGGAGCGCCGCCGCTCGCGCGGCGAGAAGGGCCTGAGCCCGACCATCAAAGCGCTGAAGGTGACCTCCACCCACCTGTCCAGCGCCCAGCTGGGCATCACCCTCACCACCCTCCTCGCCGGTTACACGTTCGAACCGGCCATCAGCTCGCTCCTGCGCGAACCGCTGATCGGCCTGGGCGTCGCCGAGTCCGCGGTCGGCGCGATCGGGGCCGTCATCGGCGTCCTCCTCGCGACGCTGTTCTCGATGATCCTCGGCGAACTCGTGCCGAAGAACTTCGCGCTCGCGGTCCCGCTGGCGACCGCCAAGCTCGTGGTCCCGTTCCAGATCGGGTTCACCTTCGTGTTCAAGCCGATCATCCTGCTGTTCAACGGGACGGCGAACCGGGTCATCCGGTCGATGGGCATCGACCCGAAGGAGGAGCTCTCCGGGGCGCGCAGCGCCGAGGAGCTCAGCTTCCTGATCCGGCGCTCGGCCACCGAGGGCTCGCTCGACCGGGACGAGGCGGCGATGCTGCACCGCACCCTGACGTTCTCCACCCACACCGCCGCCGAGGTCATGACCCCGCGCGTGCGGGCGGTGACCCTGGACCGCGACGCGACCGCGGCCGACGTGATCGCCGAGTCGGCCCGGACCGGGCACTCCCGGTTCCCCGTGCTCGGCGAGGACGTCGACGACGTCATCGGCGTCGCGCACGTCAAGACCGCCTACGGCATCGAGTTCGACCGGCGCGCCGACGTGCCCGTCACCGAGCTGATGTCCGAGCCGCTGAAGGTCCCCGAGACCGCCGGCGTCGGGTCGCTGCTCGGCACGCTCCGCGGCCGCGGCTACCAGATCGGCGTCGTCATCGACGAGCACGGCGGCACCGCCGGCATCGTCACCCTCGAGGACCTCGTGGAGGAGCTGCTCGGCGAGGTCCAGGACGAGCACGACCAGCTCCAGCAGCCCCTCGTCGTCAAGCAGGGCGAGTCGGTCCTGGTCAGCGGGCGGCTGCGGCCGGACGAGCTGTGGAACCGCGCGGGCGTGCGCATCCCCGAGGGGGAGGAGTACGACACCGTCGCCGGGTACGTCCTCGACGTGCTCGAGCGCATCCCCGCCCCCGGCGAGGAGGTGCGCCTGGAGAACGGGGTGCTCCGCGTGGAGCGGCTGAGCGGGTCCCGCATCGACCGCCTGCGCTACGTGCCCGACGACCCCGCGACCGACCCCGCCTTCGGCGGGACCCGCGAGCGCATCCTCGAGACGTTCGAGCAGGAGGCCGGCCGATGAGCGAGTACCTTCCCGGACTGGTGTGGCTGGTGGTCCTCCTGGTCGCCAACGCGTTCTTCGTGGGTGCCGAGTTCGCCGTCATCTCCGCGCGCCGCTCGCAGATCGAGCCGCGCGCCGCCGCGGGCAGCCGCGCGGCCAAGACGACCCTGTGGGCCATGGAGCACGCCACGCTCATGCTCGCGACGAGCCAGTTGGGCATCACCGTGTGCTCGCTGGTGATCCTCAACGTGTCCGAACCGGCCATCCACCACCTCCTGGAGTACCCGCTGGGGTGGACCGGCCTCACGCCGGGCGCGGTCAGCGGCATCGCGTTCGTCGTGGCGCTGCTGCTGGTGACGTTCCTGCACGTCGTGTTCGGCGAGATGGTCCCGAAGAACACCGCGTTCTCGGTCCCCGACCGGGCGGCGCTCATCCTGGCGCCGCCGCTGGTGTTCGTCTCGCGGGTCGTCAGGCCGCTCATCTGGTCGCTGAACGCCGTCGCCAACGGCGTGCTGCGGCTGTTCCGCGTCGAACCCAAGGACGAGGCCCAGAGCGCCTACACCATCGACGAGGTCGCGACCATCGTCGAGGAGTCGACCCGCGAGGGCACCCTCGTGGACGACTCCGGCACCCTGACGGCCGCGTTCGAGTTCACCGAGAAGACCGTCGCCGACGTCGAGGTCCCGATCGGCCAGCTCGTCCTGCTGCCGCAGAGCACCACGCCCCGCGAGGTGCAGGAGGCGGTCTCGCAGAGCGGCTTCTCCCGGTACGTCATCGACGACGCCGAGGGGACGCCGCGCTCGTACCTGCACCTGAAGGACGTGCTCGACCTGACCGACGCCGACTCGCTCGACCGGCCGATCCCCGCCGACCGCCTCCGGGACCTCCCGGTCGTGGCCGGCGCCGCCGAGCTCGAGGACGGCCTGGCGCGCATCCGCGCCGAGGGCGCCCACGTCGCCCGCGTGACCGGCGCGGACGGCTCGACCACCGGCGTCCTCTTCCTGGAGGACATCGTGGAGGAGCTCATCGGCGAAGTCCAGGACGCCGCCTCCCGCTCCTGACCGATCCCTGACCGCCACCGCGTGCGCCGCCCGGACCCGGGCGGCGCACGCGCCGTCTCAGGCGGCGAGGGCCGCGTCGATGAGCGTCGCGGCCGCCGCGCGGGCCTGCGCGGCGGCTTCGGGGTCGTCCCCGATCGCGGCCGTCGTCTGGGCCCCCTCGGCGAGGATCGCGATCTGCGGCGCGAGCGAGTCCGGGGCCCCCGCGTCGCGCACGAGCTGGGCCACGTACTCGCCGAATGCCTCCTTCTGCTCGCGGACGACCCTCGCGACGCCGGGGGCGCCGCCGCTCAGCTCGCCGAAGACGTTGATGAACGCGCAGCCGTGGAAGTCGGGCCGGCGGAACCACGCGTCGAGGAAGTCGAAGATCGCCAGGATCCGGTCGCGGGCGCTCGCGGCGTCCGCGGCGCTGGCGGCGATCCCGGCGTTCCACTGGGCGCGGCGCCCGTGGAGGACGGCCACGACGAGGTCGTCCTTGGACGGGAAGAGGGCGTAGATGCGCTTGAGCGACACGCCCGCCTCCGCGCGAACGGCGTCCATGCCCACGGCCTGGACGCCGCGGGCGTAGAAGAGCCGGTCGGCGGCCTCGACCACCCGCTCGCGGGCTTCGGTGGCGTCGATCATAATGCAACCCCTTGCAATGAGAACGGTCGTTCTCTATCGTAGTCTGCACAGGGAGAGAACGATCGTTCTCCGGAGAGAGGGTTGGGACACGACCATGGCCACCATCAACGTCGGCGCCGAGAACAGCGCCCCCATCGAGCTCTACTACGAGGACCACGGCGCCGGGCAGCCGGTCGTCCTCATCCACGGCTACCCGCTCGACGGGCACAGCTGGGAGCTCCAGGCCCGTGAGCTGATCGCCGCCGGGCACCGCGTCATCACCTACGACCGCCGCGGCTTCGGCCAGTCGAGCAAGGTCGGCTCAGGCTACGACTACGACACCTTCGCCGCCGACCTCGACACGCTCCTCAAGGAGCTCGACCTGCGCGACGTCATCCTCGTCGGCTTCTCCATGGGCACCGGCGAGCTCGCCCGGTACGTCAAGAACCACGGCCACGAGCGCGTCGCCAAGCTCGCGTTCCTCGCCTCGCTGGAGCCCTTCCTCGTCCGGCGCGACGACAACCCCGAAGGCGTCCCGCAAGAGGTCTTCGACGGCATCGAGCAGGCCGCCTACAAGGACCGGTACGCCTGGTTCACCCAGTTCTACCAGGACTTCTACAACCTGGACAAGACGCTCGGCTCCCGCATCTCCCAGGAGGTCGTGACCGCCAACTGGAACACGGCCACCGCCTCGGCGCCCGTCGCCGCCCACGCGGTGGTGTCCTCCTGGATCGAGGACTTCCGCGAGGACGTGGCCGCCGTGCGGGACGCCGGGAAGCCCGTGCTCATCCTGCACGGCACCGAGGACAACATCCTGCCCATCGACGCGACGGGCCGCCGCTTCCACCAGGCCGTCCCCGAGGCCGAGTACGTCGAGGTCGAAGGGGCCCCGCACGGCCTGCTGTGGACCCACGCCGCCGAGGTGAACGAGGCGCTGCTGCGCTTCGTCCGCGCCTGACGCCCGAACGACGCCCCGGCCGCCGCAGGCGGCCGGGGCCTCAGCGCCCCTGCGCCGCCCCCGCGAACGTCCGCCGGTACGCGCTCGGCGACACCCCAAGGGCCGCTTGGAAATGCAGCCGCAGCGACGCGGCCGAGCCGAACCCGGCGTCGGCGGCCACCTGGTCCACCGAGGCGCCGCTGCGCTCCAGCAGGTGCCGGGCCCGCTCCAGGCGCTGGTGCAGCAGCCAGCGCTGCGGCGAGGTGCCGACCTCCTCCCTGAACCGGCGCGTGAAGGTCCGCACGCTCATCGACTCGCACTCGGCCAGCTGCCGCAGCGTCAGCGGCTCGTGGAGCCGCGCCAGGGCCCACTCCCGGGCCCGGCCGGTCGCGGCCCCGAGCTCGGGGACCGGGCGTTCGATGTACTGGGCCTGGCCGCCGTCGCGGTGCGGCGGCACGACCGCCCGGCGCGCCACCCGGTTCGCCACGGCCACCCCGAAGTCCACTCTGGTCATGTGCAGGCACAGGTCGAACCCGGAGGCCACGCCCGCCGACGTCAGCACGCCCCCCTCGTCCGTGTACAGCACCTCCGGCTCCAGCCGCACCTTCGGATAGAGCCGCCGGAACCGCTCGGCCGCGTCCCAGTGGGTCGTCGCCCGCCGCCCGTCGAGCAGCCCGGCCGCCGCCAGCACGAACGAGCCGGTGCAGATCGACGCGATCCGCGTCCCCGGGCGGACGAGCGCCAGCGCGTCCGCGACCGCCTCGGACAGCCGCCCGTCCGTCCACGACGCGTCCGGCTCGTGCGCCGACGGCACCACGACCGTGTCCGCCTCGGCCAGCGCCTCCGGCCCGTGCGGCACGTTGACCGTCACGTCCGCGTCCGTGCGCACCTCGCCCGCCTCCACCGCGCACGTCACCACCTCGTACAGCGGCTCGCCCCCCGACCTCGCGGTGCCGAACACCCGGTGCGGGATGCCGAGCTCCACCGGCAGGAGGCCGTGGCGGGCGAACACGGCGACGCGGTGCCGCCCGGGATGCCGAAAAACCGTCATGGCCCGATCCTCGCACATATTGGCCTGCGGGCCACTGGCCGCCGCCGTGCCGGACCGCGAAGCTGTACCCATGACCATCGCCGCCCCAGACGCCCCCCGACGGCAGCACCGGCCCGCCAGGCGCGTCCACCCCGCCTGGTGGGTCGCCGCCGTCAGCTTCACCGCCCTCGTCGGCGCCGCCGCCTTCCGCGCCACCCCGAGCGTCTTCATCGAGCCGCTCCACCGCGAGTTCGGCTGGTCCCACGGCACCATCTCCGCCGCGATCGCCGTGAACATCCTGCTCTACGGCCTCTTCTCGCCCTTCGCCTCCGCGCTCCAGGAGCGCTACGGCATCCGCCGCGTCGTCGCCGGCGCCCTCGCCCTCATCGCCGCCGGCAGCGGCGTCACGGTCTTCATGACCGCCTCCTGGCAGCTCGTCCTGTGCTGGGGCCTCATCGTCGGCGTCGGTACCGGGTCGATGGCCATGGCGTTCGTCGCGACCATCACCAACCGGTGGTTCATCGCCCGCCGCGGCCTCGTCAGCGGCATCCTCACCGCCGGCTCGGCCGCCGGGCAGCTCGTGTTCCTCCCGCTGGTCGGCCTCCTCGTCGAGGGACCCGGCTGGCGCGCCGCCACCGTCCTGGTCTCCCTCACCGCGCTCGCCATGGTCCCGCTCGTCCTGCTCGTGGTCCGCGACCGCCCCGAGGACGCCGGACTGCGGCCCTACGGCGCCGGACCGGACTACGTCACGCCCGCGCCGCCCCGGTCGGGCGCGGTGCGCCGCACCCTCCGCAGCCTCTGGGAGGCCAGCGGCTCCCGCGCGTTCTGGCTCCTCGCGGGCACCTTCGCGATCTGCGGCGCCTCCACGAACGGCCTCGTGGGCGCCCACTTCGTCCCGGCCGCCCACGACCACGGGATGCCGCTCACCGCGGCCGCGTCGCTCCTGGCCGTCATCGGCTTCGTCGACCTGGTCGGGACGATCTTCTCCGGCTGGCTCACCGACCGGTTCGACCCCCGGCGCCTCCTCGCGGTCTACTACGCGCTCCGCGGCCTCTCGCTGCTCGCCCTGCCGACGCTGTTCGCCGGGGACGTCCGGCCGCCGATGCTGTTCTTCATCGTCTTCTACGGCCTCGACTGGGTGGCGACCGTGCCGCCGACGATCGCGCTGTGCCGCGAGCACTTCGGCGAGGACGGCGCGGTCGTCTTCGGCTGGGTCCTCGCCTCCCACCAGCTCGGCGCGGCCCTCATCGCCTGGGCCGCGGGCTTCGTCAGGGACGTCACCGGGGACTACGACCCGGCGTGGTTCACCGCCGGGGCGCTGTGCGCGCTCGCCGCGGTGATGTCCCTGGCGGTCAGGCGTCCAGCGGCACCAGCCGCCGCAGCTGGGTGACGTGCCCGGGCTCGAGCTCCTCGAGGCCCGCGACGCCGAGGAGCCGCATGGTCCGCTCGACCTCCTCGCGGAGGATCGCGACGGCGCGGTCGACGCCGTCGCGGCCCCCGGCCATGAGCCCGTACAGGTACGCCCGGCCGATCATCGTGAACCGCGCGCCGAGGGCCACGGCCGCCACGATGTCGGCGCCGGACATGATGCCGGTGTCCAGGTGCACCTCGATGTCGTCCCCGACCTCCTTGACGACCTGGGGGAGCAGGTGGAACGGCACCGGGGCGCGGTCGAGCTGGCGCCCGCCGTGGTTGGACAGCGTCACGGCGTCCACGCCGAGGTCGGCGCAGCGCTTGGCGTCGGCGACGGTCTGGACGCCCTTGACGACGAGCCTCCCGGGCCACTGCTCCTTGATCCACGCGAGGTCCTCGTAGTCCACGGTGGGGTCGAACATGGTGTCGAGCAGTTCGGCCACGGTGCCCGACCAGCGGCTCAGCGAGGCGAACGAGAGCGGCTCGGTGGTGAGCATGTCGAACCACCAGTGCGGCCGGGCGGCCATGTTGAAGAAGGTCTTCGCGGTGATCGCCGGCGGGATCGCGAACCCGTTGCGCCTGTCGCGCAGCCGCGCCCCGGCCACCGGCACGTCCACGGTGACCAGGAGCGTGTCGAACCCGGCCGCCGCCGCCCGCTCCACGAGCGCCATCGAGCGGTCGCGGTCCTTCCACATGTACAGCTGGAACCAGTGGCGCCCGGAGGGTCCGCCCGCGGCGGCGACGTCCTCGATCGGCGTGGTGCCCATGGTGGAGAGCGCGAACGGGATGCCCGCGGCCGCGGCGGCCCCGGCCCCGGCGGTCTCGCCCTCGGTGTGCATCATCCGCGTGAACCCGGTGGGCGCGATGCCGAACGGCAGCGCGGACCGCTTCCCGAGCACGTCCCAGCCGGTGTCCACCGCCGACACGTCGCGCAGGATCGCGGGGTGGAACTCGATGTCCTGGAACGCCTGGCGGGCCCGCCGGAGCGACAGCTCGCCCTCGGCGGCGCCCTCGGTGTAGTCGAACGCGGCCCGCGGGGTGCGCCGCTCGGCGATCCGCCGCAGGTCCTCGATCGTCAGCGCCGCGCGCAGACGCCGCCGCTTGCCGTTGAAGTCGGGCTTCTTGAAGCGCACCAGGGGCAGGAGGTCCTTGGGGCGGGGGAGCTGTCGCTTGGTCATGTGCGGGCCTATCGGAGGTGGCGGGCGGGGCGCTTCGAGGAAGGCGGACGGTCGGCGCGAGTCTATTAAAACGTTTCAATTTTGTCAACGACCCACCCCCGCCTCCGCCACTCTCGGCTGGGCGCGTACCGGATCGCTCCGTGGAGCCGTTCATGGAGCCATATGTCCCTCGGTTCCCGAACCCGGTGCTGCTACCGTGGCTCCATGTCGAGCAGTGGCGGGCCGCGGCGGGCGCGCGGTGAGATCGAGCGGCTCCCGAGCGGGTCGCTGCGGGTGCGCGTGTACCTCGGGATCGACCCCGGCACCCGCAAGCGCCGGTACCTGGTCGAGACGGTCCCCGCCGGACCCGGGGCCGAGCGGGAGGCCGAGCGCGTGCGCGACCGGCTGCTCGGCGAGGCCGCGGCCCGGCGCCGGGCGCCCGCCCCGCGCCGCCCGGACGGCTCCACAGGAGACGGATCCCCGCCGTCCCCGCCTCCCGGCCGTGACGGCGGCCGGTTGACGATGGCCGCGATCGCGCGGCTCGCCGGGGTCTCGGCCCCCACGGTCTCGAAGGTGCTCAACGGGCGCGCGGGGGTCGCGCCCGAGACCCGGCGGCGGGTCCAGCGGCTCCTGCGCGACGAGGGCTACCAGCGCCCCGACAGGGTCGCCCGGGCCGCCTGCGTCGAGCTGGTCTTCTACGGCATGCAGGGGTACCCGGCCGTCGAGATCATGCGGGGCGCCAAGCGCGTCGCCGTCGAGCACGGCCTCTCGGTCGGCTTCACCGACGTGCAGGAGGAGGAGTCCGCGGGCCTCGGCTGGGCCGAGCACCTGCTGGCCGGCCGCCCCACCGGCGTGGTAATCGCCCACATGGGGTTCACGCCCGAGCAGCACGGCCTGCTCAGCGCGGGCGGGATGCCGATGGTGGTCCTGGACCCGGTCGGCGAGTCGCTGCACCCGGTCCCCTCGGTCGCCTCCGCCAACCGGCACGGCGGGGTCGCCGCGGCCCGGCACGTGCTGGAGCTGGGGCACCGGCGGATCGCGGTGGTCACCGGGCCGCTGGAGCGGATCAGCGCGGCGCAGCGGCTCGAAGGCGCCCGCGCCGCCGCGGCCGCCGCGGGGGCGCCGATCGGCGACGCCCTCGTCCGCAGCGGCGCGGACTTCTCCTTCGAGGACGGCCTCGAGTTCGGGCGGGAGCTCCTGCGCCTGCCCGACCCGCCGACCGCCGTGCTCTGCGGCAACGACCTCCAGGCCTTCGGCGTCTACGAGGCCGCCCGGCTGGCCGGGCTCCGCATCCCGGCGGACCTCTCGGTGGTCGGCTTCGACGACATCTCGCACGCCCGGTGGACGGGGCCGCCCCTGACCACCGTGCACCAGCCCTTCCGGGAGCTCGGCGCGACCGCCGCGGGCCTCGTCCTCGCCCTGGCCGAAGGCGAGGCGGTCGCCCAGTCCCGCATCGAGCTGATGACGACGCTGGTCGTCCGCGGCAGCACCGCCCCGCCCGCGTGACGCCGACCCGAAACCGCGCAGGGCGTATCCCACGGGATCGGTGCCGCGCCGACGCCGAGCCGACTGCCCCAGGATTTCGGCCCTGACACCACAAGCGATCGGTGTCGCGCCGACGCGGAGTCGACTCCACGAAACGGTCCTTGCCTTCGCCGATCGTTTCTGCGACACTGCTTGAATCGATCAATATCGATGCGATGGGGTGCCGCTCGTCCCAGCACCGAGCGGACGTGCCGGAAGGCCGCCGTGCCTCCCGGTCCGTGGTGCGCCTCCATCGGACCGGCTACACGACGAGGACGGACCATGACTTCGCAACGCAACGAACCCGAGGACCGATCGGCGCGGCTGCGCCGCCGGTCGCTGCTGACGCTGGGGGCCCTGCCGGTCCTCGCCGTCGCGACCCCCGCCGCCGCCCAGACCGCGGTGGTCGTCGACCCCGCCGCGGAACGCCAGACCATCCAGGGCTTCGGCGGCATGAACCACACCGCCTGGATCTCGGACCTGACCGCCGCCCAGCGCGACACGGCGTTCGGCAACGGCGCCGGGCAGCTCGGCTTCTCGATCCTGCGCATCCCCGTCCACGAGGACCGGAACGCCTGGAGCGGCGAGGTCGCCACCGCCCGGCGCGCGATCGAGCACGGTGCCAAGGTCATCGCCTCGCCGTGGAACCCGCCCGCCTCCATGACCGAGACCTTCTCGGGCGGCAGGCGCCTGCGCTACGACCAGTACGCCGCCTACGCGCAGCACCTGAACGACTTCAACGACTTCATGGCCGGCAACGGGGTCGACCTGTACGCGATCTCGGTGCAGAACGAGCCCGACTACGCGCACGACTGGACGGCGTGGACCGCCGCCGAGATCGTGCGGTTCCTCAAGGAGAACGCCGGCTCGATCGGCACCAGGGTCATCGCCCCGGAGTCCTTCCAGTACCGCAAGAACATGTCCGACCCGATCCTGAACGACGCGCAGGCGCTCGCGAACACGGACGTCCTGGGCGCCCACCTCTACGGCACGCAGCCCGCCGACTTCCCCTACCCGCTCTTCCAGCAGCGCGGCGCGGGCAAGGAGCTGTGGATGACCGAGGTCTACTACCCGAACAGCTCCGACTCGGGCGACCTGTGGCCCCAGGCCCTCGACGTCGGCGAGCACGTCCACCGGGCCCTGGTCGACGGCCAGTTCCAGGCCTACATCTGGTGGTACATCCGCCGCAGCTACGGCCCGATGCGCGAGGACGGCCAGATGAGCAAGCGCGGGGCGAACATGGCGCACTTCTCCAAGTTCGTCCGCCCCGGCGACAAGCGGATCGAGGCCACGAAGAACCCGCAGTCGAACCTGTACACCTCGGCGTTCAAATCCGGTTCCGAAGTGGTCATCGTGGCGGTCAACAAGGGCGCCTCGACCGTGCAGCAGCAGTTCACGATCAGGGACCACACCGCCTCCAGCGTGTCCCCCTGGCTGACCGACGCGAGCCGGAACCTCCAGGCCCAGAACGCGATCGGCGTCGCGAACGGCTCCTTCACCGCCTCCCTCCCCGCCCGCAGCATCACCACCTTCGTGACCGGCCAAGGCGGCGGTGACGACGGCGGCGGGGACGACGGCGGCACCGGCGCCTGCCAGGGCCGCGTCGAGGTGACCAACGAGTGGGGCTCGGGCTGGCAGGGCACCGTCACCCTCACCGCCGGAAGCCAGGCCGTCGACGGCTGGAACGTGGACTGGACCTGGCCCGGCGGGCAGCGGATCGAGAGCGCCTGGAACGCCGAGTGGTCGCAGTCCGGTTCCACGGTGACCGCCTCGGACGCGGGCTGGAACGCCCGCATCGAGGCGGGCCAGAGCCGCGAGGTCTTCGGCTTCGTCGCCTCCGGTTCGCCGGTGGAACTCGACTTCGGCTGCTAGCGCTCCTCGCCTGGGATCCGTTGCGGCGGATCTCAGGCGCGGGCCCCTCCCGGCCGCCCGGCCCCGTCCGGCCGGAGGGGGCAGCCGGTCCCGGCGCGCTCGGCCAGCTCCGACCGCAGCGCGGCGAGCTCGGCCATCTTCGCGTCCACGATCGCGATCTTCTCGGCGAACAGCGCCGACAGCGCCTCGGCCGAGTCGGGCGCCTCGCGCAGCGCCCTGCCGTGCCCGGCGATCTCGGCCAGCGTGAACCCGAGCCGCTGCGCGGTCCGCACATAGGCGAGCCACGCCGGCGCCTCCGGCGGGAAGTCCCGGTAGCCGTTGGGGGAGCGGTGTGATTCGACCAACCCCACCTTCTCGTAGAACCTGATGGCGTCCCTGCTCAGACCCGACCGCTCCGACAGCTCTCCGATGCGCACGGCCCCTCCCCGCATTCCTCGACTTGACCCTGGAGCGCACTCCACTGTTTACGGTAGGCCGTCCCGCCACCCGCACGAACGGAGTCCCCCGTGATCGAGTCGCCGCCCCGCCCCCGCCCCGCCGCCGAGTCCGACAGCCCCGCCTACCTCCGGCTCGTGCGCTCGAGCGCCTGGTACGACCTCGCGGTCACGATCGGCTTCGCGACCCCGTGGACGTACGCGCTCCTCCACGGGGCCGCGAACGCCGCCAGCGGGGCGCTCGGCCTCAGCCCCCTCCACGAGGCGAACCCGACGCAGCTGCTGTACGCCAACCTCATGGGCTCGGTGGTCACCGTCTGGGCGCTGCTGCGGCTCGTCCGGCCGCAGCGGGTCCACGGCCTCTTCGACGGCGCGGCCCGGCTGCTGTTCTCGGCCTGGTTCGCCTACGCGCTCGCGCACGGCGGACCGGAGCTGCTGTGGGCGCTGCTCGCCCTGGAGGTCCCCTGGGGCGTCGCCCAGCTCGCGCCCTGGTGCAGCCGCCGCTTCCGCCGGAGCCGACGGACCCGTCCGATTGCCGTCCCCTTGTGAACCGCTTGTCTTCGATTGCGGCCCTTCTGATCCGCGCATAACCTCCGCAGAGGAAGCATCGAACCCGTGCTCGGTCCCTTATGGCGCGAGCGCGGCAGACGCAACGGAGGATTCATGACCACGAAGCAGCTCCTCGTCCGCACGGGCGTCGCGGCGGCGGCCGGCGCCATGGCCGCGCTCGGCCTCGCCTCGGCGGCATCGGCCTCCGAAACGGACGGCTGGTCCTGGCTCAGCACCGACACGGCCGCGACGGACCCCGACGGCTGGTCCTGGCTGAATACCGGCACGGCCTCGACCGACCCCGACACCTGGCTCGTCATCTGGTCCGCCGAGGCCTCGGCGAACCCCGACACCTGGGCCTACATCTGGTCCGCCGACGGCTCGACCGACCCCGACGGCTGGTCCTGGCTCTAGGCCGCCCCACCGGGCTCACCGGACCGGCGGCCCAGTGCCGGTCCGGTGGGCGTCCTCCGAGCTACGGCACGTGGACGACGATCTTCCCCAAGTGGTCCTCGGCGGCCAGCCGCGCGAAGGCCGCCGGGGCCTGCTCCAGCGAGTAGGCCCGGTCGAGCACGGGCGCGACCGCGCCGTCGACCACCAGCGCCGCGACCGCCTCCAGGTCGGCGCGCGACTGCGGCACCACCAGCACCTTGACGCGCTTGCCGGAGCCGCCGGCCGACCACCCCGCGGCGGCCGTCGCCAGCAGCATCCGCGTGCGCCCCCCGACCATGAGGTACGACCCGCCCGCGCGCAGCGCCCGGTGCACCCGGTACGGCGAGCGGTGCGCCACGAGGTCCACGATCCGGTCGTAGCGGTCGCGGTGGTCCGCCCAGTCCTCGGACGCGAAGTCGACCACGTCGTCGGCGCCCGCGCCCCGCAGGTGGTCCGCCTTGTCGGCGCGGTCGACGGCCGTCACCGCGGCGCCGAGGTGCTTGGCGAGCGCGACGACGAGCGACCCGCCCGCGCCTCCCGCGCCGTTGACCAGCACCCGGTCGCCGGGGCGCACGCCCCGCGTCGCCCGGTAGGCGATGCACCCCGCCTGCGGGATCGCGGCGGCCTCCGCGAAGGACAGCGACGGCGGCTTGCGGGCCAGCAGCCGCGGCGGGGTCGCGACGTACTCCGCGAGCCCGCCCCGGTACCCGGCCAGCTCCCCGAACACCTCGTCGCCCTCGGCGTACTCGGTGACCGACCGCCCCGCCGCCGCGACGACCCCGGCGACGTCCGAGCCGGGCACGGGGTTGCGCGGGCGCCGCAGCCCGTTCAGGCGCGCGTAGAAGGGGCTCCCCGCGAGGTTCTCGCGGTCCGAGCCGTTGAGGGAGGCGGCGCGGACCTCGATCAGGACCTCGTCGTCCGCCGGGACCGGTCTGGGGACGTCGTCGACCCCGATGACCTCGGCGGTTCCGTACCGGTCCTGGATCACGGCTCTCATGGGGGGACTCCACTCTCGAAGCTGCCGGAAGCCTCCAGATTAGACCGAAAGCGGCGGGGGCGGGGTCCTCCGGGGGCCGCTTCTCAAGCGGCGCCGACCGCCTCGGGGTCGGCGACGCGCAGCAGCTGCTTGCCGAGGTTGCCGCCCTCGAACAGGCCCCGCAGCACCGCGGGCGCCCGCTCCAGCCCCTCGCGGACGTCCTCGGCGTAGACCAGCCGACCGCTGCCGACCCACTCGCCGAGCCGCCCGAACGCCTCGGGGAAGCGCTCCAGGTAGTCGAGGAAGACGAAGCCCTCCATGCGGGCCCGCCTGATCCCCAGCCGGAGGTAGTTCCGCGGCCCGGGCGGCGGCTCGCCGCCGTCGTAGCCCGAGGAGATCCCGCCGACCACCACGACCCGGGCGCGCAGCGCCAGGTTCGCCAGCGCCGCGTCGAGGACGGCCCCGCCGACGCCGTCGAAGACCACGTCGAGGCCCCCGGGCGCGAGCTCCCGCAGGCGCGCCTCCAGGTCCTCGGAGCGGTAGTCGACGCAGGCGTCGAACCCGGCGGTCCCGACGGCCCACTCGCACTTCGCGGGCCCGCCCGCCGAGCCGATCACCTTGCACCCCAGCAGCTTGGCGATCTGGCCCGCGACGGAGCCGGTGGCCCCGGCCGCGCCCGTGACGAACACCGTCTCGCCCTCGCGCGGCCGTCCTATGTCGACCATGCCGAAGTAGGCGGTCAGCCCGGTCGAGCCGAAGACGCCGAGCATCGCCTTGGGGTCCACCCCGTCCGGCACGCGGTTGAGTCCGAAGAGGCCGTCCTCGGCGGCGATCGCGTAGTCCTGCCAGCCGACCATGCCCGCGACCCAGTCGCCCACCGCGAGTCCGGGATTGCGGGAGGCGACGACCCTGCCGACGCCGCTGCCGCGCATGACCTCGCCGAGGGGCACCGGGTCGAGGTAGTTGTCGCCCTCGTTGAGCCAGCCGCGCTGCGTCGGGTCGAACCCGAGCCACACCACCCGCACCAGGGCCTCGCCCGGCCCGGGCTCGGGCACGGGGCCGGTGCGCAGCTCGAAGCAGCCCTCGTCGACCGGGCCCCGCGGGCGCGCGGTCAGAATCCACTGCCGGTTGACCGGAACGGTCATGTCGTCTCCTTCGATGCGGAAGCGGCCCAGGTCTTCAGGAGCAGTTCGAACGCGTCGACCGCCGCCTCGCCGCCCACCCCGTCGGGGGCGATGAGCCGCTGGACGGTCAGGCCGTCCTCCAGCGCGTGGACGATCAGGCCGAGGAACGCGGGGTCGGCCGGGGGAGCGGCCCCGTGCCGCGACAGGGCCTCGGCGACGCCCTCGGCCAGGGCCCGGCGCGCCAGGTACTCCCGCCGGGCCAGCCGCGGGCGCGCCTCCGGGTGCCGCAGGGCGTACAGCAGCAGCTCGGCGCGCATCGCGTACCAGTGCTCGAGGTGCTCGGCGCGGCGGCGGTGGAAGCCGCGCAGGCGCTCCAGCACCTCGGCGAAGGACGAGGCGCCCTCGCCCAGCGCCGAGACCTCCTCGAGCTCGCGCTCGGTGCGCCGCTCCAGGAGTGCGAGCACCAGCTCGTGCTTGCCCTCGAAGTTGCCGTAGAACGCGCCGCGGCTGAACCCGGCCCGCTCGGCGATCTGCTCCACGGACGCGCCGCCCACGCCGCGCTCCACGAACAGCGCCTCCGCGGCCGCGAGCAGCCGCTCCCTGGTCTGCGTGCGGCTCTCCTCGCGGCTCAGCCGTCCCGCCACGGCCCCTCCATTCAGATACAGTCCTGTACTCGGATACAGAACCGTATCACGGCTCGGATCGACGCTCCGGCCGCTTGCGGCCCGGCCTTAACCTTGGACCGCATGGACGAGCAACAGCCGCATGACGAATGGTGGTCCGAGGGACCGGTGTTCTCGACGACCGACCGCGGGTCGAAGATCACGACGATCGCGCCCGGCGAGCGGATCGGGAGGTTCACGCCCGGACTCGCCGTCGGCGCGGTGCTGACCTGCGCCACGTGGACGGGCCTGGCGTTCGCGGGCCTCCCGCGGATCCTCGGCGGCGGTTACACCGCCCCCGCGATCGACGGACCGGCGCGGTCCTGGTGGTGGCTCGCGCTCTCCTTCCTGGGCGTCGTCGGCCTGATGGTCGCCACGCCGTGGTTCTACGGCGCGTCGAAGCGGCGCTTCGGGCAGCAGTCGATCGGCTTCGGCCTCTCCGTCGCCGTGGCGGCCGCGGGCTTTCTCGTCGCCGGGGTCGTCCACCTGCGGATGATCGCCGACTACGCCGCGTCCCTGCCGCCCGACACGCCCTCCTGGGAGCGCCCGGACGCCACGATCGCTCTGATGTTCACCGCCGTGGCCCTGGCGGCTTTCGTCGGCGTCCTGGCGTGGCTCCCGTTCGCCTTCTTCCGGGCCCGGCGCCGCCAGCGCCAGATCGTCCGGCTCCGCGAGACCGGCAGGCGCTTCACCGGCGAGGTCGACTCGCTCGACTTCAAGCGCGAGTGGATCGCGGGCCGCCCCCAGTTCGACGCGACGATCCGCTACGCCCTCGGCGGGGAGACCCGCACGTTCCGGGCCGCGATGGCCACCGACTCCGACCGCGTGCCGCTGCCCGGCTTCCCCGTCCGCATCATGGTCGGCGAGCGCGGCGCGACCCTGGTCGAACCCGACCTGGACCGCCCCGCCGCGTTCGACACCGACACCGACTACACGCAGCCCTCGGGCGGCGGGGGCGGCTGACCGCACGGCGAAGCGCCGGGTCCGCGGACCCGGCGCTTCCGGTCGTTCAGACCGCTTCGAGGCCCGCCGCGAGGTACCGACCCACGGCGTCCGGGGCGGCCAGGTGCTCCACGAGCCCTTGCGCCGCCTCGCGTTCCCGCGCCCGAGCGCCCACGCCTGCGGCGAACACCGTGTAGTGCTGCACCGCGTCCGGGAGCAGCCCGGCGAGCCGCGCCTCGGGCACGAACCGCAGCTCGCTCAGCTGCTGGACGGCCAGGTCCGCCCGCCCGTCGAGCAGCGCCTGCGCGGTGAACCCCTTCTCGACCACCGTCGCGCGCGCGTTCACCGCCGCCGCGATGCCGAGCTGCCCGAGCAGCGAAGCGAAGTACACGCCGCTCGCCCCCGTCCGCGAGTACGCGACCGAGCGCGCCCCGAGCAGCGCCGCCTTCAGCGAATCCACCGTGGAGAGGTCGGGGAGCGGGCCCGCCCCGGGCGCCGCCGCGATCCCCACGCCCACGCGGGCGATGTCGGTGAGCGACGGGCCTGCCAGCACACCGTCGCCCGCCAGTCCGTCCAACTGCGACCGCACGCCGATCATCACGTCCGGGAGGTCGCCTCCCGCGATGCGTTCCAGCAGCACGTTGGTGGGGTCGTAGACCGTCTCGACCGCGTGCCCGGTCGCCCGGGTGAAGCCGTCGACCACGCCCTCGTCCAGCGCGAGCCGGACCGCGAGCGTGCTGAAGAGCCGAATCGTCATGCGTTGAGCCTCTCTTTGAGCATGGCCGCCGCGGCCTGCGGGCCGGCGACGACCGGCAGTCCGAGCCGCCGCTCCAGTTCCCCGGCGGCGGGCGCGAGCGAGTACTGGGCGAGGACGACCGCGTCGGCCGCCCTGCCGGACACGGCGTCGAGCAGGGCCCGCGTGAGCGCCGCCGTGTCGCCCTCGCGGCTCGGCCCCAGCGCGGCGCCCGCGGTGACGGCGTCGACGCGCGTCGACGCCCCGGCCGCCGCGAGGGCCGACCGCAGCCGCTCCCCGGCGTCCTGCGCGGCCGTCGCGAAGGACCCGACCACGAGCACGCCGCCCCAGCCGGCGCCGGCGACCCGCGCGAACGCGGCCTCGTCCGGCGCCAGCACCGGGATGTCGAGCCGGGCCGCGGCCGCCACGCTCCCGTACATCGAACACGTGAGCAGCACCCCCGAGGCGCCGCCCGCACGGGCGAAGCCGATGAGCCGCGACATGCGCTCGGCCAGTTCGGGGGTGAGTCCCCCGGCCGCATCGGCGTCCGGCAGGAGCCGGTCGTCGAGCAGGTTCCACGGCTCGGCCTCGGGGAACGCGGCCGCCAGGCCCTCCACCGCGGGGGCGACGGCCGCGTCCGTCCCGTGGACCAGCGCGATGCGCGGTCGCTCACCGCTCATGCGGTCAGCTCCTCTCGCCAGGCGAGCCCCTCGCGGGTGCCCGCCAGCGGCTCGTACTCGCAGCCGATCCAGCCCTCGTAGCCGCTCGCCGCGATCGCGGCGAAGACCGCCCGGAAGTTCAGCTCCCCGGTGCCCGGCTCGTGCCGCGACGGCGGGTCGGCGATCTGCACGTGGAACGCCTCGGGGAGCCCCTCCTCGATGCGCCGCAGCAGGTCCCCTTCGTCGATCTGGGCGTGGTAGACGTCGAGCAGGACCCCGACGTTGCCCGCGTCGCAGGCCTCGGCCACGGCGCGCGCCTGCGCCTGCGTCTCGAGGACGAACCCCGGCGCGTCCCGCTTGTTCTGCGCCTCCAGCAGCAGCCGGACCCCCGTGGAGGCCGCCTGCTCGGACGCCCACGCGACGTTGGCGACGTACCGCGCGAACGCCCGGTCGCGGCTCACCCCCGGCGGGACCATGCCGCCCACGAGGTGCACGAAGTCGGCGCCGAGGCCGACCGCGTACTCCAGCGCCGTGAGGAACTCGCTCCTGAACCGCGGCACGAGGTCGGGGAAGCAGGTGACGCCCTGCTGCTCCGGCGTGCCCCGCTCGCCCATCGGCGTGTTGACGAGCACCTGGTGGAGCCCGTTGTCGTCGAGGCGCGCGCGAAGCTCCGACACCGGGTACGCGTACGGGGCCGGGTACTCCACGGCCGCGAACCCCGCCTCGGCGGCGGCCGCGAACCGGTCGAGGAAGTCGTGCTCGGTGAACAGCCACTTCAGGTTGGCGTCGAACCGCAGACCGCTCATGACCCCGCCTCCGACCGGTACTCCGGGTTCACCAGGTTGTCCGGCTCGGGGTTCCCCCCGAGCAGGTCGACCACCTGCCGCGCCGCCGCCAGGCTCGAGCGCGCCCGGGCCTGGTGCGTGGCGGCGCCGATGTGCGCCGTCACGTACACCCCGTCGAGCCCCCGCAAGGGACTGTCGGCGGGCAGCGGCTCCGCCTCCAGCACGTCGAGGGCCGCGCCGGAGAGGCGCCCGTCGCGGATCGCGGCGGCCAGCGCCGCCTCGTCCACGATGCCGCCCCGGGCGGTGTTGACGAGGAACGCCCCGGGCTTCATCGCGGCGATCCGCTCCGCATCGACGAGGCCGCGCGTGGTCTCGTCCAGGAACAGGTGCAGCGTCAGGAAGTCCGCCGAGGCGAGCACCGCGTCGAGCGGGGCCTCCTCGACGCCGTGCGCGGCCGCGAAGTCCCGGTCGAAGTACGGGTCGTACGCCTTCACGGCCATGCCCATCGCCCGGGCGACCACCGCGACGGCCTTGCCGATCGACCCGAGGCCCACGATGCCGAGCACCGATCCGCCGAGCTCGGTGCCGCTCGGCTGGTCCCACCGCCCGTCCCGGACCCCCGCGATGTTCTGCGGCAGCCGCCGGGCGCCGTTGACGAGCTGGCCGATCACCAGCTCCGCCACCGAGTTCCGGTTCACGCCCGGCGTGAACGTCACCGCGACCCCGCGGCGCGTCGCGGCCGCGACGTCGATGTTGTCGTAGCCGACCCCGCAGCGCCCGAACACCTTCAGGCGCGGCGCGGCCGCGATCACCTCGGCGTCGAACCGGTCGGTGCCCGCGACGATCGCGTCCACGTCGCCGACGACGTCGGCCAGCCGCTCGCCGCTCGCGCGCCGGTCGGCGGCGCGCCGGAACACCGTCTCGTGCCCGGCCCCGCGGAGCAGCCGGTCGACCTCGCCGCCCGGCTCGAGGTAGGCGGTGGTGACGAGCACCCTCATCGTTCCTCCCCTTCGGACGGCGCGGCCGCCTGCGTGTAGACCGCGACGGTGTACTCGCCGATGCCCTCGGTGCCGCCCTCGCGGCCGTACCCGGAGGCCTTGACGCCGCCGAACGGCGCCTCGGCCACCGCGAGCGCGGTGCCGTTGACGCCGATCATGCCCACGTCCAGGCGCGCGGCCGCCTCCCGGGCCGCGTCCTCGGGCCCGAAGACGTAGGCCGCGAGCCCCTGCTCCACGGCGTTCGCCCGGTCCACGGCCTCGTCCACGGACCGGTACGGCAGGACCGGCGCGATCGGACCGAAGGGCTCCTCGGTGAGGATGCGCGCGTCCTCGTGGACGTCCACGACCACCGTGGGCTCGTAGAACCAGCCCGGCAGGCCCTCGACGCGGCGCCCGCCGGTGAGCACCCGCGCGCCGCCCCGCCGCAGGTCGTCCATGAGGGACTCGACGGCCTCGAGCCGCCGCTCGTTCGCCAGCGGCCCGACGTCCACGCCGTCGCGGTCGCCCGGGCCCACGCGGAGCGCCGCGGCCGCCGCCGCGAACCGCTCGGCGAACGCCGCCGCCGACGCCTCGGGGACGAAGAACCGGGTGGGGGAGATGCACACCTGCCCGGCGTTGCGGAACTTCGCGCCGGCCAGCGCCTCCGCGGCGGCCTCGACGTCGGCGCCGGGCAGCACGATCACGGGCGCGTGCCCGCCGAGCTCCAGGCTCAGCGGCTGGAGGTGCTCGGCGGACAGCCGCACCAGTTCCCGGCCGACCGGGATCGACCCGGTCAGCGTGATCTTGCGGATCACGGGCGACCCGATGACCTGCCGGGCGATCGCGGGCGCGTCGCCGGTGACGAGGGCGATCGCGGACCCCGGCAGCCCCGCGTCCACGAGCGCGTCGACGATCGCGGCCGCGGCGCCGGGCGCCTCCTCGGCGGGCTTGACCAGGACGGCGCACCCGGCGGCGATCGCCGGGGCGATCTTCCGGGCCGGCAGCGAGGCGGGGAAGTTCCACGCCGAGAACGCGGCCACGGGCCCGACCGGGCGGCGCTCGACGGTGAACTCCCTGCCGCCCTCGGTCCAGGTCCGGCCGAGCTCCCGCACGGCCTCCTCGGCGTACCAGTCGAAGTAGCCCGCGGACTGCTCCACTTCGGACCTGGCCTCGCCGAGGGGCTTGCCCTGCTCGGCCGTGATCGTCCGCGCGATCGCCTCGGCGCGCGACCGCAGGTTCGCGGCCGCGGCGGCGAGCACGCGGGCGCGCTCCTCCCGGGAGGACCGGCGCCACGCCGCGAAGCCCCGGTCGACGGCGGCGAGCGCCTCGTCCACGTCATGCTCGCCCGCCCGCGCCACCGTGCCGATCGCCTCGCCGGTGGCGGGGTCGCGCAGCTCGTCGGCCGCGCCGTCCGCCGCCGGCCGCCAGCGGCCGTCGATGAAGAGCAGCGACGCTCCGGTGCCCGCGCTCATCGGGGCTCCAGGACCACGAGCGACACCGACGGCAGCGGCAGCCGCGTCTCGTACCGCAGCCTCCCGCCGGCGGCGTCGAGGACCCGCTGCTCGCCGACGGTCTCCAGGCCCTGCCGGGCGTGGATCTTCGCGAGCGTGTCCGCGTCGGGGTCCTGCGGGGACCCCAGCTCCCGCCACACCGTGTGCGAGTTGGAGTGCTCGGCGTCGATCCGGTACTCGGTCACGGCGTAGGAGGACGCCGCGAGGCCGGTGAAGTCGAGCGCCGTCCCGGTCGCCTCCGCGTCCTCGGCGTACTGGTCGTCGGTGTGCCGCCAGACCAGGGCCGCCACGGTCCCGTCCGCGGCGATCGAGGCGAGCGCGTCGACCTCCTCGGGCATCCCGTGCTCGCGCCCGGACAGGTCGTCGATCGGCCAGGCCGCGTCGGACTCGGCGGCGAGGCGCCGCTCGCCGAGCCTCGCGAAGAGCCGGTAGGCGTTCATGAACGGCTTCTCGATGCCGCCCTGGGTGATCCACGAGCGCGTGCCCTCGAAGTAGCGCTCGCCCTCGAAGTAGAACGACCAGGTCGTCGCCTGCTCGATGTTCCCCCGGTGGCTCGCGCTGAGGTCGAGGAGCTTCTTCATGAGCTTGGCCTGGAACACCGGGTAGTACTCGTTGTTCTGGAACGCGAAGTTCGGGTTGTCGTAGGCGCTGTGGTGGGCCGGGACGCCCGCGTCGCACTCGTCCACGATCGCCGGGAGCCCCGCGTACTCGGGGAACTCGCCCATCACGGCGAGCAGCCGGTCCACCTCGAACAGCATCTTCACCGCCGAGGGCGACTCCCGCACGGGCGCGGGCGCGCCCATCGGCCCGTAGGTGCGCCACGGCGTGAACGCCGAACCCTTGGTGTGGAACGAGACGTAGTCCAGCGGCGTCTCGGTCTCCTTGCAGTGCTTGAGGAACCCGCGCAGGAACTCGACGCCCCGGTCGCCGCCGGTGACGGACGGGCCGCCGATCCTCGCGTCCGGCAGCACGCCCCGGATCGCCTCGGCGGTCACGGTGTACAGGTCGTAGTACTGCTGCGGGGTCCCGCGCCAGTAGAAGATGTCGGGCTCGTTCCACAGCTCCCACACCCACGTCGACACCTCCTCGGCGCCGTACCGTTCGAGCACGTGGGCCGCCGTCGCGGCGCACAGCCCCGCCCACTTGCCGTAGTCCTTCGGCGGGAACGACCACAGGCCGTTCTCGTAGGCGCTGTAGACGGTGGGGCTCGGGATGGTGGTGAACACGTCGTAGGCCGTCTCCGGCACGAGGTCCTTCGGCGTGAACCCGAGCTCGACGAGCACGTGGTGGCCGCCGCCCACGATCGCGTCGTAGGCCTGGTCCAGGAGCGTGAAGTCGTAGAACGGGTTGCCGTCGGCGTCCTCGTGGTAGACGTTCCCGTTGCCCCAGTGCGGCTGCCCCCAGCCGCTGCCGGAGCAGAACATGTAGTGGGGCCGCACGTGGAACGACCCGGGAGAGAAGTCGCCGATCTCCTTCAGGAGCCGCCTGCCGTCCGGGCGGTACGTGTAGTTGAACTCGTCGTAGCCCACGCTGGCCCAGATCGGCGCCAGGTCCCCGAGCGCGTTCGCCGCGTCGATGCGCACCTCGGCGGCGCCCACGTGCGGGGCGCCCGGGTCGGACAGGGCCGCCCTCGGGTGCGCGTCGTTGTGCCCCGCGTGCTCGGTGGATCGCTTGCTGCTGGTCATGGTCAACCTTTCAGGCCGGTGTTGCTGATCCCGGCGACGATGAATCGCTGGGCGAACAGGAAAACGAGGAGCGGGGGAGCGATGGCGAGGATGGTCGAGGCCATCACCACGCCGTACTCGTTGTCGCCGTACGCCGACCGGAAGGTGATCAGCGCCAGCGGCAGGGTCTGCATCGACGGCGTGCTGGTGGCGATGAGCGGCCACAGGAAGTCGTTCCACGCCGCGAGGAACACCAGGATGCCGAGGGTCGCGAGCCCGGGCCGGATGAGCGGCAGCACGATGTACCGGTAGTTCTGCCAGGCGTTCGCGCCGTCGATCCTCGCGGCCTCGGTCAGCTCGACGGGCAGGTTCGCGATGAACTGCCGCAGCAGCACCACCCCGAACAGCGACACCACGTGCGGGATGATCAGGGCCCCGTAGGTGTTCAGCAGGCCGAGCGCCGCGAACTGCTGGAACAGCGGCACCAGGATCACCTCGGTGGGGATGAGCATCGCCAGGACGATGACGCTCAGGACGAGCGCGCTGCCGCGGAACGGGAGCCGCGCCAGGGCGTACGCCATCATCGAGCACACGACGAGCGCGAGCACGGTGGCGCACACGGCCACGACGGTGCTGTTGAAGAACGCCACGAAGACGTTCACGGCCCGCCCGTCGGGCTGGACGAGCTTGGTCCAGTTCTCGGCGGTGAGCTGCGACGGGACGAACCCGGCCCCCGAGGTCAGGCGCTCGGCGTTGAACGAGCCGATGAGCGTCCACACCAGCGGGAGGCTCCACCCGACCGCGACGACGGCCGCGATCGCGGTGGCGAGGTACTTGGCGCGCCGGGAGGCGGTCATGCGCGAACGGCGGCCTCGGGCGGCGGCGCCGGCCTGGGGCGCTGCGAGCGTTTCGGTGCTCATCGCGACTCCCTCCTTCGGGTGAGGGCGAGCTGGACGACGGTGACGACGAGGATGATGAAGGCCAGCGTCCACCCGATCGCGGAGGCGTAGCCGGTCTGGAAGTCGCGGAAGCCGGTCTCGTAGAGCATCTGGAGGACCACGCGCGTCGAGCCCGCGGGCCCGCCCTGGGTCACCAGGTACACCTGCTCGAAGACCTTGAACGAGTCGATGAGCCGCAGGAGCACCACCAGCATGAGGACCGGGGCGATCGCCGGGAGCGTGACGTACCGGAAGCGCTGCCAGACGTTCGCGCCGTCGATCCTCGCCGCCTCGTAGAGCTGCGCGGGGATGTCCTGGAGCGCGGCGAGCAGCACCAGGAGCGGGAAGCCGACGCGCCACCACAGGGTGATGAGGACGACCCCGCCCATGGCCTCGCCGGGCGTGGACAGCCACGCCTGCTCCGGCAGTCCGACCGCGGACAGGACCTGGTTCAGGTTGCCGCCCAGCGGGTTGAGCGCGGTCTGCCAGATGATGGCCACCGCCGCGCCGGTCAGCAGGTACGGCGAGATGAACGCGGCGCGGATGGCGCCGCGCCCGCCCAGCGGCTGGTTGAGCAGCATCGCCAGGAGCAGGCCGACGGCGACGAGGATCGGCACGTTGAGGACCGTGAACAGGGCCGTGTTCCCCAGCGCCGCGCGGAAGTCGGGGTCGGTCAGGAGGTGGGCGTAGTTGTCGGCGCCGACGAACCCGCCGGTGCCTTCGGCGATGTTGGTGTCGGTGAGGCTGGTCCAGAACCCGGAGACGACCGGGACGCCCCACAGGAACACCATGAGCGCCAGGAACGGGGCGGCGAACAGCATGCCGACGCGGGTGAGCCTTTTGCGGCGGGGCTTCGCGGCGCGGGTCGGCCCGGTGGCGGTGGCAGTGCTCATCGGCCCGCCCCCCGGATCGCGGCGGTGGCCTGCTCGGCGGCGTCGGTCATGAGGGTCTTCGCGTCCTCGTTGCGGTACACGATCGACTGGGTCGCGTTCGTGAGGTAGGTGTAGGCCTGGTTCCAGCGCGGGGCGTACGGGATGTAGCGCGCGCGGGGCTGCTCGTCGATGAACGTGTCCATCGCCGTGACCACGGGGTCGTCGCTGGCCGCGACCGCGTCGCCGACGCCCTTGAAGGAGGGCGCCTGCGAGCCGGCCCAGGTCAGGCTGCCCTCGCGCACGACCCATTCGATGAACTTGGCGGCCTCGGCGCGGACCCAGTCGTCGTTGCTGCGCTGCTTGGGGATGCAGTAGACGTGGGAGGAGGCGGCGACGGCCGGGGCGGCGTCGAAGAACGCCGGCACCGGCGCCACTCCGAAGTCCATGCCGCGCTCCTCGTTGGACCGGATGTGGCCCGCGAGCCCCCACGGGCCGATGAAGATCATGCCGACCTGCTCGTCCTCGAACTGCTGCCCCATCTGGACGCCGTCGAGCAGCTGGCTGGGGGCGATGCCGTCCTCGTGGACCCAGCGCCGCTCCATCTCGATCGCCTCGACGGCGGCGTCGGTGCCGAACAGGGCGCGGTCGCCGTCGAGGAGCTCGCCGCCGTTCTGCCAGTGCATGGTCAGCCAGGGCATCCACGCGGCGGGTTCGCGGATGAACCCCCACACGTCGATCTCCCGCAGCGCCCTGCCCGCTTCGACGAAGGCCGCCGCGTCCTGCGGCGGCGCGTCGGGGTCGAGCCCGGCGGCCTCGAAGAGCCGCCGGTTGTAGACCATGGCCTGCGGCCCGGTGCTCATGGTGACGCCGAGGCGCCGGCCGTCGACGACGCCGAGGTCCTGGGTGCCGGCGACGAAGTCGTCCTCGGTGAAGCCCATGTCGGCGAGGTCGATCTCGTGGAGGAACCGGCGCAGCGGCGGGACCTCGTTGTTGTGCAGGGCCATGATCGCCGGGGGGTTCCCGGCGATGGTGGAGGTGACGAGCTTGGTGAGGTAGTCGCCGCCGTAGGCGGGGGCCGACATGCGGATCTGCGCGCCCGTCGCCTGCTCGTTGTAGCGGTCGACGATCCCCTGCATCACGACGCCGTCGGGGCCCGTGTAGAAGGTGACGAACTCGAGGACGTTGCCGCCGCCCGCGGTGGTGTCGTCGAAGGGGGAGCTGCACGCGGTGAGGAGCGCGCCCGCGGTGGCCGCGGTGCCCGCTCCGAGGAGTCGTCTTCGTGTGATCTGGACCATTCGGCGCGCCTCCTTGCGCGACCCGGCGCGAGCGCCGGGCGGTGGTCATCGGGGGTTCGGGACGGCACCTTCGTGCCGACGCCGCCGACGCTATCCCAGTGATTGCAGATTGTCAACAATTAATAATCTGCAATAATCTGCTAGGCTCGGGGCCACCACCACTCCCGGGAGGACACGTGGACACCACACCGTTCGCCGTCGCCGCGAACCTCCCCGCCCTGGCCGCGCTCGTCGCCGACCGGGTGCGGGACATGATCGTGCACGGCGACCTCGCCCCCGGCGAGCGCGTCAAGGAGGCCGAGCTCGCCGCGGCCATGCAGGTCAGCCGCGGCCCCGTCCGCGAGGCCATCGCGCTCCTGAGCGCCGAGGGCCTCATCGAGACGCAGCGCTACCGCGGCGCCCGGGTCATCGAGATGTCCGCCCGCGACATCGACGAGGTCTACTCGCTGCGCCTCGCCGTCGAGCGCCTCGCCATGGCCCGCGCCGCCGAGCGCATGACCGCGGAGATCCAGGGCGCCATGGACGACGTCCTCGCGCGCATGCGCGACCTCCCGCCCGAGGCCGCCGTCGCCGACGTGGTCGCCCTCGACCTGGAGTTCCACGACCTCGTCTACGAGGCCGCCGACCACCGGCGCCTCGACCGCACCTGGGCCCCCATCCGCAGCCAGGTCTCGGTCTTCCTCAACGCCCGCACCGACAAGGACTACTTCCGGCGCACCAGCTGGGAGAAGCACCGCGCGCTGCGCGACGTCCTCGTCGAGGGCGGCCCCGCCGCGGCCGCCGAGGCCGTCGAGCGGCACATCGGGTGGGCGCTGCACCGCCTCGCCCCCTCCCACGTCAACGAGACCGACGCCGCGCCCGCGGCCCCCGAGAGGATGAGCTGACCCCATGCCGACCAACTGGGCGGGGAACGTCGTGTTCGCCGCCGACCGCATCGCCCGCCCCGCCACCGTCGCCGAGCTTCAGGAGACCGTGGCCGCCGCCGACCGCGTCCGCGCCTTCGGCACCGGCCACTCCTTCAACGACATCGCCGACACCACCGGCACCATGGTCAGCGTCGCGGGCCTGCCGGGCGACGTGCGCGTCGCCCCCGACCGCCGCACCGCCTCCGTCCCGGCGGGCGTCCCCTTCGCCCGCGTCGCCCGGGCCCTCCACGCCGAGGGCCTCGCGCTGTCCAACCTCGGCTCGCTGCCGCACATCTCGGTCGCCGGCGCCGTGGCGACCGGGACCCACGGATCGGGCGACCGCAACCGGGTCCTGTCGGCCCAGGTCTCGGCGATCGAGTACGTCCGCGCCGACGGCGCGCTCGCCACCGTCGGCCGCGGCGACGACGCCTTCGGCGGCTCGGTCGTGGCCCTGGGCGCCCTCGGCGTCGCGACCCGCCTCGAACTCGACGTCCGCGACGCCTTCGACATGCGCCAGGACCTCTTCCTCGACGCCGCCTGGGACCCCGTCCTCGACGCGTTCGACGCCGTCACCTCCGGCGCCTACAGCGCCAGCCTGTTCATCCAGGACTGGGCCTCGTCCGCGATCGACCAGATCCTGTGGAAGTCCGTCGTGGAGGACCCGGACGCGGTGCCGGCCCTGCCCCCCGGCGTGGACGCCGGGCGGTCCCTCGCCCGCGCCGTCTCGCCCGTCGCGGGCGCCTCCGACGACACCGTGACCACCCAGGGCGGCAGCATCGGCCCGTGGCTCGAGCGCCTGCCCCACTTCCGCCACGACGCCGAGCCGAGCAACGCCGGCGACGAGCTCCAGAGCGAGTACTTCATCGACCGCGCGCTCGCGCCCCGCGTCCTGGAGTCCCTGCGCCGCGAGGCCGCGGCGGTCAACCCGGCCCTGCTCGTCTCCGAGATCAGGACCATGGCCGCGGACGACCTGTGGCTCAGCGGCGCCTACCGCCGCGACACGGTCGGCGTCCACTTCACGTGGAAGCCCGACCCGGCCGCGGTCGCGCCCGCCCTGGCCGCCGTCGAGCGGGTCCTCGCCGACGCGGACGCCAGGCCCCACTGGGGCAAGCTCGTCGGACCCGCCTTCACCGACCGGCTGCCCCGCTTCCCGCGCGGGCGCGCGTTCCGCGAGCTGGCCGAGTACGCCGACCCCGGCGGCAAGTTCCGCAACGCCTTCCTCGACCGCGTCCTCGGGGCCTGAGGCGCCACCGCCGCAGCGGCATACACTGAGACCCCGTCAGATCCAGGACGAGTCGAAAGAGGGCGAGCGTGGCGACGTCAGACTTCCTGAGCGGCCCGGCGATGCCGCCGGCCATGTCCACGCTCGTCGCCGACCGGCTCCGCGAGATGATCACGCGCGGCGTCCTCGCCCCGGGGGAGCGGCTCAAGGAGACCGAGCTGGCCGAGTCGATGGCGGTGAGCCGGGGCCCGGTGCGCGAGGCCATCTCGATCCTCGAGCGCGACGGGCTCATCGAACTCCAGCGCCACCGCGGCGCGCGCGTCATCACCCTGACCTACGACGACATCGAAGAGGTCTACTCGCTGCGCCTCGCCATCGAGCGCCTGGCCATGGAGCGGTGCGCCGCGCGCGTCACCGGAGCGGTCCTGGAGGCCATGGACGACGTCATCGCGCGCATGAAGGCGCTGACCGGCCCGGACGGGGGCGGCGACCGCGCCGCCCCCGACCACGTCGCCCTGGACCTGGAGTTCCACGACCTCGTCTACGAGGCCGCCGACCACGCGCGGCTGCGGCGGACCTGGGCGCTGCTGCGCAGCCAGGTCTCGATGTTCCTCAACGCCCGCACCGACCGCGAGGACTTCCGGTCCTCGGCCTGGAGCGAGCACGCCGAGCTGCGCGACGTGCTGGCGCAGGGCGACCCGGCCGCGGCGGCCGCGGCGATCGAGAAGCACATCGGATGGACGCTGCGCCGGATCCGCCAGATGCGCGGCACCGACGCCGAACGCGCGGCGGCCGCGGGCCCCCTCTCGGGCCCGGGCCCCGAAGGGAAGACGGGACTCTAGCTCCGGAGCGCCCCGCCCCGCCGCTCCAGCGCCTCGGTGAGGATGCGGACGGCCTTCGGGCCGACCCCGTGCAGCGCGAGCAGTTCCTGCTCCGACCACGCCGCGACCTGGTCGAGCGTGGTCACGCCCTCCTGTCGCAGCGCCTGCGTCGCGGGCCTGCCGATCGCGGGCAGTCCGGCCCCGCCCCGGCGGCTCTCGATCACCGCTCGCAGCAGCTGCGCCCTGGTCGCCGTCATGTCGCCGTCCCCTCTCGAAGCCACGGGCGCCGGTGGAGCACCGGCGCCCGTGCAGAGCCTAGGCCCGGCGTACGACACCGGGCGCGCTTCAGGCCGCGCGCGAGGCGGCGAAGCGGTGGCGGTGGTGCTTGAACGTCGCCCTGGCCATGCAGGCGCCGCACTCGTGCTCGCCCTCGAAGTCGGGCTCGACCCGCCACCCCTCGGCCTCGGCGGCCGCGCACAGCAGGTCCCAGCTGTAGAAGGAGTCGTCGTGGCAGTGGAAGGCGCCGCCGCAGCCGTCGCACCGCAGTTCGTACTCGATGCCCCCGTTGAGGCACCTGAAGGCTTCTCCGCTCATGATGTCGCTCCCATCCACGGTGAACCGGGCGCCTGGGGCCGCCGGTCCTCGGGTCGAGGTCGTTTTGTGGGCGCACCGAGTGCCCCGAACCGCACGGGCCAAACCCGCCGCAGGTCCCGGCGCCGGGGACCCGGGCACCGGCGACGAACGCCCCATGTCGGTGCCTCCCGGTAGCGTGGGCGGCGACCGGAGGGAGCGCGCATGGACGGCGTGGCATTGCTGGCGGTGGCGGCCGAGGCCGCCGAGGAGCTGCCGGGGCGGAGCTCGACCACCCCTTCGGCCCCGACACCGACGTCTACCGCGTGGGCGGCAAGATCTTCATGTTCCTGGGCGAGGTCAAGGGCGTCCCCGCGGCCACGATGAAGGCCGACCCGACCGAGGCGATCGCCCTGCGCGAGCAGTACGCGGCGATCACCCCCGGGTACCACGTGAACAAGCGCCTCTGGATCTCGGTCGCCGCGGGCGAGGGGATCACCCGGGAGCTGGTCGCCGACCTGGTGCGCGATGCCCACGGCATCGTACGCGACTCGCTGCCGCGCCGCGTGCGCCTCGCGTTGGACGGTTCCGCCTGACCACTCGCGGGAACGCGGCTCGGTGCGGTGCGTCGGCGCCGACCCTCACTCGCGGGCGGCCACGGCCCTGAACGCCTCGAGCGCCTCGCGCATGACCTCGCGCAGGTGCCGCTCCTCCGCCTCGGCCGCCCACCGGACCAGGGCGACCTTGAAGACCGCGGTCCCCGCCTCGGCGGCGAGGCTCGCGGCCGGCTCGCCGATCCCGCGCCCGCGCAGCCCCTCGGCGAGCACCGCGGTGAGCGTGGCGAGCTTGACGAGCTCGCGCTCCTGGAGCTCGGCGTTGGCGGCGACCACGGCCTGGCGCCGGCGCGAGAAGTCGCGGCGGTCCGCGAAGTAGTCCGCCGCGGCGTCGAGGACGGCGGCGACCACGTCCAGCGGCACGGCCGCGTCCGGGGCGTCCGCGATGGCCTCGGCGAAGAAGGCGCCCAACGGGTTCGCGTCAGGGAACAGCACTTCGCGCTTGTCGGCGAAGTGCCGGTAGAACGTCCGCTCGGTGAGGCCGGCGCGCCCGGCGATCTCGGCCACGGTGGTCTGCTCGAAGCCGCGCTCGGCGAACAGCTCCATCGCGGCCGCCTCCAGGCGTCCGCGCGCGTTCGGCTCCCATCGGCTCATGCCCCCGATCCTACCGATGACAGTCCCTGACGTCACGTGCTACGGTTGATGTCAGAAGCTGACATCAATTTGCCCGTCCCGCCCCTGCGGGCCGGGTGGCCCACTGGGAGGTCTCTCATGCGCATCTTCGTCACCGGCGCGTCCGGCTGGATCGGCTCCGCCGTCGTGCCCGAACTCCTCGCCGCCGGACACCGCGTCGTCGGGCTCGCCCGCTCCGACGCGTCCGCCGCCGCCCTCGCCGCCGCCGGGGCCGAGGCCCGCCGCGGCACCGTCGACGACCTCGACGTCCTGCAGGGCGAGGCCGCCGCCGCGGACGCCGTGGTCCACCTCGCCTTCAAGCACGACATCGCCTTCGCGGGCGGGTTCGACGAGGCCGTCGCGGCCGACCGCCGCGCCGTCGAAGCCATGGGCGAGGCGCTGGCCGGCACCGACCGCTTCTTCGCCGTCGCCGCCGGCACGCCCGCCGCGAACGGCGGTCTGCCGACCGAACTGGACGGCCACGACGTCGACCCGGCGGCCTCGGGCCCGCACGGCCGCGCGCTCATCGCCGAGCACGTGCTCGGCCTCGCCGCGCGCGGCGTCCGCTCGCAGGTGCTGCGGCTCCCGATCGTGCACGGCGAGGGCGACCCCGGCTTCCTCGCCACCTTCGTCCAGATCGCCCGCGAGCGCGGCGTCTCCGCCTATGTGGGCGACGGCGCCACCCGCTGGAGCGCGGCCCACCGCGGCGACGTCGCGACCCTGGTCCGCCTCGCGATCGACAAGGCCCCGGCCGGCTCGACCCTCCACGCCGTCGCCGACGAGGGCGTCCCGTTCCGCGACATCGCCGCCGCCGTCGGCCGCGGCCTCGGCGTCCCGACCGTCTCGATCGCGTCAGAGGAGGCGCAGGCGCACTTCGGCTGGCTCGCCGGCTTCGCCGCCTTCGACCGGGCCGCCTCCAGCGCCCTGACCCGCGAGCTCCTCGGCTGGGAGCCGAAGCGCCCGGGCCTGCTCGAGGGCCTCGGGCGGGGCCACTACTTCCGTTGAGCGTTGCGGGCGCGGCCCCGCGTTCCGGCAAGGGTTTTCAGGACGGCGCTAGGATGAAGGCTCCCGTCAACAGGAGGACTCATGGAGTACACCCAGCTGGGCCGCGCCGGCGTCAAGGTCTCGCGAATCGTCCTCGGCACCATGAACTTCGGTCCTGAGACCGACGAGGACGACGCGCACCGCATCATGGACCGCGCCCTCGAGCTCGGGGTCAACTTCTTCGACACCGCGAACGTCTACGGCCGCACCCGCAAGGGCTGGACCGAGGAGATCATCGGCCGCTGGCTCGCCTCCCGGCCCGAGGCCCGCGACCGGGTCGTCCTCGCCACCAAGGCGTACGGCAACGTGGGGGAGGGGCCCAACGACCGCGGCCTGTCCGCCTACCACCTCAGGTCCCAGATCGAGGCGTCGCTGCGGCGCCTCCAGACCGACCGGATCGACCTCTACCAGTTCCACCACATCGACCGGACGGTCCCGTGGGAGGAGATCTGGCAGGCGGTCGACGTCATGGTCGCCCAGGGCAAGGTCGTCTACTCCGGCTCCTCGAACTTCCCCGGCTGGGGCATCGCGCAGGCCAACGAGCGCGCCGCGAAGCGCGGGAGCCTCGGCCTGGTGTCGGAGCAGTCGATCTACAGCCTGATCAACCGGAACATCGAGCTCGAGGTGATCCCGGCCGCGCAGCAGTACGGCCTCGGCGTCATCCCGTGGTCGCCGCTGGCGGGCGGGCTCCTCGGCGGCGTCCTCGGCGAGCGGCCCGCCACCGGCCGCCGCTCGGGCGAGCACTTCGCCGAGGGCGTCGAGAAGCACCGGGCGCAGCTGGAGCGGTACGAGGCCCTCGCCGCCGAGAAGGACGTCTCCCCGGCGATCCTGGGCCTGGCCTGGGTCCTGCACCAGCCCGGCGTCACGGGCCCCATCATCGGCCCGCGCACCATGTCCCAGCTCGAGGACGCCGTGGCCGCGCTGGACGTCGAGCTCGACGAGACCGACCTGAAGACCCTGGACGAGCTGTTCCCCGGCCCCGGCGGCGCGGCGCCCGAGGCCTACTCCTGGTGACCCGGCCCCGCTGAAGCGCCGCTGCTGAGGCGGCACCGTCAGGGCTCCCCGCGCGGACACCGCGCCGGGAGCCCTTTCGCCTTGCCCTGCAAGGAGTAGGACCGCCCGGGCGGAGCGGTGGGCACCGAGGCGCGGGAACCGGTCAGTCCAGCACCCGCCGCACCATCGCCACCAGGTCGTCCACGTCCTCCTCGGCCATCGGCTCGCCGGTCATGCCCATGCGGTGGAGCAGGGTGCCGACCACGACGTCCACGACGAACAGCACCCGCCGCCGCGGCCGGCCCAGGAGCTCCTGGAGCGTGAGGAGGTGGGGCTCCTGCAACCGCGTCGACAAAAGCTCGCGCAGCCCGGGGTCGTTGACCGCGTCGGTGAACACGCCCGCGAACGCGGCGCCGACCCCCGGTTCGGCGATCTTCGCCGCGACCCAGCGGATCAGCGCGGGCAGGGCCTCCCGCCCTTCGAAGTCCTCCATCGGCGGCGCGTCGAACGCGTCGATCAGGAACGCGGTGATCAACGCGCCCTTGGTGGGCCAGCGCCGGTAGATCGTGGTCTTGGCGATCCCCGCGGCGGCGGCGATGCGGTCGACCGTGGCGCGGGCGTAGCCGAGTTCGTCCATCGTGGCGCGCGTCGCGGCGAAGACCGCGGCGTCGACGCTGGAGCGGGGCCGGCCGGGCGAGCCGGAGGCGGTGCTGGTTCGGGCCATGGCGCCAGCATATCCAATTGTGCTACCTTCAGTATCGATACCTCAAGTAGCGAAATTGCGATCCAGGAGGACCCATGGCCACCACCCGCACCCGGCCGCCCCTCGGCATCCGGCTCGTCTTCGGCCTGCGGAAGGAGCCCGACTGGGAGTCGCTGCCCCTCCCGGAGCTGTACGCCCTCCGCGACGCGCAGAACCGCGCCGCCGCGGCCGGGAGGCTGCGGGCCGTCACCGGCTTCCCCGACCGCGGCGCCGACATCGCCGGAGACCGCCTGGCGCTGCCCGGACGCGACCTCCCCGTCAGGGTCTACCGGCCGCGCGCCGCCCCGCAGGGCCGCCTGCCGCTCGTCCTCCACGTCCACGGCGGCGGCTACCTCGGCACCGCCGCGCAGTGCGACTGGGTCAGCAGCCGCGTCGCCGCGAAGCTGCCCGCCGTGGTCGTCTCGGTCGACCACCGCCTCCTCACCCCCGACCTGCCGATGGCCGCGGCCGTCGACGACGGCTGGGACGCGCTGCGGCACCTCGTCCGGCACGCCGCCGAGTGGGGCGTCGACCCCGAGCGGGTCGCCGTCTTCGGCGAGAGCGCGGGCGGCCTCATCGCGGCCATGGCCGCGATCCGCGCCAGGGACGCCCGACTGCCGCTGCGCGCCCAGGTCCTCGTCAACCCCTGCACCGACCTGACCGCGACCGCCTTCGACTACGGGTCGATGGCCGAGCACGGCGACAGCCCGACCCTCAACATGCCGCGCCTGGAGCTGCTGCGCCGCTTCGCCGTGCCCGAGGGCGCCGACGCCCGCGCGGTCTCGCCGCTGCACGCGGGCGACCTCGGCGGCCTGGCCCCCGCGCTGGTCGTGGTCCCGGTCCTCGATCCCCTCGCCGACCACGGGCGGGCCTACGCCGAACGCCTCCGCGAGGCCGGGACCGCCGTGCGCCTCAGCGAGCACCCCGGCGCGGGCCACGCGTTCCTCAACATGTCGGGCCTGGTCCGCCAGGCGAAGGAGGCCCGCACCCGCATCACCGCGTTCCTCGCCGAGCGCCTGCGCGAGCGGGCCCGGCCGGATCGGGGAGCGCCCGGCCGCTCATGAGGGGGCCGCGGGCGCGACGACGGACCGGACGCTGTCGCGGAGCAGGGCCCGGCGCCGCCGGTGGGCTTCGGGCGGTTCCCGGTCGGAGGCGGCGTAGACGTTGCTGACCGGGGACCACGCCATGGACATGGCGATGACCATGGCCATCAGGTCGAACGGGTCCCCCTCCCGTACGAGGCCCCGGTCCTGGGCCTCGGCGATGGCGCGCAGCTTGGGGTCGTCGAGGCGGTCGGCGTCGTCGACGAGGTGGCCGGTCGGGCGCCGCTCCAGGCGCGTCCAGGTGGCGAGCCGGATGAGGTCGGGCCGGCGGAGGTACTCGTCGTAGAGCCGCACCGCCCAGTCGGCCAGGTCGGTCGCGTCGATCGGCACGACGTTCACGATGCGTTCCAGCGACTCGAGGAAGACGGCGTCGAACAGCCCTTCCTTGTCGCCGAAGTAGCCGTAGAGCTGCGCCTTGTTGCTGCGCGCGTCGGCCACGATCCGGTCGATGCGCGCCCCGGCGATGCCGTGTCGGGCGAACTCCTCGGTCGCCGCCTCCAGCAGGCGCCGCCTGGTGGCGGCGCCGCGCGGCGTCAAGGGCTTGTCGGGCATGGCGCCCACGATAGCAACCGACCGGTCTGTTTGTTATCCCGTCGGAATCCGGCTAGCCTCGAATAGACAGAACAGTCTGTTTATTTGAGGAGACGCATGAGAACCACGACGGGATGGGTCCGGGACCGCGGCGCGACCGCGCTGCGCCGCGCGACGTTCGAGCGCCGCGACCTGCGCGCCGACGACATCGCGGTCCGGATCGACTACTGCGGCGTCTGCCACACCGACCTGCACGCGGTCCGAGCCCCCGGCGGGCCGGGCGGACCGCTGGTGCCGGGCCACGAGTTCACCGGCATCGTGACCGAGACCGGAGGCGACGTCACCCGGTTCGCCGTCGGGGACCCGGTCGCGGTCGGCAACATCGTCGACTCCTGCGGCGAGTGCGCCATGTGCCGGCGGGGCCAGGAGAACTTCTGCCGCGAGTCTCCGACGCTGACCTACGGCGGCACCGACCGCCGGGACGGATCCACCACACTGGGCGGATTCGCCCGCGAGTACGTCGTCCGCGACCGGTTCGCCCACCGGCTGCCGGCGGGCCTCGACCCCGCGGCCGCGGCCCCGCTGATGTGCGCCGGCGTCACCGTGTGGGAGCCGCTGCGAGCGCTCGGGGCCGGGCCCGGCAGCCGCGTCGCGGTGGTCGGGCTCGGCGGCCTCGGGCACCTCGCGGTCAAGCTCGCCGTCGCGCTCGGCGCCGAGACCACCGTCGTCAGCCGCTCGGCGGACAAGGCGGGCGACGCGCGCCGCCTCGGCGCCGCCGACCTGGTCGTGTCGGGCGACGAGCGGCACATGGCCGCCGCCCGGGACCGGTTCGACGTCGTCATCGACACCGTCGCCGTCCCGCACGACGTCGCCCCCTACCTGGGACTCGTCGCCGTGGACGGGACGCTCAGCCATCTCGGGCACCTCGGCCCGGTCACCGTGCACACCCTCGACCTGCTCATAGGGCGCAAGAGCCTCAGCTCGGCCGGCAGCGGCGGCCTGGCCGCGACCGCGGCCATGCTGGAGTTCTGCGCCGCGCACGACGTCGCCGCCGACATCGAGCTGGTGCCCTCGGGGCAGGTGAACGAGGCCCTCGACCGCCTGTCCCGAGGCGAGGTCCGCCACCGCTTCGTGCTGGACATGTCCGACCTGCCGCAGACCTGAGCGACGGCGGGGCCGCCGCGGCGGTGAACCCGGCGCGGGCGCGCGCGCCGCGGGCGGAAGGTCACGGGCGGCGCGGGGCCACCGAGTCGCGGACGACGATGTGGGTGCCCAGCATGACCCGGTCCTCCGCGCCGCGGCCCCGGTGGAGCGCCAGCCGGACCGCCTCGCGCCCCAGCTGCTCGTGCGGCACGTGCACCGTCGTCAGCGCCGGGGTCAGGTCCGAGGCCAGCGGGATGTCGTCGAAGCCGACCACCGACATGTCCTCGGGGACGCGGACGCCCCGCCGCCGCAGCGCCGCGAGGACCCCGGCGGCCACCATGTCGGTGGCCGCGAAGACCGCCGTCACGTCGGGGCGCTCCGACACCAGGGCGTCGGCGAGCGCGCTCCCGCTCTCGCGCGAGAACTCCCCGGCCCGCACCAGCGACTCGTCGAAGGCGACCCCGTGGTCGGCGTGCGCCCGGCGGTAGCCCGCCACCCGCTCGTCCGTGGTCGACAGGCCGACCGCCCTGCCCGCGTAGGCGATCCGGCGGTGCCCGTTGGCGATCAGGTACGCGGTCGCGGCGTAGGCCGCGCCCTCGTTGTCGTACTGGACCGTGCTGGCCGGGACGCCCTCCTCCGGCGCGGGCCGCCCGCACAGCACCAGGCGCGACCCCGACTTCTCCAGGGCCCGTGCGAAGTAGGCCGTGCGCTCGGCGTAGGTCGCCGTGTCCCGGGCGCCGCCGACGAGGATCACGGCCTCGGCGCGCTGCTCGCGCATGAGCTCCACGACCGCCAGCTCCCGCTCGGGGTCGCCGTGGGTGGTGCACAGCAGGCACAGCCGCCCCTCCGAGGACGCCTGGTGCTCCACGCCGCGCGCGATGAGCGCGAAGAACGGTCCGGTCACGTCGTCGACGACGAACGCGACGGTCCTGGTGGTCGTGGCCGCCAGCGAGCGGGCGTGCGCGTTGACCACGTAGTCGAGTTCGCGCATGGCGCGCAGCACCTTCGCGCGGGTCGGGGGCGCGACCGGGTAGTTCCCGGCGAGGACCCGCGAGACGGTCATGGCGGAGACGCCCGCGCGCTCGGCCACGTCGGCGAGCGTCGGCCGCCTTCCCCGCTCCGGTCTCCTCGGCACGCGGCACCTGCTTTCCCCGCCGGGGCGCCCGGCCGCCGGCGGATCGTGAGGGCAGTTATCGGTTTCTACCATAGAGGCCCCACACTGCTTCGTTGAACTCCGGTCGCCGATCCCGCAGCGCAAAGGCCGTACCCGTCCTCAACTGCGAAAACATCCTGCGCCGCAATGAAAATGATCATCACCGGTAACGATTCGGCAACGTCGGCTTGTGTCGGCGGCCCGTCGCGCCTAGTATCGCAGATAACGGTATCTATAGATGTCCGTGAACCTCTCACTGCTCAAGGAGATGACATGCGAAACGCCAGGGCGCGTTCGTCCGCCGGTGCCGCTCTGCCGCGAGGGCTCTCGCGCCGTTCGCTCGTGCAGGCCGGCGGCGGCCTCTCGCTCGCCGCCGTCCTGCCCCTCGCCGCCTGCGGCACCGGGGGCGGCACCACCGGCGGGAAGACCCCGATCCGCTTCCTCTACGCCACCGGCGACGAGACCTGGAACACCGTCGCCAAGGCCGTCGCCGACGCCTTCAACGCCCAGAGTGCCACCGCGGTCGTCGAACTCGACCCGCTCCCCGCGGGCAGCGACTACGCCACCGCCATGAAGACCATGGACGCCACCGGGAACTGGCCCGCGCTCGTCGACATGCGCGACACCGCGACCTATCTGGAGGCCGGGAAGCTCGCCCCGATCCCCGCCGAGGTCACCGACCTGCTCAACGAGGAGGTCTACGCCCCCTCCGAGGACGGCGAGGTCTACATCGTCCCCACCACCGCCCTCAACGGCGAACTGGGCTTCAACATCGTCTACGACAAGGACTACTTCGTCGAGCACGGCCTCGCCGTCCCCGCCACCTACGCCGAGTTCATCGCCCTGCTGGACGCGGTCAGATCCAACGGCGACGGCGCGCTCGCCACCGCCGCAGGCGAGGTCTGGCCCTCCGACCAGCTCTGGAAGCCCCTGGCCGCCCCCTGGTTCGCCCGCTACGACGAGGCGGGCGGGTTCTGGAACGCCGTCGCCGCCGGCGAGGCCTCCATCGAGGACCTCCGCGAACCCCTCGAGCGCCTCAAGACCATCACCGACGAGTACGTGATCGAGGGCTGGCAGTCCACCCAGGACGCCCAGACCTCCACGCTGCTCGTCAACGGCCAGGCCGTCATGGCCACCTCCTCCGCGGGCATCGGCCGCCTCAACGACATCGCCAAGGTCGACCCCGGCTTCAACGCCGGGATCTTCGCCGTCCCCGCCGATGACGGCGCGCTCCACGTCCTCAAGAACTCCGTCAACGGCGACACCGCCTCCGGCTTCGCGATCAGCGCCCAGGCGCGGGAGGACGGGCGGCAGTACGACGCCGCCGTCGAGTTCCTGAAGTTCTACTTCGCCGTCGGCACCTGCGACCTCATGGAGGAGCAGGGCATGATCGCGCCCAACATCGAGGCCGCCGACCAGATCCGGCGCAACGACTCGATCCCCGGCGCGGCCGACTACTTCGCGCTGCTGGAGAACCCGGACCTCACCTGGTTCCAGAACGACTCCGCCATGCCGGCCTTCAGCACCTTCAACACCTTCTTCCGTCAGGCCCGCATCGAGATGCAGGACGGCCAGACCACCCTCGACGAGTGCATCGCCAAGACCCAGGAGGAGTTCGAGAACCTGGCGGCCGAAGGGTGAGCGCGGCGACCGCCGAGACCCCGGCGCCCGAGGCGCTCATGCGCCCGGCCGCACCCCGCGGCCGGGCGCGCGCGAAGCGCCAGCGCACCGTGATGCTCCTGTTCATCGCGCCCGCACTCGCGGTGTACGTCGTCATGGTCATCGCGCCCTCGCTCCAGTCGGTCCAGCTGAGCCTCACCGACTGGGACGGCGTCAACCCCGCCTACGACTACGTGGGCCTGCGCAACTACCAGGACATCCTCACCAGCGACCGCTTCTGGAACGCCACCCGGAACACCCTCGTCCTCGGGCTCGGCTCGGCGGTGATCGTGAACGTCATCGCCCTCGCCGTCGCGCTCATGCTCGACCGGCTGCACCGCGCCCAGGGCTTCTTCCGCACCATCGTGTACCTCCCGGCCCTGGTCTCGGGCTTCATCGCCGCGACCATCTGGAAGTACATGCTCAACTTCAACTTCGGCGCCGCCAACACGGTCCTGCGCGACCTCGGCTTCGAGGGCGCGGCCATGGACTGGCTGGGGGACAACGACATCGTCGTCGGGGTCCTGCTGTTCATCATCTGCTTCACCCTCGGCGGCAACACCACCCTCATCTACCTCGCCAACCTCCAGTCGGTGCCCCAGGAGCTGGTGGAGGCCGCGAAGATCGACGGCGCCTCGGGCCGCCAGGTGTTCCGCTACGTCACCTGGCCCATGCTCGCCGGGGCCGTCACCGTCAACATGACCCTCGCGATGATCGCCGGATGGACGATCTTCGACCAGGTCATGGTGCTCACCGCCGGAGGACCGGGCTTCATCTCGGAGACCATGGCGTTCTTCATCTACAAGGTCGGCTTCGGCGAGTACCGCGCCGGCTACGGCTCCGCCGCGGCCATCGTCCTCTTCGTCGTCGTCATGGCGACCACGGTGCTCGCCAACCGGTACATGCGCAGCAGGGAGGTCCAGGGATGAGCGTCCAGACCAGGCGCCGCAGGGAGCGGCGCCGGTTCACCGCCGGCGAGGCCGTCGTCATGGCGGTGCTCCTCGTCCTCGTGGCCGCCGTGTCGTTCCCGGTGCTGTACGCGCTGCTGAACTCCTTCCGCGGCTACGCCGAGATCACCCGGGACCCGATGGGCCTGCCCACGGGCCTGAGCCTCGACAACTACGCGCGGCTGTTCCAGACCACCGAGTACGGCGAGGCGCTGCTCAACACGGTGGTCGTCACCGGCGGCACCCTCGTCCTCCTGCTGGCCCTGGTGCCCATGGCCGCCTACGGGATCGAACGCCTCGGCGGACGCTCCTCGCGCTGGATCTACCTGCTCTTCATCGCCGGGCTCATGATCCCCTTCCAGGTCCGCATGATCCCGCTCGTGTCCTCCATGAACCAGGTCGGGCTCTACTCGACCCTCACCGGCGTCATCCTCGTCCACCTCGGCGGCGCGGCCTCCTTCGGCGTGCTCCTGTACTGCTCCTTCATCAAGGGCGTGCCCCGCGAGGTCGAGGAGGCGGCCGAGGTGGACGGCGCCGGGCGGCTGCGCACCTTCTGGTCCATCGTCTTCCCGATGCTCCTGCCGGTCACCTCCGCGTTCGTGATCATCCAGGCGCTGAGCCTGTGGAACGACTTCTTCATCCCGCTGGTGTTCCTCGACTCCTCCTCGGCCGGGACGATCAACGTCGCCCTCCAGCGCATGGTGGGGCTGATGACCTCCCAGTGGGAGCTCATCTACGCCGGGGCGATCCTCGCGATCATCCCCTCGGTGGTCCTGTTCGCGGCGTTCCAGCGCTACTTCATCAAGGGCATGTCGATCGGGGCGGTGAAGGGATGACCGCGGCGGCGCGGGCGTGGCTCGCCTACGACGGCCCCCTCTCGCGGGCGCTCCTGTCCGCCTTCTGGTGGTTCATCGTCTCGGTCCAGTTCCTGGCGACGGCGCTGCCGTTCGCCGCCGCCGACCACGCCTCCGGCGGGCGGCTCTCGCACGCCGCGATCTGGCTCGGCGCCCTCGCGGCGCTCCCGATCGGCCCCGGCGGGTACGCGGCCCTGGCGTGCATGCGCCTCGGCCTCACCGAGCCCGGCTACCCCGGCAGGCCGCTGCGGCGCTTCTGGGGAGCGTGGGCCGAGGGCTGGAAGCGCCTGTGGCGCCTGTGGACCGGGGCCGCCGCGATCGGACTCCTGCTGGCGTACAACGCGGTCCTCTACGGCGGCGGCGACGCGGCCTTCGCCGCCGTCGCGGCGGTGTCGGCGCTCGTCCCCGCGGCCCTCATCGCCGCGAGCGCCGCGGCGCTCGCGGGCGCCGCCGGGCCCGCCCTCGCGGTGCTCACCGCGGGCCTGCGCGCGGCCGTCCGCCGCCCGCAGGCCCCGGCCGCGTGGCTCGCGGTCGCCGCCCTGGCCTACGGCGCCGCGCAGCTGCCCGTCGTCGGCGCCAACCTGGGGCTCTTCGCGCCCGCGGCCTGCGCCTGGGCGATCCTCATCGTCAACGCCGCCACCGGCTTCGACCGGGCCGCCGCCCGCCCCTGACACCGCCGCCGCGGCCCGGGTCGGGGGTTCGCGCGACAGCATTGAACAGGCCTGCTAAATTTCATACTGCCATGACAGATACTTCGCAGGACGGTCCAGGACCGGTCTCGTTCATCCAGCAGGCCCGCCGGAGCCAGCTCGTGGAGTGCGCGATCGAGCTGATCGCCGAGACCGGGCTCGCCCAGGCCTCCACCGTGCGCATCGCGCAGCGGGCCGGCGTGAGCCGGGGCGTGCTCACCTACCACTTCCGGGACCGCGACGAACTCATCGAGCAGGTCGTCGCCCGGGTCTACGACCTCGGCGCCGAGTTCCTGCTCCCCAGGATGCGCGAGGCCGCCTCGCCGCGGGACGCGCTGGCGCGGTTCATCGGCGGCAGCGTCGAGCTGTACGCCGCCCACCCGAAGCACATGGCCGCGCTCGCGGCGGTCTTCGGCGCCGTCCCCGGCGTGGAACGCGCCCGGCACGAGCGGCACGCCCGCGAACTCGAGGACCTCGAGCGGCTCCTCCGCGAAGGGCAGGAGCAGGGGCAGTTCCGCGCCTTCGACGTCCCCGTCATGGCGCGGACCGTCCGCGGCGCCCTGGACGCCGCGCACGCGCACATCGCGGCGGGCGGCGCGGTCGAACCGTACGCGACCGAACTGCGCGCCACCTTCGACGCGGCCACCGCGGCCGGAACGGACTGACACCATGACCGAGCAGGCAACGGACGAGCGACGGCGCTCCAAGGGCCGCATCAAGGCCGCCTGGGTGCTCGTCGTCCTGGCGCCGGTGTGCGCCGAACTGACCTTCACCGCCGTGGCGCTGCCTGAGACCTGGATCGCCCTGCCCCTGCTGATCCCCATGTACGGCGCGGGCGTGCTGCTCATCCGCGAGGCGGTGGTGCGCACCGGCGGCGGCTGGCCCAGCCTGGCCGTCCTGGGCCTGGCCTACGAGCTGGCCGAGGACGGCCTCGGCCTCCAGGCGCTGACCAGCCCGGACATGTACGACGCCACCGACTGGAACCTGCGGGTGCTGGGCTTCAACGCCACCTACTGGGAGTCGCAGATCGGCATCCACGTGGTCTTCAGCGTCCTGATCCCGGTCCTGCTCATGGACCTGCTCTTCCCCGGGCACCGGGGGCGCCCGTACCTGCGCACCGGCGGCCTCGTCACCACCGCCGCCGTCGCGGCGCTGGGCGTGGCGGGCCTGCGGTACGGCATCGCCGCCACCCAGGACCCCGGCTACCAGGCGCCGCTCCCCGCCCTGATCGGCTTCACCGCCGCCATCGCGGTCCTCGCCGTCGTCGCCCTGAAGGTCCTGCCCGGCCGCGCCGGACGACCGGCGCCCCTGCGTTCCAGCCCGGTTACCGTGGGGGCCTTCGCGGCCGCGGCCACCCTCGCCTACCTGGGGCTGCTCATGCCCGCGGGCCTGCGCCCCGGCGGCCCGGTCTTCGGCGACGCCGTCCCCCTCGCGCTCCCGATGACCGGCTCCTTCGCGGTCGCGGCGCTCGTGATCTGGCTCCTGCGCCGCTGGACGGCCGACCCCGGCTGGGGCGACGCGCACCGCCTCTGGCTCGTCGGCGGCGCCATGGTCGCCCACACCGCGTTCATGGTCCCCGGTCACGGCGCCCCGGGCCTGGCCACCGCGGCCGTCACCATCGCCGTCGAGGTGCTGGCGCTGCTCTGGCTGGGCCGCGTGCTGCGGCGGCGCGAACGAGCCGGGCGCTCGGCCGCCGCCCACTGAGCGCCCGCCTCGCTCAAGTGAGGGCGAGGCCGCCGTCGACGGCGAGGACCTGCCCGGTGAGCCAGGCGGCGGCGGGGTCGGCGAGGCGCAGGATCCAGGCGGCGACCTCCTCGGGCTCGCCGCGGCGGCCCAGCGGGATGCGGGCGGCCTCCTCGCGCTTGAGGGCCTCGACGTCGGCCTCGGGCAGCCCCGCGGCGGCGAGCGCCTCGCTCTCGGTCGGGCCGGGGGCGACGGCGTTGACGCGGACGCCGTCGGCGGCGAGCTCGAGGGCCCAGCTGCGGGTGAGCTGCTCGATCGCGGCCTTGGAGGCGGCGTAGTGGGCCGCGTGGGGCAGCGGCCGGTGCCCGTACGTGCTGGAGACGTTGAGGATCGTCCCGCCGGTGCGGCGCAGGTGGGGCAGGGCCGCGCGGGCGAGGAGGCTCGGCGCGGTGACGTTGAGCGCGAAGAGGTCCTCCACGTCTGCCGCGGTGGTCTGGTCCAGCGGCATCATCCGCGTGGCCCCGGCGTTGTTGACCAGGACGTCCACGCGCCCCCACCGCTCGACGGCCGCGTCCGCGACCTGTCGGGGCGCTTCGGGGTCGCGGAGGTCGGCGGTGTGGACGGCGATGGCGGGGCGGTCCGCGGCGGTCTCGTCGAGGGCGTGGCGGCGCCGCCCGACGCCGAGGACCCGGGCTCCGGCCCCCGCGAAGGCGCGGGCGGCGGCGCGGCCGATCCCGGACCCGGCGCCGGTGACGACGACGACCTTGCCGGTGAACTCCTGCTGCGGCTGGGCGGTCAACGCGATCTCCTTTGTTCGATGTTTATAAAACATCGAACAAGGTAGCATGGCGCTCATGAAACCGATGCGGCATCCGAATCCGGAGGAGATGGCCCTCGTCGAGGTGATGGGGGCGTTGAGCGACCCGATCCGCGTGGGCCTGGTGCGGCTCCTGGCCGACGGCCGCGAGCGCGGCTGGGGCGAGCTGCGCGCGCCGGTGGCCAAGTCGACGCTGAGCCACCACCTGCGGGTGCTTCGGGACGCGGGCGTCACCCGGACCCGCCAGGAGGGCACGCGCTGCTTCGTCGTGCTCCGCCGCGACGACCTCGACGACCGGTTCCCCGGCCTCCTGAAGGCGGTGCTGGACGCGGCCGACGGCGACGGCGTCGGCGCCCACGTCGGCCTGGCGCCCTCCGCGGACCCGGCGGCCGGGACCCGGTGACGCGCGCCCCGACCGGCCCGCTCAGCCGCTGAAGGACCCGCCGTCCACCCGCGCGACCGCGCCCCGGCCGGCGCTCAGGGGCGCCGACGGGACCGGCTTCAAAGGACCGCCAGGCCGTTCTGGAAGGCCCACACCACGGTCTGGACGCGGTCGCGGGCGCCGATCTTCGCCATCGCCCGCCGCAGGTGCGACTTGACGGTGCTCGTCTCCACGAACAGTTCCCGCGCGATCTCGTCGTTCGACATGCCCTTCGCCAGCAGCAGCACGATCTCGGTCTCCCGGGCGGTCAGCACCGCCGCCGCCTCCGGCCCCGGCTCGGGCCTGCGGCGGCGCCGCGCGAACTCGGTGATCACCCGCCGCGTCACCGACTGGTCGACCAGGCCCTCCCCGTCCGCGAGCCTGCGGATCGCCTCGATCAGCTCCGCGGGCTCGCAGTCCTTCAGGATGAACCCGCTCGCCCCCGCCTCGAGCGCCCCGAACACGTACTCGTCCAGGTCGAACGTGGTCACCACCAGCACCGCCGGGGCCTGTGCGCCCTCGGTGATCCGCCGGGTCGCGGCGAGCCCGTCGCCGCCGGGCATCCGCACGTCCATGCACACCACGTCCGGGCGCAGCAGGGCCGCCTCCCGCACCGCGGCCGGGCCGTTCGACGCTTCGCCGACGACCTCGACGTCCCCGGCGTCCTCCAGCAGCACCCGGAACCCCGCGCGCACCACCGCCTGGTCGTCCACGAGCAGCACCTTGATCACGACGCGACCCCGTTCTCGTATTCGCTGTCCCGGACCGCATCCTCGGCCCGCACCGGCAGGCGCAGCCGCACCGCCCAGCCCCCGTCGGCCGAGGGCCCGGCCTCCAACTCGGCGCCCACCAGGTCGGCGCGCTCGCGCATCCCGATGAGCCCCGTCCCGGTCCGCCCGGACGGCGCCGCCTCCGGCGAGGGCCCGTTCGCGACCTCCAGCCCGACCTGCCGCGCACCGCACGACAGCCGCATCCGCACCGGCGCCCCCGGTGCGTGCTGGCGCGCGTTCGTCAACGCCTGCTGGGCGATCCGGTACACCGACACGTCCGCGATCGGCGGCAGCCGCACCGGCTCGCCCTCCCGCTCGAACGAGACGTCCGCGCCGAGACCGCGCGCCTCCGCCACCAGCGCCTCGAGCGCCGACAGGCCCGGCACCGGCGCGTTGCCGTCCTCGCCCGCGCCGTCCGAGTCGCGCAGCAGCCCCACCACCTGCCGCAGGTTGTCCAAAGTGGCCTTGCCCTGCGAGCGGATCCACACCGCCCCCGACCTGGCCGCCGCCGGGTCCCGGTCGATCAGCCGCTCCACCGCCGCGGCCTGCACGACCATGCCCGACAGGTGGTGCGCCGCCACGTCGTGGAGTTCGCGGGCGATCCGCGTCCGCTCCGCCGCCACGGCGGCCCGCGCCCGCTCGCGCTGGGCCCGGACCGCCTCCTCGGCCCGGTCGCGGACCATCGCCAGGTGGCTGCGCCGGGAGGCGACGTAGACGCCGACGAACCCGGCCGCGATGTAGGCGAGCGCGCTCGAACTCAAGTGGCTGAACACCATCGCCGTGTCACCGCCCCGCACCCACAGGACCGCCGCCGCGGCGGCGGCGCTGAGGAGCGCCCCCGCCGCCGCGGCGATCGCGGTGAAGCGGACGGACATGAGGGTGCCCACGGTGTAGAACGCGACGAGGAGGGCGAAGCCGTTCGCGCTGAGGTCGGGCGCCGCGGCCACGATGAGGAGCTGGCAGGCCATCGCCGCGGCCAGGCACAGCCGGGGGCGCAGGCGCCGCACGCACAGCAGCAGCGACTGCGCGCACCCGATCGCGACGACCGTCCCGACCTGCGGCGCCGTCAGCGCCACCTCGCCGTCGGTCGCCGCCAGCGGCAGGAGCACCCCGTAGAAGGCCAGCGTGGCCAATGCGACCGCGACCGCCAGCACCGCGTCGCGGCCGAGGAGGCCGGTGACGCCGAGGCGCGCGAGCCGCTCGTCGAACCATCGGACCGGGCTCGGCGGCGCGGTCGGCCCGGCCTCGTCGTGTTCGCTCATGCGGTTCATCCTCACCCAGTCCCCGTCGTCCCCGACCCGTGCCCCGTCAGTACGAGACGTCGGGGGAGAGCAGCTGGAACGCGACCGCGAACCAGGCCAGGCCGACCAGCGCCGCCAGCACCAGCGCACTGCCTGCGACACGCCGCCATCCCGCCCTGCGGCGCACCTCGCCCACGACCCTGACCGCCGCCGGGACCGTCCCCAGCGCCCCGACCAGCTGAAGCAGCTGCGCGTTGCGGATCGCCCCGACCGGGACCTCTTGCAAGCCCATGACCTGCATCAGGATCACCACCCAGGTGCCGACGGCGAGCACGCCGGCGGCCATGGCGACGCGCGTCATCACCCGCCACTTCCGGCCCGGGACCCGCGTGCGCGGCCGCTTGCGCAGGCGGCGGACCACCGCGGCCACCGCCCAGCCGGCCAGGCCCGCGAGCAGCACCAGCGTGGAGGCCAGAAGCACCGGCAGCCCGGCGGTCTGGGCCGGTTCGGCCCGCAGCATCGTGAACGCGCCGTCGTGGACGAACGCGGTCACCTCACCGCCGACGGTTCGCGTCGCGATCGTGCGCTGGCCGCCGACCTCCTGCCACAGCGAGGGGCCGACCTGCTCGTAGACGGCCGGCGCGCCGGTGCCCGGGTCGGGTTCGAGCAGCAGGCGGCCGTCGTCGAGGGCGGTCACACCGGTGCCGCCGGTGACGGCGAGCGCGGACAGGAACGTGCTGTGGAAGCCCCGCGAAGTCACATAGGACCCGGCGACCGCCTCGGCGGCCTCCTGGTCGCCCAGCGCGTCCGGGCCTTCGCCCTCGGCCGGGAAGTACCGGTCGGCGAAGCCCTCGAGGACGGTCGCGCGCACCTCGAGGCTGTCGGTCTCCCCGAGGCCGGAGCTGTTGAGCGAGATGAAGATCCCGGCCCCGTCCTCGGGGTAGATCTGCATGTGGGAGTGGAACTGGTTGGTGTCGCCGCCGTGGCCGACGATGCGGTGCCCGTTGCGGCTCTCGTCGAAGAAGCCGAGCCCCATGCGCGGCGCCGCGGCGAAGTCGCCCAGCCCGTCCCCGGTCAGGGCGGGGGCGTGCATGAGCGCCGTGGTCTCCGGCGCGAGGACCCGCGACTCCTCCGGCAGCGCGTCGAGGTGCGCGAGCATGAACCGCGCCATGTCGACCGAGGAGGTCGTGAGCGAGCCGGCGGGCGGGGTGCCGACGATCTCGAAGGGCCGCGCCGGGCCGGAGGCGTCGTCGTAGCCGTTCGCGACCCGGCCCGCGAGGTCCTCGGGCAGCGGCTGGCGGAACGTCGAGGAGTCCATGCCGAGCGGGTCGAGCACATTGGCCTCGACGTACTCGTCGAAGGACGCCCCGGAGACGCGCTCGACGATGTACCCGGCCAGCGCGTTGCCGTAGTTCGAGTACGCGGGGGTGGTCCCGGGCCGGTAGACCTGCTCGGGCGGGTCGTTCACCAGTGCCTCGCGCAGGTCGGGCGTCTCGTCGCCGGTGCCGATGAGCCCGGCGATGCGCTCCTCGAACCCGGCGGTGTGGGTCAGGAGGTGCCGCATCGTCACCTCCTCGGGGTATTCACGTGGTATCTCGAAATCGAGGTACGCGTCGATGTCGGCGTCGAGGTCGATCTCGCCGCGCTCGACGAGCTGCATCACGGCGGTGGCCGTGAACAGCTTCGACACCGAGCCGGCGCGGAACAGCGTCGCCTCGGGGTCGACCGGCGTCTGCGCCTCGGTGTCGGCGTACCCGTAGCCGCGGGCGGTGACGAGGGCGCCGTCGTGGACGACCGAGACCGTGGCCCCGGCGATGCCGGTGCGCTCCAGGGCCGCGGGCACCAGGCCGTCGAGCCAGGCGTCGACGTCGGTCGCGGTCAGCGGTTCGGCGGCCGCGGGGGCGTCGACGTGCGGCGCGACCGCCGCGGGGTCGGCGCCCTGGCCGCAGGCCGCGGCGACCGCGAGGACCGCGGCGACCGACGCCGCGAGTCCGGCGGACCGCCGCCGCCGTGTGGTGTGGGAAGGCAAGCGCATGGCTCACGCCTCTCTGATCGGTGAGTGCTGACGAGTCCGGGGCCCTTCGGACCTGTCAATCCTCACCGGGACCGCCCCGCCCCCGCCTCTGGCGCGAGGAGCAAATCCGCTTGCGCCTTTTGACGCAGGAGCGGGGCGCGGCGCCCGGGTCAGGCGGCGGCGCAGCGCTCGCGAAGGATCGGGACGCCGTCGCCGGAGAGGTCGTCGCAGCACGCCCCGCGGCCGGTCATCGCCATGATCAGCGCCAGGGTCGGGCCGGAGACGAGCGGGCCCTCGCCCGCCGTGAACGGGCCGTCGGTCGCGGCCAGGCGCAGGTCGGCCACGCGCCGCTTCGCGACCACGACGAAGTCGGAGCCCCGGTAGTACTCGGCGAGGAGCGCGAGCGTCTCGGCCGGGTGGTCGCGGCGCAGCCCCAGCGGGCGGCGGATGTCCTCGCCGTGCACGACCGCCTCGCCGAGCACCGCCCGCAGCCCGACCATGCGGGTGGTGCCGCCCGCGGCCCGCTCGAACCGCCGCAGGGTCTCGGCGGGCGAGTCGCCGAGCCGCTCCTCCAGGCGCATCGCCACCTGCTTGTCGAAGTCGAAGCGGCACTTGATCACCCCGGCCATCCAGCGGCCCCAGCCCAGGCTCGCTCCGGCGGTGAGGTGCGCGAGCGCTTCGCGCACGGACAGGCCCGCGCACAGCGACGGCGTCGCCCACTGCTCGTCGGTCAGTCCGGCGAGGTCGGCGGCGAGCGCGCGCCGTTCGGCGTGGACCATCGCCCACAGCCGCGCCTGGTCGTACTGCGGTCCCGCGGTCCCGGGCTGGTTCATGGATGAGGCTCCTTCTCGTTCGGTCGACGGTAGGACGAGGCGGCGCGGGCGGATTCGTCGCCTCCGCGAGGTCGTTTAGGCCACATGGCTGAAGCGGCGACCCCTTCGCCGCCATCAGGATTGCGGTATGAACGCACCTCAGCGCCCCGCCCGCCGCGAGTGGCCGATCGCGGCCGGCCTCATCCTCCTCGCCCTCGTGCCCTCGGTCGCCGGGGCCTTCCGCATCGGCGAGATCGCCGTCGGAGCGCCCGAGACGGACGCCAACGCCCGCTTCATGCAGATGCCGCTGCCGGTGGTGCTGCACATCGTCGGCGCGCTCGTCTACTCGATCGTCGGCGCCTTCCAGTTCCTGCCGCGCCTGCGGCGGCGGCGCACGCGCCGGCACCGCTTCGCCGGGCGGTACCTGCTCGTCCCGGCGGGGCTCGCGGTCGCCGCGAGCGGGTTGTGGATGACCGCGGTCTACGACACGCCCGCCATCGCGGACGGCGCGGTGGCGGTGACGCGGTACGTCGTCGGCGGCCTCATGCTCGCGTTCATCGTCCTCGGCGTCGCCGCGGTCCGCCGCCGCGACTTCTTCGCGCACGGCTCGTGGATGATCCGCGCCTACGCGCTCGCCATGGGCGCGGGCACGCAGGTGCTGACGGCGGGGGCGTCCACGCCGATCGTCGGCGAACCCGACGCCTTCACGCACTTCGTGCAGCTGGGGGCCGGGTGGCTCGTCAACATCGCGGTGGCCGAGTGGATCATCGCCCGCCGCCGCGCGGCGGAGCGCCGCCCCGCTATGGTCGCCGCATGAACGCGACGCCCCTCCGACGCCGGTTCGCGGCCGCGTGGTCGCGCCCCCGCGCCGCGGGCGGCGACGGCCCCGGGCCCCGCGACGTCGCGCTCGTGACCGCCGCGGCCGCGGTGTCCGCCGTCGAGGGCGCGCTGCGCCCCGACCTGGTGTGGCCGCCGGCGACCGTGCTGGCGACCGTCGCGATCCTGCCCGTGCTCCTGTGGCGCCGCACCCGCCCGCTGCTCGGCGTGGCGGCCATGACCGCCGCGACCTCGGCCCTCGCTCTGGCGCACGCCCTCGCGGGCGCCGACCCGGACGCGCTGGTCACGACGTTCGTGTTCCTGGCGATGCCTTACACGCTGTTCCGCTGGGGCTCGGGGCGCGACCGGATCGCCGGCGCCGCGGTCCTCGCGGCCGGCCTCCTGTTCACCAGCGCGCTCGGCCGCGACCCGGTCGCCGACACCGTCGCCGGGGTGGTCTTCTTCGGCGGCGCCTGCCTGATCGGGGCGCTGCGGCGCGAGCGCGTGGAGTCGCGTGCGCGGCAGTTGGACACGGTGCGGGCCCGCGAGCGCGAGGCCCTCGCCCGGGACCTGCACGACACGGTGGCGCACCACGTCTCGGCCATCCTGATCCGCGCGCAGGTGGCGAGCGCGGACCCGCGCGACGCGGGGCGCGTGGCCGAGTCGCTCGGCGTCATCGAGAGCGAGGCGCAGGCGGTGCTGGCGGACATGCGGTCGCTGGTGCGCACGCTGCGCGCGCCCGCGGGCTACGCGCCCACCGCGGGCCTGGACGAGCTCGCGCGCCTCGCCGACCCGGGCCCGCCGCCGGTGCGGGTGCGCGTCGAGGCGCCCGCCGACCTGCCGGGCATCGCCGCGTCGACCCTCTTCCGGATCGCGCAGGAGGGCGTCACGAACGCGCGCCGCCACGCCCGCGGCGCCACGGCGATCGAGGTGGCGGTCACCGCTGACGCGGACGCCGTCGCCGTCGTGGTGCGCGACGACGGCGGCCCCGCGCGTCCCGGGCCGGGCGGCGGCCACGGCCTCCAGGGCATGGCCGAGCGCGCGGCGCTCCTGGGCGGGGAGGTGGCCGCCGGTCCGGACCCGGCGGGCGGCTGGGTCCTGCGCGCGTCGCTCCCGCTGCGGGGTGCGGCGTGATCCGCGTTCTCGTGGCCGACGACCAGGAGCCGGTGCGCACGGGCCTGCGGCTGCTGCTCGAGGCGCAGCCGGGGATCGCGGTGGTGGGGGAGGCCGCGGACGGCGCGGCGGCGGTCCGGCTCGCGCGGCGGCTGCGCCCGGACGTGGCGCTCCTGGACATCCGGATGCCGCTGCTCGACGGGGTGGAGGCGACTTCGCTGCTGGCGGGGGAGGGCGTGGCCGATCCGATCGCGGTCGTCGTCATCACCACGTTCGACCTGGACGAGTACGTGCACGGCGCGCTGCGCGCCGGCGCGAAGGGGTTCCTGCTGAAGGAGGCGGGGCCGCACCTGATCACCGAGGCCGTGCGGGCCGCCGCGAACGGCGACGCCCTCATCTCGCCGCAGGTCACGGCGCGGCTGCTCGGCGAGTTCTCGCGCCCGGTCCGGCGGGTGCGCCGGCCGTCGGCGCCGCTCACGGGCCGCGAGGAGGAGGTGCTCGCGCTGCTGGCGACGGGTCTGACGAACACCGAGATCGGGGAGCGGCTGTTCCTCTCGCTCGGCACGGTCAAGACGCACATCGCGGGGATCCTCGCCAAGCTCGGGCTGCGCAACCGCGTCGAGGCCGCCATGTGGGCGTACGAGTCGGGCCGCGTCGGCGGCGACGCGGACCCCCGGGACCATCGCTAGCGGGCGGGCTGCCCGCCCGCCGCGAGGGCGTCGAAGGCCTCGCCGGGGTTGCGCCGCCCCGGTGCTCGAGCCGCGGTGAGATCTCGTCGCCGAACGGGTCGAGCGGGTCCGAGGAGTCGACGGGGCCCGGCTCGGTCCCCTGCCGGGCGGTCACGCCGGTGACCTGCCGGGCCCGGGCGCGGTGGGCAGCGCCGCGCGGCGGTGCCGGCGGGCCCGGTCCCGGCCGGTGGCGGCGTACCACTGGAGGGCGATGACGGCGGCGAGGGCCAGTTCGACCAGGTCGCCCCCGTAGTACATCAGCTGGGCGCCGGTCTGGAGATCGGCGGCGGTGACGGCGGCGCCGGGCGGCGGGGCCGTGTAGAGGCTCTTGGCGAGGACGGCGTGCGCGGCCCCGGCGGCGAGCAGGGTCGCGCCGCGCCACACCGGGCCCCAGCGGCGGCGGACCGGGTCGAGCCCGCAGACCGCGAAGGCGAACAGGACTCCCGCGGCGAGGACGTGCAGTTGGAGCAGCGTGTGCGCGGTGGGGTGGTGCTGCACGGCGGCGAGCAGCGGGGTGCGGTACAGCAGCCAGAGCCCGCCGACGTCCAGCAGGGCCGCCGCGGGCGGGAAGGCGAGCCATGCGGCGGGCCTGGAGTGGGCGAGGCGCAGCAGGGCGCGGCGGGCGCGGCCCGGACGCAGGGCGCGGAAGGCGAGGGTGAGCGGTCTGGCGAGGACGAGCAGGAGCGGCGCGGCCATGCCGACGACCAGATGCCGGCCCATGTGGGCGGTGAACGGCCCGCCCGGGAGCGCGGCCGTGGACGCGTAGGCCAGGGCCCCGGCGCCGACGGTGAAGGCGGCGTCGCGGTGCCACGGCCAGGCGTCGCCGCGCCGCCGGACCCGGTCGGCGCCCCACGCGTAGAGCAGGGCGGCCGCGATCGCGGCGGCGGCCAGGAGCAGCTCGGCCGCGCCGACGCCCGTGTGGTGGAGCGGGGCGGCGCTCACGGCCGGCCCCGCCGGTCGCGCAGGCGGCGGGCCCGGAAGGCCAGGACCGTACCGGTCGCCAGCAGGGCCAGCCCGGCGCCGTTCCAGGCCAGGTCGTAGGGGAGGAGGTCGACGCCGTAGCGGATCTGGTGCAGCCGCAGCAGCTTGTGGTCGACGAGGCCGTCGAACAGCTGGAAGCCGCCGAGGCCGAGGAGCAGCCCGGCCCGCGCGTGGGCGGGGGACAGTGCGCGGCGGCGGTGCAGGTCGGCGTACCAGACGAATCCGGCGACCAGGGCCAGCAGCTCGGCGGTGTGCAGGAGCCCGTCCGAGACCAGGCCCGCCGCGGAGGTCGACCGGTCGACGAAGTGGTGCCAGCGCAGGATCTGGTGGAAGACGATCTCGTCGATCGCGGCCATGACCGCCGCGCCGATGAGCGCGCAGGCGGCCAGCGACCGGCCGGGGCGCATCGCGGGTCCGGTGGTGCCGTGGTCCATCTCCGGCGGATACCGCGCGGGCGCGGCCGCAAACCGGACGCCCGTGCGCTACGCCTGCGGCTCGGCCACCGACTCGCGGCTGATGAACTCGGTCTGGAGCACGATCTCGGTGCCGCCCTGGGTGCCGTCGAGTTCGGCGAGGAGGCGCCTGACGGCCTTCCCGCCGATCTCCGCGAGCGGGAGCTTGATGGAGCTCAGTGCGGGCGTGGGGAGGTCGGCTCCGAAGATGTCGTCGAACCCGATGATGCTGAGCCGCCCGGGCACGTCGATGCCGTGCTCGCGGCACTCGCGCAGCAGGCCGAGGGCCACGAGGTCGTTGTAGGCGAACACGGCGCTGACGCCCGCGGCCTTGACCCGCTGGAACGCCTCGGCCCCGCCCTCGCGGGTCGGCGCCGTCGACTTGACCTCCACGATGGACATGTCCCACTCGACGGCCAGCTCGAACAGCGTCTGCCACCGCTGGCCGTTGAGCCAGGAGAGCTGCGGTCCCGAGAGGTAGGCGATGCGGCGGTGCCCGAGCCGCCGGAGCCGGCCGAGCGCGTCGGTGATGCCCGGGCGCACGTCGGGGACGACGGCGGGGATGCCGGGCACCTCGCGGTTGACCATCATGACCGGCTTGACCGAGGACAGCTCCTGGATTCGCCGGTCGTCGAGGCGCGAGGCGACCAGCAGCAGCCCGTCGACATAGGACTGGAGGCGTTCGGCGGTGGTGTGCTCGAGCTCGCTCGACTCCTGCGAGTCGGCGAAGACCAGCGTGAACCCGGCCTCCGAGGCGACGCGCTCGGCGCCGCGGACCAGGTCGAAGTACACGGGGTTGGTGATGTCGGAGACGATGAGCCCCAGCGTGCCGGTCTTGCCGGTCGGCAGCGCCCGCGCCATCGGGTTGATCCGGTAGCCGAGCTCCTTGGCGGCCTCCCGGATGCGCCGCTCCGTCTCGGGGTTGAGCCGCCCGGGCTTGTTGAGCGCCCGGGAGACCGTGGAGGGGCTCACGCCGGTGTGCCGCGCGATGTCGTAGATCGTCGCCGGCGCCTTGCGGTCCTGGGCCGGGGCAGCTCCATCTGGCTGGTCCACGTCTCCCCTTTCACGAAGTTCGCCGCGAATGTCGCCAGGCAATCGATTGAGGAATGTTGCCGGGGTTGCCTCCCGGCTCAGCCGATCATACCGAACCCCGGCGACGGGCCGAAGCCGCCCGCCGCCCGGGCAGATCGAGCGGCAATCGATTGACTGTCAGGGGATTCGATGCCAGAATGACGCTCGTGCTCGTCCCTGGAGCCGCAACCCGAACCGCCGAACCCCACCGATTCGCGGCCGCGAAACAGTTGCCATCGGCCGCGCTGGAGAGGACCGCAATGCTCATCGACAAGGCCGAGGTGATCGTCACCAGTCCGGACCGGAACTTCGTGACGCTCAAGCTCACCACCGACGACGGCCTGACCGGCCTGGGCGACGCGACGCTCAACGGCCGCGAACTCGCCGTGGTCGCCTACCTCAAGGACCACGTGGTGCCGCTGCTCATCGGCCGGGACGCGCACCGCATCGAGGACACCTGGCAGTTCCTGTACCGCTCCGCCTACTGGCGCCGCGGCCCGGTCACCATGGCCGCCGTCGCCGCGGTCGACACGGCCCTGTGGGACATCAAGGGCAAGGCCGCCGGGATGCCGGTCTACCAGCTCCTCGGCGGCGCCTCCCGCGCCGGGCTCCTGGCCTACGGCCACGCCTCCGGCAAGACCACCGACGAACTGTTCGACTCCATCCGCTCCCACCAGGAGCAGGGCTACCGGGCCATCCGCGTCCAGACCGGCGTCCCGGGCCTGAAGTCCATCTACGGCATCGCCTCCAACGCCACCTACGAGGCCATGGAAGGCGTCCGCTACGACCACGAGCCCGCCCAGCGCGGCGCGATGCCCAGCGAGGAGGACTGGGACACCCGCTCGTACCTGCGCCACGTCCCCACCGTGTTCGAGGCGGTCAGGAACGAGTTCGGCCCCGAGCTGCCGCTGCTGCACGACGCCCACCACCGGCTCACCCCGATCCAGGCCGCGCAGCTCGGCAAGTCCCTCGAGCCGTACGACCTGTTCTGGCTCGAGGACGTCACGCCCGCCGAGAACCAGGAGGCGCTGCGCCTGGTGCGGGGGCACACCACCACGCCCCTGGCGATCGGCGAGATCTTCAACACCGTCTGGGACTACCAGCAGATCATCCGCGAGCAGCTCATCGACTACGTGCGCTCGGCGGTCACCCACACCGGCGGCATCTCCCACCTCAGGAAGGTCCTCGACTACGCGGCGCAGTACCAGATCAAGTCCGGGATGCACGGCCCCACGGACATCTCGCCGGTGGGCATGGCCGCCGCGATGCACCTGGGCCTCGCGGTCCACAACTTCGGCATCCAGGAGTACATGAAGCACGGCGCGAAGACCGACCGGGTCTTCCAGCAGTCCTTCACCTGGAACGACGGGTTCCTCCACCCCGGCGACCGGCCGGGCCTGGGCGTCGAGCTCGACCTGGACGAGTCGGGCAAGTACCCCTACGTCCAGGCGTACCTCCCGTTCAACCGCCTCGCCGACGGCACCGTCCACGACTGGTAGACGCCGCGGGGCCGCGTCAGCGGCGCTCGGCCGCGTCGACCGCGGCGAGGAGGCCGCGGGCGCGGTCCTGGAGGAGCCCGAACCCGCACTCGGAGGCCGTCGCCAGGGCCGCGGCCGCGTCGCGGCGGGCCCGGTCGGCCTCCCCGAGCTTCAGGAGGGCGGCGGCGCGCCCGCACGCCGCCTCGACGCGGTAGTAGGCGCCGTCGTCGCCGATCAGCTCGAGGGCGCGGTCGTAGTGGCCGACGGCCTCGCGGTGCTCCCCGAGGGCGTCGCGGACCGCGGCCAGCGCCGACAGCGCGTTCGACTCGACGCGGTGGTCGGAGAAGTCGCCCAGGCCCTCGACGGCGCGGGTGGCGCACTCGAGCGCCTCGCCCTCGCGCCCCGAGGCGAGGTGGATGCGCGCGGCCAGCGTGAGCCGGCCGCTGAGGTGCCCGATGCCGCCGCCGTCGCCCTGCCCGGCGAGTACCGCGTCCATGTAGATCTGCGCCTTGACGAGGTCGCCGCGCAGGTAGTGGGCGAGGGCGAGGTTGGCGCGCAGGGACTGCTCGAAGGTGAAGCTGCCCTCCCGGACCGCCACCGCGAGCGCCTCCTCGAAGTGCGCGATGCCGGTGTCGACCTCGCCGAGGTGGCAGTGGGCCACGCCGAGCATGGTCAGCGCGCTGCACACGCCGTGGGGGCTGTCGAGCTCGCGGTGGGCCCGCACCGACGCCTCGCCGTGGGCGATCGCCTCGCGGAGCCTGCCCAGGCCGGCGCAGGCGTGCGCGAGGTTCTGCTGGAGGGCGGCGCGGCAGGGGAGGAGGCCGGCCTCGGCGGCGATGTCGACCGCGCGCAGGCCGTGCTCGATCGCCTCCCCGGACCGGTTGGAGCGCAGCAGGGCGGTGACCAGGCTGAGCGCGGCGAGGGCCTGGCCGGTCAGGTCCCCTTCGGCCCGAGCGGCGTCGAGGGCCGCCCGGCCCGTCCGCACGCCGTCGTCGCCGTGGACGCCGAGCCACATGTAGCCGCGCAGGACGTCGGCGAGCCGCCAGGCCGTCCGGCGCGGGCCGTGCTCGGCCGCGTGGAGGACGGCCGCGACCAGGTTGCGGTGCTCGGCCGCGAGCCACGCGGCGGCCGCATCGGCGTCCAGTTCGATCGGCGGCCCGTCGCGTTCGGGCAGCGGGAGGTGGTAGAAGCCCGGGTACAGCCGGGCGCGGCAGGCGTCGGCCCGGTACAGGTACCACTCGAGCAGGCGCCCCACCGCGTCGTCGCGCTCGGCCCGGGGGTCCTCGGCCTCGGCGCGTTCGGCGGCGTAGAGCGCGAGCAGGTCGTGCAGGCGGTAGCGCCCCGAGCGGTGGTGCTCGACCAGGTGGGCCGCGACGAGGCGGTCCAGGGCGCGCTCGGTCGCCTCCGCCGAGACGCCCGCGAGGCTCGCGGCCGCCTCGGCGGTGAGGTCGGGCCCCGGCACCGCGCCCAGCAGCCGGAACAGCCGTCGCGCGTCCTCGGGCATGGCGCGGTAGGAGGAGTCGAAGACCGCTCGCACGGCCGCGTCGTCGCCGCTGATCTGGAGCGAGGCGAGGCGGTCGGCCCCCGAGAGCCGGTCGATGTAGGCGGCGATGTCGGGCCGCGGCCCCGAGGACAGGTTGGCGGCGGCGATGCGCAGCGCCAGCGGCAGCCGCCCGCACAGCCCGGCGAGCGCCTCGGCCGCGTCATCGGGCACGTCGAGCAGCCGCACGAGGAGGTCGCGCGCGTCGCGGCCCTCGAGCGGGCCGAGCGTGAGCGGGGCGCCGCCGTGCCAGGCCGTCAGGCCCCCGAGCCGGTGGCGGCTGGTGGCCACCGCCATGGAGCCGGTCCCGCCCGGCAGCAGGGGCCGGACCTGGTCGGCGTCGGCGGCGTTGTCGAGCACGATGAGCACGCGCAGGCCGCTGGTGCGCGTGCGGAAGCGGGCGGCGGCCTCGTCGACGTCGACCGGGAGGCGCGCGGGCGGCACGCCGAGCGAGGACAGCATCCTCGCCAGCGCCTCGATCGGCCGCAGCGGCGGGGCGTCGCCGTGCCCGCGCAGGTCGACGAACAGCTGCCCGTCGGGGAACCGGTCGGCGACCCGGTGCGCCCAGCTGACGGCCAGCGCGGTCTTGCCGACCCCGCCCATGCCGGTCACCAGGGCCAGCGGCACCGGGCCGGCGCCGTCGACCAGGCGGTCGAGGGCGCGCAGCTCGGCGTCCCTGCCGGTGAAGGGGTGCGGCGGGCGGGGCAGTTCGCGGGGGACCTCGGCGGGCGCCGGCCGGGCCGCCGCCGCGGGCCGGGGCACCGGGCTCCACGCCCCGCCCAGGCTCGCGGTCGCGACGTCCGCCAGCCGCTCGTCCGAGCGCAGCACGGCCTCGTGCATGCGCTGGAGCGCGGCCCCGGGCTCCACGCCGAACCGCTCGACCATCTGCGCCCGCTTGGCGCGGTACACCGCGAGCGCGTCGGTCTGGCGCCCGGCGCGGTAGAGCGCGAGCATCAGCAGGGCGCCGAAGTGCTCGTCGTAGGGGTGCTCGGCGGCCAGTTGGGACAGCGAGGCGAGCACCTCGGCGTGCTGGCCCAGGTCGAGGCCGAGCTCGTGGAGCTCGCGCCGGGCGCCGAGGTGCCGCGCCTCGAGGCGCTCGGCCGCGGCCGCGACGACGCCGGTCCGGGCGATGCCCTCGTACGGTTCGCCGCGCCACAGGGCGAGGGCGCCGCGCACGCTGCCGAGCGCCGCCTCCGCGTGGCCGCTCTCGCGCTCGCGCCGCGCGCGGGCGGCCAGTTCGGTGAAGCGCATGGCGTCGAACTCGTCCGCGGTCACCGTGATCTGGTACCCGGCCGCGCCGCGCGCGATGTGCCCGGCGTCGCCGATGCCGCGGCGCAGCCGGTGCAGGTGCACCTGGATGCTGCCGGCGGCGCTCGGCGGCGGGGACCCGGACCAGGCGACCTCGGTCAGCTGGTCGACGGTGAGCTGGCGCCCGGCCTGGGCCAGCAGGGCCGCGAGCAGGCGGCGGCGCAGCGGCGAGGGCTGCGGCCCCGGGGCGCCGTCGATGCGGACTTCCAACGGCCCCAGCACCCTGAAGTCGACGCGGTCAGGCACTCGGCGCCACTCCCTTCCTCTCGTCGGCGGCCGGGGAGCACTTGCTCGGAGCGCGGTCCCCGTGCCGCGGAACAGTATTCCAGTCCGGCCCGCGAGGCCCCCGTCACGTGACCGGAGGTCGGTCCCTGGTCCTGCTGAGGGACGCCGCGGGTCGGCGGCCCGCGTCGGCGCCCGGACCGGACGCCGCGCAGCGGCATCCGGCCGACGGCCCGCTCGCCGCGTCGTCGGCGCTCCGGAGACGACACCGGAGCGCCTGCCGCCCGACCGAACCGATGGACCCGGATGCCGCCCCTGAAGTCCGCCGACAGGGCCTAGATGATTGATCGTTAATGGTCGTATGCCGTGAGCGATCGGAGAACGGGCTGGTCGGTGCGCCAGTTGTTCCAGATGGCGGCGGTCAGCGCGAGGACGCGCGAGGCGGCGTAGGAGAACACCCCCTTTCGGGTGTTCTCCCGTTGTGGTCTTCGAGCGTGTCGATGATCGCCTCGATCCGCTGGAGGACGCCGCCGAGGCCGCCGCGCCTGAACGTCTCGTGCTCCTGGTAGCCCGACTGGCCGGGGATGAAAGGGAACAGGTGTCGAAGGTGCTTGCGGGCGTAGTGGATCCAGCGGCGCTCGGTCTTGACCTGGAGCAGGTGCTGGGCCACGACCACGCGCCGATCGTGAGGCGGCACCGCCTCTACACTGGCGCCTCGAACGTTCAGCTGTCCCTGTGGTGCACAGGCCGTCTAACGCTCGATCCAGGCCTCAACGCAGGCGGTCCCAGAATTTGGTGACCTTGTCGTTGGTCCCGTCGTTGTTGAGAACCGCCTTGATGCCGACTTTGAACCGCATCCGGATCTTTCGTTTGCCACTGGCCGAGAACGACTCGGTCGTCGCGAGTTCGGTCTCTTCGAGTAGTTTTGCGAAATCCCGCCATTCGCTCTGATTGTCCACAAGGTTATGCAGTCGGTCGTCCTCGAGTTCATAGTTGCTCTTCAAGACCACAGAGGATTCCGCCTTGAACATGAGTCCGCTGAGGAAGTGCCTCGCATGCTCAACCTTCGGTGAAATCTGGCTGGTGGTCTCGTCGGGCGCATCCACCACGCTCGCACCGTGGCGCCGAAGCGCGTCGAAGATCTCCGAGCGGCGCTCCCAGTACTCGTTCATCCGGTTTGTTCGGATGAGCAGGACTGACAGATCCGCGTGGGCGAGACCCGTCAGACCCGACAGACTGGGGTGCGGGTTGCCGCTGACGAGCTGGTTCACAATGGTGCCTTGCAGGGACACTCGCCAATTGGGGGATTCGGGGATGACCAGGCTGTCGATGGAGCAGTTGAGCAGCTGTGCGTGGGAGCATTCGACACCGCTCAGGTCCAGTGTTCCGGCGAAGTCGGCGTCCTTCACCGGGTAGGTCGGGAAGTGTCCGGTCTGCTTGATGACCTCCGACCACAGCGAACCTATGTTGGCCCGGACGATCGGTGTCTCGGCCTTGTTGAGCGGTTTTCTCTGACTCGGGTTGAACGATTCCACGGCTTCGATGACGAGGTCCGTGCCGCAGGCGGCGACCACGCCGGCCACAGTGGCCCGGCGCCACAGGGAGCTCCGCAGCATCGAGTAGAACTGAGGCAAGTCCGCCTCGTTGAGGTTGGTCGCCGCCGCCTCCGCCAGGAATTGGTCGTAGAAGAGCTCATGCTGGAACCGAAACCGTTTTTCTCCGCCGTCGAATGACTGGAGGTCGAGACCGCAGAGCACCGGAAGACGCTTCTTCAGCATCGGCCTGGCCTGGTCCAGATCGGAGTCGGCCGGTACGCCGATCGCCTCTGCGGCGGCGTATTCCAAGGTGTCGAGATCGGCTTCGCGATCGTCGTTGCCGCTCATGAGGTCCGCTACGATTGCGAAAGTGCGCATGAGCTCCTCGTGGCTGATGAGTGATCCGGCCTCCACCGTCTCGCCTCGCCGCAGTTTCCCCTGCTCGCGAGTGATGTACTGACGCAGCAGGTAAGTGGGCAGTGAGACGCCCGCATTGAGGTCGTCGGCTCCTTTGCGGTACATCTCGGCGAAACCGCGGGCGAAGAACGGCAGGCCCAGCAGTTCGCGGTCGCTTGCGGTGAGTCGCTCGACCAGGTGCACAGGGACTTGATAGTCCGCCAGGAACGATCGGATTTCAGTCTCGGACCAGCGCTGCACCTCGGCGATGCGGTGGCGCACGGCGGCGTGTCCGAGCATGCTCGCGCGTTCGACGCTAGACCGGTACTGGTTCAGATAGTACGAAGACCTGGCGGAGACCACCAGGACACCTCGCCCACTCAGCGTTTCGAGCCACGGCCGGAGAGACCCTAGGGCATCGTTGTAGGCGGGACTACCGAGAAGCTCGTCGAAGCCGTCGATCAGGAGCGCCATCTGCCCGTTCCGGCAGAGGACCTCAACGGTGGTCTGGGTGAGGTTGCGCGTCACCGACACCGCCGACCGGACTGCCGTCGTGAGGCTGGCGAATGCGTTTCCAGTCGAACGCATGTACAGGAACAGAGGGAGGTCCTCGTCTTCGGCGGTGGCCGCCGATTCGACTTGGAGTGCGCGTCGCTTGGCGGCGTTGATGAGTGCCCGAGTCTTACCGATTCCCGCCTCGCCGTTGACGAACACCACCTGGGTCTGGCCCTTCTCGACCTCCAGGTCCTCGTCGATGCCGTCGATCAGCACGGAGAAGGTCTGTTCCTTCTTGTTGCGTCCGTCGTAGTCACTGACCACGACCCTCGCCTCCCGATCCGCCGAGGTCTTGACGTCCCAGTCGAGGAAACTCTGTTCTTCGTCGGCCAGTAGCTGCTCGGCGCTTTCGAGGTCTCTGCGAATCCGAGCGGCGATGACCTGCCAGTTCGCCATGGTGCGCAGGTACTTGGAGTATCGGAGCCAGGCCGATTCGCCTCGCCACTGCCGTTGGTTGTCACTACCGATCCGGAACAGGTCGACCCGGGGTTCGTTGCCGCCGCTGGTGGCTCTGACCCACTGGTAGCCGAATCCGTCCTCATGCTCGAAGTACTCAGGAACCTCGGCCTGGTCTTCGGTGAACCCCTCGAGGTCCCTCTTGACATCGGCGATGAACTCGGAGAGGGCGGTGCTCTTCTTGTCCTTGCGTTCCCGGACGAGCGAGCCCAGCGCCCTGATGGTCTCCCCATCGATATCTTCGGGTTTGGAGACGACCCCGCCGGGACCGAAGCAGTGGTACTTCGGCACGGAACTGTTGAAGGTGGCGTAGACGAGCCAGTTGCCATCGCCTCGGGCGCAGATGAAGGGCCACAGGGGGATCTCCTCCTCCGCCCACGTGATCGAGGGGTACCGGGTGCCTTTCATCGTCTCGCGAACCACGAGCAGGGCGCCGTCGAGGCATGACAGGATCGCCTCGGATGTCGCTCGGACCATCCTCTCGGTCTCAGGAGACAGCTCGGAGATGAGTGGCCCTCCGTGGCTGATATGGTTTCGGAGGTTCCTGAAAGATCGAAGCCCGTTCGGGTCATTGGGAATACCCCGATCGAAAAGCTCCAGTACCTCTGTCACTGCTGTCCAGATTTGGGTTGCGGCGGTTCCCGAGGCCTCTTGAAGCTGATCACGCGTCACGCGTAGCAGTGAGATGAGTTCCCCGAGACCTGGAGACCTGCTGATTCTCGGTGCTGACAATCCGGCGGCCTGTGTTCCGGCGAGCGCGAGAAGCGTCAGGAATCGCAGCTCGAATTCAAGCGCGGCGGAGCTGTCTCTAGCACTTCTCCGGCCCGCCGATCCTCCTGCGGGCGAGCGTTTTTCAATGCTCAAGAAGAGCGTTGCTGCGGGTTCGGGCATGGTGATGGTTCACGCTCCAACAGGTATCGAGGGATGTGAGGGATAGTTGACGGCATTGCCGGCTTCGACCTATTGGGGGGATTGTGTTGCGTGTTGCAAGGGCGGCTGTGGCGATGTAACGCAGAGCTGATGTCTCGTCTTCCCATTGTAGCCGGTGTCGGGTTCTCCTGAGAGGCCCGCAATCGGTGTTGTGCCGGTGGATTGAAGGTAACGGGACCGTACCGGTTGTTCGCGATGTCGAGGGCGCCGCACTCATGGCGTGATGTCATGCAGGATTTTCGGAGCGGACGGCGTTGCAGCGGGCGGCGAGCGCCGCGAAGGCACGGGCGAGTTCGACCGGTTGCGCCGCTTCGATGTCCGCGTCGAACCTGGCGACGGCGGCGGCCACCGCCGGCCACGACCACGCGCCGATCGTGAGGCGGCACCGCCCCGGCCCCAGGTCCTCCACGGTCCCGTCTTCGGCGAAGGGCAGCGCCGCCGCGGCGGGCAGCGCCAGCACCACCGACCCGGTGCAGGGCCAGGCGTCCGGCCCGTCCGAGCCCTTGAACCGGGCGCGCACGAACGCGTGCACGTCGCCCCCGGGCACCTCGCGCGGCGCGAAGCGCGGCCCGTTCGGGGCGCGCAGCGCCATCCGGTCGACCCGGAACACGCGCCAGTCCCCGCGGTCGAGGTCCCACGCGACCAGGTACCAGCGTCCCCGCCAGGTGAGGACGTGGTGCGGCTGCGCCCGGCGCCGCTCCCGGGACGAGGCGCGGTCGTGGGAGGCATCGCCCAAGGGCGCCTTGCCGAAAGCGGCACCGCCGGCAACGGCGCCGCCGGAGACGGCGTCCTCGGAAGAGGAATAGTCGAACCGGACCTCCTCACCGGCCTGGACCGCCGTGCTCAGGGCCGCCAGCACCCCCGGGTCGGCCCCCGCGCCGCCCTGCGGGACCGCACTGACCCGGATCGCGTCGACGCGGCGGCGCAGCCGGGCGGGCAGCACCTGGCGGACCGTCGCCAGCGCCCGGGCGGCGGCCTCCTCGATCCCGGCGCCCGAGGCCGTCCGCAGCGCGATCGCCAGCGCCACCGCCTGCTCGTCGTCGAACAGCAGCGGCGGCAGGTCCGCGCCCGCCTCGAGCCGGTAGCCGCCGTACGGCCCCTTGACCGTCCGCACCCGGTACCCGAGCCCGCGCAGGCGCTCGACGTCGCGCCGCACGGTCCGCTCCGAGACCGCCAGACGCTCCGCCAGCAGCCCGCCCGGCCAGTCCCGGCGCGTCTGGAGCAGCGACAGCAGCGTGAGCACGCGCGATGAGGTTCCCGTCATACCCGCCATCCTGCCACCGGTACCGGACACCACCTGTCCGCTACCGCTGCGAGCATCGGTTCCGCGCCCGGCGAAGGCCGCCGGGCGGACCGCAAGGAGCAGCACATGAGCGTGAACACGACCCCGCACCTGAACTTCCGCGGCGACGCCCGCGCGGCGCTGGAGTTCTACCGTTCCGCATTCGGCGGCGACCTGGCCGTCATCACCTACGGCGACATGGGGACCGCCGAGGACCCGGCCGAGGCGGCCGACATCGTCTGGGGCCAGGTGTCGGCCCCGGGCGGCTTCCGGGTGATGGCCTACGACGTGCCCGCCTCCCGGCCCTGGAGCCGCGGCGAGGACCCGTTCTTCGTCTCGGTCCGCGGCGACGACCCCGACGAGATCACCGCCGCCTGGAAGGGCCTGGCCGAGGGCGCCGAGGTCGTCCAGCCGCTCGGCCCGTCCGCGTGGGCGCCGCTGTACGGGATGCTCAAGGACCGCTTCGGCGTCACCTGGGTCCTGGACGTCGAAGCGCCGCAGTCCTAGCCCCCCAACGGAAGGCCCGGCCGAGCGCGACCCGGCCGGGCCTGCCGCGCCGCGGGCGGAAAGAGAACATCGACCCCGGTGATTGACAGCCGTTGATATCCCCCATAGCATGGCACCACCCCGTTCGGAAGTTTCAAAGAATCACCGAAACTTCCGGAACCCCGTTATCCCTCCTCCGCAACGGAGTCGCAACAGCATGAAACGTCAACCCCGCGAACGGCACCGGCGCCTGCGCGCCCTCGCCGCCGGCACCGGCGCCCTCCTCCTGCCCGCGGCCATCGGGTTCGCCCAGCCCGCCGCCGCCCAGGACGAGGGCGCCGTCGTCCACACCTCGGACTTCGAGGACGGGACGGTCGGCGACTGGGTCCCGCGCGGACCCGTCACCCTCGCCGTCGAGGACGGCGCCCTCCTCACCGAAGGCCGCTCCGCCGACTGGCACGGCCCCTCGGTCGACATCACCGACCACATCGTCCCCGGCGGCACCTACGAGATCGCCGTCGGCGTCCGCTTCGCCGACGGCAGCGAGGGTGAGCTGCTCACCGCCACCGTCCAGCGCGAGACCGCCGAGGGCACCTCCTACGACTCGGTCGTCTACCAGTCCGCCGTCGGCACCGACTGGGCCGAGCTCACCGGGCAGTACAGCATCACCGGCCCCGCCGACAGCCTCACCTTCTACATCGAGTCGCCCACCGTGGACGCCTCCTACTGGATCGACGACTTCACGATCACCGAGCTCGACCCGCCCGGCATCGAGCCGGACATCCCCGCGCTCAAGGACGTCCTCGCCGACGACTTCCTCATCGGCGCCGCCGTCGACTCCCGCGACCTCGTCGACCCCTCGTCGCAGCTGCTGAGCAAGCACTTCAACTCCATCACCGCCGAGAACCACATGAAGCCCGACGCGATCCAGCCGACCGAGGGCGAGTTCACCTTCGACGCGGCCGACGAACTCGTCGAGTACGCGCAGGCCAACGGCATGGAGGTGTGGGGCCACACCTTCCTGTGGCACACCGACCAGGTCCCCGAGTGGTGGTTCCAGTACCCCGCGGGCCACCCGAACGCCGGCGAGCCCCTCGGCAGCGCAGGCGAAGACCGCCAGATCATGCTCGACCGCCTCGAGGCGCACATCGGCGCCCTCGCCGAGCACTACGGCGACGACATCTGGGCCTGGGACGTCGTCAACGAGGTCATCAGCGACAACAACGCCGAGGTCTACCGCAACAGCCGCTGGTACCAGATCTTCGAAGGGCCCGAGTACGTCTCGGAGGCCTTCCGGATCGCCCGCGAGCAGTTCGACGCCGTCGGCGCCACCGACGTGAAGCTGTTCATCAACGACTACGGCACCGACAACCCCGGCAAGCGCGACAACCTCTACAACCTGGTCGCCGACATGATCGCCGACGGCGTCCCCGTCGACGGCGTCGGCCACCAGACCCACATCAACCTCAACACCTCGATCGACCAGATCGAGGACAGCATCGAGAAGTTCGCCGGCCTCGGCGTGCTCCAGACGGTCACCGAACTCGACATCGCCATCGGCGCCCCCGGGGCGGGGGAGGAGTTCCCCGAGCTCGAAGCCCGGCTCATCGAGCAGGGGCACTACTTCCGCGACCTGTTCGCCATGTTCCGCGAGCACGCCGACCTGCTCGAGTCCGTGACCGTCTGGGGCCTGCACGACGCCCGCTCCTGGCTGCGCGACGAGGACCGGCCCCTGGAGAGCCCCCTGGTCTTCGACGACGCCCTCCAGTCCAAATGGGCCTACTGGGGCATCGTCGACCCGAGCCGCCTGCCCGACGTCCCCGAGCAGGAGGAGCCCGACTACGCCCGCGTCCAGGTGCCCCTCGCCGACACCGCCCCGGTGGTCGACGGCGAGAGGGAGGCCGCCTGGGACGGGGCCGCCACGGTCGCGACCGAGGTGACCATCGAGGGCGGCGCCGACGGCGCCAAGGCCGACGTCTCGCTCCTGTGGGACGAGGACGCGGTCTACGCCCTCTTCGAGGTCACCGACCCGCAGCTCGACGAGGCCAGCGCCAACCCCTGGGAGCAGGACTCCGTCGAGGTCTTCCTCAACCCCGGCAACACCAAGTCCGGCGGCTACGACGAGGCCGACGGCCAGTACCGCGTCAGCTTCACCAACGTGGTCTCCGTGGGCGGCAACGGACCCGAGGCGGGCGAGCTCACCAGCGCCGCCGCGGTCACCGACACCGGCTACCGGGTCGAGATCGCCGTCGCGCTGGCCGAGGGCCAGGGCGTCGTGGGCGCCGAGCACGGCCTGGATCTCCAGGTCAACGACGGCACCGACGGCGTCCGCACCGCCGTCCACACCTGGTACGACCCGACCGGCCTGTCCTGGAACACCAACGCCAACTGGGGCATCGCCGAACTGGTCGAGGAGGTCGGGAACGGCGGCGGCGGCGGGCAGCTGCCGACCACCGGCGCGGCCCTCACCGCCGCGGTCGCGGGCGCCGTGCTCGTGGCCGCCGCCGGGATCACCACCCTGCTCGTCATGCGCCGCCGCCGCGCCGCCGCGAACTGGGGCGACTGAGCCGTGAAGATCGAGGCCGTGAAGGTCGAGATCTCATGAGGACGGACGACGCATAGGGACGGGACCGCTCGAAGCGAGCGGTCCCGTCCTTCCCCTCCTCAAGGGTCCTCCAGGGACGGCCGGCGGACACCCCTCACGGGCCCGCGGGCCGTCCCCCGTCTACGCTTCGGGCGCGAACTCCCCGGCCAGGTGCAGGATCTGGATCGCGGCCTGGCCGTACTGGGCGATCTCGTTGGTGGCCACCCCGTACCAGTCGGTCGGGTTGAGCGTCTCGCCCACCGCCTCGGACTCCTTCGGCCACTCGGTCCGGATCTCCCAGGACTTGATCGGGTTCAGGAAGCGGTGCCAGGCGTGCGTCGCCTGGGACTCGTCGCCGGTCCGGCTGTAGATGAACGCGTTGGCGCGGGCGTACGCGTACAGGAACAGGTCCGAGAACCGGCCGCCGTACTCCGCCTCCTGCTCCTCGAAGGTGGCGGTGTAGAAGCGGGAGTACCTGAACCAGTCCTCCTCGAACGCGGGCATGTCGATCTGCTGGATCAGCTCCGCGCAGATCTCCGGCCTGCCGAACGAGTTGGAGAGGTTCGAGCGCTCGACGACGGGCTCCTCGGCGATGGCGTACCTGCCGGTGTCGATGTCGTACAGCGCCGAGCCCTGAGCGAAGCCGCTGGGCTGGGCCGCGATGGTCTCCATCGTGCCGAGGACCTTGTCCCGGCAGAACTCCCAGTCCGGTCCGCGCCGCTCCCACTCGGTCAGCCAGGCCGCCGCCAGCGCCGCCCAGGAGGTGCCGAAGCCGATGTCCACGGCGTTCCGGTCGGGCTCCCACGGGTCCGCCTCGGGGTCGCGGATCTTGCGGCCGGTGTCGAGCACCAGGGCCGTCTCCTCGCCCTTGGAGAGGAGGTGGAGCAGGTCGCCGGTGCGCTCGTCCGCCGTCAGGTAGTAGAAGTACCTGCGGTAGTTCGCGTTCGAGACGCGCAGCTGCTTCGAGGAGTCGCCCCAGTGCTGCACGCCGTGCCTGGTGCCGAGCCCGGCCCAGTCGCCGATGTGGTAGACGTTGACCTCGCTGGTCTTGCGGGTCATCGCCTCGCAGAAGCGGAACGCGTCGGCCCGGTTGGTGTGCAGGTAGTACTGCCACAGCCACATGTCCGGGGAGATCTCCGAGTTGTCCCAGGCGTAGCCGCCGACGTCGTAGCGCCAGACCTTCCGGTCGCCGTCCTGGGAGTGCATGAAGTCGCCGTAGTCCCAGAACCCGTACCAGTGCCGCTGCTCCTGCTGGAGGCGGTAGTAGTCGAAGTAGAAGTCGAGGCCGTTCTCGACCGTCTCCTTGACCGGACTCGACCGGTCGACCGGGCCGAACAGGCCGCCGAACGCTCCGGCGGCGCTCATGTGCCCGGTCGGGGCGATCACCTGCGGCTGCGCCCGGACGGCGTCGGCCATGGCGCCCAGGCGCTCCCGGCTCGGGGTCGCCTCGGTGACCCAGAACTGGAGCTCGGTCGTCCGCGCCACCCCGTGCGGGGTCCCGAAGCCGGGCTCGTAGTCCTCGTAGGTGACCTCGAGGGCGTCGAGCTGCTGCTCGTAGGTGTCCTGGCCGAGGCCGTCGTGGTAGAACCGGTTGTCCATCGGCTGCGCCTCGGGCGACCACATCCACACCGTCACGGTGGCCTCGTCGGTGTGGGCGTCGCGGATGTCGAGCCCGGTGGGGTGGCGCTGCCAGAAGTCCTTCATGCCGAAGCCGAACCCGCCCGAGACCCCGCCGACGTAGGCGAAGCCGGAGGCGCGGCGGCCCTGGTCGGCCGGGACCCAGCCGTGGCCCTCCTTGGTGCGCTTCCTGATCGCGAAGCCCTCGGAGTTGAGCTGGGCGAGCGAGTAGTCGCCCCACGCGGGGATCCAGTGCAGGCGCGAGGTCACCCGCTGGTCCCAGGTGGCCGGGTCCGGGAGCGCCTGCCCGGCGATCTGCGCCTCCCGCACCGCCGCCCCCGGGTCGCGGCGCAGGCCGGTGATGCCGCGGACGGCCTCGGTGAGCTGCCCGTGGCCTTCGCCCACGAACCGGACGTGCCGGTCGTAGAGCTCGTCGGTGAGCATGACCTTGAACCGGACGCCGAGGCCGGCGATGAACTCCTCGTTCCCGTCCGAGTCGTAGACGAACGTGTGCACCATGCGGAAGGACTCGCCGCCCGCGTAGAAGTACAGGCGGACGGTGAACGGCAGCCAGGACTTGTTGCGGCCCTTCGTCTTGCGGTGATTGCCGGTCACCTTGACCACGGCCCGCACCGGGCCCTCCTGCTCGACGGTGACCTCGTCGATCTCCGAGACGTACCGGTCCCTGCTCACCGAGCCGGTCTCCGGATCGGGGGCCTCCTCCTGGGTGATGTTGACCAGGTGCCCGCCCTTGACGAGGGTCCGGTCCCCGCGCTTGACGTGCTTGACCAGGTCGGTCCCGGACTTGCCGATCCGCGCGGTGATCACGCCGGTGCTGACGTCGATGTGCTTCTTCGACTCGGAGACCGAGACGGCGAAGGCCGGCGCGGCCGCCTCGCCCGCCTCGAGCGTGAACGCCTCCTGGGTCGCGTGCGGGCCGATGGCGTGGCCGGTCCACTTCAGGGACCCGTCCGGCCAGTAGGCGAGCGGCCAGGTCTGGACCGGTACCGCGGCGCCGTCGCTGCCGGTGAGTTTGAAGGCCTGGTCGCCGGGGAAGCGGCCCTGGCCCCAGGGCACGCCCCAGGTCGAGCCGGGCGACTCGGCGGGCGCGCCTTCGAGCCATTTGAGCTCGACGGAGTCGGGGCCGGGGTCGGCCGCGGTCTGCGCTCTCGCAGGGGAGCCGTCGAGGAGCGCGGCCGCCGCGGCGACGCCCGCCCCGGTGGCGAGGAGGCTCCGGCGGCGGACGCCGCCGGTCGGTTCGTTGAGGGACGGTTCGTGAAGGGACGGAGTGGGTTCGAGTGCCGGTGATGGGTCGGACACGGGTCCTCCAAGGGGTCCGGAGACGACTCCGGATTAAATCGTTTTAACTTCCAGGGGCTTCAATATAGCCATGAGTCGATCCCCGGTCAACGGGTTCCCGCATCTCATGGGGTGATGGTGCTCCTCTCGGAGATCATCACTGCTGAACACGCCCTTGTCATCTATATTCATCTATGTTTAGATGCGTTGGACGGCACCGCGCCGCACCGAGAGGGCGCGCACGCCGCCCGCCGGGGCTCCGCAGCGTGAAGCGCTTGCGGACGATCGACCGGTTTGAACGATTCAAAAGTCCAGTTCAACGGCAAGTCTGGAGCATCAGTGAAAACGTTTACGAAATCGTCGGCCATCGCAGCCGCCGCCGGCCTCCTGGCCGCCGGGGCCGCGTTCGCCGTCAGCGCCTCGTCCGCCCACGCGGACCCCGACGACCCGGCCGCCCCGACGGACAACGGGGCGCAGCAGGCCGCGAGGCCCATGGAGGACCTCGGCCGCGGCGTCGTGGCCGTCCGCGCCGCGGGCGACGACGTGCTCGTCAGCTGGCGCCTCCTCGGGCTCGACCCCTCCGGCATCGGCTTCAACGTCTACCGGTCCGCGAACGGCGGCTCCTGGGTCAAGCTCAACGGCGCGGTCCTCACCGGCGGCACCAACTACACCGATTCGACCGCGAACCTCTCCCAGTCCAACGCCTACCGCGTCGTCCCCGTCGTCGGCGGCTCGGAGCAGGACCCGAGCGGCGCGTTCACCTTGAGCGCGAACCACGCCGAGGAGCCGGTCGTCCGCATCCCGCTGCGCGCGGGCGGCGCCGTCAAGTTCGCGTGGACCGGCGACCTGGACGGGGACGGCGAGTTCGACTACGTGATCGACCGCCAGACCAGCCCGCAGTCGATCGAGGCGTACACCTCCACGGGCGAGTTCCTGTGGGAGGTCGACCTCGGCCCCAACTCGACGAACCAGGACAACATCGAACCCGGGTCGGCCACGATCGACGTCGGCCACAACGACGGCGTCACCGTCTACGACTTCAACTCCGACGGTTACGCCGAGGTCGCGCTGAAGATCGCCGACGGCGTGACCTTCGGCGACGGCCAGACCTGGACCCACTCCGATGACAACCGCCAGTGGGTGGCGATCCTCGACGGCCGCACCGGCGCGCTGCGCAACTACTCGAGCATTCCCCAGGACTACATCGCCGACGGACCGCTGGCCGCCCGCTTCGGCGTCGGCCACCTCGACGGCGTCACGCCGAGCCTGGTGGCCTACATGAAGAACCGCCAGGACGGCGGCGCGTTCAACCTCATGATCGCCGCTTGGAACTGGTCCGGCCAGAACCTGACGCAGCAGTGGAAGTTCCTGCGCGGCGGCCAGGACCTGCCCGACGGCCACAACACCCGCATCATCGACGTGGACGGCGACGGGAGGGACGAGGTCGCCGAGATCGGCTTCGTGCTCAACGGCGACGGCACCCTGCGCTACTCCCTCGCCGACGAGGGGATCGTGCACGGCGACCGGTTCCACATCGCCGACATGGACCCGTCCCGGCCGGGCCTGGAGGGCTACGGCGTGCAGCAGAACAACCCGAGCGGCCTGCGCGAGTACTACTACGACGCCGACAACGGCGACATGATCTGGCAGCACGCCCTCGACGGCACCGGCGACGTCGGCCGCGGCATGGCCGGGGACGTCGACCCGGACTTCCCGGGCATGGAGGTCTGGTCCTTCGACGGGCTCTACAACGCCGCCTCGAACGAGCTCACCGAACCCGACACCGAGTTGCAGCCGTGGCCGCAGCTGGGCCTGTGGTGGGACGGCGACGCCACGATGGAGCTGCTCAACTCCGGCAAGATCGAGAAGTGGGACCCCGAGGACCCGCGGCCGACCAACAGCCTGCCGCGCCTGGAGTCCACCTGGAACTACGGCGCGGTGACCGCCGCGCAGGGCGGTCCCACCCTCGTCGGCGACCTGTTCGGCGACTGGCGAGAGGAGGCCGTCTACACCAACGCCGCCTACGACGAGCTCATCGTCTTCACCACCGACGTCCCGACCGACATCCGCCTGTACACGCTGGCGCACAACCCGGCGTACCGCAACGCCATGACCCTCCACGGCTACATGCAGTCCCACCACGTCGACTACTTCCTCGGCGCGGGCATGAACGAGCCGGAGACGCCGAACATCACCTACTGAGCCCCGCCTTCCCGCCCGACTCCCGTCGGGCGGGAAGGCCTTCGGCCTCGGTTCCCGAAAGATCGCGGCATGGCGCTTGACAGTCTTGGAAAACGCGTTCTAAGGTGTCGCCATCAACTGTTAAAACGATTTAAGTACGTACATGCGGCCGGGTCCCCGACCCCGGCCGCCGATCCCTCACCGCAAAGGAGCGCAGACACCATGCCCCTCTCCCCGATCCGCCGCCGGAGCCTCCTGGCGGGCGCCACCGGCGCCGCCGCCCTGGCCGCGGCCGCGGCGTGCAGCGACGACGGCCCCGCCGGCACCGCCGACGACCCGATCGAGATCAGCTTCGAGTGGTGGGGCGACGAGGCCCGCGCCGAGCTCACCAAGGAGGCCATCGCCCTCTTCGAGTCCAAGAACGAGGGCATCAAGGTCCAGGCCAACTTCGCCGACTACGCCGCCCACTGGGAGGGCCTGACCGGCCGCATGGCCTCCCGCGACCTCCCCGACGTGTTCCAGATGGACTACCCGCGCCTGCGCCAGTTCGCCACCAGCGGGATGCTCCTGCCCCTCGAGGGCGTCGTGGACACCGAGGGCTTCCGCGAGGGCCTCCTCGACGGCGGCCGCCTCGACGACCAGCTCGTCGCCGTCCCCGTCGCGGGCAACACCCTCGGCCTGATCTACCGCGCCGACCTCTTCGACGCCCACGGCGTCGCCGTGCCCGAGCCCGGCCACACCTGGGACGACTACGCCGCCCTCCTCGCCGACCTCCAGGGGAGCCTCCCCGACGGCCTGTGGGCGGGGGAGGACTGGGCCCGCTCCTACCTGTTCATGGAGATGTGGGTCCGCCAGCAGGGCGGCGTCTTCTACTCCGACGACGCGGCCGCGCTCGGCTTCACCAAGGAGCAGCTCGTCGAGTACTGGTCCATGACCGCCCCGCTCGTCGAGCAGGACCTCGTCCCCTCCGGGGAGGAGATGGCCGCCTTCGCCACCGACCCCATCGCCGAGGGCGCGGTCGCCTCCGAGATCCGCTGGGACACCGCCGTCTCCGGCTTCCTGCCCACCGTCCAGGAGCAGGGCGGGCAGCTCGGCCTCTGCGCCCCGCCCACCACCGACCCCGCCAACCTCGGCATCTACCTCAAGCCCTCGATGCAGCTGGTGGTCTCCGCGACCACCGAGCGCCCCGAGGCCTGCGCGAAGTTCATCGACTTCTTCCTCGGCGACCCCGGGGCCGTCGCGATCCTCGGCACCAACCGCGGCATCCCCGCCAAGACCGCGGGCCTCGACGCCATCGAGATCGACGAGGCCTCCCAGCTGGTCCTCGACTACGAGGCCGCCGTCGCCGACTACATCCAGCCCGCCCCGGCCGTCCCCCCTTCGGCGGCGGGCGCGATCGAGGCGAAGTACCAGGAGATCTACGAGCAGGTCCAGTACGCCGCCATGACCCCCGAGGAGGCCGCCGACCTCTTCTTCACCGAGGCCGAGACCCTCTTCGCCTCTGAGCAGTGACCGGCCCTGCGCGGTGACCGGCGCACCGAGGGGCGGCTCGACGCCGCCCCTCGGTGCGCTGTTCTCATTGCGCCCCAAGGGAACCGGCCGAACGAACCACTGCTGCGCCGGGGCTTGACACCCCTGCGGCGGCGGTGAATCATTGTTTCAGTAACCGTTTTTACCCCCGTTTCAACATTGAGGTGGACGCCGTGGCCCGGAGGGCAGCCAGGACCGGAGACGGCCCGCGCCAGACCACGATCCGCGAGGTGGCCGAGCTGGCGGGCGTCTCCGTCGCCACCGTCTCGCGCATCCTCTCGGGCACCTACCCGGCCGCCCCCGCCACCCGCGCCAAGGTCATGAAGGCCGTCGAGGAGCTCGACTACGTCGCCAACCACCACGCCAGGGCGCTCCAGGGCACCACCCGCAAGAGCATCGCGATCATCCTCAACTCGGTGATCTCCCCGCACTACGCCCATGTGGCCCAAGGCGTTCAGACCCAGGCCGCCGAGGACAACCGCCTGTGCCAGATCGGCACCACCGGCGGCGACGCCGAACGCGAGCTCGCCATGGTCCAGTTCATGCGCGAGCAGCGCCCCGAGGCGGTCATCCTGGTCGGCAACGTCGCCGTCGACGACGAGTACCGGGCCCGCATGACCCGGTACGCGCACGCCCTCGCCTCCATCGGCTCGCGGCTCGTGCTGTGCGGCCGCCCGTCCCTCGGCCCCGACGCGCCCGCCATCGTCATCGAGTACGACAACACCGGCGGCGCCTTCGCCGCCACCGGCCACCTGCTCTCCAGCGGCCACCGGCGCATCCTCTTCCTCGGCCGCCGCGAGGGCTACACCACCGCCGACGCCAGGATCGCCGGCTACCGCGACGCCCTGGCCGCGCACGGCGTCGACCGCGACCCCGGCCTCGAGGTGGACGGCACCTTCGAGCGCTTCGAGGGGTACCGGATGATGCGGGAACGCCTCTCGGCGGGCCCGCCGGACTTCACCGCGGTCTTCGCCGCCAACGACCAGATCGCCGCGGGCGCGCGGCAGGCGCTCCTCGAAGCGGGCCTGCGCGTCCCCGACGACGTCTCGATGGTCGGCTTCGACGACCTGCCGCCCGCGATGGACATCGACCTCACCACCGTCTCCCTCCCGCACGAGGAGCTGGGGCGCACCGCCGTCCGCCTCGCCCTCCAGCAGCGGGCGGGCGGCCAGCTGCCGCACACCGTCCTCGGCACCCACCTGGTCCTGCGCGGATCGGTGCGGCGCCTCCTGCCGACCTGAGAACGTCACAAGGGACCCTTACACTGCTTGAGTCCCCGCCCGAGACCGATCGGAGCCGCCTCATGCCGCAGGACGTCGTCGTGGTGCACGCCAACGAGACCCCGCCCGACTCCTGGTCCGCGGCGGTCTTCCTCGCCGGGCCCCTGCCCCGCTCGGGCAACGCCGCCTCCTGGCACCCCGAGGCGATCGGCCTCCTGCGCGAGGGGTGGCGCGGCGACGGCGTCCTCGTCGTCTTCTCGCCCGAGCCGCGCGGCGGGCTCGCAGCCGACTACGACGGCCAGATCGCCTGGGAGGAGCGCTGCCTCCACCTCGCCGACGTGATCCTCTTCTGGGTCCCGCGCGACCTCGCGACCATGCCCGCGTTCACCACCAACATCGAGTGGGGCACCTGGCACGGCACCGGCAAGGCCGTGCTCGGCGCCCCCGAGGCCGCGCCCGGCAACGCCTACCTCTTCCTCCAGGCCGAGGCCCGCGGCGTCCCCACCGCCGCCACCCTCGGCGGCGCGGTCGCCCACGCCCTCGACATGGTCGGGACCGGCGCGGTCCGGACCGGCGGCGAACGGGAGGTCCCGCTCTTCCTGTGGCGCGTCGACAGCCTCCAGCGCTGGCTCGCCGCGCAGCGCGAGGCCGGGAACGCGCTCCTGGCCGCGCGCCTGGTCTGGACGTTCAGGGTCGGCCCGGTCCGGGCCGTCCACTACTGGGCGCTGCACGTCAGCGTCCACGTCGCCGCCGAGGACCGCGTCAAGGACAACGAGGTCGTCATCTCCCGGCCCGACACGGCCGTCACCGTCCTCTACCGGCCCGCGCCCGACCCCGACGACACCGCCGTGGTCCTGGTGCGCGAGTTCCGCAGCCCCGCCTCGACCCCCGACGGGGCCGTCCACGAGCCGCCCGGCGGCAGCGGCCCCGGGCCGGTCGACACCGTCCAGGCCCTCGCCGAGGTCGAGGAGGAGACCGGCCTCGTGCTCGCCGCCGACCGGCTCCGGCCCCTCGGCAGCCGCCAGGTCGCCGCCACCGTCTCGGCCCACCACGCGCACCTGTTCGCCGCCGAGATCACCGACGACGAGCTGGCCGCGCTCGCGGCCGCGCCCGGCCCGCACGGCGTCGGCGGGGGAGAGGTGACCTGGATCGAGATCGCCACGTTCGGCGAGATCCGCAAGGGCGGCCTCGTCGACTGGGCCACCCTCGGCATGGTCGCGCAGGCGATAGGGCCCGGCTGACGGGCCGCGGCTCCCGGCGACCCGGGAGCCGCCCTCACCGCTGCGCGGCCGCCCACTCCTCGACCAGCTCGGCCAGTACGGTCAGCGGGACGCCGCCGGAGCCGAGCACCGTGTCGTGGAAGGCCCGGACGTCGAACCGGTCGCCCAGGGCGCGCTCCGCGGCGGCCCGGGCCCGCTCGATCTCCAGCCTGCCGACCATGTACGCCAGCGCTTGGCCCGGCATGGCGATGTAGCGGTCGACCTCCGACTGGATCTCGACCTCGGGGGTGGCGGTGTGGGCCCTCAGGTACTCGACCGCCCGGTCGCGGGACCAGCCGCGGGCGTGCAGCCCGGTGTCGACCACCAGCCGGGCGGCGCGCATCGAGTCCTCGCTGAGCCGCCCGAGCCGGGCGATGTCGTCGGAGTACAGGCCCATCTCGTCGGCGAGCCGCTCGGCGTACAGGCCCCAGCCCTCGCTGTAGGCGTTGAAGCCGTTCACCCGCCGCAGCATCGGCAGCTCGCCGAGCTCCTGCGCGCGGGCGATCTGGAAGTGGTGGCCCGGCACCGCCTCGTGGAAGGCGACCGCCTCGTAGCCCGCCCGGCCGCGCTGCGCCGCGTCGTGGGTGTTGGCGAAGTAGGTGCCCGGGCGGCTGCCGTCCAGCGCGGGCGACACGTAGTAGGCCGCGGGCGCGCCGGGGGCGTCCGACTCGGGCACCGGCACGACGGCGCACCGCTGCTCGGGCACGGTACCGAACCAGTCCGGGGCCGCCGCCTCGGCCCGCCGGATGCTCTCCTTCGCGTGGGCGAGCAGCGCGTCCCCGTCCGGCCATCGCAGCGCCGGGTCGTCGCGGAGGCGGCGGCGCACTTCGGCGGGGTCGGCCACGCCGAGGGCGCGCTCCCCGATCCGCGCGTACTCCCCGGCCAGCTGCTCGATGAGCTCCTCGCCCAGTGCGTGCAGGTCCGAGGGGGTGCGGTCGGTGGTGGTGTGGGCCCGGACGAGCCCGGCGTACATCGCCTCGCCGTCGGGCAGCCAGTTCAGTCCCGGCCGCTCCTCGGCGCGGGCGTGCGGGGCGATCGCCGACTCCAGCAGTTCGCGGTAGCGGGCGTACGCCGGCCGGACCGCCTCGGCCAGCAGCCGGTCCCGCTCGGCGGCGAAGGCGTCCCGCGACGGCAGGTCCGCGGGGAGGTCGGGCCGGGCGAGCGGGTCGCGGCCCGGGTCGGACAGGTACTGGTCCAGGTGCGCGACGGCGGCGGCGACCAGGCCCCGCACGGGCGTGCGGCCGGCGGCCAGCCCGGCCCGGTGCCGCTCCCCGATCGTGTCGAGGAGGCCGGGCATCCCCTTCAGCCGCTCCAGGTACCCGTCGGCGTGCGCCGGCTCGGCGAGTTCGGTCATCGGCAGGAACACCAGCAGTTCGACGGCGGGCGCGATGAACGTGTCGGTGACGGTGTACTCCACGGCGCGGGCCGCGAGCTGGTCGCATTCGCCCTGCGCCATCTCCCGGAGCACCGCCCGGGTGACGCGGTCGGTGCCGCCGAGCGCGGCCGGGTCGACCGCGGCGGCGCGGGCGGCGAGCTCGGTCAGCCGCCGCCCCCGGGCGTCCTGGCCGGCCTCGGAGAAGTCCGGGAGGCGGTCGTCCCACTCGTGGAAGCCCAGCAGGGTCGCCCCCACGGGCGTGCCGCCGAGCAGTTCCGACAGCATCTCGTCGGCGAGCGCGGCAATGGTCTGTTCGGGTGTCATCGGGTCTCCTGTCGATCGAAGGGTGGTGCGGGGCGGGCCCGCGGGGTTCGGTCTGCCGGTCATTCGCCGGAGTGCGGGGGGCCGTTGGGGATCGCCCACGCCACGAACCTGACCCGGCGGCTTCCCGCCGGCCGCCGGTCCGGTTCCATCCGGTCGAGCCGCGGCCACACCAGCCGCTCGTAGACGGCGTGCAGCTCCCGTTTGATCTCGGCCGTCTCCTCCGCGGTGAGCCAGATCGCGGAGGACTGGGCGGCGAACACCGCCTCGACCCACTCGGCGGGCTCCCCGCCGCGGGCCCGCTGCCAGCCCCGCAGCGCCTCGACCTCCCGGTCGATCACCACATTGAGCAGCTCGTCGTGGGCGGCGGCCAGCTCGGTCCCGCCCTCGGCCTCGTCCTCGCCGGTGACGATGTTGCTCTGCGCCACCAGCTTCCAGGGGCGCTGTCGTCCGGCGCCCCCGCCGGCCTCCTCGATGAAGCCGTGCTTCGCCAACTGGCGCAGGTGCCAGGAGCAGTTCGCCGGCGATTCGCCGAGCCGCTCCGCCAGCTCGGTCGCCGTCGCCCGGTCCAGCGCGCCGAGCTCTTCGAGGAGGTGCAGCCGGACCGGATGGGCGAGCGCCCGCAGCACCGTGGCCTCCCGCAGCTCGCGGCGCGGCAGGCCGGCGGACGGGTCCTCTGGAGTGGTCATGGCGGCACCGTACCATTCAAAAGATTTCTTTCGCAAGAGTTCTTTCGATACCCGCGGGAGACGGCGTTCCCGGCAGTGCGATGATGCCGTTGCACCCAGAGCGAACGGAGCGGCGGCAGTGGACCATGAGCGTTCGGCAGACGGCCCGCCCCCGCGGATCGGAATCGACCGGCCCGGCTCCTTCAGCCGCTCGGTCTTCCACGAGCGCCACCCGGTCCTCATCGCGAACCTGCTCGACGACCACCCCTACCCTCCCCGCATCCGGGCCGACCTCCAGGAGCTCCTCGCCGAGTCCCTCGACGGCACCGTGCCCGCGGCCCCGCCGCCCGGCCCCGACGAGCGCGCCTGGGCGGACCAGCTCGCCGCGTACGCGGGCAGTCCCTGGAGCGCCCTGCCGTTCCTGTGGGCCGAGGCGTACTTCTACCGCCGCGTGCTCGAGGCCGTCCAGTACTTCGACGCCGCCAGCGTCTGGCGCGGCGTCGACCCCTTCGCCCCGCAGAAGCACCGGCAGCTCGACGGGGCCGAGATCCTGGCCGACCTCGACGCCTACGCCCGCCTGCCGCGCGACCCCGCCGAGCGGCGCCAGGCGCTCCTGCACGCCGCGCTCTGGGGCAACCAGGCCGACCTGGGCTTTCGCACCGACAACCCCGAGGCGGGCCGAGGCGGGAGCACCGGCGAGGTGGTGGTCGACCACAGCGCCGACGTGTGGGAGCTGCTCGACGCGCCCGGGCGCCGGACGGTGATCGTGGTGGCCGACAACGCCGGCCGCGAGCTCGCCGCCGACCTCGCCCTGATCGACGACCTCCTGGAGACCGGCACGACCGGCGTGGAGCTGCACCTCAAGGCCGACCCGTTCTTCGTCTCGGACGCCACCGGCCGCGACCTGCTCGCCACCCTCGACACCATGGCCGCGAACCCCGACCCGGCCGTCGGGGCGCTCGCGGCGCGCCTGCGGCGGGCGGTGCGCATCGGCCGCCTCGACCTGCGCACCCACGGCTTCTACACGCTCCCCTCGACCTACCGCGAACTCCCGCCCGGCCTCGTGCGCCGCTTCGCCGCCGCGAAGCTGGTGATCCTCAAGGGGGACTTGAACTATCGGCGGCTCACCGGCGACCGCGAGTGGGACGCCGCCACCCCCTTCGAGGCCGTCGCCTCCTACTTCCCCGGCCCGGTGGCCGCGCTGCGCACCGCCAAGTCGGACCTGGCCGTCGGCGTCGACCCGGCCCGCCTCGCCGACCTCGAACGGGACGAGCCCGGCTGGCGCACGAGCGGCACCCGCGCGATGATCCAGGTGCGCCGTTGATCCCCGGAACGGCAAACGGCATCATTGACGCGTGAGGCCCGCCGGGCCCGTTCGCCACGAGGAGGCTGCCGTGCCGGTCGACGAGTACTTCACCGAGATGTTCCGCGGCATGGAGGCGGCGGGCGCCGCGGCCGCCGACGACGAGGAGCGCGAAGCCCTCGTCCAGGCCTACCTCCTGGAGTACCGCGCCACCGACGACTGGGACGCCGCCGGCGTGGCCGTCGAGGACCTGTCGATCGACGGCCCGCACGGCCCGATCCCGCTGCGCCTCTACCGCCCCGAGGCGCCCGCGGGCGGCGCGCTGCTGTGGGCCCACGGCGGCGGCTTCCGCCACGGCGACCTCGACATGCCCGAGGGCCACATCGTCAGCCTCGAACTGGCGCGCCGCGCCTCGGTCGTCGTGGCCTCGGTGGACTACCGCCTCGCCGAGAGCGGGGCCAACCGGCACCCCGTGCCGATCGACGACGTCCACGCCGCCTGGACCTGGCTGTGCGAGCGGGACCCGGCCCGGGGCGGCCCCGCCGCCATCGGCGGCGCCAGCGCCGGTGCGGCCCTGGCCCTCTCGGCGACGCTGCGCGCCAGGGACGCCGGCCCCCGGCTCCCGGACGCGATGCTGCTGGCCTACCCCTTCGCGCACTACCCGAACCCGGCCCCGAGCCCGGCGCTGAGCGCCGAGATGGCGGGGCTGCCGTTCCGCTTCGAGGCCGAGGGCGTCGAGGAGATGGTCCGCAACTACGTGGGCCGCATCAGCGACGTCCCCGCCGACGCCCTGCCGGGCGCGGCCCGGCTCGACGGCCTCCCGCGCGCCCTCCTCATGGCCGCCGAGTACGACGACCTGCGCTCCTCGGCCGAACTCCTGGAGCGCCAGCTGCGCGAGGTCGGCGTCCCGGTCGAGCCGTACCTGGCCCTCGGCATGACGCACGGCCACCTCAACCACTCCCCGAAGGTCGCCGAAGTGGACCGTTCCCTCGACTTCTTCGCGAACGGCCTCAGCGCGCTCCGAGACCGCTGACCAGGGCCCGGACCGCGGCGGCCACGAGCTCGCGGTCCAGCGGCGCGCCCTCCAGCACGCGGTGGATCGGCCAGCCCTCGATCAGCACGTCCAACGCCGCGCAGACCTCCTCGGGGAAGTGCAGGCTGAGGCTCGCCCGGCTGCGGTGGAGCCAGGCCCGCGCGGTCGCCATGACCTCCGGGTGGTGGTTGGCGTACCCGTACATCTCGAAGATCAGGGTCATCTCCCGCGAGGTCGCGTACGCGGGCCCGCAGACGAGCTCGACGACCGCGGCCTCGGCCTCCTCCCGCGTGGCCGCGCCCTCGAGCGTGCGCCGGTAGTGGGCGGACATGGTGTCGGCGAGGCGGATGAACGCCTGGGCGAGCAGGTCGTCCAGGCCCGAGAAGTAGTAGGTGAGCGATCCGAGCGGGACCCCGGCCCGGGCCGCGATGCGCCGGTGGGTGGTCTTGTGGACCCCGGACCCGGCGATCACGTCGAGCGCGGCGTCGAGGATGCGCTCCCTGCGTCCGGGGTCGTTGGGGACCTCGCGCCGTGTTCCGCCCATGTGACCAATCTGCCACAGCCGGGGCGCCGCGCGGTCTGGAGGCCGACCGACCGAGTGTGTACGGTCGTACAGACTTGTTCAGCCCTCCCCAGAAGGCGGCCCCGTGACCGCATCCGTCCGCGCGCACAGGAACGCCCTGTCCGCGCTCTTCCTCCTGCCCGGCATCACCATCTCCTCGTGGATCACCCGGACGCCGGACGTGCGCGACCTCGTCGGCGCCTCGACCGCCCAGATGGGCCTCATCCTCTTCGGCCTGTCCGTCGGCTCGATGACCGGCATCCTCTCCTCCGGGCCGCTCGTGTCCCGCTGGGGCACCCGGAGGGTCACGGCCACCGGGATGCTCGTCATCGCGCTCGGCACCGCGGTCATCGGCACCGGCGCGCACTTCGGCTCCGGCCTCGCCGTCGCGGTCGGCCTGGGCCTGTTCGGCTGCGGCATGGGCGGCGCCGAGGTCTCCCTCAACATCGAGGGCGCCGAGGTCGAACGCCGGCTCGGGCGCTCGGCGATGCCCATGATGCACGGCTTCTTCAGCCTCGGCACCGTCGTCGGCGCCACGGCCGGGATGGTCCTCACCGCCGTGTCCTTCCCCGTGATCGCGCACCTGTGGATCGCCGCCGCCGTCGTGGTCGCCGCACTGGCGGCCGCGATCCGGCCCATCCCCTCCGGCCTCGGCAGGCGGACCGGCGCCGGCGCCGCCGAGGACGCGCCGCGCGCCGCGGTCTGGAAGGACTCGCGGCTGCTGCTCATCGGCGGCGTCATCCTCGCGCTGGCCATGGCCGAGGGCACCGCCAACGACTGGCTGCCGCTGATCATGGTCGACGGGCACGGCCTGGACGACGCCCTCGGATCAGGGGTCTTCGCCGTCTTCGCCGCCGCGATGACCGTGGGCCGCTTCATCGGCGGCCGCTTCGTCGACCGCTTCGGCCGCGCCGCGGTCCTGTGCGCCAGCGCCCTGGTGAGCGCGGGCGGCATGGCCCTGGTCGTCTTCGCCGACAACCAGATCGTGGCCGGGGGCGCCGCGATCCTGTGGGGCCTGGGCGCCTCGCTCGGCTTCCCCGTGGCCATCTCGGCGGCGGGCGACTCCGGCGAGAACGCCGCCGCGCGGGTCTCCCTGGCCGCGACCATCGGCTACGTCGCCTTCCTCGTGGGCCCGCCGGTCCTGGGCTTCCTCGGCGAGCACTACGGCCTGCGCTCGGCCCTCATCGCCGTCCTGGTCCTCGTGCTCGCCGCGGCCTTCATCACCCCGGCCGCGCGCGAGCGCGCCCGGGAGACGGCCGACGCGGGCTGAGCCCCTGACGCGGCGAGGCGACCGCGGACGAGTCCGCGGCCGCCTCGCCTCCGATCCGGGTTCAGCGCCCCCCGGTCGCGTGGTGGCGGAACCGGTCGGCCACGGCCGTCCGGACGCGGGCCAGCTCGCCGCCGCGCTCCCGGAGCTCCCACAGCCCCATCGTCAGCCGGTGCGCCTCCCGCGGCGCCTGCGAGTGCCGGTAGGTCCACTCGTACATGTCGAACAGCGGCCACCACGTGTACCCGACCACGTCCACACCGGACTCGCGCAGTCCGCGCACGGCCGCGACCGACTCGTCGAGCCAGTCGACGCGCGCCTTCACCGAGTCGGTCACGCACGTCTCGGTCAGCATCACCGGCGCCCCGTACCGGTCCGCCGCCGCGCGCAGCAGCTCGACCAGCCCGGCCGCCCCGTCGTCCCGCGCCGGGCGCGGGTCGGGGAAGCCCCCGGAGTGGAACACCCCGGCCTCGAACACCTCGGTCGAGTGCAGCGGGTAGTAGTTGACGCCCATGACGTCCGGGTGCACCGGGTCGGCCGCGAACCACGCCAGGTCCCCGTCGGACCAGCCGTTGGCGCGCAGGAACGGCTCCAGCGGATGGGACCCGCCGACCCGGCCCGTCACCAGGTCCTCCACGAGGTGCACCTGCTCCCGCAGCCGCGCCGCGTGCTCGCGGTGCTCCGGGGCGTCGACGTCGCCCGCGTAGCGCTGGCCCGCGTCCACGTGCACGAACACCGCCGCCTCGCCCAGGACCTCGCGCATGGCGCGCTGCGCCAGCACGAACCCGCGCCCCAGCTGCCTCACGATCGCGCTCAGCCCCTCGGGGCCCGACAGGTACGGCGGCCAGTACGCGTACTCGCCGGAGAACTGCGCGTGGATCATCGGCTCGTTCACCGGCGTGTACTCGGCGAACCCCAGGTGGGCGTAGCGCTCGGCCACCCGCGCCGAGTACTCGGCGACGCGCTCGGGGTAGTCCGGGTTCGCGAACTGCCCCTCCAGCCACAGCGGCGTCCCGTAGTGCATGAGGTCCACGATCGGCCGCAGGCCCAGCTCCGCGAAGCGGTCCATGACCCGGTCGAGCCAGCCCCACTCCCACCGGTCCCGCCCGGGCTGGATCCGGTACCAGGGCACGCCCCACCGCACCAGCTCCGCGCCCGCGTCCCCGGCCAGGCCGAGGTCGGCGTGCCAGTGCGCGTAGTGCTCGGTGAGCTCGTACTCGTCGATCGGCCGCTGGCCGGGGCCGGCCTGCGGCACGAAGGTGTCCTCGACACCGACGGCGAAGTGCAGCGATCCGTCGCGGTGCCATTGCGGGGGAGCGGTCATTTGAGTCCTGTCGTGGCGATGTTCTCGATGAAGCGGCGTTGTACGAAGAGGAAGGCGACGACCAGCGGCACGATCGCGATGAGCGAGCCGGCCATCATCACGCCGTGCGGCACGATGCCGCTGGGCCCGGTCAGCAGCGTCAGGCCCGAGGTGATGGTGCCCATCTCGGCGTCGGTGGTGAACACCAGCGGCCACAGGAGGTCGTTCCAGTTGTTCACGAACGTGAACAGCCCCAGGGTGAGCAGGGCGGGCATCGCGTTCGGCAGCACGACCGACCGGAAGATCCGGAACTCGCCCGCGCCGTCCATGCGCGCGGCCGCGTCGATGTCGCGGGGCAGCGCGAGGAAGAACTGGCGCAGGAAGAAGATCCCGAACGCGTCGGCCGCGCGCGGCGCGATGAGCCCGGCGTACGTGTTCACCCAGCCCAGGTCCGCCACCAGCTGGTAGAGCGGGATGAGCGTGGCCTGGAAGGGGATCATGAGCGTCGCGATGATCGCGACCAGCAGGACCTTGCGGCCGGTGAAGTCGATGCGCGCCAGGGCGTACGCGGCCAGGGAGTCGAAGACCAGCGCGAACGCCGTCACCCCGCCCGCGAACAGGAAGCTGTTGCCGATCAGCCGGGCGAACGGCAGCTCGGAGGTGACCTCCTTGAGGTTGTCGAGCGTCCACGTGTCCGGCAGGAGGCTCGGCGGGAACGCGTTCACCTCCCCGGCGGGCTTGAACGCGGTGAGCACGATGATCGCGATGGGCAGCAGCACGATCGCGCTCACCACGACGAGGGCCAGCGTCGCGAGGACCGTGCTCGGGCGGAGTTCGCGCAGCCTCCGGCGCGCGGTGGTCAGGGTGCCGCCGAGGGCGCTCATGACAGGTCCTTCTCTCTGCGGCCGAAGAACACGAACTGGACCAGGCTCAGGATCAGCGTCGCGACGAGCAGCACGTAGGACAGCGCCGACGCGAAGCCGATGTCGAGCTTGCGGAACCCGGACTCGTAGATCTCCATGACCACGGTCTGGGTGTTGCCGTAGGGGCCGCCGCCGGTCATGACGTAGATCTGGTCGAACGCCTGGAGCGCGGCGATGGTCGCGAAGACCAGCACGAACGCCATCGTGTTGGACAGCATGGGCAGCGTGATGTTCCGCAGCCGCGACCACGGCCCGGCCCCGTCCATCCGCGCGGCCTCGTACAGCGAGTTCGGGATGTCCTGGAGCCCGGCGAGGAAGATGACGAAGTAGAAGCCGAACAGCTTCCACACCGCGACGAACGCGACCATCGGCATGGCCCAGGTCGGGTCCTCCAGGACGTTGCCCATCCTGATCCCCATGCCGCGCAGCCAGTAGTTCACCAGGCCCACCTGCGGGTCGATGAGGTAGCTCCACGCGAACGCCGCCACGGCGAACGAGACGACGAACGGCACGAACAGCGCGGTCCTGAAGAACGACCGGAACGGCATGCGGGGGCTGTTGAGCAGCAGCGCCAGCCCCAGCGCCGCGATCACCGCCGTCGGGGTGAACAGCACCGTGTACAGCACGGTGTTGGTGACCGCGTTCAGGATGTCCGGGTCGGTGAAGACCGCGGCGTAGTTCTCGAGCCCGACCCACTCCTCGCGGCCGAACCCGCTCGCGTCGGTGAACGACAGCCGCAGGGCCGAGATCATCGGCCAGACCACGAACAGGCCCAGGACGATCAGCGCGGGCGCCAGGAACAGCAGCGCCTTCGTGTTGCGCCCCGCGGGGCTGCCGGTGGCGCGGCGCCGCCCGCCCAGGGGGGCCGGCGGGCGGTACCGGCGGACCGGCGGATGGTCAGCACTCATGGTTTCCTCTCAACCTCGGCGGGAGGGGCGCCCGGGCCGGGCGCCCCCGACTAAGGCGCGCTGGTCAGTCTTCGAGCGCCGCTTGGACCTCGGCCTGGGCCTCGGCGAGGAGCGCGTCCACGTCCTCGCCCGCGACGGCCCGCTGCGTCAGTTCGTCGACGGCGCTGAGCACGTCGACGCTGTTGACCACGCCCGGCAGCAGGGGCCGGCCGGTCGCCGCGATCTCGGTCAGGGACGCCACCACCGGGTTCTCGGCGACCGCCTCGGCCGGGATGTCGGTCCGCAGCGGCGGCCAGCCGGAGCCGAGCGACCACTTCACGGAGTTCTCCTCGTTGAGGAAGAACGAGAGGAACTCCTCGGCCGCGGCCTGCTCGGCGCGGCTGGTGTCGACGGTGACGGCCATGGAGACGCCGATCGCCGAGGCGGCCTGCTCCGCGGGCCCGGCCGGGAGCGGGGCGATCGCGTAGTCGATGCCGTTCTCGGTGGCGATCGAGGCCATCCAGGGGCCGCCGACGGTCATGGCGGCCTTGCCGCCGCTGAACAGCTCGTCGGCGCCGATGCCGTCGACGCCGGTGGGGGAGATCTGGTCGGCGGCGATCGCGCCGCTCCAGAACTCGAGCGTCTCGGCGTTCTCCGGCGAGTCGATCACCGCTTCGCCGCCGTCGACGATGCCGCCGCCGTTGCCGTAGAACAGCGAGGGCCACAGGCCGTTCGCGACCGTCGCGTGGTCGGGGAGCACGACGCCGTACTGCTCGGGCGTGCCGTCGCCGTCCTCGTCCACGGTGAGCCGCTTCGCGGCCTCGACCCACTCGTCCCAGGTCTGCGGGAACTCGTCCACGCCCCCGGCCTCGAAGAGCGCGGTGTTGTAGTACACCGCCAGGGGCACGAAGCCGCTCGGCACGCCGAACTTCTCGCCCTCGACCTCCTCCATCTCGACGGCGCCGGGGACCAGGTTCGCGGTGTTGCTCGCCTCGTCGGCGTAGAAGTCGTCCAGCGAGGCGAAGGCGCCCTTGGAGGCGTACACGGGGAGGCGCTCGGCGGGCATGGCCACCAGGCCGGGCCCCTCGCCCGCGGAGAGCGCGGTGAGCAGCGTGTCGTCGATGCTGTCCCAGGTCTTCAGTTCGGTGTCGATGGTGATGTCGTCGTGCGAGGCGTTGAAGTCGGCGACGATCTCCTCGAGCACGTCGCCGTCGGCCTCGGAGTAGCCGTGCCAGAAGGTGAGTTCGACCGGGCCGTCGTCCTCGCCGCCGCCCGAGCAGCCCGCCACCGCCGCCGTGAGCGCGAGCGCCGCGGCGGCGCCCGTCCAGATCCGCGTGCGTGTCATGTCCAATTCCCTCTCGATGCGAGACTGCGCTGTCTGCGCCTAGTGCAACGTTGTAAAAACGTGAGTCTTGTACAACGTTGTAATTTCTGGATCGTACGTCGCCCCTCGCGGCCCTGTCAACACGGGGCCGCCCCCGGGCTCACCCGCGGGGCGCGGACTCCCGCTCGACGATGCTGAAATCGGCCAGTCGCGTGGCGGGCGCGGCGTCCCTCCCGCCGCCGATGCGCTCGAGCAGCGTCTCGACCGCGGTCCGCCCGATCCACTCGCGGCCCGGGTCGACCGTGGTGAGCGAGGGGATCGCGTAGGCGGCCTCGTCCAGGTCGTCGAAGCCGAGCACCGCCACGTCCTCGGGGACGCGCAGGCCCGCCTCCTGGAGCACGCGCATCGCGCCGAGCGCGAGCGTGTCGTTGAAGCCGAAGACCGCGTCGAACGGCGCGCCGCGGTCGAGCAGCTCGCGCATGGCGCGCGCCCCGTCGGCCCGGTGCCACAGGGTCGCGTGCGCGACGATGCGCCCGTCGTACCCGATGCCGTGCGCCTCCAGGGCCTCCCGGTAGCCGCGCAGGCGCGCGCGGGCCGAGCCGAAGACCTCGTCCTCGTACTCGCCGATGACGGCGATGCGCCGCCGCCCCGAGGCGATGAGGTACTCGGTGGCGGCGCGGGCCGCCTCGGCGTTGCGCATGGAGACGTGGTCGCTGGGCCAGTCGAACACCGGCTCGCCGAGCAGCACCAGCGGGAAGGGCACGTCGAGCGCGTCGGCGTCCTCCTGCCGCATCCCCAGCGGACTGAGGATGAGGCCGTCGGTCATGCGCAGCCGCGGGCTCCGCAGCAGGGCCAGCTCGCGGTCGCGGTCGCCGCCGGTCTGCTCGACGAGGGTGACCAGGCCGGAGCGCTCGGCGGCGGCGATGACGAAGCTGGCGAGCTCGGCGAAGTAGCTCAGGTTGAGTTCGGGGACGGCCAGGGCGATCGCGCCGGTGCGGCCCTTGCGCAGGCCCCGGGCGGTGAGGTTCGGCCGGTAGTCCAGCTCGGCGATCGCGCGCTCGACCTTCTCGCGGGTGGCGGGCCTGACGTGGGGGTGGCCGTTGACCACGTTCGACACCGTCTTGAACGACACGCCCGCGAGGTCCGCGACGTCGTGCAGGGTCGCCGCCATGGCACCTCCTCGAATCCTCACGATCGTACAACGATGCAAACGGACATTCCCGGGGCGAAGCGGCGGCGCCCGCCTCCCCACCGGAGACGGGCGCCGCGACCGCGGGTGCTACAGGATCGGGTCGAGGGCCTCGAACCAGTTCGCGGCGATCTTGACGTAGCCGTCCTCGTCGGGGTGGACCCCGTCGTAGGTGTCGACGGCGGGGTCGAAGCCGGTCCACTGGTCGACCACCGTGATCGGCGACTCCGCGGTGGTCAGCCCGGCGGCCCAGCCGGGGATCTCGGCGTTGAAGTCGATCGCCCGCTGCGGGCAGTCGGTGCACCCGAAGGACGCGTCCGGGTGCAGCGGGATGATCTGGGCGACCAGGATGACCGCGTCCGGGTTGAGCTCGCGCAGGTCCTCCACGATGGCGGTGTAGGCGGCGAGGATCTGCGCGGGCGGGACCGCCGACCAGACGTCGTTGGTGGCGAAGTGCATCATGAGCACGTCGGGGGTGTTCTGCTCCAGCCAGCCGCGCACGCTCCCGTTCGCGACCGACTGCGTGACCAGGAAGCCGCCGTGCCCCTCGTGGTCGGGGTCGGACCCGGCCGGGTTGCAGGCCTGCGACAGCGAGCCGACGAAGTCGACCTCGTGGCCGGCCTGGTCGAGCAGGCTCCACAGGTTGCCGCGCCAGCAGCCGGGGCTGCCGGTGATCGAGTCGCCCAGCGGCATGATCGAGACCGGTCCGCCAGGCTCCTCGGTCGGCGGGTCCGTGGGGTCGGTCGGCGGGTCGGTGGGGTCGACCTGGCCGTCGCACAGGTCGCCGTTGACGGTGACGCCGGTGGGCGCTGCGGCGCTGCCGGAGCCGATGAGGCCGAAGACCTCGCGGGTCTGGCCCGAGCCGATGGCGGCGTTCCAGCCGACGTCCGAGCCGGTGAACGCGGTCCCGGACTGGCTCCAGTCGACGTTCCAGGCGCTGCCGACGGTGGTACCCGAGGGGAAGGCCCACTCGATCTCCCAGCCGTCGATGGCCTCGTCGGCCGTGATGGCGACGTTGGCCTGGAATCCCGAGCCCCAGCTGCCGACCACGGTGTAGTCCACTTCGCAGCCCTCCTCGGCGAGTGCCGGGCTCGCCGAGGCGACCATCAGGGCGCCGGTGCCGAGCGCCGTGACGGCCACGGCGGTCATGGTGAGGCGCTTGCGGTTTCGAGTCGTTCGCATATGTCGTCCTTCGAGGTGAAGAGAGCGCTCCCAAAGTGAGTGTCGAGGTGAGCGGAGCGTACCAAGCCTTAATTTAGGCAGTCAAGTATTGGCATACGTGAACGTCCAGGCCCCCGGCCTCGGCATCCGCGGGCGACGCCACCGCGTTTTCCGATAGGCGTTGCCTATATGCCGCAAAGGAGACAAGTCTTGGACTGGGAGCGAGGGCGGATGAGACAGTCGCCACAACCTAGACCTCAAGGAGGAGGCATGGTGTCCGACCCCGCCTCGCAGGCGTCCCCCGACGCCGCCGGCGCCCCCCGCACCGATGTGGACAAGGCCCTCCTGGGCGGCTCCACCTACCGCAGCCTCACCGAACTCGGCTCCGGCGCCGATGAGCGGTTCGAGAGGGGCCGCCGCCTCGTCGGCTGGTTCCTCGCCCCCCTCGTGTCCGTCGTCTTCTACTTCCTCCCGCTCGACCTGGCGAGCGACCAGCAGTCCCTCGCGGCCGTCCTCCTCGGCGTGGTCGTCCTGTGGATCTGCGAGCCCATCCCCATCCCCGTCGGCGGCCTCATCGGGGTCAGCGCGATCATCCTGCTCGGCGTCGCCCCCTCCGGCGACGTCCTGGCGCCCTTCGGCTCCAGCACCGTCTTCACCTTCATCGGGGCGTTCATCCTCGCCGCGGCGATGCTCAAGCACGGCGTCGCCCAGCGCGTCGCCTACTTCATCCTGGGGCTGCCCGGCGTCGGCAGGTCCACGGTCCGGACCATCATCGCCTTCGGTGCCGTCACCTGCGTCCTCTCGGCGTTCATCTCCAACACCGCCACGGTCGCGATGCTCATGCCCACGGCCATGGGCATCCTCGCCGTCATCGCGCGGCTCATGCAGGACCAGGGGGTCGTCCGCCCCGACTTCGACCCGCTGCGGCTGCGCGTCGGCGCCGCCCTGATGCTCATGCTCGCCTACGGCGCCAGCGTCGGCGGCCTGCTCACGCCCGTCGGATCTCCGCCGAACCTCATCGGCCGCGGCCTCATCGAGGAGGCCACCGGCGAGCGCATCTCCTTCGGGCAGTGGATGGTCATGGCCCTGCCGATCTGCGCCATCATGTTCGCCGTCCTCGCGGTCGTGCTGATCCTGGTGAACAAGCCCGAGATCCGCCGCATCGAGGGCGTCGAGGAGTACATCCGCGAGCGCCGCGCCGAGCAGGGCCCGATGGGCCGCGCCGAGAAGAACACCGTGATCGCCTTCCTGGTCACCGTGGTGCTGTGGCTCATCCCCGCCGTCGTCGGCCTCGTCGCCGGCACCGACTCCTCGACGTACGCCAGCGTCTCCGACCGGCTCGACGAGGGCGTGTCCGCCGTCATCGGCGCCTCGCTGCTGTTCATCCTGCCGATCAGCTGGAAGCGCCAGGAGCCCACACTGACCTGGAAGGACGCCGCGAAGATCGACTGGGGCACGATCCTGCTGTTCGGCACCGGCATCATCTTCGGCGCGCTGCTGGCCTCGACCGGGCTCGCCGAGACCATCGGCAACGGCGCCTCGGACACGCTCGGCATCTCCAGCACGTTCGCGATCACGGTGTTCGCGGTGGTGCTGGCGATCCTCATCTCCGAGACCACGAGCAACACCGCCTCCGCGGCGGTCGTGGTGCCGATCATCATCCCGCTGGCGGTGGCGGCGGGCGTCGACCCGCTCGTCCCGGCGATGGGCGCGACCTTCGCCGCGTCCATGGGCTTCATGCTGCCGGTCTCGACGCCGCAGAACGCCATCGTCTACGGCACCGGCGCGGTGCCGATGACCAGGATGATCAGATCGGGCGTCACGTTCGACGTCATCGGCGCGGTCGTCATCGTCGCCCTCATCGGCGTGATGGTCGCCGTCGCGGGCATCGGCGGCTGACACCCGCTCAAGGCCCGCGGCGGCATCTGAGACGCCGCCGCGGGCCTACACTTCTCCGATAGGCGGCGCCTATCGACGGGCCGCCGGGCGGACGGAGGGGCATGGACGCACGCCAGCTGGGCTACTTCCTCGCCGTGGTCGACCACGGCGGCTTCGGGCGGGCCGCCGACCACATCCACATCGCCCAGCCCTCGCTCTCGCAGGCCATCGCGAACCTGGAGCGCGAACTCGGGGTCCCGCTGTTCCACCGCGTCGGGCGCGGCGTGGTGCTCAGCGAGGCGGGCGCCCTCCTCGTCGAGCCCGCCCGGCAGGTCCTGCGCGACCTCGACGCGGCCCGCTCGGCCGCCCAGTCCGTCAAGGACCTCCAGCGCGGGCGCCTCGACCTCGTCTCCATGCCCTCGCCGGGCATCGAGCCGCTGACGACGATGATGTGCCGCTTCGCCGAGTCCCATCCCGGCATCACGCTCAACGTGGACGGCGCCTTCACCGCCGACGAGGTGGTCGCGAGCGTGCGCACCGGCCTCAGCGAGATCGGCCTGCTCGGCTCCTCCGGCGCGCTCCGCACCGCGGGCCTGCGGGTGGTGCCGCTGGGGGACCAGCCGCTCGTCCTCATCTCGCCGCCCGACCACGGCCTGCCGCCGGGCGACACGGTCCGGCACGAGGACTTCCGGGGCCTGCGGGTCATCGCCTCCCAGCGCGGCAGCCTCATGCGCCGCTTCGTCGACGACCTCGTCGAGCGCGGCACGGAGCTCGTCCTCGCCGCCGAGATCGCGCACCGCACCTCGATCCTGCCCCTGGTGCTGGCCGGGTTCGGGCACGCCGTCATGCCCGAGTCGTGGACGCCGCTGGCCGAGCGCGCCGGGGCCGCCGTCCACCGCATCGAGTCGACCATGCACCTGCGCGCCTCGCTCGTGAGCCGCCCCGAGGGCCTCACCCCGGCCGCGCGGGCGTTCGTCGACATGGCCGCCGCCTGGGCCGCCGACGCGTAGCGGCACTGAGCCGGAGGCTCGCGGTAGTGCTGAGCCGTAGGCTCGCAGCAACACCGAGCCGGAGGCTCACAGCAGCACTGAACCATAGGACCGCCCGATCACGCTCATCGGAGACCGGTGTTGGACACCGGCCGCCCCGGCGTTGTTCACTCGAGTCACCCCCCGCCGCACCCGGCCTGAGAGATTCGGAGCTTCCATGGACGACCCGCAGCGCTTCCGCATCGCCGCCATTCCCGCCGACGGGGTCGGCCGCGAGGTCGTCGCGGCCGGACGCGCCGTCCTCGACGCGGTCGAGGCGAACGCCGGGGGCCGCTTCGCCCTGGAGTGGGAGGAGTTCCCCTGGGGCTCGGACTACTACGCCGAGCACGGCGCCATGATGCCCGAGGACGGCCTGGAGGTCCTGCGCGGCTTCGACGCGATCTACTTCGGCGCCGTCGGCTGGCCCACCGTGCCCGACCACGTCAGCCTGTGGGGCCTGCGGCTGCGCGTGTGCCAGAACTTCGACCAGTGGGCCAACGTCCGGCCCGTCGCCTTCCTGCCCGGCGTCACCAGCCCGCTGCGCAAGGCCGACGACACCCCCCTCGACTGGGTCGTGGTGCGCGAGAACTCCGAGGGGGAGTACGCCGGGATCGGCGGCCGCAACCTCGCCGCGCGCGGCGACGGCGGCGAGGTCGCCGTCCAGTCGGCCCTGTTCACCGAGGTCGGCTGCGAGCGGATCATCCGCTTCGCGTTCGACCTGGCGCGCACCCGCGCGGTCAAGAAGGTCTCCAGCGTCACCAAGAGCAACGCCCAGCAGTACGGCATGGTGCTGTGGGACGAGGTCTTCCGGCGCGTCGCCGCCGACTACCCGGACGTGGAGACCGAGAGCGTCCTGGTGGACGCGATGTCCGCGAAGTTCGTGCTGCGCCCCGAGGACCTCTCGGTGGTCGTGGCCTCGAACCTCCACGCGGACATCCTCTCCGACCTCGGCAGCGCCCTGGCCGGGAGCCTCGGGCTGGCCGCGAGCGCGAACCTCAACCCCGAGCGCCGCTTCCCGAGCATGTTCGAGCCCGTCCACGGCTCGGCCCCGGACATCGCCGGGCAGGGAGTGTGCAACCCGGTCGGCGCCATCGGCAGCGCCGCCATGATGCTCGACCACCTGGGCCTGCACGACGAGGCGAAGGCCGTCCACAGGGCCGTCGAGGCCGCCACGGCGCAGGGCGTCAAGACCCGCGACGTGGGAGGCACCGCCGGCACCGCCGCCGTCACCGAGGCGGTCATCGCCAACCTCGGCGTTTAACGCCCGGAATCTGCGAGCGAAACCCCAGGTGAGGAGAGTCTTCCTCATGTCCGCCGCCGCTGGGCATCGAGGAAGGTGATTGGACGCTTACAGCAGGGGTACGCCGTCGCGAGCGCATTGACACCACTCGACGATCACCCGTCCGGAGGACGGGGAAAGGAGGGGAAGATGAGCTTCGCAGAAAGGCCCGGCGCGGCCGATCCGACGCCAGACGACGCGGTGAGGACATCCGGCACCGCCGACTGGCCCACCGTCGAAGGGACGTCCGGACCGGACACCGGCGGGAAGACCACCGGAGGCGCCGAGGACACCGCCGACACCGCGCGGCGGCGCGGGACGGAAATGGCCCACACGGCCGCCGACGAGGCCAAGAACGTCGCCGGGACCGTGCGCGAGGAGGGGCGGGAGCTGGCCGACGAGGCGAAGGCCGAGATCCGGCACCTCGCCGAAGACACCCGGGCCCAGTTGCGGGAGCAGACCGCGGCCCAGGCCGAGAAGCTCGGCGATTCACTGCGCCGCTTCGGCGACCAGTTCAGCGCGCTGGCCGAGGGCCGTCCGGAGGACGCCGGCCCGCTCGCGGACTACGCCGAGTCGGCCGCCGGCGAGATGCGCCGGGTCGCCGCACGCATGCAGGACGACGGTTTCGACGGCGTCCTCGACGACACCAGGCGCTTCGCGCGCGAACGGCCCGCCATGTTCCTGGGCGCCGCGGTCGTGGCGGGATTCGCGGCCGGCAGGCTGCTCCGCGGCGGCAACGAGGTCCGCAAGGAGCACCCGCGCCATGAGGGCGCCGAGCGCGGTTCGGACACCGAGCCGACCGGCGCGCGCCGGCCCGACCGATGGGCGGGGGAGTACCAGTCCAACCGGTCCGACCGCGACTACCGGCCCAACCCGCCGGTCGGCGAGTACCGGACCGGCCGGGAGGCCGCCGCCGAGGAGACGCCATGGCGATGACCGATGAGACACGGCGGACGGTCCGCGAACCGGACCACGCCGCCCGCGACCGCAACTCCCGGGAGGACCAGTCCCTCGGGACGCTGCTGAGCGACGTCGCCCGCGACGTCAGCGACCTGCTCCGCAAGGAGGTGGAGCTCGCCAAGGTGGAGCTGCGCGAAGAGGCGTCCAAGGCCTCGAAGGCGGGCGCCAAACTCGGCGCCGCGGCGCTGATGGGCCACTTCACGCTCCTGCTGGCGTCGTTCGCCGCGGCGTGGGGCCTGGCCGAGGTCATGCCCGAGGGCTGGGCGTTCCTCATCGTGGCGGTGGTCTACGCGATCGTGGCCGCGGTGCTGTACGTCAACGGCCGCAAGCAGCTCCGCGAGGTCTCGCCGATGCCGCGGCAGACCAGGGAGACGTTGAAGGAGGACGCGTCATGGGTGCGCGAGCAGATGCGATTAGGGACGAGATCGAGAGCACGAGGGAAGACCTCGGCATGACGATCGACGAGATCAACGACCGGGTCAACCCCAAGCGGATGGCCCACCGCGGCAAGGAGCGCGTCCAGCGGCGCGTCCGCACCGTCCGCGAGAAGGTCATGGGCGCCGTCGACGCGGACCAGGTCGAGGGCCAGATCAAGGGCAACCCGCTCGCCGCCGGCCTGATCGCCTTCGGGGTGGGCGCCCTCACGGCCTCGCTCCTGCCCGCGGACCGCACGGCCCGCGAGGCGGCGCAGGCGCTGGCCGACCGGGCCGAGCCCATGGCCGAGCACATGAAGGCCGAGGCCAAGGAGATCGGTGCCGAGATCGGCTCGCACGTCGGGGACACCGCCAAGGAGTCGGCGCATCACCTCGAGGAGAGCGCCAAGGAATCGGTCGAGCACGTCAAGTCCGAGGCGAAGAGCTCGGGCGAGCACGTGAAGGAGGAGTCGCGGCAGGCCGCCGACGACGTCCGCCGGTCTTCACGCGAAGGCTGACCTCTTCCGCCGAGAGCCGGGCCCGCCAGGGCCCGGCTCTCGGCGTGGGCTGCTTCGACATCGCCGCTCAGGTCCCCGGTCGCGAGACGATCCCGGGCCTACCGGGTGGCGGCCACCGCCAGGGTCCCCGGATCACCGGTGAGACCGGCGGAGGAGACGGTGCCGACCCGCTGCCACGATCCGTCGGATCGGCGGATGGAGTGCTTGACGATCTGGCGGCTGCCGTCGAGGTCGATGATCCCGACCTGCATCTCGCCGCCGACGTTCGCCGCGCAGACGGCGAAGGGCGAGTGGCCGTTGAAGACGGACGGCTTCCTGAACCGCTGCCAGGACCCGTCCCCCTTGCGGATGGCGTGGTGGACCTCGCTGGAGCCGTTCAGCGCCACGACGTGGAGCTGGGCGCCGATCCCCGCCAGGGCCACCTGGTTGACGTTCCCGATGTCGCCTGCCGGGCGCTCGACGTCGCCCCAGGTGCTCCATGTCCCATCCGAGGCGCGGACGGCGTGGAGCAGCCTGCCGTCGGCGATGACGGTGGTGCTGATCGTCGTGCCGACCCGGGCGGTGGCGATGTGGCCGATGCGCCCGAAGGTCCGCAGCGCCGTCCAACGGGGCAGCCAGACCCCGTCTTCGCCGCGGACGGTGTGGTACAGGGTGGTGCCCCGCTCAGAGGCGCTGAAGACGTGCAGTTCGCGGCCGAGCGTGGTCGCCGCGACGTGGACGGCGCCCGAGGCGGGGCCCGACTGCGAGGGGATCGGCGTGAACGCCGTCCAGGAGCCGTCGGAGCCGCGCCGGACGGCGTGGTCCGGAGTCCCGCTGTTGATCGTCGCGACGACGTGGAGGTCCGCGGACATGCCCGCGCAGGAGACGCGGAGCAGCGCGCCGGTGGCGGTGGGGACCCCGTCCCAGGTCGGACCCCAGGACCCGTCGCCCCTTCGCCTTCGGTGCATGAGCTCGCCGTCCGCCTGGCCCACCAGGAACTGCGCCTGCCAGTCGGCGGGGGCGGCCGAGGCCGCGGCGGGGGCGAGCGCGCCGAGGCCCGTGCCGACCAGGGCGGCGGCGGGAACGGCGAGGAGCGACCGGTGGAACTGACGGCGGTCGAGTGAGGTCATGTCCGACTCCTTGGCACTTGGACGAGGCTGCGAGCCGCTGCGGTTCGCGATCAGGAGGCGGCCTGGGGGTCGGAGGCCGAATCGATCAGGACCAGTTTGTCGGCGGGCGGAGCCGTTCACAAGGCAGGAGACCGGCAAGACGGGGGCGGGAACCCCTTCCCGGTCGGAGGGGCCCGCGGGCCTCGACGGGGAAGCGGGCCGCGCGGGGGACGAACGAAGGCGCAGGGCGTCGAGCCTCGGAACGCGGGTGCCGCCGCCGTCACCGAGGCGGCCCCGCCCCTCTGGTCGCCTGGGCGGGGCCGCCCGCACTTGGCGTCAGGCGGTCGCGGGCCGCCCGTACTCCTCCAGCAGGCGCAGCCAGATCTCGCTGATGCTCGGGTAGGCCGGGACGGCGTGCCAGAGGCGGTCGACCGGGACCTCGCCGACGACGGTCGTGGTGGCCGCCTGCACGAGCTCGGCGACCTCGGGGCCGACGAAGGTCGCCCCGACCATCACGCCGCGGTCCTCGTCGACGATCATGCGCGCGGCGCCCTCGTATCCGTCCCGGTAGAGGCTCGCCCCGGCGACCGAGCCGAGGTCGTAGTCGACGACGCGGATGTTCCTGCCCTGTTCGCGCAGCTCGTCGGCGGTGGGGCCGACGGCCGCGACCTCGGGTTCGGTGAACACCACCTGCGGGACGGCGGCGTGGTCGGCGGTCGCGACGTGCGCGCCCCACGGCGCGTCGTCGACCGGGCGCCCGGCGGCGCGCGCGGCGATCACGTCGCCCGCGGCGCGCGCCTGGTACTTGCCCTGGTGGGTCAGGAGGGCCCGGCCGTTGACGTCGCCCACGGCGTAGAGCCAGTCGAAGCCCTCGACCCGGAGCGTGTCGTCGGTCTCGAGCTTCGCGCGGCGGTCGAGCCCGATCGTCTCGAGCCCGAGGTCGCCGGTGGCGGGCGAGCGCCCGGCCGCGACGAGCAGCTCGGCGGCGGTCACGGCGCCCTGGTCGGTCTCGACGCGGACGCCGTCGCCGGTGCGCTCGACGCGGAGCGTCTCGACGCCCGTCCTGATCTCGACGCCCTGCGCCCGCAGGGACTCGGCGACGCGGTCGGCCGCGAAGGGCTCGACCCCGCCGAGCAGGCGGCTCCTGGAGAGGATCGTGACCCGGGCGCCGAACGCGGCGTAGACCGTGGCCATCTCGGTCGCGACCACGCCGCCGCCGATGACGGCGAGGCTCTCGGGCACCGTCTTGGCGCTCGTCGCCTCCCGGCTCGTCCACGGCTTCGCTTCGCGGAGCCCGGGGATGCCCGGGAGGTTCGCGACCGAGCCGGTGGCGACCGCGACCGCGTGGCGGGCGCGCAGCACCGTGGTGGCGCCGTCCTCGGCGGTCACGGTGACCTCGCGCTCCCCGCTCAGGCGCCCGTGGCCGCGGACCAGGCCGATGCCGGCGCTCTCGAGCCACTGCACCTGGCCCGAGTCGGACCAGTCGCTGGCGAACGAGTCGCGCCGGCGCAGGACCGCCGCGACGTCGAGCCCGCCGGTGACGGCCTCGGCGGCGCCGGGCACCGCCTTGGCGGCGCTGAGGGCCTGCGGTGAGCGCAGCAGCGCCTTCGACGGCATGCACGCCCAGTACGAGCATTCGCCGCCGACGAGCTCGCGCTCGACGACGACCGTCTCGAGGCCGCCGCGGACGGCTCGGTCGGCGATGTTCTCGCCCACCGGCCCCGCGCCGATGACGACCAGGTCCACTTCGCGGGTGCTCACGGCGCCACCGCCGCGGTGGGGCGGTCGGCGCGCGGCCCTGCGGTTCTCTCGGAGATCATCGGCGTTGTCCCTTCACGATCCGGTGCGGTGGGGCCCGACTGTGCGGACCCCACCGGCATGATTCCAGAGCCTGCCCGGTGCGGCGGCCCGAACGGGGAATCGCCCGCGCCGCCGCAGCGGAGACCCCTCTACTGCGGGTTCTCGGCGAGCCAGTCCTCGGCGATGGTCGCCGCGGGCAGCTCCTCCTCGACGCTGCGCACGTTCAAGGCGATGAGGTCCTCGGTGTCCATGCCCGCGCTGATGCCGTCGATGATCGCGGCCGCCTCGTCGTCGACGTTGTCGCTGGCGAGCGGGACCACGTTGGAGGCCAGGAAGAGCCCTTCGGTGTCCTCGAGGGTCACCAGGCCGCCCTGGGCGATCGCGGGCGAGGCGGTGTAGATGACCGCCAGCTGGATGTCGCCGTCCTCGAGGGCCTGCACGGTGAGCGGCCCGCCGCCGTCCTCGATGGGCGTGAAGCCGATCTCGATCCCGTAGGTCTCCATCATCCCGGCGGGGCCGTAGGCGCGGGTCTCGGCCTCGGAGTTCCCGCCGAGCACGAGCGGCGTGGTGACCTCGGCGAGGTCGCCGATGGCGGTGAGGCCCCACTCGTCGGCGAACTCCTGCGTGACGGTGTAGGAGTCCTGGTCGTTCGCGGGGGACTGGTCGAGGACCCGCAGCCCGTCGGGCACGGCCCCTTCCAGCTCGGCGTACACCTCGTCGGGCAGGTTGACCGAGGTCTCGGCGTTCCAGTACTGGAGCAGCGGGCCGCTGTACTCGGGGAACAGGTCGATCGTGCCGTCCTCGATCTCCGGCAGGTACGCCTCCCGCTGGCCGATGCGGAACTGGCGGTCCACGGTGTACCCGGCCTCTTCGAGCGCCTGGGCGTAGATCTCGGCGATGATCTCGTTCGAGTAGTAGTCCTGGGAGCCGATGACGATCGTGTCGCCGTCCCCGCCGTCGGAGCCGGAGTCGAACGGGTCGCCGCCGGAGCAGGCGGTGAGGGCGGCGGTCCCGGCCACGGCGAGGGCCGCCGCGAGCGCGCGTCGTTTGCGGGGGCGTTGCCCTGGGAGGCTTCGTTTCATGAGGTCGGGCCTTTCTGAACGGTTCGGGTGTCGTTCCGGTCGGATCGGGCGGGGTCGGCGATGCGCGTCGCGGCGTAGCGCTGCGCGGCGGCGAAGGCGAGTTCGAGCAGGAGGGCGAGCGCCGCGACGAGGAGGGCCCCGGCGAGCATCTGCGCGTAGTCGCGGGACTTGAGCCCGGCGAACAGGTAGCGGCCCAGGCCGTAGTCGGCGATGTAGGCGGCGAGGGTCGCCGTGGCGACGACCTGCAACACGGCGGCGCGGACGCCGCCGACGACCACCGGCGCGGCGAGCGGCAGCTCCACGCCGAAGAGGACCTGGCGCGGGCGCATGCCGACGGCCCTGGCGGCCGAGACGGTGGCGGCGTCGACGGCCTGGACGCCCGCGTAGGCGCCCGCCAGGATCGACGGCACCGCCAGGACCACGAGGGCCGCCAGCGAGGCCTTCAGGCCGATGCCGTAGGCGAGGCCGAACAGGGTCAGCAGGCCCAGGGTCGGGATGGCGCGGGCGGCGCCGGAGAGGGCGCCCACGAGGCCCGCCCCGCGGCGCGTGTGCCCGATGAGGACCCCCGCGGGGAGGGCGACGGCGGCGGCGATGCCGACCGCGGCGCCGGTGATCGCCAGATGCTGCACGGTCCGGGTCGGGACGCCGTTGTCACCGGACCAGTTCGCGGGGTCGCCCAGCCAGGCGCCGGCGTCCATGAGCAGGCTCATCGCGCGCCTCCCGCGGTCTTCGCGCTCCGGCGCGGGGTGCGCGCCCACGGGGTGAGGGCGCGCCCGGCCGCCAGCAGCAGCCCGTCGAGGACCAGGGCGACGACGATCGTGGCGACCACGCCGACCGCGACCTCCTCGGTGATGCCGCGCTGGAACCCGTCGGTGAGGAGCGAGCCCAGGCCCGGCACGCCGATGAGCGCGCCGATCGTCACGAGGCTGACGGTGCTCACGGCGACCACGCGGGTGCCCGAGAGCAGCACCGGGATCGCCAGCGGCAGGTCGACGTGCCAGAAGACGCTGCGCGGCGAGTGGCCGACGGCGAGCGCGGCGTCGCGGACCTCCGCGTCCACCGAGCCGAAGGCGTCGGCGGCGGTCCGCACCAGCAGCGCGACGCCGTACACGGTGAGCGCGGTGACCACGGTGGCCGAGGACCGCAGCGGGAAGCCGAAGACCGCGGGGATGATGATGAGCAGCGGCAGCGCCGGGATCGCGTACATGAGGGTCGCGGCGCCGGTCACGAGCCCGCCGAGGACCCTGCGCCGGTTCGCGAGTCGTCCGATGGGGACGGCGATGAGCACGCTCAGGAGGACCGCGGGGACGCTCAGCAGCAGGTGGTCCCGCGTCAGTTCGAGTACGTACTCCCAGCTCAGGGCCAGCCATGTCATGGGTGCAGCACCCCGACCGGGCGTCCGGTGCCGTCCACGGCGACGTCGCGGCCGTCGACCTTCCGGACGGTGAGCCGCCGCTCCTCCCTGTCGGCGCCGACGAAGTCGCGCACGAAGTCGTCGGCCGGCGAGGCCAGGATCTCGGCGGGCGTGCCGCGCTGGGCGATCACGCCGTGGCGGCGCAGCACCACGACCTCGTCGCCCAGGCGCAGGGCCTCGTCCACGTCGTGGGTCACGAAGATGATGGTCTTGCCCAGGTCGGCCTGGAGCCGGGCGAGCTCGTCCTGGAGCTCGCGGCGCACGATCGGGTCGACCGCGCCGAACGGCTCGTCCATGAGCAGGATGTTCGGGTCGGAGGCGAGCGCGCGGGCGACGCCGACGCGCTGCTGCTGGCCGCCGGAGAGCTGCGAGGGGTACCGCCTCCCCAGCGACGGGTCGAGGCCGACGCGCTCGAGGAGCCCGGCCGCCTCCGTCCGGGCCCGGCGGCGGCGCGTCCCGTTGAGGACCGGGACGGTGGCGATGTTGTCCAGGACCGTCCGGTGCGGCAGGAGGCCCCCGTGCTGGAGGACGTACCCGATGGACCGGCGCAGGCCCACCGCGTCGCGCCCGGCGACGTCCTCGCCGTCGATGGCGACCCGTCCGCCCGTGGGCTCCACCATGCGGTTCACCATCTGGAGCAGGGTCGACTTGCCCGACCCGGAGGACCCGACCAGCACCACCGACCGGTGGGAGGGGACCACGAGCGAGAACTCCTCGACGGCGACGGTGCCGTCCGGATAGGTCTTGGACACCGATTCGAACTCGATCACGTGCGCTCCCGTCCGCTCGCCGATTCGCCCCAGAACTGTACCCGCTGTGATCGACCGGCGAACACGTGTGCGCCGACTGCCGCCGCGAGCGGCGCCCCGGCGGGGCCCGCCCGCTCCGGACCCGAACGGACACTGGGGGACTTGCGGGCGTGCCTTAGGATGCACGCCATGCGGTCCCCTCGTCTCCTGGCGCCCCCGTCCTGATCGGCCTGGCGATCCTCGCCGCCTGCACTGCCGACCCCGCCGCCGTGGCGCCCTCGCCCACGGCGGACGCCTCCACAACGGACGCGACCGAGCCGAGCCCCGCCGAGGAGCCGACCGGCGAGGTCCACGTCCTCGACCTCGACACCTTCGAAGGCGACGACTCCCAGGAGCTCAGCCTCCAGCGGCCCGAGGAGCTGACGCTCTCGGAGTTCTCCAGCGGCCGGGACCTCGAATGGGAGTCCTGGGGCGGCGCTTCGGCGGTCGCGACCGGGCGCATCACCGGCATGTTCTGCGAGTCGGGCTGCGAAGGCGAGGAGTACGAGGTCACCCTCGTCCTCTGCGAGGTCGCCGACGACCACTACCGGCGCTTCGGCGTGTTCGGCGACTTCCCCGAGTTCGACGACGCCGAGTGGGCGTTCGGCGGACCGCTGTACATCGGCGGCACGTCCCCGGAGGACGGCGACTGGAGCGACGGCTGCGCCGAGCCCGAACCGGGCGAGGCCGACGACCGCGCCTGAACGGGCCGCGGTCAGCGCGTGTCCGCCGGGCCCAGGACCGCCAGGAGCTTCAGCCGCTCCTCCGCCTCGCTGCGCGGCGCGGCGGTGAGCACCAGCAGGGACTGCGACTGGTCCTCGGTGAACAGCGCCTGGCAGTCCAGCTCGATCGGCCCCACCTCGGGGTGGACGATCGTCTTGTGGTCGGCGAAGCGCTTGGCCACCTCGTGGCGGTCCCACACCGCCGCGAACTCGGCGGACTCCCGGCGCAGCGCCCGGACCAGCTCCCCGGCCCGCGACTTGGGCCCCATCGACCCGTAGGCCGCCCGCAGGCTCGACACCAGGGCCCGCCCCTGCCGGTCGTGGTCGTCCTCGGGGTAGATCCGGCGCGACGACGGCTCGGTGAACCACCGGTACGCGTCGTAGCGGCGCAGCCCGGTGTACGCGGTGCGCTCGCCGAACAGCGCCACCGCCATCCGGTTCTGCACCAGCGGCTCCCCGAGCGCGGACAGGATGAGCGCGGGCGTGTCCTCCAGCCGGTCCATGACCCGCAGGAGCGCGGGCGCGACGTGGTCGGCCGCGGCGAGGCTCGTCGGCGCGTTGTGCCCGGCCGTCCGGAACAGGTAGTCGCGCTCCTGGTCGCTCAGGCGCAGCGCCCGCGCGAGCGAGGTCAGCATCTGGACGCTCGGCTGCGGCCCGCGCCGCTGCTCCAGCCTCGTGTAGTAGTCGGTCGACATCGCGGCCAGGGACGCGACCTCCTCGCGGCGCAGGCCCGGGGCGCGGCGCCGCAGCCCGACGGGGAGCCCGACGTCCTGCGGTTGCAGCTCCTCGCGGCGGCGGCGCAGGAACTCGGCCAGTGCGGTGCGGTCCATGCCTCCAGTATCGTGCGCCCGCTCTCGCGATGCGACCTCGAACGGGGGACCGCCGATCCCCCGATAGGCGATCTCTGCCCGAACCGCCCGATCCCGTCCAGAATCGAGGCATGCAGATTTCAGGGAACACCGTCTTCATCCCCGGCGCGACCAGCGGCATCGGCCTCGCCCTCGCCCTGGCGCTCCGGGACCGGGGCAACACCGTCGTCGTGGGCGGGCGCCGCACCGAGCTGCTGGAGCGGATCGCCGCCGAGCACCCGGGCCTGGGCACCGTCCGCATCGACACCGCCGACCCGGCGAGCATCGAGACCGCCGCCGAGGACGTCCTCGCCCGCTACCCCGAGCTCGACGTCCTGGTCGCCATGGCCGGGATCATGCGCGCCGAGGACTGGCACCGGCCCGAGGGCTTCCTCGAGACGGCCGAGGCCACCGTCACCACCAACGTCCTCGGCCCGATCCGCCTCATCGCCGCGTTCGTCGAGCACCTCCAGACCCGGCCGGAGGCGACGATCATGACCGTCTCCTCGGGGCTCGCGTTCACGCCGCTCAAGGTCACGCCCACCTACAACGCCTCGAAGGCCGCGATCCACATGCTCAGCGAGTCGATCCGGCTCCAGCTGGCCGACACGGCCGTGCGGGTCGTCGAACTCGAGCCGCCCGCGGTCCGGACCGCGCTCATGCCCGGCCACGAGGACAACGAGCACGCGATGCCGCTCGACGAGTTCGTCGCCGAGGTCATGGGCCTCATCGAGTCGCGGCCGGACGCCGCCGAGATCCAGGTCGAGCGCGTGAAGTTCCTGCGGTACGGCGAGGCCCGCGGCGACTACGACCAGGTCGTGGCCGCCCTCAACGCCGCCGACCCGCACAACTCCTGAACGGCGCGGGCGCCCCGCGGGACCAGCGTCCGCGGGGCGCCCGAGCCGCGCCCTACTCCGCCCGGATGTCGTCGAAGTGGACGGTGCCGGTGGCGTTCGCGCCGCCGTAGCCCAGGTAGAGGTTGAACGCCGTCACGTCGGCGAGGTGCTCGGCGTCGAGCAGCTCGTCCGCGTGCGCGGTGTCCCACGGCGCGGGCCGGAAGTCCGCGAACGGCGCGTTCACGTCCTGCCCGGCCGTGTCGCCCAGGCCCGTGTTGTACTCGAAGTACGCGCCCTTGGCGACGATCTGGAACGTCGCGCCGTTCGTCGACCCGTCACCCCGCATCCACAGCTTCAGCGCCGAGAAGGCCGTCCAGTCCGCGTCCACCGACTTGCCGATGCCGGTGTACCCGGCGCTCGAGAAGTCGTACGAGTACGCCAGGCCGTAGGAGCCCGAGGCCTTGTGCTCGGTCGACAGGGCCGTGGTGTTGGCGTTGACGTGGCTGTACGCCTCGCTCAGCGTCAGGTCGTCGCCCGCGTAGCCCTCGAAGTCGTCGATCCACCCCGCCGGGAGCGGCTCGACCTCGCCCAGGAGCACCAGCGCCGAGTCGGTGAGCGTCCGGCGGCCGACCTTGGCGCTCACCGCGACCTCGACCGAGCGGTTGTCCAGCCAGGACGGGTCGATCGCCCACTCCCCGGAGTAGAAGCCGGCCTCGTCGCGGCGCAGCCGCATCGGCTCGGCCCCGCCGATCGAGCAGGTGACCTTCGAGGCGTGCGCGTTGTTGAGGCGCACCCGGACCACGGTCGCGTCGGCCGCGATCCGCTGGCGGTCGGTGGGGGTCGCCAGGTGCAGGAACGGCGCGTTGGGGACCGCGCAGGTCTTCGCGTCGTACACGCCCTCCAGGTCGGAGGTGAACAGCGAGTACGGGTCCTCGTGGAAGGCGGCGAAGTCCGGCTCCAGCGCGTGCCCGGGGAAGGGCACGTACGCGCGGTTGTCCCCGCCGAAGTTCGCCCACGTGAGCATGTGGGTCACCTGCCTCGCGCCCGGGTCGGCCTCGATCGCCCCGAGCAGGTCGGTGAACCACGTCAGGTTCCGGCCCTCCTCGCCGGACTCGCCGAACTCGGTGAAGGCGGGCACCTTGCCGCGCTCGGCGGCGAGGTCCACGACCATCCCGAGGTCCGTCACGGTGGCGGCGAGCCACTCGGGCGAGCCCGCGGAGTTGTCGTAGGCGTCGTAGCCGAGGACGTCCACGAACTCGTCGCCCGGGTAGGTCTTGAGGTAGCCGGCCGGGTCCCCGCCGAAGCTCGAGTTGGGGGAGTAGGCGTAGAGGAGGTTGCGGACCTTCTTCACGTCCCGCAGGTACTCGACGGTGTAGCGGAAGATCTCGATGAACTCCGCCGAGGTGCAGTGCCCGGCGCCCCACCAGAACCAGCCGCCGTTGTTCTCGTGGAAGGGCCGGAAGATCACCGGGATGCGGGTTCCGTCGGGGCGCTTCGCGCCCTTGACGGCCGCGGCGATCCGGTCGAGGAACTCGTTGAAGTCCGCGTGCTTGGCCCCGCCGGGGAGGATCTGGCCCACGACCCGGCCGGTGGTGTCCCAGAAGTCGCCGCCGGTGACGAAGTTGTAGAGGTGGGCGCTCAGGATGTTGATCCCGCCGCGCGCGTCCGACTGCTCCAGGGCCCAGCTGAGGGCCTCGATGTTCTCCTCGACGGTCCCGCCGTACACGCCGGGCTTCTGGAAGCCGTTGAGGATCAGGGTGTCCCAGCCGAACACGGCGGGGTAGTCGCCGACGACGGCCTCGACGTCGGAGGACTCGCCGTCCATCCCCGAGAACGTGAACCCGTCGGAGAGGGTGTGCTCGTGGCCGAACATGACGCCCCGGCCGCGCAGGTCCCGCATGTACTGGAAGAGGGCGCGGGTCTCGCGGGTCGCCTTGTCGTCGGCGAGGCGGACCGGCGCGGGCCGTCCCGCCGCCGAGGCCGGGAGCGCGGCTCCGGTGGCGGCGACGGCGGCGGCGCCCATGACGATGACCGCGCGCCTCGGCGCGCGGAGGGAAGGGAAAGACACTTGCGTCTCCTTTGCACGGTGAACCCTTGTGCGAGCGGGGTCCGTTGCTGTCGTACGAGCGGGGCCGCGGACGGCACGGGGGCACCGCCGCGAGCGGCCGGGGTCCCGGCCGCGGCTCGTGCGTCCGCGTGGCGCGATGTCCCTGGGGTAGCTGGGGACTCGGCCGGCCCCGTGAGGGGATCGAACTGGGAAAACAGTGACTGAAGCGGTTAAGTGACATTCATGATAGACATAGGAATCTCTCTATGTCAATGCCGATGGAAGCGCTACCGTCGCGCCGCCCGGACCGGCGGCGTCCGGGGCGCCGCCGCGGCGGGACCGGCGCCCTGCTCCCGTCCCGAGGCGGGTGCCCGGCGGCACGCGCCGGCGCCTGCACCGGTCGACGGCACGCCCGGCCGGCCCCGCACCGAGGAGCGCGGTCCTCAAAGGCCGCAGACGCCGGGCGCCCGGCTCACCACGAGTCGGCCAGGCGCCGCTGCGCTCCGGTGATCGCCTCGCGGATCTCGGCGGCCAGCCCCAGGCGGCCGTCGTCGCCGAACAGCGCGGTGCGCATGAAGGTGAGGTCGCGCAGCCGCCCGTACCGGTCCACGGTCGCGCGGCACAGTCCGCTGGCGCAGTAGGCCTCGCCCCGGAACGCGTCCCCGCCGCCTCTGCCGGAGCCGATCTCGGGGAACGCGTCGTGCACGCCCAGCTCCTTCGCGCGGCGCCACCGCTGCTTCTCGGCGTCCACCCAGGCGCGCACGGCGCTCGACCCGAGGGACCTGCCGCCCAGGCGCTCCACGCCGCGCCGCAGTTCGAGCGCGCGCAGCGAGCCGTCGAGCCCGATCGTCACCGACACCAGGGAGTCCGCGTCGGTGCCCGTGAAAACGGGGCCCGCGCCCGATGCGGAGGAGGGGGCGCCCGAGTCCTCGCCCCGTTCGGCCGCACGGTCCTCCAGGGCCGACCGGAGCCCGGCCGAGACCAGCGTCCGCGACGCCTCCTCGACGACCTGCTCGGCCCGCTCGCGGAAGTCCGCGTGCAGCTTGGCGACCTCGCGGACGACGAGGTGCTGCGCGGTGAGGAGCTGGCGCGGGCTCATCCCGCTGCGCAGCACCCCCTCCGCGCTCGAGCGCAGCACCCGCCTGACGCCGCCGCCGTACTGCGGATGCCGGGCGGCGACCGCCTCCGCGAGGTCGTGCGCCTGCTCGTCGGAGGGGCGCCCGCCGAAGTGGCGGTCGATCGCGGCCTCGTACACGCGGCGCACCGTCTCGCGGTAGGCCAGCCGCTCCCCGTCGGGCAGCTCCCGGTAGGCGATGCGGGCGTCGCGGGCGCCGGTCCGGATGTACGAAACGAGCGCCCCCGGTCCGGGCACTGGTCGGGGCATCGGCGTCCTTGTCCTGAGCGGGCCGCGGCTGGGGCGACGGGGGCGGTCGGGTCGAGTGATCATATGCCGCCCGCGCCCGTCCGCCCCTCGCTCCTCACCCGTGGGCGTGCGCCCCGGGGACCTCGCCGACCTCCTCGCCCTCGCCGAGGACCACGAACTGGCCCATCATCCCCTCGTCCTCGTGCTTGAGCACGTGGCAGTGGTACATGTACGGCACGTTCGGGTCGGTGTGCTCGCTGAAGCGCAGCGCCAGCCGGTTGCGCTCGCCGGGCATCAGCGGCACGGTGTCCTTCCAGCCGCGCAGGGCGGGCGGCGGCTCGGCGCCGTCCACGTCGAGGACCTGGAACTGAACATTGTGGACGTGGAAGTTGTGCAGGAACCCGTTGTCGTTGACCACCTCCCACACCTCCGTGGTGTCCACCCGGACGCCGAAGTCGATGCGCTCCATGGCCATCGCCTCCCCGTTGATCTTGTCTCCGCCCAGCGTGAACGACCGCTCCGCGGCGGCCTCTGCGGCGTCCAGTGCGGGCGCGGCGCCCATCGCCGCGGGCACCTCGGTGCCCTCGCCGAGCCGCTCGGCCGCCCGGAACCGGCAGACGTCCAGCCGGTCCGCGAAACCGTCGAGCCGCCCCGCCGGGCCCCCGATGTCGGAGGGGTAGGAGCGCAGGTCCACGGTCTCGCCGGGGGCGAAGGCGACGACGATCTCGGCCCGCTCGCCCGGCGTGAGCCTGATCCGGTCGGTCTCCCAGGGCTCCGGCAGCAGGCCGCCATCGGTGGCGACGAGCGAGAAGGGCCGGTCGTCGCCGAACCCGAAATGATAGGTGCGGGCGCCCGAGCCGTTGAGCAGCCGCAGGCGCACCAGCCGGGTCGTGACGTCGAAGTAGGGGCCGAGCGTGCCGTTGACCATGACGCGGTCGCCGATCACGCCGAGCGCGCCGAACAGCGGCGCCCCGTCGTCGAACTGGTTGTCGCCGTCGAACTTCCGGTCCTGCACGATCATCGGCACGTCGTCCACGCCGTAGGTCCGCGGCAGGTTCAGGTCCGCGTCGTCGTCCACGATGAACATCCCGGCCAGCCCGCGGTAGACGTGCGCGGCGGTCTTCCCGTGCGGATGCGGGTGGTACCAGAGGGTGGCCGCGGGCTGGTCCACCGTCCACTGCGGCGTCCAGGTCTCGCCCGGGGCCACCTCCTGGTGGGGGCCGCCGTCCATGACGGCGGGCAGGCGCATCCCGTGCCAGTGGATCGAGGTCGCCTCGTCCAGTCCGTTGCGGACGGTGAACGCGACCTCCTCGCCGCGCCGGGCCCGGACGGTCGGCCCGAGGAAGGCGCCGTTGACGCCCCACGTCGCGGTGGCGGCCCCGTCCGCGAACTGCGTCCGCCCGGACCGGAGCTCGAGGTCGAACACCTTCGCCCCCGAGGGGTCCCGGGTCGGTTCGGCGAGCGGCGGGACGGCGAGCGGGGTGTCGAAGGCGACCTCGCCGACGGTGTCGAGCTTCGCGGCGGCGAGCCGGTAGCCGTAGAAGCCGGCGGGGCCGAGGACGAGCGCCCCGCCGATGCCGAGGGTGAGCGCGATTGCTTTGCGACGTCGCATGTCAGTGGTCCTTCAGGGTGGTCGCGTCGGGGGGGACGGGGCGGCGCCCCCGCGGCGGGGGCGCCGCGGGGTCTACCGGGTCTCGTCGCCGGCGAACGCGGCCGCGTACCAGGCGAGGGTCTCCTCGAGGGCCCGGCGCATCGGGGTCGGGCGCACGTCGAACGCGGACTCGAACGCGGCGGAGACCATGTTCTGCGGGATCAGGTTCTGGTAGAACATCTCGGCGTACTCGGCCATGAACCGCTCGTCGAAGGGCCCGTAGGCGACCGCCTCGGTCACGAGCTCGACGGTGAGCGGGCGCCCGGTGATCGACTCGACCGTCCGGTGCACCTCCGCGGTCGACACGGCCGGGTTCGTGGGCAGGTGCCAGACGCGGCCGTCGCCCCGGTCGTCGGCGCCGAGGACCGCCAGGCCCGCGGCGACGTCCTTGATGTAGGTGTAGCTGTGCGGCAGGGTGATGTCGCCGATGCCGAGGACGGGTTCGCCGGTGAGCGCGCCGGGGAAGAAGGTCGCGGCGAGCGTGGAGGTGAGGACGCCGGGGCCGAAGAAGTCGGCGGCGCGGCCCATGACCGTGCGGGCCTCGCCGCCGCGGTGCGCCTCCAGGTAGCGCTCGTCGAGTTCGGCCCGCATCCGTCCCTTGCGGCTGGTCGCGGCCCACGGGGTCTGCTCGGTGATGGCCTCGCCGTCCGCGGTCCCGTAGGGGTACAGCGTGTCGAGGACGACGAGCTTCGCGTCGTGGCGTGCGGCGGCCGCGATGACGGCCTCGGCGACGCCCGGCAGGACCGCGACCTGCTGGTGGTAGGGGACGTTGACGGCGTGGTAGATCACCGCGGCGCCTTCGGTGGCCGCGACGGCGGCCTCGGCGGTCGAGACGTCGGCCCGCCGCCGCTCGATCCGGTCGTCCACGTGCGGGATCGTGCTGCGCGAGACGTGGCGGACGCGCTCGCCCCGGGAGGCGAGCTCGGCGGCGGTGGCGGTCCCGGCGGGACCGGCGCCGAGGACGACGTGCAGTCGCTGGTCGTTCATGGTGGTACTCCTCTTCCTGATGAATGAGTGGCTGATCACTCACTGATTCGGCCGAAAAAACGCCCGCCTCAGGCGGGTGCCCTCTCGCCGCGAACGCGGCGCGAACGCGCTGGTCAGTCCGGTGCGCCTCCCGGCGGCTCGATCGGGTCCGAGTGCCGGAAGCCCTCGGTCAGGAGCTTCGCCCAGGGCTCGTCGATGCCGAAGGCGTCGATCGTGGTGAGCAGGTGGCACAGCTGCCCGAAGGCCATGAACTCCTGGACCTGGCGGCCCGAGGCCTTCGAGCGCGCGGCGACGTAGTCGGTGATCCCCGCGGCGCCCCGGCGCACCGCGTCGGCGATGAGCGGCTCGGCCATCGCCGACTGCGCGTGCACCTGGAGCATCAGGAGGTCCCGCTCCCCGATGAGCTCGGCGTACGCCCCGCCCATCGTGTGCAGCAGGGCCTCGGGCGTCTCCTCCTCGGCCTGCGCCGCGCCCCGCTCCATCGCCTCCCCGATGCGCCGGTAGCACTCGTCGAGCGCGGCGGCGAACAGCTGCGTCTTCGAGGTGAAGAGCTTCAGCACGTAGGCGGGGGAGATGCCCGCGTGCTTCGCCACGTCGGCGACGGTGACGGCGTGGAGGCCGCCGCGGGCGAACGCGGCCACCGCGCTGGCGACCACCTTCGCCCGGCGTTCCTCGGCCGTGGAGAGCACGCGATCGGATTTCATGTGAGTGACTGTACACTCATTCTTCTGCGGCGTCCGGCCGGGCCCCCTCAGAGGACCGGCCGGACCCCGCACCGCAGGTCAGCCCTTCACCGCGCCGATGATCACGCCCTTCTTGAAGTGCTTCTGCACGAAGGGGTAGATGATCAGCGCCGGCACGATCGCGATCATCACGATCGCCATCTTCACCGCCAGCGTCGGCGGCGCCTCGCTCAGCCCCGCCGCCTGCGGCAGCGGCGCCGACTCCACCACGTACGTCCGCAGCACCAGCGCCAGCGGCCACTTCCCGGTGTCGTCGAGGTACAGGAACGCGTTGAACCAGTTGTTCCAGTACGCGACCGCGTAGAACAGCGTCACCACCGCGATCACCGCCTTCGACAGCGGCGCCACGATCTGCCACAGGACGCGGAACTCACCGGCCCCGTCGATCCGGGCCGAGTCGAACAGCTCCTGCGGGATGCTCATGAAGAACGCCCGCAGCACCACCACGTTGAACGCCGACACGGCCATCGGCAGGATGATCGCCAGGTAGTTGTCCCGCAAACCGATCGCGCTCACCCACAGGTAGACCGGGATGAGCCCCGGGAAGACCACGAACATCAGCAGGACCGAGAACAGGATCGTCCTGTGCCCGAACGAACCCGGGCGCGACAGCGAGTACGCCCCCAGGACCGACACGACCACGCTGACCGCCGTGCCGACCGCCGTGATCCCCAGCGACACCGCCAGCGACCTGAGCACCACCGGGTTGCGGAACATCTGCTCGTACGCGTCGAAGGTGATCCCGTCGCCCGGCCACACCACGAGGCCGCCCACGCGGTGCACCGTGTCCGAACTCGACAGGCTCGTCAGCGCGATCGTATAGAGCGGGAACAGGACCAGCAGCGCGATCACCACGACGGCGACGCCCTTGGACGCCCGCCCCGCGACCGTCGGCCGCTCCTCCCACGCCGCGCGTTTCACAGCGCTCATGACTTGGAGTACACCCCCCGCTCGCCCATCATGTGGGCCGCCTTGTTGGCGGCGAGGATGAGCACGAGGCCCACCACGCCCTTGAACAGGCCCGCCGCGGCCCCGTAGTCGAAGTCGCCGGTGCGGATGCCGCTGTAGTACACGAAGGTGTCGAACACCTCCGAGGCCTGCGAGCCGACCGCGCTGCGCTGGAGGAAGAACTGCTCGAACCCGACGTTGAGCGCGTCGCCCAGCCGCAGGATCAGCAGCAGCACGATCACCGGCCGGATGCCCGGCAGCGTGATGTGCCACAGCCGCCGCCACCGGCCCGCCCCGTCGACCGCGGCCGCCTCGTACAGGTTCGGGTCGATCGCGGCCAGCGCCGCCAGGAAGATGATCGCCCCGAACCCCGCGTCCTTCCAGATCGCCTGCGAGGTCACCAGCAGGATGAACGTGTCCGGATCGGTCATCCAGTCCACGCCCTCGAACCCGCCGGCGCGCAGCAGCTGGTTGAGCAGCCCCGCCCCGCCGAGCATCTGCTGGAAGATCGCGATCACGAGCACCCAGGAGAAGAAGTACGGCAGGTACACCACGCTCTGGAGCATCGACCGCAGCTTCGCGGACGTCAGCGAGTGCAGCAGGAGCGCCAGCATGATCGGCACCGGGAAGTAGAACACCAGCTGGAACGCGGTGATCGACAGCGTGTTCACCAGGGCCCGGAGGAAGTCCGGGTCCGAGAACAGCATCTGGAAGTGCGTGAAGCCCACCAGGCGCGAGCCGAAGATCCCGCCCGTGTAGGGCTTGTAGTCCTGGAACGCGACCACGTTGCCCAGCGCGGGGATCCACCAGAACCCCCACACCAGGAGCATCATCGGCGCCGCCATGAGCACCAGCGGCCAGTCGCGGCGCAGCCGCGCCCGCCAGTGCGTCCCCGGCTTCGCCGCGCGCGGTGGAGCGTCCCCGGCCGCATCGGCCGGGGACTGGATCGTCGGAGCGGTCACAGGCGGTCGTTGTCCTCGGCGATCCCGGTGTAGTACTCGCGGGCCGAGTCGCCGACCTTGGCGCGCCAGTCCTCGACGAGGGCCGCCCACGCCGAGACCTCGCGCTGGCCGCGGTAGATCTCGTGGTGCGCGTCCGTCATCGGCTCGTTCTCGGCGGCCAGGTCGGAGGGCATCTCGATGCGCAGGCCCTGGAACGGGTGGTCGTCGAGGAACGGCGCGGCGTTGGTCTCCCACGCGTGCTGGGCCTCGACCTGGCCCGGGTACTGGAACTTGAAGTTCGCGTTGGAGCGGCCCGAGAGGAACAGGTAGGTGTTGGCGACCTCGGTCTGGCCCAGGTCGGTGCGCTGGGGGACGCCGTCGGCGTCGACGGTGAAGTGGACGCCTTCGACGCCGTCCCACACCAGGTCCCACTCGACGGTGCCGAAGGGCGCCGAGCACCAGTTGGCGACGCGCAGGCACTCCTTGATCCGCTCCTCGGACAGGTCCTTGCGGATGAAGGTGAACATGCCGGCCGGGTCGTCGCGCCAGATCGTGGGGGTGCCGCCGGGCTCGGCGGCCATCGGGTTCACGGCCTGGAGGTCGAAGCCGGGCACGTCGCGGTAGGTGCCGAGCATCTCGTGCCAGGCGCCGAGGCCGTCCTCGTAGAACACGGCCTGGCCCGAGCCGATGATCTCCTTGGTGTTGGTGAAGCGGTCGGCCACGTAGTCGGGGTGGACCAGGCCCTTGTCGAAGACCTGGCGGGTGAACTCGATCGCGGCGGCGAACGCCTCGGTCTCGAACTTGTGGACGAGCTTCCCGCCGTCGTCGCGCCACAGGGTGGGCACGCCCATCGCCTCCTGGACGGTCTGGTCGAGGCTGGCGAAGGCCCAGCGGTTGTTCGCGGGGTCGTTCACCTCCTCGGCGATCGCCAGCAGCTCCTCCAGGTTCGTCGGGTGCTCCAGGCCCAGCTCGTCGAGCAGGTCCTGGCGGGCGAACATGGTGTTCGTGTACGGCGCGCGTTCCCACGGGATGCCGAGGAGCCTGCCGCCGAAGACGCCCATCGCCCACGCGGCGGTGGGGTAGTTGGCCAGGAGCGGGTAGTCGGCGGCCTTGGCGCCCGCCAGGTACGGCGAGAGGTCGGCGAACAGCTCGTTCGCGGCCTCGGTGAAGTCGGAGAGCTTGATGATCTCCCAGCCGGGGATCTGGAACATGTCCGGGACGTCGCCGCCGGCGAGGGTGGTCGTGATCTTGTCGACGTAGTTGTTGCCGTCGGCGATGTTGAACGTGACGGTGCCGCCGAGGGCCTCGTTGACGGCGGTGAAGTAGGAGTTGCCGGGCAGGCCGGGCGGGGCCGGGTTCCACAGCGGGGTGATCGCGGTGATCTCCTCGCCGGTGGTCATGGGCTTCTCGGCGACGGCCTGGAGCACCTGGTCGGGCCGGGAGAGGTAGCCGGGGGAGACGGTGCCGTCGGGCCGGCCGGGCAGGTCGGGCTCGACGCCGCCCTCGTAGGGGATGAACTCGGGGAGCAGGTCGGCGAGTTCGTCGGACCCGGCGGCGGTGCCCTCGGGGCCCTCCTCGAGGTCGGCGCAGGCGGTGAGGGAGGCGGTGACGGCGGCGGCGCCGCCGGCCTGGAAGAGGGTTCGGCGTTGGAGGCGGAACCGGGTTCCGCTGGAGGTGTCGCCCATGGCGCGGTGCCTTTCGTAGGGGAGTCACGGTGCTCTGCTGGTTCATGGCCGCAGGCGTCGCCAATGCCGGGTATATGAAGTTCGCAAGGGTTCGTATTTGTAGGGACGTACGTTAAAATATAACTACATCGATGAGACCGGCGCAACACCCACCCCATTGAACGACTCCAGTCCAGCTCGCCGCGCCCATGAGGAATCCACATTGACCTGTCGCGCGCCAGTGCCCGCTCCGGCGGCCCCGTTTGCGGCCCCGCCGCCCGGGTAACCGCCGGTCATGACACGGCCGAAAGCAGAGACGATCCATGTCGAGGACCGCGACGTCAAGGTCTCGAAACCGGACAAGGAGCTCTTCCCGGACGACGACGTCAGCAAGGGCGACGTCATCGAGCACTACCGGACGGTGGCCGACGTGATGCTGCCGCACCTGGCGGGCCGCCCGCTGACGATGCGGCGCTTCCCCGACGGGATCGACGAGGAGGGCTTCTTCCAGAAGCACGCCTCGGAGTACTTCCCGGACTGGGTGCGCGTGGTCGAGGTGCCCCAGCGCAGCGAGGAGGGCACGGTCCGGCACGTGGTCTGCGAGGACGAGGCCGCCCTGGTGTACCTCGCCAACCAGAACACCGTCGAGTTCCACATCTGGCTGTCCACGATGGACGACCTGGACCACCCGGACCGGCTGGTGATCGACATCGACCCGCCGAAGGGCGCCGACGTCGACACCCTGCGCTCGGTCGCGCGCCGCATCCGCGACGCCTACGCCGAAATCGGCCTGGCGCCGTACACGCAGGCCACGGGCGGCCGCGGCTTCCACGTGGCCGCGCCGCTGGACCGCTCCGCCGACTTCGACGCCGTCCGCGGCCTCGCCGCGGACCTCGCCGACCGCCTGGCGGCGCGGGACCCCGACCTGCTGACCACCGAGCAGCGCAAGAACAAGCGCGGCGACCGGATCTTCCTGGACGTCAACCGCAACGCCTACGGCCAGACCTTCATCGCGCCGTACTCGCTGCGCGCCCGGCCCGGCGCGAGCGTGGCCACGCCGCTGGACTGGTCCGAACTGGGCCGCGCGACCCCCGGCGGCAGCACGATCGCGACCATGCGCCGGCGCCTCGCCCACAAGGCCGCCGACCCGTGGGCCGACATGGACGCCCACGCCGCCTCGGCGGCCGAGGCCCGCGAACGATTCGACGCGCTCGAGCGCTAGCGGACGCGCCGCGGGCCCTGGCGGAAGCCGGGGCCCGCGCCGTATGCCGCATCAGGCCGCGCCGAGCACCGCCCTCTAGACGCCCGCCTCGGCGTCCGCCGCGACGCCCCGCAGTTCCGGGTTCGGCGACTCGAGCAGGTTGCGCAGCACCACGGCCGCGCCGCCGACCGCCGCCGCCTGCGTCACGTCCTCTGCCAGGTCGACCTCCACGGTGTGCACGTGGCGCATGTACACCGACCGGTGGAGCACCTCCTGGAGCACGTCCCGGTAGGCCCGCCCGGTCTCGGCGAAGGCGTGCCCGGCGAGCACGACCCGGCCCACGTCGAACATGTTCACCATCGAGACCGTGGCGACCGCGAGCCGCTGCGCCGAGGCCGCGACCAGCGCGGCCGCCTCGGCGTCCCCCTCGCGGGCGGCGCGCCCGATCCGGTTGAAGTCGGTGAGCGTGTCGGCGCCCAGCCCCAGCCGCGCGGCGAGCGCCGGGTCCTCCAGGGCCTGCTCGACGACCACGCGCGGACCGGCGGCGGGGTCGAGGCACCCGCGGTTGCCGCAGGCGCAGGGCTCGCCGAGCGCGTCGACGGAGATGTGGCCCAGCTCCACGCCGTTCGAGGTCACCCCGCGGTAGGGGTGGCCGTCGAGGATGACGCCGCCGCCGATGCCGCCCGACATGAACACGACGGCGAAGCTCGAGCCCGATCCGCCCGCGGTCTGCACGCCCAGTCCCGCGGCGGTGGCGTCGTTCTCGAGCGCGACCGGCAGCCCGGTCGCCGCCGCGAGGGTCTCGGCCAGCGGGTAGCCGAGCCATTCGGCGGTCGGGTGGGGCGTGATCACGATGCCGGCCTCGCGGTCCTGCGAGCCGTAGGTCGCCAGCCCGATGCCGAGCACCTTGTGCGGGGGCACCGAGGCCTCGTCGAGCACGGTCCGCACCAGCTCGGCGAGGTCGGCGACGACCGAGGCCAGCGGCCGCATGCCCGAGCCGGGCGTGTCGCGGCGGACCACGACGCGGCCCGCCAGGTCGACCACGACGCCGACCGCCGAGAACTGGTCGAGCTGGACGCCGACCATGTAGCAGGCGTCCTCCCTGATCCCGATGAGGCGCCGCGGGGTCCCGCGGTTGGCGGGCGCGGTGCCGACCTCGTGGACCAGCCCCAGCGCCGTCAGCTTCCTGACGGCGTGGGTCATCGTGGCCTGGGTCAGTCCGGTGGCGTCGGCCAGCTCGACGCGGCTGACGGCCCCCCGCTCGCGGATGATGTCGAGCACCACGGCCAGCGTCGGCAGACGGGTGTCGGCGCCGAACGATCGCAATGCGGCCTCCTCGCGTGGGGTGACGGGCTCCGATCACCTTACCGGCCCGTGCGGGCCCGGCACCGGCCGAAATCGGCCGGTGCCGGGCCTGGCGACGGGGCCGCCCCGCATATCGGTGCGAACGGCCCCGGACCGTCAGACGGCGGTCACATGCACCACCAGCGCCTGAATCGGCCACAGCGTCGGCAGCTGGAGCCCGGCCTCCGCGAGGACCCGCCCCGGCAGGACCGTCCCCTCCCCGTCGAGCCACGCCGGGGTGACCCAGCCCCACCGGGCCGTGCCGATCTCGTCGCGCACCCGGACCCGGTAGCGCCGTTCGGGGTCGAGGCCGTCCAGGCGCAGCCGCTCGGCGAGCGCGTCCTCCAGCGAGGCCACGGTCGCCACGGTGAAGACCGCCTCGGACCGGTCGGGCGCCACGACGCCGCGCACCCGCAGCGCGGGGTCGAGCACGTCGGGCCTGACCACGGTCCCGGTGTGCAGCAGGTGCCGCAGCTCCTTGTAGAGCGCGGCGAACGCCGTGATCCGCCCGGTCTCCTCCTCGTCGCATGAGAGCAGGTCCCACTCGAAGCCCGCGGAGCCCTGGAGCGAGGTCGCGATCCGGTAGGACAGCGGTGCGGCGCGGCCGGACGAGTGGGCGGGGGAGGGGCCGACGTGCGCGCCGATGAGCTCGGGCGGGAGCACCAGCTCGGTCCAGCGCTGGATCTCCTGGCGCTCCACCGGGTCGTTGGAGTCCGAGGCCCACACCCGGTCGGTGTGCTCCAGGATGCCCAGGTCGGTGCGGGCGCCGCCGGAGGAGCACGACTCGATCTCCAGTCCCGGGTGGTCGGCCTTGAGCCGCGCGATGAGGCGGTAGGCCGCGAGGGTCTGCCCGTGGGTGCCCGGCGCGCCCCCGTGCACCGGCTCGACCAGGTCCCGGTTGTGGTCCCACTTGACGAAGTCGATGCCCAGCTCCCGCACCAGCGCCGACATCTGCGACCTGACGTGCTCGAACGCCTCCGGGTTCGCCAGGTCCAGCACGTACTGGGTGCGGAACGACAATCCCTCCGGCGAGGGCACCGAGGCGGGGTTGGCGAGCAGCCACTCGGGGTGGGCGCGCGCCAGGTCGGAGTCGAGGTTGACCATCTCGGGCTCGAACCACAGCCCGAACTCCATCCCGAGCGAGTGCACCAGGTCCGCCAGGGGCCCGAGCCCGTTGGGCCAGACCGTGCGGTCCACGGTCCAGTCGCCCAGTCCCTTGGTGTCGTCGCGCCGGCCCGGGAACCAGCCGTCGTCGAGGACGAACCGCTCGACGCCGACGGCCGCGGCCTTGCGGGCGAGCGCTTCGAGCCGGTCCCCGTCGTGGTCGAAGTAGACGGCCTCCCAGGTGTTGAGCACGAGCGGGCGGGCGGTCCTCGGGTGCTGCGGGCGCGACCGCATCCAGGTGTGGAACCGCTCGCTGACGCCGTCGAGACCAGTTGCGGCCCAGGCGAAGTACGCGGTCGGCGTCCGGTACGCGCCGCCGGGGGCGAGGCGGATCTCGCCGGGCCGCACCAGCTCGCCGGCCCCGAGCGCGGTCACGTGCTCGCCCACGCGGTCGACGCGGTGGCGCACGTCGGCGCTCCAGCCCAGGTGCACCGCCCACACCTCGCCGCCGCGGTTCCGCGGCTGCCCGTCGGACGCCAGGGTGACCCACGGCGCGTCGTGGCCGCCGCGGCCCCGGCGCGACTCGCGCACGGTGGTGCCGCGCGGCATCGGGGCCGTCAGCGGCGACTTCTCGCGCGTCCAGCGCCCGGCGAACTGGGTGAGGTGGTCGGCGGCCTTGGGCACCGGCAGCGTGGCCTCGAGCCACGCGACCTCCAGCTCGCCGTCGCCGGTGTTGGCGATCTCGTGGTCGAGCAGCACCAGGCCGCCCTCGCCGATGGCGATCGCGGTGCGCAGCACCAGGCCCGAGGCCTCGTCGGTCGCGGTCAGCCGCACCGCGGCCTCGTCCCGGCGCTCGACCGCCGCGGTCCAGCGCGGGAAGACCGGCCGTCCTTCGCGGGTGGCGAGCAGGCCCGGGCGGCCCGACCAGCCGTCGGCCTCCTGCGGGACGAGCGGGAGGCGCCAGGCGGCGTCGAGCGTCCCGGGCGCGGTCTGGCGGCTGGTCGCCCGGTCGAGCTCGGCGAGGTCGGCCTCACCGAGCTCGCCGAGGTCGGCGCCCCAGTGCAGCACCGACGGCAGTCCCGCCGCCGTATGTCCGAGGATCAGCGACACGCCGTCGCGGCGCAGCACGGTCCAGGTCTGTGCGTTCACAGTGCTCCTTCGTCGGTGGTGTGGAGGGCTTGCCGGTTCACGGTGCTCCTTCGGCTGGAGCGGGGATCATGCTCGCATGCGCCGCCGGGGCCGCCCGGCTTCACGCCCGCCCCCGGTCCGCGAGGCGCGGCGCCCCGATGCGCATGGTGCGCAGCACGTGCAGCGCGCCGCCGACCGCCGCGGCGGAGTCGACGTTGGACGACACGAGCACCTGGGGGCGGCGCAGCGCGCGGCTCAGCGCCCGCCGCTCCAGCTCGGCGGCCACGTGCTCGCGGTACAGCGTCCCGGTGACGGTGAACGCGGGGCCGGCGAGCACGACGGTGTCGAGGTCGAACAGGTTGACCAGGGTGACGGCGGCCCGGCCGATCCAGCGCGCCGACCGCTCCAGCATCGCGGCCGCGTCCCGGTCCCCGGCGCGCCAGGCGCGGGCGATCCGGTCGAAGTCCGCGAGCGTGCCGTCCGGCTCCCCGCGGACGGCGAGGCGCTCGGCCAGCCCGGCGTCGGCGAGCGCCTTCGCGACCACGGCCTGCGGTCCGGCCTCGGCCTGCGCGCAGCCGCTGCCGCCGCACACGCACGGCGCCCTCCCGCCGGCGAGGGCCACGTGCCCGATCTCGACCGCGTTCGAGGCCCGGCCCCGGTAGACCTCGCCGTCGACGATCACGCCGCCGCCGATGCCGGAGGCCATGTAGATCAGGCCGAACGTGTCCGTCGGCGGGGAGCCGGCCCAGAACTCGCCGAACGCCGCGGCGCTCGCGTCGTTCTCCAGCAGCACCGGGACGCCGAGCCGCTCGGCGAGCGCCGCGGTGAGCGGGTACTCGAGCCACGCCGGGCCGGGCTGGGCGGTCAGCAGCATCCCCCGCTCCAGGTCCTGCGGCCCGTGGGTCGCCAGCGCCGCGCCCAGGACGCGCTCGCGCGGCACGCCCGCGCGGTCGAGCAGCGCGTCGACGTGCGCGGCGAGCGCCCGCACCGTCTCCTCGGGACCGCGCCCGCCCGTGCCGGGGAGGCTCGCGCCGGCGACCCGGACCCCGGCGAAGTCGAGCACGACGATCGTGGTGGTGGTGCGGTCGACCTGGATGCCCACGGCGTGCCAGGCGTCGGCGGCGAGCCGCAGGAGCCGTCGCGGCTGGCCGCGGCCCGGCCGCTCGTCGCGGCCGCTCTCGCGCACGAGCCCGTCGGCGATGAGCGGCCGCACGGTGTTGGTGATGGTCGCGGCCGTCAGCCCGGTCAACTCGGCGAGCTCGACGCGGCTGAGGGTGCCCTCGGCCCGCAGGAGGTCGAGCACGCGCCGGGCCGCGCTCGCGCGGACCCCGCCCGGACGGCGCATGGCGCCCCCTTCGAAAGTTCATCGGATCTTATTCTTGACACCTTAAATTTAACAGGTTAATAATTGGCCGGGCGCCCGAGCGGGCGCACCCCCTCCAGCTCCGAGGCGAAGGCGCCCCGGACCCGAAAGGACGACGATGTCACCCAAGAACGGACCCCGGCCCCGCGCCGCGGCCGCCCTCGCGGGCGCGGCCGCCCTCGGCCTGGCCCTCAGCGCCTGCTCAGGCGGCTCGGCCGACTCCTCCTCCGGCGACGCCCTGGTGGTCTACACCGGACAGGCAGGCGACTACCAGATCAACTTCAACCCCTTCTCTCCCACGAAGATCGGCGCGCTCGGCACCATCTACGAGACCCTGTTCTTCTACAACAAGGCCGAGGTCTCCGAGCCCGCGCCGCTGCTCGCGACCGAGCAGGCGTGGAACGAGGACGGCACCGTCCTCTCGGTCGTCCTCCGCGACGGCGTCGAGTGGAGCGACGGCGAGGCGTTCACCGCCGACGACGTGGTCTTCACCTTCGACATGCTCAAGGGGCAGCCCGCGATCAACGCCAGCGGCTTCGACGGGACCGTCGAGGCCCAGGACGACACCCACCTGACCTTCACGTTCGAGGAGCCCACGTTCGTCAAGGGCCCGGACCTGATGGGCAACACCCCGATCGTCCCCGAGCACCTGTGGAAGGACGTCAACCCCGTCGAGGACGTCATGGAGGAGCCCGTCGGCACCGGCGCCTACCTCCTCAAGGAGTTCAAGCCGCAGGCCTACACCCTCGAGTCCAACCCCGAGTACTGGGGCGGCGAGCCGGAGATCAAGGAGGTCCGCTACCTCTCGCTCTCGGGCAACCAGGCCGGCGCCGACGCCATCGCGGCCGGGACCATCGACTGGCAGACCGGGCCCATCCCCGACATCCAGAACACCAACCGGAACTTCCCGAACTACGACGCATACACGCAGTGGCAGAACCAGATGGTCCTCGCCACCTGCTCCAGCGCCGAACTCGGCTGCGAGGGCCCGCAGACCGACCCCGCGGTCCGCCACGCCCTCTACTACGCCATCGACCGCGAGCAGCTGAACTCGCTGGCGTTCATGGACACCGCCAACGACATGTCGCCGGCGTTCACCCTGACCCCCAGCCAGGACCAGTACGTCTCCGCCGCCGTCGAGGAGCCGATCGCGCCGACCACCGCCCAGCCCGACACCGCCGCGGACCTCCTCGAGGCCGCCGGCTGGGCCAAGGGCGACGACGGGATCTACGCCAAGGACGGCGAGAAGCTCACCCTCACCGTCGAGGTCGTCACCGGCTGGACCGACTACATCACCGCCATCGACACCATGGCCTCCCAGGCTAAGGCCGCCGGCATCGAGCTGACCGCCGCCCAGTCCTCCTGGAACGAGTGGACCGAGAAGAAGGGCTCGGGGAACTTCCAGCTCGCCATCGACTCCCTGTGGCAGGGCCCGGCCCCCGACCCGTACTACCTCTACAACTACTTCTACGACTCCTCCTCCGGCGCCGAGGTCGGCGGGAGCGCGGGCAACAACTACGCGCGCTACGAGAACCCCGCCGTGGACGAGGCCGTCGCCGCGCTCGCGACCATGCCCCTCGACGACGCCGCGGGCCGCCAGTCCCACTTCGACGCCATCCAGACCGAGATCGTCGAGGACATGCCCTACGTGCCGATCATGACCGGCGGCACCACCAGCATCTGGAACACCGCCGAGTACACCGGCTGGCCCTCCGACGAGGACCTCTACGCCTTCCCGGCGATCTGGTCGGCGTACGACGCCGCCGAGATCTTCAAGCGGCTCGAACCGAAGGGCTAGCGGGCGCATACCGCCCCCGGGGAGGAGTCGAGAGACCGTGAACTATTTCCTGCGCAAACTGAGCTTCTACGCGGTGGCCCTGTGGGCCGCGCTGACGCTGAACTTCGCCATCCCGCGGCTGCTGCCGGGCGACCCCGTCGACATCCTGCTGGCCAAGCTCCAGCAGCGCGGCGGCACGGTCACGCCGGAGACCCGCAAGGCGTACGCGCTCCTCCTCGGGGGCGACACCTCGGACCCCCTGTGGGTCCAGTACTGGGACTACCTGAAGAACCTCGCCAGAGGCGACCTCGGGACCTCGGTCAGCTACTACCCGGCCAAGGTCTCCGACGTGATCCTCACGTCGCTGCCGTGGACGGTGGTGCTGGTCGGGGTCGCCACGGTCATCGCCGCGCTCCTGGGGGTGCTCCTCGGCGCGATCGTGGGCTGGAAGCCCGGCACGTGGCTGGACTCGCTCGTCCCCTCCACCACGCTCCTGGCGGCCGTCCCCTACTTCTGGCTGGCCCTCATCCTGGTGTACCTCCTGGCCCGCGTCCTGGGCTGGTTCCCGCTCCAGGGCGGCTACGACGTCGTGCTCACCCCGGGCTGGAACGGGGAGTTCATCGCCTCGGCGATCCAGTACGGGTTCCTGCCCGCGCTGACGATCGTGCTCGCCTCGATCGGCGGCTGGCTCCTGGGCATGCGCAACATGATGGTCTCCACGCTCTCGGAGGACTACATCCTCACCGCCGAGGCCAAGGGCCTGTCGCCGCGGAAGATCCTGCGGTCCTACGCCTCCCGCAACGCCGTCCTGCCCTCGGTCGCCGGCTTCGCCATCTCGCTCGGCTTCGTCGTCTCCGGCTCGGTCATCACCGAGCAGGTGTTCTCCTACCCGGGCATCGGCGGGCGCCTGCTGGGCGCGGTCACCAACAACGACTACGCGCTGATGCAGGGCGTGTTCCTGTTCATCACCCTCGCCGTGCTGGGCGCGAACCTCCTGGTCGACCTGCTCTACGGCCTGATCGACCCGCGCACCCGCGCCCGGGCCTGAGGAGAGAGGCGACCATGACGAACATCGAACCCGCCACCGCGACCCCCGCGGACGCCGCGGAGACCGGACCCGACGCGGCCCCCGTCCGCTCCGGCTGGCGCTCCCTCCTGCCGACCATGACGCCCTGGCTGGCCGTCGGCCTCGTCCTCGTCGGCGGCATCACCCTGTTCGGACTCCTCGGGCCGCTCTTCACGGGCGACCCGCGGCAGATCCGCGACATCGGCCTGACCGGCCCCTCCGCCGAGTTCTGGCTCGGCACCACCCAGACCGGCCAGGACGTGCTGGCCCAGCTCGCCCACGCGACGCGCGGCTCGCTCCAGATCGGCCTGCTCGTGGGCGTCCTCGCCACGATCCTCTCGGCCTTCTTCGGGATCTACGGCGCCTACCGCGGCCGCTTCCTCGACGACGCCTTCTCCCTGTTCACCAACGTGTTCCTGGTGATCCCGGGCCTGCCGCTGGTCATCGTCATCTCCGGGTTCGTGCCCCGCGAGAGCCGCGGACTGTGGACGATCGCCGTGGTCCTGGCCGTCACCGGCTGGGCCGCCTCGGCCCGCGTCCTGCACGCCCAGACCCTCTCGGTGCGCCAGCGCGACTACGTGGCCGCCTCCCAGGTGAGCGGCGAGCGGCCCTGGCGGGTCATCGTCGTCGAGATCCTGCCGAACCTGCTGCCGGTGATCGCCTCCCAGTTCGTGTTCGCCGTCATCGCCGCGATCCTCGGCGAGGCCGGGCTCTCCTACATCGGCCTGGGCGCCTCCAACTCCGCGACCCTGGGCACCATGCTCTTCTACGCCCAGAACGGCTTCGCGCTCTCGCTCGGCGCCTGGTGGTGGTTCGTGCCCCCGGGCCTGACGATCGCCCTGTTCGGCATGGGCCTGTCCCTCGTCAACTTCTCGATCGACGAGGTCATCAACCCCAAGCTCAAGAACCTGCGCCAGCACCGCAGGCGCGCCCGCCGCGCCGCCCGCCTCGAACGCGAGCTCGCGCGCGGCGCCTCGCGCCGCACCACCGCCGCGAAGGAGTCCGACCGATGACGACCGCCCCCGACGCCGCCCCGGTGCTCACCGTCGAGGACCTCACCGTCGTGTACGAGGTGGACGAGCCCGTGACCGCCGTGCGCGGCGCGGACCTCACCCTCCACCGCGGCGAGATCCTCGGCCTCGCCGGCGAGTCCGGCTGCGGCAAGACCACCCTCGCGTACGCGGTCAACCGCCTGCACCGCCCGCCCGCGCGCATCGCCTCGGGCCGTATCACCTTCCACGACAAGAGCGGCGAGGACGTCGACGTCCTCGCCCTGGAGGACGCCGCGCTGCGCGCCTTCCGCTGGGACCGCCTCTCGATGGTGTTCCAGGGCGCGATGAACGCGCTCAACCCGGTCGCCACGATCCGCGCGCAACTGGCCGACACGCTCCGCGCCCACCGGCCCCGCATGTCCCGCAAGGAGATCCGGGACCGCTCCGAGGACGTGCTGCGCCGCGTGGGCGTCGACCCGGGGCGCCTGGGCTCCTACCCGCACCAGCTGTCGGGCGGGATGCGCCAGCGCGTCATGATCGCCATGGCCATGCTCCTGGAACCGCAGATCATGATCATGGACGAGCCGACCACCGCGCTCGACGTGGTCGTCCAGCGCGACATCCTCCGCGAGATCGTGCGCCTGCGGGACGAGCTCGACTTCGCGGTCGTGTTCATCACCCACGACCTGCCGCTGCTCCTGGAGATCTCGGACCGCATCGCCGTCATGCTCGAAGGCGAGATCGTCGAGCTCGACACCGCCGAGCGGCTCTACCGGCAGGCGGCCCACCCGTACACGCGCAAGCTCCTGGGCTCCTTCCCGAGCCTGTCGGGCGAGCGCGGGGCCTTCATCCGCACCGGCATCGATGAGACCGACGCAGGCGAGACCGGCACCGGCGAGACCGGCACCGACGGGGCCGCGGCCTCCGAGAGCGACCCGACCGAGGAGCGAGCATGACCAGCGCGCACGTCACCGACCTGGTGAAGGACTACACGATCCGCAACGGCCTCAAGCGCACCCGGCTGCGGGCGGTCGACCACGTCAGCCTCGAGCTGACCCCGGGCCGCACCGTCGCCCTCGTCGGCGAGTCCGGCTCGGGCAAGTCCACGATCGCGAAGATCCTCACCCGCATGGAGCGCCCCACCTCCGGGACCGTCGAGGTCCGGCGCGAGGACGGCACCGCCGTGGGCGGGCCGGCCTACCGCCGCGAGGTCCAGATGGTCTTCCAGGACCCGTTCGCCTCGCTCAACCCGTTCCACTCCATCGAGCACCACATCGCCCGCCCGCTGCGCATCCACCGGCGCACCTCGACCAAGGACGAGACCCGCGGGCGCGTGCTCGAGATGCTCGAGCGCGTCAACCTGACCCCGGCCGCGAGCATCGCGCCGCGGCGCCCCCACGAGCTGTCGGGCGGGCAGCGCCAGCGCGTGGCGATCGCCCGCGCGCTGGCCCCGGGCGCCAAGGTCCTCATCGCCGACGAGCCGGTGTCCATGCTGGACGTCTCGATCCGCCTCGGCGTGCTCAACCTCCTGGGTCGCCTCCAGCGCGAGGACGACCTCGCGGTCCTGTACATCACCCACGACCTCGCGACCGCGCGGCACTTCTCCGACGAGGTCACCGTCCTCTACCGGGGCCGCGTGGTCGAGCGCGGACCCGCCGACGCGGTCATCCTCGACCCGCACCACGACTACACGAAGCTGCTGGCGGCCGCCGCGCCCGACCCCGAGCGGCTGGGGCGCGTGACCGCGTCCGAGCCGCTCGACCGGGACGCGATCGACAACAGCGCCTGCTACGACCACTTCGCCGGCGAGTGGCGCGAAGCGGGCGTCCCCGCCGCCGCGTGACCGGGCGCCGGAGCCCGCCGGACGACCCCGGCGGGCGGGCGCCCCCGACCCGCCGAACCGCCCCTCCGCACGGGAGCGCCATACTCCCGCCAGGCCGCACACCCACGACCCAGAGGATCCGCATGAGCCACCTTCCCCCGACGTTCCGCCCGCTCCACGAGGGCTGGACCCTGACCGCCGCCGCACTCCCCGCAGGGGCCCCCGTCGACCCGGCGGCGCTGGCCGCCGGCGTCCCGGCCGCCGTGCCGGGCGAGGCCCACCTGGACCTGCGCCGCGCCGGGCTGATCGCCGAGCCGTTCGACGGCGACAACGAGGCCGCGCAGCAGTGGATCGGCGACACCGCCTGGCGGTTCGCGACCGCCTTCGAGTGGACCGGCGGCGAGGACCGCCACGACCTGGTCGCCCTCGGCCTCGACACCGTCGCCGTCGTGGAGCTCAACGGCGTCGAGGTCGGCCGCACCGAGAACATGCACCGCTCCTACCGCTGGGACGTCCGCGAGCACCTGCGGGAGGGGGAGAACACCCTCGCCGTGACCTTCGCCGCCCCCGTGCCCGAGGCCGCGGCCCGGGCCGAGCGCGACGGCGCGCTGCCGCACACCAACCACCACGCCTACAACCAGCTGCGCAAGATGGCCTGCTCCTTCGGCTGGGACTGGGGCGTCGACGTCGCGGGCGCCGGGATCTGGAAGCCCATCGGCCTCGACTCCTGGTCCGGCGCCCGCATCGCGGCCGTCCGGCCCCTGGTGGACGTGGCCGCGAACGCCGAGGGCGGCCACGACGGCGTCCTCACCGTCCACCTGGACATCGAGCGCGCCTGCGACGACGGCGACGTGGAGGTCCTCGTCGTCGTCGCCGGCCCCGACGGCCGCCCGCTGGAGACCGCCGCCACCGTCCCCTCCGGCTCGGACTCGGCCACCGTGGTCGTCGACGTGCCCGACGTGCGCCGCTGGTGGCCGGTCGGCCACGGCGACCAGCCCCTGTACGACGTGAGCATCGAAGCGGACCAGGCGCACTGGCGCGGCCGGGTCGGCTTCCGCACGGTCGAGCTCGACACCGCCCCCGACGCCGCCGGAGCGCCCTTCGACATCCGCGTCAACGGCGAGCGCGTCCTGGTGCGCGGCGCCAACTGGATCCCCGACCACGCGTTCCTCACCGAGATCGACCGCGACCGGTACGCCCGGCGCGTGGCCGACGCCCTCGAGGCGAACGTCAACCTCCTGCGCGTGTGGGGCGGCGGGATCTACGAGTCCGACGACCTCTACGACCTCGCCGACGAGCACGGCCTGCTCATGTGGCAGGACTTCCTGTTCGCCTGCGCCGCCTACAGCGAGGACGACCCGCTGCGGTCCGAGATCGAGGCCGAGGTCCGCGAGAACGCGACCCGCCTGAGCCCGCACCCCTCCCTGATCCTGTGGAACGGCAACAACGAGAACACCTGGGGCTCGGTCGACTGGTCCTGGGCGCACCGCCTCGAGGGCCGCGGCTGGGGCGACGCCTACTACAACGGCCTCATCCCCGAGATCCTGTCCGAACTGGACCCGACCCGCCCGTACTCGCCCGCGAGCCCCTACTCGTTCGGCGACTACCGGCACCCCAACGACGAGCGCTACGGCACGATGCACGTCTGGGACGTGTGGAACCGCGTCGACTACCGGGTCTACGCCGACTACCGGCCGCGGTTCGTCTCCGAGTTCGGGTTCCAGGCCCCGCCCGCGTGGTCGACCCTCGACGCGGTCGTCCACGACGAGCCGATGGACCCCTTCGGGCACGAGATGCTGGTGCACCAGAAGGCCAACCAGGGCAACGCCAAGCTCCAGCGCGGCTGGCAGGGCCACCTGCCCGACCCGGAGTCCATCCGGGACTGGCACTGGACGACGCAGCTCAACCAGGCGCACGCGATCCGCTTCGGCGTCGAGCACTTCCGCTCGCTCACGCCCCACAACACCGGCACGATCCTGTGGCAGCTCAACGACAACTGGCCCGTGGTCTCCTGGGCCGCGGTCGACTTCGCCGAGCACCGCAAACCGCTGTGGCACGCCCTGCGCGACATGTACGCCCCGCGGCTGGCGACGCTCCAGCCGCGAGCCTCCGAGGCCGCCCGCGCGAACGCCTGGGAGGGCCTGCCCCCCGAACCGGACATGCTCGCGCTCGTCCTGGTCAACGACACCGGCGAGGACTACGAGGGGGCCTTCACCGTCGTCCGCGAGGCCTTCGACGGGACCGAGCTCGCCAAGGCCCGCGTCGAGGTGCGGGTGCCCGCGCGCGACGCCGCCGCCGTGGCCGTCCCCGCCGAGGTCGCCGAGTTCGGCGACCCGGCCGCGGAGTCCATCGTGGCCGTCGCCGACGACGGGGTCTTCGCGCCCGCCTTCCGGTACGGCGCCGAACTCGTCGACCAGCGGCTCGACCCGAGCCCTCTGCGCGTCGAGGCCGCCGCCGTCGACGGCGCGCCGTCGGGAACCATGTCGTCAGGAACCATGTCGTCGGGAAGCACGTCGTCAGGAGGCACGTCGTTGGGAACCACAGTGGAGCTGCGCGTGACCGCGACCTCCCTCGCCAGGGACGTCTTCTGCCACGCGGACACCGTGTCCCCCCGCGCCCGCGCCGACCGGGGCATGATCACCCTGCGCGCCGGGCAGACGGCCGCGATCCGCGTCGAGGCCCCCGCCGGGACCGACCCCGACGCGCTCGCCGCCGCCGTGCGCTGCGCGAACGACCTGCTGTAGCGGCGCGCGGGGGGGGGGGGGGGGCGCCCCCCCCCCCCCCCCCCCCCCCCCCCCCCCCCCCCCCCCCCCCCCCCCCCCCCCCCCCCC
>NZ_JAJLQZ010000010.1 GCF_020991375.1 Glycomyces amatae | reverse complement strand
GGCTAGGGCCTGTTTAAGCACTCCGGGCGAGGCGATATCCAAGCCCATTGGTTCGCTCGCAAGGCGGAAGGCCCTCCAGATACCGGTGTTGTATCTGGAGGGCCGACAACGCAGCGAGCGGGCCAATGGGCCGGATAGCGACCGTTCGGGGTTCTTAAAGAGGCCCTAACAGGTCGCGGTCTGCTTCCAGACCCCCCATTCGCCGGTGGTGCCCGGTTCCTCGCCGGTGGTCCACCAGCCCGCGGTGTAGGCGGTCCCGTCGTGGGTCACCTCGTCGCCGGCGGTGTACACGTCGGCGGCGTTCCATGCGCCCGCGGCGCAGCCGGTGCCGTCGCCCGGCTCGTCCGTCGTCGGCGGGTCGGTCGGGGTCCCGTTGCCGCCGCCGCCGAAGTCGACGTCGATGCACGAGTAGAAGGCGTTGGCGGTGTCGGCGATGTTCCAGACGCTGAGGATCAGCTGCCGCCCGCTGCGGTCGGGCAGCGTCACGTCGTGGCTCATCACGTGGTCGGGCTGCGCGCCGCCCATCTCGAAGGAGGCGAACGGCTGGAGGTCGAGCATGCCGCGGGTGAGCGGCCGTGTCGGGTCGTAGCTGTCGTTGGTGATGTAGTAGTCGAACGTGGCGGTGGAGTGGGCGACGGTCATCGTCCAGGTGAACGTCTCGGCCCCGGCGTCGACCGGGGTGGCGGGCCAGTTGCCGCCGCGCGGGTCGTCGAGTTCGGCGAAGGCGTCGTGGCCCGCGGAGCAGATGTCGCCGTCGGCGGGGCCCGCGGCGGGGAAGCCCTTGGGGCCCTCGACGCTCTGGGGTTCGTAGGAGATGGCGCCGCAGTCGGCGACTTCGCCGCTGGCGCACAGCGCCGAGCGGCTCGGCGGGTCGGAGGTGTAGCCGTGGCCCCAGGCCAGGGCCGCCATGGAGGCCGAGACCGCGAGGGTCCCGGCTCCGGCGATGGAGAGGATGATCTTGCGCGTTCGGCGCATCGTCGGCTCCTGTCGGCAGATGGGTCAGCAGATTCCAAAGCATCGAGGGTGATCGATGCAACATGGAATTAGAAAGGAACCTAACAGTTAGTGTCGGACGGCACAAGGGGGCGCGGCCGAGAAAAGCGAACGAATCCGCCGAAGCGCGGTGTTCCCACACAGAACGACCATGGCCGCACACGGATCGTGTGCGGCCATGGGTGAAGGCGTCGGACTCGGTCGTCCCCGCTCAGTCGTCCTCGGGCTCGTCGGGGTGGGCCATCAGCACCGACGCGGAGACGACCAGTCCCCCGCCGATGACGACGATCGCGATGATCATCATGGTGATCGCTGCCGCGCTCATCGGGCGGCCTCCTCTCGGATCTCCGCGTCCTCTTCGGTCTCGACCGGAGGGACCTCCTTGCGGCGCAGCAGCAGCGCCATGATGACGCCGAAGGCCAGCGCGCCGATGGCGATCGACCAGCCGAAGGCCTGGTACTGGTTGTAGTCCTCGAGGCCCGGCTCGGCCCTGAGCAGGTCGCGGATGTTGAAGTACAGGATGCCCGCGAGCATGACCGGCGTGATCACGCCGAGGCACACGAACCAGATCGGGCCGACCTTGAACGTGGAGGTCGCGTTCGCGTCGTCGCGCAGCTCCTTCCAGCGCCACAGCGCCCACACGACCACGATGATGCTCACCGGGGCGGCGACGGCGATGCCGTACTGGTTGATGAAGTAGTCGGTGACGTCGAGGAACATCAGGCCGCTGGCGGTCGGCAGCAGCAGGAGCGAGACGACGGCCATCGCGCCGCCGACCACGAGCGTGGCCTTCAGGCGGCTCCAGCCGAAGCGGTCCTCCATGGCCGCCACCGGGACCTGCACGATGCTCACCATCGAGGTCCACCCGGCCACCACGAGCGAGGCGAAGAAGAGGACCCCGAACAGCCCGGCCAGGTAGGGCAGGGTGTTGATGATGGTCGGGAACGCGATGAAGGCGAGGCCCACGCCCGAGTGCGACTGCTCGGCGATGGGCACGCCGGACTCGAAGGCGATGAAGCCGAGGGCCGCGAAGACGCCGATGCCCGCGAGGATCTCGAACGAGGAGTTCGCGAACCCGACGGTGAAGGCCGACGTGGTGATGTCGGACTTGCGCTTGAGGTAGGAGGCGTAGGTGACCATGATGCCGAAGCCCACCGACAGGGAGAAGAAGATCTGGCCGTAGGCGGCGAGCCAGACGCCCGGTTCGCGGACGGCCTCCCAGTCGGGGGTGAAGAAGGCGTTCAGCCCGTCCGTCGCGCCGTCGAGGGTCAGCGCCTGGACCACCAGGACGCCGAACATGACCAGCAGCAGCGGGATGAAGACCTTGCTGGTGGACTCGATGCCCTTCTTGACGCCCGCGCCGATGACCAGGAGCGCGAAGGCCCACACCAGGAGCATGGCGATGCCGATCCCCGGCAGCCAGGTGGTGAAGGCGTCGAAGCCCCCGCTGTTCTGGAGGAAGTCGCCCATGAGGAACGCCCCCGGGTCCTCCCCCCACTGCTGGGTGATCGAGAACCAGCCGTACCAGCCGGCCCAGGCGATGATGGCGGCGTAGTAGACGCCGATGACGATCGACACGGCCACCTGCCACCAGCCGATGACCTCGGCGTTGCGGTGCATCCGCCGGAAGGCGACGGGGGCCGAGCCGCGGTAGCGGCGCCCGACCGTGAACTCCATGATGAGCAGCGGGATGCCCGCGGTCGTCAGGGCCACGAGGTAGGGCACGAGGAAGGCGCCGCCGCCGTTCTCGAAGGCGACGCCGGGGAAGCGCCAGATGTTGCCGAGTCCGACCGCCGAGCCGATGGCGGCGAGGATGAATCCGGCCCTCGACCCCCAGTTCTCTCTCGCCATGGGTCTTGTTCTCCAGTCACGTGTGGGCATATTTCGGGCCAACCCTAATGGCGCCTGTGGCGCAGGTCAAATGATCGTTACGGGCGCGTGACCAACACGCGATTCGGGCTCGGAACGGGACGGGGCCGCCGGGCGGGCGCTAAGGTTGATCAGTTCCACTGCGATCGGCACCGCTCGGCGCATCCGTGAGCCGTCCATCGGCAGTGGCCGCGACCGCGCACCGTCCGCGCCTTCAACTGATCCGCTCCGCACGCGAGGAGAGCTGTGTCCGCTGCCATCGATCCACCCCTCGAACAGGCCGTCCGGTTCGAGCAGGCCCGCCTCGACGGGCTCTACGCCCGGCTCGACCGCCTCCGCGAGGAGGCCGCCGAGCGGCTCGGCGAGTCCCGCCGCAAGCACGTCGAGAACGACCAGGAGCGCTCGCAGCGCGACGCCGAGGCGCACCTGTACCGGCGCCGCATCGCCCAGCTCGACGCCGTCGAGGAGGGCCTGTGCTTCGGGCGCCTCGACTACACCGGCGGCGAGGAGCCGATGTACCTGGGCCGCATCGGCCTGCACGCCGAGGGCGGCGGGCAGCTGCTCGTGGACTGGCGCTCGGAGGCCGGGCGCCGGTTCTACCTGGCGACCGCCGCCTCCCCGGCCGGGGTGCGCCGCCGCCGCCACCTGCACACCCGGGGGCGGCGCCTGCGCTCGGTCAACGACGAGGTCCTCGACCTCGACAGCGCGGGCGGGTCGGGCTCCTCGATCGGCTCCGAGGGCGCGCTGATGGCCGCGCTCGACGCGGCGCGCACCGGCGCCATGAAGGACATCGTCGCGACCATCCAGGCCGAGCAGGACCGGATCATCCGCGCGCCCCTGGAGGGCGTCATGATCGTCGACGGCGCCCCGGGCACCGGCAAGACCGCCGTCGCCCTCCACCGCGCCGCCTACCTGCTGTACGAGCACCGCGAGCGGCTGGGGCGCCGCGGCGTGCTCATCATCGGCCCCGGGAAGCAGTTCCTGCGCTACATCTCCGAGGTCCTGCCGGGCCTGGCCGAGACCGACGTCCTGCTGCGCACGCCCGCGCAGCTGTTCCCCGGCGTGGTCGCCGACCGGCCCGAGACCGACGCGGTCGCCGCCCTCAAGGGCCGCGCCGTCATGGCCGGGGTCGTCGCCAGCGCCGTCGCCGACCGCCAGGTCGTGCCGCGCGAACCGGTCCCGGTCGGGTACGAGCACCACGAGCTGTGGCTGCGGCCCGAGAAGATCACCGCGGCGCGAGACGCGGCCCGCGAGACCGGCCTGCCGCACAACGAGGCCCGCGAGACCTTCCACAAGCGGGTCATCGCGGACCTGGCGACGCAGTACGCCGACATCATCGGGGAGGACCCGCTCGGCGAGGAGAACCTCCTGGGCCTGGAGGACCGGGCGCAGCTCGCCGTCGAGATCGCCGGCGACCCGGTCATCCGCGGCCAGATCGAGGCGCTGTGGCCGGAGTTGACGGCGCAGGAGCTCCTGGAGGACCTGTTCGCGTCTCCCGAGCGCATCGCCTCGGCCGCGGCCGCGCTCCGCGGGGAGGAGCGCGCGCTGCTGCACCGCGGGCCGGGCGGCTGGAGCGAGGCGGACGTGGCGCTGCTGGACGAGGCCGCCGAGCACCTGGGCGAGACCGAGGCCCGCCCGCGGTCCGGGGAGCTGACGGCCGAGCAGATCGCGTACGCGCAGGACGTTTTGACGATCACGGAGGGGTCGGCCTCGTTCGACTTCGAGGACGAGGAGTCGGAGATCCTCCAGGCCAGCGACGTGATCGACGAGTTCTGGCTCGGCGAGCGGCAGGTCGACGAGGCGTTCGTGTCCGTCGCCGAGCGCGCGGCAGCCGACCGGCGCTGGATCTTCGGGCACGTGATCGTGGACGAGGCCCAGGAGCTGTCCCCCATGGAGTGGCGGGCGCTGCTGCGGCGGTGCGTGACGCGGTCGTTCACCGTGGCCGGGGACCTCGCGCAGGCCGCCGGGCCGACCGCGCCCGCGACCTGGGCCGAGGTGTTCGGCGCGACCGACCTGGTCTGGCGGGCCGAGCAGCTGACGGTCTCGTACCGGACCCCGGCGGAGGTCATGGACGTGGCGACGCGGGTGCTCGACGCGATCGGGGTCGAGGCGGCCCGGCCGCGCCCGGTGCGCGAGTCGGGGCACCGGCCGTGGCTGGAGATCGCGCAGGAGGGCCTCGACGAGCGCGTCGAGGAGCTGGTCGCGGCCGAGCGGCGGGCCGTCGGCGAGGGGAGCGTGGCGGTGGTGACGACCGCCGAGCGCGCCGCGGGGCTCGCGGGGATCGACGCCGCGGCGGTCCTGACGGTCAAGCAGGCCAAGGGGCTCGAGTTCGACAGCGTGATCGTCGTCGACCCGGACGCCATCGCGGCCTCGGGCCTGCGGAACCTCTACGTGGCGCTGACCCGCGCGACCAAGCGGCTCGGGGTCGTGGCGCCCGACAAGCCGGTCTTCCCCGGCGCCGAGGTGCTGTAAGCGGGGACAACTCTCGGCGCAGCAGTCCTGACGGGATGGGGTCGAACTCCTACACTGATGTCCAGGTGTAGGAGGTGCGGGTTGACAACGACGACTGGGGGCCTTACCGGTGCGATCGTCGACGGGCGCTACCGGTTGCGGCGGCTGATCGCGCAGGGCGGCATGGCCGACGTCTACGAGGCCCACGACGAGCGGCTCGACCGCACCGTCGCGGTGAAGATGATCACCACCGCGCCCGTCGCCGGGTTCGACCTGAAGGCGTTCGCGCACGAGGCCCGGACGATCGCGCGGCTCTCCCATCCGAACGTGGTCGCGGTCTTCGACCAGGGCGTCCACGAGGGGATGCCGTACGTGGTCATGGAGTACGTGCCCGGCACGACCCTGCGCGACCTGCTCAACCGGCGCCGGCGCCTGCGGATCGAGGAGGCCGTGGAGCTGTTCGCGCAGCTCCTCGACGGGCTCCAGGCCGCCCACGACGCCGGTCTGGTGCACCGCGACATCAAGCCCGAGAACATCCTGCTGAAGAACGGCGGCCGGGGCGACCGGGTCAAGGTGGTCGACTTCGGCCTGGCCGAGGCCGTCCACGGCGACCGCGAGACCGCCGGCCCGCTCGTCGCCACCGCCGCCTACGTCGCGCCCGAGCTGGTGAACGGGAAGCCGGCCCAGGCCGCGAGCGACGTCTACTCCTCCGCGCTCGTGCTCTACGAGCTGCTGACCGGCGAGGTCCCGTTCGACGGGCCCGACGCGGGCGCGGTGGCCCGCCGCCACGTCGAGGAGGACGTCCCCTCGCCGCGGCTGAAGGCCCCCGACGTGTCCGAGGGCCTCGCGGAGCTGGTGACCGCGGCCGCGGCCCGCAGGCCGGGGGCGCGGCCGGTGGACGCCGGGGCGTTCCTGCGCCGGCTCCAGGCGGTCGACGTCGAGCCCGCGCCGGGCACCGCCGGGCAGGTGCCGCGGCCGACCCGCTCGGTCCAGACGACCATGGTCGTCGGCCCGCCGCACGCGAAGCGGTCCTGGAAGGCCCTCGTCACGCTGGTCGCCATCGCGGCCGCGCTGGTCTCGGTGGCGGCGGCCGGGTGGTGGATCGGCGTCGGCCGCTACACCTCGGCGCCGTCGCTGCTCGACCAGACGCGGGAGACCGTGGCGGCGTTCGCCGAGGAGGAGGGCTTCGACGTCGAACTCCGGGACGGCTACAGCGAGAGCGTGCCGATCGGGCAGGTCGTGTCGCAGGACCCCGGCGTGGGCGACCGCATCCGCCAGGGCGCGACGATCACCGTGGTGATCTCGCTGGGCCCCGAGCGGTACCAGGTGCCGAACGTGGCCGGGTTGAGCGAGGACGAGGCCCGCGCCGAGCTCGCGAAGTTCGACGCCGAGATCACCGTCCGGCGCGACTACAGCACCGAGTACGAGGCGAACGAGGTCGTCGGGACCGAGCCCGCCGCGGGCGAGGAGGTGAAGGCCGGGACGCCGGTGACCCTGATCGTCTCCGACGGGTTCCCGCCGCTCACCGTGCCCGACGTCGTGGGCGAGGGCGAGGACGCGGCCCGGGACGCGATCGAGGCCGAGGGCCTGGCGGTCGGCGAGGTGGAGCCCCGCTACAGCGACACGATCCCCGCCGGGTCGGTGATCGAGCAGACCCCCGGGGCCGACTCGCCCGCGGGCGAGGGCGACGAGGTGGACCTCGTGGTGAGCGAGGGCCCCGAGCCGGTCGAGGTCCCCGACGTGGTCGGCATGGACATCGACGAGGCGAGGGAGGAGCTGGAGGGGCTCGGCTTCACGGTGAAGACCGCGCAGATCTGGTTCACCGGGACCGTGTTCGACCAGTCCCTGGACGCGGGCAGCGAGCACCCGAAGGGCTCCGAGATCTGGCTCTGGGCCCGTTAGCGGAAGACGGAAGGGGCGGACGCGCTCGCGTCCGCCCCTTCCGTTCGTCCCACCTGGCGGCTACTGCGCGCCGGCGGCCTTCAGTTCGGTCATCGTGAACAGCGCCTGGAGCTCGATCCCGGCGTCGGCCAGGTTCTTCGCCCCGCCCGACTCGCGGTCGATGACGCACACGGCGCGCTCGACGACCGCGCCGCGGTCGCGGAGCTCGGCCACCGAGTCCAGGATCGCGCCGCCCGAGGTCACCACGTCCTCCACGATGAACAGCCGCCGGCCCTCGACCTCGCCGCCCTCGGCGAGGCGGCAGGTGCCGTAGGTCTTGGCCTCCTTGCGCACGAACAGCGTCGGCAGGCCCGTCAGCTGCGACAGCATGGTCGCGATCGGGATGCCGCCGGTCTCCAGGCCCGCCAGCGAGTCCACCCCGTGCGCAGGCACCAGCGGCGCGAGCGCCTCGGCGATGCGCCGCAGCAGGACCGGGTCGGACTCGAACAGGTACTTGTCGAAGTACTCGTTCGCGACCACGCCGGACCTGAGCCGGAACTCGCCGGTCAGGTGCGAGCGGTGGTAGATGTCGCGTGCGAGGTCGGCGTGGTTGCTCATGCGCTCAGCCTGCCATCCGCACCGGTCACGGGCGCAGCGGCGGGTAGTCCGGGTCGAGGAGGTCACGCTCGGACAGCCAGTTGTACAGCGGCGTCTCCTTCGGGTAGTGGCCCCACCCGTGGTCGCCGGTGGGCATGTGCCCGCCGAGCATCTGCTGCTGGACCGGGTCGAGGTCGTTCCACCACGCCTGGTTCGGCAGGTCCTCGACGAGGTCGCGGGCGCGGATCCAGCGCGGCGTGAACCCGAAGAAGGCGACCTTGCGCGTCAGGTCCGAGTAGTTGTCGGACCGGGCGTGCCAGATGCGGCGGTCGAAGAACATGACGTCCCCGGCGTTGCCGGTGACCTCGATGGCGCCCTCGGGGTCGGGCCACTCCATGTCGCGGCGCGGCGGGCCGTCGATCCGGTTCCACTTGTGGGAGCCGGGGATGATCTTGGTGTTGCCCCGGCCCTCCTCGGCGAGGTCGGTGAAGAAGTACGCGAGCTTCACCGACAGGCGCGGGCGCGGTTCGGTCTCGGTCTCGCGGTTCTGCCGGCCGCCGTCCTGGTGCCACTCGAAGCGGAAGGGGCGCTTGCCCTCGATCGGCGGGTGCTTGTCCACGTGGGAGTGGTAGACGTGGAAGTTCCAGCCGAGGATCGACCACACGTAGTGGAAGGTCCTGGGGTGGTTGAGCAGGAACGCCAGCTCCGGGCAGGAGGTCACGGCGTCGAGGCGGTGCATGGCCCCCTCGGGGCTGAGCCTGCCCGCCTCCTTCTCGACCTCGTACACGCGGTCCAGCGCGTCGGAGCAGCGCTGGAGCTCCTCGGCGTCGAGCGCGCCTCGGATCATGAGGTACCCGTCGCGATCGAAGGATTCGCGCTGCTCAGGGGTGAGAGCTGCGGCACCGACCGTTGTCAATGCGGTCATCGCAATGCCTTTCCGGTTTCCAGGGGGATCTGTCGTCACCTAGACGCGCCGTCCGCCCGACTTGGTTGCACCGCGGCCTCTGGAAAATCAGGCAAGAAGGCCGCGGCGATCGTTACCGGCAAGCGTAGGGCCGAACACTCGCGAAGCGCTGGAGGAATGCTCGAACTTCTCTGAGAAGTGGCGGAAATGCGGCGGAAACGCAACGCGGCCCGGGGTCACCGTCCGAACAGGTCGGTGATCCCGTCGAGCCAGCTGAAGTCGATCTGGAGCCAGTTCCAGTCGAGCTGGTTGAGGTAGCTCATCCCGACCATGAACAGGAAGACCCCCGCGCCCAGGTGCGCGAGCCGGGACGACTTGCGCCGGGCGTGCAGCCAGCGGCCCCACAGGATGCCCCCGGCGACGCGCAGCAGGAAGAACACGCCGACGGCGACGCCGAGCACGACCAGGTAGCTGACGACCTGGGAGCCGAGGTTGTCCATGCCGTTCGTGACCGTCGAGAGCAGCCACATGATGAGCGAGAACAGGCCGCCGATGACCGACAGCTCGAAGCCCTTCGCGAGCGATCCGGGCGGGCCGAGCAGCGGGGCCCGGTCGGCCTTCTCGATCTCCCGCTCGGAGGGCTCCTTGGGGTCCCCGTCCAGGCGCAGGCGCGGCAGGTCGCGGGGGTCGGCCGGCTTCGCGGCCGGGCCGGCCGAGCGGCCGGGCGTGAACGAGCCCTGGTCGGGGACGCGGACGCGGCCGGCGATCGGCGGGTCCTGCGCGACCTTGGTCGGAGGCGAGCCGGCCTCCATGACGCGGGTGCCGCCCACGGGGGGCATCGACTGCGGCGAGGCGACCACGGTCGGCGGCGCCCCGGGCGAGGCGGCCTGCTGGTCGAGGCGGCGGGTCGCGTCGTTCGGGGGGTGGCCGAGGCGGCGGGTGGCGTCGTCCGCGGGCGAGGCGTTCGCCGGGCGGCGGACGCCCCAGTCCACGCCGAGGTCGGGCACGTTCGCGTGCGACACGACGTTGCACAGGTCGGCGATCCACCGCGGCAGCTCGTCGGTGCGGGGCCGGTTGTTCGGGTCGTCGTCCAGCGGCGCGGTGAGCAGCTCGCGCAGGCGCGGGTTGGCCTCCAGGACCGGGTGGCGGCGCAGCCGCGCCCACGGCACCGACTGCTCGTGGCCGGGCGAGTCGGTGCGGGCGCTCGCGCCGGTGACCATGTAGAACGCGATCGAGCCGAAGCCGTGCACGTCGTAGGCGGGGCCCACGTTCCCCTGGTGCGCCTCGGGCCCGGCCGTCTCGCGGGTGTAGGCGATGGTGGTCAGGTGGGCGGGGGTGTAGTAGCGCGCGCCGGTGAAGTCGATGACCTTCGCGGAGCCGTCGGGGCCGATGATCACGTTCGCGGGCTTGAGGTCCATGTGGAGCACCGGGTGCGCGCCGACGGGCGGGTGGTGCATCGCGGCCATGACCTCGGCGACCGAGCGGAGCGTGCGGGCCGCGTCCACGCGGGCGACGCGCCGCTGGAGCAGCTGGCGCAGGTCGTGCCCGGGCAGGTACTCCAGGACCTGGAACGGGACGGGGTCGCCCTGCGGGGACTGGCCCGGCGGGTGCGGCAGGCGGCCGTAGAAGGCGTCGATGCGGCGGCAGATCGCGCCCACGTCGCGCCCGTGGAGGTCCATGAGGACCGCGTCGCCCTTGTCCCAGGAGCGGAACTGGTGCTCGCGGGTGTCGTGGGGGTTGATCCGGAGGACTTTGACGCTGAGGGGCGCGGAGGAGATCCCCGCCGAGACGCGAACGGCCTGGTACACGTCGGCCTGCCCGCCCGAGCCGAGCAGACCGGTCAGCCGGTAGCTCTGCTCTGACCCGGGGAGGGGATCGGCCGGGCCGCAGACGAGGTCAACGGTGGCGTTCGACATGAGTGGTCCTTCGCGAATAGGTCCGAGCCCATAGCCTAACGCCTGAAATCCACCGCTCGTGGCCCCCGGAGCCGGTGCTGTTCGCAGCGTCTCAGCGGGCAACCGGCCGCGGGCCGGGTCAGCGGCCCGAGCCCCAGGGGCTGCCGGCCTGCGGGGAGGAGGCGGGGGTGATGCCGCCGGGGGCGGAGGGCTGGCCGTAGGAGCTGGCGGGCGGGGCGGGGGCCTGGCCGGCGCTCATCGGCTCGAAGACGCTGCCGGGCGGGGCCTGCTGGGCCGGGACGGCGGGCGCCGCGCGGTCGAAGCCGCCGGCCGGCTGCGGCGCGGCGACCTGGCCGCCGGTGCGGGCCAGCGACCACAGCGCGGGAGAGAGGGTGAGGGTGAGGACGCCGAAGCCGATGGCCCACAGCTCGACCGGGGCCGAGTCCTCGGCGAGGCCGGTCAGATCGAAGTCGGCGATGTACCACAGCAGCGAGGACGCCAGGAACAGCAAGGTCCCCAGCAGGCCGATCGCCTGGAAGACCTGGAGGAGAACGCGAAGACCCTTAGACATGTATTGACGCTACCAACGCCTGTCCAATAACTCCATACGTCGAGTTCCGAATTCTCCTGTTTTTCGCTCGGTGTCGTGGTACGGCGAAGGCCCGGGCGCTGCCCGGGCCCCGCGTCGTGTCGTACGCCCCTAAGGGAGGTCGGGGAGCTCGTGAGTGGACTCCCACGCGGTCAGCATGTCGATGCGGCGCTGGTGGCGCTCGGCCCCCGAGAAGTCCTCGTCCACGAACGCGTCGGCGAAGGCCGTCGCCTCCTCCAGCGAGTGCATCCGCCCGCCGATGGCGACCACGTTCGCGTCGTTGTGCTGGCGGCCGAGCCGGGCGGTCTCCACGCTCCAGGCCAGGGCCGCGCGGCAGCCGGGGACCTTGTTGGCGGCGATCTGCTCGCCGTTGCCCGAGCCGCCGACGACGATGCCGAGGCTGCCCGGGTCGGCGACGACGCGCGAGGCGGCGTGCAGGCAGAACGGCGGGTAGTCGTCTTCGGCGTCGTACCGGTGGGGGCCCACGTCCACGACCTCGAAGCCGCGACCGGTCAGGTGCTTCACCAGGTGGTCCTTGAGTTCGAGGCCGGCGTGGTCGGAACCGAGATAAATGCGCACGATGACAGACCCTAGCCCTTCGGGAGCTCGGCGATGGCGAGGCCGGCCCGCGCCTTGGGCACGAACCAGGTGGACTTGCGGGGCATCTTGAGCCGCTGGAGGTTCACGTCGATGAAGTCGGGGACGGTGACCGGGGCGATGAGGACCGCCAGGTCGGCCCTGCCCGCGTCGACCTGCTCGGCGAGCCAGGACGCCGGGTAGTCGCCGCCGACGTAGGTGATGCGCTTGTCCCCCGCGTCCCAGCCGAGGAGCCCGTCGAAGACCTCCTGCTCGACGCGGGTGTGGTCGAGCCGGTCCACCACGGAGCCCTCGGTGTCGCCGAAGACGATCTCCCAGGTGCGGCCGCGGCCGTAGACGACCACGGTGCCGCCCTCGGCGGGCGTCTCGGGCGGTCCGTCGACCTCGGTCACGGTGGCGCCGATCTGGCCGATCTGCTCCACCAGCTGGGTGGCCGCGCCCGGCAGGCCCTTGACGAGCCGGTGGTAGGGGCGGATCGCCACGGACCGGGGGGTGGTGACGACCGCGAGGAAGCGGTCGAGCTCGCCGACCTGCGCCGCGAGCGAGCGGTGGTTGCCGTCGGCGACGATGAGGTCGCCGTCCCCGGCCAGCGCGGTCAGGGCCTCGCCCGCCTCGCCGCCGATCGCCCAGATCTCGTGGGCGCGCCCGGACTCGTCGGTGTCGGAGGAGACCGGCTCGCCCGCGTCGGCGATGGCGGCCTCGACCGCGGCGTGCAGCTCGTCGCCGCGCGTGGACTGGAGCAGCAGCACGGGGCTGAGCAGGTGGCGCAGGCGCTGGTTGAGTTCGTTGCGCTGCTTGACCTTCTCGATGAAGACGTCCTCGTTGCGGATGACCTTGCCGGGCTCGTCCGCGGCGGAGGAGATCTCGGCGGTGTCGACGAGGCAGTAGACGCCGTAGAAGACCGGCTCCTCGCCGCCGGAGATGCGGTAGGCCACGGCGACGTCGCCGAACGCGGCGAAGCGCCCGGCCTCCTTGAGGGCCGCGAGCCGCTCGGCCGCGGCCGGGAGGGCCTGCTCGAACGTGAGGCCCGCGGCCACCGCCTCGGGGGTGTGCGCGGGCATCTCGACGCCCAGCATGCTCGCGGGATTGGCCTCGACGATCCGGGTGATCTCGGTTTCGTCGGGGAACTCGTCGTAGTTCTTCGCGCCAGTGTTCCCGGTGGAGAGCCAGGCCTGGTCGATCGGGTGTGCAGCAGTCACGCCACGAGCGTAATCGACTCCGTTCGCCGTCGCCGTGGCCGCCGAGTGAACTCCTAGGATGTGACACACTTCTTTCATATCCGAACCCTGGAGACTGGAGGCATAGTGGCGGCAACCCACATTCTCACCCGCGACGAGGCACGGCGGCGCGCCGAGCTGCTCCACGTCGAGTCGTACACCGTGGAACTCGACCTGACCGGGCACGAGCGGGGAGACACCTTCGGCTCGCGCACCGCCGTCAAGTTCTCCGCCACCGAGCCCGGTGCGGAGACCTTCATCGAGATCGCCGCCGAGCGCATCGAGGACGCCTACCTCAACGGCGAGCCGGTCGACCTCACGGCCTTCGACCCGAGGGCCGGGCTGCGGCTCGCGAACCTCGCCGCCGAGAACGAGCTGGTCGTCAACGCGATCTGCTCGTACTCCACCGACGGCCAGGGCCTGCACCGCATGGTCGACCCGGTCGACAAGCAGACCTACCTGTACTCGCAGTTCGAGGTCGCCGACGCCCAGCGCGTGTACGCCTGCTTCGACCAGCCGGACCTCAAGGCCGCCTTCACGTTCCAGGTGCGCACGCCGAAGCACTGGACCGTGATCTCGAACATGCCGGCCGAGTCCGAGACCGTCATCGACGCGATCGACACGAAGGTCGTGCTGTTCGGCGAGTCGGTGCGGATGAGCCCGTACATCACCGCGATCTGCGCGGGCCCGTACTACGGCGTCCACGAGGTCCACGACGGGATCGACCTGGGCCTGTACTGCCGCGAGTCCATGAAGGAGTACCTCGACCCCGAAGGGGTCTTCGAGGTCACCCGCCAGGGCTTCGACCACTTCCACGAGCACTTCGGGGTGCGCTACCCGCTGCCGAAGTACGACCAGGTGTTCGCGCCCGAGTACAACTTCGGCGCGATGGAGAACTTCGGCTGCATCACGATCGCCGAGGCCTCGTTCCTGTTCCGCAGCCAGGTCACCGACTTCGAGCTGGAGCAGCGCGCGAACGTCATCCTCCACGAGATGGCCCACATGTGGTTCGGCGACCTCGTGACCATGCGCTGGTGGGACGACCTGTGGCTCAACGAGTCCTTCGCGGAGTGGGCGAGCCACTGGGCGAACGTGGAGGCCACCCGCTTCGACGGGGCGTGGACGACGTTCCTGTCGGCGCGCAAGAACTGGGGCTACGGCGCCGACCAGCAGCCGACCACGCACCCGGTCTACACCGACGCGGGCGACACCGAGGAGATCCAGGCCAACTTCGACGGCATCACCTACTCCAAGGGCGCCTCGATCCTCAAGCAGCTGGTGGCCTATGTGGGCATCGACCCGTTCCTGGCGGGCCTACGCTCCTACTTCCAGAAGCACCAGTTCGGCAACGCGGTCTTCTCCGACCTGCTCGGGGAGCTGGAGGCCGCGAGCGGCAAGGCGCTCAAGGACTTCGCCGACACGTGGCTGCGCACCGCGGGCGTCTCGACCCTGCGGCCCGACGTCGCGGTCGACGCCGACGGGAACTACACGTCGGTGACGGTGCTCCAGGAGGTCCCGGCCGAGCACCCGACGCACCGCACGCACCGGATCGCGATCGGCCTGTACGACCTCGAGAACGGGGTCCTCAAGCGCCGCGACCAGATCGAAGTGGACGTCACCGGCGAGGCCACCGCGGTCGACGCGCTCGCCGGTGTGAAGCAGCCGGACCTGCTGCTGCTCAACGACGACGACCTCACCTACGCGAAGCTGCGCCTGGACGAGCGCAGCCTCGCCACGGCCGTGGAGCACACCTCGGCGCTGGAGGACTCGCTCGCCCGCGCGCTCATCTGGGCCGCCGCCTGGGACATGCTGCGCGACGCCGAGCTGCCCGCGTCCCAGTTCGTGGAGCTGGGCCGCCGGAGCCTGACGACCGAGACCGACATCAACATCGTCACCGTCGCCCAGCGCCAGGTCGCCGGGGCGCTCGCCTACGCCGACCCGGCCCGCCGGGCCGAGCTGCGCGAGCGGTGGGCGCGGGCCGCGAGCACCGCCATGGAGGCCGCCGCGCCGGGCTCGGACCCGCAGCGGTCCTGGGCCAAGGCCTACGCGTCCGCGTCCCGGTCGGAGGCCGACCTGGCCCGCGTCGCGGGCTGGCTCGAGGGGAACGACGTCCCCGAGGGCCTGGCGGTCGACGCCGACCTGCGGTGGGCCCTGCTCACGGGCCTGGTCGCCTCGGGTGCGGTCGGCGAGGACACGATCGACGCCGAGCTCGACCGCGACTCGACCGCCGACGGCCAGCGCCTGGCGATCATCGCCCGCGCGGTGGTGCCGACGGCGGAGGCCAAGCAGCGCGCCTGGGAGCGGATCGTGGACCCGGCCTCGGAGAACTGGGTCCGCCGGTCCTCGATGCTGGGCTTCAGCCCGCTCGACCAGGCCGAGCTGGTGCGCCCGTACCTGCGCCCGTACCTGGACGCGGTGCCGGAGCTGTGGGAGAAGCTGGGGGCCCAGCAGGCCGTCGAGTTCTCGAAGATGGCGTTCCCGTCGAACCTCATCGAGGCCGAGACGCTCGAGGTGCTGGACGTGTGGCTGTCCGAGGAGCGGCCCGCGCCGATCAAGCGCGGTGTCGCCGAGGGCCGGTCGGACCTGGCCCGGGCCCTGAAGGGCCAGCAGCTGGACGCGTCCGCTTAATCGCGGACCGCCGAGCCCGTCCGGGGCTCCGTGGGCCTCGCCGGAGGCGCACGGAGCCCCGAGTGCTTTTCACGCCGTTGATAAGCTCGCCGTGTCCGCCGCGCGTCGCAATGGCGGCTCATGGTGAATGGAGAGAGCAGTCTTGTCCGCGCTTTTGCCGGTGGCAGTCCTCAGTGCCACCCTGGTCGCGCTGTTCGGCGTGGTCCTGCCCCTCCTCCTGCTCGGGCCCGTCCTCGCCTCGCGCACCCGGCCGCAGCCGCAGCAGCTGCTGTTCGCCGTGGTGCTGCTCATCCCCACGGTGGCCATCGGATCGGTGTTCCTGGGATGGTGGGCGGTCGCCTGGCTGGGCCGGTACGACGTGCCCGCCCCGGAGCTGACCGGCATCGCGCTAGTGGTGGCGGCCGTGGTCGGCCTGATGGCACCACTACGCCTGCCCGGCGGGTCGGGGCCGTTCTGGCTCAAGCCGCTGCTGGGCCTGGCGTCGGGCGTGCTCGTGCCCATGTCGATGATCTGGAGCCTCGAGGCGGGACTGCACGAGCTGGCCGCGGCCGGGATCGGCCTGCTGGTGCTGATCGTGCTGGTGGTGGTCTTCCGGATCATCGCGAAGCCGATCGCCGACCGGCGCCGGACCAGGCAGGTGCGGTCGTCGGTGCGGCGGTTCCAGGGGCAGCTGGTGGACGTGGCGGACGCGGCCTGGAGCCTCTCGAGCGCCCGGGGCGACGCGAACCGGATCGTGCTCACCTACAACGGCGAGTCGGACGGCAAGCAGATCGGCGCGGCCCTGATGCTCAAGCGCGACATGGAATGGGTGCCGAAGGCCGAGGAGAACCGGTCGGCGGTGTTCGAGCTGTCGAAGGGCCTCAACGGGCAGCCGACCGAGGCGGTCCTGGCGCAGCAGCGGATCGGGACCCCGGCGACGCTGACGATGCGCATCCCGGGCACGACGATCCTGTCGATCCGCGAGACGGTGGCCGACTCGCTGTCGTGGGTCGAGTTCATCGGGAAGCTCGAGCTCACCGACGCCGACGACCTGATCGAGCGCCGGTTCCCGAGCGCGAACAAGAGCTGAGAACGCGGAAGCGGCGGCCGGGAGACCCGGCCGCCGCTTCGGCGTCGTTCAGTGGGTGTTGCTCTGGGCGGCCTCGGCGAGCATCCGCAGGCCGGTGATGATGCCGCCGGCCAGCTGCCCGGCCCCGAAGGCGGCCTCCATGGAGAAGACGACGAGGGCCGCGGAGCGGTCCGGGATCTTCTCCTGGGCGAGCTTGCCGGTGACGATCTCCAGCTGCCGCTGCTCGGGCGAGACGGCCACAAGGACCGAGCGGTCCGGCTCGGCGAGCCGCTCGTGCAGGGCCTCGGCCGCGCCCCGCACCGGGTCGTGCAGCGGGCCGACGTAGACGCTGTAGTGCAGGCCGCCGCCGTCGCGCTCGGCCACGGACAGGGCCTCGTCGAGGTGGAGGAGCTCCTTGACGTCGAAGGGGCCTTCGAGGACGGCCGGCTGGACCTCCTCGGGGCTCTTGTCGACGCCCTCCACGATCGCGATCTGGCTACCACTTGCCATGCGAGCCTCCCTTGGGTCCACTGGCGACCGATTCGGCGTGCGGGGACTCGATCTCGGCCGCGCCGCCGTGGGCGCTCTCGGCCACCGCGCCGTTGCGGGCGACGAACCACACGGGTTTGAAGTTGTAGGGCTCTCCCGCGCGATAGCGGGACTGCGGCCTCGGGTGCCGCAGGAAGACCACGGCGAAGACCGCGACCACAACCAGGATCGGGGCGCCGAACAATATCAGCAAGTCCTGGAACGTCATGTTGCTCCCCTAAATACAGGTACAGGGTGACTCTGCAAACTTACGGCTGGCAAGCGGGCGCCGTGACCACGCCCCTCAGACTAATCCAATTACGCCCCTCACATCGCCGCAGGTGGTAACTCCGTGCGGTCGGTCGCACGGCGCCCGATCCCGTTGGGGCGGGCGCCATCGGGCACGGAAAGGGCCCGCCGGCCGCGATGGCCGACGGGCCCCTCCGCCCGATGGAGTCCTCTAGGAGAGCCGGGCGCGCTCCTTTCCGTGGCGCGGGAGCCATGCCTCCCATGCGGGGTCGGGGCGCCGTTGCCCGCGGAAGCCGCGCAGCTGCCAGCCGGAGGGGGGCCGGGGCGCCCGGGGCAGCCGCCACCCGAGCTCGGCGAGGGTCTTGTCGCTTTTGCGGTGGTTGCAGGGGGCGCACGCCGCCACGACGTTGTCCCACGTGTGGGTCCCGCCGCGCGAGCGGGGCATCACGTGATCGATGGTCTCGGCGGAGGAGCCGCAGTAGACGCAGCGCCAGTCGTCGCGCGTGAACACGCCGCGCCGCGAGGGGCTCGCGCCGACCTGCCGGGGTATGGCGACGTAGCGTTTGAGGCGGACCACCGAGGGGACGGGGATGTGCATGGTTTCGGAGCGCAGAAAACCGTCACCAGGAGTGACGGTTTCGGCTTTGCGGGTGAGCAGCAGCACTGCCGCCCGCCTCACTGGTATCACGCACAGCGGCTCGTAGCTCTGGTTCAGGACGAGGGCCGAGCCCAGCGTCGCGGCATTGTGCGCGAAGAGATTCGGGAGCACCCCTGGGGCAGGGTCATCGCCGGCGAGCGTACTCCTATGTCGAGGACCTATCACGGTGTCGTACCTCCAAGCCATCGGTCTCGTCAAGTTTGACCTAAATCTCAGAAAATTGCACCCTGGTTCCGTGGGATCTTGAATGACGAGCGAATATCGTCTGTGCGAACCGCCGGTGGCGACGACCTGCGAGGACCGGGCGCACCGCCGGTGCCGGAGACCTGAGAAGAGACGAACGTGGAACTGCTTGCCGAGTCCGGTGAGACCTCGCCCTGCGACGCGGGGTTCAACTCCTGCACGCTCCTGTGGAACATGACCGGGAACCGGGAGTTCTCCATCGACACCGGCCTGGTGCTCGACAAGATCGGCCAGGTGCTGATCATCGTGCTGGCGGCCCTCCTGCTGCGGTGGATCGTCAACCGCTCGGTCGCGAGGATCATCAAGCAGGTCACCACCATCAGGGGCCCGCAGTCGATCGCGGACCTGGCGGACAAGCTCGGCTCCTCGAACTCCCGGCGCGAGGAGCTCATGGGCGACCGGTCGGCGGCGCGCGCCGAGACGCTCACCGGGGTGCTCCAGCACGTGGCGAGCATCGTGATCTTCGCCATCGCGTTCATGCTGGTGCTGAGCGCGTTCAACGTGAACCTGGCCCCGATCCTCGCCAGCGCGGGCATCGCGGGCATCGCGATCGGCTTCGGCGCGCAGAACCTGGTGCAGGACTACCTGGCGGGGATCTTCATCCTCATCGAGGACCAGTACGGGGTGGGCGACATCGTCGACGTGGGCGACGCCTCGGGCACCGTCGTCGACATGGGCCTGCGGGTCACGACGCTGCGGTCGCTGGACGGGACACTGTGGTACGTGCGCAACGGCCAGATCCTGCGGGTGGGGAACTCGAGCCAGGGCTGGGCGTACGTGGTGGTGGACACGCCGCTGCCGCCGACGGCGGACGTGGACGCGGCCGGGGAGAAGATCGTCGAGGTCGCCGAGGCCTTCGCCGCCGACGACGAGTGGCGCGACCACGTCCTCCAGGAGCCGGAGTACCTCGGTCCGGTCTCGGTCACGATCGACGAGATCAAGGTGCGCCTGGGCGTGCGGACCCTCTCCGACCAGCAGTGGGCGGCGGGCCGGGAGCTGCGCAGGCGCATCGCCGAGGCGCTGCGGGAGGCGGGGATGATCGACCTGGCCGCGGCCGGGCGGATCTACGTGCCGCGCGGGGCCGCAGGGGGCCCGGGGACGGCCCCGTAGGTGATGTGCGGCCCAATCGGTGTGACGCGCGCCTGATCGGCTTCCCAGCGGGGGCCGCGGTTGGCACGATTGACAGATGCCTAGTGACAGCCCGCGGGCCGTCGTGCCGATCGCCGCGAAAGTGGCGGCGCCGAACGGCCAGTCCGCCCCCCAGTCCTTCTACGAGGCCGTGGGCGGCGAGGAGACCTTCCAGCGACTCGTCGACGCGTTCTACGCCCAGGTCGCCGACGATCCGATCATGCGGCCGATGTACCCCGAGGAGGACCTCGCTCCGGCGGCGCGCCGCCTGAAGATGTTCCTCGAGCAGTACTGGGGCGGCCCGCACGCCTACTCCGAGGAGCGGGGCCACCCGCGCCTGCGGATGCGCCACGCGCCCTACACGATCGGCGAGCGCGAACGCGACGCCTGGCTGCGGTGCATGCGCCACGCGATGGACGAGGTCGCCCTGCCGGCCGAGCACGACCAGGCGATGTGGGAGTACATGGTCCGCGCGGCGGACTTCATGCGGAACGCATGAAGCATGGGCGCAGTATGCGGAACGCATGAAGCGTGAGCGCAGTATGCGGAACCCATGAAGCATGAGGGCAGTACGCGAACCCGGTGAAACGTGACCGCGGTACGCGGACCCGTGAAGCGCTGGCGCACTGTGCGGATCCAGTGAAACGTGAGCCCATCGCGCGGAACCCATGAAGCGAATCATCGACGAACGGGTCCGGCCCGACCGCTCAGCGGTCGGGCCGGACCCGTTCGTCGCACCCGGCGGCTCCGCCGCCGGTTCAGGGGGCTACGGCGAGCACCTGACGACCACTTCCTGGTAGAGCTCGGTGAGCTCGTTCTGGTAGTCGATGTACTCGTCGGTGAAGATCTCCTCGAGGTTCTCGGCGTTGGGGTCGATGTCGCCCTCGAACTCGAGGCTGTCGTACGCCTCGAAGGCGGTCTGGCAGGCCTCGTAGTCGTCGGCGGTGAGCTGGAGTCCGGCGAGGTCGCTCACGAGTTCGCTGTTCTCGGCTTCGAGCTCCTCCTCGGCGGCGAGCAGCTCCTCGATCTCGGCGGCGCGCGCGTCGGCCTCGCCGGCGGCCTGGGTGTACAGGTACGCGAAGGTGCCGGCGACCAGGGCGACCACCGCCAGGGCGATCGCCAGGGTGACGACCCCGGCCTTCGAGGGCCTGCGAGGGAGGGGCGGCGCGGGGAGCGCGCCGGTGGGGATCGGCCCGGTGGCCATCGGCGGCGGGGCGGCCGCGGGCGGGGGCGTCATGAACGCGCCCTGAGGCGGGGCGGGAGGGGGCGGCAGCTCTCCCGGCATGGGCGAGGGGGCGGGACCGGCGGGCGGCGCCGCGGGGAACGCGGGGCCGCCGGTGAGGGCGGTCTGCGGGCCGCTCGCCGGGGCCTGGGACGCGGCCGGAACGGCGGTCGGGGGCACGGTGGGGGTCCCGGCAGGAGGCGGGGAGGCTGCGGCCGCGGCGGGCCCGGGACTCGCCGAGGCGGCGAGGGCTTCGGCCGTCGGCGGTCCGGCGGGGTTTTCGGCCGTGGGCTGAGCGGGGTTCTCGGCCGCCGGGGGCTCGGCCCGCGGGGTCTCGGGGGTCGGGAGGGTCATGGGCGCTCCTGTATTCACTTAATGAAAAGGGAACTCACATATTACCCGCCATCCGGTGGCCGCGCGGTCCGGTTTCGTTCGGCACAGGGTCGTTTCCGCAGGTAATGGTCTCTTTTTCAGCGAACCGGACCGAAATCGACCGGGCAATGGGGATGATCGAGTCGCACCGGAACGAGAACGGGGCCGGACCGCTGTCGCGGTCCGGCCCCGTTACGACGGTGCGTCTAGAGCAGCTCGCCTTCGAGCCACTCGACGAAGGTGCCGGAGATGGCGGTGCCGCAGTCGATGAGCTCCTCGAGCAGGGCGGTGGTGATGCCGGGGCGGACGGGGACCTGGATCTCGCCGAAGACCGGGAGCGCGCCCGATTCGGTCGGCTCGCCGAGGTAGGCCTTCAGGAAGCGGCGGGTGCGGTTCCACTCGTTCATGGCGGCGTAGCCGCGCTCGGCCCACTCGCGGGGGACGGTCTGGTAGGCGCGGGCGCGCAGGACCAGGATGTCGGCGTCGGGGCCTTCGGCGCGGACCTGGACGATGTGACGCTCCCAGAGGGCGACGATGCCGCCGTTCTCGTCCACCAGGTAGCGGATGTCGAGGTTCTTCAGGGACGCGATGATGCGGTCGCCGTCGAGCGGCGAGGCCTCGTCGCGGGCGTCCGCGGCGATCTGCTCGAGGTCGCTGATGAACTCCGGGTCGATCTCGGCGAGGTCCTGCTTGATGAGGTGCCAGCGCTCGATCTCGGAGATCTGCTCCTCCTCGGGGCCGAGGAGGAGCTGCTCGGCGGTGAGCTCGTGCCGCAGCTCACGTGAGGCCAGGCCGACCTCGACCTCCAGCTCGGCGCTGTCGGTCTCGGGGGCCCCCTCGCGCTGCTCGGCGCGCGGGGTCGGGACCGCGCTGGGCTGGCTGCCGCGCGCCTGGGCGCGTTCGGCCGAGCCGCCGAGTTCGCTGTCGGTCTCGGTGATCGAGTCTTGCTGCGCGTCGCGTTTTCTGCTGCGCCACCATGCCATGGTGTTGTCCGCCTTCCCACCCAAAATGCGAATCACTGGCAATGCTTGGGTACTTCGTTGGCATTCCTGTTTGGCTGAACCATTGGTTGTGGTTGGTAGTGCTTCGCCGGGCAGTGCCAAGTTACGTCGCGTTGCAGGGAGCAGACTAGGGCTCGACACCGACTTGGCACAACCGTCAGCCAATCCTGACCAAAAGTATGAACCGTCGAGCGTTTGTTCGCAGGCCCCTTCTGGGTACTGTCACCGGTTTCATATGTATCAGAACGGGAAGGGCCGTCCCATCCTCCGGACGTCGGCAATGCGTCACTGAACAGCGGGTCGCGTCACAATGCGATCACTCAGAGGAGCGGGAGGCCCCGGTCGCGGTCCCAGACCGCGCCGTAAGTGGCGGCGAGGCCCACGCGGCGGCCCGCGCTGAGGACGCGGACGGGGTCGTCGGCGAGGAACCCCATGCGGCACAGGGCCGCCACGAGCCGGACCTCGACGGACCAGGTCGCGCCCCCGTGTTCGACGCTCAGGGCCACGTGGTCGAGCATGGCGTCCCGCAGGCGCCGGTCGCCGACGCCGTGGCCGCGCCGCTCCCGCAGGGCCGCGGCGGCCTTGCGGTCGATGTCGGCGACGTCGGCCGCGGGCACGGTCTCGACGGTCGTCCAGGGCCGCTGCGGCAGCCTGCCGCGCCACGCGGCGGCGGGGCGGGGCGCGCCGGCGCCGGCGGCGAGGTCGCCCGCGCGGTGGACGCCCTCCAGCGGCTCCCAGTGCTCCCCCGCGTCGCGGACGGCGAGGGCGCCGAAGGGCAGGGCGGCCCAGAGCCTGCCGTCGCGGACGAGCACGGGGGCGTCGGGGTCGAGCCGGGCCACGCGGGCCGCGAAGGCCGCGTGGTCGCCGGCGGTGGTCGCGTCGTTCATCGCGGGGTCGGCATCAGCCGGTCCACTGCTCGAGGAACGCGCGCTCGGTCGCGGTGATGCGCCGGGGCCGCTGGGTCTCGACGTTGAACGGGACCATGACGCTCTTCGCGCGCAGGGCGAGCTTGTCGTCGGCGCTGAGCTCGTACGCGAACGTGAACGAGGAGTTCCCGATCCGGTCGATCCACAGCTCCACGGCGGTCTCGGCGGGCACCGTCACCGGCAGCAGGAAGTCGACCTCGTGGCGGGCGACGACCACGCCCCGCCGGAAGCCGGAGACCCCGGCCTCCTCGGCGGCGGTGAACATCATCGCCACCCGCGCCTCCTCGAGCAGGACCATGAACTTGTTGTTGTTCACGTGCCCGAAGGTGTCCATGTCGGACCAGCGCAGGGCGACGTCGACCTTGAAGCGGGCCACGGCTAGTCCCGGGTGAGCTTCCGGTGGGTGACGCGGTGCGGCTTGGCCGCCTCAGCGCCGAGCCGGTCGACCTTGTTCTTCTCGTAGGACTCGAAGTTGCCTTCGAACCAGAACCACGCCGGCTCGCCGGTGGCCGGGTCGCCCTCCCAGGCGAGGATGTGGGTGGCGACCTTGTCGAGGAAGGCCCGGTCGTGGGAGATGACCACGGCGCAGCCGGGGAACTCCAGGAGGGCGTTCTCGAGGCTGGAGAGGGTCTCGACGTCGAGGTCGTTGGTGGGCTCGTCGAGGAGCAGCACGTTGCCGCCCTCCTTGAGGGTGAGCGCAAGGTTGAGGCGGTTGCGCTCGCCGCCGGAGAGGACCCTGGTGGGCTTCTGCTGGTCGGGGCCCTTGAAGCCGAACGCGGCGATGTAGGCGCGGCTGGGCATCTCGACCTTGCCGACCATGAGGTAGTCGAGGCCGTCGGAGACGACCTCCCACACCGACTTGTCGCCGTCCAGGCCCGCGCGGTTCTGGTCCACATAGGAGAGCTGGACGGTGCCGCCGACGTTGACCTCGCCCGAGTCGGGCTTCTCGAGGCCCACGATGGTCTTGAACAGGGTGGTCTTGCCGACCCCGTTGGGGCCGATGATGCCCACGATGCCGTTGCGCGGCAAGGAGAACGACAGCCCGTTGATGAGGGTGTTGCCGTCGAAGCCCTTGTAGAGGTCCTTCGCCTCGATCACCGTGGAGCCCAGGCGCGGCCCCGGCGGGATCTGGATCTCCTCGAAGTCGAGCTTGCGGGTCTTGTCGGCCTCGGCGGCCATCTCCTCGTACCGGCCCAGGCGGGCCTTGGACTTGGTCTGGCGGGCCTTCGCGTTCGAGCGGACCCACTCCAGCTCGTCCTTGAGGCGCTTCTGGAGCTTGGAGTCCTTGCGGCCCTCCACCTTCATGCGCTCGGCCTTCTTCTCCAGGTAGGTGGAGTAGTTGCCCTCGTACGGGTAGGTGCGGCCGCGGTCGAGCTCGAGGATCCACTCGGCGACGTTGTCGAGGAAGTACCGGTCGTGGGTGATGGCGATGACCGCGCCCGGGTAGGAGGCGAGGTGGCGCTCCAGCCACAGGACCGACTCGGCGTCGAGGTGGTTGGTGGGCTCGTCGAGGAGCAGCAGGTCGGGCTCCTCGAGGAGGAGCTTGCACAGCGCCACGCGGCGGCGCTCGCCGCCGGAGAGGTGGTCGACCGACTCGTCGCCGGGCGGGCAGCGCAGGGCGTCCATGGCCTGCTCGAGCTTGGAGTCCAGCTCCCAGGCGTTCGCGGCGTCCAGCTCCTCCTGGAGGCGGCCCATCTCGGCCATGAGCTCGTCGGTGTAGTCGGTGGCCATCTCCATGGCGACCTCGTTGAACCGGTCGAGCTTCGCCTGGATCGGCGCGACGGCCTCCTGGACGTTCTCCATGACCGTCCTGCCCTCGGTCAGCGGCGGCTCCTGCGCGAGCAGGCCGACCGTGGCGCCCGCGGCGAGCTTGGCCTCGCCGTTCGAGACCTGGTCGATCCCGGCCATGATCTTGAGCAGGCTGGACTTGCCGGCGCCGTTGGGGCCGACCACGCCGATCTTCGCTCCCGGGTTGAACCAGAGGTTGACGTCATCGAGGATGACCTTGTCACCGTGCGCCTTGCGCGCCTTTTCCAGGGAGAAGATGAACTGCGCCACGCTGATCCTTCGCTTTGCGACGAGCTGTACGGAACTGACCGGTACCAATGATGTCAAGCCCGGGGGGCGATCCGCCAATCGGGCCGTCCGCGGTACCGACTGCGTCACCGCGGCCCCCCGGCCACCGGCCGCCGGTAGGCTTGCGGAAAGGAGGAAAACCGAATTGAGCAACGCATCTTTCATTGTCGTGGCCAACCGCCTCCCCGTCGACGCCGTCGTCGACGACGAGGGAAACCGAACCTGGCGCCGATCCCCTGGCGGCCTCGTCACCGCCCTCGAACCCGTTCTCCAGGCCAACCAGGGCACGTGGATCGGCTGGGCCGGCATCGCCGGCGAGGCCCCCGCGCCCTTCGAGTCCGACGGCGTGACGCTGCTGCCGGTCGAGCTCAGCGAGGACGAGATCTTCCGCTACTACGAGGGGTTCTCGAACGCCTCGCTGTGGCCGCTCTACCACGACGCGGTCGAACCGCGCGTCTTCCGCCGGTCCTGGTGGAAGTCCTACTACGAGGTGAACGCCCGCTTCGCGGACGTCTGCGCCGCGGAGGCCGCACCCGGCGCGGTCGTGTGGATCCAGGACTACCAGCTCCAGCTGGTGCCCGGGATGCTCCGCGAGCGCCGTCCCGACCTGCGGATCGGGTTCTTCCTGCACATCCCGTTCCCGCCGGTGGAGCTGTTCATGCAGCTGCCCCACCGCATGGAGATCCTCAAGGGCCTCCTGGGCGCCGACCTGGTCGGCTTCCAGCGCCCGCTCGCGGCGCAGAACTTCCTGGCGCTCACCCGTCACCTCCTCGGCTACCGGCCGCGGGGCCACTACGTCACCGTCGACGACCGGCTGGTGCGCGCCGACGCCTTCCCCATCTCGATCGACACCGCCGCCAACGAGGAGGTCGCCGCCACCGAGCGGGTGCAGCAGCGGGCCAAGGAGATCCGCTCCGAGCTGGGCGAGCCCGAGACGGTCATCCTGGGCGTCGACCGGCTCGACTACACCAAGGGCATCCAGCAGCGCCTCAAGGCCTTCCGCGAGCTGCTGGAGGACGGGCGGCTCCAGGTGCCGAACGCGGTCATGGTCCAGGTCGCGACCCCCAGTCGCGAGCGGGTGGAGCAGTACCGGACGCTGCGCGACCGCGTCGAGCGCGAGGTCGGGCGCATCAACGGCGAGTACGGGCAGGTCGGGCTCCCCGCCGTGCACTACCTGCACCAGTCCTTCGACCGGTACGAGCTGGCCGCGCTGTACCAGGCGGCCGACGTCATGGCCGTCACACCGCTGCGCGACGGCATGAACCTCGTCGCCAAGGAGTACGTCGCGAGCCGCATCGACAACCGCGGCGCGCTCGTGCTCAGCGAGTTCGCCGGCGCCGCAGGCGACCTGCGGCAGGCCTTCTTGGTGAATCCGCATGATTTGACTGATTTGAAAGACGGATTTGTGACAGCGGCGAACGCGACAGCCGACGATAAGATGAAGAGAATGCGCGCGATGAGGCGGTACTTGCGCAAGCACGACGTGAGTCGCTGGGCTCGCAGCTTCCTCACGGCGCTAGGAGTTCCGGAGCGCAGCGCGGCGTACAATCCGGGCAGCCAGCCCGCCGCTGACTGAAATGCGGCAGAGGGACGGGTAGGCACACAGAATCCACAACGACGGTGTTGGAGAGATACGCCACGATGACCGCACCACGCCCTGAGGGCCCCGCGTCCGGAGACTTCAGTTCCTCCGAGGAACTGCGCTCGGCCCTCACCCTGCTCGCACGCGTTCCGCAGCTGCTGATCGCATGCGACTACGACGGCACGCTCGCCCCGATCGTCACCGACCCCTCGCAGGCCAAGCCGATCCCCGAGTCCGTCTCGGCCCTGCGGACGCTCGCGAACCTGCCGCAGACGAAGGTCGCGGTCATCTCCGGTCGCGCCCTGCGCGACCTGGCGGCCCTGTCCCGCCTCCCGTCCGAGATCCACCTGGTCGGATCCCACGGATCCGAGTTCGACGTCGGCTTCACCCGGGCGCTCTCCAGCGAGGACCAGCGACTGCGCGACAAGCTCGTGGCCGAGCTGTCGGCGATCGCCGAACGCTACGAGGGCGTCCGGGTCGAGCCCAAGCCCGCCGGGTGCGCGCTGCACGTGCGGGAGGCCTCCGAGGCGGACGCGGCCAAAGCGGTCGACGACGTCCGCGGCGGCCCCTCCACCTGGGACGGCGTGCAGACCACCGAGGGCAAGGCGGTCATCGACCTGTCGGTGGTCACCACCCACAAGGGCGACGCGCTCGACAAGCTCCGCCACCAGCTGGGGGCCTCCGCGGTCCTGTTCCTGGGCGACGACGTGACCGACGAGAATGCGTTTGCGCATCTCCATGGCCCGGACGTCGGCGTCCGGGTCGGCGCGGGACCCACCCGCGCGACCTATCGCATCGGCGACCCCGAGGACGTCGCGAAGCTCCTGGCGGGCCTGGTCGACACCCGCCGCGCCTGGCTCCAGGGCGAGTCCGCGCAGCTCATCGAGCGCCACACCATGCTCGCCGACGGCGCCAACCACGCCCTGCTGACGCCGGACGGGCGCGTCACCTGGATGTGCCACCCCAAGCCCGACTCCGGGTCGGTCTTCGCCGACCTGCTCGGCGGCGACCACGCCGGGCACTTCACCGTCCAGCCGGTCAACGCCGGCATCCCGCTCGGCCAGCGCTACGTGGCCGGCACCATGTCTGTCGAGACCCGCTGGTCGGGCCTGTCGGTCACCGACTGGCTCGACTCGACCCCGCGCCGCCGCGGCGACCTCAACGCCACGGTCCTGGTCCGCGAGATCACCGGCGAGATCCCCGTCCGGATCACCTTCGCGCCGCGCCCGGAGTTCGGGCAGCTGCCCGTGCAGCTCCAGCCGGTCGGCGACGACGGCCTCAAGGTCCTCGGCGGCCGCGAGCCGATCACCCTGCGCTCCCCCGGCGTGGACTGGCACATCGAGTACGACGGCCAGCACTCCCTCGCCGTCGCCACGGTCGACCTCGCCCAGGCGGGCGGCTCGCTCGTGCTGGAGATGCGGGCCGGCATGGACGACCTCCAGGAGTGGACGCCGCCGGTCAAGGTCCGGCGCCGCACCACCGAGGCCGGGTGGCGCAACTGGTCCGACTCGCTCAAGCTGCCGCGCGTGGAGACCGAGACCGTGGGGCGCTCGGCCCTGACGCTCAAGGCCCTGTGCTACCAGCCGACCGGCGCGATCCTCGCGGCCGGGACCACCTCGCTCCCCGAGGAGCTGGGCGGGGTGCGCAACTGGGACTACCGGTTCTGCTGGATCCGCGACGCGGCGATGACCGCGAACGCCCTCGTCGACCTCGGCTCGCTCCAGGAGGCCGAGTCGTACTTCGAGTGGGTCGCCGGGATCATCGACCGCACCGCGGGCCACCCCGAGCGCCTCGCGCCGCTCTACGACATCGAGGGCCAGCCGCCCTCGCCCGAGGCGATCATCGACACGCTGCCCGGGTACGCCGGGGCGCGGCCGGTGCGCATCAACAACGCCGCCTCCAACCAGGTCCAGCTCGACGTGTTCGGCCCCGTGGCGATGCTCATCGAGGCCGTGGCGCAGCGCCGCGGGCACCTCTCGGAGTTCGAGCAGCAGATCATGGGCAGCATGGTCGAGGCCGTCGCCAAGCGCTGGCACGAGCCCGACCACGGCATCTGGGAGGCCCGCCAGGCCCCCCGGCACCACGTGTACTCGAAGGTCATGTGCTGGGTGACGGTGGACCGCGCGCTCAAGGTCGCCGAGCAGTTCGGCATGGAGTACGGCCAGGACTGGCCCGAGCTGCGCGACCAGATCGCCCGGAACGTGCTGGAGCTGGGCTGGAACGAGGACGTCGGGGCCTACACGGCCGCCTACGGGCACGACGACCTCGACGCCGCCTCGCTGTGGATCGGGCTGTCGGGCCTGCTGGCCGCCGACGACCCGCGCTACCTCAAGACGGTCCTGCGGATCGAGGCCGGCCTGCGCTCGGGCGCGGCGGTCTACCGCTACCACCGCGACGACGGCCTGCCGGGCACCGAGGGCGGGTTCATCATCTGCGCCGCCTGGCTCGCCGAGGCGTACCTCCAGGTAGGCCGCCGCACCGACGCCGAGGAGCTGTTCGAGCAGATCCTCGCGTGCGCGGGCCCGACCGGGCTGCTGCCGGAGCAGTGGGACCCCATGGCCGAGCGCGGCCTGGGCAACCACCCGCAGGCGTACTCGCACCTGGGCCTGATCCGGGTCGCGAACCTGCTGAACGGCCCGACCGGACACATCTGAGGGATGCTCGGGGCGGAGGCTAATCTGTTCGGGAAGAGTGCTTCACACGGCGAAGCCCGCGAGCCGTGCACGACCGAGCCTGACAGGACGCCTCCGCCTTGAGCTCCCCCACTCCGGCAATCCCCGGCTACAGCGACTTCGAGATGGTCGCGCACGGGTCGACCGCGTTCGTGTACCGGGCCGTCCAGGACCGGCTCGACCGGACCGTGGCGGTCAAGGTCCTGCTCGTCGACGACGACATGACGACCGCGGACTCGGTGGAGAAGGAGCTCGAGGCGACGGTCGCCGTCTCCAACCACCCCCACATCGTCTCGATCATCGACACCGGGCACACCGAGGCCGGCCAGCCGTACATCGTCATGGAGTACTGCGAGGGCGGGTCCTACTCGGCGATCCTGAAGGCGGACGGGCCGCTCGCGGTGGCGGACGTGACCGACGTGGGCGTCAAGATCGGGCAGGCGCTCCAGGCCGCCCACAACGCCGACATCCTCCACCGGGACGTCAAGCCGCAGAACCTCCTGCGCGGCCAGTACGGGCCGGCCCTGGCGGACTTCGGGATCGCGCGCACGGCCGCGGCCCTGGCGGCGACGGCCGCGATCGACAAGCTCACGCCGCTGCACGCCTCCCCCGAGGCGCTGCTGCGGCAGGCCCAGACGCCCGCCAGCGACCTGTACAGCCTCGCCTCCACCATGTGGCACCTGCTCGCCGGGTTCGCGCCGTTCGCGAACCCCGCCGGCGGGACCGACCCGGACACGCACCGGCAGCGGGTGACCTCCGACGAGCCGCCGCCGAAGATCCCGCGCACGGACGTCCCCGAGTGGCTGGAGGGCCTGCTCGTGCAGGCGCTCTCGCGCGACCCGGCGAGGCGCCCGGCCTCGTGCCAGGCGTTCGCGGACGAGCTCCAGCGGGGCATGTACGGCGGCGGGGTCGGCAAGGCCGCGGCGCCCCAGGTCATCGGGGACGTCTCGAACGAGGAGACGGTCTACCGGCCCGAGGTCGCCTCGCGCGGCACGCGGGTGCCGCTGGACCCGTTCGCGCCCGTGCCGCCGATGCCGCACTCGGAGTACGGGAGCACGCTCGGCTCGACCGCCGGGGGGATGACCGGCGGCGGCACCGGCGGGTTCGGCTCGCAGCTGGGCCAGGCGTACGACCCGCGGTACGAGCAGCAGCTCGGCGGGGCCCCTCCGGGCGCGCCGCCGGTCTCGGCCGCACCGTTCTCGGGGGCACCGCTCTCGGGGGCGCCGCGCGGCGCCGTCCACGACGCCGCCGCGCCGAGCGTCGCGCCCTACTCGGCGCCGCCGCAGGCGCCGGTGAGCATGCAGCCCCCGCCCGCGCCGTGGACGCCGCAGCAGGCCCAGGCGGGCGCGCCGATGCGGCAGCACTCGGCCCCGCCCGAGCAGCAGGTGTTCGCCCCGCCCGTGATCGGGCGCGAGGGCGCGAAGCCGCGCAAGGCCAAGGCGTACAAGGCGCCCAAGCAGGTGCAGCCGCGCCAGAAGGACGGGCAGGGCCTCAAGTCCTACGTCGTGCTCGGCGTCGCGATCACGGTGGTGCTGGGCACGGTCATGACCGTGTGGCTGTGGCTCCTCTCGTCGAACAGGGGCGGCGACGACCTCGACCAGGCGAACACCGAGGGCCAGGGCGCGCCCGAGTCCGTGGCGATCGAGAGCTGGAGCGGGGGCGAGGTGACCCTGACCTGGGAGGCCCCGGCCGAGGGCGAGGAGGGCCTGCGGTACATCGTGTTCGCGCAGCGCGTGGGCGACGACAAGGCCGAGGCGCTCAACGAGCAGGGCACCACCGAGACCGCCTTCACCACAGGGGGTCTCATCCCCGAGGCGGACTACTGCTTCAAGGTCAGCGCATTGTGGAGCGTCGACAGCGTGCCGATGTCCGAACCGGTGTGCACCGCCGATCTCGCGGACTGAACGGGCGCCGGATCGCCCGATCGGGGGAACCGCTCGGGCCGGGCGGTTTTATTCGGGGGCCTCGGCAATCGCCCGACGGCCATTATCGAACAAATGATCGAGTAATTGCGGCGGGGAAAAGAAAAGCGCCCCACGCCCTCTCGGGCATGGAGCGCGCACTTCGCGGGTGCGAGGCCTAGGCCGCGACGGCCTCGGCGGCGAACACGTCCGCCTCCTCGAGGCCTTTGAGGGTGGCGTCCCAGCCCTGCTCCGCGGGGAGCGAGGCCGCGAGGCCCTCGATCTCGGCCTTGATCTTCTCGCCGTGGCCCGCGGCGGCGAGGGCCTTGATGGCCTCGGTGAACGCCTCGGAGCCGGTGGCGAGGTGCAGGGTCTTGCCGTCGGTCAGGTTGCGCAGGTAGACGTGCTTCCCGTTGTTGAGCGGGATCAGGTACTTGAACTCGCCGAGGACGTTGAGCCCGGCGCCGCCCTTGCTCTGGCCGGCCTTGACGGAAGCGCGTGCTGTCTTGGAAGTGTTGGCTGCCACGCCGGACTCCTCACCTTGTCGTGTAAGACGGATCTTCGGCCTGACACAGGAAGAGCAGCCCTTTGGGCGGGCACTGAACCTGGGTTGGACCACAAAAGAAAACCGACAGTCTGCCGGTCATGCGCAAGTGTAGCTCAGGTGCCGCCTGCGACGACTAGCACATGCACCCGGTGTGATGCATCGAATGATCGAAAAAGTGAGCGCCCGAGCCCCTTTAAGCCTAGCGCGATGCTTTCGAAGCTGTCAGTATGTAACTGAGCGGAATAGCGCGCCGGGTTCGAGTTCATCCCCCTCTCGACCCGGCCGATACCCGTTGCACGGCTTCATGTCGTAGCTGAATGACCACAAGGAGTGAGCCAGTACTCAGAAACGCCGATTCCCAAGGAGGTGCGCGATGCAGACACGCGGCGTGATCTACATCCACTCCAGCCCGCCGGCGGTCTGCCCGCACGTCGAGTGGGCGATCGGCCGTGTCCTGGATCGGTCCGCGACCGTGAAGATGGGCTGGACTCCGCAGGAGGCCGAGCGCGGCACCATGCGCGCCGAGCGCGCGTGGAGCGGCTACGCCGGCATGGCGGCCGAGTTCGCGAAGGCGTTGGCGCAGTGGCCGATGCTGCGCTTCGAGGTCACCGAGGACCCGAGCGCGGGCGTTGACGGCGAGCGCATCATGCACGTCCCCGGCCGCGGCGTCTACCGCGCCGTGACGAGCGCCGGCGGCGACATCATGATCGCCGAGGACCGCATCCGGGCGCTCCTGGCGACCACGACCAGCGCCGAGGCGCTGCGCAGCGGGCTGGACCAGCTGCTGGGCCTGGAGTGGGACCGGGACCTCAAGCCCTACCGGCAGGCCACCGGCGGCACCGAGCAGTCCTGGCTCTCCCAGGTCAGCTAGACCTTTCGAAGGACCGGGCCCCGCGCATCGCGCGGGGCCCGGTCCGCTGCCCCCCTAGAGGTCGAAGGCGAGGTTGTCGAAGTTCGGGCCGTCGGTGCGCGAGCGCTTGAGCTCGTAGAAGCCCGGCGTGGTGGTCACGGCGTAGACGCCGTCCCACAGCTTCGCGGCGGCCTCGCCCTGCGGCGCGGGCGTCACGACGGGGCCGAAGAGGCCCACCTGCACGCCCTCGTCGTTCTCGACGGCGACGACCGGGGTGCCGACGTCGGTGCCGACGAGGCCGATGCCGCGCTGGTGCGAGGCCCGGAGCGCCTCGTCCCACTTGTCGGTGGCGGCGGCCTCGGCGAGTTCGGCGGGGAGGCCGACGGCCTCGAGCGCGGCCGGGATGTAGACCTCGGGGTCCTTCTCGCCGCCGAGGTGGATGCGGTTCCCCAGGGCGGTGTAGAGGCGGCCGAGGGTCTCGTTGTCGTGCTGCTCGGCGACGGCGGTCGCCACGCGCACGGCCGGGAGCGTCCCCGGCATGAAGGCGCGGTACTGCTCGGGCAGCTCGTCGAGCTTGGGCTCGTTGAGCACGTAGAGGCTCATGACGTTCCAGCGCACGTCCAGAGCGCGGTACTCGGCGGCCTCGATGATCCAGCGGGAGGTCATCCACGCCCACGGGCACGCCGGGTCGAACCAGAAGTCAACGGTCTTGCGTTCGGTCATGGGGACTAGGGTACGTCGCGATCGTGACGATGATCCGCATCGCCGATCTCGACCCTGAAACCGGCCGATAATGGATAAACTCACTGCCGATGCTGGTGAATACGCGACAAGATGACATAACGGACCGGTTGTTCGGACCCGGTGCCGAGTCCGGCCCGTGCGCGGCCTCCCCGCTGGAGATCCTGACGTTCGCGCGGCTGCGCGAGAGCGGGGCGGGCGCGCCGGCCCGGCCGTTCCGCTCCGACCGGCACTGCCTGGTCACGTTGACGTCCGGGACGCTGCGGCACGCGGTGGACTTCACCGAGTACCGCCTGGAGCCGGGGCAGTGGCTGTGGGCGAGGCCGGGCCAGGTGCGGCGGTGGGGCGGCCTGGACGGGGCCGAGGGCGTCGTGATCCGGTTCGCGACCGGCTTCCTCGACACCGACACGGCGATCGGCGTGTGCGCGGACGACCCGCACGCGCCGGTGCTGCGGGTGCCCTCGGGCGAGGACCACGCGCTGCTGCGGGCGGCGACCACGCAGCTGCAGTGGGAGTACACGGCGGACCGGCTCGCGCCGGAGATGCGGCAGCAGGTGCTGCGGCACCTGCTCGCGGTGCTGGTGCTGCGGGTGGCGAGCCTGCCGGGCGCGGAGGCCGGGCCGGAGCCGAGCGAGGTGTACCTGGCGTTCCGCGACGCGGTGGAGCGGGACTTCGCGAACACGCGGCGGCTCGCGGACTACGCGGCGGCGCTGGCGTACTCCCCCAGGACGCTGTCGCGGGCGACGATCGCGGCGGCGGGGATGCCCGCGAAGGAGTTCATCGACAAGCGGGTCGTGCTGGAGGCCAAGCGGATGCTGGCGTGCTCGACGGTCCCGGCGGCGAGGATCGGGCAGCGGCTGGGGTTCTCGAGCCCCACGAACTTCAACAAGTTCTTCGCCCAGCGCGCCGGGACGACGCCGATAGCGTTCCGGAGCGAGGCGGCGGCCCCGATCGCCGACTGACGGCCGAGCCCGCCGGAAGCCGGGCACCGCGGAAGTCCACCGGGGCCTCGGGGTCGGGCCCCCGGTTCGCAACGGTGCCCGAGGGGTCCGACGATTCGGGGGCGCCGCGGTGCGGGTGTGAGGCGGATCGCCGTCCGCTAGGCGGCGGCGAAGACCGTCTCCGGTTTCGCCTGGGCGCCCTGCTCGGCGACCACCGCGAGCAGTCCGCCGTCCCCGTCCAGCACGGCGTAGCGGCCCTCGATGCCCGCCGACTCCAAGGCCTTGCCGTACGACAGCGCCTTCGCCTCGGCCTCGGTCGCGGTGCGGACCGGCATGAGCCGCGCCGCAGCCTCGCCCATCGTCAGCGCGCCCAGCGGCGCGCCCGCCTCGGCGCGTTCGGCCAGCGCCTCCAGCGTCGCGGCCGCGTCGAGGCCGAAGCCGCCGATCCTGGTGCGGCGCAGCGCGATCAGGTGACCGCCGACCCCGAGCGCGTCGCCGAGGTCGCGCGCGATCGCGCGGATGTACGTGCCCGAGGAGCAGGAGACGTCGACGTCCACATCGGTGAAGGCGCCCTCGCGGCGGATCTCGCCGATCCCGATGCCGGCGATGGTGACCCGCCGGGCCTTGAGTTCGACCGCCTCGCCTTCGCGCACCCGCTTGTACGCGCGCTGCCCGTCGACCTTCACGGCGCTCACGGCGCTCGGCACCTGGTCGATCTCGCCGGTCATCGCGGTGAGCCCGGCGCGGATCGCCTCGTCGGCGACCGCGGAGGCGTCGGCGCTCACGGTGACCTCGCCCTCGGCGTCGTCGGTGACCGTGGCCTGGCCGAGCCTGATCGTCGCGGCGTAGGACTTGTCGAGGCCCGACACGTAGGTGAGCAGCTTCGTGGCCTTGCCGACCGCCACGATGAGGACGCCGGTGGCCATCGGGTCGAGCGTGCCGCCGTGGCCCACCTTGCGCGTGCCGCAGATGCGGCGCATGCGGGCCACCACCCCGTGCGAGGTGATGCCCTGCGGCTTGTCGACGACGATGAGGCCCGGTGGCTGCGCGGTGGTCACGGTCGTACAGGCTAACGGGCCGCCGGCGTGTGCGGCGCGGCGGTGCCTACTGGTGGCGGTCGAGGGACTCCTGGAGGGCCCGCAGGGCCTCCGCCTTCTCCTCATCCCATTTACTGGGACGGACGCGGCGCTTCCGTCGAGGTGATGCAGTGGTCTTCATCCTCGATACCTTAACGAACGTTCAAGCGTTCCGACACGATGAAACCATATGCTGGGACGGGAATGTTCAGGCGCGCTCGGCCCCGGTGACGGCCCAGGCGCCCGAGCGCAGGCGCCACAGGACGAGCCCGAGGCGCACCAGCATGTAGACGGCGATGCCGCCCCAGACGCCCGCCAGGCCCCAGCCGAAGACGAGCGTGAGCCACGTGAACGGCAGCCCGCTCGCGATCGAGACCACGGTCATGTTCCGCATGAACCGCAGGTCGCCCGCGCCGATGAGCACGCCGTCGAGCGCGAACACGACGCCCGCGACCGGCAGCAGGAGCACCAGCCAGGGCCAGATGTGGACCAGCTGGTCGTGGACCGAGGCGTCCGCGGTGAACAGGTCGGGCAGGACCGGCAGGAGCGCGAACACCAGCACCAGGAACAGGACGCCGTAGCCGACGCCGACGAAGGTGATGCGCCTGGCCGAGGCCCGCGCGGCCTCGGGCCGGCCCGCGCCGAGGTCGGCGCCGATGAGGGCCTGCGCGGCGATGGCGACCGCGTCGAGCGCCAGCGCGGCGAAGAACCACAGCTGCATGCCGATCTGGTGGGCGCCGAGGGCGGCCGTGCCGACCCGGGCGGCCACGGCGGCGGCCGAGAACGAGCTGACCTGGAAGGCGACGCCGCGGACGATGAGGTCGCCGTTGGCGACCAGCTGCCTGGACATGAGCGGCCAGTCGACGGCGAGGCTCACGCGCTCGCGGCGCAGCGCGAGGAGGAACAGGGTGCCGGAGACGGCCTGCGCGACGGCGTTGGCCCACGCGGAGCCGACCAGGCCGAGCCCGGCGGGGTAGACCAGGATCGGGGCGAGGATCGCCGAGAGCAGGAACGAGGCGGACACGAACCACATGGGGCGCCTGGTGTCCTGGACGGCGCGCATCCAGCCCTGGCCGGCGCCGGCCACGAGCAGGAACGGCGCGCCGAGGATCGCCACGCGCAGCCACTCGGCGGCCGCGGCCTCGACGGCGGGGTCGTCGCCCATGAGCCCGGCGAGGGGGCCGGCGAAGACCTCGATGGCGAGGATCATGAGCAGGCCCGCGGCCAGGGCTATCCAGGTCCCCTGGACGCCTTCGGCAACGGCACCGGCCCGGTCGCCCGCGCCGTAGCGGCGGGCGGCGCGGGCGGTGGTGCCGTAGGCGAGGACGGCGCCGACGAGCGGCGCGAGGCCCATGATGACGCCGCCGAGGGCGAGCCCGGCGAGCGGGACGGCGCCGAGGTGGCCGACGACGGCCGTGTCGATGAGGAGGTAGATCGGCTCGGCGGCGAGGACCACCAGCGCGGGGAGCGCCAGGGAGGCGATCCGCCGGTAGGAGGCGGGTCTCGGCGGCGCCGGAACCGGTGCCGCCGAGGCGTCCGGGCTCACTTCGAGGGCTCTTCTGCCGCCTCGTCCTCGTCGTCGTCGGCGTTGTACGGGTTGGCGTCGCCGGCGTAGGCGGCGTTTTCGGCGATCCGGTGGACCTCGGCGTCGGCGGCCGCGGCCTTCGCGAGGAGCTCCTCGATCCGGTTGGCCTGGTCGGGGACCGTGTCGGCGACGAACTTGAGGGACGGGGTGTGGCGCATGCCCAGGGCTTGGCCGACGGTGGTGCGCAGGTGCCCGGTGGCGCGCTCGAGCCCGGCCGCGGAGTCCTTCACCTGGTCCTCGTCGCCGAGGACGGTGTAGAAGACCGTGGCCTCGCGCAGGTCGGGGGTCATGCGGGCGTCGGTGATGGTGACCATGCCGACCCTGGGGTCCTTGAGCTTGCGCACCGCCTGGGCGGTCAACTCCATGACCCGCTTGGACACCTGGGCCCGCTTCGCCGCGTCTGCCATCGCTCTGTACCTTCCGTTCGTCGCGCACCTCGGTCCGGGTGCGCCTTGCTCTGCCGCGCGCCGCTCGGCGCGCCGCTACTGGTCGGGGCCGCTCGCCTGCCGGCGGCTAGTCGTCCTCGGGGCCGAACACGCGCCGCCTGGCGCTGAGCAGCTCCACTTCGGGGCGGCCCGCGACGTGGTGCTCGCAGGCGTCCAGGATCTCCTGCACGTGGCCGTGGTCGCCGGCGACGGCGGCGACGCCGATCGTAGTGCGTCCGTGGAGCCGCTGGCCGCCGACCTCGGCGACCGCCACCTCGTACTTCCGCAGCGAGGCGACGATCGGGCGCACGTAGGAGCGCTTGGCCTTGAGGGAGCGGGAGTCTTCCGGCAGGAGGAGGTCGAATTCTGCGCATCCGGTGAACACCGCTCCAGGTTACGCGCCGCCGCCGACATCCCCAAGATCTTTTGCGCCGCCCGGAAGCACCGGTTTCGCGGCGTCCGTCACGGGTACCTGCTGAAAGAGCCCGAGCGAGCCGTTTCCGTCGCTCGCGGGCCGCTTGAGAGGGAGGAACCATGTCGGCACCGGAAGGCGGCTGGGACCGGAACTACGAGGAACCGACGCGACCGTACCCCCCGGTCGTGGAACCGCCGGGCGAGCAGCGCCCCGCGGTCAACATCGGCAGGCTGTGGGCCGGAGGGGTCGGCACGGCCGTGGTCGCCGCGCTCGTGGCCCTCGTGGGCATCCTGCTCGTGCGCGGGGTGCTGGGCATCCACATCCTCTCGCCGTCCGAGGCGGGCATGTACGGCGACACGACCACGACCACGTACGCGTTCGGGGCCTTCGCGGTCGCGATCCTCGCCACCGGGCTGCGCCACCTCCTGCTGCTGGGGATGCCGCGGCCGATCAGCTTCTTCAACTGGATCATGCTCCTGGTGATCGCCGTGGGCGTGCTCATCCCGTTCACCGTGTCGGCCGAGCCCGAGTCGCAGTTCGCGACCGCCGCGCTGAACCTGGTCATCGGGCTGAGCATCATGAGCCTGCTCAACTCGGTCTCGGCGATCGCCATGCGGCCCGGCCGCGCGGAGGGCATCGGGCTGCCCTGAGGGTAGGGCTGTCCCTACCTCCAAGACGGCGGACGGCCGGGTCGCCTCGCGCGCCCGGCCTTTCTAGTGTTGACGCATGCGTACAACCCTGCGGCAATTGGGCGTCGACACCGGCTACCTGCTCTCGATGTTCTTCATCGCCCTGCCCGCCTTCATCATCAGCATCGTGGGCTTCTGCCTCGGCCTCGGGACGGCGGTCATCTGGATCGGCGTGCCGATCGCGGCCGCGACCCTGTTCGCCATGCGGGGCATGGCCGCGGCCGGCCGGGCCCAGCTGCCGCTCGTGCTGCGCCGCGACATCGCCCGGCCGCGCTACAAGCAGGCCAAGGAGGGCAGTTCGGCGCTGCGGCGGTACCTGACCGCGCTCACCGACGGGCAGTCGTGGCTGAACCTGCTGTGGGCCGTGACCGTGTTCCCGGTGGCCGTCGCCGGGTTCGTCATCGCGATCGCCTGGTGGTGCGCGACCGCCGCCACGCTCCTGTACCCGCTGTACAACTGGATCATCGAGGCCGCCGTCGGCGAGGAGAACAACGACGGGCTCTCGTACGCGACCGAATGGCTGGGCTGGGGCACCTCGTACCTGGCCTCCTCGGTGCTCGCGGTCCTCGGCGGCGTCGTCATGGCCTTGACGCTGGTCCCGGTCGTCCGCGGCATGGCGCTGGCCCAGGCCCTCATCGGCAAGGGCATGCTGACCTCCCTCAGCGGCCTGCACGAGCGCATCGACCAGCTGGAGGAGTCGCGCGACGCGGCCACCTCGGCCGAGGCCGACGCGCTGCGCCGCATCGAGCGGGACATCCACGACGGCCCGCAGCAGCGGCTGGTGAGCCTCGGCATGGAGCTGGCCCGCGTCCGCCGCCAGCTCGCGGTCAACCCCGAAGCGGCCCAGGAGACCCTGGACGCGGCGATCTCCCAGACCCGCGAGACCATCGACGAGCTGCGCGTCCTCTCGCGCGGCATCGCCCCGCCGATCCTCACCGACCGGGGCCTGGAGGCCGCGCTCGCGGCCCTGACGGCGCGCTCGCTGGTGCCGGTCGAGCTGGACACCGACCTGAACGGCCGCTACCGGGCCGCCGTCGAGAGCACCGTGTACTTCGTGGCGGCCGAGTGCCTCACGAACGTCGCCAAGCACTCCCAGGCGACCAAAGCGACGGTGTCGGTCGAGGACTGGGGAGATAGGCTGGTGCTCTCGGTCGGCGACAACGGGGTCGGGGGCGCGCACGTCTCGAAGGGGCACGGGCTCTCGGGCCTGGCCGACCGGGTCAAGGCCGTCGAGGGGCAGTGGACCGTCGACTCCCCCGACGGCGGTCCGACCGTGATCGTCGTGGAGATCCCCTGCGGATGAACAAGGTTCACTCCGGCTCGGGGCGGGGCGCCGCCCTCAGGCGCCGTGAGAGGGAGTGTGGTTCGTGCGCGTAGTGGTGGCCGATGACGCGGTGCTCATCCGGTCGGGGCTGGTCAAGCTCCTGGAGGAGTTCGGCTGCGACGTGGTCGCCGAGGTCGGCGACGGCGACGCCCTCGTGGAGGCCGTCGCCGAGCACCGGCCCGACGTGTCGGTGGTGGACGTGCGGATGCCGCCGTCCTTCACCGACGAGGGCCTCAGGGCCGCCACCCGCGCCCGGGAGCTCGTCCCGGGCGCGCCCGTGCTGATCCTGAGCCAGTACGTGGAGGTCTCCTACGCCGACGACCTCCTGGCCGACGCCAGGGGCGCGGTCGGCTACCTGCTCAAGGACCGCGTGATCGACGTCGACGACTTCATGGACTCCCTCAAGCGGGTCGCGGGCGGCGGCACGGTCTTCGACCCCGAGGTGGTCAGCCAGCTGATGGTCCGCCGCCGCCGGAACGACCCCGTGGCGACCCTCACCCCCCGCGAGCGGGAGGTGCTCGGACTCATGGCCGAGGGCCACTCCAACAAGGCGATCGGCAAGCGGCTCTTCGTGTCCGACGGCGCCGTCGAGAAGCACATCCGGAACATCTTCACCAAGCTCTCCCTCAGCAGCGAGGACGGCGACCACCACCGCAGGGTCAAGGCCGTCCTCGCCTACCTGCGGTCCTGACCGGTCCGGCGGGCGCAGCGGCGAAAAGGGACGGGGGTCCGCTCGAATCGCGGTCTAGTACGTTGAGGGTCAACGGCTTCCATGCCGGGTCCGATCCCGTGCCCACCCTCACCTCCGCGAAGCGAGTACGACCATGCAACGACTCTCCTCCGCCGCCCGCGCCATGAACGTGCTGCTGGCCCCGCGAGGGGCCGGCCGCAATCCCGACCGCGCCTGGGACCGCCTCGTCAACCAGGCCCTGGAGCGCACCGGCGGCGACACCGCCGGCAGCGAGGCGTTCATCGCCGACTACCGGGTCCTGTTCGACGACTTCATCGACGCCGGGCTCTCGCCGCTCGGCTGGCTGTCCGTGGTCGGCGAGGCCCGCGGCCGCATGGAGAACCGGTTCCGCATCAAGCGGCTCATCGCCGAGCGCCCCGAGATCACCCGGGAGCGCATCGAGGCGCCCATCTTCGTGACCGGGCTGCCGAGGACGGCGACCACGCTGACCCACAACATCATCGCCGGGTCCCAGGGGCACCGGGGCCCGCTGCTGTGGGAGCTGCACTACACCGACGTCGAAGTGGACGCCCAGACGCGCGCCGAGCGCGTCAAGGCGGTCGGCCGGCAGACCAGCGGCCTCTTGAAGTTCTCCCCCATATACGAGCTCATCCACCCGCTGTACCCCGAGAAGCCCGAGGAGTGCGTGTACATCCTGCCGCACGGGGTGCACCAGCAGACCCGCGCGACGATGCCGCGCTACCGGGCCTGGCTCGAGGCCCGCGACTTCCGGGCCGACTACCAGTATCTGAAGGAGGCCCTCCAGGTCCTCCAGTACGCGCGGGCGAAGGCCCGCTGGGTCCTCAAGACCCCCGAGCACCTCAACCACCTGGACCTGCTGGTCGAGACGTTCCCGGGCGCGAAGATCGTGTGGACGCACCGGGACCCGGTGACGGTGCTGGGCTCGGTGTGCAGCCTGGTGGAGACCACGAGCATGCTCCACATGCGCCGGGTGGACCCGCTCCAGGTCGGGCGGCTGTGGCTCGACGTCCTGTCCTCGGCCACCGAGAAGGGCCGCGCGGTCCAGCCGCTGCTGCCCGCCGGGTCCGTGGTGCACCTGCCCTACCATGCGGTCGCCTCCGACCCGTGGGCCCACCTGCCGGACCTGTACCGCAGGCTCGGCGCCGAGTGGACCGCGACCGACGAGGGCCGCCTCGAGAAGGTCATGGAGCGCCCGATCCGCGACCGCCGCCACGAGTACACGCTCGGGCGGTACGGCCTCGACCCCGACCAGGTCGAGCGCGCTTTCGGGGACTACCTCAACCTCGTCACCAGCGTCAACCGCTGAGCCCGCGGCCGGGCCGCCCCTCGCGGTCCGGCGCGCGGCGCCTCAGGCGAGGCGCAGGAAGCCGCGTTCGACGAGGCGGCGGAGCACGGGGTAGAGCTGCGCGTAGAGCATCGCGGGCTCGGCCCCGTAGGTCTCGGCCAGGAGCTGGACCTGGAGGCGGACCTCGGCCCTGCCGTCGCAGGCGCCCATGAACGCCATGACGACCGGGTCCACGGCCTCGGCGTAGCGCATCCCGTGCGACTGCTGGAGCCATTGGCGGTCGACGTCCCAGCCCTCGCCGCCGAGCACCGCGGTCTGCTGGAGCGCCACGCCGTCGGCGACGCGGAGCCGGGACTCCCACAGGGCCTCGGGTTCGACGGGGCGCTCGCGCGTCGCGAACCAGTCCTCGACGCGGTCGCTCCAGGGGGTCTCGACGGCGTGCCGGGCCTCCTCGCAGACCACTTCGGTGGGGCCGTCGATGCGGCGGACGCCGACGAATCCGAAGCCGACGCCGTCGACCTCGTTGGCCTCGAACCAGTCGAGCCAGTCGGCGGCCTGGTCGGCGTCGTGGCTCTCGCCGGAGTCGCGCTGCCAGGTGCGCACGTAGTCGAGCGGGTCGAGCACCTCGCGTTCGACGGCCCACACCCGCGCGCCCTCCTCGGGGAACCAGCCCGCGACGCGCTCGGACCAGTCCCGGCCGCGCACGTGGAGCCAGTTCGCGAGGAACTGCATGGTGCCGCCCGGGCGCAGCAGGCCGGTCGAGGCCGCGGCGAGCTCGGCGGCGACGCCGTCGGCCGCCCGGCCGCCGTCGCGGTAGGTCCAGCCGCCGCCGGGGGTCGCGACCACGAACGGCGGGTTCGCGACCACCAGGTCGAAGCGGCGCCCGGCGACCGGCTCGAGCAGGTCCCCTTGGAGCAGTTCGAGGTCGAGGCCGTTGACCGCGGCGTTGAGGGCCGCGAACGCGAGCGCCCGCCCGCTCAGGTCGGTCGCGGTGACCGAGAGGCCGCGGGCGGCCAGGGCGAGGGCCTGGACGCCGCTGCCGGTGCCGAGGTCGAGGGCATTGCCGAGAGCATTGCCGGCGGTGTCGCGCACGGCGAGGTCGAGCAGGAGCTTCGAGGCGCCGCCGATGCCGAGGACGTGCTCGCGGGTCCTGCCGCCGGTCGTGTTCGGCAGCTGGTCGGAGAAGAGGAGGCGGTCGCCGTCGAACTGGGCGCCCCACCCGGCGGTCACCGCGTCGCGGTCGGCCGCGAGCAGGCCGCAGCCGACGGCCTCGTCGAGGCCCAGGGGCGCGAAGGCCGCGGCCGCGGCCTCGGCGGGGACGGGCGCGCCGATGACGAACAGGCGGGTCCAGACCCCCAGCCGGTCGTCGCCGCACTGGGCGAGCAGGGCCCGGTAGTCGCCGCGGTCGGCCGCGGCGACGGCTTCGGGGCCGTAGACGGCCGACAGCGCGGCCCGGCTGAAGCCCTCACGGGCCTCGCCGAGCCGCGCCGCGGCTTCGGTCTCGAGCAGACGCACTCAGGTTCCCTGGGGACCTAGTCGCGCGGCTTCTCGCGCATCTCGAAGGCTTCGATGACGTCGCCCTCTTCGATGTTGTTGTAGTTCTTCAAGGTCACACCGCCCTCGAAGCCCTCGCGGACCTCGGTGGCGTCGTCCTTGAACCGGCGCAGCGAGGCGATCGTCGTCTCGGTGACGACGGCGCCGTCGCGCATGAGGCGGACCTTCGCGTTGCGCTTGATGACGCCGCTGGTGACCAGCACACCGGCGATGTTGCCGAACTTCGAGGAGCGGAACACCTCGCGGATCTCGGCGGCGCCCATCGCGACTTCCTCGTACTCGGGCTTGAGCATGCCCTTGAGCGCGGTCTCGATCTCCTCGATCGCCTGGTAGATGACCGTGTAGTACCGGACGTCCACGCCTTCGCGGTCGGCCATGTCGCGCACGCGGCCCTCGGCCCGCACGTTGAAGGCGATGATCGTCGCCGACTCGCCATCGCCTGCGGCGGCGAGGTTGACGTCGTTCTCGGTGACCGGGCCGACGCCGCGGTGGATGACCCGCAGCTGCACTTCCTCGGGGATGTCCAGCGCGACCAGGGCCTCTTCGAGGGCCTCGACCGAGCCGGCGCCGTCGCCCTTGATGATGAGCGAGAGCGTGGTGCGCTCGCCCTCGGCGATCTTGTCCATGAGGTTCTCGAGCGTGGTGCGCGAGACGCGGGCCGCCTGCTGGGCCGCGCGGCGCCGTGCCTGCCGCTGCTCGGCGATCTGGCGGACCGTGCGGTCGTCGTCGGCGGCGAGGAACACGTCCCCGGCCATCGGGACGGACGCGAGGCCCTGCACCTGCACCGGGAACGACGGGGTCGCCTCGGTGACGCGGTTGCCGTCGGCGTCGAGCATCGCCCGGACGCGGCCGTGGGCCCCGCCGGCGACGATCGAGTCGCCGACCCGCAGCGTGCCCTTCTGGACCAGGACGCTCGCGACCGGGCCGCGGCCCTTGTCGAGGTGCGCCTCGATCGCGATGCCCTGCGCGTTGCCGGTCTCCGACGCCTCCAGTTCGAGCGAGGCGTCGGCGGTCAGGAGCACCGCCTCGAGCAGGTCCGAGATGCCGATGCGCGGCTTGGCGGCGACGTCGACGAACATGGTCTGCCCGCCGTACTCCTCGGCGACCAGGCCGTACTCGGTCAGCTGCTGGCGGACCTTGCCCGGGTTCGCGTCGGGGAGGTCGACCTTGTTGACCGCCACCACGACCGGGGCGCCCGCGGCGCTGGCGTGGTTGAGGGCCTCGACCGTCTGCGGCATGACGCCGTCGTCGGCCGCGACCACGAGCACCACGATGTCGGTGACGTTCGCGCCTCGGGCTCGCATGGCGGTGAACGCCTCGTGGCCCGGGGTGTCGATGAAGGTGATCGCGCGGTCTTCGCCCTCGTGCTCGACGTGCACCTGGTACGCGCCGATGTGCTGGGTGATGCCGCCCGCCTCGCCCGCGACCACGTTGGTGTGGCGGATCGCGTCGAGGAGCTTCGTCTTACCGTGGTCGACGTGGCCCATGACGGTGACGACCGGGGGACGCGGGACGAAGGCGTCCTTGTCCTCCTCGTCGAGGTCGATGCCGAACTGCGCGAGCAGCTCGCGGTCCTCCTCCTCGGGGGACACGATCTTGATGTCCCAGTCGAGGTGGGCGCCGAGGAGCTCGAAGGTCTCCTCGGACACGGACTGCGTGGCGGTCACCATCTCGCCCAGGCCGAACAGCTCCTGGACGAGCGTGCCCGGCAGGGTGCCGATCTTGTCGGCGAAGTCCGAGAGCGACGCGCCGCGGGCCAGGCGAATGGTCTCGCCGTTGCCACGGGGCGCGCCCGACTGCATCCTCGGCGCTGCGAGGTTGTCGAACTCCTGGCGCCTCTGGCGACGCGACTTGCGGCTCTTGCCGCGGGGTCCGCCGCGGCCGAACGCGCCCGCGGCACCGCCGCCGCGCGCCTTGCCGCCGCCGCCCGCGCGACCGCCGCCGCCGCGGTAGGGGGCCGGCGCGCCGGTCGAAGGACCGGAACCGCCCGCACCGCCTGCTCCGCCGCCGGAGCCGCCGAACGTGCCGCGGTAGTTGCCACCGCCGCCGCCGGGACGACCGCCGCCGCCACCGGGGCGTCCGGCACCTGCACCGCGACCGCCGCCGCGGCCCCCGCGGGGACCGCCGCCGTCGCGGCCGCCGGCCGGACGGCCGGGCATCATGCCCGGGTTCGGGCGCGGAGGCATCATGCGCGGGCTCGGACGGGGACCGCCCGGGCGCTCGCCGCCGCCTTCGGCGGCCGGGCGCGGCTTCGCGCCGGCGCCGCCGACGCCGAACGGGTTCTTGGGGCCCGGCTTCGGCGCGCCCGGACGGGCGGCGGGAGCGGGCTTGGGGCCGGGCTTCGGCGCGGACGCGGCGCGCTTGGCGGCCTCGGCCTGCTCCTGCTGACGCTTGAGCAGCTCCTCGGCGCGCTTCTGCTCGGCGGCCACCTCGATGTCGCGGGCGCTCGCCGGCTTGGGTCCGGGCTGGGCCGCGGCCGGAGCGGGCTTGGGGCCCGGCTTCGGGGCCGCGACGGCCGCACCCGGACGGGGAGCGGCCTTCTTGGCGGCCTTGCGGGCCTCGGCCTCGGCCTTCGCCTCGGTCTTGGCGTCCTTCGCGTCGACCTTGGCCTTCGCGATCTTGGACGGGCTGGGGGCCGCGGGGCGGGGGCCCTTGGGGGCCGCCGGCTTCGCGGGCTGGGGCGTCGGGGACTCGTTGTTCCCGGCCGACGCTGCCGGGGCGCCCTGGGCGTCGGCGTATTCCTGCCGCAGCCGACGCGCCACCGGCGCTTCGACCGTGCTCGACGCTGACTTCACGAACTCGCCCATGTCGCCGAGCTTCGCGAGCAGTTCTTTGCTCGTCGTGCCCAGTTCCTTGGCAAGTTCATGTACGCGGGGCTTTGCTGCCACTGCACTCCTCACATTCGAGGTCGTACGGGCAGCGCCCGCCGACCTCAGCCTTCCACTAGCAACCAGTTCATCGGGAGAACTTCATCGCGTGGTCTTCATTCGGTCCATACCTGCTTCGTGTGCGGGAGTCGGCCTCTCGGCCGACTCCGACTCGACAAGGGCTCGCACCGCGGCGACGTCCACGGTTCCTTCGATCCTGAGGGCCCGGGTGAACGCACGCTTACGAACTGCCTGGTCAAGGCAGTTCGAGTCGTGGTGCACATGGGCTCCGCGGCCGCTGAGGCGGCGATGCGGGTCCGGAACCAGCAGGTTCTGGCGACCCTCGATGCGTTGAACGACGACGCGCAGCAGCTCGGAAGCCGATGCGCGTCGGCGGCATCCCACACAGGTGCGGACTACCGCTGCGTCACGTTGCGATCCGATGTTCAGTCTACCTCCCGGACCGCCGGCCGCCACCGGCCGGGCCGGTCTCCTCCTTCGGGGCGCCCGACACGTGCGCGTCGGACTTGATGTCGATGCGCCATCCGGTGAGCCGCGCGGCGAGGCGGGCGTTCTGGCCCTCGCGCCCGATCGCGAGCGACAGCTGGTAGTCCGGGACGATCACCTCGGTGGACCGGGTGGACTCGTCCACCACCCGCACCGACAGGGTCTTCGCCGGCGAGAGGGCGTTGGCGACGAAGCGCGCGGGGTCGGCGTCCCAGTCGACGATGTCGATCTTCTCGCCGCCGAGTTCGCTCATGACCGCGCGCACGCGCGAGCCCATGGGGCCGATGCACGCGCCCTTGGCGTTGACGTCCTTCGTTGTGGCGCGCACCGCGATCTTGGAGCGGTGACCGGCCTCACGTGCGATCGCCGGGATCTCCACGGCGCCCTCGTCGATCTCGGGGACCTCGAAGGCGAAGAGCTTCTTCACCAGCGCGGGGTGGGTGCGCGAGAGCGTGATCTGGGGGCCGCGGGCGGTCCGGTTCACCTGGATGACGATGGCGCGGATGCGCTTCCCGTGCTCGTAGGCCTCGCCGGGGACCTGCTCGTTGAGCGGCAGGGTCGCCTCGATCTTGCCGAGGTCGACGGTGACGATCCCGCGCTCGTTGCGCTCCCCGTGGGCCTGGACGACGCCGGTGACGATGTCGCCCTCCTTGCCGGAGTACTCGCCGTAGTTGACCTCGTCGGCGGCCTCGCGCAGCCGCTGGAGGATGACCTGCTTGGCGGTCTGGGCCGCGATGCGGCCGAAGCCCTCGGGGGTGTCGTCGCGTTCGGAGACGACCTCTTCCTCTTCGTTCAACACCGGCACCAGGACATTGGCGATGCCGCTGTCGCGGTTCACCACTACTCGTGCGCGCTCATCGGCCCCGGGGGTGTGCTTGTAGGCGGTCAGCAGCGCCGATTCGATAGCGCCGAGGATGGTCTCGAAAGGGATGTCGCGCTCGCGCTCCAGCGATCGCAGCGCGGCCAGGTCGATATGCACCCGTTCTCCTTAAGTCTTGAGTTGTCCTCACCGCGGCCGTTCAAGGCGTGCGAGCCGCGCCTCCGTACGGATGCTCATCTCAGCTCGATCTGCACCTTGCCGGGCCCCAGCTCGGCATAGGTAGCCGAGCGGCGCACGCCGTCGGCTTCTAGTTCGATCCCCCGCTCGCTGGTCGCCGTGACGCGCCCGGTGACGGGCTCCTCCCCGATCCGCACGGCTACCAAGCGCCCAATATTACGCCGCCAGTGCCGGGGCTCGGTCAGCGGACGGTCCACCCCCGGCGACGACACTTCCAGGGTATATGCGGCGTCGGCGAAGGGTCCGCCCGTGGCGTCGGCCTCGTCCAGCGCCTTGGAGCACGCTTTCGAGACGACCGCCACATCGTCCAGTGAGATCCCGCCGTCCTTGTCCACGAGGACGCGGACGAGCATGCGCCGGCCCGCCTTGGTGACCGCGAGTCCTTCGAGGTCGAATCCGATCTTGGCGACGGCCGGAGCCAGGATCGCCTCCACCTCTTTCGGAAGCCCCGTGGCTTGCCGCTCGGCACCCATGCGCACACCTCTCTTATCGGCTATTTCGCCGAGGTTAACCGCCCGGAGACAGAATGGAAAGGCGGCCTGGGAAACTGGGTGGGTGTTCACGACCCGACGCGGACTCCTGGTGGGGGCGGCCGTTCTCGCGGCCGCCGGGTGCACCCGGGAGAAGGCGCAGATCATCACCTCCGACGCGGACCTCACCGCCGCGCTCCGCACTGCCCGCACACTGGCGAAGGGGGCGGAAGCCTTGGGGTACGGCGACATCGCGCAGGACCACCTGACGCACGTCGAGACCCTGGAGCGGCTGCTGCTGCCCAATGTGGTCTCCGAAGAGGAGGCCGCGGCTCCGGCGGACGCCGCGGCGCTGGCAGAGGCGGAGTCGACCGGCAGCCGCGAGGCCGCCGACTCGTGCCTGGCGACCGAGTCCGACTACGCGGTGGTCCTCGGGGAGATCGCCGCGTCCCGCGCCGCCCACGCGGCGGTGCTCGCATGACGGCGGTGGACACCGGCCTGGCGGCCGAGTACGCGGCGATCTACGCCTACGGGGCGATGGCGGTCCACCTGGACGGCGACCCGCGGTCGCTGGCCGAGGCCCTCGAGGCCGAGCACCGCTCGCGGCGCGACGCGCTGCTGGACTACTACGACGCGCACGGACTCGAGGCGGCCCCGGCCGAGGCGGGGTACGACATCGAGCACGCCGGGGACGCGGCCGCGGCGGGGGCGCTGCTGCTGGCCGTCGAGCTGAACGTGACCACGGCGTGGCGGGCGGGCGTGGCCGCGACCGAGCCGAGCGAGCGCGAGATATGCCTGCGCATGTACACCGACTCGGCGGTGTCGCTGGCGCGCTGGAGGCTCGCCGTCGGCGAGCCCGTCGCGACCCCCTGGCCGGGCCGCCCGGACCGGTAGCACCGCCGTTCACCTGCGGTACCGTATATATCCATACCCCGTATCTAGAGAATGCATACCTGTTATGCCATACTCGGTATCTCTTCATGGTGAAGAGGTACCAGCGATACGGGGTTCAGACATGAGTGTCAAGCACAGCCTCCTGGCGCTGCTCGAACGCGGACCCGCCTACGGCTACCAGCTGCGGGCCGCCTTCGAGAGCGCCACCGGCAACACCTGGCCGCTCAACATCGGGCAGGTCTACACCACCCTCAACCGGCTCGAGCGGGACCAGCTGGTCGAGGCCCTGCCCGAGAACGACTCCGGCCAGCGCCCCTACCGGATCACCGACGCCGGGCGGCACCACCTCGCGGGGTGGTTCGCCTCCCCCGTGCAGGCCGCCGACCGGCCCCGCGACGAGCTGACGATCAAGCTCGCCCTGGCCGTGACCACCCCCGGCGTGGACGTCGCCGACGTCATCCAGCGCCAGCGCACCGCCACCCTGCGCCTGCTCCAGGAGTTCACGCGCCTCAAGGCCGCCGAGGACCACGCCGAGCTGGCGTGGCGCCTGGTCCTGGAGTCGATGATCTTCCGGGCCGAGGCGGAGATCCGCTGGCTCGACCACACCGAGGCCGTCGTGGCCCGGTCGGAACTCCCGGCCCCCTCCCCTTTCGCGGCCGAGCCCGACCCGGACCCGGCAGACCTCGCGAGCCCTGACCTCGACCAGACCGAAGCCCGCTGACAAGAGAGCCGATGCCCCCATGACCGTCCTGCACCTGAAAGGCGTGAGCCGCGTGCACGGCAGCGGCGAGAACGCCGTCAACGCCCTCATCGACACCGACCTCCAGATCGCCGCCGGCGAGTTCGTGGCCATCATGGGCCCCTCGGGGTCCGGCAAGTCCACGCTCCTCAACCTGGCGGGCGGGCTCGACGCCCCCACCTCGGGCGAGGTGCTCGTCGAGGGCATCGTCCTCGCCTCGCTCAACAAGAAGAAGCTCGCGGCGATGCGGCGCCGCAGCGTCGGCTACGTCTTCCAGGACTACAACCTGGTGCCGAGCCTGACGGCCGCCGAGAACGCGGCCCTGCCGCTCGAACTCGACGGGACGGGGACCGGCAAGGCCCGCAAGCTGGCGCTCGCCGCGCTCGAAGAGGTCGGGCTCGACGCCAAGCAGGCCGACCGGTTCCCCGACGAGCTCTCCGGCGGCCAGGCCCAGCGCGTCGCGATCGCGCGGGCCCTCATCGGCGACCGGCGGCTCGTGCTCGCCGACGAGCCGACCGGCGCCCTCGACTCGACCACCGGCGAGGAGGTCCTCAAGCTCCTGCGGCGCCGCTGCGACGCCGGGGCCGCGGGCCTGCTCGTCACCCACGACGCCCGGCACGCCGGCTGGGCCGACCGCGTGGTGTTCCTGCGCGACGGCCGCGTCGTCGACACCTCCGCGCCGCTCCCCGACGCCGAGACCCTCCTCGAAGGGGCGGAGTCCTAGATGGGGTCGCCGATGGGGGGCCTCCGCCTGGCGCTGCGGATCGCCCGGCGCGAGGCCATGCGCTACAAGGGACGATCGGTGCTCTCGATCACGCTGCTGGGCATCCCGATCCTGGGCGTCGCGATCGGCGCCAGCGCCTACGACACGATCGACCTGTCCGCGGAGGAGACCGCCGAGCAGCACCTCGGCGAGAACGACGCCTACATCGAGCCGGTCAGTCCCGGCGAGCCGATCACGCAGTACACCTGGGACGGCCAGTACCCGTGGTACGACATGACCGCCCCCGCCGAGGGGGAAGAGGAGGAGGCCGCGCCCGCGTCGCTCACCGACATGGAGGTCCTCGCGGCGCTCCCGGTGGGCAGCTGGGTCGTCCCCTACGACCTCTACGGCGGCGAGGAGGCGCAGGTCGAGACCCCCGACGGGGTCGGCGGCATCGGCGTCGTCGGCTACGACCTGGCCGACCGGACCTACGAGGCGGCCGGGCTGGAGTACCTCGAGGGCTCGGCCCCGGTCCGGGACGAGGTGGTCCTCACCGCCGCCGCGGCCGAGTACCTCGAAGTCGGCGTCGGCGACTCGATCACGCTCGTCGGCGGCGCCTCCGATGAGGAGCACGAGGTCAGCGGCATCATCGAGGTGCCGTGGGACCTCAACGGGCGGTACGCGATCGCCTCGTTCTTCCCGGACTCCTCGTCCGGGTGGCTGGTGGACGTCCCGGAGGAGCTGACCTACGAGGACGCGCTGGCGCTCAACGAGATCGGCGTGACCGTGTGGGCGACCTCGCTGCTCGACCGGCCCTCGACGGCGCCGGACGACGACTTCGTCATGTCCCCGGACGACGACTACCTGCTCACGATCTACGCGCTCATCGTGGTGGTCGTGGTCATGGAGGTCGTCCTCCTGGCGGGTCCCGCCTTCGCGATCAGCACCCGGCGCCGCTCCCGCGAGTTCGCGCTCATGAGCGCCAACGGCGCCACCCCCGCGCAGATCCGCAACACCGTCCTCGCCGGCGGCGCCCTCTTCGGCATCATCGCGGCCGTCGCGGCGATCGCGATCGGCGTCGCGGCGGTCGCGATCGGGATGCCGTGGCTCGAGCAGCTGTTCGGCCACCGCAGCGCCGGACTGCGAGTCCTGCCGTGGCTCCAGGCCGCGCTCGTCGCCGTCGCGATCGGCACCGGGCTGCTGTCGGCCCTCGCCGCGGCCGTGAGCGCCTCCCGCGTCAACGTGGTCGCGGCGCTCATGGGCCGCACCCCGGGCCGCAAGGGCTCCAAGCGCTGGCTGGTGATCGGCCTGGTCATGGTCGGCGCGGGCATCGCCTCGGGGCTGGCGGGCATCACGATCTGGAACATACAGCTCATGGCCGGCGCGATCGTCCTGCTGCAGCTGGGGCTGGTCTCCTGCACCCCGGCGATCCTGGCGCTGACGGCGCGGCTGGGCCGCTGGCTGCCGCTCGCGCCGCGGATGGCGCTGCGGGAGGCGGGCCGCAACCGCGGTTCGGCGGCGCCGGCGATCGCCGCCGTGCTCGGCGTCGTGGCCGGGGGCATGGCCTTCTCCATGGTCGTGGCGGCCGACAACGTCCGCATGGAGAGCCACGCGGAGCACATGCTGCCGCAGGGGTCCTTGACGCTCAACCTGTACAACCAGGGCGACTACGACCCGGAGACCGGGGAGATGGTGGAGCAGCTCGACTGGGACGCCGCGGCGGACGAGGCCGCGGTGAAGCTCGGGCAGCGCCTCGACGACCCCCGAATCACCGCGATCCCGTTCTACGACCCCGTGGGGTCCTGCGGCCGGGAGGCGGAGTTCCCCGATGAAGAGGTGTACTGCGACCTGGCCCTGCTCCGGCCCGAGGCCAACATGTGCTCGTACTGGAGCAGCCCCGCGGGCCAGGTCGCGGCGGAGGGGAACCGCCCGACCGAGGAGGAGATGGCGGCCGCCGTGGACGCGGCCCGGGAGGACCCCCGCTGCGACGAGACCGCGGCCGGCGACGGGTACGGCATCTACGGCGTCCCCGCCTCGACCGATCCGGACATCGTCGCGGCCTACACCGAACTCGAGGGCGAGGAGCTCGACGCGGCGGTGGCGCTGCTGGAGGACGGCGGCGTGATCGTGTCGGACCCGTGGGCGGTGACCGACGCGGGGACCGCGGTCTTCGAGCAGACGATGCAGCGCTACGACGAGGGCGACGGCTCCTCGGAGGCCGTGGCGGTGTACGAGGTCGAGCTCCCCGCCATGGCCGTGGACAAGGAGCTGCTCGGGTACTCCGGGGTCTTCCTCGGGCCCGGCGCCGCGGAGCGGCTCGGCATGGCCGAATGGGACTGGGGCCGCACGTACCTGGTGGAGACCTCCACCGTGGTCGACAGCGCGGTCGTCGAGGGGGTCAACGAGGACCTCGGCGGCGGCCTGGCCGACGGCGGCGCCGCCGCGGACGTCGCGATGACCGACTACAACGACCCCTTCACGTTCTACGTGATGCTGGCCGTCGCGGGGCTGTGCGCGCTCATCACCCTCGGCTCCACGGCGGTCTCGACCGGCCTCATCATCGCCGAGCAGCGCCAGGACATGACGACGCTCGGGGCGGTCGGCGCGGGCCCGGGCCTGCGCAAGCGGTTCGCGATGTGGCAGACGGTCATGATCGCCCTGTTCGGCGCCGTCCTCGGCACGGTCGCGGGGGTCCTGGGGTACGCGCTCATCCGCGAGGCGCTCAACCGGCCGCTCCAGAGCCAGTACCCGTTCGAGACGCTCTACGGCTGGGAGCTGCCGTGGGCGAACTTCGCGATCATCCTGCTGGCCGTCCCGGTCATCGCGGCGATCGGGGCGCTGGTGTTCACGAAGGCGAGGCTGCCCAGCGAGCGGCGGCTGACGTAACCGCCGCGAAGGAGAGGGCCCGCCGGTCTCGGCGGGCCCTTTCGCGTCGCTCGCGGAGGCGGCGCCGGCTCAACCCCTCGGAGACATCGACATCTCTCTGACCGGCGCCGCCCCGCCTCAGCTTAGGAAGCGGGTGCCATCGCCGGGGGCGCCGTCACCCCTGCCCCTCGGGGGTGCCGGCGGGGACGCCGGTGGAGGGCAGGGTGAGGATCTCGCAGCCGTCGTCGGTCACCAGGAGGGTGTGCTCGAACTGGGCGGTCCACTTGCGGTCGCGGGTGACGGCGGTCCAGCCGTCGTCCCACATCTCGTGCTCGGCCGTGCCGAGGTTGATCATCGGCTCGATCGTGAAGGTCATGCCGGTCTCGATCTCGACCTCGAGCCCGGGGTTGTCGTAGTGCGGCACGTAGAGCCCGGAGTGGAAGGCGGTGCCGATGCCGTGGCCGGTGAACTGGCGGACGACGCCGTAGCCGAAGCGGTCGGCGTAGGCCTCGATGACCTTGCCGACGACGTTGAGCCGCCGGCCGGGCTTGACGGCCTTGATGCCGCGCCAGGTGGCCTTCCAGGTGCGCTCGACGAGGTCGCGGGCCTCCTGGGAGACGTCCCCGGCGAGGAAGGTGGCGTTGCAGTCGCCGTGGACGCCGCCGATGAAGGCGGTGATGTCGATGTTGACGATGTCGCCGTCGCGGACGACGGTGGAGTCGGGGATGCCGTGGCAGATGACCTCGTTGACCGAGGTGCAGCAGGACTTGGGGTACCCGCGGTAGCCGAGGGTCGAGGGGTAGGCGCCCAGGTCGCACAGGTACTCGTGGACGAGCGCGTCGAGTTCGTCGGTGGTGGTGCCGGGGACGACGGCCTTGCCGGCCTCGACGAGGGCGTCGGCGGCGATGCGGCCGGCGACGCGCATCCGCTCGACGGTCTCGGCGTCCTTGACCTCGCTGCCGGTGAAGGGGGACGGCGCGGGCTTGCCGACGTACTCGGGGCGTTCGATGGAGTCGGGGACGCTCCTGCGGGGACTCTGCCGGCCTGGGCGCAGCGCGGGACGTGAACTCATCGGGCAAGCCTAACCGGGGCGGCATGCGGGACCTGCGGGACCGCTGTGACTCCGTTACCGAGACGACGCCGAAAAACCGGCCGCGGCGGGGCGAAAACCTCTTGCGTTTCGGGGCGTCAAGCAGCATCCTGATCAGACCGGCGCGCCGGGCCGAACCCGTGTTCGACCCGCGGCTTCACACCGAAGGGCCGGTCCCCGCGAAGCCTCTCCTACCGAGCCGGCGCGGGGCGCTGCTCCCGCGGTAGTGCCGCCGCCCGGTTCCGACCGGGAGGGCGGTGTACGACACCTCCCGCGGTCGAGCGCCCCGCCTGTCCAACCCAGGCGGCGTGCAGTCGCCCCGCGTCGGCTCACCACGCGCGAAGGCCCGCGGACCCCTCGGGTCGCGCGGGCCTCTGACGTCGGGTCAGGCCGATTCGAGTTCCTTCGCGGGCTCCTCGGCGTCGGCCGCGGCGGCCCGCGGGTCCTCGGCGGTGACCTCCTGGGCGAGCCGCTCCCAGAGCATCCCGCCGGAGTGGGCGAGCGCGCCGATGATCGAGGGCACGAACGGCAGGACCCAGTCGGCGAGGAAGCCGTCGTGCGGCATGTTCAGCACGAGCATGGCCGATCCGGCGTACAGCAGGCCCTGGAGGGTGCCGCGCCAGGCGGCGCGGGTGCCGTCGATGACGGCCTCGCGGCGCTCGGTCGCGGGGTCGTGGAACTCCGAGAGGCCGGCGGCGTCGCGGCGGCCGAGGTAGGCGCCCACGACCGCCAGGACGGCGGTGCCCGCGATGACGGCGGCGAGGAGGCTGTTCTTGCTGACCACGTAGATCAGGGCGAACAGGAGGCCGCCGCCCAGGACGGTCAGCGCGCCCCTGATCCAGTCGACCTTCTCCCCGGGGTACCAGTAGTACTTGGTGACGCCTTCGGATATCTGGCGTTCGAACTTCCCCATGTCGATGGCTCCCCTTTCGCGGGCGCAGGCGCCTTGCGGGCACGGAAGTCATTATGCGGGGCCCCGTCCGGCCGTCTGGCCGAATCCTCCGAGTCGCGAATGTGGAATTTCGCACAAAAAGGTCGTAATGTCGGATTCAAGCGCGAGCGGGGGCGCACTGAACTGGTGCCTCGGCTCCAGCGTAGTCAGGTCGGGATCGCCGGGGAGTCGGCGATCCGACACTCAGTGGACCTGGACGACCGGCCCCGCGAGCTCCCTGAGCTCCTCGGGGAGCTCGGCGCCCATCTGCTCGGCGAGCTTCACGGCCTCCTCGATGAGGGTCTCGACGATCTGCGACTCGGGCACGGTGCGGATGACCTCGCCCTTGACGAAGATCTGGCCCTTGCCGTTGCCGCTGGCGACGCCGAGGTCGGCCTCGCGGGCCTCCCCGGGGCCGTTGACGACGCAGCCCATGACGGCCACGCGCAGCGGCACCGGCAGGCCCTCGAGCCCGGCGGTGACCTGCTCGGCGAGGGTGTAGACGTCGACCTGGGCCCGGCCGCAGGAGGGGCACGAGACGATCTCCAGGCCCCGCTCGCGCAGGCCCAGCGACTCCAGGATCTGGTTGCCGACCTTGACCTCCTCGACCGGCGGGGCCGAGAGGGAGACGCGGATGGTGTCGCCGATGCCCTCGGACAGGAGCGCCCCGAACGCGGCGGCGGACTTGATGGTGCCCTGGAAGGCGGGCCCGGCCTCGGTGACGCCGAGGTGCAGCGGGTACTCGCACTGCTCGGACAGGAGCCGGTAGGCCTTGATCATGACGACCGGGTCGTTGTGCTTGACCGAGATCTTGATGTCGCGGAAGTCGTGCTCCTCGAACAGCGACGCCTCCCACAGCGCGGACTCCACCAGCGCCTCGGGGGTGGCCTTGCCGTACTTCTGGAGCAGGCGCTTGTCGAGCGAGCCGGCGTTGACGCCGATGCGGATCGGCGTGCCCGCGTCCTTGGCGGCCCTGGCGATCTCCCCCACCCGGTCGTCGAACTGCTTGATGTTGCCCGGGTTCACCCGCACGGCCGCGCAGCCCGCGTCGATGGCCGCGAAGACGTACTTGGGCTGGAAGTGGATGTCGGCGATGACCGGGATCTGCGACTGCTTGGCGATGACCTTGAGCGCGTCGGCGTCGTCCTGGGTCGGGCACGCGACGCGGACGATCTGGCACCCGGTCGCGGTGAGCTCGGCGATCTGCTGGAGCGTCGCGCCGATGTCCGAGGTCCTGGTGGTGGTCATCGACTGGACCGAGACCGGGGCGCCGCCGCCGACGAGCACGCCGCCGACGTTGAGCTGCCGGGTCCGCCGGCGGGGCGCCAGCGGCTCGATCTCGTGATCGTGACGCTTGGTGGGGATACCGAGGTTCACTGCCATGGGTCTAGTTTTCACCTGTATTCGCGGATTAATTGAAGATGGTGATCGGATTGACGATGTCGGCGGTGATCGTCAGCAGCATGAAGCCGCCCAGGAGGACGATCACAGCGTAGGTCAGCGGCATCAGCTTGAGGTAGTCGACACGCCCCGGGTCGGGCCTGCCGCGCTTGGCGGCCACCCACGAGCGGGCCTTCTCGTACCAGGCGATGGCGATGTGCCCGCCGTCCATCGGCAGCAGCGGCAGCAGGTTGAAGATGCCGATGAAGTAGTTCAGGACCACCAGGAGCATGAAGAACATGGCCCACTGGTCGTACTGGACCATCTCGCCGCCCAGGCGCGAGGCGCCCACGACGCTCACGGGCGAGTCGTCGCTGCGCTCGCCGCCGAAGATCGCGTCCCACAGCGGCGGGATCTTCGAGGGCAGCTGGCCCAGGGCGATGAAGGTCTCCCGGAACATGTCGCCGGTGTAGCTGAAGGTCTCGCCGACGCCGTCGACCGCGCCGACGGCGGTGGTGGGGCTGACGGCGGGGTCGGTGTAGACGTAGACGCCGAGGCGGGCGACGGTCTCGGTCCCGCCGTCCTCGGTCTCGGCCTCGGCGGCGTAGGGGGTGACCTCGACGGTGCGCTCGGCGCCGCCGTTCGCGACGGCGACCTCGACCGGCTCGCCGGGGGTCAGGCCGGAGACGGCCTCGAGGAGGGAGTCCCAGTCGGCGACGGCGGTCCCGTCCACGGTGGTGATCGAGTCGCCGCTCTCGATCCCGGCGGCCCAGGCCGGGCCCTGGATCTGGCCTTCGGCGCAGTCGCCCACGGCGGCCTCGGGGTCGGTGCCGGCCAGGCACTCGGCGACGGAGACCCGCACGTCCTCCTGCGACCGCTCGAGCTGCTCGGCGTAGGCGGGGTTGGCGACGACGCCGACGAAGGAGACGAGGATCCACAGGGCGACGAAGCCGATGACGAAGTGGGTGAAGGAGCCGGCCGCGAGCACGATGGTGCGCTGCCACAGGGGCTTGCGCCAGAACACGCGCTTCCTGTCGGCCTCGGTGACCTCTTCCTCCTCCTCTTCGAGGGGGGTCATGCCGACGATCTTGACGAAGCCGCCCAGCGGGATGCCCTTGACGCCGTACTCGGTCTCGCCCCGGTGGAAGGACCACAGCGTGGGCCCGAAGCCGACGAAGTACCGGGTGACCTTCATGCCGAAGCCCTTGGCGGTGAGCATGTGGCCGGCCTCGTGCAGGCTGACGGAGATGAGGATCGCCAGCGCGAAGAGGATGATCCCGGTGATGTAGGCCAGCAAGTCTGTCTCCTTCTAACGCTCGGACGCGTCCAACACTAGCCGTCGGGCGCACGAACGCGCCCAGCTCTCGGCTTCGAGTACGTCTGCGACACCGGCGGGTTCTCCACTGCGCCCTGAAAAACCGTCCGGCGCGGCCGCGAGGACGGCCTCGACGGCGTCGACGATGCCGAGGAACGGGAGGCGCCCGTCGCGGAAGGCGGCGACGGCCTCCTCGTTGGCGGCGTTGTAGACGGCGGGCAGGAGCCCTCCGGCGCGCCCGGCGCCCTTGGCGAGCCCGATCGCGGGGAAGGCGGCCTCGTCGAGCGGCTCGAAGCGCCAGTCCGAGGCCCGCGTCCAGTCGACGGGGCGGGCGGCGCCGGGGAGGCGGTCGGGCCAGGCGAGGGCGTGGCCGATGGGCAGGCGCATGTCGGGCGGGGAGGCCTGGGCGATGGTGGAGCCGTCGGTGAACTCGACCATGGAGTGGACCACCGACTGGGGGTGGACGACCACGTCGATGCGGTCGTAGTCGATGCCGAACAGCTCGTGGGCCTCGATGACCTCGAGGGCCTTGTTGACCATGGTCGCCGAGTTGATGGTGACGACCGGGCCCATGGCCCAGGTGGGGTGGGCGAGGGCCTGGTCGAGGGTGACGTCGGCGAGCTGGTCGCGCGTCCTGCCGCGGAAGGGGCCGCCGGAGGCGGTGAGCACGAGCTTCGCGACGCGCTCGGGCGCGCCCGAGCGCAGGCACTGGGCGAGCGCGGAGTGCTCGGAGTCGACGGGCACGAGCTGGCCCGGTGCGGCCGCGTCCCGCACCAGCGGGCCGCCCGCGACCAGGGACTCCTTGTTGGCGAGGGCCACCTGGCGCCCGGCCTTGAGGGCGGCGAGGGTCGGCTCGAGGCCGATGGACCCGGTGATGCCGTTGAGGACGGTGTGGCACGGCCAGGCGGCGAGCTCGCTCATGGCCGAGCGACCGGCGAGGAGCTTCGGCATCCTGAAGCCGCCCGCGGTCCAGTCGCGGTCCTTCGCGGCGGCGAAGAGGCGCAGCTGGACGGCCTCGAGCTGGGTGGCGTCGGCGACGGCCACGACGTCGACGCCGAGCGCCACGGCCTGGTCGGCCAGGGCGGCGGGATCGGACCCGGCCGCGCCGATGCCGACGACGCGGTACTGCTCGGGGTTGGCGCGGACGATGTCGATGGCCTGGGTGCCGATGGAGCCGGTGGACCCCAGGAGCACGATCTCGCGTTGGTCAGTCACGACGTCATTATCCCCGGGCGGCCTCCGGAAGGGCCTGCCCGACCCCCGCGGCGTGCGACCACTTATCTAAAGACGACCGTGGAGTGGCCGTTGAGCAGGATCCGCTGATCGAGGTGGGCGGCGAGGCCGCGGGCGAGGCAGGTGGACTCGAGGTCGCGGCCGGCGGCCACGAAGTCCTCGGGGCTCATCGCGTGGTCGACGCGGGCGACCTCCTGGTCGATGATGGGGCCCTCGTCGAGGTCGGCGGTGACGTAGTGGCAGGTCGCGCCGATGAGCTTGACGCCGCGGGCGTGCGCCTGGTGGTAGGGCCGGGCGCCCTTGAAGCTCGGCAGGAACGAGTGGTGGATGTTGAGGATGCGCCCGGGCAGCTTCGCGCAGAACTCCGAGGAGAGGATCTGCATGTAGCGGGCCAGGACCACGACGTCGATGCCCTCGGCCTGGATGAGGTCGAGGACCTGCTGCTCCTGGGCGGCCCTGCCCTCGGCGCCGACGGGCAGGTAGTGGAAGGGCACGCCCGAGGAGGCGGCCAGGTCGGCCCAGTCGGGGTGGTTGGAGGCCACGGCGGCGGCCTCGCCGTGGAGGGCGCCGATCCGGAAGCGGTAGAGCAGGTCGTTGAGGCAGTGCCCCTGCTTGGAGGCCATGATCAGCACGCGGGGCTTGACCGAGCGGTCGTGGAGGCGCCAGTCCATGTCGAACTCGCGGGCGATCTCGGCGAAGCCGACGGCCAGCTCGTCGCGGGGGGCTTCGGTCCTGAACTCCACGCGCATGAAGAAACGGCCGGATCCGTGCTCGGAGAACTGCTGGGAGTCCTCGATGTTGGCGTCGCGGCGGGTCAGGAATCCCGAGACGGCGTACACGATGCCGAGGCGGTCGGGGCACGAGAGCGTGAGCACGAACTGGCTGGTCATCCCAGCAATGATACGGAGCGGTCCGGCGGTGCGGCAATCGCGTCGGCGCCGTCCCGGATACCGCCGGTGACGCGAGGGGGCGGGCCCGGTGCGGCTCGTCGCCGCGGCCGGGCCCGCCCCTCGCGTCACCGGCGCCTTACGCGGCGCCGATGGCCGCGGAGAGCTGCTCCATGAACGCCGCGGTGGTCTCCTCCACCGTGGTGTCGTCGAAGATCAGGGTCTCGAAGACGCCGAGCATGATGTCGGCGGCGACGCCGGAGCCGACCGGCGGCACCGGCGGGCCCTCGGCCAGCTCGGGGGTGATGGCCGCGATGAAGTCCGCGCCGAGCTTCTGGTCCGCCGGGAGCGAGGGCAGGATGCGCTCGCGCTGGGCGGTGTTCGACGGCAGGCCGCGGTCGCCGAGCATGAGGTCGAGGGACTCGTCGCTGTTGAGCAGGAAGTCCACCAGCTTGCCCGCGGCGGCCTTGTCGGAGGTGGTCCGCGAGACCGACCAGAACATGGCCGACTTCAGGTAGAGGCCCGGCTGGACGCCGGTGGACTCGCCCGGGACCCGCAGCAGCAGCAGGTCCGAGCCGAGCACCGACTGGATGGCGCCGATCTGGTTGGTCCAGTAGAACTCGGTGACGCCGGTGGCGGTGGCGAGCGGCGCCTGGTCCTGGCCGGCCGCGAAGGCCTCGACGATCTTGGAGGCCTCCGGGATCGCTCCCGCGTCGCGCATGTCGACGACCATCTGCCACCACTCGTTCATGGTGGCCTCGGTGAAGCCGAGCTGCCCGTCGTCGGTGTAGAGGCTCTCGCCCTTCTGGCGGGCGAACACGTTGAACAGCGACTCGTTGCTGAAGGAGATGGCCGAGTTGCCGACCGCGTCGCCCTGGGCCGACAGGTCGGTGGTGAACTGCGCGAAGTCGGCCCACGACCAGGTCGTGTCGTCGGGCATGGTCAGGCCCGCCGCCTCCACGAGCGCCGGGTTGACCAGCAGCGCGAAGGAGTTGACGCCGGTGGCGATGCCGTAGGTCTTGCCGTCGAACTGGCCGGTCTTGAGCGTGTTCTCCTCGATGTTCGACAGGTCGATGTCGAGCTCTTCGAGCGGAAGGAGGGCGTTCTTGTCGGCGTAGTCGCGGAGGTACCGGTCGTCCTGCTGGAGGACGTCGGGCGCGTTGTTGCCCGACACCGAGACGTTGAGGGCGTCCCAGTAGGCGTCGAACTCGTTGGGGCTGGGCTTGATCGTGATGCCGTCGTTCTTGGCGGTGAAGGCGTCGACGATCTTCTGGGTGTACTCGTGGCGGGGGTCGGAGCCCCACCACCAGAAGTCCAGCTCGCCGTCGCCGTCGCCGCCGCCGTCCTCGCCGCAGGCCGCGAGGAGGGGTGCGGCCGCGGCGCCGAAGATCCCGGCTTTGGCGAGCGTTCTGCGCGAGACGCCCGAGGGGTTGGTCGCATTCATCGTCTTCGTCCTTTCAGGACTCTGTGAGGGTTGGTTGCCGAATGTTACTTGATGCCGGTGGTCGCGATTCCTCGGACGAGGTACCGCTGGCCGGCGAGGAAGAACCCGAAGATCGGGCCCAGGGCGACGATCGACATCGCGAACAGCGCCCCCCAGTTCGTGGTGCCCGTGGAGTCCATGAACAGGCGCAGGGCGAGGGGTACGGTCTGGAGGTCGACGTCCCGCAGGTAGATCAGCTGCGAGTAGAAGTCGTTCCACGTCCAGATGAACGTGAAGATGGCGGTCGTCGCCAGCGCGGGCATGCACAGCGGCATGATGATGCGCAGGTAGGTGCCCCAGTAGCCGCAGCCGTCGATCGAGGCGGCCTCGTCGAGTTCGCGCGGCAGGCCGCGGATGAACTGGACCATGAGGAACACGAAGAACGCGTCCGTCGCCAGCAGCTTGGGGACGATCAGGGGCCAGAAGGTGTCCACCCAGCCCAGGTTGTTGAACAGGATGTACTGCGGGATGATCACGACGTGGATCGGCAGCATGATGGTGCCGAGCATGACCGCGAAGAGCATCCCGCGCATCGGGAAGCGGAGCCGCGCGAAGGCGTAGGCGGCCATCGAGCAGGAGACCAGGTTGCCGACGATGGAGCCGGCGACGAGGATCATCGAGTTGAAGATGTACTTCTCGAACGGGTGCGGCAGGGCGTTCCAGCCCTCGGAGTAGTTGCTCCACTCCCAGGTCGAGGGGATCAGGCCCGGGTCGGAGAAGATCTCGTCGAGCGGTTTGAAGCTGGCCGAGAGCATCCACAGCAGCGGGTAGATCATGACCAGGCCCGCGATGATGAGGACCAGGTGGAAGACGAAGCGCTTGAGTCCGCCCGAGACCGCGCTGCGCTCGGAGCTGCGGCGGGCCGGCGCCTGAGGCCGCGTCTTAGTCGTTGTCGCCATAGAACACCCAGAATTTCGACATGAGGAAGTTGAGCGCGGTGAAGATCGCGATGATGGCCAGGAGCAGCCAGGCGATGGCCGAGGCGTAGCCCATGTTGAACTGGGTGAAGCCCTGGTCGTAGAGGTACAGCGTCAGGAACAGCGTCGAGTCGGCGGGGCCGCCCTTGCCGCTGGAGACGATGAACGCCTGGGTGAACGACTGGAACGAGTTGATGATCTGCAGCACGAGGTTGAAGAAGATGATCGGCGTGAGCAGCGGGAGCGTGACGCTCACGAAGCGGCGCATGACGCCCGCGCCGTCGACCTTGGCGGCCTCGTAGTACATGGTGGGGATCTGCCGCAGGCCCGCCAGGAAGATGATCATCGGCGAGCCGAAGGTCCACACGTGCAGCAGGATCAGCGTGCCGAGGGCGTAGTCGGGGTGGGAGACCCAGCCTTCGCCCTGGATGCCGAAGAGCGCCAGGAGCTGGTTCACGAGGCCTTCGGTGCCGAAGACCTGGCGCCACATGATGGCGATGGCAACCGATGCCCCCAGGAGCGAGGGCAGGTAGAAGATCGAGCGGTAGAACGACATGCCGCGCAGGCCCCGGTCGAGGACGATCGCGAGCAGGAGCGCGGCGCCGAGCTGGAGCGGGACCGACACGAAGGTGTAGATCGCGGTGACCTTCACCGACTGCGCGAGGCGCGGGTCGTCGAACATCCGCTGGTAGTTCTCCATGCCGACCCACTCGCCGTATCCCAGGCTGTAGTCGGTGAAGGACAGGTAGAACGAGGCGACCATGGGCCCGACGGTGATGGCCAGGAGGCCGATCAGCCACGGGGACATGAAGCTCAGGGCGGCCCACCGCTCCCGCGAGCGGATGGTGTTGCCAATGCCCCGGCGGGCCCGTTCGGGCCTCGGAGCGGGTGCGCCGGCGGGCGGCCCGGGTGGGGCGCCCGAGCTGCGCGGCTTCGAGCGCACCACGGCGACATCGTTGTCGGACATAAGGTATTGGGACCTTTCGGAGGGGGTTGGCTCCTAGATCACACCAGGCTATGCAACCGCTTGCCGCTTGTCAACAGCTCGACTTAAATTCTTGAATATCTTTTGTATCAAGGAGGCAACAAAGATCCCGAAGAGGGAGAAATCCGCCCCGGTCCGCGAGACGGCGGACGGCCCGCCCGAGTCGCCTCGGGCGGGCCGTCGGTTTCCGGTGGTCAGACCTTGACGGGCGTGCGCTCCTCGGCGGGCGCGACGGACTCGTCGGTCTCCTTGATCCCGTACTTGGCGTAGAGCCGCCCGAGGGGCCCGGGGACCCACCAGTTGGCCCGGCCCAGCAGGCGCATCGTCGCGGGCACCAGGAGCATCCGCACCACGGTGGCGTCCAGGAGGATCGCGATCGCCATGCCGAGGCCGATCATCTTCATGAAGGTGATGCCGCTGAAGGCGAACGCGCCGACGACCACGATGAGGATGAGCGCCGCGGCGGTGATGATCGAGCCGGTGGACTGCATCCCCCGCAGCACGGCGGTGCGGTTGTCGGCGCCGAGGTCCCACTCCTCGCGCACCCGCGAGAGCAGGAAGACCTCGTAGTCGGTGGCCAGCGCGAACAGCAGGGCGATCATCAGGAGCAGGTTGGACGGGTCGATGTAGCCCGAGGGCGTGAAGTCGAGCAGGCCCGAGAGGTGGCCCTCCTGGAAGATCCACACCACGACGCCCAGGGCCGCGCCGAGCGAGACCGCGTTCATCAGGACCGCCTTGATCGGCAGCAGGATCGAGCCGAAGGCCAGGAACAGGACCACCATGGTCACGATGACGATGTACCCGAGCATGTAGGGCAGGCCCTCGCCGATCGCGTCGAGCATGTCGACCCGGTCGGAGGCGCCGCCGGTGATGTACAGGTCGGCTCCGGTGTCGAGGCCGCGGGCGTCCTCGATGAGCGTGCGGGCCTCGGCACTGAACGGGTCGAGGTCGTAGAGGACGTCGAGCAGGAACGCGTCGGCGGTCGGCTCCTGCGCGGGCAGGACGTCGTCCACGTGGTCGAGCGCCAGCAGCTCCTCGGTCGCCTCGGCGGCCGCGGCCTGGTCGCCCACGACCATGACCTGGAACCGCTCCTCCTCGCCGCCGGGGAAGTCCGCGGCGAGGGTCTCGGTGACCACGCGGGACTCGGCGTCCTGCGGCATGTCGCGCTCGTCGACCCCGCCGGGCTGGAGGTCGAGGATCGGGCTGGCCAGCAGCGCCATGAAGGCGAGCACGGGGAGCAGGACGAGCACGGGGCGGCGCATGACGCCCGCGGCCAGGCCGTGCCAGAAACCGGCGTCGGTCTTCGCCGGCGCGCTCGCACGCCGGCGCAGGCGGCCCTTGTCGACGCGGTGGCCGAGCAGGTAGAGGAGCGCGGGGAGGGCCACGAGGGCCGAGAGCATGGCGACGCCGACGGCGGACATGACGCCGTAGGCGATGCCGTGCAGGAACGGCACGTCGACCAGGAGCAGGCCGCCCATGGACAGGACGATGATGAGGCCCGAGACCATCACGGTGCGCCCGGCCGTGGCGACGGTGTTGAGCACCGCGGTGCGCTTGGTCCGGCCCTGGGCCAGTTCCTCCCTGAAGCGCCGCAGCACGAACAGCGAGTAGTCGATGGACATGCCGAGGCCGATGATGGTGATGACGTTCGCGGCGAACACCGAGACGTCGGTGAACTCGGCGATGACGCGGGTGATGGCGAAGCCGCCGAGGATCGACATGCCGCCGATGAGCAGCGGCAGCGAGGCGGCCACGAGGGCTCCGAAGACCGCGATCATGATGAGCAGGAGGATCGGCAGCGAGATCATCTCGGCGATCTCCAGGTCGTGCTGGACCTGCTCGTTGAGGTCGGCGAAGACGGCCGCGCCGCCCCCGAGCGACACGTCGAGGCCGCCGGTGTCCCCGGCGCCGCGCAGCTCGTCCTCGATCTCCTCGTAGATGCCGGAGTTCTCGTCGTCGGAGGCGCCCGCGAGGGTGACGGCCGCGAAGGTCGCGTGGCCGTCCTCGGCGACGAATGCGGGCGACCGCGTGCCGGAGTAGGATGCGACGCTCTCGACCTCATCGATGCCCTCGATGTCGGCGACGGCGCCCTCGACGGCGTCGGCGAAGGCGGGGTCGTCCATCGTCATCGTGTCGGAGGAGTACAGGACCACGACGTCGGCGCCGATCGATCCGAACTCCTCCTCGATCGTCTCGGCGTCGAGCACCGATCGGGACTCGGCGGACACGAAGCCGCCGTCGGTGAACTCGTCGAAGACGCCGAGGCCCCAGGTGGCGCCGACGGCGAAGACGGCGGCGATTCCGGCCACGATGAGCCATCGGGCCTTGATGACCGCACGGCCTAGCAGGGAGTACATGGGTTTTCTCCTATGAGTGTTGCGGAGAGGGGGTGTGTGACCGCTGGTGCCGGAGCGCCGTTCGGCGGTACGATGGTAAGCGTCGATCATTTAGCTAACGCCGTTCACTCTAATGAACGCCCCTCATGAGAGTCAACGCTGTTAACCGATTTGTAGCAGAAGGAGTCCAGTGACTTCGAACACCGCGGGCGGCCCGACCCGCCGCGAGCGGATGCGCGCCGAGACCATCGCCGAGATCAAGGCGAGCGCCCGGAAACAGCTCCAGGAGCTGGGGCCGAGCGGGATCTCCCTCCGCGCGATCGCCCGGGAGGTGGGAGTCACCCCTGCGGCCCTCTACCGGTACTTCGACAGCCTCGACGCCCTCCTGATCCAGTTGTGCTGCGATTTCTACGACGAACTTATCGGCGACACCCGCGAAGCCATGGACGCATCGCCGCCCGAGGACCACCTCGAACGGATGAAGGCCTGGGTCTGGACCTTCCGCGGCTGGGCGGTGGGGCACCGCCGCGAGTTCGAGCTGATGATCTCCTATCCCGAGGGCAACGGCGCCATGTCCGTCGACGGGCGGCGCCTGGAGCAGGCGCCCGAGGACGTCGACCCGATCACCCTGAAGTCCCTGGAGCACTCCCAGCTGTGCGGGCGCGAGTTCGCCGGGTTCTGGAAGCAGACCGAGCGCGAGGGCGGCGGGACCCCCGGGGGCCCGCCGATGCCCGAGGTCTCCGAGGCGCTGGCGAAGGAGCTCCAGGACCAGTGCGGCGCCTTCATCGTCGGCGAGCCCGTGCCGCTGCCGTGGGTCTTCACCTTCACCTCGGCCTGGATCCGCGTGTTCGGCCTGGTGGTCATGGAGACCTTCGGCAGCCTGCCCGTCCAGGAGAACGTCGACGAGTACTACAAGACCCAGATCATGGCCATGCTGAAGGACTTCGGCCTCGAAGTCTGACCGCCGAGTCCGATATCGGACAGGCCGGCTCGGCCGAGGGCCTGCGGCCGCGCAGGCGGCTCCGGACAAGCCCGACGCGCCGGTGCTCGACGAGTAGCGGGAACGTGTGAGGGCGTGCCGCGATCGCGGCACGCCCCTCACACGTCGATGCGCGAAGGCGGCCGGGCTTCAGCCCTCGGCGCGAGCGCTTCTGCTGCGCTCATGCATCCTCAGCGCGAGCACTTCGACCGGACTCACGCATCCTCAGCGCGAGCACTTCGGATGTCGTGCCCCACGGACGTCATGCACTTGCCGGACTTCAGGTTCCACTTCCAGCCGTGCATCTGGCAGGTGAGGACGCCGTCCTCGACCTTGCCGAAGACCGACAGGTCGGCCTTGAGGTGCGGGCAGCGGCGCTGGAACTGCCAGCCCTGCACGGTGATGTCCTCGTCGTCGGGGCGCTGCTCGGCGTACCAGCCCTCGGCGTACTGGAGCCGCTCCTCGGAGAGGCACTTGAAGAACGCATACACGTACTCGTTGTACTGCCCGATGCGCGCGGCGGTGAACCGGCAGGACAGGAACAGCGAGTTGACCCAGTCGACCTCGCGGATGTGCAGCAGGTGCTCGATGAGGCGCCGCTCGGTGCGGAAGCGGTAGCGGACCTTCGCGCCGTCGTCTGGGTAGATCCTGCGCTCGAGGAAGTCGAAGATGATCGACTCGACCACGTCGTCGGAGTCGGGCGCGGTCAGGTCGAAGCGGACCGGCCCGCCGACGCCGGTGGCGATGTGCTCGGCCTGGGCCATGAGCGGCTCGATGCGCTCGCGCAGGGTCTCCAGGACGTCGATCTCGGGGTGGGACCAGGAGGCCTTCTCCGCGGCGATGCGCGGCTGCATCCGCTCCTTGAACTCGTCCAGGTGCTGCTTCTTGTTCGCGAACCACTCGCGCAGGTCGTCCACGGGGTGCTCGACCGAGCCGCTGCCGTCGGCCTTGACCTCGGCGACCGAACCGGGCAGCAGGACGATGTTCTTGTCGTGCCCCTGCTCCTCGAGCCAGTCCGTGTACGACAGCTGGTCGGGGAAGATGTTGCCCTCGTCCCCGAACACGTCGTTGAACTGGTAGAGCTCGTCGTCCAGGAAGCACGGCGGGCCCGCGATCGGGAAGACCCAGTCGCCCTTGACGTCGTCGATGTAGCGCAGCGAGCGGTCGAAGCCGCGCTCGCGCTTCTGCTTCCCGAAGGCGCGCTTGGCGCTGTCGGGCAGCTCGTAGACCATCGGGAACCAGATCGCGCCAGAGAACTGGAGCAGGTGGGCGTGGATCTTGCCGTGCTGGAGGAAGACGCTCATGTCGGTGGGGCGGGCGTCGTTCTGGTTGAGCAGGCGCGTGCCGTCGGCGTCCTCGACCCACAGGGAGGAGTCGCCGATGGGGCCGTCGGTGGGGCTGGTGAGCGCCTGGATCATGACCTTGACGCCGCCGGGGAGCTCCACGATCTCCTCGGACACGGTCTTGATGAACTTGTGGAAGCCCAGGGCCCGCAGCTCCGACTCCAGCTCCGAGGTGGGGTACTCCGGCAGCAGGACGGTGGTGTCCTTGCTGATGTGCTTCGTGAGGTTCTCCTCGTCGAAGTGGTCCCGATGGAGGTGCGAGACGTAGAGGTAGTCCGCCTGCCCGAGGGTGTCCCAGTCGAGCCGCGAGTTGTCGGGGAAGGGGAACCAGGAGGCGAAGTACGCGGGGTTCACCCAGGGGTCGCACAGGATCGATCCTGCGGCGGTCTCGATGAACATGCTGGCGTGGCCAGTACCGGTGATGCGCACGGTTACCCTTCCGGAAGCACGGGGACGACGAACACTCACTCTACAAGTCACAGCTCGGACGGGGCCGGGACGTTCGCGCATGTGGCGTGCGAGACTGTCTGCGACCACCGGAGAGGTTGGAGGAGTTCACATGGCTGCCGAAGAGCAGATTCTCGCGCCCGACCAGCGCAAGCCCACCAGCCGCAAGGCGCTGTACACCGCGCTGGGCGTCGGCATCGTCATCAACCTGGCGTACCTGTTCGGCAACCACACGGGCTGGGTCGAGGACGCGTTCCTCATCATCACCGCGGTGGTGCTGCTCGGCGTCATCGTCTCCGACGCGTGGCTGCGCAAGACGGGCCTTCGCTAGCGCCCGACACCGACTTGGGGGAACCGGCCGCACCGCGGCCGGTTTCGTCGTCTCCGGGGAGGACCGGGACGCGAGAGGGGGCCGCCGCAGCGGCCCCCTCTCCCCGTCTCGCGGACGGCTCAGTGCATCATGCCGCGGCGGGCGAACATCTCGCGCACCTCGCGCAGCGCCGAGTCCACCTCCGCCTCGAAGTAGCCGCCCTGCACGAGTGAGAACTGGCTGGTGTCGAGCTCGCGGTCCGACAGCGGCACGGGGTTGCGGCCGGTCATGGCCGCGGAGACCGCGTCGAACATCTGGTCCACCTGGCCGGGGTCGTAGCCCGAGCCGAAGCGCCGCGGCTGGAAGGCCCGGCGCAGCTGCTCCAGGCGCTGCACGTCGTCGGGGGTGAACGGGGAGTCCGAGGCGCGCATCTCGGTGGTCATCTCCTCGCGGCCGTGGCGCCCCGGGGCCTCGAACGCGCCGCGGCCCTCGTAGGGGTTGCGGCGGCCGAAGTCCGGCGGCGTGGCGGCCCCGCGGCCGGGGCCGCCGAAGCCGGTGTCGGCCGGGCCCGGCTGCGGCGCGAAGCCGTTGTCGGGGCCGGGGGGCGGGCCGAAGCCGCCGGTGGGCTCGTGCGCCATGCCGCGGTCGTAGCCGCCCTGCATGGGCGGGCTCGGCGCGGCCGCGCGGCGGCCGTACCCGGTGTCCTCCTGCTGCCCTTGGGGGCCGAACCCGCCCTGGCCGTACTCGCGTCCGCGCGGGGCGCCGTAGGGGTCGGGCTGCTGCGGTTCGGGGCGGCCCATGGGCGGCACCATGCTCTGCGGGATCGCCTGGGTGGGCGCGGCGGGCGGCATCGGCTCGGGTTCGGGCTGGTTGTAGCGCCCGGCCTGCGGGATGGAGCCGGTCGGCGGCCCCTGGTGGCCCATGGGGCCCTGGGGCATCGGCGGCTGCGGGGACTGGTGCGGCATGGCCGCGCGGCGGTTCCCGGTGTCGCCGAACTCGTCGTCGTAGGCCGCGCCGAACCCGGGCGCGGGGTCGGGACGGCGGCTCTGACCATAGACGCCAGGGGCGTCATTAGAGGGATAGCCGCCCGGGCCGTCGTTCGGGGCATAGCCGCCCGGGCCGTCGTTGGCGGGGTAGCCGGGGACGTCGTTCGGGGCGAAGCCGCCGCGTCCGGCGTCGGACTGGAGCGGCAGCTGCTCGGTGGCGCCGTGCGGGACGGGGCCCGCCTGGGGGCCGTCCTGGGGCATGCCGGCGCGCGGGCCGGACGGCGCGGGCGCCCCGAAGTCGCCGCGTGCCGGTTCGGCGCCGCGGGGGCCGCCGAAGTCGTTGCCGTAGACGCCCGGTTCGGGGCCGCCGCGGGGGCCGAAGCCGTTGCCGCCGCGCGGGGCGGCGAACTCGTCGCGGCCGAAGTCGCCTTGGCCGAAGTCACCCTGGCTCGGCCCGAAGTCGTCGCGGGGGGGACCGAAGTCGCCCTGGCCGCGGCCGCCGAAGTCCTGGCCGCCGCCTCGTCCGCCGAAGTCAGGGCCGCCGAAGTCAGGGCCGCCGCGGCCCTGGTCGGCGCCGCCGCGCTTGGCGAACGGGTCGTCGTAGTCGTCGCCGGGAGGTCCGGCGAGGAAGCCGAAGCCCTCGTCGTCGTCGCCGCGCAGGTCGCCGAAGCCTTCGGCGTCCGGCGGGGCGGCCGCGGCCCGGGCGGCGCCGCGTCCGCGGCCGACCGGTTCGGGCGCGGGCGGCGGGGGCGCCATCTCGCGGGCGGCCATCATGTCCTGAGCGGGGATGACCTGGGTGGCCTGCGTCTCGGGGGCCCGGCGCGAACCGGGGGCCTGCTGCGCGGGCGGGGCGGGAGCGGCCGTGTCGGGCTTGCCGTAGTCGGGAGCGGGGGCGGTGCCGAGGACGCCGCGCTCCTCCAACTCGGCGAGCTGACGCGCGACCCGGTCGAGGTAGACGTCCACCTGCCACTCGTCGTAGCCGCCGAAGCGGACCCTGAAGACGACGTCGTCCACCTCGTCGGCCGACACGGGGCTGCCCACCGGCTCGCCGGCCAGTGTCGCCTCCACGCGGTCCAGGAACGCGTCGACCTCGTCGACCTTGTAGCCCCGGCTCAACGCCCGGCGCCGGAACCGGTCACCATGACTCGCCACTACCAAGCCACCCTTCTCCGCCTCATGCCGCGGCGCCGGAGGCGCCGCCCGGCTTCGCGCCGGCGCGACCGGGGGTCCCGGCCTCCCGGACCGAAGCGGCCAGCTGCCCGCAGGCGCCGTCGATCTCTTGGCCGCGCGTATCGCGCACCGTCGTGGACACACCCGCGGCTCGCAGCCGCCGAACGAACTCCGCCTCGACCGGTTTGGGACTGGCGTCCCACCGGCTCCCCGGCGTGGGGTTCAGAGGGATCAGGTTCACGTGGACGAGCTTGCCCGCGAGCAGCTTCCCGAGGAGGTCCGCCCGCCAGGGCTGGTCGTTCACGTCCCTGATCATCGCGTACTCGATCGAGACACGACGTTTCGTCACTCGAGCGTACTCCCAGGCCGCCTCCAGGACCTCGGCGACCTTCCAGCGCGTGTTGATCGGGACGAGCTCGTCGCGCAGCTCGTCGTCGGGGGCGTGGAGCGAGACCGCCAGCGTCACCGGCAGGCCCTCCTCCGAGAGCTTCCTGATCGTGGGCACCAGGCCGACCGTGGAGACGGTGATGTTGCGGGCCGAGAGCCCGATCCCGTCGGGCACGGGCCCGGTGATGAGGCGCAGGGCGCTCTTGAGCCGGGCCCAGTTGGCCAGCGGCTCGCCCATGCCCATGAAGACGATGTTGGAGAGGCGCCCCAGGCCGCGCTCGGCCGCGATGCGCGCGGCGGCGACCACCTGGTCGACGATCTCGGCGGTGGTGAGGTTGCGCGTCAGGCCGCCCTGGCCGGTGGCGCAGAACGGGCAGGCCATCCCGCATCCGGCCTGTGAGGACACGCAGGCGGTCACCCGGTCGGGGTAGGCCATGATGACGCTCTCGACGAGCGCGCCGTCGTAGAGGCGCCAGACGGCCTTGACGGTCTGCCCGTCGTCGCAGGAGTCGACCCTGACCGGCTGGAGCAGCTGCGGGAGCAGCGCCTCGCCGATGGCCTCGCGGGAGGCGGCCGGCAGGTCGGTCATGAGCGCCGCGTCGCCGACGTGGCGGCCGAAGTACTGCTGCCGCAGCTGCTTGGCGCGGAAGGCGGGCTGGCCGATCTCGGAGAGGACGGACTGGCACCCGGCCAGGTCGAGGTCGGCGAGGTGGCGGGGCGCGGCCTTGCGGGGGCGCGGTTCGGTCAACGTGAGTGCTACAGACATGTCACGACCTAGTCTCGCATGACAGGCACTGGACCCGCCAACCCCGGATCGCGGAATTCACCCCGGGCCCTCCTTCAACGGATACACCAATCAGGACACATCACCCGAGCAGGTAACGGAACCACACATAGGCCACCGGGGCCACCATGAGGATCGAGTCGAGACGGTCCATCACCCCGCCGTGGCCGGGGATGAGATTGCTCATGTCCTTGATGCCGAGGTCCCGCTTCAGCAGCGAGACGGACAGGTCCCCCAACGTAGCGGCCAGGGCCACGCACACGCCGAACGCCACGCCCAGCGGGATGGAGACGCCGAAGAACACCCAGAGGGTGACCGAGCCGCCCAGGGCGGCGGCGACGATCGACCCGCCCAGGCCCTCCCAGGACTTCTTGGGGCTGATGCGCGGGGTCATCTGGTGGCGCCCGAACATGACCCCGGCGGCGTACCCGCCGGTGTCGGAGCAGACGACGGTGAACAGGGCGATGATGACCTGCGCGGCCGCGCCGTCGATGAAGCGGGCCGAGTCGTTCTCGGACGCGGCCAGGAGCATCACGAACCCGGCCAGGAACGGCACCTGGACGAGGACGAGCGCGGCGGCGGGGATGTCGGTCCGGTAGCCGGTGGCGCCCTCGGAGAGGCGCCACACGAACAGGGCCGCGACGCCGACGGCGGTGCCCAGGAGCAGGCCCGTGGCCCCGCCGAACCAGGCGAGGACCACGATGAGGACGCCCGCGGCGGCCAGCGGGATCACCGGGACGTTCTTGCCGCCCCTGCGCATCGCGGTGCCGGTCTCCCAGCAGGCGACGGCGATGGCGACGACGGCCAGGCCGAGGAAGGCGACGGGCTGGATCAGCAGGGAGGCCAGGACCACCGCGGCCATGCCGAGGCCGGCGCCGATGGCGACGGGCAGGTTGCGGCCGGCCTTGGGCTTCCGCTCCTCGGCGCCGGTCGCTTCGGGGCCGGTCGCTTCGGGGCCGGTCTCGGCGGCGCCGGGCCCTCGCTCGTCCGGGGACGGCCGGGGGCGACGGCCGGGCGAACCGTCGGGAATCGCGCTCATCAGATCTCGAGCAGCTCGGACTCTTTGGCGCTGACGAGTTCGTCGACGTGTCCGGTGAAGCGGCCGGTGAGGTCGTCGAGCTCCTTCTCGCCGGAGCGGCCCTCGTCCTCGGAGACCTCGCCGTCCTTGACGGCCTTGCCGATCTCGTCCTTGGCCTTGCGGCGGACGTTGCGGATGGCGATCTTGGCGTCCTCGCCCTTGGTGCGGGCCACCTTGATCATCTCGCGGCGGCGCTCCTCGGTCATGGGGGGCAGGTTCAGCCGCAGCTGGGTGCCCTCGTTGGCGGGGTTGACACCGAGGTTGGAGTTGCGGATGGCGTCCTCGATGTCCTTGAGCTGCGAGGCGTCGAAGGGCTTGACGAGGACCATGCGCGGCTCGGGGATCGCGATCGAGGCGACCTGCGGGATCGGGGTGGGGGCGCCGTAGTAGTCGACGGTGATCCGGTTGAACATGGCGGAGGAGGCGCGACCGGTGCGGATGGCCGCGAATTCCTCCTTGGCGTGCTCGATGGCCCGCTCCATCTTCTCCTCGGCTTCGAGGAGGGTGTCGTCGATCACGGTGTTCTCACATTCTCTCGCGGCTTGACAGCACTTCTGACCGTACCGTCCCGCTGTCGGTCCTCGGTGGCGTGGATGTCCTCAGCGCGGCCGGGTCCCGGCCGGGGCCGGGGCGCCGGGCTCAGTCGTCGGCGGCGTGGATGAGGGTGCCGAGCTGCTCGCCGACGATGGCGCGCCGCAGGTTCCCGTCGTCGTCGGCGCCGAAGACGAGCATCGGCAGGGAGTTGTCCTTGCAGAGGCTGAAGGCGGCCTGGTCGACGACCATGAGCTCGCGCTTGAGGGCCTCGTCGAAGGTGATGTCGTCGAGGCGCTGCGCGGCGGGGTCGGTCTTGGGGTCGGCGGTGTAGACCGCGTCGACGCCGTTCTTGCTGACGAGGACGACCTGCGCGCCGATCTCCAGGGCCCGCTGGGCCGCGACGGTGTCGGTCGAGAAGTACGGCATGCCGGCGCCGGCGCCGAAGATGACGACGCGGCCCTTCTCGAGGTGGCGGATGGCGCGCAGCGGCAGGTAGGCCTCGGCGACCTGGGCCATGGCGATGGCGGTCTGGACGCGGGTGTCGACGCCCTCCTTCTCCAGGAAGTCCTGGAGGGCCAGGCAGTTCATGACGGTGCCGAGCATGCCCATGTAGTCGGCGCGGGCGCGGTCCATGCCGCGGCGCTGGAGTTCGGCCCCGCGGAAGAAGTTGCCGCCGCCGACGACCACGGCCACCTGGACGCCCGCGGCCACGCCGGCCGCAATCTGGCGGGCGACGCCCTGGACGACGTCGGGGTCGACGCCGACGGACCCGCCGCCGAAGGCCTCGCCGGACAGTTTCAGCACGACCCTGCGGTACGTGTCTTGACTCATGGCACTCCCCTGCTCTGCGCGCGGTCCCGCTGGCGACGACCGGGCGGCGCCGTCCGGTCGCGGTGACCGCGGCGGTGTCTTCCCCAGGCATGGAACGGGGCGGCGGCCTGCGCCGCCGCCCCTTCCCGTGCTTACGGCTGGAGCCAGTGTAGTCCGCTCGCGCGGACCGCTCGCTACTCCTGGCCGACTTCGAAGCGGATGAAGCCGGTGACCTCGGTGCCGGCCTCGGCCAGGACCTGCTTCACGGACTTCTTGTTGTCGATGACCGAGTTCTGCTCGAGCAGGGCGAAGTCGCGGTAGTAGGCGTTGACCTTGCCTTCGACGATCTTGTCCCAGGCGCGCTCGGGCTTGCCCTCTTCCTTGGCCGTCTCCAGCGCGACGCGCTTCTCGCCCTCGATGATGTCCGCGGGGACCTCGTCGCTGGCGAGGTACTTCGGGCGCATCGCGGCGGCCTGCATGCCGACCTGGCGGGCGGCCTCGGCGTCGCCGGTGTAGGCGACGAGGATGCCGACGGCCGGCGGGAGGTCGGCGGCCTTGCGGTGCATGTAGACCGCGACGTCGCCGTCGAGGGAGCCGACGCGGCCGACGACGAGCTTCTCGCCCAGCTTGACGGACTCGTCCTGGACGACCTCGGCGACGGTCTTGCCGTTCAGCTCGGCCTTGGCGAACGCCTCGCCGTCGGCGGGGCGGACCTCGTCGGCCAGCTCGACCAGGGTCTGGGCGAGCTCGATGAACGCGCCGTTCTTGGCGACGAAGTCGGTCTCGCACAGCAGCTCGAGCAGCGTGCCGCCCGACTGGGCGACCAGGCCCTGGGCCGTGGTGCGCTCGGCGCGCTTGCCGACGTCCTTGGCTCCCTTGATGCGCAGGGCCTCGAGGGCGGCGTCGTAGTCGCCGTCCGCGGCTTCGAGGGCCTTCTTGACGTCCATCATCCCGGAGCCGGTGGCTTCCCGGAGCTTCTTGACGTCAGCCATCGTGAAGTTGGCCATTGCTCCCCTTCTTACTTCTCGTCGGTGGTCGGCTCGCCGGCCTCGGCGGCCGGGGTCTCGGCGACGGCCGGCGCCTCGGCAGCGGCCGGAGCCTCGGCGGGCTTCTCGCCCTCGACGAGGAGCTCCTTCTCCCACTCGGCGAGCGGCTCGCCCTCGGCCTTCTCGCCTCGGCCGCCGGAGCGGGCCAGGAGGCCTTCGGCGGCGCCGTCGGCGATGATCTTCGTCAGCAGCGCGACGGAGCGGATCGCGTCGTCGTTGCCGGGGATCGGGAAGTCGACCTCGTCGGGGTCGCAGTTGGTGTCGAGGATCGCGACGACGGGGATGCCGAGCTTGCGGGCCTCGTCGACGGCGATGTGCTCCTTCTTGGTGTCCACGATCCAGATCGCGGCCGGGGTCTTCTCCATGTCGCGGAGGCCGCCGAGCGTGCGCTCGAGCTTGTCCTTCTCGCGCATGAGCTGGAGCATTTCCTTCTTGGTGCGGTTGGCCGCACCGTTGGCCTCGATGATCTCGAGTTCCTTGAGGCGCATGAGGCGCTTCTGGATGGTCTGGAAGTTGGTGAGCATGCCGCCGAGCCAGCGGTGGTTCACGAACGGCATCCCGACGCGCTGGGCCTGCTCGGCGACGGCCTCCTGGGCCTGCTTCTTGGTGCCCACGAACAGGACCTCGCCGCCCTCGGCCACGACGTTCTTGACGAAGTCGTGGGCCTTGGCCGCGTAGTCGACGGTCTGGCGCAGGTCGATGACGTAGATGCCGTTGCGGTCGGTGAGGATGAACCGCTTCATCTTCGGGTTCCAGCGACGGGTCTGGTGGCCGAAGTGCACGCCGCTCTCAAGCAGCTGCCTCATGGTGACAACCGACACGGTTGTGTTCCTTTCGTTCCCTGGTTCGTTCGCGGGAGGCGCCCGAAGTCCGGACGTCCCGCGCCTGGCGCCCGCCTCCGGCGATCTGCAACCGGGAGGTCCCGGACCTGGGAGATCGCTAGGGCCGGACCGCATCCGTCGCAAGGCGCCCGTGACGGGCGAGCGATGGAGGTCGGGCCGCGGCGAGCGCGCGAAGTCGGTTCGGCGCGCGAGGGCGCCGATCCGCTCCCATCAGTGTACTTGGGGCGCTCGGGCCGCCGAGAACGCGGTGGGCGGCAGTGACAGAGGCAATCCGCCCCCGTGACCGGCGCCGCACCCGCAGGCGCCCGAACCGCCCGATCCACGCTGCGGCGTTCAAGCAGGTGGGAAGGGCGCGAACGGAGTTATCCACAGGCACCGAACTCGTCCTTGCCGATACCGGACAGCCCCGTCAGCATTGAGTCATGCGACAACTACACAACGCGATGGTCATCAGCCTCATCACCTCGGCGCTCCTCGCCGGCGCGGCGATCCTCGTCCCCACGCTCGCCGAGGCCGCGGACGCCGGTCCCCCGCCCGGCCTCCACCGCGCGGAGGCCGTCGCGCCGGGCGCCGAACCCGCAGCGAGCGGCGGTGCCGGGACCGCCCCACGGCCGCCGGGCGGTCCGCCCGGCTACCGCCCCGCCGCCGACCGGGGCCCCTGGAGGCCGCCGGTCGACGGCCTCGACCTGCTGACCGCGTTCGACCCGCCGCCGCTGCCGTGGATGCCGGGCCACCGCGGGGTCGACCTCGGTGCCGCGGACTCACAGGAGGTCGTGGCCGCGGGGGCGGGCACGGTGGTCTTCGCCGGCGACCTCGCGGGCCGCGGCGTCGTGAGCGTCGCCCACGCGGACGGCCTGCGCACCACCTACGAGCCGGTCGAACCGCTCGTGGCCGCGGGCGAGGCGGTCGCCGCGGGCCAGGCCGTCGGGCGCCTCCAGCCCGGCCACGCCTCCTGCCCCGCAGCGGCCTGCCTCCACCTCGGCCTCAAACGGGGGCCGCTGTACCTGGACCCGATGCTGCTCTTCGGGGCCGGCAAGGTGCGGCTCCTCCCCCGCCCGGGCCGCGCCGTGCAGGCGGCCGAGCACTCAGGCGACAGCGCCACGGCCGCAGCGGAAGACCGACGCACCGCCGCCGCGGCGCACCCCGCTGTCCCGACCGGGGCCCGGCCGTGAACGCCGACGGCACCGAGCGCGCGCCGCACGGCCGCAGCGCCTCCGCATCGAGCGCGGTCCCCTGGTCCGCACGGCGAAGCGGGCCCCGCCGCCCCGCCGGCGCATCGCGGCCGACCGCCGGAACGAGCCTGCGCCGGCTCACCCCGCACGAGCTCGGGCGGCTCGGCGAACGGCTCGCGGCCGCGCACCTGCGCCGCCACCGGATGCAGATCCTCGCCCGCAACTGGCGGCACCGGCGGGGCGAACTCGACCTGGTCGCCCGGAGCGCGGACACGGTCGTCTTCTGCGAGGTGAAGACCCGCCGGTCCGAGAGCCACGGCGGCGCGCTGGGCGCCGTCGACGGCGAGAAGGTCCGCCAGGTCGAGCGGCTCGCCCGGGCCTGGCTCCGGGAGCACTGCCGAACGGACCAGCCGTGGCGGGTCGACCGGCTCGCGCTCACGGTCACCGGCGCCCGCCGGATCGCACTCGAACACCGTCAGGGGGACCGCCGTGGGTTACGCGCGCACCAACACCGTCTGCATGATCGGCGCCACCGCCGTCGCGGTCACCGTGGAGGCCTCGGTCTTCAAGTCCGCCGCGAAGGGCGCCGACACCGTCCGCATGTCCGGGCTGCCCGACAGCGTCGTCAACCAGGCGCAGACCCGCGTCCGGTCCGCGATGGCCAACTCCGCGCTCCGGTTCCCGGACCGGTCGGTGAGCGTCAACTTCGGTCCGGCGTCGGTGCCGACCACCGGCTCGGCCGCCGACCTCGCGCTCGCGGTGACCATCATGTGCGCCGCGGACACGCTGCCGGTCGAGCGGTGGAACGACACGGTGCTCTTGGCGGAGCTCGGCCTCGACGGCACCCTCCGGGCGGTGCCGGGGACGCTGCCGGCGCTCATGGAGGCCCGCCGGAGCGGGATGCGCCAGGCGATCGTCTCGCCCGAGAACGCCGCGGAGGCGGCACTGGTGGAGGACATGACGGTGCTGGCCCCGCGCGACCTGGCGACGCTGGTCGCCTGGGTCTTCGGCCAGGCGGCGCTCGAGCCCGTGACGCGGTCGGCGACCGCGCCGCAGGCGCCGCTGCCGGACCTCGCCGACGTGCGGGGCCAGGCGGCGGCGCGCCGCGCCCTGGAGATCACGGCCGCAGGAGGGCACCACATGCTGATGGTGGGCCCGCCCGGGGCGGGCAAGACGATGCTGGCCGAGCGGCTGCCGTCGATCATGCCGCCGCTGACCGACGCCGAGGCGGTCGAGGCGACCTCCCTGCACTCGCTGCGGGGCAGGCTCACCGGCGGGGCGGCCGAACTGCTCCACTACGCGCCGTTCGAAGCGCCGCACCACTCGACGACCATGCAGGCCTTGGTGGGCGGCGGCCACGGCCACGTCGGGCCCGGCTCGCTGGCCCTCGCGCACCGCGGCGTGCTGTTCATCGACGAGGCGCCCGAGTGGAGCCGGTCGGTGCTCGACGCCCTGCGCCAGCCGCTGGAGAGCGGCAAGGTCCGCATCCGGCGCGCCAACACCTCGGTCAGCTACCCGGCCAAGGTGATCCTCGTGCTCGCGGCGAACCCGTGCCCGTGCGCGCCGAACAAGCCGCAGGACTGCGTCTGCCGGCCCGCGGTCAGGCGCGGCTACCTGCAACGGATCTCCCGGCCCCTGCTGGACCGGGTCGACCTGCGGGTGCACCTGCCCGCGGTGCCGCCCTCGGCGATCCTGGCCGAGGTCGCGGAGTCCGAGCCGTCCGAGGCGGTGGCGAAGCGCGTCATGCGGGCCAGGGAAGCGGCGGCGGCCCGGTGGACCGAGGGCGGGGAGCCGTGGCGGCTGAACAGCGAGGTGCCCGGCCCGGCGCTGCGCTCGGCCCGCTGGCGCCTGCCCGCCCCGGTGCGGCGGAGCGCCGACGAACTGCTGCTGAAGGAGCGCATCACCGCACGCGGGTACGACCGGGTGCTGAAGCTCGCCTGGACGATCGCGGACCTGCGCGAGCACGGCCGGCCGACGGCCGAGGACGTCACGGCCGCGAGCGAACTGCGCCTGGGCTACACGCTGAGCTGACCGAAGAGGACCGAGACCCATGTGGACCAGGCGTATGCGCCGCACCGAGGAGGACCGATGACGAACCTGCCGAACGATCCCCGTCTCGCCCTGATGCTGCTGTCGTCGATGGTGGAGCCCGGCGACGCCGACCTGGACGACCTCGTCGAGGAGGTCGGGCCCGTCGAGGCCGTGAAGCGCCTCTGGGAGGGCGATGCCACCGAGCGCCTGCGACGCCTCACCTCCGCGATGATCGCCTGCACCTTCGACCCGGCCGACCGGGCCGCGCAGATCGCGGCGGCCACCGAGGCGTGCGGCGCCCGCGTCCTGATCCCCGGCGATCCGGACTGGCCCGAGCAGCTGCGGGACCTGCTCATGGTCTGCGACGCCGACGAGCCGCACGTGCGGCCGCCGCGGTGCCTGTGGGTGCGGGGCGGGCACGATCTCGCCGCGCTGTGCGGCAGGTCGGTGGCCATCGTCGGGTCGCGGGCGGCGACCGAGTACGGCCAGCACCTGGCCGACGATCTGGCGGCCGACCTGGCGGAGGCGGGCTGGACCGTGGTGTCGGGCGGCGCCTTCGGGATCGACCGGGCGGCGCACCTGGGGGCGATCGCCAGGGGCGGGGCGACGGTCTCGGTGCTGGCCTCGGGTGTGGAGCTGCCGTATCCGAAGGCGAACGGCCCGATGTTCGACCTGATCGTGGACCGGGGGCTCCTGGTGAGCGAGTGGCCGCCGGGTTCCTCGGCGATGAAGCACCGCTTCCTGACCCGGAACCGGGTGATCGCGGCGCTGTCGGCGGGCACGGTGGTGATCGAGGCCGCCCACCGGTCGGGGGCGCGCAACACGGCGCGGCACACGGCGGAGCTGGGCCGGGTGCTGATGTTCACGCCGGGGCCGGTGACCTCGTCGCTGTCGGCGGGGGCGCATCAGCTCGCGAGGGAGCCGTGGGAGGCGCGGCTGGTGACCAGGGCCGAGGAGGTGATCGAGGACCTCACGGGCATCGGCGGCCCGCTGGCGACGCCGCCGCCGTCGCAGCGAAGGCCCTTCGACGGGTTGACGGAGGTCGAGGCCCGGATCGTGGAGGCGCTGCCGAGGGGGTACGTGGTGGAGGCCGGACGCCTGGCGGCAGCGGCGGGGGTCCCGGCGGCGACCGCGGCGGAGACCCTGGAGCGCCTGCGCAGGACGGGCTGGGTGGACCGCATAGACGACCGCTGGCGCCTCGCGAGGGGAGGCGCCGCCTGAGCGGAGACCCGATGATCAGAGACCCGAAGGGAGTCCCGCCGCCTTCAGCGTCAGCTGAGGCACGGAGACCCGAGTGGGAAGGGGGCGGGAACCTGAACCGACCGAGGGCGCCGCCCGCGGGCGACCGTCCGCCGAGTCGAAGGCCGAGTCATGACCGGCCCGGCCCGGCCGGACCCGCGCCGGGCGCGATGGACAGCAGACCGACCGCGGTGCACCGCGAACAAGATCCGAGGGGTGGGTGGGGTGGGGGCGGGGGGGGGAGGGGCCCCCGAGGAGGTGCGCGAGTGCGTTCGACGAGGGAGGCGATCCGGCGGCCGCCGGTCGGGCCCGTCGTCGCGGGCGCGTGAGGGGGCGGAGGATTCAGCTTCCGGCGGGGTCGGCGGTCGCGGGGTATTCGGTGGTGACCGTGCGGGGGTCCTCGAGTTCGGCCCGCGGGGCCCAGCACTCGTAGACGCCCCGTTCCACGCAGGTCGCGTCGGTGGCCATGATCGCCTCGATGTCGGGCTGGCTCAGGCGCAGCCGCACCCAGTCCTCGTTGCGGCCGAGCGCGAGCACCTCGACGTCGCGCCAGCGCGCGCGGGTGTGGAACCGCTGCGGGCGCGTCACCGGGCTGCGGCTCACCGCGCCGCGCGCGTAGGCGTTGAACCCGTGCCCGGGGTCGGCGGTCACCGGCACCCGCCGGCCCTCGTGGTCGCCCATGAGTCCGGCGTGGACGGAGGGGTCGACGCGGAACAGCGCCCGGCCGGTCTCCAGGCCCGGGATGCGGTTGACCAGGTCGCGGTGCCGGGCTCCGGCCATCCGGTTCCACACGTTCGTCTGCGGCTGGTACTGGAACAGCGCGACCTCCGCGCCGTCCGCGGTGTACGCCAGGATCTCGGCGCGCGCGGTCAGCGGCAGGTCGGCGAGGCCCGCGGTCGCGAACTCGGGGATGAGGTGGGTCCCGCTGGGCAGGAACCCGGTTCCCAGGATCATCGACCCGCGCCGCTCGCGCCCGGGGACGCCGACGAGGCCGGGGAAGCTGGCCGCCTCGGTGCTGGTGTAGTCGCAGGCGGCGATGGCCTTCCAGCGCAGGGTGAACGCGGTGTCGCGCACGTCGTCGGGGTCGCCGGAGAGGACGATGCGGTCCTCGGGGGCGCGCAGGTGGGCGACGTCGAACTCGCGGAAGCAGACGCCGCCGACCAGGGGCGCCGAGGTGAGCTGGCGGGCCACCTGGTGGCGGCTGAGCGGTTTGACCATGCGGGTGCCGCCGGTGACGAACGCGGTGGCGCGCACCGCGGAGACGAGCGCGCGCTCGGCGGGGCCGATGCGCGGGTTCTGGCTGTAGCGGTGGACGGTGGCGGCGTCGGCCCCGGGCATGACCGGGACCGACACCGGTGCGACGCCGGCGAGCAGGAGTTCGCCGCCGCTGCTGACCACTTCGGAGGCGTGGACGTAGCGGTGGAAGGTCTTGCCGCTGGGGTGGAATCCGGGTTCGGGGGTGTCCGCGTAGAGCTCGAATGCGGCGCCGCCGGCGATCGCGCGCGCCCGGTATCGCCTGTCCTGCCAGACGATCTCGGTGGTGCCGGCCTGCGCGGCGAGTGGAGCCTGCATGACGGAGAGTTTACGGAGACGGGTGAACGGGAGGGTGAACCGAAGGTGAACACCCGCGGTGGCGCCCCCTGCCGAGCTGGGCTCACATCGTTTCGGTGACTTTTTTGAGTCCCCTTGGGGCGTCGGGGTTCTCGCCGCGTTCGATGGCGAGGTGGAGGGCGAGCCGCTGGAGCGGGAGGATGTCCAGCAGGGCGGCGACGCGTTCGTCGACGGCCGGTGTGGCGAGACGGGCGCTCTGGCCGGGGACGTCGGCGGCGCCGACGATCACGACGTCCGCGCGCTGCTTGCCGAGCTGGGAGAGGACGTTCCACATGGCGTGCCCGCCGGGTCCGGAGCCGACGACGGCGAGGACCGGCACTCCCGGGTCGGCCATGGCGAGCGGTCCGTGGAGGAGGTCGGCGCCGGAGAAGGCGAGGGAGGGCAGGTAGGAGGTCTCCATGAGCTTGAGGGCGGTCTCGCGGGCGGTGGGGTAGGCGTAGCCGCGGCCGGTGGTCACGAAGCGGGAGGCGAACCGGTAGCGTCCGGCGAGCTCTTCGGCGCCGGTGTCGTCCAGGACGCCTTGGGCGAGTTCGGGGAGTTTGTCGAGGGCGGCGGCCTCGGCGGCCTCGAGGCGGCCGGTGCCGGTGCGGATGCCTTCGACGAGGAGCAGGAGGGTGAGGAGTTCGGCGGTGTAGGTCTTGGTGGCGGCGACGGCCCGCTCGTGTCCGGCGCGGACGTCGAGGTGGAGTTCGGCCTCGGAGGCGAGGCGGGAGGCGGGGTTGTTGGTGACGGCGAGGGTGAGGGCGCCCGAGGCGCGGGCGGCGGCGACGACCTGGGCGAGGTCGGGTGAGCCGCCGGATTGGGAGACGGCGATGACGAGGCTGTCGGACCAGTCGGGGCGGGCGTCGTAGACGGTGACGACCGAGGGGCTGGCGAGGCTCGCGGGCAGGCCGAGGCGGATCTCGGTGAGGTAGGCCGCGTAGAGGGCGGCGTGGTCGGAGGTGCCGCGGGCGGTGAAGACGATGGAGCGGGGGCGCCGGTCGGCGATGATCTTCGCGATGCGGGCGATCTCGGGGGCGCCGTTGTCGAGCAGGTCGGTGAACACGCCGGGCTGCTCGGCGATGTCGGCGGCCATGCCGGCGCCCGCGGGGGGCTGCTCGCGGTCCGCGGAGCGGTGGTGCTCGGCGTCGGTCGCGGCGGTGCCGTTCTCGAGAGTGGCGGTCTCCTCGGCGGCGCCGACCTGGGGCTGGTTCACGGGGCACTCCTTGCGCAACGGATACTACTAAATATTAAATAAACCTTCATAATGAAGCGTAGTCGACCGGGTCCACGCCCGTCCACCATCCCACGCCCCCGCTGCGCCGCGCCCGCGGTGGCGCCGACACTCCGATGAGCACCACCACACGTCAACGCCCTCCTGGCGGCCCCGCAGGTGCCGGTAAGGTTGGTCTCTGCATTGTCCACCGAGCGAAGGAGGAGCCATGGCGAAAGCAGCACGCAAGCGCAAGGCTCGCAAGAAGAAGTCCGCGAACCACGGGAAGCGGCCGAACAGCTAGCGCTTGGCGGGGCAGGCGGCCCGTGGCCGCGACTGCCCCGCGACCGCACTAGTCGACACGGACAAGAACGAGACTTGCCCACATGACCGAGTCGCCGCGCGAAGCGCGCGAGCAGAGCCAGCCGAGCACCCGCGAGCGGATCCAGCAGACCGCGATCGCGCTCTTCAGCGAGCACGGCTACGAGCACACCTCTCTCAGGGAGATCGCCGAGCACCTCGGCGTCACCAAGGCCGCGTTGTACTACCACTTCAAGACGAAGGAGGACATCGCGGCGAGCTTCTTCGAGTCCTATGCGGTGGACCTCGACCGCATCTGCGAATGGGGCGACACGCGGCCCCGGGACCTGGAGACCCGCACCGAGCTGCTGCGCCGCTACGCGGAGGTCATCCGCGCGCACGTGCCGGTGCTGAAGTTCATGCAGAACAACCAGGCCGCGCTCACGCGGCTGGACCGGATGTCGGTGTTCCGGATGCGGCAGCGCCGCCTCCACGCGCTCCTGGTCGAGGCCGGCGATCCGCTGCTGCGGCGCCTGCGGGCGTGGGACGCGATCACGACGCTCTACGCCAACTGGATCACCTTCCCGCGGAGCGACGACTCCGAGCAGGAGATCCGCGAGGCGGCGCTCCAGATCTCGATCGGCATGATCGAGTCGAACGACGCCGAGCGGTCGGGGTCCTAGGAGGCCGCGTGATCGGGCGGGGTCAGCGGTCGCGTTCGGCGACTTCGCTGAAGATCTCGCTGACCTGCTCGATCGCGCTGAGCTTCTGGCGCAGGCGGGCCTTGACCTCGTCGGGCGCCTTCTCGTTGCTGCAGCAGCGGTGCACGATGGTGCGCACCTCCTGCTCGATGCCGTACTCGGACAGGCAGGGCGAGCATTCGTCGAGGTGGTCGCGGATCACGTCGCGGCGGACGTCGGAGCACTCGGCGTCGAGGTAGAGGTAGACCTCCTCGAGGACCTCGCGGCAGTCGAGCTTGGGCTTCTCCGGCGGTTCAGGGCTGGTCACTGCTGTACCTCCCGTGCGGGCGACAGTCCTCGGTCGGCGGCGTACGAGCTCAGCAGCTGTCGCAGCTGCCGCCGGCCCCGGTGCAGTCGGGACATGACGGTGCCGATCGGCGTGCCCATGATGTCGGCGATCTCCTTGTAGGAGAAGCCTTCGACGTCGGCGAGGTAGACCGTGAGGCGGAAGTCCTCGCCGAGCCGCTGGAGGGCGTCCTTGACGTCCGAGTCCGGCAGGTGGTCGAGCGCCTCGGTCTCGGCCGAGCGCAGTCCCGAGGCCGAGTGGGACTCGGCGTCCGCGAGCTGCCAGTCGGTGATCTCGTCGGTGGGCGAGGTCAGCGGCTGGCGCTTCTTCTTGCGGTAGGAGTTGATGTACGTGTTGGTGAGGATCCGGTACAGCCACGCCTTGAGGTTGGTGCCCTCGCGGAACTGGTGGAACTTCGAGTAGGCCTTGAGGTAGGTCTCCTGCACGAGGTCCTCGGCGTCGGCGGGGTTGCGCGTCATGCGCAGGGCCGCGCCGTAGAGCTGGTCGAGCAGGGGCATGGCGTCGCGTTCGAACCGCTCGCGCCGCTCCTGGGTGCTCTCGCTGCCTTCCTCGGTCACCGTCTCCCTCTCGTAGGCCTCTTCCGAGCCTACGGCAGGTGCGGTGGCGGGATCGGTGGAAATGCGGGCGGTCGTGACGCCGCCGACCATGTCGGGGGTGGGGTCGCCGTTGAGGGACGGCGTCCATTCGGGGCCGTTCAGGAGCGCGGCCAGGCGCTCGTGCTCGCGTCCGCGGACGGTGGTGGTCATGCGATGCGCTCCTCGCTGTGCAGGTGCTCGGCTCTGCGGGTCCCCGCCGAGGCGGCGGGGCGTCGATCCGACGAGCCGGTTCGGAGACTCGCACGGCACAACGCCGGGGGCGGTGGGTTCATTCCGTGCCCGTCCGCGGCCCGGCAGTCGCTTTCGACACACTCGGTGGCGGCTCGGATTCGGATGAAGTGTGCTAAGTTCGCAAAACTCCCCAAATTACTACTTTATGGAGGTAAGCGGTAACTTTCAGTGCAGGTACTCGTTATCGTGAGTGGGCCCGCGAGGGCCTTGATCGCGCCGGGCGACCGGCGCGTGAACTCCCAGTACCTGCCCCGGGTCGGCGGACTTGACACCGCCGCCGGCCCGGGGAGGTTCCGGCGCCCGGGGCGCGAGCTGCGGCGGGACGCCCCCGGAGCACCGAGAAGCCGCGATGCGCCCGGGCGGGCGGTCGCGGCCGTCGGTGTCGCGGGGCTAGGCGCCCACGGCGAGGGGGTTGATGTCCTTCCAGACCTCGATCATGGCGCGGCGCTCGCGGGGCGCGGTGGCCCCCCAGACGCCGTGGCGGTCGCGGGCCTCCAGCGCCCGGACCAGGCAGGGCGTGCGCACCGGGCAGGACGCGCACATGGCGAGCGCCTCGTCGATGGGCTCGCGGGGCTCGGGGTACATGACGTCGGGTTCGACGTCGGCGCAGTTGCCGCGGCGAAGCCAGTCGTCGCCGCTCATCCGGTAGGCGCCTCGGATGATCTCGTTGCGGTACTCGGCGGCGTCGAGCAGCCGGGGGTCTCTCCGGGCTCGGGCCACCTCCTCGGGGCGGATTCGCCGCATTGCTGCCTCCCTTTTTCCATCCGCCGCAGGCCCTTCCCGCGCGAGGCGACTCGGCGCGGAAAGCGATTCCCTTCAGCCGGCAGCGGCTTGTACACGAAAGACCGACGACCTGGGGTACAGATACCGTTCAAGGATAGTGATTGAGTTCACAATCCTGGGAGGGTGGAGGGGCCGTCGTCGCCGCCGATCGGCGCGACGAGCTCGGGGCCCTCGTTGCCGGTGCGGCCCACGGCGCGGCCGACCTTGCGGATCTCCAGCTCCCCGGGCAGCGAGGGGGCGGGGCCGGCGAGCAGCTCGGCCTCCTCGGCGTCCTCCTCCCCCAGCCAGGCCGCGAACCGCTCGGGCGGCAGGACGTACGGCATCCGGTCGTGGATGGTCTCCATCGCCTCGCCCATGGCCGGGCAGGTGAGGACCGTGAAGGTGAGCAGGTTCAGGTCGCCCTGCCCCGCGGCCTGCGGGTCCTTCTCCTCGTCGACGCGCCAGACGTCCCACAGCCCGGCGAACACGACGCCGCCGGGGCGGGTGAAGAAGTAGGGCTGCTTGCCGCCGCCGGGGAGCTTGCGCCACTCGTACCAGCCGTCGGCCGGGACGAGCGCCCGGCGGGACGCGAAGGGCCGCTTGTAGGCGCGCGAGGACGAGACGGTCTCGATGCGCGCGTTGAACATGCGGGTGCCGATGCCCGGATCGGGGGCCCACGGCGGGACCAGGCCCCAGCGGCCCAGTTCGACCACGCGGCCGCCGCGCGACTTCGACCGGCGCACCAGCGGGGCCTGCGCCGTCGGCGCGATGTTGTACCTCGGGTCCCAGGCGCCCGCGATGAGGTCCTCGGCGTCGAAGAGCGCGGCCATGGCCGGCCCCGACTTGCTGTTGGCGTACCTTCCGCACATGCCCTCACCGTAACCCCCGCCACCGACATCCCGGTCCCCCAATTCCGGACGCGGCCGCCGGGAGGCCCCGCGGCGGCCCGCCCGCGCGCCGAGCGTCCCGCCCCGCGGGGACGGGCCTCTAGAATGGCGGCGTGAACGCAACCGCCGCCCCCGAGAAGCGCCGCTGGACGGCCCCGTACGCCGAGGCCGCGATCGACGCGGTCGTCCGCGTGCCCGGCTCGAAGTCGATGACCGCCCGCGCGCTCGTCCTCGCCGCGCTCGCCTCCGGCCCCTCCGTCATCCGGCGGCCGCTGATCGCGCGGGACACCCTCCTCATGGTCGAAGGGCTGCGCGCCCTCGGCGTCGGCGTCGACACCGGCGACGACGACCGGTGGACGGTGGAGCCCGGCGCGCTCAAGGGCGGCACGGCGGTCGACTGCGGCCTCGCCGGGACCGTCATGCGCTTCCTGCCGCCCGTCGCGGCCCTCGCCGACGGCCCGGTCGCCTTCGACGGCGACCCCCACGCCCGAGAGCGCCCCAACGACGGCGTCATCAAGGCCCTGCGCGACCTCGGCGTGGAGGTCGAGGACGGCGGGCGCCTCGCCCTCCCGTTCACCGTGGAGGCCGCCGGCGCCGTCAAGGGCGGCGAGCTGGCCGTGGACGCCTCCAAGACCTCGCAGCTGGTCAGCGCCCTGCTCATGGCCGCGCCCCGCTTCGAGCAGGGCCTCGACCTGCGCCACGTCGGCGACCGCCCGGTCCCCAGCCGCCCCTACCTCGACATGGTCGTGCAGATGCTCCGCCAGGCCGGGGCCGAGGTCGACGACACCGAGCCGGACCGCTGGCGGGTCGCCCCCGGCGAGCTCCAGGGCCGCGAATGGGTCATCGAACCGGACCTGCAGAACGCCGCCCCGTTCCTCCTCGCCGCCGTCGCGACCGGCGGCCGCGTCACCGTCGAGGGCTGGCCCGTCGAGACCGCCCAGGCCGGGGACCGGATCCGGGACGTCATCACGCGCCTGGGCTCCCGCGTCGAATGGAGCCGCGGCGGCCTCACCGTCGCCGGCTCGCCGAGCCTCATCCCGACCGAGCTCGACCTCGCCGACGCCTCCGAGCTCACCCCCGCCCTCGCGGCCCTCTTCGGGGTCGACGGGGGGCCCTTCACCATCCGCGGCGTCGCCCACATCCGGGGCCACGAGACCGACCGGGTCTCGGCCCTGGTCACCGAGCTGCGCAAACTCGGCGCCGACGTCGACGAGTTCGAGGACGGCCTGCGCGTCAACCGGGGCGGTCGCGCCCCCGGCACCTGGGCGACCTACGCCGACCACCGCATGGCCCACGCCGGCGCCGTCGCCGGACTCGTCGTCCCCGGGCTCGTGCTCGACGACGTCGCCTGCGTCTCCAAGACCTGGCCGGACTTCGCCGAGGCCTGGGAGCGCGCCGTCCACGGCGACCGGCCGGAAGGGAACGGGGCCTAGTGCCGGGACGGGGCTGGAGGGACGACGCCGACCTCGACGGCACCGGTTTCAGCAGCGCTGGTTCCGACGGTGACGACGAGGAGGAGTGGGACGAGGACGATGTGCGGGTGCGCGCCACCCGCCGGTCCCGCCCGCGGACCAAGATCCGCCCCAAGCACGAGCACGCGGTCGAGGGGTTCGTCACCGCCGTCGACCGCGGCCGCTACACGTGCCTGGTCGACGGCGTCGCCGTCACCGCCATGAAGGCCCGCGAGCTCGGCAGGCAGTCCATCGTGGTCGGCGACCGGGCCGCCCTCGTCGGGGACCTGACCGGGAGCCCCGGGACGCTCGCGCGGATCGTCCGGATCGCCGAGCGCCACGGCGAGCTGCGCCGCTCGGCCGACGACGAGAACGCCAACGAGCGCGTCGTCGTCGCCAACGTCGACCAGCTCGTGGTCGTCGCCAGCCTCGTCGACCCGCCCCTACGCTACGGCTTCGTCGACCGGTGCCTCGTCGCCGCCTACGACGCCGCCGTCCACCCCGTGCTGTGCCTGACCAAGCACGACCTCGCGCCCGAACTGGTCGCCGAGGTCCGCGCCTACTACTCCCAGCTCGACCTGACGATCACGGCCACCGAACCCGACGCGCCCCTCGACGAGCTCCGGGAGCTGCTGCGCGGCAAGGAGAACGTGTTCTTCGGGCACTCCGGCGTCGGCAAGTCCACGCTCGTCAACCGGCTCGTGCCCGGCGCCGGGCGCGCCGTCAGCGAGGTCCGCGCCATCGGCAAGGGCTCCCACACCTCCACCAGCACCGTCTCCTTCGCGCTGCCCGGCGGCGGCTGGGTCATCGACACGCCCGGCGTGCGCTCCTTCGGGCTCGCGCACGTCACCGCCGACTCGATCCTCAAGGCGTTCCCCGAGCTCGAGGAGGTCGCGCAGGACTGCCCGCGGGGGTGCACGCACACCCCCGAGATCGGCGACTGCGCCCTGGACGCGGCCATCGGCCCCGACGACCCGCGCGCGGGCCGCCTCGCCTCCTTCCGGCGCGTCCTGGCCTCCCTCAACGAGGCCGACACGAAGAACTAGCGGCGTTCACCCGGCAGTCGCCTCGCCGGGCCGGGGGCGCCGCGGCGGCTCAGTAGGATGAGCCCATGCCCACCTCCAGCTACAACGACGATCTCGGCCTCGCGCATCTGCTCGCGGACAGCGCCGCCCAGATCGGCACCGGCCGGTTCCGCTCCTCCGACCTGCGGGTCTCGTCCAAACCGGACATGACCGAGGTCTCCGACGCCGACACCACCATCGAGGAGGTGCTGCGCTCGACGCTCGGTCGCGCCCGGCCCCGCGACGGGATCTTCGGCGAGGAGTACGGCGACAACCCGGGCGCCTCGGGCCGCAAATGGGTCATCGACCCGATCGACGCCACCCGCAACTACGTTCGCGGCGTGCCGATCTGGGCCACGCTCATCGCCCTGTTCGACCGGGGCGAGCCGGTCGTGGGCGTCGTCAGCGCCCCCGCGCTGGGGCGCCGCTGGTGGGCGATGAAGGGCGCGGGCGCCTTCGCCGGGCGCGACCAGCGCGCCGGCAAGCGCATCGAGGTGTCGAAGGTCGCGAAGCTCTCCGACGCGTCGGTGAGCATCTCCTCGATCACCGGTTGGACCAGACTGGACCGGCAGGGCGCGATGCTGGGGATGCTCCACGAGGCGTGGCGCGAGCGCGGGTTCGGCGACTTCTACTCGTACTGCCTGCTGGCCGAGGGGGCCGTGGACATCGCGGCCGAACCCGAGGTGGCCCTGTGGGACCTGGCGCCGCTGGCGCTCATCGTGGAGGAGGCGGGCGGGACGTTCACGGACCTGCGCGGGCGCCCGGGCCCCGACGGCGGCTCGGCGCTGGCGACGAACGGGCTGCTGCACGAGCAGGCCCTGGAGCGCCTCAAAATCCGAGAGTCGTAAGAGCCCGAACGCATGTGTCCGAGCGGCGATTGCGGGATGGATGGCGTGTCTGGTGGAAATCTGACAAGGTTCGTGAGGAGCCAGTACGTAAGCGGAGCGCAGCGGAGCAGTACTTGCGACGAGCGAACCGCGGCTCAGATTTCCACCAGGCGCGTCAGCTGCCCGCAACTCGCCGTTCGGAGAGGAATTTGAGGTGCTCGCCGCGGACGTGGATGCCGCCGCCTTCGTGCTTGTTCCACGGCCACACGGTGATCCGCTTCTCGCCCTGCCAGCGGTTGTAGGCCGCGAAGACCGTCGAGGGCGGGCAGACGTCGTCCATCAGGCCCACCGAGTACAGGGCCGGGGCGGTGCCGCGGGCGGCGAAGTGGAGGCCGTCGAAGTAGTTCAGGGTCCCGAAGACCACGTCCTCGCGCAGGCGCTGGCCGGAGAGGAACTCGACGATCTCCTGGTAGGGGAAGGCGTCGGTGATCTCGACGGCGCGGCGGAAGTGGGTCAGGAACGGGACGTCGACGATGGCGCCCGCGAGGTCGTCGCGCAGGCCCCCGACGGCCTGGGTGATGCCGCCGCCCTGGCTGCCGCCCGCGACCACGATGCGGTCGGGGTCGATCCCGTCGAGGCCCTTGGCGGCGTCGACCGCGCGGACGGCGTCGGTGAAGACGCGCCGGTAGTAGTAGTGCTCGGGCGATTCGAGGCCCTGGGTCATCCAGCCCTTGTTGGTGGGGCCGGTGGTGCCGTACGGGTCGCCGGTGTCGCCGGGCTGCCAGTTGCCGTAGCCCTGCCCGCGGGTGTCCATGACGAAGTGGGCCCAGCCCGCGGCGGGGATCATCGTGTGCGCCCACGGGAGCGACCGGCCGCCGGAGTAGCCGATGTACTCGACCACGCACGGGAGCGGGCCCTCGACGCCCTTGGGCTTGAGGAGCCAGGCCTTGATGGGGTGGCCGCCGAACCCGTTGAAGACGACGTCGTGGACGTCCACGGTGACCAGGCCGGTGTCGACCGGTTCGAGGCGGACGTCGAGGTCGCGGCCGGCGGCCTCGGTGAGCGTGGACTTCCAGAACTCGTCGAAGTCGGCCGGTTCGGGGACGTCGGGCCGGTACTCGCGAAGCTGTTCCAGGGGGAGGTCGAAAAGCGCCATGAGGAGTTTGTAGCACGTCCCGCGGAACCGCCCCCTCACAGGAAGACGTTTTCCAGGCCCGCGGGAGGCCGTTTGGACACCGGTTGACTACGCAGTGTGGAAATGCGGCTTTCGAGCGTTATGTGGTAGACACGAGGATGCGGGTTGCGTCGAAAGATTTCGCGGGAACCCTCGCCGCAATCGCTTGCCTTACGCGGAGAACCGGGGTAGCGTATCGATACATTTCAATTCATTCCCGGCTTAACGCGGGAATGCGACATTCCGACAATCGAGAGGAACGCAATCGTGAGCACCAACCCGGCAGCGCCGCGCATCAAGCGGCGCGTGCTCCTCGCTTCCAGTGCGGGCGCTGCGGCGGCCGCGAGCGGGGTCGGCCTCTGGGCCGCCCAGCAGGCCGGCGCCGAGGAGGGCGGCACCGCCACGGCAACCGATGTCGGCGCGCTCCAGAGCGTCGTCGGCTGGGCGAGCCTGAACGGAGGCGTCTCCGGCGGCTCCGAAGAGGTCGGCGTCTCCAGCGCCTCCGAGTTCCTGTCCGCGATCGGCGAGGGCGGCCTCATCGTGCGCCTCACCGGCTCGATCAGCATCTCGGGCATGAACGACGTCGCGTCCGACACGACCATCGTCGGCGCCTCCGGCGCCCGGATCACCGGCGGCGGCCTGGACGTCTCAGAGCAGTCGAACGTCATCATCACCAACCTGACCTTCGACGACTGGGACGACGACGCGATCAACGTCCAGGAGTCCTCGACGAACATCTGGATCCACCACAACACCTTCGGGGTGGGCAACGACGGCTGCGTGGACGTCAAGCGCGGCTCGGACTACATCACGGTGGCCTGGAACCGGTTCGACGGCCACGACAAGAACATGCTTCTGGGCCACTCGGACGACAACGGGAGCCAGGACGAGGGCCACCTGCGGGTGACGTACCACCACAACTTCTTCAACGGCACGAACCAGCGGAACCCGCGCGTGCGCTTCGGCGAGCAGGTCCACGTGTTCAACAACTACTACAAGGACGTGGGCTCCTACGGGATCGCGACCACCGAGGACGCGGGCGTGATCGTGGAGGCGAACTACTTCGAGAACGTCGAGGAGCCCACGCACATCGGCGAGGGCTCCTCGAGCGACGGGCGCCTGGTCGAGTTCGACAACGTGCTCGACAACTCCGGCGAGATCCTGACGAACGGCTCGGTGAACACCGACCTGCCGTACGGCTACTCGGCGGACCCGGCCGACCAGATCCCCGGCATCGTGGGAAGCGGCGCCGGGGCGGGCTAGTCCCGCCAGTATCAACGCTTGCCAAACGCCAGACGGGACCGACGAGGCATCGCCGGTCCCGTCTCTTTCTATTTTGGACCACGGTCTTGCAAACGCTGTCCGGCGCGGTTTACCGTCAACATAGAGTTCCATCAATATGTTGGTACTCCCCCTCCATCGAAAGGACGGCGTCAATGACGACGATCAGATCCACCCTCCGGTCCAGACGCGCCATCGCGCTGATCGCGGCCTTCGCGGCGGCGCTGCTGGCGGCGCTGTCGATCAGCGTGCTCAACCCGCCCCAGTCGAACGCCTTCCAGGCCGGAACGTGGTACACGCTCCAATCCCGGCACTCCGGCCTGAACCTCCAGATCGAAGGCTCCTCCTCCTCGGGCGGCGCCCAGCTGGTCCAGAACGCGGCGAGCACCGCCACCAGCCAGCAGTTCCGCTTCATCGACGTCGGCAGCGGCTACTACAAGATCCAGGTCCGACACTCCAACCTGGTCCTCGACATCTGGGAGTGGAACGCGAACGACGGCGCCACCATCGCCCAGTACACGGACCTGGGCGGCACCAACCAGCAGTGGCGCATCACCGAGAGCTCGGACGGCTACCTGACGTTCGTGAACCGCTTCTCCGGCAAGGCGCTCGACGTCTGGGAGTGGTCCACCTCCTCGGGCTCGCGGATCTCGCAGTACACCGCGACCGGCGAATGGAACCAACAGTGGCGGGCGACGGCGCCCGGCGGCGGCGGCGACCCCGCGCCGCAGGGCCTCCAGGGCTGGGCGACCCAGAACGGCGGGACCACCGGCGGCGCCGGCGGCTCCTCCACGACGGTCTCCTCCGCCTCCGCGTTCACCTCGGCCGTGTCCGGCGGCTCCGCGAAGACCGTCCGCGTCAGCGGCACGATCTCCCTGTCCGGCATGGTCAACGTCGGCTCCAACACCACGATCATCGGCAACTCCGGCGCCCGGATCACCGGCGGCGGACTCCAGTTCGACTCCGTCCACAACGTCATCGTGCAGAACATGACGTTCGACGACTGGGACGACGACGCCGTCAACGTCCAGGACGAGTCGACGAACCTGTGGTTCGACAACAACACCTTCGGCACCGGGTACGACGGCGCGCTCGACATCAAGCGCGGCTCGGACTTCATCACGGTGTCCTGGAACAAGTTCAACGGCACCGACAAGACGATGCTGCTGGGCCACTCCGACGGCAATGGCGGCCAGGACATCGGGCACCTGCGGGTGAGCTACCACCACAACTGGTTCAACGGGACCAACCAGCGCACCCCGCGCGTCCGCTTCGGCGAGACCGTGCACGTGTACAGCAACTACTACGTCAACATCGGGTCCTACTGCGTGGCGACCACGGAGAACGCCGGCGTCCTGTTCGAGGGGAACTACCTGGAGAACGCGGACGACGCCGTGCACATCGGCGAGGGCTCGTCCGACGACGGCCGGATCGTGTCCAGGAACAACCACCTGGTGAACACGTCGACACCGCAGTCGAACGGCTCGGTCGGCGGCGTGCCGTACAGCTACTCGCTGGACACCCCGTCGCAGGTCAAGTCCATCGTGACCGGCGCGGCCGGCGCGAACTGATCAGAAACGGAGCGTAGGGCGGCCGGGGCCTTCAGGAGGCTCCGGCCGCTCGCGCCTGCGCGGCGGATCGAAGTAGAGGGTGGGCCGGTCGTCCAACGCGCGCAGCCACTCGACGGCATGGCACCGCTCGCCTCCCGCCGTCTTCTGGACCAGTTCGGCGAGCCGGTCCCCGAGCACGCCCCGGCGCCGGGGGTCGGCGGCGACCTGCTGCGGGGTGGCCTTCGGTTCGACGAGCAGCACCCGGATCACCAGGAGCGCGAGCTTGAAGCGGTCGCTGTCGAACGAGGCGCGGCCGGTCTCCTGGTCCGGGTCGACCCAGTCGGGGGTCTGCGCCTGCGGCGTCGCGGCGGGGTAGCCGTTGACGCGGAACCCGTCGCAGTCGATGGCGTAGACCGCCGGGGCGGGGTCCAACGTCCACAGCAGGTTCCGCGGCGAGACGTCGCCGATGACGACGTCGGCGTCGTGCAGGGCCTTGAACAGGCGCACATAGCCCGTCACGAGCTCGCGGCGCTGCTCGGCGTCGGGGAGTCCGACCTCTCTCCACATCGGCTTGGGCTCGAAGATCAGGAACTGGAGCTCCTTGAGGCGGGACTTGCCGCCGATGGAGGTGCTGAACCGGGGCGGGGCCTCGGGCATCATCATCCCGACGTGCCTGCCGTCCTCGAGCACGACCCCGGTCGGCCAGGCGGTGCCGTTCAGGATCGTCTCCCGCACGCGTTCGGACCGCTCGTCGGCGTGGATGCGGCGGATGAGGCGCTTGAGCTCGCCGACGTTGAGCTGCGACGGGTCGAGGTAGCGCTTGAACAGCTCCCCCGGCATCCGGGCGGCCCGGTAGACCGCGCCCTGGCCGCCGTCGGCGAGCTTGGTGAGCGCCCCCAGTTCGTCCAGGCTGGTCGGTTCGTCGTTCGGACTCATCGTTCACCCCACAGCACCAGCGCCAGCTGGTCCTCCTCGGCGCGTTCGCCCTCCAGCACCCCGTAGGCCTCCAGCGGGCCCGGCCGCTCCGGCAGCCGCGCGAACCGGGCCGGGTCGACCCCGACGGTCAGCAGCAGCCCCTGGTCGGGGGTGAGCCGGTCGACGTGGACGCGGCAGGGCACCTCGCCCGGGCCGGTGCCCCACCGGTGCTCGGGGGCGCGGATCGTGCCCAGCTCCTGGTGGATCCCGGCGCCGAAGATCGCCGCCGACACCGGGCCGGCGAGCGCGAGCTCGTAGTCCACGGCGCCGCCCGGCGAGGGCTCGGCGCACAGGACGGCGGTCGCGACCTCGTCGAGCCGGGCGCCGGGCGTCGCGTCGAACGCGCGCACCGCCAGGCTCCAGAGGTTCGGCATCCACTCCGAGGAGGGGTGGTCGGGCGGGAAGCCCTCGACGGCCTCCCGCACCGCCGCGACCCACGGTCCGACGTGGTCGGCGGTCGCGTCGACGCCCGTCGGCGCCGCCGTGATCGCGACCAGCCGCCCGGCGCGTTCGAACAGGACGGTGCGGGCCCGTCGGCGGCGGCCCTCGCGCGCGGCCTCCAGACCGCGGCTCGACACGGCCCTGACCTCCAGGCCCCGCAGCCGCCCCGCCCGGATCTCGACGTCGTGGGCCGCCGACGGCCTGGCGGCGTCGCGCAGTGCGGGCGCGTCCTGCCCGGTGGGGCCGGGGGCGGCCCAGAGCACGGCCGCGGACCGGTCGTCGTCGAAGCCGCGCGAGCGGATCTGCACGTGGCGCATGAAGTCCACCGGGTTCGGCGCGGCGCCCCAGCGCTCCGCGAAATACGCCTTGGGCTCCTCGGATCTGGCGCCGAGCAGGTCCCCGATGCCGTCGCTGACGAGGGCCAGGGCGTCGCCGGGTCGGATCGGCGCCGACCGGAGGCGGAGGCGGTTCCGGAGGTCCCGGTCGGGCATCGCGTCGGTGGCGGTGCCGAACTCGTCCTCGCGTTCGAGGTCGAAGACGGCGACGAGCCTGCCGTCGCGGAGGAAGTACACGGGGCTGTCGCCGACGGCGGCGACCCAGGACCGGTACCTGCCGTCGGGCCCGGGGAGCGCCTCGACGCCCGCGGCGGTGAGCGTGGTCTTGGGGCCGCCGAGGTTCACGAGCCGGCGGTTCACCTCGCCGAACGCCGCCCTCACCATCTTGTGGGGTTCGGCCTCACCGGTTTCGAGGCGGCGGGTGAGCTCGATGAGCAGCCATTGCACGGCCGCCGTGGAGGCCTGCTGGCTGTCCGGCACCGAGCCGACGCCGTCGGCGACGGCCGCCAGCGCCCATGAGCCCGCCGCGGCGCGCGCGATCGCCGCGTCCTGGCGGGCGGTGCCCTCGAAGCGGTGCTTGGAGCCCCGCGCGGCGCAGGCGAGCACCTCGATGTCGCCGAGGCGCCCCCGGTCGAGGACCGTATCGGGGAAGTCCGGGTCGGGGTCGAGCTTCCAGGCCGCCTCGGCGGCCTTGGCCCGGCGGCCGACGGTGTCGGGCACCCACGGCTCGGCGCGGTCGCCCCAGGCGGGCGGGGCCGGCGGTGGGACCAGGTCCAGTTTGCCCTCGGTCATGCCGGGCCCCCTCAGAGCTCGTCGGCTTCGAGCCTGGTGAAACCGGGTACTTCGTTGGGCACCTGGAGCTCCACCTTGCCGTCGTCGGTCATGTTGGTGCCGGACTGGACGATCGACTTGGTGAGCGCGGAGGCGAACTCGTGGAGGGCCTTGCCGGGGCTCAGGGTGCCGTTCGCGATGAAGGACTTGAACGTGCCGATGGAGGCGATGGTGGCCTCGTCGACCGAGCCGAAGCCGAACGCGACGATGTTGGGGCGGGGCTTCCAGGCGGGGTCGGTGAGCCGGTCGTAGTCGTCCTTCCATTCGTAGTTCGGCTGGCCGTCGGAGAGGAAGAACGCGGCGGGGCGGTAGACGCGGCAGCCGTCGTTCTTGAGCTGGGCCACGTCGGCGTCGATCGTGTCGCGCAGCAGTTTGAAGGCCGCGCCGAAGTTGGTGCCGCCCTTGACGGCCAGGCCCGCCATCTGGGTGACCTCGCTGAGGTCGGACAGTTCGAGGAGGACCTCGGCGTCGTCGGAGAAGCCGATCACGCCGAAGCGGGTCTTGTCCGCCACGACCGGGTCGGAGCCGACGGCGGCGTGGAGTTCGCGCAGTCCGTTGTTCAGGTCGTCGATGACGTTCGCCATCGAGTAGGACTCGTCGCACACCACGTAGAAGGGAAGGACTTGTTCCATGGGTTCATCTCTCTCGTTTGATGCCGAACCAGCCGCGCTTGGGCGGGACCACCGCCGGGAGCAGCCCGGGGGACTGCCCGATGTGGTCGCCGAGGTACTGGACGGACCGGGCGAGCCCGTCGAGCGCGGCGTGCAGTTGCAGGTTGGAGTGCTCGACGGCGTCGAGCTGGTGCTTCAGTCGGGGATCGACGTCGACCTGGACGGTGTCGCTGAGCTTCGCGGCGATCGCCTCGCCGGCGCGGCGCAGCTCGTCGGCCAGTTCGGTCTGCCGCTCGGCGATCGCCTCGGCCAGTGCGCGGGCGTCCTCCTCGCGGTTGTCGCGCAGGAGCCGGCCGACGGCGTCGCGGTGGCGCTCGCCCTGGCCGACCGCCTCGATGACGAGGTCGCCGACGCGGCGCAGCACGTCGGCCGCCTCGGTCTGCTGGTCGGCCAGGCCGGTCCGCAGGTCGGCGGCGACCTCGGCGATGTCGCGGGCGACGGCGGCGCCGGCGTCCTGGAAGACCTGGGCGGCCTTGGACTGCTCGGCGCCGACGGTGGCGCCGAGCCGGTCCGTGGCGGCGGCGATCTCGCGGGCGCCGCCGTCGAGGCCGGCGACGACGGCCCGGAACTCCCCGGTCGAGTCGGCGAGCGCGGCGAGGTCGGCCTGGACGCTGCGGACGGTGTCGACCAGGGCCTCGATGAGGTCGGCGGAGTGGGCGACCATCTCGGCGAGCTGCCGCTCGGCCTCCTCGCCGGTGGCGCGCGGGGCGGCGTTCAAGTGGAGTCCGGCCTCGGTGAGGGCGGCGTCGACGCGGTCGCGCAGGTCCGCTTCGGACCGCGCGTCGCGGTCGTGCTCGAGGCGCTGGCACCATTCGACCGCGGCCGAGACGGCGATGAGCACGAGGATGCAGACGACGACGGTGAAGGCCATCCGGTCGAAGCTGAGCATGAGTTCGCCGTCGAAGCCGCTGAGCCAGTCGCGGAAGAAGCTCTGGGCGCCCAGGTCGGCGTCGGCGTCGAGCTGTCGCCGGTAGGCGTCGACGGCGCCGTGGATGCCCCACCAGGACACCAGCAGCGGCAGGAAGACGACGGCGGCGCGGAGGATGTAGAGCCCCTGGAGCACCCTGCCGCGGGTGCGCGGGCCCGGGTCGAGCGGGAGGTTCGCGAAGACGGCGTGGAGGGGCATGTCCCTCCAGCCGCGGGCCTCGTCGGGGTCGCGCAGGGCGCCCGCGAGGGAGCGCAGCTGCCTGGCGCGCCCGGCGAACTCCTCGCGGGAGGCCAGGTCCTCCAGCTCTTTCGCGGTGGCGTCGGCGGCGTCGGTGCCCGGTCCGTACTTCGACATCGGCATGGGCGGGGCCGCCGCCGCGGGGGCGGGGACCACGCGCTGGTTCGGGAACATGATCATGGTTCGTCCTCCAGGACGCTCAGACGACGAGCAGGAACAGTTCGATCTGGAGCGTGCCGACGTCGATGTCCTCTTTGCCGCTCGAGGTCCAGAAGTGGCGGGTCGGCGCGTCGCCGAAGAGCTCGGGGAAGGCGGCCACCATGACCTCGTTGGCGGCCTCGGCCATCGCGCCGCCGACGCCGGGCTCGACCGCGCCGCCGAAGGTCAGGGCGAAGCCGACCGTGTAGCCCTCGGCGACCAGGGCGGCGAAGTCGTCTTCGAGGTCCGCGACGAGGGCCTTCTCGGCGCCCGAGTCGCCGTCGATGAGCCCCGCGCCGTCGGAGTCGACGTAGAAGACGTGGGGTTCGGACTGGACGCCGGGCTCGACGGTCGGCGAGGGCTCCGGCGTGGGCGAGGGGGTCGGGGAGGGCGAGGCGGTGGTCTCCTCGGCGGCCTCGGCGTCGACGGGCGGGAAGTCGGCGGCCACGGCGATGGTGATGATGAACAGCAGCAGCGCCAGGTCGGCGAAGAGCCATCCTGCGAGCGACAGCGGTGACGAGGAGTCGACGCTTCTGAAGTTGCGACGTCCGAAGGACACTGGAGAACTCCCGGGGGGTACGGGATCGGCGACGGATGGAGAGCACTCTACGGCAGCGGCGCCATGCGCGCTGTCCGCAGAATGCTCGGTCCGAGGCTAATCCCGGCGCCCCGGGAGGGGTCCCGGCGGGCGTTACGCCCAGGAAAGGCCCAGTTCGCTGAAGAGGCGGCCTTGGCGGGCGGCGTCCTCGACGGCCTGGTCGGCGCCCTTGAGGACGGTCACCGTGTCGTCTTCCACCCGTTCGAGTGAAGCGGCGTCGACCAGGCGCGGGATCGGGTCGTTCAGGACCGTCTCCAGGACGCCGGTGAAGGTCTTCGCGCGGCGCAGGCCCGAGATGAGGCCGACGCCCCGCTGCCGGTGCGCGAGGAGGTTGTCGAGCAGGTCGGTGCGGCCGTACTGCTTCGGCTCGGTCTCGCCGGGCAGGAGGAGGCGGTCGGTCGGGTACTCGAACCAGGCCTCGCCCTCGGTGCCGCGCACGTAGACGTCGCCCTCGAGCTTGCGGTCGCCGCAGACGGTCACCGCGACGGTGATCCGCACGCCGTTGAGGTTGGTGCCGCGCCACACCGCGGTGTCGTCCACTTCGATCCGCTCGCGGGTGCGCAGGCGCTCGAGCTCGATCGGGCCCGCGAGGGGCCAGTCCCCCGCCAGCGCGATGGCCTCCTGGGAGGCGTGCGCGAACGGGTTCGCGAGGGCGCCGTCGGCGATGAGGACGCCGTTCGCCTCGCGCTTGCCGGCCCACGGGGAGCGGCGGTAGTAGGAGTCGGGGCGGCGCCAGGAGCCGGCGACGCCGACGGCCTCGACCCGCCCGAGCCGGCCGGCCTCGATCGCGTCGCGCAGGGCGTTGAACGCGTGGGAGCCGAGGGCCTGGAACCCGACCTGGACGTTGCGGCCGGTCTCGGTCATCACTTCGTAGAGCCGCCGGTACTCCTCGAGGTTCGCGACGGGGGGCTTCTCGAGGTAGACGTCGCTGCCGCGGCGCATGGCGTCGCTCGCGATCGGCAGGTGGGTCGGCGGCGGCGTCGCGATGATCACCACGTCCGGGTCGGTCTCGTCGAGCAGCTTCCGGTAGTCGTCGAAGACGGGGATGTCTCCGACGGGGGCCTGCTCGTCCTCGTGGACCTCGGCGGTGTCGCACATCCCGACGAACGCGATCTCCCCGCGCCGGCGGCGCGGTTCGAGGTTGCGGCGGTGGTGCAGGCCGTAGCCGTTGGCGCCCACGAGGGCGATCCGCGGAAGAGAGGGCCGGGGCGGAGCCCCGTCGGGTCCGGGCGGCGGCGGGCTGGCGGGCGGGGTCTTGTCGGTCACAGGTGCTCCAGGGTGGTGGCGACGCCGTGCCGGTCGAGTTCGCGCAGCCATTTGGCGGCGGCCCGGCGCAGCTGGTGGTGGTCCGCGACGGCCGCGGGGACGAGGTCGAGGCCGAGGATCGCGTCGACGCGCGCGGCCGGGTCGGACCCGGCCGCCGCGAGGTTGCGGCGGATGACGTCCCGCAGCGGGTCGTCAAGGGGCAGTTCGGCGCCGGAGTCGCTGCGGCCGGCGCAGAAGCGGGTCCAGGCGGCGAGCGGCAGGGCGATGAGGTCGAGGTCGACGCCCGCTTCGGCGAGGTCGGCGATCGTCGCGAAGAGCCGCTGCGGGAGCTTCTGGGAGCCGTCCATGGCGATCTGGACGCACCGGTGCCGGATGCCGGGGTTGGCGAAGCGCTCGAGGACGCTCTCGCCATACGCGACCGTGTCCTGCCCGTCGGGCGGGGTGAGGCTCGGCGCGATCTGCTCGGCGATGAGCCAGCGCGCGAAGTCCTCGGCCCCCGGGAGGGCGAGGGTCTCGCTGACGGTCTCGACGTCGGCGAGGGCCCCGAGGTAGGCGAGGGTGGAGTGGACCCCGTTGAGGGTGCGCAGTTTCAGGCGCTCCCATCCGGCGACGTCGTCGGTGAAGGTCGCGTCCCAGTCGGGCCGGGGCCCGGCGAAGTCGTCCTCGATGACCCACTGGGTGAACGGCTCGGCCTCGACGGCGGCGAGGTCGGCGACGCCGAGTCCGGCCAGGGCCCGCTCGTAGGTCGCGGGGGTGGACGCGGGGACGATCCGGTCGACCATGCTGGAGGGGAAGGTGACGTGCTCCTCGGCCCAGGCGCGGGTGGCACCGGTCTTGTCGGCGCCGTCGAGGAGGGGCTCGACGGCGGCGCGGGTGGTCCTGCCGTTGTCGGGCAGGTTGTCGCAGCACAGGACGGTCAGGGGCGCGCCGTGGCGGGCGGCCCGGCGGGCGAGGCCCTCGGCGAGGAGCCCGGGGACGCCCCGCGGGTCGCGGTAGGCCTTCTCGGTGACGGTGAGGGTGACGACGTGGGTCGTCTCGGCCGCGACGAGGTCGAGGGCCCGCTCGCGCTCGGTCGCGACGTGGAGGGTGTCCACGATGGAGCCGATCACGCGCATGTCGGCGCCCTCGGGGCCGAGGGTCGCGACGGTGAACAGGCCGTCCTGCGCGGCGAGGGCGTCGATGACGCCGCGCGAGCTCGGCGCGGCGACCGTGATGCCCCAGTCGGTGTCGTCGGTGTAGACGGCCTGGTGGGCGCGGTGGAAGGCGCCGGCGCCGAGGTGGAGGACGCCGGAGGTCTGGGGGCGGTCCCCGGGGACGCGCACGTCCCCGGGGAGCCGCTTGACGTTCTCGTTCGCTAGGACGTCGTTCATGAGCGCAGCCACGCGGGCCCGTTCGGGAAGGAGAACTCGGCGATGGACTCGTCCTTGAGGGTCACCGAGTACCCCGGCTGCGTCGGCAGGCGGTAGCGGCCGTCGACCACGGTCACCGGGTCGGTGTAGTGCTCGTGCAGGTGGTCGACGTACTCGATCATGCGGCCCTCCAGCGTCCTGCCGATGCGAAGGTACTCGAACATACCGAGGTGCTGCACGTACTCGCACAGCCCCACGCCGCCGGAGTGCGGGCAGACCTCGACGCCGTGCTTGGCGGCCATGAGGAGGGTCGCGAGGACCTCCGGGACGCCGCCGACGCGGCAGGCGTCGATCTGGCAGACGCGGATGGCCTCGGCCTGGAGGAGCTGCTTGAAGATGACGCGGTTGGCGGCGACCTCGCCGGTGGCGACCCGGATCGGGGCCACGGCCTTGGCGATCTTCGCGTGGCCGAGGATGTCGTCGGGGTGGGTGGGCTCCTCGATCCAGTACGGGTCGAACGCGGCGAGCTGCCGCATGTTCGCGATCGCCTCGGGGACCGACCAGATCTGGTTGGCGTCCATCATGAGCAGGCGGTCGGGGCCGAGCACGTCGCGGATGATCCGGGCGCGGCGCACGTCGTCGGCGACGTCGGGCGAGCCGACCTTCATCTTGGCGGCGGTCCAGCCGTCGGCGACGGCCTGCTCGGTGAGGGCCCGGACCTTGTCGTCGGAGTAGCCGAGCCAGCCCACGGAGGTGGTGTAGGCGGGGAAGCCGTCGTTCTCGAGGACCTTGAGGCGGTCCTCGTAGCCGACGCGGCCCTCGTCGAGGATCGCCTCGGCCTCGGCGGGGGTGAGCTCGTCCTCGATGTGCCGGTAGTCGATCTGGGCGGCGAGCTCGGCGGAGTCCATCTCGGCGAGGAGGCGCCACATGGGCTTGCCCTCGAGCTTGGCGCGCAGGTCCCACACGGCGTTGACGATGGCGCCGACGGCCATGTGGGTGGCGCCCTTCTCGGGGCCGAGCCAGCGGATCTGCGGTTCCTGGACGAGGGAGCGGGAGAACTCGACCGGATTGGCGAAGATCTCCTCGACGGTCCTGCCGACCACCAGGTGCCTGAAGGCCCGCACGGCCGAGGCGACGATCTCGGTGCCGCGACCGCCGGTGAAGGTGAAGCCGGTGCCGGTGGGGCCGCCGTCGGTGAACAGCTCCACGTAGCAGGCCGAGTAGTCGGCGCGGTTGATCGAGTCCGAACCGTCGCCGGCGGTGGCGGTGGGGAACCGCACGTCGTGGACCTCGAGTCGTTCGATCCTGGTCGACACAGAAGAAGGCATCGCGTTTACTCCGGTTGGGGGGAAGTCGAGCGGGGCGGGACGGTCGGGCCGGGCGACGGGTGCCGGTCCAGTCCGTAGATCCTGCGAGGGAGGTTATAGGCGAGGTCGACGGCCACTTCGGCGGCCTCGTCCTCGGTCATGCGGTGCTCGGCGACCAGGCGCGCGAGGTAGGAGGCGTCGATCCGGCGGGCCACGTCGTGCCGGGCCGGGATCGAGCAGAACGCGCGGGTGTCGTCCACGAATCCGGCCGTGTTGTAGAACCCGGCGGTCTCGTGCACGGTCTCGCGGAAGCGCCGCATGCCCTCGGGCGAGTCGAGGAACCACCAGGGCGCGCCCGCGAAGACGGCGGAGTAGCCGCCGGCGAGGGGGGCGATCTCGCGGCTGAACACCGTCTCGTCGAGGGTGTAGAGCACGATCCGGAAGCGCGGGTGGTTGCCGAAGGCGTCGAGCAGGGGCTTGATGGAGCGCGTGTACTCGGTGGCCGCGGGGATGTCGCCGCCGACGTCGCGGCCCCAGCCCTCGTAGAGCCACTGGTTGTGGTTGCGCTCCGAGCCCGGGTGGAGCTGCATGACCAGGCCGTCCTCGACGCTCATGCGGGCGAACTCGACCAGCATGAGGGCGGGGAAGAGGCGGTGCTCCTCGCCTTCCAGGTCGCCGGCGAGGGCCTTCTGGAAGATCTCGGCGGCCAGTTTCGGGTCGTCGAGGGCCATCGCGGTCCGGTTGCCGTGGTCGGAGCAGGTGGCGCCGGCGGCGATGAAGTCCTGGCGGCGGGCCCGCAGCGCGGCGAGGAAGCCGTCGAAGGCGGTCGTGTCCTCGCCGGTGATCTCCCCCAGCTTCGCGACGCGGTCCCTCCAGCCGGGCCAGTCGGGTTCGACCAGGTTGTCCGGGCGGAAGGTCGTGACGACCTTGCCGCCCTTCCCGCCCCAGCGGCGGCCGCCGGCGGCCGGGAGCGCCGCGAGCGCCGCGTGCGGCTCCAGCGAGTCGATCGGGGACTCGGTGGTCGCGAGCACCTCGATGTTGAAGCGGTCGAACAGGGCCCGGGGCCGGTACGCCGGTTCGGCGAGCCGCGCCGAGAGGTGGTCGTAGAACTCGTCGGCGGTGTCGGCGCCGAGCTCCTTGTAGATCCCGAAGACCTCCGCGAAGGTGTGGTCGAGCCACAGCTTCGAGGGGGTGCCGCGGAACAGGTGGTAGTGCTCGGCGAAGCGGCGCCAGATCGTGCGCCCGTCGACTTCGGACGGCTCGCCCTCGGCCGAGGGGACGCCCAGTTCGCCGGGGGTCGCGCCCTGGCTGAAGAGCATCCGGGTCAGGTAGTGGTCGGGGACGACGAACAGCCGCGCGGGGTCGGGGAACGGCCGGTTCTCCGACATCAGGCGCGGGTCGACGTGGCCGTGCGGGCTCACCAGCGGCAGGTCGGTGGTGCGCTGGTGGATCTCGCGGGCGATCAGTCGGGTGCGTTCGTCGGCCGGGAACAGCCGGTCGGGGTGGAGGCCCATCGGAACCCTTACTTCTTGAGGAGGTCGGCGACCGAAACCGGTTGCCCGGTCGCGATGGATTCGTTCGAGGCCAGGCCCGCGGCCAGGGCGTTCACGCCGTCCTGGGCGTTCGCGGAGCGGTCGTGCGGGTCGGTGTCGCCGTCGAAGAGGACGCCGAGCATCCGGACGTCGCCGCCGCCGTGGCCGGCGCGGTTGTACTCGCCCAGGTCGATCTTGGTGGGCTTGGTCCAGAACGGGTGGAGGGTCAGCTCGTACCAGCCCTCCTCGGGGGCGGCGTGCGTGCCGTGGACGCTGGCGCCGTTCGGGCCCTTGAGCGCGGGGTTGACGTGGTCGTTCTCGACCACGAGCAGCTCGAGGCGGCCCTGGGTCCCGTTGAAGTGGACCCGGTAGCCCTCCCAGGGCGAGTAGGCGGTGAGCCGGTAGGAGAGCGTGACGCCCGAGTCGTAGTCCACCAGGGCCATCATGTCGTCGTAGATGGTGACGCCGGGGGCGAAGACGCATCGGTCGCGGATGTAGCCGTCCTCGTCCTCGGCGTCCAGGTAGAGGGCCTTGAGCTGGGTGTTCTCGGCCATGTGGAGCGCGAAGGGGTCGTCGGAGGCCAGGGAGGAGCCGTGGACGCGGTCGTAGCCGCGGTCGTGGCCGGTGCGTTTGCCGTTCTCGCCGTAGAAGGCGAGGCGGCCCTTGGCGAAGGCGCGCACGGGCGCGGCGTCGAGCCACCAGTTGACCAGGTCGAAGTGGTGGCCGGACTTGTGGACGAGGAGGCCGCCGGAGTGCTCGGCCTCGCGGTGCCAGCGGCGGAAGTAGTCGGCGCCGTGGCGGGTGTCCAGGAGCCAGTCGAACCCGACGGAGGTGATCTCGCCGACGGCGCCCTCGCGCAGCAGCTCGGCGACCTTCTCGTGGAGGGGGTTGTAGCGGTAGTTGAAGGTGACGGTGACCGTGCCCTGGGACTTCGCCTCGGCCTCGAGGATGGCGGCGGCGTGCTCGGCGGTGGTGGTCAGCGGCTTCTCGGAGATGACGTGGCAATCGGCTGCCAAGGCGGCCAGGATGTACTCGTGGTGCGTGGCGTCCACCGAGGTGACGATGACCGTCTGGGGCTCGGTCTCGGCGAGGAGCCGGTCGAAGTCGGCGGCGGCGTAGACGGCGGGGGCCGCGGCGCCGGCGTCCTCGATGGCCTTGACGTGGTGGGCGATCCGCTTGGGGTTGGTGTCCGCGAGCGCGACGAGGCTGGTCGTGTCGCTCCGCTCGATGATGGCCCTGACGTACATCGAGGCGCGCGATCCGGTCCCGACGATGGCATAGCGGTGCGGCTGGCCTGACATGTGACTCCTTCGTCTGCGAGGTTCTGGTAAACGCTATCTGAGAACCTGGCGGCAGACAAGGGCCGGACCCGTCACAACATGTCGATATCGCGTGCACGGCGGGCGCGGCTCGGCGACCTGCGCATGCACGCGATCTGCTCCCGGGCCGCCCGGACGGGGCGGCCCGCCGCCTAATGCGGGTCGGACGCGGTGAAGGGCGGCTTCACGACGCGCACCGGCAACCGGCGGCCGCGCACGTCCAGCTCGAGCTCGGCGCCCGGCTTGTACGCGGCGTCCAGGAGCGCCAGCGCGACGCCCTTCTTCAGGGTCGGCGCGTGCGTGCCCGAGGTGGTCTCGCCGACCGCCCGTTCGCCGTCGGGGGCGGCGTCGTTGAGAGCAGGGTCGTTGGCGGGGTCGTTGAGGGCAGGGTCGTTGAGGGCAGGGTCGAGGACGGTCATGTGGGCGCGCGGGACGCCCCTGCCGGTGGCCTCCAGGCCCCACAGGCGCCGCTTCGGCCCCGCGGACCGCTCCGCCTCGAGCGCGGCCTTGCCCCAGAACTCGGGCTTGTCCCAGCCGATCGCCCAGTTCAGGCGCGCCTGCACGGGCGTGATGTCCATGCTCAGGTCCTGGCCGTGCAGGGGGTAGCCCATCTCCAGGCGCAGCGTGTCCCTGGCGCCGAGCCCGCACGGGGCCGCGCCGGCGACGAGCATCGCGTCCCACAGGTCCCCCGCCGCCTCGTTCGGGACGACCAGCTCGTAGCCGGTCTCGCCGGTGTAGCCGGAGCGGCAGACGATGACGTCGGCGTGGTCGACCAGGTGCTCCCGGAAGGTCATGTAGTCGTGGTCGTGCGGCAGCCCGAGGTACCGCAGGATGCCCGGCGAGTCCGGGCCCTGGACCGCGATCACCGCGAACGAGTGGTGCACGTCGCGCACCTCGATCCCTTCGGGCGCGGCCTCGGACAGGCGCCGCGCGACCTCGGCGGTGTTGGCGGCGTTGGGGATCAGGAAGACCTCGTCGTCGCTGAAGCGGTAGGCGATGAGGTCGTCGACCACGCCGCCGGACTCGTCGAGGCACAGCGTGTACTGGGCCCCGCCGGCGCCGATCCGGTCCAGGTCGTTCGCCAGGCAGCGGTTCGCGAAGGCCGCCGCGCCCGGCCCGCGCACCCACACCTTGCCCAGGTGGGAGACGTCGAAGACGCCGACCCGGGTGCGCACCGCCTGGTGCTCGGCGAGCACCCCGCTCGGGTACTGGAGCGGCATGTCCCAGCCGGCGAACTCGGCGAACTTGGCGCCGAGGGCCGCGTGACGGGTGTGCAGCGGCGAGGTCAGCAGTGGCGTGGGTTCAGGCAAGTCGGACATGGGAGAGAGCCTATCGCGCGTCCCAGTGGCTAGGATCGGAGCATTTGATCCCCGAAACCCGCACACGTAAGGATGGATCGTGACTGATCTGATCAGCGCCTCCGGCGACCTGGCCGCCGCCGAGGCCGCCGTGCTCGTCGTCGGCGTCTTCTCCGGCGAGGACGCCCCCGAGATCCCCGAGAGCGCCGCGGGCGTCGACGCCGCCTTCGGCGGCCGCCTCGCCCGGCAGCTCGCCGACCTCGGCAACACCGGCGGGGCCTCCTCGCTGACGCGCCTGCCCGCACCCGAGGGGCTCGCCGCGGGCCTCGTGTACGCGGTGGGCCTGGGCGACGCCGAGGACCTGGACGACGAGACCCTGCGCCGCGCCGCCGGCACCGCCGTCCGGGCCGCGTTCGGCAAGGACTCCGTCGCCATCGCGTTCGAGGGCGACCCCGGGGCCACCGCGGTCGGCGCGGCCCTGGGCGCCTACCGGTTCGAGGGCTACAAGACCGACGGGGGCGGCGACGAGCCGCCCGCCGCCGTGAGCGTCTACGGCGCGACCGAGGAGGCCCTGCGCAAGGCCGCCGTGCTCGCCGAGAGCGTCGCGCTCGTCAAGGACTGGGCCGACGCCCCCGCGAACCTCCTGCGCCCGCCGACCTTCGCCGCCGAGATTCGGCAGGCCGCCCTCGACGCGGGGCTGGAGGTCGAGGTCCTCGACGCCGAGGCGCTCTCGGCGGGCGGCTACGGCGGCGTCCTCGCCGTCGGCGGCGGCTCCGCGGCCGAGCCGCGCCTGGTCCGCCTCTCCTACCGGCCCGAGGGCGCGGCCAAGCACGTCGCGCTCGTCGGCAAGGGCATCACCTTCGACTCCGGCGGCATCAACGTCAAGCCGGGCGCGGGCATGTGGGACATGAAGGGCGACATGGCGGGGGCCGCGGCCGTCGTCGGCGCCACTGTCGCCGCCGCGAAGCTGGGCCTGAACGTGGCCGTGACCTGCACCGTCGCACTGGCCGAGAACATGCTGTCGGGCTCCTCGTACCGCCCGTCCGATGTGCTCACCATCCGCAACGGCATGACCGTGGAGATCCTCAACACCGACGCCGAGGGCCGCCTGGTGCTCGCCGACGCGATCTCGCGCGCCCTGGAGGACGAGCCCGACGCGCTCTACGACGTCGCGACCCTCACCGGCGGGCAGGTCATCGCCCTCGGCAAGCGGACCATGGGCCTCATGGGCACCGACGCGGAGACCGAGCGGCTGCGCCGCCTCGGCGAGGAGACCGGCGAGCCCGGCTGGGCGATGCCGTTCCCGGAGGACCTGGTCAAGCTCATGGAGTCCTCGATCGCCGACGTGTCGCAGTGCGCGACCGGCCTCAAGCGGGACGGGCACATGATCCAGGGCGGGATCTTCCTGTCGAAGTTCGTGCCCGAGGACCTGCCGTGGGCGCACCTGGACATCGCCGGGCCCGCCGACTCGGACTCGGCGTACGGGTACATCAGCAAGGGCGCGACCGGGCGGCCGCTGCGGACGCTGGTGGCGCTGCTGGAGGAGTTCGCCGCTTAGGGCGAGGAGGACGGGGCGCGGCAGGCCGCGCCCCGTCCTCACCGCCATGTGGCGGGACGGTGCGCGGAAGTTTGCGCGATCGTTGCCGGAAAGGGGCCTCGACCCGCCTACTGGCGGCGCTGCTGCTCGAGTTTCCGACGGGCGTCGAAGTCGCGCTTGCGCTGCGGGTAGCCGGTCTTGGCGACCTCGTAGACCGGGACGTTGTGCTTGCGGCCCAAGGCGAACGCCCCCGCCGGTCCGTCGACCCGGCGCCGCGTCCACTCGCCGTCGTGGGCGATGAGCATGACCGTGGTCTCGGTGACGGTGGTCTTCGGCTCGAGGTAGGCCTCGACGCCCTGGCGCGTCTTGATGAAGTCGATGAGATGGCGCTGGTCCACGTTGTCGGAGGCTCGGTCCAGCGTTCCCTTGCCCTGTTTCTTCTTCCGTCCGAACAAGCCCACTGTCGATCCTTCCGCACCCGACGACGCGTCGAATTCCAAGCGTACACACGCCTGCTCACGCCTGTGTCCAGCCGCACACGAACATGACTTTCCGAAGCCCCTGCCAAGCGGTTGAATGGTGTTGCACACTCCATTCCATCGGGCTAGTCGTCCACAGCGCCGCGTCCGGTGGAAGGATGGACCGCGAACCTAAGCATCGTTAAGTCAGGGAGAGCTATGAGCGACCCGAACGCAGGATACGACGTGGTGATCCTGGGCGGTGGCAGCGGCGGCTACGCCAGCGCATTCCGCGCGGCCGAGCTGGGGCTGTCGGTGGCCTTGATCGAGAAGGACAAGGTCGGCGGCACCTGTCTGCACCGCGGGTGCATCCCCACCAAGGCCCTGCTGCACGCCGGCGAGGTCGCCGACACGGCGCGCGAGTCCGAGCAGTTCGGCGTCCTCGCCGAGTTCAAGGGCGTCGACATGCCGGCGGTCAAGAAGTACAAGGACGACGTCGTGTCGCGCCTGTACAAGGGCCTCCAGGGCCTGGTCAAGGCCCACAAGGTCGAGTTCATCCAGGGCTCCGGCAAGCTCGTCGGCCCGAACGCGGTCCAGGTCGACGACGGTCGGACCGTCACCGGGCGCAACATCGTCCTGGCGACCGGCTCGTACTCCAAGACCCTCCCGGGCCTGGAGATCGACGGCGAGAGGATCATCGCCTCCGAGCACGCGCTCGAGCTCACCGAGCTGCCGAACAAGGCCATCGTCATCGGCGGCGGCGTCATCGGCGTCGAGTTCGCCTCCGCCTGGAAGTCGCTCGGCGTCGAGGTCGAGATCATCGAGGGCCTCCCCCGCCTCATCGCCGCCGAGGACGCCGACTCCTCCAAGCAGCTCGAGCGCGCGTTCCGCAAGCGCGGCATCAAGTTCCACACCGGCAAGTTCTTCGAGAAGGTCGAGAGGACCGCCTCCGGCGTCCAGGTGACGATCCAGGGCGGCACCGTCGTCGAGGGCGACCTCGTGCTCGTGGCCGTCGGCCGCGGCCCGGTCACCGCCGGCCTGGGTTACGAGGAGCAGGGCGTCAACGTCGACCGCGGCTTCGTGCTCGTCGACGAGAACCTCCAGACGAACGTCCCGGGCGTGTACGCCGTCGGCGACATCGTCCCGGGCATCCAGCTCGCGCACCGCGGTTTCCTCCAGGGCATCCACGTCGCCGAGCGCATCGCGGGCCTGAACCCGGCCCCGATCGACGAGACCGGCATCCCGCGCGTGACCTTCACCGAGCCCGAGGTGGCCTCGGTGGGCCTCAACGAGGACAAGGCCAAGGAGCAGTACGGCGAGGACAAGATCAAGTCCGTCACCTTCAACCTGGCAGGGAACGGCAAGTCGATCATCCTCAAGACCCAGGGCTTCATCAAGCTCGTCTCGGTCGAGGACGGCCCCATCGTCGGCGTCCACATGGTCGGCGCCCGCATCTCCGAGCAGATCGGCGAGGCGGAGCTGATCTACAACTGGGAGGCGTACGCGGACGACGTCGCGAACCTCATCCACATGCACCCGACGCAGAACGAGGCGATCGGCGAGGCGGCCATGCTGCTGGCCGGCAAGCCGCTCCACGTCCACGACTAAGCACGAGTACAGGAGTTGAACGAAACGATGTCGACATCGGTAACGATGCCCGCCCTCGGTGAGTCGGTCACCGAGGGGACCGTGACGCAGTGGCTCAAGAAGGAGGGCGACACGGTCGAGGTCGATGAGCCCCTTCTCGAGGTCTCGACCGACAAGGTGGACACCGAGGTGCCCTCCCCTGTGGCCGGCGTGCTGCTGAAGATCGTGGCGCCCGAGGACGCGGAGGTGGAGATCGGCGGCGAGCTGGCGATCATCGGCGACCCGTCCGAGGCCGGCGGCGGCGCCCCTGAGGCGCCCTCGCAGGAGCCCGCCGCGGCGCCCGAACCCGAGCCGGAGCCGGAGCCCGCTCCGGCCGCGCCCGCCGCCGAGCAGGCCCCGGCCCCCGCCGCGGAGGAGGCCCCGGCCGCCTCCGGCGGCGCCGAGGGCTCCGAGGTGCTGCTCCCCGAGCTGGGCGAGTCGGTCACCGAGGGGACCGTGACGCAGTGGCTCAAGGCCGTCGGCGACGACGTCGAGGTCGACGAGCCGCTGCTGGAGATCTCGACCGACAAGGTCGACACGGAGATCCCGTCCCCGGCCGCCGGCACGCTGCTGGAGATCCGCGTGAACGAGGACGAGACCGCCGAGGTCGGTTCCGTGCTCGCGATCATCGGCTCCGGCCAGGCCGCTCCGGCCGCCGCGCCGCAGGCCGAGCCGACGCCCGAGGTCAAGTCCGAGCCCGAGCCGGCGCCCGCTCCGGCCCGGTCCGAGGGGACCCCGACGAAGCCGGCCCCGGCCGAGCCCGAGACGGCCGCCGCTCCTGAGGCCGCCGCCCAGGACCGGGCCGCCTCGCCCGCCGCCCAGGCCCCCGCGGCCGCGCCGTCCGCATCGAAGCCCTCGGGCTCCTACGTGACGCCGCTGGTGCGCAAGCTCGCCTCGGAGAACGGCGTGGACCTCGACGAGGTCTCCGGCTCCGGCGTGGGCGGGCGCATCCGCAAGGAGGACGTCCAGGCCGTCATCGACGCCAAGAAGGCCCCCGAGCCCGCCGCGGCTCCGGCGCAGGCGGCCCCGGCGAAGGCCGCTCCGGCCAAGGTCGAGGTCAGCCCGCTGCGCGGCCGCACCGAGAAGATGTCGCGCCTGCGCCAGTCGGCGGCCAAGGCCCTGCTCTCCTCGATGCAGACCACGGCTCAGCTGACGACGGTGCGCGAAGTGGACGTCACCAAGGTGGCGAAGCTCCGCGCGGCGAAGAAGGACGAGTTCCTCGAGCGCCACGGTGTGAAGCTCTCATTCCTGCCGTTCTTCTCGGTCGCCGCGATCGAGGCGCTCAAGCAGTACCCGGTCGTCAACGCCTCCATGAACATGGAGGAGAAGACGGTCACGTACCCGGAGACCGAGAACGTCGGCTTCGCGGTGGACACGCCGAAGGGCCTCATCGTCCCGGTCGTCAAGGACGCCGGCGACCTCAACATCCCGGGCCTGGCCAAGCGGATCGCCGAGATCGCCAAGAAGGCCCGCGAAGGCGGCCTGGCGCCCGACGACCTGTTCGGGGCCACGTTCACCATCACCAACACCGGGTCGGTCGGCGCGCTGTTCGACACGCCGATCGTGCCGCTGGGCCAGTCGGCGATCCTCGGCACCGCCGCGATCGTCAAGCGCCCCCGCGTGATCAACGACCCGGAGCTGGGCGAGATCATCGCGGTGCGCTCGGTCATGCACCTGACGCTCAGCTACGACCACCGGCTCATCGACGGCGCCGACGCGGCCCGCTTCCTCGAAGCGGTCACCAAGCGCATCGAAGAGGGCAACTTCGAGCACCAGCTGGGCCTGTAGGGCCTGCGGGGCGATCGTCCGAAGGGGCGCGGCGGATCCGAGATCCGCCGCGCCCCTTCGGCGTTCCCGCACCCGGGCCCACCAGCGGTTCCGCAGTGGACCGCTCACAACGCGTGACCTCCTCAATTGCGGACATTCACCCGTAACCGTCGTCCCGTGTCTTCGTTGTTCCTACAACCCACCTTTTGTGACCCCACGCGGAAGTTAGGAACTCGAATGTCGATCGAGTACAACGAACTCCTCGCCATGCTGATGGAGACGCGCCCCGAATTCGCCACCGAGCTGTACAACTGCACACAGGGGCCCGACCTCCCCGCCTACGACTCGATCGCCGTGAGCCGCAGGACCATCACCCTCCCCAGGCAGCCCAACCGGCTGCGCGTGTGCGTCGCGGCGGCGTACGCCAAGGACGGCGAGCGGCTGCTCGCGCTGCTGTTCGACGCGGTGCTGGAACCCGATCCGGCGCAGGCCGAGTCGTGGCTCCAGTTCATGACGGACGCCCAGCGGGCGCTGAGCTGCATGGTGGCCTTCGTGGTGCTGTGCCGGGACGCGAAGACCGCGCGCTGGGCGCTGGCGTACAGCGAGGTCGGGGACATCGGCTGCTATGTGCTGCCGGTGGTGATTCCATCCTTGCTCGCGAGCGCCTAGAATAGGAACGGCCCCTCGCCGCCGTCCCCACCACGGCGGTGAGGGCCTCTCAGTCCACGGGCCCGCTCCGGGCACCGGCGCCCTCTGCCCGGCGCGTTTCGAACAGGGCCGAGATCCCGTGTCGGACCCCCGGGGCATCATCGAATCGGGGGCGCTTCGAAACCGAGCGCTGATGCGTTCCCCCTGCCCTCCGAACCGGAATCCGGTTGCTTCCCGATCGCCCGTGGCCCAGACTCTCCCCATGTCCCGATTCGGCCCGACGGTCCCCTACGACGCCACCGCGGTGCGCGCCGCCTGGGAGACCCTCCCCGCGTTCGTGCGCGACCGCGTCGTCGGCGAGCTCGGCGGCGCGCCCGCCGAGGTCCGCATGGCCGGCGGCGGCTTCAGCGGCGGCTTCGCCGCCCGCGTCCGCGCCGAGTCCGGCGCGGAGCTCTTCGTCAAGGCCGCGGGCCGCGACCGGTCCTGGGCGCTGGACGCCTACCGCCAGGAGGCCCGCGTCAACCCGGCCCTCCCCGACGGCGTCCCCGCGCCCCGCCTCGAGTTCGCGGCCGACTTCGAGGACTGGACCGTCCTCGGCTTCGAAGCCGTCGACGGCCGCGCGCCGACGCTCCCGATGTCCCCGCGCGACCTCGACCTGATGCTCGAGGCCTGGGCCGAGGCGGCCGCCGCCCTCGCCCCCGCGCCGCGGTCCCTGCTGGACATCGGCGTGCGGGCCGACCCCATCGGCGACAAGCTGCGCCAGTTCACCGGGGTCGCCTCCGGCTCGCAGCGGCCCTTCCCCGTCCCGGCGGTCCTGGAGGGCCGCGTCGACGACCTGGCCGCCCTCGAGTCGGGCATCGAGGAGGCGCTGAGGGCCGACTCGGTGACGCACTTCGACCTGCGCCCCGACAACATGGTCCTCGGTGCGGACCGCGCCTGGATCTGCGACTGGAACTGGGTGCAGGTCCACGCGACCTGGTTCGACACCGCGTGCCTCCTCGTGGCGGCCCACGGGGACGGCCACGACGCCGACGCCCTCTTCTGGAAGCACCCCACCGCCGCCGGCGTCGCCGCCGAGCAGCTCGACACCGCCCTGGCCTCGATCGCCGGCTACTACCTCGGCGAGTCGGCCGGCGACCTGATCCCGGACGTCTCCCCCTACATCCGCAGGCACCAGCGCTGGAGCGGCCTCGCGGCCGCCGACTGGCTGGCCGCGCGCCGGTCATGGTGACCATCATGTGGAATGAGGCTCCCATTTAATGAAATCGGGCGGATAGTCTCTTCGGCATGGCATCCGAGACGGCGAAGTACATCCACGGCCACCACGAGTCGGTCCTGCGGTCCCACTCCTGGCGCACGGCGGAGAACTCGGCGGCGCACCTGCTGCCGTACCTCAAGTCGGACCACGTGATCCTCGACATCGGCTGCGGCCCGGGCACCATCACCGCGGACCTGGCCGCGATCGCGCACGAGGGTCATGTGACCGGCGTCGACTACGCGGCCGGAGTGCTGGCCGAGGCCGCGGCGGCGGCCGCCGAGCGCGGGCTGACCAACACGCGGTTCCAGGAGGCCGACGTGCACGACCTCGCGTTCGCGGACGACTCGTTCGACATCGTGCACGCCCACCAGGTGCTCCAGCACGTGGGCGACCCCGTCCAGGCCCTGAGGGAGATGCGGCGCGTGACGAGGCCCGGCGGGCTGATCGCCGTGCGCGACAGCGACTACGCGGCCTTCACGTGGTTCCCCGAGTCGCGGGGGCTGACCCACTGGCTGGACCTCTACGAGACGGTGGCCCGGGCGGGCGGCGGGGAGCCGGACGCGGGGCGGAGGTTGAAGTCCTGGGCGCTGCGGGCGGGGTTCCCCGAGGCGGCGATCGAGGCCACCTCCTCGACGTGGACCTTCTCGGACGAGGCGGACCGCATCTGGTGGGGCGATCTGTGGGCCGAGCGCAGCCTGCACTCCGACTTCGCCGAGCAGGCCCTCGAAGGCGGCCACGCCACCCGGGAGGACCTGGAGGCGATCGCCGAGGCGTGGAAGGCCTGGGGGCGGGGCGAGGAGTCCTGGCTGATGATCCCCCACGGCGAACTCCTCTGCCGCGCTTGAGCATTGAAAAGCCGGGGCGGTAAGGCCGCGCCCTGGTCGGGCGCGGCCGGCTCGACTCCATGAATGATCTGCGTCACGATCCTCTTCGCAAGGACGGAAACTGTCGGTGCCGGTTCGCACACTTGGCGTACCGGATCAGTCCGGCACAACTGCACAGCAGGAGGAACCGATGTCCACACCCGAACTCGACGACCTCGCCGATGCCATCACCGCCGTATCGGGCGCGCGCAAGCGGATCGCCCTGACCGATCTGCTCCGCGAGACGGCCCTGAACATCCTGATCCTCAGCCGTATCGCGTCGAACCGGCTCGGCGACAAGCTCCGCCGCGAGGACATCGAAGCCGCGGCCGACCACTTGGCCGCCCAACTCCGCGACGCGGCCTGGGAACTCCCGCCGCCGATCCCCCAAGGGGCGATCTCCCCGCCTGATCCGGCCCGGCCGCCCCCGGAGGTCTGAAGACCCGACCGGGAACGCGGCGGCCGGCCGGTAAACGGCCGGCCGGTCCGGTGGTCTGTGAATCCGGCACCGGCCAAGCGCTGAACACGCCGTTCTGCTCGTAGACCAATGACATGCCGACCGATGCGATGAGTCCCCGAAGGTCGTCGCCGGGCGCTTCAGGAAGGAGGATCGCCAAGCCCGCCGGAGCGGGGTCGATGTGGCGGCGGTAGTCGAGGAGCTGCCCTATCGCCATCCGGATCGAGTCACGATCGGCCTTGGCCTTGGCCTCATAGAGGACCTCCGCCGTAGCGTCGAAGGTGTCGGTGCGCTGGATGCCGCGTTCGCCCTTGACCCTGATCTCGTAGCGATGCACCGCGTGGCCGCGCGCGACCAGATGCGCTTCGAACCTCGCGCACAGTTCGGCTTCGAGACGTTCCACTGCCGCTTCGTCCATCGCCTTGCGCGTGGTGCGGGTCCGGGTGTTGCGTTCGGCCGGGATGGTCCGGTTGGTGGTCTCCGCGGCGACGTCCTGCGGTGACGGCGGCTTCCACTTCGTGGCCGTGGTGTCCCGGGCGGGCGGCAGTCGGTGGTCGTCCTCCACGGCGATCTCGCCGACCGGGCGGAGCCGGAACACGAAGACCATCCGGAGGGCGCCGTTCTCGTCGGGGACTTCGCGTTCATAGAAGGGCTCGTCCTCGTCGAGTGCGAACTCGCCGAGGTACTCGAACTCCTGCGGTCGCCGGTTCGGTGCGCCGCTGGCCGCGAAGACCCGCAGGGTCCTCGAGTGCAGGGCGTGGTCGCGGATGGCCTTGTTCCCGATCCACATCTTCTGATGGCCCGCCGGGCCGTGGCCGGTGTACTCGAAGACCAGTTCGCCGTCGGGGTCGGCGAGCCAGCCGTCGTGGTAGCCGAGCTGCTCACCCCGGCCGGGATCCGAGTAGATCAGCACCGATGCGGACTCCCTGGAGGGCGCGATGCCGCCTTGAGGCGAACCGCCCCAGACCTCCCGGATCTCGGCGCGGCTGCGTTTGTCGCCGGGCTTGATCGTCTTGTCGTCGGGCATCGACCGTCGTGACCTCCGGCGCGGCGTGTCTTCAAGGGGGACACCAGTCTAGGCGGTCGAGAGGGCGGGCGGGGGCGGGAACCCGACGTCGTTTTTCGGCCGGGCGGCGGGGGCGGCGGCGGGTTCGATTGAGGCTTCCGCGGCTCGATCTCTGGAGGCTCCCGCCATGCATGTCGGTCTCGACTTGAAGGTGCTGTACTTCGGCACCCCCGTGGTGCTCGTCAGCACCCGCAACGCCGACGGGTCGGCGAACCTGGCGCCCATGTCCTCGGCCTGGTGGCTGAAGCAGTCGTGCATGCTCGGCATGGGGAACCGGTCCAAGACCACCGAGAACCTGCTGCGGGAGCGGGAGTGCGTGCTGAACCTGGCCTCCGCCGACATGGCCGCCTCGGTCGACCTGCTGGCGCCGCTGACCGGCGCCCGTCCCGTCCCGGAGACCAAGGCCGCCAAGGGGTACCGGTTCGAGGCCGACAAGTTCGGGGCGGCCGGGCTGACGCCGCAGGCGTCGGAGCGGGTCGCCCCGCCCCGGGTCGCCGAGTGCCCGATCCAGCTCGAGTGCGCGGTCGAGGCGGTGCACGCGTTCGCGGAGACGGCCAGCGCCGTCGAGGTGCGGGTCGTGCGGGCGCACGTCGAGGAGCGGCTCGTGATCCCCGGAACGGACCATGTCGACCCGGTCGGATGGGACCCGCTGATCATGAAGTTCTGCGAGTTCTTCGGCGGCGGCGCCAATGTGCACCCGTCCCGGCTCGCCGAGGCCTGGCGGATGCCGCATCAGGGGATGGCATCGTCCGGTTGACGCGGCGGCGGGGTCCTGGTATACCTCCCCTACGCGCCAGTAGGCGCCGTATCTGCTGCTGGGGAAGGCGCGGGCGATGGACAGCGACGTCATCGTGGTCGGAGCGGGGTTGGCCGGACTGGCGGCCGCCGCGGAGTTGGTGCGGCTCGGGAAGACCGTCACGCTGCTGGACCAGGAGGGCGAGCAGTCCCTTGGGGGCCAGGCGTTCTGGTCGTTCGGAGGATTGTTCCTCGTGGACTCGCCCGAGCAGCGGCGCATGGGCGTCAAGGACTCGCGCGACCTGGCGTGGCAGGACTGGCTCGGGACCGCCGGATTCGACCGGCCCGAGGACGAGTGGCCCCGCAAGTGGGCCGAGGCCTACGTCGACTTCGCAGCGGGCGAGAAGCGGGCCTGGCTGCACGGCATGGGCGTCCGGTTCTTCCCGGTCGTCGGCTGGGCCGAGCGCGGCGGCTACACGGCGCAGGGCCACGGGAACTCCGTGCCGCGCTTCCACATCACGTGGGGCACCGGCCCGGGCGTCGTGGAGCCGTTCGCGCAGCGGGTGCGCCGGGCGGCGCAGGACGGCAGGTTGCAGCTGAAGTTCCGGCACCGGGTCGACGAGCTGACGGTGACCGACGGGGCGGTGACCGGCGTGTCCGGGACGCTGCTCGCGCCCGACGAGTCGGCGCGGGGCGCCTCGACCAGCCGCGAGGCCCTGGGCGAGTTCTCGCTCGCGGCCGAGGCCGTGGTGGTCACCTCGGGCGGCATCGGAGGGAACTTCGACCTGGTGCGCGAGCACTGGCCCGCGCGCCTCGGGACGGCGCCGAAGCGGCTCATCTCGGGGGTCCCGGCGCACGTCGACGGCCGGATGCTGGGGATCGCCGAGCGCGCGGGCGCGGACCTGATCAACCGGGACCGGATGTGGCACTACACCGAGGGCATCGAGAACTGGGACCCGATCTGGCCGCACCACGGCATCCGGATCCTGCCGGGGCCGTCCTCGCTGTGGTTGGACGCGACCGGGAAGCGGCTGCCCGCGCCGCTGTTCCCCGGGTTCGACACCCTGGGGACGCTGGAGCACATCATGACCACCGGCCACGAGTACACGTGGTTCGTGCTGACCCAGAAGATCCTCGAGAAGGAGTTCGCGCTCTCGGGGTCGGAGCAGAACCCGGACCTGACCGGCAAGGACGTGAGGCTGCTGCTCAAGCGGGTGCTGCCGGGCGCCCCCGGGCCGGTGGAGGCGTTCAAGCAGCACGGCGCGGACTTCGCGGTGGCCGCGACGCTGCCCGAGCTGGTGGCGAAGATGAACGGGATCACCGGGGAGCACCTGCTGGACTTCGCGACGGTGCGGGCGGCGGTCGAGGCGCGCGACGCCGAGATGTCGAACACGTTCACCAAGGACTTGCAGGTCACGGCCTTGCGCGGAGCGCGCAACTACCGGGGCGACAAGCTGATCCGGGTGGCGTCGCCGCACCGGCTGCTGGACCCGAAGGCCGGGCCGCTCATCGGCGTGCGGCTGCACCTGCTGACCCGCAAGACCCTGGGCGGCCTGCACACCGATCTGGACGGGCGGGTGCTGCGCCCGGACGGGGAGCCGCTGCCAGGGCTGTACGCGGCCGGCGAGGCCGCCGGGTTCGGCGGCGGAGGGATGCACGGGTACCGGTCGCTGGAGGGGACGTTCCTGGGCGGGTGCCTGTTCTCGGGACGGCAGGCCGCGCGGGGGGTCGCGGCGTAGCCGAATGCGCCTGCGATCGCATACTGCCCCAGAGTGTCAGTTTATGCCCGTTTCATCCTTGACACGCCCGTTGCGCATGGCGGCGGCGGTCTAAGGTGGTCGGCAAGCGGCCTTCCTCACCCGCGGAACCGAGCACTCCTCGCTAACCGGGCGTGTTCCGCTAACATCCAGGGTTCTGCGGACTCCCGCCGGGCCCGACTCATCTCTCGGCGGTGCCCGCCGAAGCCGACTCGGGGCCGCGCGCCGAGGACCGGCACCTCACAACTCGTGGATGGTTGAGCATGAGCGACTATTACCGCCCCAACCCGGACCCCTCGGCCGAACCGCCGAAGGCGTACCCGGGCGGGAGCGCCGGTCCCGTCCGGCCCGCAGGTCACGCCGTACCGGGCAGACCCGTCGGCCCCGCGGTCCCCGGAGGCCCGGGAGTCCCCGGAGGCCCGGGAGTCCCCCCCGGCCCGGCGGCCCCCGGAGCGCCGGGAGCGCCCTCGAGCGGCAGCGCCTCCGTTCCCGGGAGCGGCCCCGCCGTCGGCAGCGTCCCCCGCGGGGGCGTCGGCCGGGCCTCGGTGGTCGGCGCCGCCCGCCCCAAGGCCGACGCCGGGCCCGCCGGCCCGGGGCGCAAAGGCAAGCGGAAGCGCATCTCGAAGCGCCGCCGCCGCGTCTACGCGGCCCTCATCATGGTGTGCCTCATGCTGCTGGGCACGATCACCGTGGCCGGCTCCTGGTTCTTCCAGAGCGTGCCCGAACCGCAGGACCTCGCATTCGGCGAGTCCACCACGTTCACCTACTCGGACGGCTCCACCCAGGTCGCGGGCTACGGCGAGTACACCCGCAAGCTCGTCGACAAGTACGAGGACATCCCGCCCACGGTCGTCTGGTCGCTGCTGGCCCTGGAGGACAAGGACTTCTTCGAGCACGAGGGCGTCGACTACAAGGGCACCATGCGCGCCCTGATCAACAACCTCAAGGGCGGCGACACCCAGGGCGCCTCGACCATCAGCCAGCAGTACGCGGGCATGGTCATGGACATCCGCGACGACCTCAGCTACGGCCGCAAGGCCCGCGAGGCCGTCATGGCCATGAAGCTGGAGCAGGACAACACGAAGGAGGACATCCTCCTCCACTACCTGAACCTCAACTTCTACGGCCGCGGCACCTACGGCATCGCCGCCGCCGCCCAGACCTGGTTCGGCAAGAACGTCGAGGACCTCACCTGGGGCGAGGGCATGATGCTGGTCATGCAGGTCAAGGCCGGCGACGGCTCGTTCGACCCGCGCATCGCCGGGGAGGACAGCACGGCCCCGCTCGACCGCTGGACCCACGGCATGGAGTCCCTGCTCACCCTGACCGACGACCTCGACGAGGAGCAGCTCGCCCAGGTCCAGGAGCAGCTGGACGCCGGGATGCCCGAGACCCTCGACGCCCTGGAGAACCCCGGCTCGTGGGGGCACGACACCCCCACCGGCTTCATCACCAACCCCACCGACGGCTACGTCTGGGCCGAGCTGGAGAGCCGCTACGGCCTGACGCAGAACGACTTCTACGGCAAGGACGAGAACACCGGCGGCTACACCGTCGAGCTCACCATCGACCCGGACGTCCAGAAGCAGGCGTTCACCACGGCGAGCCGGGGCGACCTGCGGCGCGAGAAGAACGAGGACGGCAACCTGGTCGACGAGGAGGGCAACATCGTCACCGAGACGGCCGCCGCCGAGGAGTACCGCAACGACGACGGGTTCTTCGAGTTCGTCAACGAGAACGAGGACGCCGCGCTCTACGAGTACAACGAGTCGATGGCCAGCGCCGTGGTCGCGGTCGACCCGAACACCGGCGCCGTCCTGGGCTACTACGGCGGGGACAACGGCCTGGGCATCGACAAGGCCGGCATGGAGAACCCGCACCCGCCGTCCTCGACGTTCAAGATGGTCACCGCCGCGACCGCGATCATGAACGGCGACTCGATCGACTCGTGGTGGAACGCCGACTCGCCGCGCGCGTTCGAGAGCCTCGGATCCACCAACGGCGGCGAGCTCCACAACTCCGGCAGCGACGCGTTCGAGGACATGACCCTGACCGAGGCGGTCCGCAGGTCGAAGAACACGCCGATGTACGCGATCGCCGAGGACTACGGCGCCACCACGGTCCTGGAGACCTCGATCCGGATGGGCCTGCGCACCATGCAGAACCAGTCGACCGGCGACATCTACCGGTTCTACGTCGAGGACGACGGCACGATCACCTACACGGTGCACAACGTCGTCCCCGACGGCGAGGGCTACGTCACCGACGCGAACGGCAACATCGACCCGATGGCCTCGGTCAACGGGTACGAGAACGGAGAACCGATCCGCACGCCGCTGGACCTGGAGGACCCGCGCTCCCCGTTCGACTACCAGATCAGCTTCGGCCAGTACCCGACCTCGGTCATGGACATGGCCGCGGTGTACGCCACGATCGCCAACGACGGCGAGTACGTCGAGACGCACTTCGTCTCGAAGGTCATCGACCGCGACGGCGAGGAGGTCCCGCCGATCCGCGAGCTGGAGACGGACCAGGCGCTGGACGCCGGGATCGCCCGCGACCTCCAGTGGGTCGGCTCCGAGATCGAGGGCGACGGCGGCGCGATCGACCGGCCCTACACCGGCAAGACCGGCACCTGGGAGGCCGGCGACGACTACGACGAGAGCGCCAACGCCCACACCTGGTACGTCGGCGCGATCCCGCAGCTGAGCATCGCGGCGTGGGTCGGCAACGCGACCGCCGAGTCGGCGCCGCTGCTGAACACCGACGGCGGCACCAGCAACGTCTTCGGTGGCACCTTGAGCTACCCGGTGTGGAAGCAGTTCATGGAGGGCTCGATCGAGGCCGAGGGCTGGGACGCCGAGGCCTGGGGCGAGCCGATGCACTCCGGTTCGCCGTCCATCCGCGACATCCTCAACGAGAACGGCAAGGTCGACGCCGACAGCAAGTACTGCGCGCAGTTCCCGACCGACTCGCACTGCGAGCAGGCGCCGCCGCCCAACAACAACGGCAATGAGCAGTGCGACCCGATCTCCGAGGCGTTCGGCCTGTGCGAGCCGGGCGGGGGCGAGAACGGCGGCCGGAACGGGAACGACAATGGGAACAACAACGGCAACAACAACGGGAACGGACGCGATGACGACGACTGAGGCGCGGCGCGCCTGAGCCCTGACGCCGACGGGCCCGGCGGGACGATCACCGTCCCGCCGGGCCCGTCGGCGTTCGCGGAGGACGCGGGACCGGCCCGCGACGGGGCTCAGGCGAAGGCGCGGCCCTCGCCGCGGTAGGTCGGGACCTCGTCCACGACCTCGCCGCCGGAGACGAGGTGGATCGAGTTGACGCGCTCGGCCAGCTCGCCGGCCTTGGCGTGGCGCATCCACACGCGGTCGCCGATCGCGAGGCCGTCGGCGGCCCGGCCGCGCAGCGGCGTCTGGACCTCGCCGGCGCCCTCGGTCCTGGAGAACTTCAGACCGGCGGGGAACGTCGGCTTGGGGAGCCGGTCGGGTCCGGGCACGCCGGAGGCGATCCAGCCGCCGCCGAGCGCGGTCACGATCCCCGGGCGCGGGCGCCTGACCACCGGGAGCGCGAAGAACGCGGCCGGGAGGGGGCGGATCGACCGGTACCCGTCGAACAGCGCGGGCGAGTAGAGCCCCGAGCCCGCCGCGATCTCGGTGACGGACGGGTCGGCGGCGGTCGAGACGACCGAGCCGGTGCCGCCGCCGTTGACGAACTCGAGGTCGGCGACGCTGCGGACGGCCGCGACGGCCTCGCCGCGGCGCTCGGCCAGCTCGGCCCTGGAGATCCGCTGCATCAGCCGCACCAGCGGGTAGCGCAGGACCGCGGCGCTGTAGGCGTCCTGGATGCCCGCGATCTGGCCCTCGTACCCCATGACGCCGACCAGGCGCACCCCCGGTCGCTTGTCGATCTCGTGCGCCATCGCGATGGCCTGCTCGGGCGTGTGCACCGGGGAGCGGTGGGCGCCGATGTGGACGCGTCCGCCGAGCAGTTCGAGGGAGACGTCGAGCTCCAGGCACAGCCGCAGCGGCCGCGACGGGTTCGGCTCCACATGGCGCTGGAGGAAGTCCAGGTGCTCGACCGAGTCGACCATGAGGGTGATGCGGCGCGCCAGCTCGTCGTCGGCCGCGAGCGCGCGCAGCGCGTCGGTGTCGGCGGTCGGGTAGGCGACGACGACGTCCTCGAACCCGCCGTCCCCGTCGGCGGCGAGCCACAGCGCCTCGGGAAGGGTGAAGCCGAGGACGCCCTTGAAGCCCGGCTGGCCCAGGGCCCGGCGCATGAGCGCCCGGCAGCGCAGCGACTTGCTCGCCAGGCGCAGGGGCTTGCCGATCGCGTTGCGGCGCAGGATGGCCGCGTTCGTGTCGAAGGCGGCGAGGTCGACCACGGCGAACGGCGGCTGGAGTCCCCTGGTGGCGCGGCCCAGTTCGGCGAACCGGTGCTCGGGCGCGCCCGTTCCGGGCGGGGCATCGGTCCTCGTAACTCCGTGGTAGCCCATCCGACTTCCCTTCCGCAGGTCATGTGGGGTTAGTTGGCTTCCCTCCCTCCCCGGAGGGAGCGGAGTCCGACCGGTCGCCCGGTTGGGTTTCCTGTTTCGTCGACGGTCGCCGCCGCGCTAGGAGCGCTTTGGTCTTACACCGTCTCCACAGGCTGCAACGGCCAGCCCGGCCGCCAGAATGTTCTTGGCCGCGTTCGCATCACGGTCTTCCACATGCCCGCATGCCTTGTCAGAGCAGGTGAAGGTGCGCGCATTGAGCGGCATGGTCCGCTTGATGGTCCCACAGGCGGAGCAGATTTTGGAAGAGGGCATGAACCGGTCGACGACGACGAGGTCCCGGCCGTACCATTCGGCCTTGTACTCCAGCATCCTGCGGAAGGTCGACCAGGAAGCGTCGGCGATCGCTCGAGCGAGGGTGTGGTTCGACAGCATTCCACGCACATTCAGGTCTTCGACCGCGATCACTTGGTTTTCGCGAACCAGTCGAGTGGTGAGCTTGTGCAGGAAGTCGCGCCGTCGATCCGCCACCCGCGCATGCGCGCGAGCCAGACGAATCTGGGCCTTGTGGTAGTTGTTCGATCCTTTCCGCTTGCGTGAGAGCGCCTGTTGGCGCTGGCGGATGCGCGCCCGGTCGCCACGCTCATGGCGGGGGTTCACGATCCGCTCACCGGTTGAAAGCGTGAACAGGGCCGACAGCCCCGCATCCACCCCGACCGCTTCGCCACGCTCGGGCAGGGTGGGGATGTCTTCCTCGATGAGCATCGAGACGAACCAGCGGCCCGAAGCATCGCGGGAAACGGTCACCATCGTGGGCTCCGACCCATGCGGCAGCGGCCTGGACCACCTGATCCGCAGCGGGTCCGCCTGCTTGGCAAGCCTCAACTCGCCGGCACGGAACGTGAATGCGGACTTCGTGTACTCGGCCGAACCGGTCCCGACCCGCTTTCGCTTGAAGTGTGGGTAGTCAGTTCGCTTCTCGAAGAACCCCGCATACGCATGCTGAAGGTGCCTGAGCGCCTGCTGCAACGGAACGGATGAAACCTCGTTGAGGAATGCGAGGTCGTTGCGCCGTTTCCACTTCGTCAGCAACGCCGAGGTCTGGACGTAGTTGACCCGCTCCTGACGGCGGTACCAGGCTTTCGCTCTGGCATCCAGCGCCATGTTGTAGACCAGGCGGACACATCCGAACGTCTGAACCAGCTGCCGAGCCTGTTCAAGCGTCGGATAGCACCGAAATCTGTATGCCCGGTGCCGGGCCGTGATCGCCATGTCTCACATAATACGAATGCAGATGGTAAGACTCTTTCTCAGGTCTTGCCCCCACGCAAACAATGGTCCCGTTCCTCGTGGCCTACCGTGGCAACCTCCGTGAGAGCGGTCGGGGCGCTTGGGAAATGGAGACGGTGAAGACTAATGTGAAGTGCACCTCAAATTCAACCGGAGTGGATATGGGAGCCGCCGCGATGGGATCCTCACCCTGGCAGAACTGGTCGGGCACCGAGAGCGCCGATCCGGCACGGACCGTCAGGCCCGGCAGCGCCGACGAGCTGGCCACCGCGGTGGTCGACGCGGCCGCGGACGGCCTGCGCGTCAAGGCGGTCGGCGCGGGGCACTCCTTCAGCGGCATCGCCGCCCCCGACGGGGTTCAGGTGGACATGGGCGGCCTCGACCAGGTGGTCGCGGTCGAGCAGCGCACGGGCCTGGTGACGGTGGAGGCCGGGATGCCGCTGTGGCGGCTCAACGAGATCCTCGACGCGCACGGGCTGGCGCTGGAGAACATGGGCGACATCGACCGGCAGACGATCTCGGGGGCGATCTCGACCGGGACGCACGGCACCGGCGACCGCTACCGGGGCTTCGCGTGGCAGGTGAAGGGCTTGAAGCTGGTGCTCGCGGACGGGTCGACCGCGCGGTGCACGGAGTTCGAGCGGCCCGAGCTGTTCGCCGCGGCCCGGCTCGGGCTCGGGGCGATCGGGGTGATCGCGGAGGTGACGCTCCAGTGCGTCCCGGCGTTCCGCCTCAAGGCGGTCGAGCGGCCCGAGCGGCTGGACGCGGTCCTGGAGGGCCTCGACGAGATGGTGGCCGAGAACGACCACTTCGAGTTCTACTGGTTCCCGCACACCGAGCGGACGCTGACGAAGCGGAACAACCGCTACGCGATGTCCGAGCCGAGCCGGTCGCCGGGCGCCCTGTCGTACTGGTGGAACGAGGGCTTCACCGAGAACACCCTGTTCGAGGCGAGCAACCGGGTCGGGGCGCGGTTCCCGCGGATGGTGCCGGGCCTGAACCGGCTGGCCGGGCGCGTCTGGAGCGCCCGCGAGTACACCGACCGCTCGCACCGGGTCTTCGCCTCGCCGCGGACGGTGCGCTTCCGCGAGATGGAGTACGCGCTGCCGCGCGAGGCGCTGCCGGGGGTGCTGCGCGAGCTCAAGTCGATGGTGGAGCGGCAGGGGCACACCGTCTCGTTCCCGGTGGAGGTGCGCTTCGCGGCCGCCGACGACATCTGGCTGTCGACGGCGCACGGGCGCCGGACGGCCTATGTGGCGGTGCACCAGTACCACCGGCACGACCACGGACCGTACTTCAAGGACTGCGCGGCGGTCTTCGACGCGGCAGAGGGGCGGCCGCACTGGGGCAAGATGCACTCATTGGACGCCGCGACGCTGACGAAGCGGTACAAGCACTTCGAGGACTTCCTGAGGGTCCGGAACGAGACCGACCCCGACCGGCGGTTCGCGAACGCGTACCTGGACCGGGTCCTCGGCCCCTGAGGGGCGGGACGTCCGGTCACTTCGGATGATCGCTTCGCGACACAGCGCCCATTTTCGCACAGGCATGCGAAACAATGGACCTCCCGGTGCCGGGCTGTCGGGCCCGTGGGCTACCTTGTGGCCGTGGCAGAGGTGCGCTTCCGAAGACTCGATGAACTGACCGACGACGAGGTGTACGCGGCCTACGAGCCGCCCGGGCCCGACTGGCTGCGGGTCAACTTCGTCTCCAGCGCCGACGGCGCCGCGACCCTCGAGGGGGTCTCGGGTCCACTGTCCGGTGAGGAGGACAAGCGGGTCTTCAAGGTCCTGCGGGCCCGGTGCGACGTGCTCGTCGCCGGGTCGGGGACGGTCCGCACGGAGGGGTACGGGCCGCTGGTGCTCTCCCCCGACCGGATGGCGTGGCGCCGGGCGCGGGGCCTGCCGGAGGTGCCGGTCATGGCGATCGTCTCGCGCACGGCCGCGCTCGACCCCGGCTCGGGGATCTTCACCGAGGCGCCCCGGCGCCCGATCCTCATCGTCCCGGCGGACCTGGCGAAGGAGCGGCTCGAGCCGTTCCTAGCGGTCGCCGACGTGATCGCCGCCGGGGAGGGCGAGGTCGACCTCGCCGCGGCCGTGGCGGCGCTGCGCGAGCGGGGCCTGCGGCAGGTCCTGTGCGAGGGCGGGCCGCACGTCTTCGGGTCCCTCGTCGAGGCCGACCTGGCCGACGAGCTGGACCTCACGCTCGCGCCGAAGCTGGTCGGGCCCGGTCCGATGCGGATCGCCGAGGCCCACGGCGCCGGTCGCGGCGCGCAGCCGACGGCCGCCGCGGCGCGGCCGCTCGTGCTGCGACACGTCCTCGAAGCCGGGGGCAACCTCATGCTGCGCTACATGCGAGGATCGAGCGATGAGTGAATCGGTGGGACGCGTGCTCGGCACGGAGGACGCGACGCCCCTGTCGTTCTGGGTCGGCGTCGGCCCCGAGGCCTACGCCCAGCTCGACGACGTGCTGACCACCGAGCGCCAGGTCCCGGGGGTCGGCGCCGTCCGCATCTCGGGCGTGGTCACCTCGGTCCGCTCGCGCCACGAGGGCGCCCAGTTCGACTCCGACGTCTTCGACATCGCCGGGGGCCTGCTCCCGGCGCAGGTGCAGGAGGCCGCCGAGGTCACGGTGACGCGGGTCGAGCCGGAGGTGTTCGTGCCGCCGCGCCCGGGCGCCGAGGTCCAGCGCGCCACCGGCGAGGACCGCGAGCGGGCCCTGTACTTCGACGGCATGAGCCGTCAAGTGCCCCTTGGGTTCTCGCGGGACGGGCAGCCGGTGTTCCTGAACCCGGACTTCCTCGACGGCACCCGGGGCGCGCACGTCTCCATCTCGGGCATCTCCGGCGTCGCCACGAAGACCTCGTTCGCGACCTGGCTGCTGTACTCGCTGCTGCACTCGGGCGCGCTCGGCGCCGAGGCCGCGAACACCAAGGCGCTCATCTTCAACGTCAAGGGCGAGGACCTGCTGCTCCTCGACCACGACAACTCGAAGCTCGACGACGCGATCCGCGAGTCCTACCGGCGCCTGGGCATGGAGCCCGGCGCGTTCAAGTCCGTCGAGGTCCTGGCCCCGCCGCGCGAGGGCGACGCGAACGGCATCCCGGACGTGGCGTGCCGGTCCACCGGCGTCGACGCGTTCTACTGGACCCTCGCCGAGTTCTGCCAGCTGAGCCTGCTGCCGTTCGTGTTCGCCGACGGCGACGACGACCGCCAGCAGTACACGATGGTCGTCCACCAGGTCGCCGCCCGCCTGCGCAAGGAGGCCCGCCCCAAGGACAACGGCGCGATCAGCGTCGACGGGCAGCTGCTCACGACCTACCGCGACCTCGTCGACCTCGTCTGCGAGCGCCTCGCCGACGACGAGACCCGCACCGAGTGGGCCGGGTCCGCGATCGGCCTGGGCACCGTGAACGCGTTCATCCGGCGGCTCATCGCCTCGGGGCGCGACATCGGCCGCCTCATCCGCGGCGACCTGCCGCCCCGCGGCGCGGCCCTCGCCTCCGAGGCGCAGGTGACCGTGGTCGACCTCCACAACCTGCCCGACCGGGCGCAGCGCTTCGTCGTGGGCGTGGTGCTGCGCACCGAGTTCGAGCGCAAGGAGAAGGCGGGCTCGGCCCGGCCGCTCCAGTTCGTCGTCCTCGACGAGCTCAACAAGTACGCGCCGCGCGAGGGCACCAGCCCGATCAAGGACATCCTGCTCGACATCGCCGAACGCGGCCGCTCGCTGGGGGTCATCCTCATCGGCGCGCAGCAGACCGCGTCCGAAGTGGAGCGGCGGATCGCCTCGAACTCGGCGATCCGCGTCGTCGGCCGGCTCGACGCCGCCGAGGCCACGCGCCCCGAGTACGGGTTCCTCACCCAGGCGCAGCGGATGCGGGTGCTCATGGCCAAGCCCGGCACCATGTTCGTGGCCCAGCCCGAGCTGCCGGTGCCGCTCGTGGTGAACTTCCCGTTCCCCGCCTGGGCCACCCGCCCCGCCGAGGCCGGGTCCGCGCCCGCCACCGCACGGCCGGGCCGTGCCATCTCGCCCACTGCCCGGGTCGACCCGTTCGACCTCGCCGGCGACGACGAAGACGACATCCCGTTCTAGGAGCCTGAGCCTTGCGGATTCTGCACACCTCCGACTGGCACGTCGGCGTCACCATGAAGGGCCGCTCGCGCCTCGACGAGCAGCGCGCGGTCTTCAAGCAGATCGTGGACATCACCAGAGACGAGCAGGCCGACCTGGTGATCGTGGCCGGGGACCTGTTCGACACCGCCTCGCCCTCCAGCGAGGCGCAGAAGCTCCTGACCGCCGCGCTCTCGGCGCTGCACCAGACCGGGGCCGAAGTCGTCGTCATCGCCGGGAACCACGACAACGGCAGGGCCCTCGACGCCCTGCGCGAATGGGCCCGCGCCGCCGGGATCCACCTGCGGGGAAGCCTCGGCAAGGCCGCCGACCACCTCGTCACCGGGACCACGCGGGACGGCGAGCGCTGGAAGATCGCGGCCCTGCCGTTCATCGCCCAGCGCCACGCCGTGCGGGCCGCCGAGCTGTTCGAGCTCGGCGCCTCGGGCGCCGAGGCGAACTACGCCGACCACCTGCGGCGGCTCGTCGCGGCCCTGACGCAGGACTTCGGCCCCGACACCGTCAACCTGTTCACCGGTCACCTCACCGTGGTCGGCGGCAAAGTGGGCGGCGGGGAGCGCGAGGTCCACACCGTGGCCGACTACGCCGTCCCCGCCGCGATCTTCCCGCCCACCACGAGCTACGCGGCCCTGGGCCACCTGCACAAGGCGCAGGCGATCAACGGGCCCTGCCCGATCCGCTACTCCGGCGGGCCGATCGCGGTCGACTTCGGCGAGGAGGACCACACGCCGAGCGTCGCCGTCGTGGACGTGACGGCCGGGACGCCCGCGCGGGTGCGGACCGTCCCACTGACGGCGGCCGTCCCGCTCGCCACGGTGCGGGGCACCCTCGAGCAGCTCGCGAAGGCGACGGTGGACGACCGGGCGTGGCTGCGGGTCTTCGTGACCGAACCGGCCCGCGCCGGACTGCGCGGCGAGGTCGCCGACCTGTTCCCGCGCGCCGTCCAGATCCACATCGACCCCGTGGCGCGCCTCGCCGAGGCCGCGCCGCGCGAACGCCGGTCGGGGCGCAGCCCCGGGGAGCTGTTCACCGCCTACCTCGCCGAGAACGGCCACGACGACCCGGCCGTGGCCGGGCTGTTCGCGAAGCTCTACGAGGACACCCAGACCGTCGCCGAGGAGTCCTGATGCGCCCGACCGGACCTGACGGGGCTCCGCCCCGGCCCCGTCTCTCACCCGCCAGCCCGCCACCGCCCGGACGGGAGTGAACGCCGTGCGCCCTATCCGTTTGGATCTGCAAGGGTTCGGCTCCTACACCGGGACCGAGACCTTCGACTTCACCGACGTCGACTTCTTCGCGCTCACCGGGCCCACCGGCGCCGGGAAGTCCACGGTGCTCGACGCGATGTGCTTCGCGCTCTACGGGCGCACCCCGCGCTGGCGCGTGAACACCACGCAGAACGCCATCGCGCCCTCGGCCGTCGAAGGCCGCGTGCGGCTCGTGTTCGCCGCCGCCGGGATGCACTACGTGGCCACCAGGATCCTGCGCCGCGACCGCAACGGCAAGGTCAAGACCACCACCGCGGCGCTGGAGCAGCTGCCCGCAGGCGTGAACCCCGCCGACGACGGCGAGCTGGTCGAAGGGCTCGGCAAGGCCCTCGCCGGCAGCCCCAGCGAGGTCAGCAGCGCGGCCGAGCGGGTCATCGGGCTGCCGTTCGAGCAGTTCACCAAGTGCGTGCTCCTCCCCCAGGGCGAGTTCGCCGAGTTCCTGCACGCCTCGCCCGCCGACCGGCGCAAGATCCTCGAGAACCTGCTGGGGCACAGCGTCTACCGGCGGGTCCAGCAGCTCGCCGGGGCGAAGCGCGACGCCGCGACCACTGCGATGAAGACCCTCGAGGCGCAGCTCGCGCGCGTCCCGGCCGTGTCCGACGCCGAGATCGGCGCGGCCGCCGAACGCGCCGAGAAGCTCGAGAAGCTCACCGAGCCGGTGCGGGACAAGGCGACCGCGCTCGACGGGCTGGCCGCCGCGGTCGAGACCGCGCGCCGACGCCTCCACGAGGCCGAGTCGAACCTCGGGTCGCTGACGTACATCAAGCGGCCCGAGGGGGTCGCCGACATCGCCGCGCAGGTCGCGGCTGCGAACGCGGCGGTGGCCGAGAAGACCGCCGAGGTCGAGGCCACCGAGGCCGAGGACGAGCGGCTCCGGTCCGAGCTGGACGGCCTCGACCTGGGACTCATCGAGCGGCAGCTCAAGGCCTGGACCGAGCTGGCCGAGACCGAGTCGAAGCTGCGCACCGGCCGGGAGCTGACCGAGGAGCTGCGCGCCCAGTTCGCCGAGGCCAAGGAGCTCGAGGAGGCCGCGTCCGAGGAGGTCGAGATCCAGCACGCGTCCCTCCACAAGATCCGCATGGCCGAGCTGGCCGGGACGCTGCGGGCCGGGCTCGAGGTCGGCGACGAGTGCCCCGTCTGCGACCGCCCCGTGGAGGACGTGCCCGAGCACGACCTGTCGGAGTCGATGCAGCAGGCCGAGGAGGCCTCGCGGACGGCGACGAACGAGTTCCGGGACGCGCAGGCCGCCGTCGTCGCGCTCCAGACGAAGCTGGAGAACTACGAGGAGCGGCTCACCGAGCTGCAACTGGCCGAGCGGCGGCTGAAGAAGAAGCTCGAGGACGTCCCCGAGCCGGCGGCGCTCCAGGCGCGGCGGGCCTCCTCGGAGGAGGCCCGGCAGCAGCTGGCGGGGACCGGCGCGGCGCTCAAGGCGGCGCGGCGGGCCCTGCGGGAGGCCGAGAAGCGCAAGGCGGCCGTGGACGAGCGGCGGCAGCGGGCCTGGAAGGAGTTCCAGCACGCCCGCGACCAGGTGGCCGTGCTCGGGCCGCCCGCGGGCGGGGACGACCTGGCCGCGAGCTGGACGGACCTGGTCGACTGGGCCGCCGCGTCGATGGCGCGCGCGGAGGTCGAGCGCGAGGCCGCCCGCACCGAGCTGGCGGGCCTGGACGGCCGGGCCGCGACCCTGCGGAGCGAACTGCGGCTCGCGCTGGGCGAGTTCGACGTCGACGTGCCGCGGACGGGCGCGGGCGGGGACTACGTGGGACGGCACGCGGCCGCGGTCGAGTCGGCGCGCGGCGCGCACGAGCGGCTCAAGGAGGCGCGCGCGCAGCGCGTCGACCTGGAGGCGGACACCCGCAAGTTCGCGCACGAGGCCGAGGTGGCGAAGGCGCTCGCGTCGCACCTGGAGGCGCGGCGGTTCATGGAGTGGCTGCTGAGCGAGGCGCTGGACGAGCTGGTGGCGGGCGCGACGATGATGCTCAACCAGATCACGGGCGGCCAGTACGACCTGATCTACCGGGACCAGGACTTCTGGGTGGTCGACCACCACGACGCGGACATGGCGCGCCCGGCGCGGAGCCTGTCGGGCGGCGAGACGTTCGCGGCGTCGCTGTCGCTGGCGCTCGCGCTGAGCGACCAGCTGGCGAGCCTCGCGCGGCACGGGGCGTGCCTGGAGTCGATCATCCTGGACGAGGGGTTCGGGACGCTCGACCCGGAGACGCTGGACGCGGTGGCGACCACGCTGGAGGCGCTGACGCTCTCGGCGGGCCGGACGGTGGGGCTCATCACGCACGTGCCGGAGCTGGCCGAGCGGGTGCCGGTGCGGTACCGGATCACGAAGGACGCGAAGGGTTCGCACGTGGAGAAGACCTTCAGCTGAACGCTCGCGTGAGGCGGCCTCCATGCCCCCGGAGGCGGCATTCTGCTCGTCTTCGGCCGGGCGGCCGCGGGGGTGGCGCCCTCTGGAGAGGCCGCGAACGCGCGGCCTCCTCGCGGGCGCGCAGTGTCGACTTCGGCCTGGATCCGGCCGGGTGCCCGTGGGAGACGCGGCGCGGGGAGATGGTCCGGAGGGCGATCTCCCGTCTCGCGGTCACCCCGCGGGAGGCGCCGCACCCGGTGCGTCGGTCCGGCGGATTGGAAAGGCATCGCTCACGTCAGCGCCTCCGTTCGGGTGAATTCCGGTCCGCAGAACGGTTTCAGCGCCGATTCCTGTCGGTCGCAACCGGGATGCTCGCAGCCAGGCTTCCTTTCCCCTCTCGGGAGGGTGGGGGTTTGGGACGGCCGCGGGGGGGCGACACGCGAGCCGCGGCCGACTAGTGTGGGCCCCAACGATCTTGAAAGCAGGTGCGCCTTGCAGATCACCGTCGACGCCTGGGACCCCTCCTTCGCCGACAATCCGGAGTCCCCCTCCCGCTCCGACCGGGCCGTGGTCCGGTCCGACGTCGAGCTCGACCCCGCCGACTGGCGGCCGGTCGACGCGCCCGCCTCGGGGCCGCGGCGGATCGTCGTGGTCGACGGGGTGCGCCGCATCGACGCCCGCGTCGAGCTGCTCGACGAGGGCGTCCGCTCGCCGGGCGTGTGCGTCTCCTGGGCCGCGGGCGCCGTCGCCTGCGACCTCGACGGCAAGGCCTCGGCCGTCGCCGAGGCGGCCGTGGAGCGCGGCCTGTTCGCCGCCGTCGACCCCGGCGCCGACTTCGGCCGCTACCCGTACCGCAGGGCCGAGTCGGCCGATCCCGGCGAGCTCATCGCGACCGCGCAGGCCGCGATGGCCGAGCTGGAGGCGAAGGTCGCGTCCATGGTCGCGATGGACGCCGAGCTGTCCGTCCTGGACGGCCCGCTGCGCGGGCGCACCCGGCTGCCGAACTCGGTGGGGTACGTCAAGAGCCACCACCGCTCCTACCTCCAGACCGAGCTGAACGCCGTCGTCGAGCGGCTCGCGCCCGGTCAGCGGACCCCGGTCTTCCACCTCATGTCCGGCTGGCCGCGCTACACCTGGTACCTGCGCCTGCCGGGCACGTCCTCGCGCGGGTGGGCGGGCATCGCCCGGCTCGAGGCCGCCGACGACCTGAGCGAGGAGGCGGCCATCGCGCTGGCCGACGCGACGGCGGCGTCCCTGCCGCCGCTGGGCTCGGCCGCGCACAAGGACGCGCGGGCCCCGCAGAACCTCACGCCGATCGCGGGGCTCGAACGCCGCCTCAAGCGGATGCTCGGCGACCCGCGGCTGCTGCTGCGCTCGGTGCGCGCGGCGTCCCTGGAGGCCGGGCGGTAGGCGGACGTGCGAGAGGCCCCGGTGCGTTCCGCACCGGGGCCTCTCGGGGTCAGCGAGTCCGGGGCCCGCATGGGTTCACGATAGCGGCGGTCTAGTACCAGCCGTTGGACTCGCTGTGCGACCAGGCGCCGCACGGGCTGCCGTAGCGGCCCTCGATGTAGTCCAGGCCCCAGGCGATCTGGGTGGCCGGGTTGGTCTGCCAGTCGTCGCCGTGGGAGGCCATCTTGTCGCCGGGGAGCGACTGCGGGATGCCGTAGGCGCCCGAGCTCGGGTTGGAGGCGGTCTCGTTCCAGCCGGACTCGCGGTCCCACAGGTTCACGAGGCAGCCCACCTCGTTCATGTCCCAGCCGGCCTCGAGTGTCATGGTGCAGCCGACGGCCTTGTTGCCGGAGTACTCGGAGCAGTCGGCGGAGACCTCGACCGAGGGACCGGAGTCGCCGGAGCCGGAGGAGGACTCCTCGGCGGCGGGCTCTTCCGGTTCCGGTTCCGGTTCGGGGACTTCGGCGGCCTCGGCCTTGGCGGCGTCGGCGGTGCCCTGCTCCTTGACGGGGAGGATGCTCTCCATCGCGTCGACCTGGTCCCACTGGCGGTCGGCGTCCCCGGCGTCGGCGACGATCTCGGCGGCGAGCAGCTCCTCGGCGGTCGGGTCGTCGGTGCTGATGATCGCCGCGCTGGCGCTGCTGCCCGAGCCGAGGGCGACCAGGACGGCGGCGGCGGAGGCGAACACCCGGTTGCGGACCACGTGCCGGAGCCCGCCGGGGCGGGGCTCTGGGGCGCGGTGCTTCGCTCGGGAAGGCTTCGTTCGGGTAAACATCGGGGGTAACCCTAAGGACCCGATTTCGCGGCGCCGTACCGCTCGGTAATGAGCTCAATACGGCACATTGCGGTCTGCGAGCGAAACTATCGGGTGCCCGTCTCGACCGATAGTTCTGGTATCGAGCGGATTGCGGCAAAGGCCGGAGAACCGGGCGCCCGACCTCCCCCGAACGGCCCATTGACGCCCGGACGGGCCGCCGGATCTTCTTCCACTTAGGTCCACGGAGATGAACGTCACAACGCGGACGCCACCGGGTCGACGCAGGTCACAGCAGCCCCGCATGCCCCTGGAGACGCATCCTCACCAGGGGCGGCGACGCCGGCGTTCTCGCCCGCTCGGCCTAAGACGTCGCGGTCTCCTCAGGGGTCGCGGAGGGCGTCGCGGTCGTCTCGGGGGTGGCGGTCGAGTCCTCGGCAGGCGTCGCCGTCTCCCCGGGGGTCGCGGTCGCACTCTCGGAGGGCGTCGCCGAGGGGCCCGCGGTCGTGTCGGGGGCTTGGTCGGCGCACAGCGGGTACTGGTAGTAGCCCAGGTCGTCAAAGGCCCCGGAGGCGTCGCCCTCCGGAGCGCCCTGCGACCGGTGCTCCTCGGCGGTCGCGAACGGGTCCATGGCCGGCTCGCAGTTCCAGGGGTCGCCGATCATGATCGGGTCGCCGTTCTGGTCGAACAGGTAGACGCCGGTGAGGGGTTCGCCGTTCTCGTCGTAGACGTAGATGTCGGAGAGGTAGGAGGCCGGATCGTCGTAGTAGTAGTCGTCGGAGGCGTTCTCGACCGATCCGATCGGCACGACGCCGCTCAGCGACCACCCGAACGCGTAGAAGCTGTAGGCGACGAGGGCGACGCCCGCCGCCCCGGTCCACAACCGCCGGCGCCGGCCCCATTCGAGGGACTTCTTGCCGATCCGCAGCGAGGCCCAGACGCAGAGCAGCACCAGGGCGATCGCGAGCAGCGTCCCGGGAATCGACCCGAGCAGGTTGTAGCCGGTGGCGTTGAACTGGGCGGCGGCGAACAGGTAGAGGAACACCAGCGCGACGAGGGCGCCCCGCAGGGCCCACCAGCCGGGACGCAGGCGGTCGCGCAGTTCCGCGGCGTCGGCGTGGCCGGTGCTCACGGCGTACTTGTCGGCCCAGTCCTTGAGCCGCCGCGTCAGCGGCTCGGCGGTCTGGCGGAGGCCGCGGCGCAGGCGGTCCCCGGCGCGCTCCCTGGGGACCTCGGCGGTCTCGCGCAGCTCCCGGGCGTAGGCCTCGGGGCTGCCGAGAAGGTCGCGGAGCGCGGTTCCGGCGTCGAGGTCCGCGGCGACCTCGGCGAGGTGGGCGTCCAGGTCGGACATCAGGTCCTCGCGTATGGCCTCGGGCAGGTCGGCCAGATGGCGTTCGACCGCGACCAGGTAGGCGTCGATCTCGGCGGTCCGGCTGGGAACGTCGGTCATGGTCAACCCTTCGTGGGGGCGTCGAGCAGGGTCCGCATCTTCGCGCTGACGTCCTCCCAGGCGTCGCGCATCTGGCGGAGGTGCTTCCGGCCGGGCTCGGTCAGTGCGTAGTACTTGCGGTGGGGCCCTGATTCGCTGGGCTGGACGTACGTGGACAGGTGCCCGGCCCGGTAGAGGCGCCGGAGCGTGCCGTAGACCGAGGCGTCGCCGAGTTCGTCGAACCCGGCCTTGCGCAGGCGGCCCAGGATCTCGTAGCCGTAGCCGTCCTGGTCGTCCAGGACGCGGAGCACGATGATGTCGAGCAGGCCCTTGAGCAGTTGCGATCGATCCACGCCTACCACAGTACCATGCATTGCACAGTAGTGCGCTACGGCGAGTCCCCTGGCGCGGCGAAGGCCCCGCCCGGTGCCGGGCGGGGCCTTCGCGGGGCTCCTAGAGCGTCGCCCGGGCGGCGCGCAGGCGCGCCAGGCTGACGTCCCTGCCGAGCAGCTCCATCGACTCGTACAGCGGCGGCGAGACGGTCTTGCCGCTGACCGCCACGCGGACCGGGCCGAAGGCCTTGCGCGGCTTGAGGCCCATGCCGTCCACGAGGGCGGCCTTGAGGGCCTCCTCGATGGACGCGGTGGTCCACTCGATGCCCTCGAGGGCCGCGATCGAGGCGTCGAGGACCTGCGGCGCGTCGTCCTTGAAGGTCTTCCTGGCGCTGTCCTCGTCGAGCTCGACCTCGGTGCCGCAGAACAGGAAGCGGAGCATCTCGACCGCCTGCGCGAGGGTCGTGCAGCGCTCCTGCACCAGCGGGACCGCGACCTGGAGGACGTGCGCCTGCTCGGGAGTCGGGGCCTCGCCCACGAGTCCGGCCGCGGCCAGGCGCGGGAGCAGGAGCCGGGTCAGCTCGGCGGGGTCCACGGCGCGGAAGTGGTCCGAGCAGATCGCGTCGAACTTCTTCTCGTCGAACCGCGCCGGGTTCGACTTCACGTCGTGCAGGTCGAAGGCCTCCAGGAACTCCGCGACGGTGAACACGTCGCGGTCGCCCGAGATCGACCAGCCGAGGGTCGCCACGTAGTTGAGGACGCCCTCGGGCAGGTACCCGGCCTCCTTGTACTGCAAGAGGTTCGAGCGCGGGTCGCGCTTGGACATCTTCTTACCGCGCTCGTCCACGATGAGCGGCAGGTGCGCGTACTCGGGCTCGGCCTCGGCGATGCCGAGGTCGATCAGGGCCCGCCACATGACGATCTGGCGCGGCGTCGAGGGCATGAGGTCCTCGCCGCGGGTCACCATGGTGACCTTCATGATCGCGTCGTCGACCGGGTTCGTCAGGGTGTACAGCGGCGAGCCGTCGGCGCGGGCGATCACGTAGTCGGGCACGGTCCCGGCGGGCGTGGTGATCTCGCCGCGCACCGCGTCCTGGAAGGTGATGTCCTCGTCCGGCATCCGCATCCGGTACACCGGCTTGCGGCCCTCGGCGCGGAAGGCGGCCTTCTGCTCCTCGGTGAGGTCGCGGTCGAAGTTGTCGTAGCCGAGCTTCGGGTCGCGGCCGGCGGCGCGGTGGCGGGCCTCGACCTCCTCGTTGGTGGAGAAGGCCTCGTAGGCGTAGCCGCCGTCGAGGAGGCGCTCGACGACGTCGGCGTAGACGTCGAGGCGCTGCGACTGCCGGTAGGGGGCGTGGGGGCCGCCGATGTCGGGGCCCTCGTCCCAGGTCATGCCGAGCCACGAGAGCGCCTCGAGGAGCTGCTCGTAGGACTCCTCGGTGTCGCGCGCCGCGTCGGTGTCCTCGATGCGGAAGACGAACTGGCCGCCCTTGGCGCGGGCGTAGCCCCAGGAGAACAGGCAGGTGCGCACCAGGCCCACATGCGGCGTCCCGGTGGGGCTGGGGCAGAAGCGGGTGCGGACGGCATGGGACGGCGAAGCCGTTCCGGTTCGGGGAGCAGCCGCTTGCGGCGGTTGGGCGGGGCGACGGGCGTGGGCGTCATTCACTGGGGACCACCTTGTTGGAGAGCGTGCCGATGCCGGCGACGGAGACGGAGACGGTCTCGCCGGCCTGGAGGGGGCCGACGCCGGCGGGCGTGCCGGTGAGGACCACGTCGCCGGGCAGCAGCGTCATGATCTGGGAGACGTAGGCGACGAGCGAGGCCGGGTCGAAGACCATGTCCTTGGTCGAGCCGAGCTGGCGGACCTCGCCGCCGACCTCGCAGCGGACCTCGGCGTCGGCCACGTCGGTGCCGTTCTCAAGCGGGTCGGTCTCGATCCAGGGGCCGAGCGGGCAGAACGAGTCGAAGCCCTTGGCGCGCGTGAACTGCACGTCCTGCTGCTGGAGGTCGCGGGCGGTCACGTCGTTGGCGCAGGTGTAGCCGAAGATCGAGCCCTTGGCGGCCTCGCGGTCGAGGCCGCGGGCGCCGGGCAGGCCGATGACGACGGCGAGCTCGGCCTCGTGCTCGACCTGGTCGGAGACGGCCGGGAGCCGGATGTGCTCGCCGGGTCCGACGACCGAGGTGGAGGGCTTGAGGAAGATCAAGGGCTCCTTGGGGACCTCGTTGCCCAGTTCGGCGGCGTGCTCGGCGTAGTTGCGGCCCACGCAGACCACTTTGGACGGGAGGATGGGCGCGAGGAGGCGCACGTCCTCCAGCGCCCACCGCTGGCCGGTGAGTTCGATCTGCGCGAAGGGGTGGCCCTCGATCTCGGCGGCGGTGGCCCCCGGGCCCTCCCCTTCGAGGACGGCGAACGACATGCCGGTCGGTTGAGCGATCCGCGCGATCCGCACAGTCGGCCCCTCTCTGAGACTGGTTCGAAACCTTGCGGCCTCAGCTTAGTTCGGGGGCGGGAGGGATCGGAGGCACCACTGGGCGCGGAGCGGCCGGGTCACTGGGCGCGGAGCGGCCTCCGGCTAGCCGAGCAGCAGGAAGAGCCCGGCGAGGACGACGGTGGCGACCAGGGCGCCGACGACGATGCCCATGCCGAGGCGCCGGACCTTGGCGAACATGCCGACGAAGAAGCCGAGCACGCAGGTCAGCGGCGTGGCGACCAGGAGCGAGAGGGCCGTGGCGCCGAGGCGGACCTTGAGGGTCTCGCCGATGTCGCCGACGAGGACGAACCCGAGCGCGACGGCGAGGATCACCGTGATCACCAGGCCGAGGAGGAAGCCGGAGCCGAAGCGGCGCCGTCCGTACACGGCCGAATCCGCGGCCCGGGCGGCCGCGCGGGCGCGATCGGTCTTGTAGGAAGTCACGTTTCAACTGTAGTACGGTCCGGCCAGGCCCAGGTGGCCGTGCGGGCGTTCGCGGTCGCCGCGTTGCGGTCCGGTGTGGAGGCGGGGGGCGTGTGCGCCCCCACTCACGCCCCGGGTGACGCGCCGTCCGCAATGCCCGGAGAGTCATGGTACGCGTGTAAAACTGCCGTATGCGTCGCATGATCACACTCTTCGTACTGCTCGGGGCCGTCCTGCTCGCGCAGGCGCCCGCCGGAGCGATCGGCTCCAGCCTGCCGCAGGCCACCGCGTCCTTCAACGACGAGGTCTACAAGGTGGCCTACGACGGCGACGTCGTCTACTCGGGCGGGATCTTCACCCGCGCCAAGAACCTCGAGGGGAAGTACTCGGACCGGACCTACCTCGCGGCGGTGAACTCGCGGACCGGCGCCCTGCTGCCGTTCGCGCCCGAGCTGGACGGGCCCGTCCACGAGGTGACGACCGGCGGCGGCTACCTGTACATCGCCGGGGCGTTCAAGCACGTCGACGGGGTGGACCGCGCGCGCGTGGCCCGCTTCGACCTCGCCACCGGGGCGCTCGACGAAGAGTGGCGGGCCAAGCCGTCGGCCACGGTCTACTCGATCGAGCCGGTCGGCTCCACGGTCTACCTGGGCGGGACGTTCCTCTCGGTCGGCGGGTTCGCGCAGCCGCGCCTCGCCGCGGTGAGCGCCGCGGACGGCACGCCGATCGCCGGCTTCACGCCGTCGATCCCCGAGGGCGGCGTGCGGGACCTCCAGCAGGGCCACGGCCGCCTCTACGTGGCCGGGAGCTTCGGCATGATGGGCGGCGACAAGAAGTACGGGAAGCTCGGCGCGGTCGACCCGGCCACGGGCGCGGTCGACACCGGGTTCCAGTCCCGGGTGTTCGTGCTCACCCGCGAGGTCGTGGTCTCCGGCGACCGCGTGTTCGCGGCGCTCGACGGGCGCGGCGGCGAGATCCGCGCGTTCACCACCTCGGGCGAGACCCTCTGGTACCAGGCGGTGGACGGCGGGATGCAGACCGTCGCGGTGTGGGGCGACACCGTCATCGGGGGCGGCCACTTCGACCAGGCCTGCGTCACCAACCACGCCGGGCCGCTGGGCCAGTGCCTCGACGGCGTCGAGGCCCACCGCGGCAAGCTCCTCGCGGTCGACATGAACGGGGTGCTCCTGGACTGGAACCCCGGCGCGAACGGGGTGATCGGCGCCTGGGACGCCACCGTGCACCCGTCGGGCGCGAACATGACCGTCGGCGGCTCGTTCACCACCTTCGGGAGCGGCACGACCGAGCAGCGGCGGTTCGCCGTCTTCCAGTGACACGCCCGAGGGCCCGTCCGTCTCGTCGGTTCGAGGCGGGCGGGCCCTTCTCTTGCGCCCTCCCGCGCGGTCGGCGCGGGCCGGGCTGGATCGCGGCCTCGTGGGCCGGACCCGATCGGTGTCGCTCGTGGCGTGTCGGTGGGAGCGGAGGCTCAGCGGCGGTTGAGGCCGTACGCGAGGGCGTCGGCCAGGGCGTTCCAGGAGGCCTCGATGAGGTTGGGGGCCACGCCCACGGTGGTCCACTCGGACTCGCCGTCGCTCATGGAGACCAGGACGCGGGTGACCGCGTCGGTGCCCTTGGAGCCCGCGAGGATGCGGACCTTGAAGTCGGAGAGCGTGAGCTCGGCCAGGCGCGGGTGGCGCGCGGCGAGCGCGCTGCGCAGGGCGGCGTCGAGGGCGTTGACCGGGCCGTTGCCCTGCGCGGTCGCGATGACACGCTCGCCGTCCACGTCGAGCCGCACGGTCGCCTCGGCCACCGTCTCGCCGTTCGGGTCGTGGTCGACGATGACGCGGTAGGTGTCGAGGGCGAAGGGCCGGGGCAGGCCGCCCTCGACCTCGTCGCGGACCAGCAGCTCGAAGGAGGCGTCGGCGGCCTCGAAGGACCAGCCCTTGGACTCGAGCTCCTTGACGCGGCCGGTGATGCGGTCGAGCGCGCCCTTGTCGCCGGAGAGGTCGATGCCCAGTTCGCGGCCCTTGAGCTCGACGGAGGCGCGCCCGGCCATCTCGGTGACCAGGATGCGCATGTCGTTGCCGACGGCCACGGGGTCGACGTGGTTGTACAGGGCCGGGTCGGCCTTGATCGCGGAGGCGTGGATGCCCGCCTTGTGCGCGAACGCGGCGTGCCCGGTGTAGGGGGCGTGCTCGTCGGGGGTCATGTTGGCGATCTCGGCGATGGCGTGCGAGATGCGGGTGAGCTTCTCAAGGCCGCCGTCGGGCAGGACCTTGCGGCCGAGCTTGGTCTCCAGGTTCGCGATGACGCTGAACAGGTTCGCGTTGCCGGGCCGCTCGCCGTAGCCGTTCGCCGTGCCCTGGACGTGCATGACCCCGGCCTGGACGGCGGCGAGGGTGTTGGCGACGGCGCAGCCGGTGTCGTTCTGGGCGTGCATGCCGAGGCGGACGCGCTCGGGCGGGAGGTCGGCCTCCAGGCGGCGGCGCAGCTCGGTGACGGCCGCGGTGATGTCCGAGGGGATGCGCCCGCCGTTGGTGTCGCACAGGACGACCGCTTCGGCGCCGGCCTCGAGCGCGGTCCTGACGACGAGGGCCGCGTAGTCGGGGTCGTGGCGGAAGCCGTCGAAGAAGTGCTCGCAGTCGATGAAGACCTGGCGCTCGTGCTCGCGACCGGTGCGCACCGAGTCGGCGATCATCGCGAGGTTCTCCTCGGGGGTGGTGCGCAGGGCCTGCTCGACGTGGCGCATGTCGGACTTGGCGACCAGGCACAGGACGGGGGCGCGCGATTCGAGGAGGGCTTGGAAGCCGGGGTCCTCGGCGGCGCTGGAGGCGGCCCGGCGGGTCATGCCGAAGGCGACGAGCTTGGCGTGCTTGAAGTTCAGCTCCTCGGCCGCGCGGGAGAAGAACTCGGTGTCCGAGGGGATCGCGCCGGGCCAGCCGCCCTCGATGTAGTCGACGCCGAGGTCGTCGAGGAGTTCGGCGACGGCGAGCTTGTCGGCGACGGAGTAGCGCAGGCCCTCCATCTGGGCGCCGTCGCGGAGCGTGGTGTCGAAGACGTGGAAGTCGCCGTCTCGGGTGGCGTTCGTGCCGCTGGATTGCGGGTCTGGTTGCGTCACTTGGTGCTCCAGGTTCTGTGTGTCATCGGTCCCGCCGCTGCGCAGCCGACCTGAACGTTCGTTTGCCCTGAACGAAAAAGACCCCCTGCGGGCGGCAGGAGGTCTGGCGTTCGGCGGTGGCATCTATCGAAGGTGCTCCGCGGAACGCCCGCAGCTAATGATGAGCTGGAAGGTCACGAGTCGAAGTATGCCACCGGCCCCCGACCCGGACCAGCATTTCCCGCATCATGGGATTCAGTGTGTCGCGGCCGGGGGCGGCGCCGGGGTCACCAGTGGGAGCGCAGGGCCCGGCGGCGCTGCCACCACACGACGAGCGCGGCGCCGCCGAGCAGCGCCGCCGCTCCGGCTCCGGCCGCCACGCCCGCGCCGGTGCCGGCCTGCGGGAGCGTCCGGGCCGCGGTCTCGGTGGGCGGCGCGGAGGACGCGGGGGCCGAGGGGGACTCGCTCGGCGGCGCGGGCGGCGGGACGTCGGCCGCGGCGAACTGCCACTCCTGGGAGTGGAGCGTCCCCGAGTCGACGTCCACGGCGAGGACCCGGGCGCCCTCGACCGCGTCGTTGGACTCCAGGCCGAGGTAGTAGCCGTCGGCGGTGATGAACCGGAAGTCCTGGTGCGAGGGCAGGTCGTCGTAGACGACGTCCCAGGTGAGCGCGTCGGCGCAGTCGGCGAGGAGGACCGGCGCGGTCTCGCCGCCGCCGCTCGTGTCGGCGGTCAGGCACTGCCCGGACTCGTCGTGGACGATCTGGTGGCCGCCGAGCGGCACCAGGGCCTCGGGGGTCCTGACCGTCCACAGGTCGTGGACGGCGCTGAGCCGGATCTCGCCGCCCTCGGCGTCGAGCGGGAGCTCGGGATGGTCCTTGAGGTGGAGCTCGACCGGGCCCTCGGGGATCGGGTCGGCGGCCTGCGCCGGCGCCCCCCAGAGGACGAGCGGGACGGACGCCGCAGCGGCGGAGCGAAGCAGTCGGGATGCCATCCGGCGATTAGATCAAATGAGACATTCTCGTCTATTTCGCCTGGTCGGTCAACGCCGGCGCGGTGAGAGGCCTTGCGCCCCAGCGGGTCTCAGGCGGTGGCGTCGCGGCGGGGGTCGATGCGGCCGTGGATCTCGCTGGCGGCGTCCCCGGCGGCGCGGAGGCGGTCGGCGGCGTCGGTGAGCAGGTCCAGGGTCTCGTCGGCGCGGTGGTCGGTCAGCGCCTGCTGGAGCCCGATCGACCCGGCCAGGCACTCCCCCGCCGCGCTGACCATGTCCTCGTACGCGGCCACGCCGGTCTCCAGGCGCTCGACCATGCGCGCCAGGTTCGCCTCGAGCCCTGCGTGGCGGCCCTCGGGCGCGATGGCCATGGCCTGCTCGACGTCCTTGACGCCCAAGGCGAGCCGGTACAGCTCCTGCCCGGCCCTCGAGGCCCCGGCGAGGATCGCGACCGCCTCGGGGTCGCCCTCGAGGCGCTGCGCCATCTGCTCGGCGGCGATCGAGGCCTGCTCCAGGCGCTCGTAGGGCCGCAGGGCCCGGCTGCCGCGGAACTGGGCCTTGACGCGCCCGCGGCGGATCGCCCCGGCGGTCTCGCCGAACAGGCCGCGGGCCTCCTTGGCCAGCCGCGCCGGGCCGTGGAGCTCCAGCGAGTCGCGCTCGGTCGCGGGCAGGGCCCGGGCCAGGCGCCGGTAGTCGAACCAGCGCACCACGGCCATGGCCGTGGAGAACCCCGCGACGGTGATCCACACCCCGTCCAGGGCGCTCGGGCCGAGGTACGGGGTGAAGAAGGCGCTGCCGGCGATCGAGCCGCCCGCGACCGTGGTCCAGGACTTCGCGGAGGACAGGCGGGCCCGCAGGCGCTTGAACGCGCGCTTGCGGGCCTTGGCGTCCACCGGAGGCGCTCCCTAGCTGTTGGTCTTGTCGGCGGTCTTGTCGGGCTCGGCCGAGCCCTCGTCGCCGAGCGAGGCGCGGATGTCGGCGAGGCGGGCGTTGGTGACCGACTCCTTGGACTCGATCGCGGGACCGGCCTTGGAACCGGAGAGCTGGTCGCCCTCCAGGGAGGCGCGGATCTGCTCCAGGCGGGAGGCGCCGGCCATGTCGCGGGTGGCCCGGTTGACCTCCAGCAGGCGGCCCTCGACCGAGTTCGAGGCGAGCTCGGCGCGGCCCATGGCGTTGGAGTAGCGGCCCTCGATCTTGTCGCGGATCTCGTCGAAGTTCGGCACGTTGCCGGGGGCGGCGGTCTGCGACATCGACTCCAGCGAGGAGGCGATGGTCTCCTGCATCTTGGCCTGCTCCAGCTGGCCGAGCAGCTTGGTGCGCTCCTGGAGCTTCTGCTGCAGGATCATCTGGTTGTTCTCGACGGCCTTCTTGGCCTGGTCGGCGGCGGTGAGCGCCTGGTCGTGCATCACCTTCATGTCCTCAAGGGACTGCTCGGTGGAGACCAGCTGCCCGGCGAGGACCTCGGCGGTGGACTCGAACTGCTGCGCCTTCGCCTCGTCGCCCTCGGCGCGGGCCTTGTCGGCGAGCACCAGCGCCTGGCGCGCCTGCGCCTGGAGGCGCTCCACCTCGGACATCGAGCGGTTGAGCTTCATCTCCAGCTGGCGCTGGTTGCCGATCACCGAAGCCGCCTGCCCCACCAGCGCCTGGTGCTGCTTCTGCGCTTCTTCGATCGCCTGCTGGATCTGGATCTTGGGGTCGGCGTGCTCGTCGATCTTCGCACCGAAGAGCGCCATCATGTACTTCCAGCCCTTGACGAACGGATTGGCCATTATCGGGGTCCTTCCGGTGGAGCCTTGGCGAAGCTCGCGAGCCATAGATTAAGCATTGCAACGCCGACTTGCCTCTAGTGTCGGACATCGGCGCCACCCCTGCGGGACACGGTGACGCCTCAATCGCAAAACTACATCATCGGTCGCGTTCAGGCTGCCGCGCGCACCACCGAATCGGTCACCTCGCCCCGGCGGTGCCGAGAACGGACCTGCGCGATCGACGCCGGCGACGGGGGCGGGGCGTGACGGCGGCGCCGCTGCGACTCCTCGGTGAGGTCCTTGTCACGCGGCAGCAGCAGCGCGACCTGGCGGTTCTGCGGCGCCTCGCGCCCCGGCGGCACGGCGTCGACGTGCTCGTGGGCGGCCACCTCGCGGGAGACCTCGGCGAGGACCTCGGACAGGCGCACCTGGAGCGCGCCGCACACCGAGGCCAGGAGCTCGCTCGACGGCTCCTTGTGGCCCCGCTCGATCTCGGAGAGGTACCCCAGGCTCACATTGGCCTGCTTCGACACGTCGCGCAGCGTCCGCTTCTGGGCGCGGCGTCGGCGCCGCAGGGTCTCTCCCAGCAGTTCCCGCAACAACACCATGAGACTCTCCTCCGCGCCGCCATAGCATCCGGCGAAGCTTTCGAGCCGAACGACTACTCAGTTGAGCTTAAGTGGGTCCTGCAAGCCTAGCTCGTCGCCTTCGGCCCGCTCTCCCTCGATTTGAATGCTTTCCAGAGGTAATCCATTCCCGTCAGCACCGTGAGGACCACCGCACCGCCCATGAGCCACGGGCCCACCGCGTCCAGCGGCGACGGCCAGGGCCACAGGTACCAGGCCACCGCGGTGATCTGGAGGACCGTCTTGAGCTTGCCGCCGCGGTCGGCCGCGATCACCGTCCGCCGCAGGACCGCCATGCGCCATGCGGTGATCCCGATTTCCCTCACCAGGATGACGGCGGTCACCCACCACGGCAGGTCGCCGTAGTAGCTCAGGAGCACCAGCGCGGTCCCGATGAGCGCCTTGTCCGCGATCGGGTCGGCGAGCTTGCCGAAATCGGTCACCAGGTTCCGCGAGCGCGCCAGCCAGCCGTCCACGAAGTCCGTCGCCGAGATGAACACGAACAGCGCGCAGGCGGCCATCCGCCACCCCGAGTGCTCCATGCCCGACAGGGCCACGAACACCGCGAAGACCGGCACCAGGAAGATCCGGGCCACCGTCACCACGTTCGCGATGTTCCACGGTGAGACCGGCTGCTCCCGAGCGGTCACCAGGCCTCCTCGACGATCTCCGCGACCAGGTCCACGCCGTGCGAGTCCACGACCTTCGCGGTCACGAAGTCGCCGACCTCGAGCCCCTCGACCTCGCCGACCAGCGCGATCGTCCCGTCGACCTCCGGCGCCTGGTGCGCGCCGCGGCCGTCCACGCCGTCGTCCTCCACGGACTCCACGAGCACGGTCATCGTCTCGCCGACCCGCTCGGCCGCGCGCTGGCTGACCAGCTCGTCCACGAGCATCGACACGCGGGTGTGCCGGTCGGCGACGTCGTCCTCGTCGACGTGCCCGTCGAGGCCCACCGCCTCGGTGCCGTCCTCGTCGGAGTAGGCGAACACGCCCGTGGAGTCGAGCCGGGCCTCCTCCAGGAAGCCCATGAGCTCCTCGACGTCCTCCTCGGTCTCGCCGGGGAAGCCGACGATGACGTTCGTGCGGGCGCCCGCCAGCGGGGCGCGCTCGCGGATCTGGGCCAGCAGGGCCAGGAAGTTCTCGGTGGAGCCGAAGCGGCGCATCCGCCGCAGCACCTTCGCCGAGGAGTGCTGGAACGACAGGTCGAAGTACGGCACCACCTTCTCGACGCGCAGCATCGACTCGATCAGGCTCGGCCGCAGCTCGGCCGGCTGGAGGTACGACAGGCGGATCCACTCGATCCCCTCGACCGCCGCCATGCCCTCCAGGAGGTGCTCCAGCGCCTGCGGGTCGGCCAGGTCCTTCCCGTACGAGGTGGTGTTCTCCGAGACGAGGTTGAGCTCCTTGACGCCCTCGCCGGCGAGCCAGGCGGCCTCGGCGAGGATCTCCTCGGGGGTGCGGGAGACGAACGAGCCGCGGAAGGAGGGGATGGCGCAGAACGTGCAGCGCCGGTCGCACCCCGAGGCGAGCTTGAGGTTCGCGACCGGGCCGTCGGTGAGGCGCCGGCGCACCACAGCGAGGTGCTGCGGGGCGCCCTCGGCGAGCGCGGCGCCGTCGGCCTGCGCGCTCCGCGAGTGCCCCGGGACCACGGCGGCGGCCCCCTGGCGCGCGGCCGGGGCCAGCGGCAGGAGCTTGCGGCGGTCCGAGGGCCGGTGGGACTCGAGCGCGCGCCCGGCCAGGACGTCGTCCAGGCGGGCGGCCATGTCCGGGTAGTGGTCGAAGCCGAGCACCGCGTCGGCCTCGGGGAGGCTCTCGGCGAGCTCGCGGCCGTAGCGCTCGGCCATACAGCCGGTCGCGACGACCTTCGCGCCCGTCGAGGACGCGTCGAGGAGCACGTCGATGGACTCGGTCTTGGCCTGCTCGATGAACCCGCAGGTGTTGACCATGACCACGTCGGCGTTCTCGCCGTCGTCGCTGATCGTCCAGCCGCCGGCGGCCAGGCGGGCGGCCAGCTCCTCGGAGTCGGTCTCGTTGCGGGCGCAGCCGAGCGTCAGGAGCGCGACGCTCTTGGCGCCTTCGGCGCCGTCGCGGGCGCCCTGGTCCTGGGAACGGGTCGAATGAGCTGCAGACACCAGGAAAGCGTACCTACCGGCCCCCCGGAAGCGCCCGCGCGGCGGGCAGGGCCACACCGACGGCGGGCGGTACAGTGGCGCACCTTACGCCCCGGCCCGGCGCGCGGCGCCCCGCCGGAGAGCGCCGACGGCCCCGCTGGGGCGAATGCGCCGAATTCACGAGGGACAATCCGGGCCTTTCATATGCCGTCTGCGCAGGGACAACATCGGTTCACCGCCCTTGGCGGCCATACCTTAGGCTTGTCACATGTCCCCCAAAGACATCGCCCCCGACAGCCCCCGCACCGCCCGCCGCACCGCCTTCGCGGTGCTCGCGGCCGCGGCCGCGCTGTCGGTCGCCGCCTGCGGCGAAGCCCCGACCGGCACCCTCCACACCCGTGCCGGCTACACCATCACCAGCGACGAGGTGCCCGTCTCGGTCTGCCCGGCCGAAGGCGAGTCCCGGTTCGCCGGCGACGAGGGCCTGCTCGTCGGCGCCCACTTCGCCCTCCGCGTCGAGTGCGTGGCGTCCTTCGACGAGATCCCCGAGGGCTTCCAGCTCGAGTACCTCCTCGGCGAGGACACGCAGCTGTACTCGCCCGAGCCGGGCTACGAGTTCACGCTCGTCCAGTTCGCACCCGACCCCGGCGCGGCCGCCCCGTTCACCGTCAACGACGGCGAGGAGCTGGCGGCGACCCTCAAGGTCGGCGACGAGCAGTGGGACTTCGACGGCTCCGTGCCCGCGCCCGGCGCGGTCTACCTCACCGTCGCCGAGAAGGACGCCCCGATCTCGCTGGAGGTCGTGGACGCCGAGCGGACCCAGGCGATCGACATGCGCGAGCGCACCCGCACCGGCCTCATCGAGGCGCTCTACAACGGGTCCACCAACGTCGTCAACACCGACCTGGTCGAGAACTCCGTCGACGGCTACACCAGCACCGGCAGCTACGAGTACTGGTTCGACGACTGGCAGTACTCCACGCAGTTCACCGTCACCCGCGAGGTCTTCGAACCCGACGTCGGCTGGGTCGCCGAACCCGACCGGGCCCGCCTGGACATCACGTTCGGCTGGCTCCACTCCGGCAGCGGCCTCGAGTGGGCCATCGACCCCGAGGAGGCCCTGAAGGTCTCCGGGCCGGACGGCGAGCTGACCGCGACCGCCGTCGACCACGTCGACGAGGACTGGAGCGACGGCATCTGGCGGACCTTCACCCTCCAGTACGACGTCCCCGCGACCGCGCTCGCGTTCGAGCTGAAGTTCCACCCCGAGGGCCCGGTCGAGTGGCCCGAGGAGGGCATCTCGCTGCCGATCACCGGCGACAAGACCCACGACATCAGCGTCAGCTTCGAGTAGGCGCCGCGCGGGGGCCGGTCCGATGCGGACCGGCCCCCGCGCCGCTCACTCGCCCCTGATGGAGGCGATCACGCCGTCGAGGTCGCCGGGCTGCACCAGCACGTCGCGCGCCTTCGTGCCCTCGGAGGGGCCGACGACGCCGCGGGTCTCCATGAGGTCCATGAGCCGCCCGGCCTTCGCGAAGCCGACGCGGAGCTTGCGCTGGAGCATCGAGGTCGAACCGAACTGGGTGGTGACCACCTGCTCGACGGCCTGGCACAGCAGCTCGAGGTCGTCGCCGATCTCGGGGTCGATCTCGCGGGTCGGGCCGTCCCCGGCGGTGACCTCCTCGAGGTACTGCGGCTCCATCTGTGACTTCACGTGCTCGACGACCGCCTCGATCTCCTCGTCCGAGACCCACGCGCCCTGGATGCGCTCGGGCTTGGAGGCGCCCATCGGCAGGAACAGGCCGTCGCCGCGGCCCACCAGCTTCTCGGCGCCGGGCTGGTCGAGGATGACCCGCGAGTCGGCCAGCGAGGAGGTCGAGAACGCCAGGCGCGAGGGCACGTTGGCCTTGATGAGGCCGGTGACCACGTCCACGGACGGGCGCTGCGTGGCCAGGACCAGGTGGATGCCGGCGGCGCGGGCGAGCTGGGTGATGCGCACGACCGACTCCTCGACGTCGCGGGCGGCGACCATCATGAGGTCGGCCAGCTCGTCCACGATCACCAGCAGGAACGGGTGCGGGCGCAGCTCCCGGCCCGAGGCCGGGTCGGTCGTGAGCTCCCCGGAGCGGACCTTGCGGTTGAAGTCGTCCACGTTCCGCACCCCGGCCTTGGCGAGGTCCTCGTAGCGCATGTCCATCTCCTTGACCACCCATTGGAGGGCGTCGGACGCCTTCTTCGGGTTGGTCACGATGGGGTGCACCAGGTGCGGGATGCCCTCGTAGTTGGACAGCTCGACCCGCTTGGGGTCGATGAGCAGCAGCCGCACCTGCTCGGGGGTGGCGCGCATGAGCAGCGACGCGAGCATCGTGTTGATGAGGCTCGAGTTGTGCGTGGGGACGAACGAGCGGCTTGCGAGGAACTGGTGGCTCGGGCTGTCGACCTCGATGCACCGCACGGGGACCGAGGGCACCGGACGGACGTCGACGATGTACCGCTCACGCGTTGTCGGCCTCGTGGACGCGGTCTGGCGAGCGGCTTTCCTCGGCAGCCGGAAGACCTGGTCCGATGTGGTGAAGGAGACGAGGTAGCAGATCGACGTCTCCGGTTTCCGGCCCTTGACGCTCCGGGTGGCCATGGTCGCCCGGTAACCGAGGCTCTGGACCAGTTCGCGGAAGTCGGCCGCCAGCCCTTCGCTTGTCACGGCGAAGACGATGTTCCCGGACTTGCCCACGGTCCCGTCGGTGTCGAGCAGACCCGCCAGCAGCGCGCGGCGCTGCCGTTCCGAGGCGCGCAGATACCGGCCGGGAATGCGCTTGGGCCCGATCTCCGCGAACAGCGCGCGCATCGTCCGATACGGCGCGGCGGGCGGCGTGCCGGGCTCGGCGCCACCGTTCCGCCCGACCGCGAAGCGGCCCTTCGCGGCGGTGCAGACCGCCGAGACGCCGACGCCCGCGTGGCGGGCCGCCCTGGCCAGGCCGACGCCCTGCTCCGCCAGCGTGATCGCCGCCTGGATCCGGCGCTCGCGTTCAGGAGCGTTCGAGATGTGGTAGCCCATCCTCACGCTCGGGTAACCGGTGACGAGGTAGCCGTCGGCCCGGACGCCCTCCAGGATCGCTTCGTCGGCGCTGGTGATCTGGGCGGACCCCGTGGTTCCGTCGCCAAGCCAGCATCCGAGCGTGTAAGGCTCGATGGGCAGGTCCGCGGCGGGCAGGGCCAGCGCCCCGGCGACCGACACCGAGTGGTTCGCCCAGGACCGACCCCGACTCTCCACCCGCAGCGTGGCCGCGATCTCGGCGGTCGTCGTGACTCCCCGCCGTTCTCGGCGCGTGGCGGACCGCCCCGGCATCGTGACCCGGTCGACCAGCGCCTGGTACATCGCATGGCCGGAGCGCACTGGCACGGTCCTCCGGACCATCCTCCCGCCCCGCTCATAGAACGTGGTCGCGGCACCCTCGACCACTGGGATGTCCCTGGCGACCTGGAAGAGGACGTTCCTGTACCGCACACCGACGTCGTCGAGGACCTGGGCGGTCGACATCGGGATGTCGGGCAGGGCGAGCACCGAATGGGCGCGCGTCTTGATCCAGAGGATCTCCTCCTCGGACCAGTAGGAGTCGTCCTTGCGTCGCCGCGCTTTGGAGCGGTCGGCGCGGGTCGTGGTCACCCACTGGTGCTCGGCGTCCGCGACGATGACCGTTCCGTCGGAGAACTCCACTTCGTAGCAAGGCCGGTCCTCCATCACCTCGGTCGCCGCGATGACCGTGCAGGGGACGCCGTGCTCGTCGAACACGCGGTCGCCGACTTGCAGGTCGCCCATGGCCGACCAGCCGTCGGGAGTCGGAATCGGCTCGTCCAGGGCGAGGGCCTTGCCCGAGCCGGTGGCCCCTGCCACGAGCATGTGCGGAGTCTTGGTCAGGTTGGTGAGGATGTAGCCGCCCTCGACGTCCTTGCCCAGACCAACGATCATCGGGTGGGGGTCGGCCTGGGCGAGCTGCGAGCGCAGCACGTCGCCGAGGGCGACGTCGTCGCGATCCGTGTTGGGGATCTCGACGCCCACCGCGCTCTTGCCCGGGATGGGGTTGATGATGCGGATGTCGGAGCTCTTGACCGCGTAGGCGATGTTCTTGGCCAGCTGGATGATCCGCTCGACCTTGACGGCCGGGCCGAGCTCGACCTCGTAGCGGGTCACGGTGGGGCCGCGGGTGAACCCGGTGACGGCGGCGTCCACGTTGAACTGCTCGAACACCTCCATCAGAGCGGCGATCACGGCCTCGTTGGCCTTGGAGCGCTTCTTGGCGGTCGGGCCGGTCGGCAGCATGCCGAGCGAGGGAAGCCGGTAGTCGCCCTCCAGCGCCGCGGCGCCGTCGGAGAGGGTGGGCTGCTCGGTCCGCTTGGGCGCCGGGGTGTGCTTCGGCGGTTCGCGGACCGGTTCGGGGGGCGGCGCGGGCCTGGCCGCGGCGGCCTCGGCCTCGGCGCCGCCGTTGTTGAGCTCGGGGACCTCCTCGGGCGAGAGGCGCGGCAGCACCGTGGTGGGGTGGTGGGCCCGGCGGGCCTCCTCCTCCTTGAGGCGCTTGGCCTCGCGGCTCTCGGCGCGCGTCTTGCGCTTCTCGGACTCGGCCTCGGACTCGGCCTCGTCGTCCTCGTACGACTCGACCCTGCCGGTCGCCAGGCCCCACAGGAGCGCGAGCTTGTACGGCACCTGGTTCAGCGGCGTCGCGGTCACCACGAGGACGCCGAAGAGGAGCAGGAGCACCAGGAGCGGGAACGCGACGTAGGCGGAGACGCCCGCGGCGAGTCCGCCGCCGACGATCCAGCCGATCTGCCCGCCGGCGGCCATCCGCTCGCCCATGTCGGCCGGCAGACCCGAGATCAGGTGCAGGAGGCCGAGGCTGGAGAGCCAGATCGCGCTCCAGCCGACGAGCGACCGCCCGTGCGTCTCCTCGGGCGGGCTCTGGCGCATCACCCGCAGTCCCCACAGGACCAGCAGGACCGGGAGGGCGCGGGTGGCGAGGCCGAGGAGCCAGTCGAGGATGAACGCGAGGCGCTCGCCGACGGGGCCGGCCACGTCGAACCAGACGGCGCAGGCGAGCACGATCGCGACGGCGACCAGGAGCAGGCCGAGACCGTCGCGGCGGTGCGCCGGGTCGATCTCGCGGGCGGTGGCGGCCTCCTTGCCCACCGAGCGGGCCATCCAGCCGGTGGTGCGGGCGGTGCCGACCCACAGGCCCCGCAGGCCGAGGCCGAGGGCCTCGAGCGGGCCGGGGACGGTGCTGCGGCGCTTGGCGGCGGTCTTCTTCGCGGTCCGCTTGGCGGTCTTCTTGACCGCTTTCTTGGCGGTCTTCTTCGCGGTCTTCTTCGCTGCGGGCGGCGCGCTCTTGCGGGCGGGGGACGGGGCGGGCTTGCGCCGCGCCGCCGGCGCACTCCCCTTGCGGGCCGTGCCCTTGCCGTTCGTCCTGGCCATCATGGTCCATACGTTACCGCCCGCACGCCGAGCGGCGCTCCGGTGAAGGCGCTTACGGGAGCGGCTAATGTGACGGCATGTCGAAAACGATCCTCGTGACCGGGGCGGGCCGCGGACTCGGGCGGACCCTGGCCCAGCGGTTCGCCGACCGCGGCGACGCGGTCATCGCGCACGCCCGCACCGCGGCGGCGCTCGACGGCGTGCCGCACGAGCAGGCGCTCATCGCGGACCTGGGCGACCCGGCGGGCCTCGCGGGCGCCGTCGCGGAGGCCGGGATCGAGCGCCTGGACGCGGTGGTGCACAACGCGGGAGTGCTCAATGTGGCCGCGGTGGGCGAGGAGACCCTGGAGTGGTGGCAGCGGACGCTCACCGTCAACGTGGTCGCGGTGGCGGAGCTGACGCGGCTGCTGCTGCCGGCGCTGCGCGCGGCGCGGGGGCACGTGCTGTTCCTCAACTCGGGCGCGGGGCTGAGCGCGGCGCCGCGGCTGGCCTCCTACTCGGCGAGCAAGCACGCGCTGAAGGCGCTGGCGGACGCGCTGCGCGCGGAGGAGCGGGCGAACGGGGTGCGGGTGACGAGCTTCTATCCGTCGCATTTCGACACGGACATGCAGCGGGGGCTGCGGGACCAGTACGGGGCCGAGTACGACCCCGAGCGGGCGATGAGCCGGGAGACGGTGGCGAAGACCATCGCGGACCTGCTCGACGCCCCGGCGGACATGGTGGTCAACGAGCTGCGGGTCGAGCCCCCGAATCCGCTCCCGATCAGGCCCAAGAACTAGCGAATCCGTATATATCACGATAAACCCCCCTTAAGGGACCCCTGGCGCAAAAATAGCACCCGGGTACGACATCCCTCCCGCATCGCTGCACGAGCGTTCCTCGCGAATGGCGGGAACCCTTTAGGATGCGGAGGACGATCCCCTGTCCGGCGCCCCGACGCACGATTGAGATGTGACCGCCGTGAGCGAACACGCTCCCCAGCAACCGCAGTACCAGTCCTACCCCCAGCCGGGCCCGCCCGCGCAGGCCGCGCCCGGCGGGTTCCTCCCCAGCGGCCCCGACCGCCCCACCCCCGTCGGCCTCGGCCTCGCCGGGGTCGGCCTGCTCCTCCTCGCCGTCGGCTCCCTGATCCCGCAGATCTCGCTCGGCGGCAGCGACGGCGACGACATCGCCGGCTCGGCCCTCGAGACCGCCGGCGTCAGCCTCCCTGGCCTGCCCCCCGCCCTGGTCCTCGTGGTCCTCGTCGGCTGGGCCGCCGCCGGCGTCAGGCCGAACCTCCAGTGGGCCGCCAAACTCGGCGGCATCGGCCTCGCCGCCCTCACCGCGGCCGCCGCGCTGCACCCGGTCATCGAGCTCAACGGCGTCTTCGGCAGCGATGCGTGGGAAGAGGCCGAACTGGACGTCGAAGCCAGCGCCGGCGGCGGCATCTGGCTCTTCATCCTGGCCGCCGCGCTCCTGGCCGTCAGCATCTTCCTGATGCGCTGGGCGCCGCCGAAGCAGCCGGCCCAGCAGCAGTTCTACCAGCAACCGGGACAGCAGCCCGGCCCGCAGCCGACGGTCCAGCAGCCGGCCGCGCCGCAGCAGAACCAGCAGCAGGGCAACGGCTGGCCCGGCATGACCCAGCAGTAGCCGCGAACGCCGAAGCGGGGCCGCCCTTTCCGGGCGGCCCCGCTTTTTCGCCTCCATACAGGACACTGCGAACGCGGTGGCGCCGGTGTTCAGGACCATGCGCCCGGTCTCCGGCCAGTAGCATGGCACCGGTGAACTCCATGCCTCCTCAGGACCCCTCCGAGCCCGCCGCGCCCTCGGCGCCGCCCGGGCCGCCCCACATGGCGCCGCCGCCGCCCGGGCCGCCGCAGTTCGCCCCTCCCCCGCCGCTTCGGCCGCCGTCGGACGCGCCCTCGCCGATCGGCCTGGGCGTCGCCGGCGTCGGCCTCGCGCTGCTGTGCGTCTCACTGCTGCTGCCGCGGATCAAGATCGACGACCCCGACGGCGAGTTCAGCTTCTACTCGCTCTCCGGGGTCTACAGCACCGGCAGCGGGTTCGGGATCGACACGCCCACCGTGGTCCTGGCGATCGCGCTGCTCGCCGCGGTCGGGCTCAGCACCCTCCGCCGTCCGGCGCTGCGCTGGCCGGTGCGCCTGGGGGCCGTCGGCGCCGCCGCGCTCTTCGCCGCCGTCGCCTACCACCCGGTGACGCAGCTGCGCCAGGCCGTGGAGTACTTCCAGGGCTACGACGAGTTCGACGGCTCCGAGTCCGCGTCCGCGCAGATCGACATCACCGCCGACAGCGGCGTGTACCTCCTCGCCGTCGGGGTCGCGCTGCTGGCGTTGAGCACGTTCTTCATGCACGTGCGCAGTCAGGGGCAGTACGTCGCGCCGCCGCCCCCGGCCCCGGCCGGCTGGCCCGGAGCCGAGCCCACGATCACCGTCAGCCCCGGTTAGGGCGTGGACGAGGCGGGGCCGCAACCGGATCGGTTGCGGCCCCGCCTCGTCCACGTACTGCCGTCAGACCTCGAGCCGCGCCTCACGCGTGCCCTCACACTCCGAGGCTCCACTTCACGCGTGCTCTCATACTTCGAGCACGTGCGGCACGATCATCGGGCGGCGGCGGTAGGTGTCGTTGACCCACTTGCCGACCGTGCGCCGCAGGATCTGCTGGAGCTGGTGCGCCTCGGTGATGCCGTCCTGCGCCGCGCGCTCCATGGCGTCGTCGATGAGCGGCAGGACCCCGTCGAAGGCCTTCGGGTCCTCCGAGAAGCCCCGGGCGGAGACCGTGGGGCCGCCGACGACCTTGCCGTTCTCGGAGTCGATCACGACCGTGGCGGCGATGAAGCCGCCGTCGCCGAGCATCCGGCGCTCGCTGAGCACCGGCTCGCCGACGTCGCCGACCGACAGGCCGTCCACGTAGACGAGGTTGTTCGGGATGTGCCCGACCAGGCGCGCGCGCCCGTCGATCAGGTCCACCACGTCGCCGTTCTCGATGACGATGACCTGGTCGGACGGCACGCCCGACTCGATCGCGAGCCGCGCGTGCGCCTGGAGGTGCCGCGCCTCGCCGTGGACCGGGATCATGTTGGAGGGCTTGACGACGTTGAGCACGTACAGCAGCTCGCCCGCGGGGGCGTGGCCGGAGACGTGGACCTTCGCGACGTCCTTGTGGATCACGGTGGCGCCGGTGCGCGCGAGGCGGTTGATGACCCCGTACACGGCGGTCTCGTTGCCGGGCACCAGCGACGACGCGAGGATCACGGTGTCCTCGGGCTCGACGGTGATGTGCCGGTGGTCGCCGGAGGCCATGCGGCCCAGGGCGCTCATCGGCTCGCCCTGCGAACCGGTGGACATGTAGACGATCTCGTCGGCCGGCAGGCGCACCGCCTCGTCCATGCTCACCAGCAGCCCCTCGGGGACCTGCATGAGCCCGAGGTCGCGGGCGATCGCCATGTTGCGGACCATGGAGCGGCCCACGAAGGCGACCTTGCGGCCGTGCGCGTGCGCGGCGTCCATGACCTGCTGGACGCGGTGCACGTGGCTCGCGAAGGAGGCGACGATGATGCGGCCCTTGACGTCCTCGAAGAGCTTGTCGAGGACCGGCCCGATCTGGCGCTCGGAGGTCACGAAGCCGGGGATCTCGGCGTTGGTGGAGTCCGACAGCAGCAGGTCGACGCCCTGGTCGCCGAGGCGGGCGAACCCGGCCAGGTCGGTGATGCGCCCGTCCAGCGGCAGCTGGTCCATCTTGAAGTCGCCGGTGCACAGCACGAGTCCGGCGTCGGTGCGGATCGCGACGGCGAGCGCGTCGGGGATCGAGTGGTTGACGGCGAGGAACTCCAGGCCGAACGGTCCGAGCTGGAGGGTCTCGTTCTCGGCGACGACGATCCCGGCGGGCTTGATGCGCCGTTCGCGCAGCTTCGCCTCGACGAGGGCGACGGAGAAGCGGGAGCCCACGACGGGGATGTCGTTCTTGTGCTCGAGCAGGAACGGGATCGCGCCGATGTGGTCCTCGTGGCCGTGGGTGACGACGATGGCCTCGATGTCGTCGAGGCGGTCGAGGATGGGCGTGAAGTCGGGCAGGATGAGGTCGACGCCGGGCTGGTCGACGTCGGGGAAGAGCACCCCGCAGTCGACGATGAGGAGCCGGCCGTCGAACTCGAACAGGGTCATGTTGCGGCCGATGGCGCCCAGGCCGCCGAGGGGTACGACGCGGAGGGCGCCGTCGGGGAGGGCGCCGGGCGCGCCCAGGTTCTTGGGTCGGGTCAGGCCCATCAGGCCTCCTTCAGGTCGGCGATGCGGGCGGCGATGCGTTCGGCGAGCGCCGCTTCGGGCGGGAGCAGAGGCAGGCGCGGCTCGCCGGCGGGCAGGCCCTGCGAGGCGAGCCCGGACTTGACGGCGGCGACGCCGGGGCCGTGGCACATGAGGGCGTCGGTGACCGGGAGGAGGGCGTCGTTGAGGGCCGCGGCCCGTACGGTGTCGCCCTGGTCGTAGGCGTCGAACATGGCGTTGAGGTGCTTGCCGACGAGGTGGGAGGTGACGGAGACGACGCCGACCTGGCCGGTGGCGTAGGCGGCGAGGTTGAGCTCGTCGACGCCGCAGTAGAAGGCGAGGCCGGTGGCGACGCGGACGCGCTGGGCCTTGGCGAGGTCGCCGGTGGCGTCCTTGACGGCGATGATGCGCTCGTGCCGGGCGATGCGGGCGAAGGTCTCGTCGGCGATGCCGATGACCGAGCGGGGCGGGATGTCGTAGAGCATCACGGGCAGCTCGGTGGCGTCGGCGACGGCCTCGAAGTGGGCGGCGACGCCGGCCTGGGTGGGCTTGCTGTAGTAGGGGGTGACGAGGAGGAGCGCCTGGGCGCCGGCCTTCTGGGAGAGCTCGGCGAGGTGGATCGAGTGGCGGGTGTCGTAGGTGGAGGCGCCGGCGATGACGTGGGCGCGGTCGCCGACGGCCTCGACGACGGTCTCGACGACCTGGGCCTTCTCGGCGTCGGTGGTGGTGGGCGATTCGCCGGTGGTGCCGTTCACGACCAGGCCGTCGCATCCCTGCTCGTCGACGAGGTGGCGGGCGAGGGCGGCGGTGCCGGGGACGTCGAGTTCCCCGGAGGGTGTGAACGGCGTGATCATGGCCGCGAGTGTTCGCCCGAAGGGGCGCGTTGCGTTGCGCATCTGCTTTCACCAATGCTGATTCCGGCGGCTGGGGCTCCGGCGCCCGGCCGCTCGTTCCGTATGACTGTCTCAGGTTGCGCCGCCCCGCGGCCGTGGTTTCGCCACGGCGCCGCTCGCGGGCGCGTGTACGGGCCCGTGGCGCGGGGTGGTGCGGCCTCGCCTGCTGCTCTAGCCCTCGGTGACGTAGGGGCTGGAGGCGACCTCGGTGCCGTCGTCGAGCTTCGTGATGCGGAAGTCGGCGAAGACGTTGGCGGCCTTCTCTTTGAGCTGCTTGAGGCATTCGATGGCCAGCGCCCGGATCTCGACGTCGGCGTGCTCGGAGGCGCGCATGGCGATGAAGTGGCGCCAGGCGCGGTAGTTGCCGGTCACGACGATGCGGGTCTCGGTGGCGTTGGGGAGGACCGATCGCGCCGCTTGGCGCGCCTGCTTTCGGCGCAGGGTCGGGTTCGCGACGTCGGCGAACTTCTTCTCGAGGCCTTCGAGGAGGTCGTCGTAGGCGCTCTGGGCGGCGTCGGCGGCGGCGAGGAAGCGCTCGTGGAGTTCGGGGTCGGAGGCGATGGCCTCGGGTTCGACCATGCTCGCGTCGCGCTCGGGGACGTAGCGCTGGGACAGCTGGGAGTAGGAGAAGTGGCGGTGGCGGATCAGCTCGTGGGTGAGGGAGCGGGAGATGCCGCTGAGGTAGAAGCTGACGGTGCCGTGCTCGAGGACGGAGAGGTGTCCGACCTGGAGGATGTGGTCGAGGTAGCCGGCGTTGGTGGCGGTCTTGGGGTTGGGCTTCTTCCAGGACTGGTAGCAGGCGCGTCCGGCGAACTCGGCGAGGGCCTGGCCGCCGTCGGCGTCGGTGTCCCAGGGGACGTCGGCCGGGGACTCGAAGTGCGTCCATGCGATGAGTCGGACGTCCATCGGTACGATTTCGGGCATCCCCGCTCCCCCTCGTTCGTGTTCGGTGCCTGTTATTGCTGGTGCTCGACTCCCTGAGGGTACTCGTGGGCGGAGTGTGGTCCGGCACGCGCCCGGGCCGGGACCGCGGGTCGGGAGTGTCGGGTGCGGCGGGGGCGGCGCGGGCCGGGCCGTCGCGCATCTCGTGGTTTCAGCGCGCCGCTTGACAGACGTCAGAAATGATGTCATGATGGTGTCATGGATTTGACGCCGTATATCGAATCGCTCCGCCGAAGCCTCACCGCTGCCGCCGCGCCCGGCGGCGAGGACGCCGCGCGGACCGCGGAACTGCTGTCGGAAGCACTCGACGCGGGGGCTCGCCTGGCGCTCATGGAGGCCCTCTCCGAAGCCGCCGCCGAGATCACCGCCGGACTGGATCAGGCCGGCTCCTCGGCGTCGGTCGATCTTCGGGTGCGGGGCAAGGAAGTGGACTTGCGGGTCAGCGGCGGTGAGACCGCCGAGGCCGCGCCGCCGCCGGCCCCGCCGGTCGAGGACGACGTCGCCCGCATCACGCTGCGCCTGCCCGAGTCGCTGAAGGAGAACGTCGAGAAGGCGGCCTCCGCGGACGGCGCCTCGGTCAACGCCTGGCTGGTCCGCGCGATCAACAACGCCGTGCACGCCTCGCGCACCTCCGGCCCGTCCGGCGGCGGCGCGAAGTACAGCCAGCGCATCACCGGCTACGCCAGGGCTTAGGAGCACCTCTGATGAACGAGTACACCGAATTCACCCACGACGGGCCCATCACGGCGGCGCTCACGCTCGCCGACGGCTCGGTCGCCGTCACCGCCCACGAGGCCAAGACGGTGCTGGTGGAGATCAAGCCCGCGCAGCGGCGCTCCGAGGGCGACGCCGACGCCGCCGACCTGGCGCGCGTCGAGTTCGAGAACGGGCACCTCCGCGTCATGGCGCCGGACAAGCCCACGAACTGGTTCTTCCGCAAGGAGATCGGCGTGCACCTCGCGGTGAAGGTCCCGGTCGGCTCGGAGGTCTCGGTGAAGACCACCTCCGCCCCGATCAGCCTCCACGGCCGGCTCGGCGCCGTCTCGATCAACACGGTCGCGGGATCGGCCACGGTGGAGAGCGCCTCGAGCGTGCGCGCCAACACGGTCTCCGGGTCGATCAGCGTCATCGACACCGCCGAGGACTTCCGGGCCAACACGGCCTCGGGCCAGGTCAAGGCCGACCACGTCGGCGGGGACTTCTCCGCGAAGACGGTGGCCGGCTCGATCACGGCCGAGCGCATCGACGCCTCCGCGAACGTGAACACGCTCTCGGGCGGCATCGAGCTGGCCGCGCTCAAGTCGGGCAGCGTCAAGGCGAACACCGTGTCGGGGCGCATCACCATCGGCGTGGTGCCGGGCACGGACGTCTGGGTGGACCTGGACGCGAAGGCCGGCACGGTGACCTCGGAGCTGGCGACGGGCGACACCTCGCCGGCGCCGGCCGGGGGCGGCACGAGCCTGGAGGTGCGGGCCCGCTCGGTCTCGGGCGACATCTACCTGCACCGCGCGAACGCCTACGCGTAGAGGAGACCCGGCCCTGGCGTCGCCCGGGCCGCATGAACCGCACACAACACCCACGGGAGGGCCCGGCCGCCGCAGCGGCCGGGCCCTCACACGTAGAAGAACGCGAACGGCTCCCAGGGGAGGTTGCGGGCGACGAAGAACGCGGCCCAGACGAGGAGGAAGCCGGTGAGGGCCCTCGGGGTGAGGTGGAAGGTCGGCAGCCGCCAGGTGCGCCTGGGGGCCAGGCGCGGCAGGGCCCAGGCGAGGTACATCCAGACGATGAACGGGGCGGCGAAGACGGCCATGAGGTGGTGGCGGGCGGCTTCGGGCAGGTTGAGGGTGAGCACGTAGTAGAACGCGCGGGTGCCGCCGCAGCCGGGGCAGTCGAAGCCGGTGGTGAGCTTGAAGAGGCAGGTGGTCGTGCCGGTGTCGTCGGTCGGGTCGGTGGCGAGGACGCCGCCGGCGGCGACCGCGAAGCACCCGAGCAGGGCGAGCGGGGCGAACCACGGGTAGGCGAGCAGGTCGCCGGTCCAGCGGCGCCGCCGCGGCGGCGGTCCGGGGTCGCCCGGGGCGGGGCTCGGCGGGCGGGGACCGGCCGCGGCGCCCGCCGCTGCGGACGGGGCCTCGGACCCGCCGCTCAGGGCGGCATCATCGACTGCGCACACATCGCCTCCTCGACCTCAGCGTAACGGCCGGGAGCGGGCGGGAGGACCCGCGGGCACGGCGAGAGCGACCGGCGCTCGTTCGCGGCGCCCCCGAGCACAAGGGTGCATCGGGGGTGCGACAGGAATCCGGCGGCCGCTTCGAACACCGGGCGCCGGGCGCGGCGGGAGCCTCCGGGGCCCGTTCGCAGGGCCCCCGGCACAAGGGTGCATCGGGGGGTCCGACAATCCGTGGCCCGAGTCGGCGAAAACGGCGGGACGCGCCGCGCCGGAGCTTAGGCTCGGTTGATGTTCCGTCGCACCGCCCGCCGCGCGCTCGTCGCCGCCGCCGCGCTCGCGCTGCTGCTCACCGCCAGCGGCTGCCTCCGGCTCGACCTCGGCCTCCAGATCCGGTCCGACGACACCGTCGGCGGGGCCTTCACCGCCGCCTGGAGCGAGGACTTCCTCGACCGGGCCGCCGACGAGGGCCTCGGCCGGGACGAACTCGACGCGTTCCTCGACGCCCTCCTCGACGGCGTCCCCGGCACCGAGCGCACCCCCTACGAGGAGGACGGCTTCGTCGGGTACACCGCGACCTTCACCGACCGCCCGCTCGCCGACTTCGCCGAGTTCGGCGGCGACGACTGGGGTTACCTGCGCCTCGACCACTCCGGCCGCCAGTACGACCTCGAGGGCTACTGGGACCTCCGCGCCGCCGGGTTCATCGACCCCGACGCGTTCGAGGACGCCGAGATCCTCATCAGCGTCGACTTCCCCGCCCGCGTCACCGAGCACAACGGGCGGCTCGACGGCCGCACCGTCACCTGGACCATGACCCCCGGCGAGGACTACGAGCTCAACGCCACCGCCGTCGAGAACGACGTCGCGACCTTCGCCCTCGTCGCCCTCGCCTGCACCGTCGCAGCCCTCGCGCTGCTGTGGCTGTGGCAGTGGCGGGCCCTGCGCCGCCACTCGGTCGGCACCCGCTCCGCGTGACCTGTTGGCTCGCGCACAAACAGTAGTCGCCGCGTTCACGGCCCGTATCCTGGGGAGCCTCGGGCGGATCACGGACTGGTAACGGACACCCGTCGTACGACGCCACCGGAAGGAGGACGGGTGACGCAGTACCAATCGAACAGCAAGGGCGGCAAAGAGAAAGACCCCAGTCTTGAACTGAGCGTCGGGCAGGTGCTCGCCGCGGCCGGGGCCACCGTCCTCGGCACGGTGCTCGCGAAGCTCCTCAACCTCTGGGGCACCGTCCCCGGCGCCGCGTTCCTCAGCCTCTTCTCGGCGATCGGCTCCGTGCTCATCCTCCGGGCCATCCGCCGCACCGGCGACCGCGTCAAGGCGCAGATCCAGGCCATGGCCCCCAAGGGATCCGCCAAGGGCACCGCCGTCACCGTCAAGCTCGAACCGGGCGGCGCCACCGCGACCGCCAGGATCCCCGACACCGCGCGGCTCGAGGCGCACGCCGGCGACGACACCGCCGAGATGGAGGTCCCCGACCTCGAACCCGAAGGGCGCGTCACGAAGACCGGGTCGCACCGGCGGACGCTCATCGCCATCCTCGTCTCCAGCGTCCTGGTCTTCGGCCTCACCATCGGCGCGCTGTACCTCATCGGCGCGCTCACCGGCGACCCCGGCCGGCTCATCAACGCCGAACCGGACCAGAGCACGACCGTGATCGTCGAGACCCCCTCGGACGAGCCCGGGACCGAGACCGCCGAGTCCCCCACCGCGCCGGACTCCCCCAGCGGGTCCGCGACCGCGCCGCCCGCCGAGACGCCCTCCCCGAGCGAGTCGACCGCCGAGGCGCCCAGCGAGACCGAGCAGGCCCCCGGCGAGACGCCGTCGCCGACCGACGAGGGCCAGGGCGGCGCCGAGACGACCACCGGCCCCGCTCCCGAGGAGCCCGCGAGCGAGGACCCCGCCGAGGAGTGAGCCCGGACGGGCGAAGCGCCCGCCGGCATCCGCCGGCGGGCGCTTCGTCGGGTCGGGCTAGTCGAGCAGGTCGTCGAGGCCCACGGTCAGCCCGGGGCGCTTGACCACCTCGCGGACCGCGAGCAGCACGCCGGGCATGAACGAGGCCCGGTCGAGCGAGTCGTGGCTGATCGCGAAGCGCTCGCCGGGGCCGCCGAAGCGGACCTCCTGGCTCGCGACGTACCCGGCCGAGCGGATCGCGTGCACGCGCACGCCCTCGACCTCCGCGCCCCGCGAGCGGTGCGGGTCGGCCTCGGTCGCGTCCGGCATCGGCGGGCAGTCCGCCTCCGCGCGGGCCGCGGCGATGATCCGGGCGGTGTGCACGGCTGTGCCCGAGGGCGCGTCGATCTTGCGCGGATGGTGCGCCTCGATGATCTCGGCCGAGTCGAAGTGCCTGGCGGCCTTCGCGGCGAACTGCATGAGCAGGACCGCGCCGATCCCGAAGTTCGGGGCGATGACCGACCCGACCTCCGGGTCCGCGGCGACGACCTCGCGGGCGGCGTCGAGGCGCTGCTCGTCGAAGCCCGAGACGCCGACGACGGTGTGGATGCCGCGGTCGACGCACCAGGCGAGGTTCTCCATGACGACGTCCGGCAGTGTGAAGTCCACGGCCACGTCGACGCCCGCGAGCTTCTCGAGCGGCTCGTCGCGGCCCACGGTCGCGGTCAGCTCCATGTCGTCGGCGGCGTCCACCGCCTCGCACACGGCCCGGCCCATGCGGCCGCGCGCCCCGAGCACCCCCACCTTGATCATGCGAAGTCCTTCTGGTCGAACGGCCCCACGGCCGCGGTCGTCATCGGCTGCGACAGGATCTCGGCGGCGACCGAGCGCACCTGCTCGGCGGTGACCGCCTCGATGTCCGCGAGCTCCCGCTCGATGCTCAGGTGCTCGCCGTACAGCAGCTCCTCGCGGCCCAGCGCGTTCATGCGCGAACCGGAGTCCTCCAGGGACAGGACCATGCCGCCCTTGCTCATGCCCTTGCCGCGGCGCAGCTCCTCGTCCGTGACGCCCTCGGCCGCCATCGTCGCCAGCTCCGCGAGCACCAGCTCGCGCACCTGGTGGACCTTGTCGGGGTTGGAGCCGGCGTAGACGCCGAACACGCCGGTGTCGGCGAAGTAGGTGCTGAAGGAGTACACCGTGTACGCCAGGCCGCGCTGCTCGCGCACCGACTGGAACAGCCGCGAGGACATGCCGCCGCCGAGGATGTTGTTGAGGACCTCGAAGGCGTCCTTGCGGTCGTCGTGGCGCGAGAACAGGCGGCAGCCCACCACCAGGTGCGCCTGCTCGGTGTCGTGGCGCTCCACCAGGAGCCGCCGCGGCCGGGGCAGGGGCGCCGCGTCCTCGCGCCGCCCGCGCGGGAGCGAGGTGCCGCCCAGCAGGGGCGCGAACGCCTCCTGGACGAGCTTCACGGTCTCGCCGTGGTCGACTCCGCCCGCGGCGCACACCGTCAGGTTCGGCGCCCGGTAGTGGCGGCGGTAGAACTCGTGGATCTGCTCGCGGGTCAGGGCCTTGACGGTGCGCGGGTCCCCGGCGATGTCGCGCCCGAGGGGGCCGTCGCCGAACAGGGCCCGCGAGAACAGCTCGTGGACGACGTCGGAGGGCTCGTCGGCGGAGGCGGCGATCTCCTCGAGGATCACGTCGCGCTCGACCTCGACGTCCTCGGGGGTCACCAGCGAGGCGCACATGGCGTCGCCGAGGACGTCCACGGCCATGGGCAGGTCGTCGTCGAGCACCCGCGCGTAGAAGCAGGTGAGCTCCCGCGCGGTGTACGCGTTCGACTCGCCGCCGACGGACTCGACCGCCTCGGCGATCTCGGTGGCGGTGCGCTTCGCGGTGCCCTTGAACAGGAGGTGTTCGAGGAAGTGCGAGACGCCGGCGTACTCGGGGGCCTCATCGCGGGCCCCCACCCCGACCCACACGCCGACGGAGGCCGAGCGCATGGTCGGGACGGTCTCGGTGAGCACACGCAAACCGCCGGGCAGCACGGTCATACGGACCGTGCCGCCCAGCGGGTCGTCGATGAGCGTGCGAGTCTGGAGGCGACTCATCTACTCTTCCGAGCCTCCACCGTCTTCGGTGCGGCGGGTGCGGCGCCGGCGGCGCTCGCCGTCGCCGCCGCGGTCACCACGGTCGCCGCGGTCGCCGGAGCGCTCGCGGTCGCGGCGCGGGCCGCGGTCACCGCGGTCGCCCCGGTCCCCGCGGGACTCCTTGCGCTCGGCCGGGCGGCCCTTCTTGTAGCCCTCGGGCTCCTGGCCCTCGGGGTAGACCTTGTCGAGGTAGATCTTGCCGCGGTTGTCGATGTCGCCGATCTCGACCTCGATCTTGTCGCCGACGCCCAGGACGTCCTCGACCCGCTCGACGCGCTTGCCGTCGCCGACCTTCGAGATGTGCAGCAGGCCGTCGCGGCCGGGCACCAGCGAGATGAACGCGCCGAAGTCGGTGGTCTTGACGACCGTGCCCAGGAACCGGTCCCCCACGTTCGGGAGGGTCGGGTTCGCGATGGCGTTGATCGTCTCGACCGCGGCGGACGCGGCCTCGCCGTTCTCCGCCGACACGTAGATCGTGCCGTCGTCCTCGACGGTGATGTCCGCGCCGGTGTCGTCCTGGATCTGGTTGATCGTCTGGCCCTTCGGGCCGATGATCGCGCCGATCTTGTCGACCGGGATCTTCAGCGTGGTGATCCGCGGCGCGGTGCTGGCCAGCTCGCCCGGCTCGCTGATCGCGTCGAGCATGACGTCGAGGATCGCGTGGCGGGCGTCGTTGGCCTGCTGGAGCGCCTGCGCCAGCACGTCCGAGGGCAGGCCGTCGAGCTTGGTGTCCAGCTGGAGGGCCGTCACGAACTCAGGCGTCCCGGCGACCTTGAAGTCCATGTCGCCGTAGGCGTCCTCGGCGCCGAGGATGTCGGTGAGGGTCACGTACTTGGTGCCCTCCTCGGTCTCCTCGGAGATGAGGCCCATCGCGATGCCCGCGACGGGCGCCTTGATCGGGACGCCCGCGTTCATGAGCGACATCGTGGACGCGCAGACCGAGCCCATCGAGGTCGAGCCGTTCGACGCGAGCGCCTCGGAGACCTGGCGGATCGCGTAGGGGAACTCCTCGCGGCTCGGCAGCACCGGCACCAGGGCGCGCTCGGCGAGCGCGCCGTGGCCGATCTCGCGGCGCTTGGGCGAGCCGACGCGGCCGGTCTCACCGGTCGAGTACGGCGGGAAGTTGTAGTTGTGCATGTAGCGCTTCTTGCTGACCGGCGACAGCGTGTCGATGGCCTGCTCCATGCGCAGCATGTTCAGCGTGGTGACGCCCATGATCTGGGTTTCGCCGCGCTCGAACAGGGCCGAGCCGTGGACGCGCGGCAGGATGCCGGCCTCCGCGCCCAGCGGGCGGATGTAGGCGGGCAGGCGGCCGTCGATGCGGACGCCCTCGTTGATGACGCGCTTGCGGACCAGCTTCTTGGTGAGCGTGCGCAGGGCGGCGCCCAGCTCGCCCTCGCGGCCCTCGAAGTCCGCCGCGAGCTTCTCGAGCATGAGCGCCTTGACGCGGTCGAGCTCGTTCTGCCGGTCGGTCTTGTCGGCGATCTGGAGCGCCTGGTCGAGCTCGGCGGTGACGGCCGACTCGACGGCGGCGTACGCGTCGTCCTGGTAGTCCGGGAAGCGCGGGTAGTCGGCGACCGGCTTGGCCGCGACGGCGGCCAGTTCGGCCTGGGCGCGGACGAGCTCGGCGATGACCGGCTTGACGGCCTCGAGGCCGCTCGCGACGACCTCCTCGGTCGGCTTGGTGCCGCCCGCGGCGATGTGGCCGATCGTGTTCTCGGTGGCCTCGGCCTCGACCATCATGATCGCGACGTCGCCCGAGTCGAGGACCCGGCCGGTGACGACCATGTCGAAGGTGGCCTTCTCGATCTGCTCCAGGGTCGGGAACGCGACCCAGGTGCCGTCGATGAGGACGACGCGGGTCGAGCCCAGCGGGCCCGAGAACGGCAGCCCGGCGAGCTGCGTCGACATGGAGGCGCCGTTCATGGCGACCACGTCGTACTCGTCCTTGGCGTCGACGGCCAGGATCGTGCCGATGACCTGGACCTCGTTGCGCAGGCCCGACACGAAGGACGGGCGCAGGCCGCGGTCGATGAGGCGGCAGATGAGGATGGCGTTCTCGCTGGGGCGGCCCTCGCGGCGGAAGAACGAGCCGGGGATGCGCCCGGCGGCGTACATCCGCTCCTCGATGTCGACGGTCAGCGGGAAGAAGTCGAAGTGGTCCTTCGGGTTCTTCGAGGCGGACGTGGTCGAGAGGACCACGGTGTCGTCCATCTGCACGATGGCCGAGCCCTGGGCCAGCTTGGCCAGGCGCCCGGTGCTGAAGACGATCTTGCGGGTGCCGTACTCGCCGTTGTCGATGACGGCGGTGGCGTGGTGTTCCCCGAGGTTGTAGGCCTCGGGTGTCCGGTCGTTATCGGACATATAGTGTCGATCTCCTTGTGAAGTGCCGTGGCACTGCGTAGTTCGGAGCGCCGCCCGCCTATACGCGTTCCGGTCTTCGATCGAAGCACTCGGAGGTTCGGCCCCGCGTCGCGCGGGGCGTTCCGGATGCCACTACCGAGGACCGGGGCGGTCTCTGGCGAGCCGCGCCGCGCCTCTCCGTGAGGCGCTGCGGCGAGCGTGGTGCTCTCCGTCCACCACCCTACGTTATCCGGCCGACGGGACGGCAGCCGCGAAGGAAAAGTGAGCCCGGACAGGTGGCTCCGGGGGGCGGGGACGGCGAAAGGGAGCGCCCCGTGCGGGACGCTCCCTCGGTCGAGTCGCGCTAGGCGTTGTCGCGGATGCCGAGACGCTCGATCAGGTTGCGGTAGCGCGCGATGTCTTCCTTCTTCAGGTACTTGAGGAGACGGCGGCGCTTGCCCACCAGGAGGAGCAGACCGCGACGCGAGTGGTGGTCGTGCTTGTGCACCTGGACGTGGGCGGTGAGCTCCTTGATGCGGGCGGTCAGGATCGCGACCTGGACGTCGGTGGAACCCGAGTCGCCCTCACCGGTCGCGTACTCCTTGATGATCGCGGACTTCTTCTCAGCGTCGAGCGCCATGTTCGAGCACCTTTCTGGTTTGCGATATCCGGCCGGATCCGCGGTGTCGGGCAGATCGGTCGGGTCCGCGCGTTCCACCGCGGGGACCGGACCAGGTTAACAGGCGCGTTACCCCAGCTCCAAGACGCGGCGGGTGTCTGCGACGTCGGTCTCGATCTGGCGGACGAGGGGCTCGATCCCGTCGAAGGCGACCTGGCCGCGCAGGCGCGCGGTGAAGTCGAGGCGGACGCGCTCGCCGTAGAGGTCGCCGGAGAAGTCCAGGAGGTAGGCCTCGACGGTGCGCTCGCCGCCCTCGAAGGTGGGGTTGGTGCCGACGCTGATCGCGGCCGGGTGGCGGTGGGAGTCGCGGTGGCACCAGCCGGCGTAGACGCCGTCGGCGGGGATCGCGGTGTTCGGCGCGGTCGCGAGGTTCGCGGTCGGGAAGCCCAGGGCGGTCCCGCCGCGCCCGGCGCCGTGCACGACGGTGCCCTCGAGGCCGAAGTCGCGGCCGAGGACCTCGGCGGCGGCGGCCACGTCGCCCGCGGCGACCAGGCGGCGCACGCGGGTGGAGGAGAACGCCTCCGCGTCGGCGGTGAGGGTCTGCGGCAGCACCTCGAAGCCGAACTCCTCCCCGAGTTCGGCGAGCTTGGCGACGTCCCCGGCGGCCTTGTGGCCGAAGCGGAAGTTCTCGCCGACGCACACGGCCTTGGCGTGCAGGGCGCCGACGAGCACGTGCCGGACGAAGTAGTCGGGGCTGAGCTTGGAGAGCTCCTCGGTGAACGGGAGCACGCACACGGCGTCGACGCCGAGCGCCTCCAGCAGCTCGAGCCGCCGGTCCACGGTGGTCAGCTGCGCGGGGACCGCGTGCGGTGCGACCACGGCGGTCGGGTGCGGGTCGAAGGTGACCACGACGCAGCGGGCCTCGCGCTCGGCGGCGGCCTTGGCGGCGGTGCGGATCAGGGCCGCGTGCCCGCGGTGCACGCCGTCGAACACGCCGATGGCCACGACGGAGGCGGGCCAGCCCTCAGGGGTCGCGTCTATTCCACGCCAGGTTTCCACGGGGATGATCTTTCCACCCCCGCACGCCGGTCGGCGTCCGGACGAGGCCGCAGTGACCCGGCCTGTCGGGGCCGGGTCAGCGGGTCCCTAGAGCATCAGCGACTGCTCGGCGTTGCCTCCCGACGCGAAGATCAGCAGCATCAGGACGCCGACGGCGACCAGGAGTAGCATTCCGGCCAGTAGCCAGCCGGCCCCCACGGCCGGTTCCGGGGCGGGCGGCTCGTCCTCGGGGACCGCCTGCGGTTGGGTGCGCTCGGGCCGATGCGCGATCTGCTCGGCGAGACTCAGGTGAAGCTCCTCGGGCAGTTCTTCTGCTGCATGTGCGCTCATGGCGTCTCCTGGTGGCGAGTTCCAGTCACGGGCTTCTTCACCTTCGATTGTTGAGAGAACGTCGGCTATCCGACTGTCGTTTCCCGGAATCCGCCTGACAAGAGCGCCAATTCGCCCTTATGGAAATTACAAGGCCGTGACGGCGCCACCAGGCGAAACATCCCTTCAACCACCGGAACGCCCGCCGTGTCGGCGAAGACGTGCGATCTTCATGAAGCAGACACGACTGATGGGGGTTCAGCATGCATCGCAGGTTCCTCGCCGTTGCCGCCTTGAGCGCGGTTCTGGCGGCCTTGTCCGTTCCCGCCCCGGCCGCGGCCGCCACGACCGGGTGCACCCGCTCCGGCGACTACACGGTCTGCCGGACCGACCCGAGGGGCGGTGAGGACACGTCGATCGTGGCCGAGATCGTCCGCCAGATCGGGAAGGCGAAGAAGGGCGACACCGTCAGGGCGGCGGCCTTCGAGCTGACGCTCCACCGGACGGTCGCGCCGCTCACGGAGGCGCTGGCGGACGCGGAGGGGCGCGGCGTGGACGTGCGGGTCGTCGTGGGCGAGCGCAGCGGCGGCGCCGATTCCAGCGGCCCCGCGATCGCCGAGCTCGAGCAGGCGGGGGCCAAAGTGGAGCAGTGCGCGGGCTCGTGCCTGCCGACCGCTTCGGGCGAGGGCCGCGGGCCGCACCACAACCGGTTCTTCCTCATCGAACGGGGCGGGACGCCGACGGTGCTGGTGACGAGCTTCAACTTCCGGCGCGGCCACGCCGAGCAGGCCCACCTCATGATCGGCGTCCACGGCGACCGGGAGCTGTTCGAGTTCTACTCGGGCTTCTGGAACCGGCTCTACGGCGGCGGCTGGGACGGCTGGGGCGAGCGGGACAAGACCGTCGCGACCGATCTCGCGCAGGCGTGGGTGTTCCCGCGCAAGGAGGACCCGATCGCGGAGCAGCTCGGGAGGATCACCGGCTGCGGGGACGGCGACCGGGTACTGGTGGCGCACGCGAACTTCCAGTCGAACCGGCCGGCGGTGCGCGGCGAGCTCGACCGGATCCAGGGGCTCGGGTGCCAGGTGCGGGTCCTGCTGACCGACAAGGACACCAACGACCCGGGGTGGCTCAAGGACAAGCTCGGGAAGTCGAACGTGCGGATCCACCCCGCGTACCGGAGCAAGCTCATCATCGCGGAGGCGCAGTTCGGGGACCGGCACGAGTCGGTGGTGTGGACCGGCACGCACAACCTGACCGCCAACTCGCTCAACCAGACCGACGACAACGTCCTCAAGGTCGAGGACGGGGAGGTCGTGGACCTCCTGGCGGCGTACTTCCAGCGGCTGTGGCGGGAGGCGTGACGGTCCGGGGGGAAGGGCGAAAACCCCTCCCCCCGGTGGTCCGCGCCGGTCAGCCCTTGACCGAGCCGGCCAGGAGCCCGCGCACGAAGTAGCGCTGGAGCAGCAGGAACACCACGAGCGGCACGATGATCGCGATGAACGCCGCGGCCGGGAGCCGCGTCCAGCCGAAGCCCCACGTCCCGGCCATGTCGCCCAGGACCGCGGTCAGCGGCCGCGTGGCCTCGCCGGGCGCGAAGGTGCGGCCGACCAGGAAGTCGTTCCACACCCACAGGAACTGGAAGATGCCGATCGACGCGAGCGCCGGCGTCACCAGCGGCAGGACCACCTTGCGGAAGATCTGCGAGTGGCTGGCGCCGTCGATGCGCGCGGCCTCCATGACGTCGGACGGCAGCTCCCGCATGAAGTTGTGCAGCAGGAAGATCGCCAGCGGCAGGCCGAAGATCGAGTGGGCGATCCAGACCTGGACGATCGTGTTGACGCCGTCGAGGTTCCACTCGGGGGTGATCGGCACGCTGCCGATGTGCAGGCCCGTGCTGAAGAAGGACAGCAGCGGGATGAGCGCCATCTGGAGCGGCACCACCTGGAGCGCGAAGATGGAGATGTACAGGAGGTTGCGGCCCTTGAAGTCGATCCAGGAGAGCGCGTAGGCGGCCATCGCGGCGAACGCGACGGGGATGAGCACGCCCGGGATCGTGATGACGATGGTGTTGATCAGGTTGCGGATGAGCCCGCCGCCCTGGGAGTCCGAGTAGAGGACGTAGTTGTAGGTGTCGAGCGTGAAGCTCGGGTCGGTGAAGAAGGTCCACCAGCCCGATTCGCGGATGTCGTCCTCGGGCCGGAACGAGGAGATGAACAGCCCGAAGGTGGGGATCGTCCACAGTATCGCGATGATCAGCGCCGCGACGCTCGCGGCCCGGCTGGACAGGACCCGGCGCAGGCGCTCGCCGCGGGTCTCCCCGATGCGCGCGGGCTTCTCGGGCGCTTGGGCGTCCGTGCTCATCGGGCCTCCAGTTCCTGGCGGCGCATGTTGCGCACCTGGTAGATGACGACGGGGACGACGAGCAGGAACAGCAGCACGGCCATGGTGGCGCCGCGCCCGTCGTTGTTGAGCCGGAAGGCCTGCTCGACCATGTTGTGGGCGAGGACGTCGGTGTCGTAGTGGCCGCCGGTCATCGCGCGCACGATGTCGAACAGCTTGAGCGTGGCGATGAAGACGGTGACGGCGACGACGACGATGGCCGAGCGGATCGACGGGACGGTGACGTTCCAGAAGATCTCGGCCGGGCTGGCGCCGTCGATGCGGGCGGCCTCGACGATCTCGTTCGGCACGCCCTTGAGCGCGGCGGACAGGACCACCGTGGCGAAGCCGACCTCGATCCAGATGAGGACGACCATGAGCAGGAAGTTGTTCCACGGCGACTCGGTGAGCCAGTTGACCGGGTCGGCGCCGAGCCAGACGAGCAGCTGGTTGAGCAGGCCGATCTGGTCGCCGGAGGCGTCGTACTGGTAGACGAACTTCCAGATGATCGCGGCGCCCACGAACGAGATGCCCATGGGCAGGAACACGAGGGCCTTGAAGACCCGCTCGCCGCGCCGGCCGTCGATGAGGACGGCGTAGAGCAGGCCGAGGGCCGTCGACAGCAGCGGGACGATGACGATCCACAGTGCGGTGTTGACGAGGATCTGGAGGGCGTCGGGGTCGGAGACGGCCCAGGCGTAGTTGTCCAGGCCGACGAACTCGGAGCCGTCGCCGGAGAAGAAGGACATGATGACGGTGCGCACGGCCGGGTAGACCAGGCCGACGAGGAGGAACAGCACCGCCGGGGCCAGGAAGACGAAGGCGACCGCGCGGCTGCGGTCGCGGCGGGAGGCGAGTTCGGCGAGTCCGTAGAGGGCCATGAGGATCGCGAGGAACGCGACCAGGCCCACGGCGAGGAGGCCGAACCGGTCGGTGTAATCGGAGATGTCCACGTGTTGTGACTCCAGTTGTCCGGGCAATGGGGCCGAGCGGGGCCGGTCCGGCCCCGCTCGGTTTCATTGTCAGCTACACGGGCCCGGCCCTACGGCCAGGAGGCCTCGATGTCGTCGGCCATCTGCTGGGCGTCCTTGTCGCCGCTGACCCACTCGATGATGCCGGTCCAGAAGGACGAGGCGCCGACCTCGCCGGGCATGAGGTCCGAGCCGTCGAAGCGGACGGTGACCGACGGGTCGGTCAGGATCTGCGTGGCGAGCACGTTGATCGGCGTGGTCGCGTTGTTCGGGTCCACGCCCTGGTGGGCGGTGCTCCACGGGCCGGTCTGGAGGCGGGCGTTGTGGTAGACCTCGCTGGCCAGGTACTGGCGGGTGGCCTCGGTGGCCTCGGAGTCGCTGAACGCGGCCACGAACTCGCCGCCGACCAGCATGGTCTTGTCGCCCTCGTTGGTCTCGGGGAACTGGAACGCGAAGACGTCGCCGTCCTCGGCCACGTTCGTGCCCTCGGGCCACATGGCGCCGTAGAAGGACGCCATCCGGTAGAAGGCGCAGCTGCCGTCGAGGATCGGGTGGCCGGCCTCCTGGAACGGCGTCGACGCGATCGTGTCGGTGCCGTTGAAGACGTAGTCCTCATTGGTCAGGACCGTGCCGGCCTTCTCGATGGCCTCGACGATCTGCGGGTCGTTGAACGGGATCTCGTGGCTGACCCACTGGTCGTACACGTCGGTGCCCTCGCGCAGGACGATGTCCTCGATCCAGTCGGTGCCCGGCCAGCCGGTGGCGCCGCCGGACTCGAAGCCCGCGCACCACGGCGTGATGCCGGAGTCGGCGATGGTGTCCGAGAGCGTCATCAGCTCGTCCCAGGTCTTGGGGACCTCGTACCCGTTCTCGCTGAAGAACGTCGGCGAGTACCAGATGAAGGACTTCGCGTTGGACGAGTTCGGCGCCGCGTACAGCTGGCCGTCGATCGTGCCGTAGTTCAGCCAGTCCTCGGTCCAGCCCTCGGTCGCCAGGGCGGTGACCTCTTCGGACGCGGGGACGAGGCTGTCCTTGAAGTTGGACATGAGGCCCGGTTGCGGGAACAGCGCGATGTCGGGGGCGTTGCCGCCGTCGACGCGGACCGCCATGTCGGCCTCGAACTCGCCGGTGCCCTCGTAGTCGATGTTGACGCCGGTGCACTCCTCGAAGAACGCCCAGGCGGCCATCATCTCGTCGGCCTCCTGGTCGCGGATGGAGCCGAGGATGGTGACCGTCTCTCCGTCGAAGGAGCCGAAGTCGTAGTTCGCGCAGTCCTGGGCCTCCTCCGGGACCTCGCCGCGCGAGCTGTCCTCGTCCTCCGGCGCGCCGCACGCCGTCGCGGCGAGCGCGATGGCACCGGCGGCAGCCGCAAGGCAGGAAATTCGTCGGGTCTTGCTCATCGGGGTTTCCCTCTCTTCGCAGGTGTTGTCAGCCCGGCGAGTCCGACTGCCTCCCTGTCCCGACCATTCGCGGAACCGCTCTCACCCGGTCCGTTCCCTGGTAGGGACCGCCTCACCCGCCGTCGGGCGACGCTGGCAATCGTGCTCTGAGTAACACTGAATGTCAAGTCTGCATTGCCGAATCGTTACTGGATGCGATTGGATCGATATCTGTTGAGACCCGTGTCATGGGAGCGATACCAGTGACGTATCATTCCGAGGCCCGGCAACTCACTTGCGGCGCGGGCCGGCGCACTCCCAGGCGGCTCGCGTTCACGAAACTCATCGCCGAGAAAGGTGTCATCCGATGACGCAGCTGACCTTCCCCGAGGGCTTCCTCTGGGGAACCGCGACGGCCTCCTACCAGGTCGAGGGCGCCGCCGCCGAGGACGGGCGCGGGCCCTCCATCTGGGACACGTTCGCGGACACGCCGGGGAAGACCTGGCGCGGCCAGACCGGCCGCGTCGCCTGCGACCACTACCACCGCCTCGACGAGGACGTCGCCCTCATGGCGTCGCTGGGCCTCGACACCTACCGGTTCTCGATCGCGTGGCCGCGCATCCAGCCCGACGGCACGGGCCCCGCCAACCCGGCGGGGCTCGACTTCTACGACCGGCTCGTCGACAAGCTGGTCGCCGCCGGGATCAAGCCGATGCCGACGCTCTACCACTGGGACCTGCCGCAGGGCTTCGAGGACCGCGGCGGCTGGCCCGAGCGCGAGACCGCCGAGCGCTTCGGCGAGTACGCCGCGATCGTCGCGGGCCGGCTCTCCGACCGCGTCCACACCTGGTGGACCCTGAACGAGCCGTGGTGCTCGGCGTTCCTCGGCTACGGCAACGGCCACCACGCCCCCGGGCGCACCGAGCCCGCCGCGGCGCTCGCCGCGGCCCACCACCTCAACCTCGCCCACGGCCTCGCCGTGCAGGCGCTGCGCGCCGCCGGCGCCGAGCGGGTCTCGATCGCGCTCAACCCGACCCAGTGCCGCGGCGACGAGGAGGCCGTGCGAATCGCCGACGGACTCGCGAACCGGGTCTTCTTCGACCCGATCCTCAAGGGCGAGTACCCCGCCGAGATGCTCGAGCGGACCGCGCACCACACCGACTGGTCCTTCGTGCGCGACGGCGACCTCGACCAGATCAACCAGCCGATCGACCTGCTCGGCGTCAACTACTACAACCCCACCTGGTTCCGGGTGAACCCCGACGCCCCCGAGTCCGACGTGCAGCCCGGCTCGGCCGGGATCGAGACCTGGACCCCCGAGGGCCTGGAGTTCACCGACATGGGCTGGCCGATCGAGGCGTCCGGCCTGACGGACCTGCTGGTGCGCCTGCACAAGGACTACAACGTGCCGACCATGATCACCGAGAACGGCGCGGCCTACCCGACCGGGCCCGGCGAGGACGGCGAGGTCGACGACGTCGAGCGCGTCGCCTACCTGCGCGCGCACATCGCGGCGGTCCACGACGCGATCGAGGCGGGCGCGGACGTCCGCGGCTACACCGCCTGGTCCCTCATGGACAACTTCGAGTGGGCCTTCGGCTACGACAAGCGCTTCGGCATCGTCCACGTCGACTACGCGACCCAGAAGCGGACCCCCAAGTCCAGCGCCAAGTTCTACGCCGGCGTCATCGAGGCGAACGGGCTGGAGCGCTAGAGGAGCGCCTCCCGGAGCCCGCGCACCGCGCGCTCCGGGTCGGCGGCGCGCATCACCGCGCCCATGACCGCGACCCCCGCCGCGCCCGCCTCCCTCGCGGCGCGGGCGCGGTCGGGGCCGGTGACGCCGCCGAGCGCGAACACGGGGACCGGTCCCCCGCACACCGCGGCCAGCCCGTCCGTGCCCGCGGCGGGGCCGTAGCCGGGCTTGGACGCGGTGGGCCAGACCGGCGAGTAGGTGCAGTAGTCGAGCCCGGGGTCGATGCGCTCCCCGGCGTGGACGGAGCGGCCCAGCAGCGCGGGCCGCGGCGCCGGGACCGGGAAGCGGGCCGAGAGGTGCGCGGCCGCGACGGGCGCGGCCGGGTCGGCGACGATGAGCGTGCCGCCCGCGTCCTCCAGGACCGGCCGCAGAGCCGCGGCCAGGGCGAGGCGGGCCTCCCACGGCAGGTGCTTGTCGCGCAGGACGAGCGCGAACGGGCCGCCGCGCAGCGCCAGCGCGACCTGCTCGGCGAGGGGCCGCGGGCACCGGGGCGCGTCGGAGACGACCAGGAGCGGATGCATGGGGATCCGAGCCTATCCGGAGTGGCCGGTGTTCCGGGAGTCGCTTTCGCCTGACTCGCCGCTGCTACACCGGTTTAACGCTTGTGTATCGGTCCACGTCTCGAACTTGCGTAATTCACGACACAGGTGCGAAACTTCAGAGGATGAACATCGGCGATCAAATCAACGTGCTGCGGACCGAAGGGGAGCGGATCGCTGTCGCTGGTGGGGAACTCGCGCTCAACGCCATCGTGCCCACCTGCCCGGGCTGGGTCGTCAAGGACCTCTTGACCCATATCGGGACCGTCCATCGCTGGGCGGCGGCGATCGTCGGCGGAGCGCTGCCTCACGACCCCAGGAAGCAGGACCTCCAGCGGATCGTGGGGCCCCTGCCCCACGACGACCTGCTGGTCGACTGGGTGCGCGAGGGCCTCGACCGGCTCGCGGCCACACTGGAGGACGCACCTGACGACCTCCAGTGCTGGCAGGTGTTCCCCTCTCAGTCCTCACGGCGCTTCTGGGTCCGCAGACAGGCCCACGAGACCACCATCCACCGCGTCGACGCCGAACAGGCGCGCGGCGACGAGATATCACCGGTCGGCCCCGACTTCGCGGCCGACGGCATCGACGAGCTGCTGCTGGGCTTCCACGGCAGGCCGTCGAGCCGGGTGCGGGCACTGCGGCCGTCAGTGCTCCACATCCACGCCAGCGACCTGCCCCCAGGCCGCGGCGACTGGTACATCCACCCCACCGACACGGGCCCGCTCGTGACGTTCAGCGAGGTCGAGACCCCGCACTGCGTCATCGAGGGCCCGGTGGAGCTGCTGTACCTGGCGCTGTGGAACCGGCTGCCCTTCGACGACCTGTCAGTCCACGGAGACCCGGCACTGCTCCACTTGTGGCGCAATTACTCCGCGGTCCGATGGGTCGATCCCGTTGACGTATAGAGACTGGAGCGCTACAGACCGAAACCCCTGGTAACCCATTCGTCACCTTCTGAACAGTCCGCCGCGCGGACGCCCGGCGGCGTGCCGCGCCGCCGCGGCTCCGACGCGCGGCCGGATCGGGATCGTAAGCTCGGCAACGTGAACCACGTCCATACCGTCCCGAACGACGCCGTCCCCCGCGCCGCCCTGTGGATCCTGGTCCCCGCCGCGGTCGCCACGGTCCTCGGCATGGTCCTGCTGTGGCCCCAGGGGGTCGAGGACGCCGCGGCCGAGGCCTACGGCACCGAGGTGGACGGCGACGTCGTCTCGGTGCACGAGACCGAGTGCGACGAGGCCGACGCCGCGCTGAACGAGCAGCTCCAGGCCACCGTGTGCGGCGACGTCGTCGTGCGCCTGACCAGCGGCGAGCACGCCGGCGAGGAGACGGTCGTCGACATCCCGAGCGGCCCGGGCGCGCCGGTGGTGGCCGCCGGGGACGACGTCATCATCCTCTACACGCCCGACTCGGTCTCGGGCCAGCAGTTCCACATCATCGACCACGACCGCTCCGGCGCGCTGTGGGCGCTGGTGATCGCCTTCGCCCTGGCGGTGATCGCGTTCGGCCGCTGGAAGGGGGTGCGGTCCCTGATCGGCCTCGCCGTGACGTTCGCGGTGGTGCTGCTGTTCATGGTCCCGGCGATCCTCGACGGGTCCTCGCCGATCCTGGTCGCGGTCGTCGGGGCGGCCGCGATCATGCTCGTGTCGCTGTACCTGTCGCACGGGTGGAACCGGACCACGACCGTGGCCGTGGTGGGGACGCTCGCGTCCCTGGTGCTCACGGTGCTCCTGGCGCAGGCGGCGGTGCGGCTCGCGAAGCTCAACGGGGTCCTCGACGAGAACACCACGAACCTCGCGCTCCAGTACCCGATCGACATGTCGGGGCTGCTCCTGGCGGGCATCCTCATCGGCGCGCTCGGCGTCATCGACGACGTGACGGTCTCGCAGGCGGCCACGGTGGACGAGGTCGCGAAGGCGAACCCGCGGTGGGGGCCGGCGCGGCTGTTCAAGTCGGGCATGCGGGTCGGGCGCGACCACCTCGCGTCGGTGGTGAACACCCTGGTGCTGGCGTACGCGGGCGCCTCGCTGCCGCTGCTGGTGCTCATCGCCGCGGCCGGGCGGCCCATGGACCAGGTGCTCACGAGCCAGACGATCGCGACCGAGATCGTGCGGTCGGTCGCGGGCACGCTGGGGCTGATCGCGGCCGTCCCGGTCACGACCTGGCTGGCCGCGGTGCTCGCGCGGCGCACGCCGCGGGAGAAGGCCCCGAAGGAGCAGGCGCCCCGGCCGAAGCCGCCGAAGCCGGACCCGGCGGCGCGGGCGTGGGACGAGGACGAGTCGCCTTATCCCCCTTCGCACCTGCGCTGAAGCCTGAAAACCCCCGCAGGGCGCGGGTCAGAAGCGCTCGGCGGCGGCCATGAGCTTGCGGGCCGCCTGGTGGAGCGCCTGGAGCACCGTCATCACCGCCGGGCGGCCCGTCGAGGCCGTCCGGTGGACCACGTACACGTCCCGGCCCGGCATGGCCTCGGCGAAGCGGCGCACCGCCACGTCCCGGCGCTCGGCCGCCGCCATCCACGGCGCCACGGTCACCCCCAGGCCCTTGGCCACGAGCGTGAGGATGGTGTCCAGGCCCTCGAACTCCGAGACCGGCGCGGTGATGCCCTCGGCCCGCCACAGCCGGTCGAGCGCCGTCCGCGACGGCTCGCCCTCCGGGGAGGCGATCCACGACTCCCCGGCCAGCTCGTGCGCCGACAGGACCTCCCGGTCCGCCAGGGGGTGGCGGACCGGCAGCGCGACCACGAGCGGGTCGTTCACCAGGTGGTGGAAGGTCAGCGGCCCGGCCGTCGCGGGGCGGCGCTGACCCGACCAGTCGTCGATGAGGGCCAGGTCGATCTCCCCCGAGCGCACGCGCGCCAGCGACTCGGAGACCGTCAGCTGCTGGCGCAGGACCATCTGGAGCTCGGGGTAGCGGCGCAGGCGCCGGACCATCGGCCCGGCCAGCGCGACCGCGACGGTGGGGAACGCGGTCACGGTGACCCGGCCGCGGGGCTCGGCGGCCTCGGCGGCGAGGTCGGTCTCGGCGGCGTCGATCGCCTCGATGATGCGCGCGGTGTGCTCCACGAGCCGGCGCCCGGCGTCGGTCAGCTGGGCCGACCGGGCGGTGCGTTCGAGGAGGGCCACGCCGGTCTCCTTCTCCAGGGCGGCGAGCTGCTGCGAGACCGCCGAGGCGGTCTGGCCGGTCGCCAAGGCAGTGGCGGCTATCGATCCCTGGGCGGCGAACTCGTAGAGGAGCCGCAGGCGGCGAACGTCGAGCATAAGGAAATCTTATCCTCGGCGAAAGGTAGAAATACTTGCGTTGATGCTCGCGGCGGAGGACTCTGGGCACCGTCAGACACGACACGCAACAGGGAGTCACCAGTGACCGTCTCCGCCACTCTCGCCGCCAACGAAGCGACCGCCGCGCGCCGGGCCGCCGGGCAGGAGGTGCTCGCACTCGGCTTCGGTGAAGCGGGGATTCCGGTGCACCCCATGCTGAGCCGCTACCTCGGCCGGGCCGCCGGGACGGCCTCCTACGGGCCCGTGGCCGGGATCGGCCCGGCCCGCGAGGCCGCCGCCGGGTACTGGACCCGCCGCGGCGTCCCCACCGACGCCGCGCAGGTCCTGCTCGGACCCGGCTCCAAGCCGCTGCTGTTCGCCCTGCTCCACGCCGTCGGGGGCGACGTGGTGCTGCCCAGCCCCGCGTGGGTGTCGTACGCGGCCCAGGCGGAGCTGCTCGGTCGCGACCCGCTCCGGGTGCCGGTCCCGCGCGGCGAGGGCGGCGTGCCCGACGCCGAGGCGATGGACGCGGCCGTGCGCGAGGCGCGGGCCGCGGGCCGGGACCCGCGGGTCGTGGTGGTCACGCTGCCGGACAACCCGACCGGGCGCCTGGCCTCCGAGCGGTCGGTGAAGGCCCTGTGCGAGGCCGCGCGGGAGCTCGACCTGATCGTGGTGGCCGACGAGATCTACCGGGACCTGGTGTTCAAGGAGGGCGCGTTCCCCTCCCCCGCCGCGTGGGCGCCGGAGCGGACGGTGACCACCACGTCCCTGTCGAAGAACTACGCGCTCGGCGGCTGGCGGGTCGGCGCGGCGCGCTTCCCCGACTCGCCGCTGGGGGCGGCGCTGCGGGAGTCGGTGCGGGGCATCGCCTCGGAGCTGTGGTCCTCGACGCCGATGCCGATGCAGCACGCGGCCGCCTACGCCTGGTCGGACCCGGAGGTGCTGGTGGACCGGGTGGCGGCGTCGCGGCGGCTGCACGGCTCGGTCGCGACCGCGGTGGCCGGGGCGTTCGCGCGCGCCGGCTGCGCCGTGGAGGCCCCGCAGGGCGGCTTCTACGTGTGGCCCGACTTCGGCCCGGTGCGCGAGGCCCTGGCCCGCCGCCGGGGCGTGGCGACCAGCGCCGACCTGGCCCGGGCGCTGCTGGACGAGTTCGGGGTCGTGGTCCTGCCGGGCACCGCGTTCGGCGACGACCCGGCGTCGCTGACGATCCGCGTGGCGGTCCCGGGGATCTACGGGGAGTCCGATGCGGAGCGTCTCGCGGCGCTGGTGGCGCCCGACCCGGTGGCGATGCCGTGGATCGCCGAGGCCCTCGCGGGCCTGGAGGAGAAGCTCGCCGCGTTCGTCGCGGCGTAGGCGGCCGCCGGGGGCGCTGGTGAGGCCGATGCATCAGCGCCCCCGGCGGTCTCGTCAACTGGCGACCGCGACCACGAGGTACACGCACAGGGCCACGGCGATGAGCGCGGCGGCGACGATGGCGAAGCCGACGAAGCGCTGGATCTCGAGCTCGTGGCCGTGGCGGACCGGTCCGCGCCAGCGGCCGAAGCGCCAGTGGTCCTTGCCCTGCTCGTAGTCGGCGACGTCCTGGAGGAGGGCCTGGAGGTCGGCGACCGTCTCGGCCCGGCGGGCGAGCTGGCGCCGCAGCCGGTACTCCTTGCCGTCGATCTCGCCGCGGCGCCGGGCCCTGGCGAGGCGGTCGAAGGTGATGCGCCGGTCGGCGCGGGACGGGCGGGCGACGAATGCGTCCATGGCGTGCTCCCACTGGTGCCGTCTGCCATCGCGACAGCGATGGGGGTCTTTGCATTCCCCGTTCGCGCAGGTCGTACACATCGGTGCCGCGTCCGCCTCGGGTTGGGCGCCAGCCGCTCTCGGAGACGCCGAAGGCCGCGCCGGTGGGGCGCGGCCTTCGGCGTGCGGATCAGTCCAGGAGGTCGGAGACGGCGGTCGCCAGGTCGACGTCCTTGGCGGACACGCGGTGTCCGGCCGAGTGCGTGGTCGTGGACACGGTGAGCCGGTCGTAGTTGACGGTCAGGTCCGAGTGGTGGTCGCGCCGCTCGTTGAGCAGGCCGACCGCGGTCGCGGCGGCGAGCGCCTGGAGGTGCCCGCCGAAGGACCAGCTGCGTTCGAGGCGGTGCTCGACGTGGCTCCAGCCGGGCAGTTCCGACAGCGCCAGTTCGATCTCGGCCTCGGTCAAGGGTTGATCGCTCATGGTTCGATTGTGGCAGCCGCCGGTCGCGGTGTCCTCAGTCCTCGTCGACGAGGGTGACCCGGCCGGTGTCGAGGTCGTAGACCGCGCCGACGACGAGGACGCCCTCGAGGCTCTCGCGGCGGCTGAGGTCGGCGACGGTGCGGCGCACCTGGAGCCGCAGGGCGTGCGACGCGGGGTCCTCGCCCTCGGGGGTCTCCGACAGGGCCTGCGAGGCGGGCTGCCACAGCTGCTCGACGAGGTAGCCGGTGCGCGGGTCGTGGGTGTCGTCGGCGACGGCGTTCAAGGCGGCGTCGATCGCCCCGCACCGCTCGTGGCCGAGCACGACCACCAGGGAGACGCCCAGCTCGGCGGCGGAGAACTCCAGGGACCCGACGGCGGCGCGGTCGGGCACGTGGCCTGCGGTGCGCACCACGAGCAGCTGCCCGAAGTCGCGGTCGAACACGCTCTCGGCGGTGACGCGGGAGTCGATGCACGTGAAGACGACGGCGCTGGGCGTCTGACCGGGGGCGGCCTCGCGGGCGGCGGTGATGTCGCGCTTGTAGCGCGGCTCCCCCGCGACGAATCGGCCGTTGCCCTCGAGCAGTTCGACCAGTGTCTTGGCGGCTTCGTGGTGCTCCATGAGAGCGGAGGTGGTCAGTTCTGGCACGCTCTGAATGGTGCCGCATGATCCGAGCGGGTGCAAGCGCGACGTGCGGGTCGCGGCGCGCGTTTCGCAAAGTGTGCGTTACCGTTCCGAGATGCGATGGTCATTTACCAGGACTTGCCGCTCGTCTTCGGGGACCTTATGATGAAGACGGACTACCGCGACGGTATTCACCTGCGGTTTCATTCTGCTGTTTCGGAGGACTCCAGTGCGCACCTACGGTGAGGGCTGCCCGGCGGCACACGCGCTCGACCTCGTCGGCGAACGCTGGTCGCTCCTGATCGTCCGCGAGCTCCTCCTGGGGCCGAAGCGGTTCACCGACCTGCGCGGCGGGCTCCACGGCGCGAGCGCCAACGTCCTGTCGCAGCGGCTGCGCGAACTCGAGGCCCACGGCGTGGTCTCCAAGCGCCGCCTCCCGCCCCCGGCCGCATCCAAAGTGTACGAGCTGACCGACTGGGGCCGCGACCTCGAACCGGCCATCGTGTACCTGCTGCGCTGGGGCGCGCGGTCCGCGGCCATCCCGCTCGACGCGCCGATGGGCGTCGACGCGCTCATCCTCTCGATGCGCAGCCTCTTCATGCCCGTCGCCGCGAGGGGCTTCGACGCGGCGTTCGAACTGTGGGTCGGCGACCGGCCGTTCATCGCCGAGATCATCGACGCCCAGCTGATCCTGGCCCCCGGCAGGCCCGAGCACCCGCACGCGGTCATCCGCACCGACGCCGAGACCCTCAAACGGCTCACCCTGGGGGGACGCAGCCTCGACGTGTCGCTGCACGCCGGGCGCGTCACCGTCCAGGGCGACCAGGCGATGGCCGAGCGGTTCCTCGGCCTGTTCCGCCTCCCCGAGCCCGCCGCGGCCTCGGCCGGGGCGGCCCCGGGGACGGTCTAGCGCTCCCGGCGGCGGACCGGAATCTCCCCGGTGCCGCGGACGCGGCGGTCGGTGATGAGCATGTGCCCCGGCGCGTGGGTGATCGCGAACGGCAGGCGCGCCCTGACCACGGCCTCCTGGAGCGTCACCCCGCACGACCAGAACACCGGCACGTCGCCGGCCTCGAACCGCACCGGGTCCCCGAAATCGGGCCTGGACAGGTCCCGGACCCCGATCTCCCGCGGCTCGCCCACGTAGACCGGCGCCCCGTGCGCGTACGGCATGTCGGCCGTGAGCCTGGCGGCGCGCCGGACGAGGTCGGCGGGGATCGGGCGCATCGACACGACCTGCGGGCCGCGGAACCGCCCGGCGCGCAGGCACAGCAGGTTCGAGCGGAACATCGGGACGTTCCGGCCCTGCTCCAGGTGGCGCAGCGGGATCCCCCACCGCTCCAGCACGGGCTCGAACGTGAAACTGCACCCGACCAGGAACGTCACCAGGTCGCGGCGCCACAGGTCCACCACGTCGGTGCGCCGCGCGACCAGCTGGCCCCGCCGCCACACGTGGTAGGCCGGAAGGTCGCGGCGCAGGTCCGCGCCCTCGGCCAGCCCGGTGGTGAAGCGGCCCGGCCCCACCGCGTCCAGCAGCGGGCAGGGCCGCGCGTTGCGCACGGTGAAGCGGCGCAGGTCGTCCGCGTAGCGGCGGGGCACGCTCACCAGGTTGGCCTGCACGAACCCGTGCGACCAGCCGCCGGTGGCGGTGTCCAGCCCGTCCCGGAACCTGGCGCGGGCCTCGCGGGGAAGGGCCGTCGCCTCGGGACGCTGTTTCGTGAACATCGTTCCTCCTCGAATTCGCTGCTCGATGCCGTCGAGCATCCGATCCGGCGCGTTAAGACCTTCACGAGTCCTTCACGAGCAGGACGCACCGGCCAGAAGCGCGGCCCGGAGCGGCCGAGGGGCGGAACCGCTTGCAAGCGTTCCCAAATGATCAGCAAATGCCCATACACTGGTGATCCCTGGCATCGAACGGCCGCACCGCGACCCCCCGGGAGGTGGCCTGTGGAATTCGGCATCCTCGGACCGCTCCAGCTGTCCTGGGAGGACAACCCCGTCCCCCTCCCCGGCCGGACCCTGCCCCGGCTCTTCGCCGTCCTCCTCCTGGAGGCCGGACACGTGGTCGCACTGCCGCACCTGGTCGACGCGATCTGGGAGGAGGACCCGCCCGCCACCGCGCGCCGCCAGATCCAGAACACCGTCGCCACCGCCCGCGGCCTGCTCCTGCACGCCGGAACCTCCGAACTCGAGAAGGTCGGCGACGGCTACCGGATGCGGGTGCGCCCCGAGAAGCTCGACTCGCTGCGCTTCCAGCGCTCCGCGCGCATCGCCCGCGAGCAGGTCGCCGCCTCCGAGCCCGAGGCGGCCCTCGCCACCCTCCGCGAAGCGCTCGCCCTGTGGCGCGGACCGGCCCTCGCCGGCCTCGGCGGCCGCTTCATCGAGTCCGGGGCGCTGCGGTGGAACGAGGAGCGCGCCGCCGCCGAAGAGGACCGCGCCGAACTCGAACTCGCGCTCGCCACCGGCGTCTCCGTCGTCGCCGACCTGCGCCGCGTCCTCGAACGCCACCCCTACCGCCAGCGGGCCGCCGAACTGCTCATCACCGCCCTCCACCGGGAGGAGCGCGCCGCCGAGGCCCTCGACGAGTACGAGGCCATCCGCCGCCAGCTCGCCGACGAGCTCGGCATCGACCCCGGCCGGCGGCTCAAGGACCTGTACGCCGCGATGCTCCGCGACGACCCCTCCCTCAGGCCGCCGCCCAAGGCGGCCGCCCCCCGGCACGACCTGCCCGCCCCCGCGCAGCTCCCGTCCGACAGCATCCACTTCACCGGCCGCGCCGACCAGCTCGCGGCCCTCGACCGGCTGCTGGAGCCGGGCCCGCGCGTCGCGGTCCTCTCCGGGATCGGCGGCTCGGGCAAGACCACCCTCGCCCTCCACTGGGCCCACCGCGTCCGCGAGCGCTTCCCCGACGGCCAGCTGTACGTGAACCTCCGCGGCTTCGACCGGGCCGCGCCCCTCACCCCCCTCGACGCCGTCGCCGGATTCCTGCGGGCGCTCGGCGTCCCGACCGAGTCGATCCCGCCCGACGCCGACGAGGCCGCCGCACTCCTGCGCTCGCGCCTGGCCGACACGCGCACGCTCGTGCTCCTCGACAACGCCCGCAACTCCCGCCAGGTCGTCCCCCTGCTGCCCGCCACCGCCGGCAGCGTCGCGGTCGTCACCAGCCGCTCCCGCCTGCCCGACCTGGCCGCCCTCCACGACGTCCGCCAGGTCACCGTCGGCGCGCTCGACGCCGACGAGTCGGTCCGGATGATGGCGAGCCTCATCGGCCCCGAACGCGTCCGGGCCGAACCCGAGGCCGCCCGGCGGGTCGCCGAGCTGTGCGGCGGACTGCCGCTGGCGCTGCGGATCGTCGGCACCAACCTGCGCGGGCAGCAGGGTACGACGCTCGCCGGGACCGCCTCGGCCCTCGCCGGACGGGACCGGCTCGCGCACCTCGCGGTCGAGGGCGACCCGACGACGACGGTGGCCGCCGCCTTCGACCTCTCCTTCCAGGCCCTCGAACCCGAAGAGGAGCTGCTGTACCTCAACCTCGCGTTCCTGCCCGGCGCCGACTTCTCCAAGGGCCTCGCGATGTCCCTGGCCGCGTGGGAGCCCGACGCGGCCGAACGGCTCCTGGCGAAACTCGTCGCCGCCCACCGCGTCGACGAGTACCGGCCCGGCCGCTACCGGTTCCACGACCTCGTCCGCGACTACGCCCGCCGCAAGGCCGAGGCCGGGTTCGACCCGGCCGCCCTCCAGCGCCTGCGCGAGCAGGCCGTCGACTGGTACGCGAAGGGCTCGGCGCGCCTGCCGGTCGAGGAGTACCGCAACATCGTGGCGACCTTCCTCGAATGGAACGGCCACCCCGCGGTGTCCCGGCTGCTCACCCGGCTCATCGCGTTCGCCGACGCGGTGTACCTCGACGAGGGCGCCGAGCGGCGCGCCCTCGCCGACTCCCAGTACGAGCTGCCCGAGCTCGCGTACGTCGCCGAGCGCGGCATCGAGACCGGCGTCCGCTCGGACGAGCCGATGGACGCGGTGCGCGCGTACGCGCTCGCCGACGCCGTCGCCTACGCCGCCGGTGAGCTGCACCAGTCGAAGGCCTACGCCGAGAAGACCCTCCAGTACCTGCGCCGCACCCCGCACGGCGACCGGACCGGCAAGGCCCGCAACGACCTCGGGACCACCCTGACCCAGCTGGGCCGGTACCGGGAGGCCGTCTCGATCCTCCGCGAGGCCGTCGCCGCCGCCGACAGGTCCGGGGACCGCCACGTCCGCGTCGAGGCGCTCACCTCGCTGGGGACCGTGCTGCGGCGCATGGGGCTCTTCGCCGAGGCCGAGACGCTGCTGCTCAAGGCCCGCTCGCTCGACGCCGCCGGGCCGGACGGGCCCGCGACGGTCTACCCGCTGCTGTCCCTCTCGGAGCTGTACGTCGACCAGGGCCGCATCTCGGCCGCCGAGGAGCAGTGCCGCGAGACCGCCGAGATGCTGCGCGACCACCCGTCCAAGTACTACCGGGCCCGGCTCTACTTCAGGCAGTCGGCGGTGCACCGCGCCGACGGCGACTTCGCGCGCGCCGAGGCCGCGCTGCTGCACGGGCTCGAACTCGTCGAGCAGGTCAACGGCTGGCGCCACCAGCTCGTCTACACGTACTGGCTCGCCGAGATGTACGTGGACGAGCACCAGACCGACCACGCCCGCGACGCCCTCGACCGCGTCGCCCACCTCGACCGGTACCAGACCTCGGAGACCCTCGCGGTCAAGGCGAGGGTCCTGTGCAAGCTCCACACCGCCGACGGCGACCTGGTGCGGGCGGTCCGGATGGGCCGCCAGGCCTGCGACGTGTTCGCGGCCATGCCCGACCCGCTGCGCCAGGCCCGGAGCCTGCGGGCGCTGGCGCGCGCCTACGGGGCCGCGGGCGCGACCGAGCCGGCCGGGCGCTGCCGCGCCGAGGCGCGGGAGCTGTTCGAGGCCTTGGGCATCGACGAGGGCCGGGAGCCGTGACCGGCGCCGCCCCCGGCCGCCCCTGACCTTCGTCAGAGGCGGTTCAGGTCGATCGACAGATGCGGTCCCAGTCGGTCCCTCCCTACCGTTGCGCGCACACCCATCGGACAAGGAAAGCAGGACCAGATGCACGCGATCCGACACCATTCCTTCGGCGGCCCCGAGGTCCTCGTCCACGAGGAGGTCCCCGAGCCCGAACCGGGCCCCGGCCAGGTCCGCATCGCCACCCGGGCCGCCGGGGTCCACCTCCTGGACGCGACCTTCCGCAGCGGCGCCGCCGACACCCCGTACCCGCTGCCGGCGCTCCCGGCCCTGCCCGGGCGCGAGGCCGCCGGGATCGTCGACGCCGTCGGCGAGGGGGTCGAGGCCTCCTGGATCGGCAGGCGCGTGGTCGCGCACCTCGGGTTCGCGTCGGGCGGATACGCCGAGAAGGCGGTCCGCGAGGTCGCGTCGGTGCACGAGATCCCCGAGGGCGTCGACTTCGGCGAGGCCGTCGCGATGATCGGGACCGGGCGCACCGCGCTGATGGTCCTCGGCGTCGGCCCGGTGTCGGCAGAGGACACGGTGATCGTGCCCGCCGCCGCGGGCGGGCTCGGCACCCTGCTGGTGCAGGCCGCCAAGAACGCGGGGGCGTACGTGGTCGGCCTGGCTGGCGGGGCCGACAAGGTCGGGCGGGTCGCCGCGAACGGCGCCGACGCCGCCGTCGACTACCGGGCCGAGGGCTGGACCGCGGCGCTGGACGAGGCGCTCGAGGGGCGCGAGGCGACGCTGCTGTACGACTCGGTCGGCGGCGAGGTCGGCCGCGCGGCCTTCGACAGGCTCGGCTTCGGCGGCCGGATGGTCGTCTTCGGATGGTCGGCCGGGAGGCCCACCGAGGCCACGGTCGAGGACATCGTGGGCCGGGGCCTCACCGTCTCCGGCGCGCTCGGCCCGAAGCTGCTGGAGCGGCTCGGCGGGTTGCGGGCGCTGGAGGAGCGTTCGCTGGCCGAGCTCGCGGCGGGGCGGCTGCGCCCGGCGGTGCAGGCCTTCCCGCTGGCCGAGGCCGCCGAAGCCCATCGGGCCATGGAGAACCGGGGCACGACGGGAAAGGTGGTCCTGGTGCCGTGAGGGCGGCGCGGCGGGTGAGCGTCGTCGAGGCCGGAGGTCGGGGGAACCGGCGCCGGCGGCGCCGGGCGGTGAGACGGAAGGCCATGGGAGTCGGCGGCGCGGGCGCCGGGAGGAGGGTCGAAGGGTCGCGATGAAGGCGAGGTGAGGCCGGGGTTGCGAGGTCGGCGTGGTAAGTCGGCATCGTGGAACTGGGCCGCTGGGCCGCTGGGCCGCTGGGCCGCTGGGCCGCTGGGCCGCTGGGCCGC
>NZ_JAJLQZ010000001.1 GCF_020991375.1 Glycomyces amatae | reverse complement strand
GCCCACACCTACTAGAGCACCGATACGAGATTTTCAGAGGTCCACGGTCAACCGGACCGTGACCGCATCGCCGTCATCGACGCCGGCCTTCCGGCGGACATCGGACTTCAACGGCACGATGTACGCGCCGTCCTTGGGCCACAAGGAGGTCGACCAGGCGATCTGCCCGATCCGGACGTTCGCGGGGATCATGCCCCAGCCGTAGCTGACCACCCCGGAGGCTGCCGCGAGCTCGCGGCAGCCCGCTTCGGGCACGGTCACGAAATACCAGGGCGCGGGCCCGCGCCAGTACCAGACCTCACCGCTGAACTCCAGTTCCATGCCCTGAGCATAGGAACCGGCACCGACAACCCGCGCGGCCGAACGGCCCGGGGCCGTCGCGGCGGGCAGCCCCGGGTCCGGCCATGGCGCAGGCCGCCACCGGGGTCGGAGCACCGCAGCTCCGGGTCCGGTCACAGTGCGGGCCGCCGTAGCGGGGTCGGGGAGGTGTGCCTCCGGGTCCGGTCACGGCGCGGGCCGCCGCGGCGTCGGGGAGGCGCAGGTCCGAGGCCGGTCATGGTGCGGGCCGCCGCTGCGGGGCTGGAGGCCGCATGGATTCGTGGCCGCACGAGGTCGGAGCCGGTCATGGCGCGATGCTGACGCCGAGGACTCGGGCTCCGGTCTCGGTGCGGGGGCGGTAGGGGCTCCCCGGGCCGAGCACGAGGTAGCTGCCGGGGCCGAGGCGGCGGTCGCGGTCGATGAGTTCGCCGAACAGGACGTAGTAGCAGCGCTCCTCGCCCGGGTGGAGCGCCGCCTCGGGCCATGCCACGCCCGGCACGAGGTCGTACAGCCACCCGTCGGCGCGGCCCGTCCCCGGCAGGCGCCGCCGGATGACCCCGGGAGCGACCTCGACGGGTTTGACCGCGTCGACCTGCACGGCCCGGAGGTCGTCGAGGATCGGGCCCATGGTCTCAGTCATGGGCCCATCATCGCCGGGCCCGGCGTCGGCGCGCCAGTGACAGGATCGACATGCCAGGGTACTTTCGTGCCATGGGATTGCACCGGGTCGTCGCCCTCGTCCAACCGCCGCAGGCCGAGTTCGAGCTGGGGAGCGCCGCCGAGGTGTTCGGGCTCGACCGGCCCGGCATGCCGAACCGGTACTCGTTCCGGGTGTGCGCCGAGCGCCCGGGGGTCGTGGGCACCAAGTCCGGCGGCGCCCTCTACGTCACCGACGGGCTCGGGGCCCTGGCCGAGGCCGACACGATCGTGGTCCCCGCCTGGGCGGGGAAGGACGCGGCCGCGAGTCCGGCGGTCGTGGAGGCGGTGCGGGCCGCGCATGCTCGCGGGGCCCGCCTGGCGGCCATCTGCACCGGCGCGTTCCTGCTGGCCGAGGCGGGTCTGCTCGAGGGGCGCAGAGCGACCACGCATTGGCGGTACGCCGCCGAGTTCGCGGCGCGCTACCCGGGCGTCGACGTCGATCCCGATGCGCTGTACATCGACCTGGGCGACATCGCGACCAGTGCGGGGACCGCCGCGGGGATCGACCTGTGCCTGCATCTCGTGCGCGCCGACCACGGGGCCGGCCACGCGGCGCGGATCGCCCGCCACATGGTCATGCCGCCGCATCGCGAAGGCGGGCAGCGGCAGTACGCGGTGGCGGTCGAGGAGGAGCCCGGCGAGTCCCTAGGCGCCCTGCTGGAGTGGGCCGCCGAGCGGCTCCACGAGCCGTTGACGCTCGAGGACCTGGCCGCCCGGAGCCGCCTCTCGCCGCGGACGCTCGCGCGCCGGTTCGGCGAGCAGCTCGGCACCAGTCCGGGCCGGTGGCTGCTGGCGCAGCGGATCGCGGCGGCGCGGGTGCTGCTGGAGGACACCGACCTGCCGATCGAGGCGGTCGCGGTGCGGGTCGGCCTGTCCTCGGCGGTCAACCTGCGCAGGCGTTTCCGCGACCGGGTGGGGACGACGCCCGCCGCGTACCGGCGCGCGTTCGGGCGGGAGGCGGCCCGGTCGGTGTGACCGGTCGCGGAAGCGCCTGCGGCGCTGCGGGTCCGGTTCAGGCGGGGGTGTGGCAGACCGCTTCGACGTTGTTGCCGTCGGGGTCGCGCACGAAGGCCGCGTAGTAGTGCTCGTGGTATTCGGGGTGCACGGCGGGCGCGTGGAGGACCGCGGCGCCCTGCGCGACGGCGGCGGCGTGGAACGCGTCGACCGCGGCGCGGTCGGGGGCGGTGAAGGCCAGGTGCGTTTCGCGGGCCTCGCCGGGGGTGTCGGCGGGTCCGATCCATAGTGGAGCATTGCCGTCGTCGGTGCCGTAGCCGATGACGGGGGTGAAGTCGAAGGTGCGGCGCCCGCCCAGGGCGGCGAGCACCGTGTCGTAGAAGGCCGCGGCGGCGGTCGGGTCCTGGCATTGGAGGGAGACGTGGTCGATCATGGCGCCAGTCTGGCATTCCCCACCGACATCGGGGGGCGGGAAGGGTTGGCGCTCAAGGGTGAGCGGGGCCGGCGCGCCGGGGCCGTCATTTGAGGAGGGCTTTGGCCCGCGGGGGGAGGTCGGGTTCGGTCTCGCAGTCGTCCCGGTCGTCCAGGAGGGTGCGCAGGTGCCACAGGAGGGCCGCGACGAGTGCCGACGGGACGGTGAAGACCGCGGCCCAGTGCCAGTCGAACCAGCGGCCGAGGAGCACCGTGCCGAACAGGGTGAGGACGGCGCCGGCGGTGCTGAGCCAGAGCATGACCGGGTCGGGCCGGTGCGGGCGCTTCCAGGTGAGGTGGACGGCGAACACGCCGACGCTGGTGAGCATGGCGCCGAGGAGGAGGGCGAGGCCGGTGGTGATCGGGAAGTGGCCGGCGAAGCCGGCGCCGAGGGAGAGGAGGAAGCCGCCGATGAAGAGTCCGATGATCTGGACGGGCCAGGCGGCGGTGAGGACGAGGAGGCCGCCGGCGCAGAGCAGTCTGCCGGTGGGGCCGAGGTCGCGGAGGCGGACTCGGTGGGGGCAGGGCGGGGTCCGCGCGGGGTGTTCGGGGGTCGGGTCGACGGCGTTGGGGCGGGCGCCGCTGCGGGGGTCGGCGGCTTCCACCGTGATGCGGAGCTCGTCGCCCGGGGCTTCGTGGTCCATTGGGGGCCTTCGGTCGTCGAGGGTGAAGGTCCCGGCCGTGCGCGGCCGGGACCTTCGGAATTGTAGAGAGGTGCGCGGGCGGGTTCAGCGGTAGGCGGCGGATTGGAGGGTGTAGAGCTCGGCGTAGGCGCCGCCGCGGGCCATGAGCTGGTCGTGGGTGCCGGTCTCGGCGATGCGGCCCTGGTCGAGGACGACGATGAGGTCGGCCATGGAGACGGTCGAGAAGCGGTGGGAGACGAGGACGGTGACGGTGCCGCGTTGGCGTCCGGTGTGGACGGTTTCGGCGAAGCGCTCGAAGAGGGCGTGCTCGGTCTGGGGGTCGAGGGCGGCGGTGGGTTCGTCGAAGAGGACGAGGAGGGGGTCGGTGCGCATGCGGCCGCGGCCGATGGCGAGTTTCTGCCATTGGCCGCCGGAGAGGTCGGTGCCGTCGTCCCAGCGGGTGCCGAGGCGGGTGTCGAGTCCGGCGGGGAGGTCGTCGAGGACGTCGTCGGCGCCGGCGCGGGTCATGGCGGCGCGGACGTCCGCGTCGTCGTGGCCGCCGCGGAGGTCGCCGATGCCGATGGATTCGCGGGCGGTGAACTCGAACCGGGTGAAGTCCTGGAAGGTGGCGCCGATGCGTTCGCGCCAGTCCTCGACCGCGACGTCGCCCAGGGGGGTGCCGTCGACGGTGATCGCGCCGGACGTCGGCTGGTAGAAACCGGACAGGAGTTTGACGAGGGTGGTCTTGCCCGCGCCGTTCTCGCCGACGAGGGCGACGATCTTGCCCGCGGGGAGGTGGAGGGTGACGTCGTCGAGGGAGGGCCGCTCGGCCTCGGGGTAGGCGAAGGCGACGTGGTCGAGGGTGATGCCGTGGTGGAGGCGGTCGGGCACGGCGAGGGGCACGGCGGGTCCGCTCGGCCGGGCCGCGGTGGCGCGCAGCCACATCAGGCGCGTACCGAGCTTCCCGGTGCGGACCAGGAGCGCGGTCTGGATGCCGAGGGCCCCGGCCGCGTTGGCGACCATGCCGATGAGGCTCACCAGGAGGATGACGTCCCCGGCGGTGGCCTCGCCGCGGATCGCGAGGTAGAGGACGATGCCGATGCCCGCGGCCATGCCGACCGCGGAGAGGAGGCCTTCGCCGGTGGCGAGGCGCGCGGCCTTCCACTGGCCGCGGCCGCGCTCGGCGACGACGGCCGCGCCGGTCTCGTGGTGGCGGCGGGCGACCTCGCCCGCGGACCCGAAGACCCGCAGCTCTTTTCCGGCCTCGGCGAGCGTCGCGACCTCGAACAGGTGGCGGCGGCGCCGTTCCGGCTCGCTCGTGGCCTCCTGGACCTTCACTTCGATGTCCCCGGCGCGCTTGGAGATCGCCATCGCCGCGAGGGCGACGAGCGGGAACACCAGGAGCAGCGGGTGGACGGCGAGCAGCAGCGCCCCGCCGACGAGGATGGTCACCAGGCCGCGCAGGAACTGGGCGACCCAGTTGACGGCGCCGCCGAGGAGGCCGCGGTCCTCGCGGATGCGCTGGACCTGGTCGAGGTGGCCGGGCCGCTCGTGGTGGTCGAGGCCGGGCGGGGTCCCCATGAGCTCCATGATCTCGCGGTCCGAGGCGCGGGCCGTGTGGTCGAAGACGAGGAACACGAGCTTGACGTAGACGAACACGACCGTCCACATGAGGGCGACGCCGAGGCCGAGGCCGGCGGCGGCGAGCCAGGCGTCGCGGGTCTGCCCGGTCTGGACCGAGTCGATGATGACCTTCGTGAGGTACACGGTGGTCGGCATGAGGACCGCTTGCACGATGCCGAGGACGATCTGCGCGGCGGCGGCCTTGGGGTGGGCCCTGGCGGTCACGGCGAGGGCGTACTTCAGGCCGCGGAGGCCGTTGCGGACGCGGGTGGTCATGCGGACTCCAGGGGCTTGGTGCGGGCGAGGCGGTCGGCTTGCAGGGTGAACGCTTCGGCGTAGCGGCCGCCGAGGGCCATGAGCTGGTCGTGCGAGCCGTCCTCGACGACGCGGCCGCCGTCGAGGACGACGATCCGGTCGGCGCGGCGCACGGTCGAGAACCGGTGGGAGATGACGATGGTGGTGAGACCGGCGGTGATGTCGAGGAACTGCTCGTAGAGTTCGGCTTCGGCGCGGACGTCGAGGGCCGCGGCGGGCTCGTCGAGGATGAGGACCTTCGCTCCCGCCTGGACGGCGAAGAGGGCGCGGGCCAGCGCGATGCGCTGCCACTGGCCGCCGGAGAGGTCGGTGCCGCCGCCGTACTCGCTGGAGAGGACCGTGTCGAGGCCGTCGGGGAGGGACTCGATGAGGGCGCGGATGCCCATGGGCTCGCAGGCCTTCCAGATGCGGTCGGTGTCCCCGGCGAGGTGGGGCGCGCCGAACGCGATGTTGTCGCGGACGGTGAGCTGGTAGCGGGTGAAGTCCTGGAACAGGGCGGAGAGTCGGGTGCGCCAGGCGGCGGGGGCGACGTCGGCGAGGTCGGTGCCGTCGGCGGTGATGGTGCCGGCGGTGGGTTCGTAGAGGCCGGCGAGGAGTTTGACGAGGCTGGTCTTGCCGGCGCCGTTGTGGCCGACGATCGCGAGGGAGGAGCCCGCGGCGATCTCCAGGTCGAGGCCTTCGATGACGGGGCGGTCGGCGCCGGGGTAGGCGAAGGCGACGTCGTCGAAGCGGATCGCGTGCGCCGGTGCGGCCGGGGGGAGTTCGGCGGTCGCGGGGCGCTCGTCGGCGGTGAGGCGGCCGTCGAGGGCGAGGATCTTGGGGACGGGCAGGGAGCCGAGGCCGACGAACGCGGCGGTGTCGTCGAACGCGGAGAAGTTGAACATGGTGGTGAGGGCGACGAGGTACACGGAGAGGGCGGCGAAGCCGACCGCGCCGGAGAGTCCGGCGTCGACGAGTGCGAGGCCGGTGGCGGCGGTGAGGACCAGGAGGGTGCCGATGACGCCGACGGCGGTGCGGACGCGGAGGCGCTGGTGGCGGTGGGCGTAGTCCATGCGGTCGCGCCATTGGCGGTCGTAGCGTTCGAAGAGCCAGCCCATGAGGCCCCAGACGCGGATCTCCTTGGCGGGTCCGGAGGTGATGGCGAGGTCGCGGAGGTACTCGGTCTCGCGCATCTCGGTGGAGCGCATGTAGAGCGCCTTGCCGATGCGGTTGTAGTCGGCCTGCATGGCGAGGAAGACGGCGGGCCAGGCGACGAGCCAGGCGAGGCCGATCCAGAGGTTGAAGAAGCAGAGGACGACGGAGGCGCCCGCGGCGGCGAGGAACTCGGGGGCGATGGCGGCGAGGCCGCGGACGGCGCGTTCGGGGCGGATGAAGTCGGCGCCGAGCTGGCGGGCGATGCGCAGGAGGGCAAGGACGTGGTCGTCTTCGAGGTGGGCGATGCCGGTGGGGCGGGCGACGGCGGCGAGGAGGCGGTCCTGGAGGAGGAGTTCGAGTTCGCGGCCGAGGTTGGCGGCGAGCGCGTTGTGGAAATTGTTCACGAGGCGTCCGGCGAGGAGGGCGGCGACTCCGGCGGCGAGGAGGAGGTAGGCGTCGCGGGCTTCGGGGGAGCCGGGTCCGGCCGCGGCGGCGTCGGGGACGGCGCCGATGAGGAGGCCGGTGGCGATGGTCATGGCGAGGGGGAGGGCGGCGGTGAGGAGGGTGGTGGCGGCGAACAGGGCGGTGCGGGGGCGGCTGATGCGGGGCAGGAGCCTGACGACGGCGAGGACGGCGCGGGCGGCCTCGAACCGTTCGGCCGGGGGGCGGGCGGTGTCCGGGGGCGCGGGGCGCGACGGTGCGGCCTTGGGGGATGTCATACGTATCCGATCATGACGTCATTATGACTTTTTTTGACATCATATAGAAGCGGATCGCCGTCCGCAACCCCGCCGCCACCGCGCCGCGGCCCCGCGGCCGGGCTCACCGCGCCGCCGAGCGCCTCGGCCGCGCCGGGGAACCGCAGGTAGTGTTGTCCCTCGTGTCAGCGCCCAATCTCGTGAACCTCGAAACCGTCTCGAAGGCCTACCCCGACCAGGTGGTCCTCGACGCGGTGTCCCTCGGCATCGCCGCCGGGCAGCGCGTCGGCGTCGTCGGCCGCAACGGCGACGGGAAGTCCACGCTGCTGCGGCTCATCGCCCGCCAGGACGAGCCCGACTCGGGCCGGGTGGTGCACACCGGCGGCACCCGCCTGGCCGTGCTCGGCCAGACCGACGCCCTCGACGACGCCGCGACGGTGCGCGGCCAGCTGTTCGGCGACGCCGACGCCCACGAGTGGGCCTCGTCGCCGCGGGTGCGGGAGATCCTCCAGGGCCTGTTCGGCGGGCTCGACGCGCCGGCGCTGCCCGAGGGCCTGGACTCCAGGATCGGGACGCTGTCGGGCGGGGAGCGCCGCCGGGCGGACCTGGCGCGGGTGCTCACCGCCGACGCCGACCTGCTGCTGCTCGACGAGCCGACCAACCACCTCGACATCGAGGGGATCGCCTGGCTCGCCTCGCACCTGGGCGCGACCCGGGCCGCGATCGTGGTGGTCACCCACGACCGGTGGTTCCTCGACGAGATCTGCGACGGCGTGTGGGACGTCCAGCGCGGCAACGTGTTCGAGTACGAGGGCGGGTACTCGGCGTACGTGCTGGCGCGCGCCGAGCGGGAGCGGCAGGCGAGCGTCGCCGAGGAGAAGCGCCAGAACCTCATGCGCAAGGAGCTGGCGTGGCTGCGCCGGGGCCCCAAGGCGCGCACGTCGAAGGCGAAGTTCCGCGTCGACGCCGCCAACGAGCTCATCGCGAACGAGCCGCCGCCGCGCGACACCGCCGAGCTGGTCAGCTTCGCGACCGGGCGGCTGGGCAAGACCGTGTTCGAGGCCGAGGACGTCACCGTCAAGGCCGGTGACCAGACCCTGCTCGAGCACCTCGACTGGATCCTGGGGCCGGGCAAGCGGATCGGGCTGCTGGGCGTGAACGGCGCGGGCAAGACCTCGCTGCTGCGGACCCTCGCGGACGCGGTGGCCGACCGGCAGCCCGCCACGGGGCGCATCAAGGTCGGCCGGACCGTGAAACTCGCGTGGCTCACCCAGCACATGGAGGACCTGGACGGGTCCTGGCGGGTGCTCGAGGCCGTCGAGCAGGTCGCCAAGCGGGTCCAGTTGGGCAAGAAGGAGATGTCGGCCGGGCAGCTGGCCGAGCGGCTCGGATTCGTCGGCGGGCGCCAGCGCACCCTCGTGCGCGACCTGTCGGGCGGGCAGCGCCGCCGCCTCCAGCTGGCGCGCCTGCTCATGGCCGAGCCGAACGTGCTGTTCCTCGACGAGCCCACCAACGACCTGGACATCGAGACGCTCACGCAGCTGGAGGACCTGCTCGACGACTGGGCGGGGACGATGATCGTGGTCAGCCACGACCGGTACTTCACCGAGCGGGTCGCCGACGAGACGTGGGCGCTGCTGGGCGACCGGCGGCTGCGGATGCTGCCGCGCGGCATCGAGGAGTACCTGGAGCGCCGCGCCGAGGCGTCCTCGGGGAAGCCCCAGGCGCCCGCGGCGCGGCCGGCCGCGGCGCCGAAGCCGGCGGCGGTGGACCGGGCGACGCAGAAGGAGCTGTCCCGACTGGAGCGGCGCCTGGAGAAGGTCGAGGAGCGCATCGGCGGCGTGCACGCCGAGATGGCCGAGTTCGCGACCGACCCGGGCAGGCTGGCCGAACTCCAGGAGCGGTTGTCGGCGCTGGAGACCGAGCGGGACGAGATCGAGGAGCGCTGGATGGCGCTCGCGGACTGAGCCCGGGTCGCGCGGCCGGTGCGAGGGCGCCGCCGGTGCGCGGTGCGGCACCGGCTTCGCCCCTCAGCGCAGGGCGCGCCCGCCCGCGCCGACCCGCCGCCACCATGTTCCGATCCGCTCGACCACTCCGGCCAGGCCCTTGCCGGGCAGCACCGGCGGCTCGGGGCGCCGGCGGCGCGGGGGCGCGTCCGGGTCGGGCACGCGTTCGCGCACGAGCATCAGCAGGTCGCCGCCGTCCGCGCCCGCGTCGTCGCTGCCGACCCGTGCCGAGGCGACGGCGAGTCCGGCGATCGCTCTGCGGAGGCTGTCGGCGGCGGCCTCGTCGCCCCGCAGCGAGTGCGCCACGGCCGCCGCGATGTTGAGGGCCACCCGCGCCGACCCGAGCAGGTCGGCGTCGAAGCGGGCCTGGCGCTCCATCACCGGCGCGATGTGCCGGCGGCATTCGCGGAGCAGTTCGACCGTCTTGCCCCGCAAGGGGTCGAACGGGTCGTCGGTGCCCTTCCAACCGCGCGCGGCCTCGATCGCCTCGTCGATGGCGGGCACCACCGCATCGGGGTAGACGGGGGCGTCGCCGACCGGGGCGCCGACCGCGTCGAGGTAGCGCTCCTCGGCGCCGGGGGCGGGGGTCTCGGTGTGCTCGAGCGCCTCGCGGATCCACAGCGACACCCCGATGAGGTGGGCCCGGACGGCCAGCCGGTCGTGCGGGGCCTCCCGTGCCGGGAAGGTCCCGCGGTCGATGAGCGAGCGCACGAAGTCGTTGCCGTCGAGGCCGTCGAGGTGCCCCTCCCATCCGAAGGCCGGTTCCCAACCGCGCATGCCCGCGACGACCCGCACCCGCTTGCACAGGTGGTCGAACGCTTCGGCGAAGACCGCGTCGGGGCTCAGGTGGGCGTCGACGGCCCGGGCCATCCGGAAGGTGTGGCGGAACTGCATCGGGTTGGCGACCTTGGCGTCGCCGCGCTGGGCGGCGATGTGGACGGCCAGCGCGAGGACCCGGTGGCCGCGGGTGCGTTCGCGGTCGGCCCGCAGCGCGGCGGCGACGGCGGCCCGTTCCGCCGTGAAGGAGTTCGCCACGCCTGCGGGGCAGTAGAGCCGCGGGTGGGGTTCGGCTTCGACCCACAGTGGACGTCCGACGGTCTCGGCGGGGACGGCCTTGAAGTACTCGGCGAGTTCGGCGGCCGCCGGGAGCCGGTAGCGGTGGCCGGGTTCGGCGTAGTGGTCGGCCCACAGCAGGAACTTGCGCACGTACACCGGCCACATCCCGGCGGCCGACTCGCCGTCGCGCAGCCGCCCGGGGGGCTCGAGGGCGTCGTTGAAGCGCAGGTCGGTGAGGAAGCGGGTCCAGACGGCGTAGCGGACCGGGACGGTGCACAGGTCGGCGTCGGGGCCGACGGGCACGGATTCGGCGAGGTTGCGCCGCAGCAGCCATTCGTCGACCAGGGCCCGGTTCTCGGAGTCCATCGCGGAGTGGCGTTCGAGGAGTTCGCGCAGTTCCCACTGGAGGCGCGGGTCGAGTTCGGCGGCGACCTCCATGCACTCCTCGGCCAGCAGCAGCGAATCGACGTCGCCCGCGCCCAGGCAGGCGCGGACGACCGCGTCCGCGGGGCCCTCGGCGGCCCACAGCAGCACGGTCTCGCGCCACCACACCTGGTCGATGCGCTTGGCCAGGAACGCGTCGTCGCCGTTCTCGCGGAGGGCCGCCGCGGCCAGGTACTCCTGGAGGGTGACGTGGGCGAAGCAGTAGCCGTCGTGGCCGTCCGCGACGAGGATGCCGCTCTCGACCGCCCCGCGCAGGTAGTCCTCGGCGTCGACGTGCCGCGGCGAGGCCCGCAGGCGGTCGGTGAAGATCGCCTCGGCGTCGCGCCCGCGGACCCGGCGGGTCCGCGAGCGCATCATCCGCAGGGCGAGTTCGCGCAGCGGCGCGGCCTTCAGGGCGGCCGGAAGCGGGTCGAAGCTGGAGGGCACGCTGCTCTGGGAGCGGCGCCGGTGGATGAGCATCTCGCACATCTCGCGGTAGAGCTCGGCGCGGCTGCCCGGGAGCTGCCCGCGGTAGCGATCGACGTTGCAGGTCATGGTGAGCAGCAGCGGGTTCGAGACGAGTTCGCGCAGCTGCCGGCTGTCGCCCATGTGCTTGAGCAGCCGTCCGGCGTCCTTGTCGGACCGGGCGCGCACGGCCCGGCCGCTGCGCTCGGTCTCCTGGCAGCGCACCGCGTAGCACCACTGCCGGACGAACTGCTGGATGTCGGGCCAGTCGAAGCCCTTGACGCGCACGGTGTCGGAGTCGGCCAGGACGGTGTTGTCGAGGCCGGGCCCGCGCGCGGTGACGACGAAGCGGCACTTGGGGTAGCACTCGGTCTGCGTCTTGATCCAGCGTGCGACCTCTTGGCGCGCTTCGACTCCCGCGGTCTCGTCGAGCCCGTCGAGCATGACCAGGGCCCGCCCCGACTCGAGGCGCAGCCGGACGCCTTCGGCGATGGCGCGGTGGCGCAGCGCCGGGGTCTCCTCCAGCAGTGACGCGATGGTGACGGCGGCGGGGTCGGCGAGGATGGTGTCGACGTGGTCCCGGAGGTAGATGAGCACCGGCAGGCGGCGCCGGGCGGCGCTCCGGTTCTGGCAGAGCCGGAGCGCGGTGTGGCGCAGGAGGGTGGTCTTGCCCGCGCCGGGCGGTCCGACCACGACGAGGCAGCGGCGTTCGGGGGCCTCCAGCAGGTCGAGCAGCGACCGGCCGCCGTGGCCGGCGGGGTGTCCGCCGGGGCGCACGAGCCCGGTCGCGACGTGCACTTCGGGCAGTCGCATCGCGAAGGGGCCGCGGGCGGTGAGCCCGTACAGCTGGACTTCGGCGACGTGCTCGGCCAGCTGCGCGATGTAGAGCCGCCGCTGCCGGGCGAGCCACAGCAGCCGGTGCGGGTCGACCTTCCCGGCCGCGCGCTTCGCCCAGCGCCGCCCGACCTCCTCGCTCAGCAGGCCGAGGAAGCCGAGCAGGATCAGCAGCGCCGCCGAGCCGCTCAGGGCCGGGGCGCTCATCGGGATGCGGTCGCGCACCTGCTCCCAGAAGACGGTGACCAGCAGGACCGACGGGCCGAGGGTCAGCATGCCCTTGGAGACCGCCTTGCGCAGGCGCCCGCGCTTCGCGGGGGCCGCTGCTCGCGAGGCGGGCTCGGTCATGGGCCTCCCGTCGAATGGGGCTGTCCCTTACCGATGGTAGGGGATCCATGCGACTCGGGTGAGACCGCGACGTGGGGCGGGGCGGGGCCCGGGCCCCGCCCCGCCGGCGGGCTCCGTCCCTCCCGGACGGTCGACCGGCTGGTCGAGGCGGAGCATTGTACCGTGGACGAGCGCTTCCATACTTGTTGGTAACAAGTCCTTCATTCACTGATTCACCCACCTCTTCCAGGGTCTTCACATTGCATTGTGATTTCCCTAACCTCGGTGTGAAAGCCCGAAAGGCCCGGTTCCACCGAACCGCGACCTCCGCCCCGGTGCGCCCCGTGCATCCGCATTGGGCGCCAGGCGGATGAACCGAGAGGGAGTACCCCCCTATGACCGTCTCGCACCGTTCCGTCCGACGATTGGCGGCCGCCTCGCTGGCGGGCGCCACCGCCGTCGGCATGATCACCTTCAGCGGCCTCGCCGCGCACGCCGACCCGGTCGGCGAGATCCGCGGCGCCGCGTCCCCCGACGCCGTCGACGGCGAGTACATCGTCGTCATGGACGACGGCGCCGCCTACCGCGACGCCGACGCGATCGCCGGCGACGCGGGCGCCGCGGTCATCGACGGCTACGACGAGGTCGAGGCCGTCCTCGTCGAGGCCACCGAGGCCGAAGCGCTCGAACTGTCCACCGCCGACGGCGTGGCCTTCGTCGAGCAGAACGCCGTCGTCTCGATCAGCGACGTCCAGACCGGCGCCACCTGGGGCCTCGACCGCATCGACCAGCTCGACCTGCCGCTGGACGGCGACTACGAGTACCTCGGCGACGGCTCGGGCGTCCACGCCTACATCGTGGACACCGGCATCAACGCCTCGCACGGCGAGTTCACCGGGCGCGTCGGCAACGGGTACGACTTCGTCCAGAACGACGCGACCCCGCAGGACGGCAACGGCCACGGCACCCACGTCGCCGGAACCGTCGGCGGCACCACCTACGGCGTCGCGAAGGAGGTGACCCTCCACGGCGTCCGCGTCCTCGACAACAGCGGCTCGGGCACCACCGCCGGGGTCATCGACGGCATCGACTGGGTCGCGGCCAATGCGATCGAGCCGGCCGTGGCGAACATGAGCCTCGGGGGCGGCTACTCCTCCTCGCTCAACGCCGCCGTCGAGTCCGCAGTGGACGCCGGGGTGGACTTCGCGGTCGCGGCCGGGAACGAGGACCAGAACGCCTGCAACGTCTCCCCCGCCTCCGCGCCGTCCGCGATCACCGTGGCCGCCAGCGACGACGGCGACACCCGCGCCTACTTCTCCAACTACGGCTCGTGCGTCGACGTGTTCGCGCCCGGCGTGGGCATCACCTCGGCCTGGATCGGCTCGAACTCGGCCACCAACACCATCTCGGGCACCTCGATGGCCTCGCCGCACGTGGCGGGCGCCGTCGCCGTCCACCTCGGACTGAACCCGGACGCGACCACCGACGAGGTCGCCGCGTGGGTCACCGGCAACGCCGCCGCCGACCGCGTCTCGGACGTCCAGGGCAGTCCGAACCTGCTGCTGTACACCGGGACCGAGGACGGCGGGTCCGACCCGGGCGAGCCGGGCGACTGCGCCGCGGCCAGCTCGGCGGCCGTCGCGATCCCCGACCGGGCCACCGTCGAGTCGACCCTCGCCGTCGCCTGCGACGGCACCGCCCGCAGCAACAGCGCCGTCTCGGTGGACATCACCCACACCTACCGCGGCGACCTCGCGATCTACCTGATCGCCCCCGACGGCACCAGCTACCGGCTGAAGGCCTCCGGGTTCGACTCGGGCGACGACGTCGTCGCGACCTACCCGGTGAACCTGTCGAACGAGACCGCAAGCGGCACTTGGACGCTGCGCGTGGTCGACGCCTACGCGGGCGACCGCGGCACGCTGAACGGCTGGTCGCTGGAGCTCTGACACCCGCATGAAGTACGACCGCGGGCGGAGCCCCGCCCGCGGTCCCCGCACCGGCCGCCCGGCCCTCACCGTCCGAGGCCCCGCGCTCATCGAGCGCGGGGCCTCGGACGTTCAGTCCGTTTTGGACCTTTCGCAGGATTTGACATTCAGTGATCGGTTCATCCAATACAGGGCCTTTACACGTTTTGTTCTAACAGTTAGGCTCCTCACAGGGTCTGACGGCCCGTCAAAGGCCGCTGGGCCCGGACGGGTGATGCGGGCCGGGCCACCCGGCCCGGTCCGCGCCGGACCGGACCGCGAGGTCCGATCCGCGCCGGTCCGGGCCACCGGACCCCGTCGATCCCAGGCCGCCCGTCCGCCCACGGACCGGGCGGCCGGCACGGTCCGCCGCCGACCCCCTCGGCAGCGGACCCGGGCCCGCCCCCCGCCTCGGCGCACCGGGCCCGAACCACCACCCGCCCCGGGGCGGCCGCGGCCCAAGCACCGCGAAACCCCCGGGGGACGACAGAAGGAGTGCTCCTGTGTCAAAGGCAGGAACGAAAGGGCGGTTGCGCACGGCGACCGCGATAGCAGTCGCCGCCGCGGCCGCCGGAGGCTCGCTCATCGCGGCCACCGCGTTCGCCTCGGCCGACGAGCCCGCGGACGCCGCGGACCTCATCATCGGCGCCGACTCCCCCGACGCCATCGAAGGCTCGTACATCGTCGTCCTCGACGACGCCGCCCCCGAGGGACTCAATGCGCTCGCCGACGACCTCGGCGTGGACGTCCAGGTCGAGGACACCCTCGGCCTCGTCGACGGCTACGTCGCCGAGATGACCGAGGCCGAGGCGCTCGAACTGGCCGCCGACGACGCCGTGGCCTACGTCGAGCAGGACCAGTGGGCGCACGTCGCCGAGGTCCAGGCCGACCCGCCCTCGTGGGGCCTCGACCGCGTGGACCAGGACGCGCTCCCGCTCGACGCGGCCTACGAGTACACGCAGTCCGGCGCGGGCGTCGAGGCGTTCATCCTCGACACGGGCCTGAACACCGAGCACCAGGAGTTCACCGGCCGCATCGGCGAGGGCTACGACTTCATCGACGACGACGCCGACCCGGCGGACTGCCACGGCCACGGCACCCACGTCGCCGGGACCATCGGCGGCACCACGTACGGCCTCGCCAAGGACGTCACCGTCCGCGCCGTCCGCGTCCTCGACTGCCAGGGCTCGGGCTCGTACTCGGCGATCATCGGCGGCATCGACTGGGTCGCCGCCAACGCCACCGGCCCGGCCGTGGCCAACATGAGCCTCGGCGGCTCCTTCAGCCAGGCGCTCAACGACGCGATCGCCGCAGCGGTCGACTCGGGCGTGACCTTCGCGATCGCCGCGGGCAACGAGGGCCAGGAGGCGTGCAACGTCTCCCCCGGCTCGGAGCCGAGCGCGATCACCGTGGGCGCCACCGACGAGGACGACGCCGCCGCCTCGTTCTCCAACTTCGGCGAGTGCGTCGACATCCTGGCGCCGGGCGTGGGCATCACCTCCGCGTGGATCGACGCCGTGGACGCCGAGAACACCATCTCCGGCACCTCGATGGCGACCCCGCACGTCGCGGGCGTGGCCGCGCTCTACCTCGAGGCCAACCCCGACGCCACCCCGGACGAGGTCGCCGCGGCCCTGACCGGGGGCGCCGTCGCCGACGCCGTGTCCGGAGTCAACGGGAGCCCGAACCTGTTGCTCAACACCGCGTTCCTGGCCGCATAGCCCAGTGATGAGGAAGGAGGGCCGGCGCCTCGGGCGCCGGCCCTCCGGTGCGTCCGCAGGTCTCGTCACATGTCGCGGTAGCGCTTCGCGGCCCGGAGCAGCTCCTCGAGCCGGTCGGCGGTGACCCGGCGCGGCGCGGCCGCGAAGTCGGGACCGCCGGTCGGCGCGGAGCCGAAGTACGGCACGTACGCCGCGGTGTCGCGCTGGTAGCGCCAGCCCTCGGCGAGCGGGCCGACGTCGTGGACGTCGTAGCCGATCGAGTCGATGAACGCGGCCGCGGCCCGCTTGGCGGCCTCGTCGTCGCCCGCGACGGCCAGCGCCGAGCGCTCGGGGTCGCCGCCCGGCCGGGCGAGCACGGGGAGGTGCTTGAAGAAGATGTTGTTGAAGGCCTTGACGACGCGCGACTCCGGCAGGTGGGCCTGGAGCAGCTCGCTGGTGGTGGTGGACTCGTCGTCGAGCTCGGCGATCCGGCCGTCGCGGTCCGGGTAGTAGTTGTCCGTGTCGATGACGACCTTCCCGCGCAGCTCCGCGACCGGGACGGCCCGGTAGGCGTGCAGCGGGACGGTGACCACGACGAGGTCGCCCGCCTCGGCCGCCTCGGCCGGGGTCGCCGCGCGGGCGTTGGGGCCCAGTTCCGCCACGAGCCCGGCCAGGGAGTCCGGGCCGCGCCGGTTGCTGAGGACCACGTCGTGCCCCGCCGCCACCGCCATGCGCGCGAGGGTGCCTCCGATGTTGCCGCTGCCGATGAATCCGATGATGCTCATACCGGGCGTCAACCGATCGCGGCGCCCGATGATTCCCCCGGGCCTATGACGTCTCGGTGTCGGCCCGGAGCAGGCGCAGGGCGAGGGCGGTCGTCCACGCGAACCCGACCAGGAGCGCGGCCCGCTGGTAGAAGCCGCCGTAGTCGACGAACGCCGCGGACTGGCCGAACGCGGCGCTCGCCAGGCCCATGAGGACGCCGAAGCCCAGGACCGTGAGGACGGTGTAGACCGCCCAGGGCCATGAGGTCCGCGCGAAGCGGACCGCGAGGACCAGCCCCGCGGCCATGAGGCAGGCGAAGCCGAGCATCGAGAACAGGTCGTGGAGGAAGCCCGCCGCCGTGTAGTCGGTGATCTGCTCGGGGGTGCCGGGCGGGAAGCCGCTCACCGGGTCGGACTCGAACGCCCCCGCGCCGATGAGGCCGACGCCCCACGCGGCCAGCAGGACCGGGCCCCAGAGGGAGCCGCGGCCGGGGGCGAGCACCCGGCGGGCGCCGAGCGCGAGGGCGACGGTCAGCAGCCCGGTCACCATGAAGTTCGCGTCCTGCACCCAGCCGGGGCCGCCGATCGACAGGGAGCTGATCGGGTGGCGGACGAGGTCGTAGTCGGCGCGCAGCAGGCTCTGGACCGTGGACGCGACGAGGAACAGCGGCCCGGCGGCGGCGCCGAGCAGCAGGAGCCTCCTGGTGGACAGGCGCATACGGGGTCCCCCTCGGGTCGTCGGAGCGGTGGCCGCCTCCAGCGTAGACCGCGCGGGGCGCGAGGGCATCTGCCAGAAGTCATGCCCTGCAACGGCGACGGGCTCCTCCGGCGACCGGGAGGAGCCGCCGCGGCGGGGGTCTGCCCCAGGGCGGATGCGGGGGCTGGCATGACTGCGCCCGCGGTCCTCGCCGAAACAGAATGAGGGGACGTCCGTCTCCGGCACCGCCGCCTTCTGGAGGAAGCATGTCCCGCCGCACCGCGTCCGTCACCCGCCGCGCCGTGCTCGGCGCCGCCGTGGCCGGCGCCGCCGCATCCGCGCCCGCGCCCGCGCACGCTGAAGCGAACCGCATGAGCGCCGAGGCGATCGACGGCGTCGCCGCCGGACTCGAGGACGATCTCATCGCGCTCCGGCGCGACCTGCACGCCCATCCCGAGGGCCCCGGCGAAGAGGAGCGCACCGCCGGGATCGTCGCCGAGCGACTCGCCGCGGCCGGACTGGAGGTGACCACCGGCGTCGGCGGCCACGGCGTCGTCGGCGTCCTCAGAGGACGCGGGCGCGGGCGCACCGTCGCCTACCGGGCCGACATGGACGCCGTCCCCGTCCAGGACCAGATCGACGGCACCGCCGCCCCGGCCCACCTCTGCGGCCACGACCTGCACACCGCCATCGGCGTCGGCGTCGCGCAGGTGCTCGCGCGCCTGCGCCGTCGCCTGCGCGGCACCGTCGTGTCCGTCTTCCAGCCCGCCGAGGAGTCCCTGGAGGGGGCCCGGGCCATGATCGAGGACGGGGCGCTGGACCTGGCCTGCCCCGAGGAGATCCACGCGCTGCACTGCGGGCCCTTCCCGGTGGGCGCGTTCGCGGTCAATCCCGGCGTCGGCCTCCCGGGCCAGGACCGCGGCTCGGTCGCGGTCGCCGGTGCCGACGCGGCCGGGCGGGCGGCGCGCCTCGCCGCCGAGATCGGCGCGCTCGCGACGGTGTCGCAGCCGCAGGGCCCCGCCGACCTGGAGCGGCTCATCGCCGACGTCCAGGTCCCCGACGGCCCGCTCGCCGAGTTCGTCAACATCCGGGCCCGCGTCGGCGAGCCCGACGACGCCGGCCGCGTCACGGTGGAGGTGTCCTCGCGGTGCTGGCCCGAGGAGCGGTACACCGACGTCCGGGCGGACGTCGACCGGATCGCCGCCGCCTACGGCGACGCGGTCGTGGACTTCCCGGCCGACCCGTTCCCGGCGATGGTCTGCCCCGAGCGGGAGGCCCACGCGCTCAGACGGCACCTGAAGCGTGCCCTGGGGCCGGAGTCGGTCGCCGTGATGCACGCGTCGATCCCGTTCAGCGGGGAGGACTTCGCGCTGTTCCTCGACCGGATCCCCGGCACCTTCACGTTCCTGGGCGTCGAGGCGCCCGGCGCCGGGATCGCGACCTCCTATCCGCACTTCGGGACCTTCGACCCCGACGAGCGGGCGATCGGCCACGGCGTCCGCGCCATGGCCGGCTGGCTCGCCGAACGCGCCGACCGCTGAGGCCCGAAGACGAGCGGCGGGCGGCCCCGCCGAAGCGGGGCCGCCCGTTGTCACCGGTGCGCGCCCGCGTCTAGTCGCCGTCGCCTCCGGCCCCGGCAGGCGGCAGCGCGTTGATGAACGGCATGACGTCGTTCGACGAGTCGGCGTCGAGGGAGTCCGCATAGGGGCTGGTGTACGCGGGCGCGACTTCGATCATGCCCTGCTCGCCCGAGCCGCCCACGATGCGGATGCCGAACGAGAACTGGGTCCGCGATCGGATCGACTCGGCGTAGCAGACGAAGTCGAAGCGATCAAGGACCGTGTCCTCGGCCCGGTCGTACTCCTCTCCCAGTGCGGCCTCGTCGACGCAGTTCCAGTAGGGGGCGTCGTCGAGGCTCGCCAGCTCGATCCCGTCGGGCATCCGCCCTCGGATCACGTAGGAGCCCTGGTCGTCGAAGGACATGTCGAGGCCGAGGGCCGGGCCGTCGTTGCCGAACCAGACCGGCGCGGTGTACAGGTCGCCGACCGCCCCGCCGAAGGTGTTGTTGCCGGTGACCTTGAGGTCGTACGGGTTCGCCGCGGTGACCAGCGTGACGGTGCCGGCCGTGCCCGCCGAGGGGTCCCATGCGTCGGCGGCCTCGATCCCCAGGAGGTTCTGGGACGCCGGGTCCCAGGTCACCCCGCCGTACTCGGCCTGAAGCGTCGCGGCGTCGACCGTGGCGACACGGTAGGCGCACCGGCAGACGTCATACGGGCCGGGCGCCTGCGCGAGGATCTCATAGCCGATCGGATCGGTGAGCGTCAGCGCCGTTCCGACCTGGTCCGCGACATCGGTGATCACGCATACGATGCCGCCGACCTGGCCGACGGCGGTGTCGGCGCAGTTGTCGTAGTCGGCGACCGCTTCGGCGCCGATGTAGCGGGAACCGAGCCGCGCGACCGAATCGTCGAACTCGACCACCACCGCCGCGGTGTCCGGGTCGAGACCGCGCTCCTGGAGGAACGTCGGTGTGACCGCGACGGTGGTCCCTTGCGGCGCTTCGGTGACGACGACGTCGCCGAGCAGGTAGGGGTGGTGGGGATCGGCGTCCTGGGCGACGGCCGGCGCCGCGAGGCCCGCGGTGGCGGCCAGGCCGGCGACGACCGCTGCCGCCAGGCGTGCGTTGACACGCGTGCCCGAAGAGGGTGCGGAGTGCATGGGGCTCCTTGTCCAGTCGTGTGCTGTCGTGGCAGTCGTCGTCCGCCAACAGGCGATGATGAGGGAGTCCGACTTGGACAACACGCGATGCGCACGAAAGTGGTTGCTTCCGTGGCGTTCACGGACGGAGCGGTACTGCCGGGAGGGCGCCCGGCCGAGCCCGGCGGCGACCGGCCCGGCCACCGCCGCACCGACCGGACCCGGTCCCGGCGCCGTCGCGCGCCTTATGCGGTGACGCGGTCGAGGACGATCGGGCCGCGCTCGGCGGGCTCGGCGCCCACTGACCACTGCCCTTCGAGGGTCTCCTTCGCGGCCGCGAAGCGCTCGGGGGTGTCGGTGTGCAGGCGCAGGACCGCCTCCCCGGCCTTGACCGGTTCGCCCACGGCCTTGAGGATCTCGACGCCCGCGCCCGCCTGGACCGGCTGGCCCTGGCGCTCGCGGCCCGCGCCGAGGCGCCAGGCCGCGACGCCGACCGCGTAGGCGTCCATCTCGGACACGAAGCCGTCGGCGTCCGCGGTGACCTCCTCGGTCTCGCGGGCGAGGGGGAGCTCGGCGTCGGCGTCGCCGCCCTGGGCGGCGACCATCCTGCGCCACACGTCCATCGCGCGGCCGTCGTTCAGGGCCGCCGCGGGGTCGGCGTCGGGCTTGCCCGCGGCCGCGAGCATCTCCTTCGCGAGGGCCACGGTCAGCTCCACGACGTCCTCGGGGCCGCCCCCGGCGAGGACCTCGACGGACTCGCGCACCTCCAGGGCGTTGCCCGCGGTGCGGCCCAGCGGGACCGACATGTCGGTCAGGAGCGCGCGGGTGTCGACGCCGTGGTCGGCGCCGAGGCGCACCATGGTCTCGGCCAGTTCGCGGGCCTGTCCGAACTCCTTCATGAACGCGCCCGAGCCGACCTTGACGTCGAGCACGATCGCGTCGGCGCCCTCGGCGATCTTCTTGCACATGATCGAGGACGCGATCAGCGGGATCGCCTCCACGGTGGAGGTGATGTCGCGCAGGGCGTACAGCTTCTTGTCGGCGGGGGCGAGGTCGCCGGTGGCGGCGCAGATGACCGCGCCGATCTCCTTGAGCTGCTCCAGGACCTGGGCCTCGGTCATGTCGACCTGGAAGCCGGGGATCGACTCGAGCTTGTCGAGCGTCCCGCCGGTGTGCCCGAGTCCGCGGCCCGACAGCTGCGGGACCGCGACGTCGAAGACGGCGACGAGCGGGGCCAGCGGCAGGGTGATCTTGTCGCCCACGCCGCCGGTGGAGTGCTTGTCCACGCAGCGCTTGCCCACGGACGAGAGGTCGAGCGTGATCCCCGAGCGGATCATCGCGGCGGTCCAGTCGGCGATCTCGCGCGGCTTCGCTCCGTTGAGGAAGATCGCCATCGCGAGGGCGGACATCTGCTCGTCGGCCACGGCGCCCTTCGTATAGGCGTCGATGACCCAGTCGATCTGGGCGGTCGAGAGTTCGCCGCCGTCCCGTTTGGTGCGGATGACGTCGACAGCGGTGATCATTGGCGTTCCCTCACTAGCGATGCGGGGCGCCCCGGTCCCGGGGCGCGGTTCAATCCTGCGCCAGGTGGTCGGGCCCGAACGCGCCGGGGAGCAGGGCCCCCACGGTGGTCGGCCCGGGCGATTCGTCCACGAGGCAGTCCGGTCCGCCGTGCTCGAAGAGCAGCTGGCGGCAGCGGCCGCAGGGGGTGAGGGGTTCGCCCGCGCCGTCGACGCAGGCGACGGCGAGCAGGCGCCCGCCGCCGGTGTTGGCGAGCTGGGAGACCATGCCGCACTCGGCGCACAGGGTCAGCCCGTAGGAGGCGTTCTCGACGTTGCAGCCCGAGACGATCCGGCCGTCGTCGACGAGCCCGGCGACGCCCACCGGGTACTTCGAGTAGGGGACGTACGCGCGGCGCATCGCCGCGCGGGCCTCGCCGCGCAGCAGGTCCCAGTCGATGTCGGCCATCGTCACTTGTCCCCCGGGTTGTAGGGCACGCCGTCGGCCGCGGGGGCCTTGGCCCTGCCGATGAGCCCGGCGACGACCACGAGCGTGACCGCGTACGGGAGCATCTGGAGGAACTCGCCGGGGACGAGGGACGAACCGGAGGCGTCGAGGTCGCGGGCGACCTGCGTGGTGAAGCCGAAGATGAGCGCGCCCGCGAGGACCCCGAGGGGGTTCCAGCGGCCCACGATCATGACGGCGAGCGCCACGAACCCGAGCCCGGCGGTCATGTTCTTGCTGAACGCCAGGGAGTTCGCGATGGTGAACCAGGCGCCGCCGAACCCGGCGATGAGGCCCGCAGCCGTGACGTTCCAGAACCGCAGCCGGTTGACGTCGACGCCCATGGAGTCCGCCGCCGCCGGGTGCTCGCCCACCGCGCGGGTGCGCAGGCCCCAGCGGGTGCGGTACAGCAGGAACCAGACGGCGGCCACGAGTACGAGGCCGACGTACACGAACAGCTTCTGCTGGAACAGGACCGGGCCGAGCACGGGGATGTCCGCGAGCGGGCCCCAGGAGATCGTCGGGATCGAGAACGCGTCGTTGAGCCCGTCGGCCTTCTTCAGCTGGTCGTACATGAAGCTGGTGAAGCCGAGCGCGAGCAGGTTGAGGATGACGCCGACGACGACCTGGTTGACCTGGTACTTGGTGGCCAGCAGCGCGAGGAGCATCGTGGAGAGCGCCCCGGCGAGCATCGCGCCGACCATGCCCGCGTAGACGTTCCCGGTGATGTTGGCGACCAGGACGCCGGTGAAGGCGCCCATGAGGAACTGGCCCTCGATGCCGATGTTGATGACGCCCGAGCGCTCGCACACGACGCCCGAGAGGGCGCCGAACATGTAGGGGAGCGACAGGAACAGGGCCCCGGCGAGGATCGACTCGGCCCGGAAGACCGTGCCCGGCTGGGAGTAGGACCAGACGAGCAGCGCGAGCACGAACGCCGTCACGGCCGCGACCGAGGCGAGCTTGAACCAGCGGTGCGCGAGGCCGGCGATCATCCACGCGCCCGCGGCGGCGGTGACGGCGCCGAGGGCGATGACCGCGCCCAACGTGGGCAGGGCCCAGTCGGCGTCGGCGAGGGTCCTGTCGAAGGCGACGGTGGTGGTGCGGTCCCCGTCGAGCGCGGTGAGCGCGAGCACGACCAGGAGCAGGCCGAGGGCGGCGTAGACGACGCCGGCCTTGAGGTGGCGGGCCGGTGCGCGGTCGTCGACCAGCGCGGGCGCTTCCATGGTGTCCACTGCCATGGGGCTCACCAGCCTTTCGCTTCGAGGGTGACCAGGCCGCCGCGCGGGGTGCGCAGGTGCAGGATCGCCTTGACCAGTGCGGGGGCGGCGATGAAGAGCACGATGATCGCCTGGAGCAGGGTCGAGATGTCCACGGGCACGTCGGGCTGGGCCGACAGGGCCCCGGCCTTGAGCGCGCCGAACAGGAGCGCCGCGGCGACGATGCCGCCGGGGTTGGCGCGGCCCAGGAGCGCGACGGTGATGCCGTCGAAGCCGTACTCGAGGGCGGTGTTGGTGGTGATGCCGCCCGAGCCGACGCCGAGGGACAGGGCCGCGCCGGCGAGGCCGGCGAGGGCGCCCGCGGCGGCCATCGTGGTCGAGTAGGTCGAGCCGATGCGCATGCCCGCGGTGGCCGAGGCGTGCTCGTTGAAGCCGACGGCGCGGATGCGGAACCCGAAGGTGGACTTCGACAGCAGCCACCACACGAAGACGGCGGCGGCGATGCCGACGACCAGCGAGAAGTTGACGCGCAGGGACGAGTTGAGCGAGGACAGGAGGGTCGGCATGACGGCGGAGTCCTCGACCGGCTTGGTGACCAGGTCGGGCTTGGTCTCCGAGTGGAGGAAGTCGGTGCCGATGGCCCACACCAGGAACAGCGCGGCGATGTTGTTCAGCATGATCGAGGAGATGACCTCGTGCGCGCCGGTGGTGGCCTTGAGGACGCCGGGGACGGCGCCGAAGAGGCCGCCCGCGACCGCGCCGGCGATGACCGCCAGGGGCAGGTGGATCGCGGCGGGCAGGTTCAGGCTGAAGCCGACGATGAGCGCGCCCATCATGCCGAAGATCATCTGGCCCTGGGCGCCGATGTTGAACAGGCCCGCTCGGAAGGCGAGGCCGACGGCGAGGCCGGTGAAGATCAGCGGGGTCGCGTAGGTGAGCGTCTCCGAGAGGGGGCGCAGGACGTCGCCGAAGTCGGCGGTGCCGGCCGCGAACCGGTCGAGGGTGTTGAGGTTGAGGATCGCGCCCTCGAACAGGGCCAGGTAGGAGTCGCGCACGAGGTACCAGGAGGCGGAGAGGGCGTCCTGGGGGCGGGCGAAGAAGTAGGAGTAGGTGGAGCGGGTGTACTCGTCGGAGACGATGAGGAGGATCGCGCCGATGAGGAAGGCCAGCAGCAGCGAGTAGACCGTCACCATGACCGAGTTCGCCTCGGTCAGGTAGCGGCCGAAGAGCCGCATGAAGTTCGGCTTCGGCTCGGGGGCCGCGGCCGCTTCAGGCTGCTCGGGGGCCGGGGACTTGGTCTCCGTGCTCAACGGTCACCTCCATTGGCGTCCTCGTCGGTGCTGGTCTCAATACCGGTGCTGGTCTCAATACCGGTGCTGGTCTCGATGTCGCTGCCGGTCCCGGCATCGGTGCCGGTCTCGGGTCCGGCTTCCGCGGCGGCGGCGTCGGCGCCGACCATGAGGCGGCCGATGACGTCGCGGGGGGTGCCCGGGTCGACCTCGCCGACGATGCGGCCGTTGTAGATCACGGCGATGCGGTCGGCGAGCGCGTAGATCTCGTCCAGTTCGGACGAGATGAGGAGGACCCCGGTGCCGGTGTCGCGCTCGGAGACGAGGCGGGAGTGGATGAACTCGGTCGCGCCGACGTCCACGCCGCGGGTCGGCTGCGCCGCGACGAGGAACCGGCGGGGCCGGGAGAACTCGCGGGCGATGATGACCTTCTGCTGGTTGCCGCCCGACAGCGACGAGGCGGACTCGTCCGGGGACTGGGTGCGGATGTCGAACTCGGCGATCGAGTCGACGGCCCGCCGGTGGACGGCGCCCGCGTCGACGACGCCGCCCTTGGCGTAGGGGGCGTCCTTGTACTGGTTGAGGACGAGGTTCTCGGCGACCGAGAACTCCGAGACGAGGCCGTCGCGGCCGCGGTCCTCGGGGATGTAGCCGAGGCCGTCGGCGATGCGCCTGGCGGGCGAGCGCCCGTGGGCGTCGCGGCCGTCGATCGCGATGCGGCCCGCGTCGGGCTTGACGAGGCCGAGGACGGCGCGGGCCAGTTCGGTCTGGCCGTTGCCCTCGACGCCCGCGAGGCCGACGATCTCGCCGGCGCGGACGGTCAGGTCGAGGCCGTCGACGACCTTGACGCCGGCGTCGGAGACGACGGTGAGGCCCTCGACCTCGAGGCGGGCCTCGCCGGGCTCGGCCGGGGTCTTGTCGACCTGGAGGGACACGGCGCGCCCGACCATCGCGGAGGCCATCTCGGACTCCGAGGCGGTCGGCTCCAGCTCGGCGACCACCTTGCCGCGCCGGATCACGGTGATGGTGTCGGCGACGGCCTGGACCTCTTTGAGCTTGTGCGAGATGAACAGGATCGACGTCCCGGCCTCGGCGAGGTTGCGCATGATCTGGAGCAGCTCGGTGATCTCGGCGGGCGTGAGCACCGCCGTGGGCTCGTCGAGGATGAGCAGCTCGGTCTTGGGGCCCGAGAGGGCCTTGACGATCTCGACGCGCTGCTGGACGCCGACGGGCAGGTCCTCGCAGACCGCGTCGGGGTCCAGGGCCAGGCCGTACTGCTCGGAGACGTCCAGGACGGCCCGGCGCGCGGCCTTGGCCGAGAGCACGCCCGCGCCGCGGGTGTGCTCTCGGCCCAGCTGGACGTTGTCGGCGACGCTGAAGGGCCCGACGAGCTTGAAGTGCTGGTGCACCATCCCGATCCCGGCGGCGATCGCGTCGCCGGGTCCCGAGAAGGAGGCCGGCTCCCCGTCGATGAGGATCTCGCCGCTGGTGGGCCGCAGGATCCCGTAGAGCATGTTCATGAGCGTCGACTTGCCCGCGCCGTTCTCGCCGAGGACGGCGTGGATCTGGCCGGGCTCGACCACGAGGTCGATGTCGTCGTCCGCGGTGAACGAGCCGAACTTCTTCGTCAGGCCCTTCAGTTCGAGTCGCAATGCACGTCCCTTTTGCAGTTCGGTCTCGGCCGGGGCCGGCTTACGACGCGGTCGGGCTGGCCGGGGACTCGACGACGATCTCGCCGTCGATGATCTGCTGGGTCAGCGCGTCCAGCTCGGCCTTGGTCTCGTCGGAGACGGCGTCCTCGAAGTCGTGGAACGGGGCGAGCGAGACGCCGCCGTTCTCGAGGGTGCCCACGTAGGAGCCCGAGATGGCCTCCCCGCCGTTGGCGGCGTCGTAGGCGGCGAGCACCGCGTCCTTGACGGCCGTGGCGAGGCCCTTCTCGGCCGAGGTGATGATCTCGGCGCCGTACTCGGTGGACACGAAGCCGTCGGTGTCGACCCAGATCGCCGAGACGTCCTCGTTCTCCGAGGCGGCGGTCAGCGCGCCGATGCCCGCGGGGCCGGCGACCGGGAAGAGGATGTCCGCGCCCTGGGTGATGAACGTGTCCGAGGTGCTCTTGCCGGCGGCGACGTCCTCGAAGCCGTTGATGAAGGTGCCGGTCTGGGCCGCCTCGTCCCAGCCGAGGACCTGCACGTCGGTGCCCTTGTCCTCGTTGTGCTTGGCGACGCCCTCGACGAAGCCGTCCATGAAGATGGTCACCGGCGGGATCTGGATGCCGCCCCAGGTGGCGACGGTGCCCGTCTGGGTCTGGGCGGCGGCCGTGTAGCCGGCGAGGTAGGCCGACTGGGCGGTGTCGAACTGGATCGAGTAGACGTTCTCGACCTCGGAGAAGCCGTCGACCGTGGCGAAGGGGATGTCCGGGTTCGCGGTGGCGATGGTGTCGACGTTCTCGGTCATGAGGCCGCCGACGCCGACGATGAAGTTGCAGCCGTCGTCGACCGAGGACTGGAGGTTGGGGTCGTAGTCGGTCTCGGACGCCGACTCCTTGAAGTCGACCTCGATGTCGTCGTTCTCCTCCTTGGCGGCCTCCATGCCGGCCCAGGAGGACTCGTTGAACGACTTGTCGTCGACGCCGCCGGAGTCGGTGACCATGCAGGCGAGGAACGACGCGTCGGCGTTGTCGCCGCCGTTCGAGTCGGACGGTGCCTCGCCGCAAGCGGCGAGGGCGGCGAGACCCACGGCGGAGAAGCCCGCCAGGGCCAGCTTGAACGGCTTGACAGCCATCTCGGTCTCCTTTGACAATTCCCAGGGGGTAAGTCGATACCCGCCTAATCATGGCCGCACTCGATGGCCTTTGACACTCACCTTGATGATTTCGTTACCGAAACATCCTATGACTGAGACCAGTGGTGAACTGGTGTTTCGTCGGTACTGCACCGAGATTGCGGCTTTGCGCCCGCATCCTTCACGGGCGCGCCCGCGGGCCCGGAGGGGTCACTGCCAGAAGACGGCCACGCCCGCGGTGGCGGCGATGAGGGCGCCGGTGGCCCAGAAGTGGCCGGCCGCGACCTTCTCGCGCTTCTTCCACACGGGAATGGCGATCATGACCGCGAGCAGCAGCGCGAACAGGAACTTCACGCCGAGCTTGGCGTGGTCGGCGTCCCCGTCGGCACTGGCGAGTCCGTAGAGGACGATGCCGGTGGCGAGCTGGACGGCGATGCCGTAGAGCATCGCGGCGTTGAAGTCGTACTTCTTGGAGAGCCAGGAGACGAGCCAGCCGCCGAAGACCGCGGCGAAGCCGAGCAGGTGGAGGTAGCGGAGCACCAGGTGGACGAGATCCATGACCCGGAGTATGGCAGAGGCCCCGGTCCCGGCTCGCCGGAGCGTGCGGACCGGAGCCTCTGTCACATGCCGTCAGCGGACGCGGTGGGCCCCCGCGGCGGCGCGGGCGGTGAACACGCGCGGCGTCGGCAGCCCGGCCGCGGCGGCGGCCTCGAGCACGGCCGCCTCGACCTTCGGCGCGGCGGCGGCCTCGACCAGGGCGATGGCGCTGCCGCCGAACCCGCCGCCGGTCATGCGCGCGCCCAGGGCCCCGGCGCCGAGCGCGGCGTCGACGGCGGCGTCGAGTTCGACCGAGGAGACCTCGTAGTCGTCGCGCAGCGAGGCGTGCGAGGCGGTGAGCAGCTCGCCGATCCCGGCCACCGTGCCGCCCTCGAGGATGCGGACGGTCGCGAGGACCCGCTCGTTCTCGGTGAGGACGTGGCGCATCCGCCGGTTGAGCCGGTCGCCGTCGGGGGCGTCGGCGAGCACGGCGCCGGGCGGGGCGTCGCGCAGGCTGCCGACGCCGAGGCGGCGGGCGGCCTCCTCGCAGTCGGCGCGGCGGGCCCCGTACTCGCCGTCGGCGTGCCGGTGCGGGGCCCGCGTGTCGATGACGAGCACCGCCAGGCCCTCCGGCTCGAGGTCGAAGGGGACCTGCCGGCGCGAGAGGTCCCGGCAGTCCATGAACATGACGTTGCCCTCGGTGCACAGCAGCGAGGCGGACTGGTCGAGCACGCCGGTGGGCGCGCCGACGTACTCGTTCTCGGCCAACTGAGCGATGCGGGCGGCCTCGGCGCGATCGATCCGGTGGCCGTACAGGTCCGCGAGGGCGATCAGGGCCGCGCACTCGAGCGCCGCCGAGGAGGACAGGCCCGCGCCGTGCGGCACGTCGGAGTGGAGCGCGATGCGGACCGGGCCGACCGGGTAGCCGCTCTCGCCCAGGGCCCAGGCCACGCCCGCGAGGTAGGCGGCCCAGCCGTCGACGCGGCCGCCGGAGGGGCCGTCGAGGTGCTCGGAGCGGACGGTGGAGCCGCCGCCGTACGTGGAGTGGAACTCCCAGGCCTCGGCTTTGGAGACGGCCGCGGCGGCGTAGAACGGCAGCGCGAAGGGCATCACGAAGCCGTCGTTGTAGTCGGTGTGCTCGCCGATGAGGTTGACGCGGCCGGGCGCGGCCCAGACCCCTTCGGGCTCGGCGCCGAAGACCGAGCGGAAGGACTCCGCGGCGGCCTCGGCCAGCTCGGCGGCGTGCGCGTCGGCCGGTTCGGCGGCGGCGTGGCTAGCGGCGGGCATGCTGGTAGTACTCCCAGGCGTCGGCGACCATGCGGTCGAGGCTGTCGCGGCTGGGCTTCCAGCCCAGCTCGGTCTTCGCGCGCTCGGAGGAGGCGACGAGCTCGGCGGGGTCGCCGGGGCGGCGGGGCCCGATCTCGACCGGGAAGTCCACGCCGGTGATCCGCTTGACGGTGGCCACGACCTCCTTGTTGGAGAAGCCGTTGCCGTTGCCGAGGTTGTAGATCCGGTGCTCCCCCTCCGTGGCGGCCTTGAGGGCGAGCAGGTGCGCGTCGGCGAGGTCGGCGACGTGGATGTAGTCGCGGACGCAGGTGCCGTCCGGGGTCGGGTAGTCGTCGCCGAACAGACCGAACGACTCGCGCTTCCCGGCGGCGGCGTCGAAACTGATCGGGATGATGTGGGTCTCCGGGTCGTGGTTCTCGCCGTGCCAGGTCCCGCCCTGGTCCCGGTAGGCGCCGACGACGTTGAAGTAGCGCAGGGAGACCGCGGCGAGGCCGTAGGCGGTGACCTCGGAGGCGATCGCCATGTCGCTGGAGAGCTTCGTCGCGCCGTACGTGGAGGTCGGGGCCTTGGCGGCCTCCTCCTTGATGGGGACCTCGGTCGGGTTGCCGTAGACCGCGGCGGTCGACGAAAACACGAGGGTCTTCACGTTCGCCTCGCGCATCGCGTCGAGCAGCGCGAACGTCCCGGCCGTGTTGGCCTCCCAGTAGAGGTCGGGGCGGCTCATCGACTCGCCCGCGGCGATGAGGCCCGCGAAGTGCAGCACGGCGTCGAAGGTCCCGTCGAGGACGTCGGCGGCCTGCTGGACCGGCTTGCGGACCAGGACCGCCCCCGCGGGGACGCGCTCGGCCGCGCCGGTCGAGCAGTCGTCGAGGACGACCACGTCGTGGCCCTCCTCGAGCAGCATCGTGGCGACGATCGAACCGATGTAACCGGCGCCGCCGGTGACGAGGTACTTCACATTGCTCCTTTGAGAATGTCAGCGGAGGCCTCGGGCCCGAGGTCGTGGACCCATCCGCCCATGAGGGACTCCGAGGAGGCCAGGAACTTCACTCTGCCCGCCCCGCGGCGGATGGAGACGAGCTCCAGGCGCAGGCGCCCGAGCTCGCGGTCCTCGCCCACGGGGGCCTGGTGCCAGCCTGCCATGTACGGCATCGGCTCCCCGGGAAACGCACCGTCGCAGCGCTTGAGGACGTCGAGGTAGAGCGGCGCGAACGCGTCGATGTACGCCTCGGGCAGCTCGGCCAGGTCGGCGAAGCGGGCCTTGGGGTAGAGGTGGACCTCGAAGGGCCAGCGCGCGGCGTACGGCGTGAACGCGATCCAGTGGCCGTTCTCGGCGATGACGCGCGGGCCGTTGCGCTCGGACTCGATGACGTCGTCGAACAGGTCGCGGCCGGTGGCCTCGCGGTGGCGCCGGTTCGCGTCCAGGTACTTGCGGGTCTGCGGGGTGACGTACGGGTAGCCGTAGATCTGCCCGTGCGGGTGGTGGAGCGTCACGCCGACCTCGACGCCGCGGTTCTCGAAGCAGAAGACCTGGGCGATGTCGCCGCGCGCGGAGAGCTCGGCGGTGCGCTGGGCGAGGGCCCGCACGATGAGCGCGACCCGCTCGGGGCTGAGGTCCACGAGGGACGAGTCGTGGTCGTCGGAGAAGACGACGACCTCGCAGCGCCCGGACGCCGGGACCGCGGTCTCCATGCCTTCGGGAACGCCGGCGGGCGCGAGCGGGCCGGGCTCGGCGAAGCCCCCGAAGCTCGGGAACCGGTTCTCGAAGACCGCGACCTCGTAGTCCGGGGCGGGGATCTCGGTGAGCTCCTCGCCGCCGCTGGGGCACAGCGGGCAGGCCACCGGCAGCATCGGGCGGTCGGAGCGCCCGGCCGAGACGGCGACCCACTCGTCGCGGAGCACGTCGTAGCGGATCTCGCCGGCGCTGACGCGGCCGCCGAGGTCGCGCTTGTCGGCGAAGCTCGACCGCCCGGCGTCGGGCGCGGTGTTGAAGTAGAGGATCTGGCGGCCGTCGGCGAGGCTGCCCGATTCCGTGTGGAACGCGGTCATGGTCTCTTCTCGGTGGTGTCGCGGGTCCCGTGGTCGGCCACCGGGGCGAGCACGACCTGGTCGACGTGCTCCCCGAGGTGCCTGCGGGCCTCCTCGTCGAGGAGGGAATCGGTGACGATGACGTCGGCGTCGCCCAGCGCCGCGATGGTGGCGATGCCGACGACGTCGAACTTGGTGTGGTCGGCGACGACCACGAGGCGGCGGCCCTTGGCCGCGAGGGTGGCCACGGTCTCGGCCTCGAGGAGGTTCGGGGTGGTGAACCCGGCGCGCGTCGACATGCCGTGGACGCCGAGGAAGACGGTGTCGACGTTGACCTTCTCGAGGGAGGCGACCGCGAAGGGGCCGACGAGGGCGTCGGAGGGGGTGCGGACGCCGCCGGTGAGGATGACGGTCTGGTCGGGGCGGCCCGCGCGGTAGAAGACGTCGGCGACGGGCACGGAGTTGGTGACGACGGTGAGGTCGGGGACGTCGGTGAGCCGGTGGGCGAGGGTCCAGGTGGTGGTCCCGGCGGAGAGGGCGATGGCCTGGCCGGGGCCCACGAGGGTCGCGGCGGCGTCGGCGATGGCCTGCTTCTCGGCCTCCTGGCGGACCTGCTTGACGGCGAAGCCGGGCTCGGTGGTGGAGCCGAAGTCGACGGCGGTGGCGCCGCCGTGGACCTTGGCGACGAGGCCGCGCTCGGCGAGGGTCTCGAGGTCGCGGCGGATGGTCATGTCGGAGACGCCGAACTCCTCGACCAGCTCGGCCACGCGGACCGCCCCGGTGCGGTGGACGCGCTCGGCGATCCGGCTCTGTCGCTGCTGCGCCAGCATGACGCCTCCTCGATGTCCACGCGCATGGCGCTCAAGATCAAACACAATTAAACATCAGGATCGGCGTCGCCGCAATACCGGGTGGCCGCCGTCTCCGCCCGGATGTCAGAATCGGTCCATGACCACTGCCGACCGCAAGCCCCGCGTCTTCTCAGGGATCCAGCCCACCTCGGACTCGTTCCACCTCGGGAACTACCTCGGCGCGCTGCGGCAGTGGGTGGCGATGCAGGACACCGCGGACGCGCTCTACTGCGTCGTCGACCAGCACGCGATCACCGTCGATCACGACCCCAAGGTATTGCACCAGCGCTCACGCGCCAGCGCCGCGCAGCTGCTCGCCCTGGGCCTGGACCCCGAGCGGTGCACGCTGTTCATCCAGTCGCAGGTCCCCGAGCACGCGATGCTCGCCTGGATCCTCGGCACGGAGACCGGCTTCGGCGAGGCCAGCCGCATGACGCAGTTCAAGGACAAGTCCGCCAAACAAGAACGAACAACCGTCGGACTGTTCACCTACCCGGTCCTCATGGCCGCCGACATCCTGGTGTACCAGACCGACCAGGTCCCCGTCGGCGAGGACCAGCGCCAGCACCTCGAGCTCTCCCGCGACCTCGCGGGCCGGTTCAACGGCACCTACGGCGACACCTTCATCGTGCCCGAGCCCTACATCGTCAAGGAGACCGCGACGATCAAGGACCTCGCCGAGCCCGAGAAGAAGATGTCGAAGTCCTCCACGAGCCCGCGCGGCTGCCTCTACCTGCTCGACGAGCCGAACCTCATGCGCAAGAAGATCAAGAGCGCCGTCACCGACTCGGGCGGAGAGGTCCGCTACGACATGGACGCCAAGCCCGGCGTGTCGAACCTGCTCAACATCTACGCCGCCCTCGGCGAGACCACCGTCGGGAAGCTCGAGGCCGAGTACGCCGGGAAGGGCTACGGCGACTTCAAGGGCGACCTCGCCGACGTCGTGGCCGACGCGCTCGGCCCGATCGCCGCGAAGACCAGGGAGTACCTGGCCGACAAGGCCGAACTCGACCGGATCCTCACCGCCGGGGCGGAGAAGGCCCGGCACCTCGCCGCCCGGACCATCGCCAAGGCCTACAAGAGGATCGGCTTCTATCCGCCGGTGGCGCTTTAGTGGCAGCGGCAGCGGCGGCGCCGGTGGTCACGGTGGGGGTGGCGATACCGGTGCCCTCGCCGTGGCGCGAAGTGATCGACGGGGCCCGGATCGGCTCGGGCGACCCGCTCGGCGAGATCGTCCCCGCCCACCTGACCCTGCTCGGGCCCACCGAGATCCCGGCCGCCTCGCTGGACGGGTTCCGGGACCACCTGGGCGCGGTGGCGGCCGCGTGCCCCGTGTTCGACCTGCACCTGCGGGGGACCGGGTCGTTCCGGCCGGTGACCGAGGTGGTGTTCGTGGCCGTGGTCGACGGGATCGCGGTGTGCGAGCAGCTGGAGTCGGCGATCCGCAGGGGGCCGGCCGAGCGGGAGCGGACGTTCCCCTACCACCCGCACGTGACGGTGGCGCAGAACGTGGGCACCGAGGCGCTCGACAGGGCGTTCGCGGCGCTCGCGGGCTTCGAGGCGAAGTTCCGGGTCGAGTCGTTCACCCTGTACACGCACCCGAGCGCGGGAGACTGGAGCTTCGAGACCCTCACCGGGGCACCGGTCCCGTGGACCCCGAGAGCGGTCTTCCCCCTGGGAGGCTGAGCCGGCGCCCGGACAGCGCCGCCCCCGGCGGCCGGGCGACCCGCCCGAGGTCGGCCCGCAGGCCGGAAACCGTCGTACCCGCAGGGCACCGTTGATTCGGGGGACCCTGCGGATGCCCGATTCGCCGGGAACCGCCGTTCACATTCCAGCGAGCGGCCCGGCATCCATTCGCTTGTCACACCCGGCGGGCATTGTTGAACCGGGGGACCCTGCGAATGTCCGTTTCGCCCCGGAACCGCCGTTCACATTTCCCGCGCCCGACCGCACCGTCCCGGCCGCCGGGCTCCGCCCGGCGGCTCGCGACACTGCGACCGCTAGAAGTCGAAGAGGTCCTCGAAGACGCTCTTGCGCTTCTTCTTCTTGTAGTAGTAGTCGTCCTTGCGGCGGTGGTCGTCGTAGTGGTGGTCCCGCCGGTCGCGGTCGTCGTAGCGGCGGTCGTCGTACCGCCGGTCGTCGCGCCGCTCGTCATAGCGCGGCTCGCGCGGCGGCGGGCCCGCGGGCGCGGCCGGGGCGGGCCCCGCGTGGAAGGACTTCTCGAAGTTCATCAGGTGCTCGAGTTCACCGCGGTCGAGGAAAATGCCCTTGCATTCGGCGCACTGCTCCACGACCACGCCGTTGCGCTCGTACTGGTGCATGGGGTTCTGACATTTCGGACAGAGCATCTGCATCATGACATGAACCTATCGTGAAATGAGCATCCATGCCCACCCGCAACCGGGCACTCCACCTGTGAATTCTCACAGTCAGAACGCCGCGGGTAAGAAACCCGACCGACGCCGTTCCGCCCTCGACAGCACCGCTCCGTCCATGAAAGCGTCATCGTGGCGCGGGCAATCCTCGCGTAACGATAGAAACGGAGTGAATCGTGAAACGAATCATGACGGCACTCGCGGCCCTCGCCGCCGCGGCCGCGCTCACCACCGGTTTCGCCGCCGCCGCGCAGGCCGACGACGCCGAGGCCGCCGCGGTCTGCTCGGCCGTGGCGAAGGAGCACCGCTCGGTGTGGGCCGGACCGGCCGTCGGCGACGCCGTCGGATCGGTGGCCGCCGGGCAGGCGTACGACGCCGACTGCGCGCTGGTGCCCGGCGAGTCGTACACCGCGTGCGGCGCGACCGGCGACCAGTGGGCCCGCGTCAACTACGCCGGCGACTCCTGGGGCTACCTGCCCGGCGCCTGCCTGACCTGGGCCTCATGACGAAGCGGGCCGGTCGGCGGGGGCGAACCCCGCCGACCGGCCCGCGATCCGAGTCGTCGGCGCGTCGACTCACACGATCGGGTGCGATCCGCGCGCCGGGCGGCCTCGGGCCGCCGTTCTTGTCGGACCCGGTCCGGAATATGGCCGCATACCTTCTTCTCCCCCGGGTGGGTGGGGGTCAGGGACGGTAATACGGCATCGGCCCGCGTTGAACTCCGGCTCCGTCCGTGCTTGCTGAGGCTCCGCTGCACGCACTTCCTTCGTCAGTGCGTACTGAGCCGCCGCTTCACGCACTAGTGCGTACTGAGCCGCCGCTTCACGCACTAGTGCGTGAAGTGCCGCGTCCCCGTGAGGTACATGGTGATCCCCGCGCGCTTGGCCGCGTCGATCACGGCCTCGTCGCGCACCGACCCGCCCGGCTGCACCACGGCCTTGACCCCGGCCTCGGTCAGGATCTCCAACCCGTCCGGGAACGGGAAGAACGCGTCCGACGAGGCGACCGCGCCGCGGGCGCGCTCCTCGCCCGCCCGCTCGACCGCGAGCTTCGCCGAGTCGACCCGGTTGACCTGCCCCATGCCGACTCCGACGGAGGCGCCGCCGCTCGCCAGGAGGATCGCGTTCGACTTCACCGAGCGCACGGCGCGCCAGGCGAACACGAGATCCGCGAGGGTCGCCTCGTCGGCGGCCTCGCCCGTGGCGAGCGTCCAGTTCGCCGGGTCGTCGCCGTCGGCGTCGATCCGGTCGGGCCGCTGCACCAGCACGCCGCCCGAGATCGGCTTCAGCTCCAGCCGCGCGGGCGCCCACGCGGGCGCGCGCAGGAGGCGGAGGTTCTTCTTCGCCGAGAGGATCGCGACCGCCTCGTCGGTGAACGCCGGGGCGACCACGACCTCGGTGAAGATCTCGGCGATCTGCGCGGCGGCCTCCGCGTCGACCTCCGCGTTCGCGGCGATCACGCCGCCGAAGGCGCTCAGCGGGTCGCACTCGTGGGCCTTGCGGTGCGCCTCGGCGATCGTCGCGCCCACGGCGATCCCGCACGGGTTGGCGTGCTTGATGACCGCCACGGCGGGCTCGGCGAAGTCGTGCGCGGCCCGCCAGGCGGCGTCCGCGTCCGTGTAGTTGTTGAAGCTCATGGCCTTGCCGTGCAGCTGCTCGGCCTGCGCCAGCCCGGCCTCGCCGGGGGCGCTGTACACGGCGGCGTCCTGGTGCGGGTTCTCGCCGTAGCGCAGGTCGGCGGCCTTGGCCATCGGCACGGCCAGGAAGTCGCCCAGGCCCTCGCCGGCGGTCTGCTCGGCGAGCCAGGTGGCGACGGCCGAGTCGTACGTGGCGAGGTGCGCGAAGGCCTTGGCGGCCAGGCGGAGCCGCTGCTCTGCGGTGGTGCCCTCCTTGGCGGCGTCGCGGATCCACGAGTAGTCGGCCGGGTCGACGACGACGGCGACGTTCGCGTGGTTCTTGGCCGCGCCGCGGACCATCGAGGGGCCGCCGACGTCGATCTTCTCGACGACGTCGTCGAAGCCCGCGCCGGAGGCCACGGTCGCCGCGAACGGGTAGAGGTTCCCGACCAGCAGGTCGAACGCGGCGATGCCGAGCTCGTCGAGCTGGGCGCGGTGGGACTCGCGGCGGACGTCGGCGAGCATCCCGGCGTGGACCTTCGGGTGGAGGGTCTTCACGCGGTCGTCGAGGATCTCGGGGAACCCGGTCAGGTCCTCGACCTTGGTGACGGGGATGCCGGCCTCGGCTATCACTGAGGCGGTCGACCCGGTCGAGACGAGTTCGACGCCCGCGGCGTGGAGGTCGGCGGCGAGTTCGACGACGCCGGTCTTGTCGAACACGGAGATGAGGGCTCGCTGGATGCGCTTCCGCTCGGACATGAATGCACTGCTCCTGATCGTGGAATGACTGCGGCCCAGGCGTTCGACCGCAGTAACAGGTTCAGCAGTGCCGCTCCCCGGTGGTGCTCCACCTGCGAACGTCCGGAAGGTTCCCCCTCAACAACGAGCTGCCCGGTCCGTGCCACGGGAAACCTCGAGAGACGTCACTCGCCAGTCGCGACGCCCGAAGCGTAACACGGCGGTCGCGGACCGCGAGTCGGCGACGCCGCGTGAAGAGCGCCACCACCGGCGCGACAGCAGCGCCCCCAGGAGCGCCCCGAGGGCGTTGAGCAGGACGTCGTCCACGGAGGCGACCCGGCCGGTGCCGAACGCGAACTGCGCGGCCTCCACGAGCGCGGCGCCGAGGGCGCCGCCCAGGAGGACCGCCCACGGGCCGACGCGGAGGCGGATCGGGACGAAGAACCCGGCGAGGAGGAACAGGAGGAGGTTGCCGACGAGCTGCTCGACGATCGTCCGCGGGTCGGCCGAGGCGAGGTCGACGAGGTCGGCGAAGGGGACGGGCTGGACGCCGCCGTCGCCGCCGCGGGGCGTGAGCACGAGGAACAGCCAGGGGAGGGTCCCGAAGACCGCGCCGACCTCGGCCACCGAGAAGCGCCATGCGGTGCGGGCGGGGACGCCGCGGCGGACGCGGAGGGCGGCGAGGCCCCAGGCGGCCAGGAGTCCCAGGGGGATCAGGGCGGTGGCGGCGGCCATGGTGGCCGTCTCGAGGGCGTTGACGGCGAGGAGGGGCGGGGCCATGCGGCGGATGCTAGCCGAGGCGGACCCGGCGGCCCTCGACCTTCCAGCCGCCCTGGACCATGCGCCCGACCGAGGCGACCAGTTGGGCGCGCTCGGCCTCCTTGATGCGCTCGGTGAGGGTGTCGACGGTGTCGTCGTCCTCGACGGGGACGGCGCACTGGGCCACGATCGGGCCGGTGTCGACGCCGGAGTCGCAGATGAACAGGGTCGCGCCCGCGAGTTTGACGCCCGCGGCGAGGGCCTCGCCGGGGCCGTTCATGCCCGGGAAGGCCGGGAGGAGCGAGTTGTGGGTGTTGACGTAGCGGCCGGGGAAGGCCGCGAGGAAGCGCGGGCCGCAGAGCTTCAGGAACCCGGCGGAGACGACCAGGTCGGGGTCGTGGGAGGCGACCTCGGCGGTCAGGGCCTCGTCCCAGGCGTCGCGGGTCGCGTAGTCCTTGACGCGGTGCGTGAACGTAGGGATGCCGGCCCGCTCGGCGCGCTCGGCGCCGAAGGTGCCGTGGCGGTCGGCGCCGACGGCGACGACGCGGGCCCCGTAGGCGGGGTCGGCGCAGGCGTCGATGAGGGCCTGGAGGTTCGAGCCGGAGCCTGACACGAGGACGACGAGCCTGGCCACGGCGCCGCTTGCGGAGCCGTAAGTTTGCACAGCGGTCACCTCGTTACGGTAACGCGTCGCCCTGGCCGGTGGCGGGTTCGGGGATGACCACCGTGTCCCTGCGCACGAGCTCGGCCTCGGCGGCGCGGCGGTGCACGGCGAACAGGCGGGCGACGAGGGCGCCGCCGAGGAGGCCGACGAGGAGCTGGACGCCGCCGATGCCGGCGAGCGCGAGCGGGTCGGGGCCGAGGTCGGCGAGGAGGTCGGTCCCGGCGGCGCCGCCGGAGAGGAAGGCGAGGAGGCCGAGGACCGCGGCGGCGGTCGCGGCGGCGAGGACGGCGGCGGTGATCACGCGGGGGACGCGCAGGTCCGGGGAGCGGTAGGTGAGGACGACGCCGAAGACGGCCGCGAGCATCAGCGGCAGTCCGATGAGGATGGTCGCGTGGTCCGGGAGGGGCGCGTTGGGGACGGCGGCGAACACCGGGAAGGCCGGGAGGGGGCCGAGGTCGACCAGTTCGGCCCGGACGGCGGTGTCCGCGCCGACGGCGAAGCCGGGCCCGGCGATGTAGGCGGCGGCCCACACGGCGAGGTTGGGCAGGTAGAGCAGGCTCAGGAGGGCGACGATCCAGGACTCGGCGCCGTAGACGCGGAGGGTGTCGGCGACGACGGGGCCGCGGACGGCGAACGCGACGCCGGTGGCGGCCGCGCCGCAGGCCAGGAGGGCCCCGGTGGTGATCATGCCGGTGCGCAGGCCGCGCCGCAGCCACACCGAGGCGCCGTCCCACGGGAGGACGCCCGCCTCGCGGGCGGCGCCGAACGCGGTCGCGGCGGCGACCAGGGGCACGGCGTGCAGGAGCGCGGGGAGGAGGTCCACGGTGAACGGCCCGGTCGTGCACAGCGCGGCGGCGCCGGCGACGAGTCCGGTGTAGAGGATGGTGACGAGTCCGGCGGCGGCGCGGACGGCGGCGGCGTCGCGGCCGCCGATCGCGCGGGTCGTCGCGGCGGCGGCCTTGGCGAGGCGCCAGGCGGTCACGGCGGTGAGGGCGAGCGGGGGGACGCTCAGGTGCATCGGTCCGATGTCGACCGGGACGCCGTGGCCCGAGAGCCAGGCGACCCCGGCGGCGGCGACGACCGAGCCGACCGAGCCGAGGGCCCCGGCCTGCCACCAGCCGAGGATGACGCACACCAGGATCGGGGTGAAGACGACCGTGGCGCACCAGGCGGTGGTCGCGAGGGCGGAGGCGAGGAGGGCGCGCGGGCGCCGGGGGGCGCCTGCGCGCTTGGGCGCCGGGGCGGCGTCGGCGCGGCGCTGCGAGGGGGTCCGGGGGCCGCGCGGGGAGCCGCCGATGCGCACGGTGTCGCGCTGGGCGGACCCTGCGCGGCCAGGGCGCCGGTTCGGTCGTTGCTCCACGCCGACCAGTCTGACACAGCGGGGCACGTGGAGGACGGTTCCCATGACGGGCCGTCGAATGCGAGGATGGGTCGAGACGTCCGCCCGCCGGGGGCGGGGTCCGAGGAGGCGGCAGTATGGAAGGTCCGGGCGACTTCTACGCGACGGTCGAGGTCCACGAGGTGGTCGACGGGGACACGTTCCGCGCGTTCCTGGACGGCGAGAAGGTCCGGGTGCGGATCATGGGCATCAACTCCCCCGAGTCGGGCGGGTACCGCGAGGAGGAGGACTGGGGCGCCGAGGCGAAGGTGTTCGCCAAGAAGAAGCTCGAGGGCCGGACCGTCCACCTGTTCACCGACCCGGGCGACCCGGCGTACGACCAGTACGACCGGCTGCTGGTGCACGTGGTCATGGAGAACGGCATGAACTACGCGGTCCTGGCGGTCGCCGAGGGCATGGCGCACACGTACATCCTGCGGCACCAGGAGCTGACGATCGGCGACACGCTGCGCAAGGCCGAGCGGCTCGCGAAGGCCGAGCGACGGGGCATGTGGTCGGCGGCCGAGGACTAGGCCCGGGCGGGCTCGGGCGTCTCGGCCCTGCGGCCGGGGCTTGAGGGCCGCGGACTCGGACCAGCGCGGGTTAGTTCGAGGACGGGCGCCCTGTTCAGGCGCGCTCGAGGTAGTGGAGGACGGCCGCGACGCGGCGGTCGGTCCGGTCGCCCGGGTTCAGCTCGAGCTTGAGGAAGATGTTGCGGATGTGCTTGTGCACGGCGTTCTCGGTGATGAACAGCCGCTGCGCGATCGCCGCGTTCCCCAGCCCCTCGGCCATGACCGACAGGACCTCCTTCTCGCGCGGGGTGAGCCGCTCGACCGGGTCGTCGGCGCGCCGCTGCGCGAACAGCTGCGCGACCACCTCGGGGTCGATCGCGGTGCCGCCCGCGGCGACCCGGTGCAGGGCCTCCACGAACGCGTCGACGCGCCCGACGCGCTCCTTGAGGAGGTATCCGACGCTGCGGGCGCCGTCGGCGAGCAGGTCGGTCGCGAAGCTCTGCTCCACATAGGCGGAGAGGACGAGCACGGCCAGGCCCGGGTGGGCGCGGCGGGCCGCGACGGCGGCCTTGATGCCCTCGTCGGTGTGCGTCGGGGGCATCCGAACGTCCACGACCGCGAGCTGGGGCCGGTGCTCCTCGACCGCGGCCAGGAACGCCTCGGGCCCGCCCACCGAGGCGACGACCTCGAACCCCTCGCCCTGGAGCACCAGGTTGAGGCCCTCGCGCAGGAGGGTGTCGTCCTCGGCGATCACGATCCGCATGGCAGCTCCGCTCTGATCTCGGTCGGCCCTCCGGGAGGGCTCTTGACTTCGGTCGTCCCGTCGAGGGCCTCGACGCGGCGCCTGATCCCGGCGAGCCCGGACCCGGACTCGGCGTCGGCCCCGCCGCGGCCGTCGTCGGTGACGACGACCCTGAGCGTATTCCCCCTGCGCAGCACCATGACCGAGGCGTGCTCGGCGCGTGAGTGCTTGGCCACGTTGGTGAGGGACTCGGCGACGACGAAGTAGGCGGTGGCCTCGACGCTCGCCGGGCACCGGCCCTCGACGTCGACCTGCACCGTGCAGGGGACGGGGCAGTCGGAGGCCAGCGCGTTGAGGGCCCCGGCGAGGCCGCGGTCCTCGAGCACGGGCGGCAGGATCGAGCGGACCACGGCCCGCAGTTCGGCGAGCGCGCTCTCGACGGTGGTCTGGGCGCGTTCGAGGATCTCGTCGGCGCGCTCGGGGGCGCGGGAGACCTCGCGGCGGGCGGCGCCGATGAGGACGGCGACGGCGACGATGCGGTTCTGGGCGCCGTCGTGCAGGGCCCGCTCGATGCGGCGCAGCTCGACCGCGTGCGCGTCGAGGGCGGCGGCGCGGGTCGCGGTGAGGCGGGCGACGCGCTCGGAGAGGTCGACTTCGCGGTCGGGCCCGAGGAGGCGCGCGCCGGGCATGGCCTGGAGGTCGAGGAGCTTGGGGGCGAACAGGAGCCACAGGACGAACGCGGCGATGCCGGTGGCGAAGCCGAGGGTTGCGGCGGTCTGCGTCTCGGCCTCGATGAGGCCGTTGAGGATCTCCTGGTCGGAGGTGGCGGCGAGGCCCCACCACACCGGGTAGGTGACGTCGTGGATCGCGACGAACGGCAGCTGGAGCAGCACCGCGCCGATGACGAGGCCCCAGGTGGCGTGCGCGGCGACCCACAGCAGGTCCCGGCGGGCGCTCGGGTCGGCCCGGACCTCCCTGAGCGTCCGGGGGGGCTCGTCGATCGGCTCCGCGTAGGGCGACTCGACCTCATGGCCGATCCAGCGCAGGCGGCGGCGCTCCAGGCCGGCGACGATGCGCACCCACTGCATCATCGGGGCCACGAGCGGGCGGCCGACGCCCAGCATCGCGAACACGGCGGTGAGCAGGAGCAGCGGCAGCGTGTACAGGGCGATGATGCCGTAGGCGGCGCCGACGGCGCCGTAGCCGGTGGCGCGCAGGGACGCGAGCAGGAGCGAGCGGGCGTCGGTCGCCTCGCCTTCGGGGCGCAGCAGGGCGTCGAACCGGGCCCGCCAGCGTTCGAAGCGGCCTTGCGCCATGTGCACCTCCCCGGTGGTCGTGTGCGCTCGCCCCAGAAACCTACCCGCGGCGGCGCCGGTCGTCGCTACAGCTACCTGTACCCGCGGTCCTGCACCTGGCCTCACCTCGGATTCGGCAGGTGACTGCATTGGGGGCGGGGGCCGTCCGCCGTAGCGTCGAAGGCACCCGATCCACCGGAGGGAACACCATGAACGACCAGTACCGCGCCACCGCGCCGACGCCGCCGCCCCAGGCCGCGCTCGGCCACTACAAGCTCACCACCGCCGCGCTGTGGATCGGCCTCCTCGGCGGGGCCGTCCTCAACACGGGCCTCCAGCTCGTCGGGGTGTGGCTCATCGCGGTCCCGTTCGGGGCGATCGCCGCCGGCTGCGCCGTCGCGCTCGTCGTCCGCGCGGTCGTGTCGAGGAAGCAGGCCGGATCGGAGCAGCGCCGATGAGCACGCTCACCGCGCCCCGCGAGGACCTGCTCGCCGCCCCGGACCGGCCCGCGGCGCTGCGCCTGCGCGAGGTCGTCAAGACCTACGACGGCGCGCACACCGTGCTCGACCGCGTCACCCTCGAGGCCGCGCACGGGACCCTCACCGCGGTGCTGGGCGCGGCGGGCTCGGGCAAGTCGACCCTGCTGCACTGCGCGGCCGGGCTCGACGACCCGACCGCGGGCGAGGCGTTCGTGGGCGGCCGGCGGGTCTCGGGGCTCGGCGAGGCCAAGCGGACCCTGCTGCGCCAGGGCCGGATCGGCTTCGTGTTCCAGTCCTACAACCTGCTGCCGTCCCTCACGGTGGAGGAGAACCTCCAGCTGCCGCTGCGGCTGGCCGGGGCCGAGGCCGACCGGCCCTGGCTGCGGCTCCTGGCCGAGCGCACCGGCGTCGCGGACCTGCTGCGCCGCAGGCCCGGCGCCTTGACCGCCGTCCAGCAGCAGCGGGCGGCCGTCGCGCGGGCCTTCGCGGCGCGGCCCGACGTGGTGTTCGCCGACGAGCCGACCGGCGCGCTCGGCGCCGACGAGTCCGCCGAGGTCCTCGACCTGCTGCGCGGCCTCGTCGACGACTGGGGCCCGGCGGTCGTGGTGGTCACGCGCGACGAGGCGGTCGCGTCCCGGGCCGACGCGACCTGGGCGCTGCGCGACGGGCGGCTGCGGCCCGTCCTCACTGTCGTCAAGTAGGACCGTCGTTAAATAGGACCGCCGTGAAGTGAACGGCGCGTGGACCTCTCGAGGAACCGGGGAACGCGGGAGGGGCCGCCGTCCGATGACGGCGGCCCCTCCGGTGCGGGTCCTTACGCGGGCTCGACCGCGGTGCGGCGGCCCAGCAGTGCGGTCGCGCTGGCGAGCAGGCCGACCGCGGCGACCGCGGTCACCAGGTACAGGCCGGGCCGGTACTGGGCGATGTCGGTGGCGGCGCCGCCGGCGATGAGGCCGGTGACGACCGCGAGGACGACCGCGCCGCCGATCTGGCCGGAGGTCTGGACGAGCCCGGAGGCGAGGCCCTGCTCGTCGTCCGAGATGCCCTCGGTGGCCTGGACCATGACCGACGAGAAGCCGATCGCGAAGCCGAGGCCCAGCAGCAGGAACGCGGGCAGGTAGTCGACGGCGTAGTCCGGCCGGGCGCTGCCGCCGCGCAGGATGAACCAGAGGTAGCCGAGGACGAACGCGGCCATCGAGGCGATGATCATCGTCCTGGTGCCGTAGCGGTCGATGAACCGGCCCGCGATCGGCGACAGGATCGCGACGATGATGCCGGCCGGGGCCAGGGCGAGCGCCATCTGGATCGGCTCCCACCGGAGCGTGTTCTGGAGGTACAGGGACACGATCGTCTGGAAGCTGATGTAGGACCCGAAGATCGCCAGGGCCGCGAGGTTGGCCCGCACGATCGACTTGACCTTGAAGATGCTCAGGCGCACCAGCGGGTGGGCGACCTTGTTCTCGATGACGAAGAACGCGCCGAGGAGGACGACCGCGGCCGCGGTGGTGGCCGTGGTGAGCGGCGTGAAGCCGGTCTCGGGCACGGTGACGATGGTGTAGACCGCGGCGAGCATCCCGCCGGTGAGGGTCCCTGAGCCGAGGAAGTCGATGGAGCCGCGTTCGCGCTCGGCGTTCTTCGGCACCACAAAGAACGCGGCGATGAGGACGCCGGCGGTCACGACGACGGGCGCGAAGAACGTCAGGCGCCAGTCGACGCTGGTCAGGAGCCCCGAGGCGATGAGGCCGGAGGCGTACCCGGTCGCGCCGAAGACGGTGAAGATCGACAGGGCCTTGTTGCGGTCGTGGCCCTCCTTGAAGGTGGTGGTGATGATCGACAGGGCCGCCGGGGCGGTGAAGGCGGCGGCGACGCCCTTGACGATGCGCGAGGCGATGAGCAGGGCCTCGTCGTCGACCAGGCCGCCGACGAGGGAGGCCGCGCCGAAGACCACGAGCGCGGTCAGGAAGACCTGGCGCCGCCCGAGCAGGTCGGCCATGCGTCCGCCCAGGAGGAGCAGGCCGCCGTAGCCGAGGATGTAGCCGTTGACGATCCACTGGAGCGAGGCGGTCTCGAGGCCGAGCTCGGCGCCGATGGAGGGGAGCGCGACGCCGACCATGGAGACGTCGAGCGCGTCGAGGAACATCGCGAGGCCGGCGACGACGAGCACGGCCCAGAGCTTCGGCCCCCACCGGCTCGGGGGGTGTGCCGGGGTATCGCGGGGGCTGGAGGCGCGGTGGGACAGGGGTCTGGGTTCGGTGATCGTCATGGAGGCGAACTTACATGCGCGTGCATTTGATGTCAACACATCAAATGCATGGACATTAAATGTCTTGACATGGTAATGTCCTGGTCATGGAGGCTGAAGCGGACGTCGACGTATGCGACAAGTGGTCTGAAACACTGCGCGTCTACCACACCACCTCGTGCGAGCTCGAGAACGAGCTCCAGAGCCGCCACGGCCTGGGGCTCAGCGAGTTCGAGGTGCTCCTGATCCTCGGGCGCGCCACCGGCGAGTGCGGCGTCAAGGCCAGGATGAAGGACATCGAGGCCGAGACGCACCTGAGCCAGAGCGCCCTCTCGCGGACCGTGACCCGGCTCGAGAAGGCCGGGCTGGTGGCGCGCGCGGCGTGCGAGTTCGACCGCCGCGCGAACTTCCTCGCGCTCACCCCCGCCGGGCGGGAGCGCTTCGAGCAGGCCGCCCCGACCCACCGGTCCGTACTCCTCAAGCACTTGGGCTGAAACGGGACCGGTTCGCGGCGGCGGCCGGGCCGGCCCGGCCGCCGGACGGCTCGCCCCGGGAGGGGGCCGAGGTCGGTATGGTGAAGGCGAGAGAAGTCACGAGACCTGATCCGGCTTGGAGAGTGGATGCAATGACTCCCCCTGAGAACGACCGACCCGACGACGAGGACGGCGGCACCTTCAAGCTCAAGCCCGGTGCCGGCGCCGCAGAACCCGCCCCCGCCCCCGGCGGCGAGGAGCCCGGGCTCGACCAGACCATGAAGATCCAGCGCGGGGCCGCCCCGAGCGGGCCCTCGACGCCCCCGCCGCCGCCCTCGCCGCTCGGCAACCCGACCGGCCCGGCCGAACCGCAGGCCGCGACGTTCGCCGAGACCAGCGTCATGCCGCAGACCGGCGGCTCGCAGACGGGCTTCCAGCCGAGCTCGCAGCAGACCCCGCCGCCGAACCCGCTCGGGCAGCCCCAGCAGCCGCCCGCGGGCCAGCAGCAGTACGGCCAGCCGGGGCAGCAGCCCGGCGCCTACCCGCCGCCCCCGCCTCCCGGCTACGGGCAGCCGCAGCAGGCGGCCCCGCAGGGCGAGGCGCCCACCGGCATCAAGCACATCGGCCTCATGGCGATGATCGCCGCGGGCGCGGCCCTCGTGCTCAACATCGTGAACCTCGCGATCATCGGCCCGCTGGCCATCGGCGGCGTCATCTTCGGCGTCCTCGTGGCCGGCGCCTTCGGCTGGTACGGCTGGGCGCTCCCGAAGGGCAAGATCACCGCCGCGGGCCTGCGCCTCACCGGCATCATCCTCATGATGATCGGCGCGGTCGGCTCGCTCCTCGGCCTCCTCGGCTCGCTCATCATCTTCAACCCGGTCAGCCTGATCCTGTACCTCGTCTACGCGGGCGCCTACGGCTACGCCAGCTTCCTGTACCTGACGAAGGACGAGGTCAAGGCCTACATCAAGGGCGCTCCGGCCGTCCCGGGCGGCTACCCGCCGCCGGGGTACCCGCAGCAGCCGTACGGGCAGCAGCCGCCGCCCGGCTACGGCCAGCCCGGCCCCCAGCAGCCGCAGCAGCCCGGCGCCTACCCGCCGCCGCCTCCCGGCTACCCGCAGCAGGGCCAGCAGCCGCCCCAGCCGCCCTACGGCGGTTAGCCCTACCGCCCCCAGCCGGTCGCGACTAAGCTCACTCGTAAGCAACGGCCGCGGTACGCACGGTTCGCCACGAGCGCCGTGGGTGCCGCGGCCTCCGTACGAGGAGGTACATCTATGTCTGCAGGAAGCGCACCGATCCGGGTGGTCGTGGCGAAGGTCGGGCTCGACGGCCACGACCGGGGCGCGAAGGTCGTGGCGCGCGCGCTGCGCGACGCGGGCATGGAGGTCGTCTACACCGGCCTGCACAACTCCCCCGAGCAGGTCGTCGCGACCGCGCTCGCCGAGGACGCCGACGCCATCGGGCTGAGCATTCTCTCCGGCGCCCATATGACGCTGTTCCCGCGGGTGCTGGCACTCCTCGACGAGGCCGACGCGCGCGACGTCATCGTCTTCGGCGGCGGCATCATTCCCGACGAGGACGCCGCGCGACTGCGCGAGGCCGGAGTCGCCGCGATATTCGGTCCCGGGGCCTCGACGCAGGCCATCGCCGAATGGGTCCGCGAGCATGTGGCCTCACCCGATCAGGGGCGTCCCGCGGCCGTCTGAACGCCCTTGAGCTGGGCCGATGTTCGAGGCCAAAAAAACTTCCGGGAGACCGTAACCGGCCGTCGGGGCCCTCGTTCTTATTAGTGTCAGGCGCAGTGGGAACACCGCGCAGGACGCATCGGCAGGGGCCGAAAGGCCCCCAATGAGCACGACCGCGAGGACACCGGAAGTTCACTTACCGATCGAATCGCAAACCGCAAAGCTCGCAATGTAGAGCTATGCCACAAACTGCCGATGCCCTGTCGATTGAGGGGTGGCGATAGGGCATCGTGCCTAAGGGAATCAAGCCTTTGAGGGGTGGGCTTGGTTCCCGCTAAGGGGACCGGACGCCTGAGGGGTGCGTCCGGTCCCCGCCTCTGTGCCCCCGCTCCCGCACCCCGCTCCACCGCCCGGTCCGGGCGCCGCGGCGCTCACTTCGCCGGCGACGGACCGTGAAGGCCCTGTACCGGCCCGTGTCAACGGGTTTTCAGCCTGACTCGTCACACCGGCGCCCTGCCAGGGGTATCGGCCCGCTGCCGGGGGTTACCCTGCGATAACGGGCACCTGTACCCGTCCCCGATCGCCGGACCCGGTTCGCCGAGACCGCGGCCCGCACCGGGCCGCGAGCGGGAGGCACCAGGGCGCCCGGTCAAAGAAGACTAGCTAGTGGAGCGGACTCTACAGTGGATCTGTACGAATACCAGGGCCGCGCACTGTTCGCCCGGCACAGCGTGCCGGTACTGGACGGCGGCGTCGCCACCACCCAGCAGGAGGCCGTGGAGCTCGCCGAGCGCCTCGGCGACCGGGTGGTCGTCAAGGCACAGGTGAAGGTCGGCGGCCGAGGCAAGGCGGGCGGCGTCAAACTCGCCGACACCGTCGCCGAGGTCGAGACCCACGCCGGGAACATCCTCGGCATGGACATCAAGGGCCACACCGTCGAGAAGGTCATGCTCACGGTGACCGCCGACATCGACCAGGAGTACTACTACTCCTACCTGCTCGACCGCGCGAACCGCACCTTCCTGTGCATCGCCTCCGTCGCGGGCGGCATGGAGATCGAAGAGGTCGCCCACACCGACCCCGAGAAGGTCGTCAAGCGCCCCATCGACGCCGGCGTCGGCGTCACCCCGGAGGTCGCGAACGAGATCTTCGACCAGGCCGGGTTCCCCGAGGACCTGCGCGACCAGCTCGTCGACGTGTTCGTGAAGCTGTGGGACGCCTTCGTGGCCGAGGACGCCACCCTGGTCGAGGTCAACCCGCTCGTGCGCACGCCCGAGGGGAAGGTCCTCGCGCTCGACGCGAAGGTCACCCTCGACGAGAACGCCGGCTTCCGCCACCCCGAGCACGCCGAGTTCGAGGACAAGTCCGCGGTCGACCCGCTCGAGCAGCGCGCCAAGGACTCCGGTCTGAACTACGTCAAGCTCGACGGCGCGGTCGGCATCATCGGCAACGGCGCCGGCCTCGTCATGTCCACGCTGGACGTCGTGTCGTACGCCGGCGAGCGGCACGGCGGCGTCAAGCCCGCGAACTTCCTCGACATCGGCGGCGGCGCCTCCGCCGCGGTCATGGCGAACGGCCTCGAAGTGGTCCTGTCGGACCCGCAGGTCAAGAGCGTGTTCGTGAACATCTTCGGCGGCATCACCGCCTGCGACGAGGTCGCCAACGGCATCCTCGGCGCCCTCCAGACCCTCGCCGACCGCGGCGAGGACGTCACCAAGCCGCTCGTCGCCCGCATCGACGGCAACAACGCCGAGGCCGGTCGCAAGATCCTCGCCGACGCGAACCACCCGCTCATCACCGTGGTCGAGACCATGGACGCCGCAGCCGACAAGGCCGCTGAGCTCGCGAACCAGGAGGCCTAGTCCGATGGCGATCTTCCTCAACGAGAACAGCAAGGTCATCGTCCAGGGCATGACCGGCTCCGAGGGCATGAAGCACACCCGCCGCATGCTCAAGGCCGGCACCGAGATCGTCGGCGGCGTGAACCCGCGCAAGGCCGGCACCAAGGTCGACGTCGACGGCGTGAGCCTGCCGGTGTTCGCCTCCGTGTCCGAGGCCATGGCCGAGACCGGCGCGAACGCCTCGGTCGTGTTCGTGCCCCCGGCCTTCTCCAAGGCCGCCGTGGTCGAGGCGATCGACGCCGAGATCGAGCTGGTCATCGTGATCACCGAGGGCATCCCGGTGCACGACTCGGTCGCGTTCTGGAACCACGCCGAGTCCAAGGGCAACAAGACCCGCATCGTGGGCCCGAACTGCCCCGGCATCGCCAGCCCCGGCAAGTCGAACGCGGGCATCACCCCCGCCGACATCACCGGCGCGGGCCCGATCGGCCTCGTCTCCAAGTCGGGCACGCTGACCTACCAGCTCATGTACGAGCTGCGGGACATCGGCTTCTCGACCTCCGTCGGCATCGGCGGCGACCCGGTCATCGGGACCACCCACATCGACTGCCTCAAGGCGTTCGAGGAGGACCCGGAGACCAAGGCGATCGTCATGATCGGCGAGATCGGCGGCGACGCCGAGGAGCGCGCGGCCGAGTACATCAAGGCCAACGTGACCAAGCCCGTGGTCGGCTACATCGCGGGCTTCACCGCCCCCGAGGGCAAGACGATGGGCCACGCGGGCGCCATCATCTCCGGTTCGGCCGGGACCGCCGAGTCGAAGAAGGAGGCCCTCGAGGCCGCCGGCGTCAAGGTCGGCAAGACCCCGAGCGAGACCGCCCGGCTGATGCGCGAGGTCATCGAGAACCTCTAGGACAGCCGCAGTGAAGGGCCGGGCGGCTTCGCCCGGCCCTTCGCCGTGCCGCTTCGTCCGCGGCCGGGCGCGCACCGGGTCGATACCATCGGGTCATGCCCGCGACGCCCCCGCCCGCCGACGCCCGCCCGCCGCTGCCTTCGGGCGGCCCGGGGGCGGCCACGCTCCTGTGGGCGCTGCTGCCGGTCCTGGTGCCCGGCGCCGGCGCGCCGCTGGCGTTCGGCGTCGCCGCCGGGCGGCGCCCGTCTCCGGTCACGGTGGCCCCGCTGGTGGCCTACACGGCCGCGTTCCTGGGGTTCTTCGCGCTCATCCTGCCGTTCGACGTGGGCGAGACGCCCGAGTGGGCGCTGTGGAGCGCGTTCGCGGTGCTGGCGGCCTCCACGTTCGGGGCGGCGGTCCACCTGCTCGCGATCCGCGGGCATGTGTGGGCGCCGCGGGAGGCGCCGCGCCCGCAGGCGCCCGCGCGCCCTTCCGGCGAGCCGGACTGGGTCGCGCCGACGCTCGACCGGGCCTCGCGGCTGCGCGAGGACGCCCGGCGGCTCGCCGAAGGCGACCCGGCCCTGGCCAAGCGCAGCGGCGTCGGCCGCCCCGACCTGCCGCGGAAGCTCGACGACGGCGGCCTGGTCGACCTCAACCACGCGCCCGTGGAGGCCCTGCGGGACCTGCCGGGGTTCAACGAGGCGACCGCGCGGCAGGTCCGCGAGCGCGTGGAGCGCCTGGGGCCGTTCCAGCACCTCGACGAGGTGATCCTCGAGGTCGGGGTCGTGCCCGGCTTCGAGAGGCACCTGCGCGAGTACGCGCTGCTGCTGCCCTAGTCCTCCTCGATCCAGAAGTTGTCGTGCTCGGCGAAGAAGGCCTTGCGCTCCTCGTCCGAGAGCTCCCCGATCGTCAGCAGGCCCTCGAAGTAGGCCTCGCGGGGCGCGCCGGGGTGGAACATGAGGAGCATCGAGGCGGGCTCGCCGGACTCGTTGCGGAAACCGTGGACGCCGCCCTCGGGGACGTGCACGAAGTCGCCGGGCTCGTGGTCGACCCACTTGGCGCCGTTGTAGATCCTGATGGTCCCCGAGAGGATGTAGAAGGACTCGGAGATGGTGCGGTGGAAGTGCGGGTCGGGCCCGGAGCGGGCGCCGCTCATGTTCCACTGGTAGAGCCCGAACTGGCCGTTCGTGGTGGCGCCGGTGGCGAGGTAGCCGGCGGAGCCGCCGTTGGGGTAGGTCAGGTCGGCGGGGGCGCCGGCGGGCCGGAACTGCGCGTTCATCTCGCCGTCGCCGAAGTACCGCGGTTCGGGATAGGACATGTCACTCGCTCTCTCGTGCGCTGCAGGGGTCACCGGTGCAGACGATCCGGGGCGCCGGAAGTCATCGCCCGGGCCCGGGTCCGACCGTACCGGTTCCTCCGGCATATTGGTACGGGACGCTAGCCGTGCGGCTAGGACATGGAGGAGGCGACGATGACCGAGGTGCTCTACGACCGGGCCGCGCTGCTCGACCCCGAGGCGGGGACCGTCACCGCGGGGCAGCGGGTGCTGGTGCGCGGCGGGGAGGTCGCCGCCGTCGGCGCCGACGTCGAGGCCCCCGAGGGCGCGCGGGTCGTCGACCTCGCCGGGAGGACCCTCATGCCGGGCCTGGTCGACTGCCACGTCCACGTCAACGCCCACAGCGCCGACCTGTCGGGCATGTCCGACCAGTCGCCCGCGTACATCGCGGCCACGGCCGCGGTCGAGCTGCGCGCGATGCTCCACCGCGGGTTCACCACGGTGCGCGACCCGGGCGGGGCCGACTTCGGCATCCACGACGCGGTCGCCGAGGGCCTCATCGACGGGCCCCGGATCCACTACGGCGGCAAGGCGCTCTCGCAGACCGGCGGGCACACGGACATGCGCCCGCGCGGGCGCGGCGTGCGCGACGACCACCACTGCTGCCCCGACATGGGCGTGGTCTGCGACGGCGTCGACGAGGTGCGCCGGGCCGCCCGCGAGCAGCTGCGCACCGGCGCGCACCACGTCAAGGTCATGCTGTCGGGCGGGGTGGCCTCACCGACCGACCGGATCGACTCGACCCAGTTCTCGACCGAGGAGATCCGCGCGATCGTCGAGGAGGCCGAGGCCGCCAACCGGTACGTCGCCGGGCACGCGTACACCGCCCGCGCGATCAACCGGGGCCTGGCGGCGGGCGTGCGCTCCATCGAGCACGGCAACCTGCTCGACGAGTCCAGTGTGGAGCTTTTTCTGGAGCACGGCGCGTTCCTGGTGCCGACCCTCGTGACGTACCGGCGGATGGCCGTCGAGGGGGCCGAGTACGGGCTCCCCGAAGGGAGCCTGCGCAAGAACGCGCTCGTGCTCGACGCGGGGCTGCGGGCCCTGGAGCTGGCGCACGAGGCGGGCGTGAACCTCTGCTACGGCTCGGACCTGCTCGGCGGGATGCGGCGGCACCAGTTGGAGGAGTTCAGGATCCGCGGCGCGGTGCTGCCCGCGGTGGACGTGGTCCGGTCGGCCACCGTCACCGCCGCGAGGCTCCTCGGCGAGGAGGGCCGGATCGGGCGGATCGCGCCGGGCGCGCTGGCGGACATGCTGGTCGTGGACGGGAACCCGCTCGAGGACCTGGCCGTGCTCACCGACCCCGACACGCACCTGAAGCTGGTCGTGCAGGGCGGCGAGGCCAAGGTGGACCGGCTCAGCCGCGCTTGAGGACCGCGAAACCGGTGGTCCACAGGACGACGGCGCTGCCGAAGCCGGCGATGGCGCCCCCGAGCGAGACCCCGTCGAGACCGCCGGCGACGCCCCCGAGGCCGGCGGCGGTCATGGCGTACCCGGTCCACTTGTACTTGGGCTCGTCGAAGGCCGGGGCCAGCGGGATGAAGTGCAGGCCGACGATGACGGCGATGACCCCGGGCAGGAAGTCGACGAGGTCGAGGGCGTTGCACAGGACGATCGCGGCGGCGATGAGCACGACCTCGAAGGCGATCCAGATCCCGTAGCTGCGCCCCCAGTGCTTCGGCAGCTCGCGGGGGCGCTCGCGGGCCGACTCGACCCGGTGGACCGCGACGACGAGGCCGATGCTCACGGCGGCGGCCAGGGCGAAGCCGACCCAGTACACCGGGCCCGTGAGAATGCCGGCGCCGCCGATGAACCAGCCGAGGCCGAAGAACGCGCAGATCATGACGCCGTTGCGGCGCATGCCACGGCTCATCTTCTCAGGGGCGGTGAAGGTTTCCATGGGATCATTGTGACGGCACGCGACCACTGTTCACGAACCGGTGGCCGTGCGGCGGCGCGGTCGCGGCACTCACTCGCCGTCGCCGCCGGACCCCTGCGGCTTGTACCGGCTTGCTACCGTCAGTCGACCGCAGACGGCCTTGGCGCCGAACCACCTCCGAGGAGCTTCCATGAGTGCCGCATCCGAGTCCTCCGGTATCACCGATGCACTGGCGCAGGCCCTTCAGATCGCGAAGGACGGGCAACGGGCGCAAGAGGAGGCGGGGGCCGCGACGGTCGAGGTCGAGGCGGCCGAGGGCATGGTGCGGGTGACGGCGACGCTGGCGGGCAAGGTCGCGGTCGAGATCGTCGACCCGCGCGCGGTGCGCCTCAGCAGGGAGTACCTGGGCGAGGAGATCACCGCGGGGGTCAACGCCGCGCTCGACAAGGCCCGCGAGCAGGCCGGTGTGCCCGGAGCGGTCGACCTCGACGCGCTGACCGAGAAGGTGGAGGAGATCCAGCAGCAGTCGGTGCAGCGGCTCTCCTCGTTCATGTCGACGCTGGCCGAGTCGCATACCCGGATCGTGCGGACCGCCGCGCAGAGCAAGGGCGTGGACGAGTGAACCTCCAGATCGACCCCGAGGGCCTGGACCGGGCGGGGCAGGGCATCGAAGGCACGGCGGAGCGGTTCTTCGCGGCCGTGGACCGGTTCGCGTCCAGCATCGAGGGCGTCACCGAGGCGTGCGGTAGCGACGAGATCGGCGGCCTGATCGAGCAGGCCCACACCGAGGTCTTCGAGTGGGCGAAGGAGTGCTTCCAGGAGGCGGCGCGGTCGATGGCCGACGCGGGCTTCGACGTGCGCGATTTCGCCGCGCAGCACCTGAACGCGGACAACGAGATCGCGCAGGCGTTCATTCAGCTCTCGGCGAATCTGGACGGGGGCTCCTGATGGCGATCATGCTGCCTTCGGAGCTGGCGGGCCTGCTGGGCATCCTCGGGTTCGACTGGCCTCAGTCCAATGAGGACAACCTCATGGACTTCAGCCAGGCGTGGATGGACTTCGGCGGCGAACTCGGCGACATCCTCGGCGAGGCGGGAGGCAACGCCGCCCAGGCGTGGACCGACCAGGTCGGCCAGGACATCGAGGCGTTCAAGACCTGGTGGGAGGGTGAGGACGGGCCCGCGAAGGTCCTCGACAACGGCTCGATCGGCGCGATGATCGCCGGAGTCGGCCTGATCATCTGCGCGGTCATCGTCCTGGTCCTGAAGATCATGGTGATCGTGCAGCTGATCATCCTGGCGGTCCAGATAGCCATCGCGGTAGCGCAGGCCGCGGTCACCTTCGGCGCCTCGCTCTTGCAAGTCCCGGTCTTCCAGCAGCTCGCCCGCACCGTCGTCGGCAACCTCATCCAAGAGGCCGTCTTCAAGCTCATGGAGGCGTGATGGCGAAGGGCAAAGGCGGCAACGGCCTGATGCGGGCCGCTCTGAAATTCCTGAAGAAATCGGACTTCCAACGGAACAAGCGCGCCGCGAACCACCGGCTCGAACCCCACCAGCTCAAGCACATGCTCCAGGGCAGCAGTGGCACCACCCACTTCAACGGCCTGCGCTCCGGCCCGGGGAAGTACGGAACCCGCACCGGTTACCACTACCGGCCGGGGGGCCAGGACATACCTGGACGCCGCATCCTCCCTCCACCGAACAAGACTCATCCAAGCGGCGCTTACGACGTCCGAACCCAGTTCGAGGTCGACCAGAGCAAGGGCAAGGACGGGTCGAAGATGGTCTGGACGGACAAGAAGGGCCCCGGCGGCAGCAGCACCTTCTACCCCGACCACTGGACGCCGCAGCAGATTGACGGGGCCGTGTCGGGCGCTTTCAAGAACGGCACGCTCGACCCCGCGAAGGGGACCTGGAAGGGTGTCGGCCCGGACGGCTTGAAGATTGAAGGCCGGTACGACCCGAACTCGGGCGGTATCGTGACCGCCTATCCGGTGATCGACTAGATGAGGTCAGCAATGGGGATAACGAGGTACTACGTCGATCAGTACGGATCGCCGGAGTTCGACTTCGACGACAAGCACTATGTGAAGCTCGGCGTCTGGCTCACGATGGAGATCGGCGCGAAGTTCGCCGTGGCGCTGGACGCATTGGACTCGGTTTCAGAGGTCTTGGAGGGCTCCGGCGCCTCTGGTGACTGGGAAGGCGAGAGCGTGGAGGCGACCTTCACGCCGACAGAGCTGATCCTGATCGACTACGACGGCACCGAGGCCCGCTATCCCATCGCCGAGGTCAAGACCGAGCTCGAGCGGTACTGGCGGTTCCTGCTCACCCGGTCCCCGTCGCCGGATACCACGCGGGTCCTTCGGCCCGACCTGCCGGAGCACGAGGCCTACCTGCTCCAGTGGGAGCAGACCTGGGACAAGCGACACCCGTACCGCGGTCGGATAGAGGGCATCCCCGCGCACGGACCCGAATAGTGTCGCGAGCCTATGAATGAAGGTGCAGGCGGCGGCCGCCTGCACCTTCATTCATAGGCAACGGTCGCGGTGTCGTCACTCGGCGGCCGACCGCCGCTGGTCGCTCGCGGGCCGGCTAGTCGCCGAAGACCTCGGCCATGCTCGTCGCGGTGACGGCCTGTGTGGTCCATGCGAGCAGTCGCTCGTGGTCGGTGCAGGAGCGGATGCGCTCGAGCTGGGCGTCGGTCGGCTCGAGCCCCCGGGCGGCGAGCACCGCCAAGAGCGCCGTGATCTCACCCTCAGCACGGCCTTCCGCACGGCCTTCCGCACGGCCTTCGGCGAGGCCTTCCTCGCGGAACTCCTGCTTGAGCTCGGAGACGTATCCGTAGGTCATGGTCTTCATTATCTTCTTCCAGATCTCTCGTTGGCAACCTTCGCCCAGTCCGCCCTCGACGAACTCGGCGTAATAGCGGGCGGTGTCGGTGTCGAGCGTCTCCAGCGCGCTCATCAGCGGCGCCATCGCCTGCTGGATATCGGGATTGAGCCGCTGGGTGAGCAGCGCGAACACCGAGAAGACGACATCCTCGGCCGCCTGGGCCGGGTCGGTGATCAGCGGCATGTTGTCGGGGCTGATCACGTGCGGATCCAGGCGCATGACCGGCCTGCGGGCCGGGCCCAGGGTGGCCCGTGCCCTGCACTCCCGGGCGGTCGCGGTCTTCGGGGTGATGACGAGCAGACTCGCCGGGACGCCGTACTTGTTCTCCAGGAACGACAGGTACCACGCCCAGGAGCGGATCTTCTGCGGCGAGGGCGACTCGCCCTGGGGTTCGATGAGCAGGAACTCCTCACCGTGCTCGGTGACCACGCGCAGCGCGGTGTCGATGTAGCGTTCGACCGCGTCGATGCTGGTGGTGTCGACGACGATCTCGGCGACCTCCTTGATGTCGGGGAACTCCTCGTCGAAGAGCCTGCGGACCGATCGGGTGAACAGATGCGGATCGTCGCGGAAGAGGTGATGGAGTGCTTCATGGGGAATCTTCGCCATGCGGTGACCTTAAGTTCGATGTCGTGCCACCGGCCGCATACAACACGCGAGTCCCGTTGTCGGGCATCCGACATTGATCCCGGTTTCTTCGCAGCGTGGTGGTTTTCGTTGGTGTGCATCGGGAGGCGGCCCTCGGTCAGCCGTTACAGTCGCGGAACATCTGCTCCTTCCTGCGCCAGAGGTCGATGGCGTGGACGAGGACGGCTTGGGTGCGGGCGGGGTCGTCCTGGCCGAGCCAGGCGAGGTTGTCGGCGGCGGGGACGAGGCGCGGGAGACCGTCGAGGTGGGTGACCCGGCCCAGGAGCGGCCGGTCGCCGTCGGTGAAGGTGAGGCGCAGGCACGGCTGGTGCCACACCCACGCGAAGCACAGTTCGCGCTCGGCCACTTCGGCGGTGCCGATGACCGGGAGGCGGTCGATGAAGCGGAGGCTCATCCCTCGACCTCCGCTTCGTGGCGGGCGGCGTGGTGCCAGATCGCACTCGCCTTGTCCCTCGCCGCCCGCCGCAGGGCGGCGGACCATTCGGCCCGGTAGAGGTGGAGGCGGGCGAACGGGGAGCCGATCCGGTTGATGTAGCCCAGGTCCACGACCGGTTCGGGTGCGATGCGGCGCAACCGGACCGAGGTCGTGGAGCGCCCGGCGAGCTGGTAGACCTCGATCCGGCGGTGCTCGAGACTGAAGCGGCCCAGCACGATCCGCTCAGGGTTGGGAGCGGGATGGGCGCGGCGCTGGTCGGGGCCGTCGAGCCCGGAGGTGTCACCGGTAGAACGGGGTTCGGGGGTGGTGCCCGGGCGGTCGTGGGTGCTCATGCCGCACCGCCCCAGGAGAAACCGATCAGCGTCGCCAGCACGTCCCGCAGCGACTCCGAGTTGATCTTGGAGGCGAGGAGCTTGACCGCCGAGCGGCGCTGCGGGCAGCCGTGGGCGCCCCACTTGTGGTGGCACCACTCGCAGCGGAGCCGTCCCAGACCGAACCAGGTGCGGTACGGCTTGTGGAGTTCGAGGTCGATTTTGACCGAGGCGGGGACCGGGTCATAGCGTAGGCTGAAGCCAACCATGGGAGGTTTCCTCTCTGGCTAGGGGCGGGCCGCCGGCTTCGATTGGCGTTGGAGATGCGGCGGCCCGCCGCGTTGCTATTCGGTTGTTCTCTGGGACGCGTGATACACGCGTGCTGAAACTCTTGCATGTCCATTCGCGAACGGCAAGCAGCGACACACCCCTTTGCCGAAAACGTCTAGAATCGCGTCAGCGTCCTGCCTGCGGCGCAAGCGCTCACGCACACGTCGGCCCTCGGCCGACGTCTCGACCACCGATCAGCGCATGGATATCCGGCCCGTCCTTCTGAGCAGTCATGAGCCATGCGGCATCCCATGAATTCGAAACCGGGGCTTCCAAGATGCGCTTTTACCGCAACGAGAGCGGTTCGATCAAATACCAGACGGACGATCGCACCCTGGGAGATCTCGGGCTGTGGCTGAGCTTCGACATGGGCTTCGCCTACGGCTCCTGTCTCGACGCGCTCCGGGCGGTCGACGACACGCTGTCCGGGCGCAGCGAGTCGGACGGGTACGAAGGCAATGACTACAACGTCCAGATGAACAGGGAGTCGGCCACTTTCAGCGCGATCCACGGTGACGGCGGCCCGCCCACCTCGTGTCCGATGACAGCGGTCAAGAGCGCCGTGGAGGACTATTGGCGATTCCTGCTGGCGTTCCCCCCGAACCCGAACGTGATCCGCGAATACCGACCGGACCTGCCGTTCCATCTCGCCAGTCTGGTCCAGTGGGAGGAGTACTGGCAGCGGACGCACCCCTACCGCGGACGCCTCGAAGGCCTACCCGCCCGAGGCCCGGCGTAGACGGGACCGATGCGCGAAGGGGCTCCCGGCGGCGGCGCCGCCGAGCCGTTCATGGCGCCGCGGGGGCGAGAAGCTTCAGCAGGCTCATGCGGAGCGCCTGCTGCACGGCGGCGGGCGTCTGCCCGGCTTCCTGCGTCTCCGCTGCGAGATGGGCGAGCCTGACGGCGGCGGCGGCCAGCCAGTCGGCGCGCAACCGCGTGTCGAACTCCCCGGAACGCTGACCGCGTTCGACCACGCTCGCGAGCCGATCGGCGATGGGCGCATGCCGCTCACGGTCGGCGTCCGGTTCGACCGGGAGCGCGCCGATCAGCCGCGTCAGCGCCCGGTGGCGCCGCGCCGGTGCCGCGGCGGCGTCGAGTACGCGGATCAAGGCGTCGGCGGCGGCGCCCGCATCGGGTTCGGCCTCGTCCATCGCGGCGAGGGTCTCCTCGGTGATCCGATCGGCGACCGCCCACAGCAGCCGCTCGCGCGTGGCGAAGTGCGCGTACACGGTCTGGCGGGTCACTCCCGCGGCCTTCGCGACCGTTCCGAGCCCCGCATCGGGATCGGCGTCCAGGACGTCGAGCGCGGCGTCGAGGATCGCGGCCCGGCTGCGGCGGGCGTCGGCGCGGCGGTTGTCGGCAGAGGCGGTCACTATCTCTTACACCTTGACAAATCTATGGGGCATGAATATCTTACATCCTGTCAAAGATCGTACCGGACCACCGACGGGAGCATCATGCCGCCGCTCGACCGCACCGACCCTGCGCAGTTCATCGCCGACTTCTACACCGCCTTCAACCGCGACATCCTCGACGGCGACGAGGCGGCGGCACTGATCGTCGACCGCTACCACACCCCCGACATCGTCCAGGTCGCCGACGGGAACCGCATCGACCGGGACAAACTCATCGACCACATCCGGCCGGTCCGCAAGAACCGCCCCAGCAGCCGGATGGAGGTCCACGAGGCCGCCGCCGACGGCGACCGGCTCGCCGCGCGCTACACCCTGCACGCCGCCCAGCGCGGCAAGGACCTCGCCATCGAGGTCTACTTCTTCGGCGCGTTCGCCCCCGACGGGCGGATGCGCTCGGCGCACATGCTCACCCGCGCCGTCCCCGCCGGCACCGAGTAGCCCGCGCCCGGCGCGGAAGCCGCGGGTGAGGCGGCAGCGCCCCTGGAGCCGGTCCGGAACCTCCCGCACGCCGCGTCGCGGACCTCGCCGTCCGATCCCGCTACCCGGAGCCCCGTTCAGGACAGGTCGCCGCAAATTCAATACCAATGGGTATTGAATACCCGTGAGTATGCTATGGTTCGGTCATGACCGAACCTCCCCCACCCGCCGTCTCCCGGCGGACACCGCGCGCCGAGGTGCAGCGGCGGCTCATCGAGGCCGCCGCACAGGAGTTCGCCGAGCGCGGCTACGCCGAGAGCCGCCTGGAGGACATCGCCGCCCGCGCCGGGTTCACCAAGGGCGCCGTCTACTCCAACTTCAAGTCCAAACAGGAGCTCTTCGGCGCCGTCCTGGCGGACCGCTCCGACGCCGAGCTCGGCGCGGTCATGGAGCGCCTCACCGAGGTCGACGGCATCGAGGACGCCGCCGCCGGTGCGGCCAGGCTCGTCGCGGGCGAGATCACCGGCGACACCGAACGCGGCCAGCTCGGCCTCGAGTTCGCCTCGCGGGCCCGACGCGACGAGCAGGTGCGGGCCGTCCTCGCCCCGCTGCGCCGGTCCCAGCGGCAGATCGCCGCCGAGGCGATCGCCGCCGTGACCGAGCGGCTGGGCGCCGCCGCCGCCGACCCCGAGCTGGTCGGGCTCATCGTCCACTGCCTGACCAACGGCCTGGCCATGGAGCACGCCGTCGACCCCGAGGGAGTCGACGGGGAGCGCATCGAGGCGGCCATCGCCGCCACGCTCACCGCACTCCTCGGCGCCGAGCGACCCGGAGGGAACCCATGAGGATCGCAGCACCCATCACGGCGGCAATGGGACTCGTCCTGGCCGCGGCGCTCAGCGGATGCTCGAGCGAGACCGATGCGACCACTTGGGACCTCGGCTCGTTCAGCGGCGACCTGACCATCGAGCTCGCGGGCGCCGACCTCGAGATCCGCGAGACCGGGTCCGGCGACGCGATCACCGTCACCCGCCATGTCACCTCCGGCCGCGAGGCCGAGGCCGACCCGGCACTCGACGGCGGCACCCTCGACCTGACCGCGGGCTGCGACTCCGGCCTGTTCGGCGACTGCACGATCGCCTACGAGGTCACCGTCCCGGCGGGGAGCCCGGTGACCGTCGAGGGCGACAGCGGATCGGTCACCGCCGTCGCGCTCACCGCCGCCACGAGCATCGGCACCGACAACGGCGCGATCACGGTCGAGGACGCCGCGGGCCCGCTCGACCTGCGCACCGACAACGGCTCCATCACCGTCGACGACGCCTCCTCGAAGAACGTCGCGGCCGCCGCCTCCAGCGGCGCGGTCGACCTGGCCTTCAGCGACATCCCCGACCTGGTCAGCGTCACCACCGAGAACGGCGCGGTCACCGTCACCGCCCCCGCGGCCGGGTACCGGGTCACCGCGGCCACCGACAACGGCTCGATCGACAACGAGCTCACCGAGGACGACGCCAGCCCCCACCACATCGAGGTCACCACCGAGAACGGCGCGATCGCACTGCGCAACGCCTGACCACCCTCTGCTGGAACGGCCCTGCGGCGCGAGCCGCTCGGCCGCCGCCCCACCGCGCCCTCCCGCTCCACAGTGCCCTCCCACTTCACCGCGCCCTCCTACTTCACGGCTGCCGACGACGGCCGCCGCCCCCGCCATGCACTCGAAAGGCGCTCCACCATGCGCAAGGACTACATCGACTGGCTCCGCAACCTCGCGATCCTCTTCCTGATCCCCTACCACACCGCCCGCGTCTTCGACGGCTTCAACACCTTCTACATCAAGGGCGAGCCCAACGTCGTCGCCGACGTCGTCATCGGCTCCGCGTACTGGTTCATGCCGCTGCTGTTCCTGCTCTCGGGCGTCTCGAGCCGCTACGCCCTCCGCAAGCGCACGGCGAACCAGTACGCGCGCGAGCGCTTCTCCCGGCTGCTGGTGCCGTTCCTGTTCGGCTGCCTGATCATCGTCCCGCCCCAGGCGTTCTACGCGATGCGGTTCCACCTCGGCTACCAGGAGAACTACCTGGAGTTCCTCGTGAAGTACTTCACCGACTTCTCCGACTGGTCCGAGTACGCCGGGGGCATCTCACCGGCGCACCTGTGGTTCATCGCGTTCCTGTTCGTCATCTCGCTCGCGCTGCTGCCGCTGATGACGCGGCTGGGGCACCGCGACCGGCTGCCGCGACCGCTGCGCGGCGCGGGACTGGTCGTCGTCCCGGCCCTCGGACTGGCCGCCCTCGCGATGCTGCCCGACATCAGCGGCAAGAACATCTTCGTGTACGCCGCCTGCGTCCTGCTCGGCTTCCTGCTGGCGTCCGACGACGACGCCCTGGACCGGCTCGAGCGCTACCGGCGGCGCTATCTGGCCGTCGCGCTGGTCGGTGCCGCGGGCGTCGTCTTCGAGTACACGGTCTTCGGCCCGCAGTCGGGGCCCGTCGCGACCGCATGGCGCACCGCCGCCACGTGGGCGCTGCTGCTGGTGATGCTCGGGTACGGCAAGCGCTACCTGAACCGCCGCTCGAAGTTCAACGCCTACTTCAACCCGGCGGCCTTCCCCGTCTACATCGTGCACCAGACCGCCCTGATCGTCGTCGGCTACCACATCCTCCGCGTCATCGACCACGGGCCGATCGCGTACCTGCTCATCGCCGTCGCCACGCTCGGGCTGAGCTTCGGGGCCTATGAGATCGTCCGCAGGACCGGACCCACCCGGTGGATGTTCGGGCTCAAGGGCGCGCCCTCGGCCGCGAAGGCCGCGGCGCCGGCCCCGTCCGAGCAGACCGACCCGCACTCCGCGAGATAGCGACGCGAAAGCGGCCGGGAAGGAACGCCTTCCCGGCCGCTTTCGCCTTGTCCCCAGGCGGGTCTCAGAGGTCGAAGTGGCAGGCGACCTTGTGGCCGCTCGCGGCCTCGCGCCATTCCGGCTCGACCTCGGCGCAGACGTCCTCGGCCCACGGGCAGCGGGTCCGGAAGCGGCAGCCGCTCGGCGGGTTCGCCGGGGACGGCAGGTCGCCCTTGAGGATGATCCGCTCCCGGTTCGCCTCGATCTCCGGGTCCGGCTGCGGCACGGCGGAGAGCAGCGCCTTCGTGTACGGGTGCCGCGGGTGCTCGTAGATCGACTCGGAGTCGGCCTCCTCCACGAGCTTGCCCAGGTACATGACCCCCACCCGGTCCGACAGGTGGCGCACCACCGCCAGGTCGTGGGCGATCACCAGGTACGTCAGCCCGAACTCGCCCTGGAGCTCGTCGAGCAGGTTCATCACCTGCGCCTGGATCGACACGTCCAGGGCGCTCACCGGCTCGTCGCAGACGATCAGGTCCGGGCGCAGCATCAGCGCCCGCGCGATGCCGAGGCGCTGGCGCTGGCCGCCGGAGAACTCGTGCGGGTACCGCTCCAGCACCGACTTCGGCAGGCCGACCGCGTCCAGGGTCTCGACGGCGAGCTTGCGCCGCTCCTCCTTCGAGCCGATCCCGTGGACCTTCAGCGGCTCCGACAGGAGCATGTCCACGTTGTGCCTCGGGTTGAGCGAACCGAGCGGGTCCTGGAACACCATCTGCATCTTGGAGCGGAAGCGGCGCAGGCGCTCGCCCTTCAGCGCGGTGACGTCCTCGCCGCCGAGGCGGACCCGGCCGCCGGTGGGCTGCTCGATGCGCAGCACGGCCCGGCCGAACGTGGTCTTGCCGCAACCGGACTCGCCCACCATGCCGTAGGTGCCGCCCGCCTCGATGCTCAGGCCGACGCCGTCGACCGCGCGGACGTGCCCGACCGTGCGCTCGACGACGACGCCGCGCCGGATCGGGAAGTGGACCTCGAGGTCCTCCACCTCCAGCAGGGGCGCGCCGGGCGTCGCCGCGTCGGCGCTCACGCCGTCCTCCCCCGTGTCCACATCGGGCTCCTCCGTGCTCAAGTCAGGCTCCTCCGTGCGTTGGACGGGGACGTGCGGCGCGGCGCGCTCCACGGGCCCGCTCATGCGATCTCCTCGGCCCTGACGCAGCGGTGCGCGTGCAGGTCCCCCCGCAGGGCGGGCTCGCCCGCGACGCACGCCTCCGCGACGCGGTCGCAGCGCGGCGCGAACGCGCACCCGTCCTTCCAGCGGATCACGTCGGCGATCGACCCGCGGATCGGCGTGAGCGGCTCGTGGATCCCCAGGTCGAGCCGGGGGATCGAGCCGAGCAGGCCGATCGTGTAGGGGTGCGTGGGCCGCGCGAACAGCTCGCGCACCGGCGCCGACTCGACCACCCGCCCCGAGTAGAGCACGTTCACCTCGTCGCACAGCCCCGCCACGACCCCGAGGTCGTGGGTGATCATGAGCAGCGCCGTGCCCTCGGTGTCGACCAGGTCCTTGAGCAGCTCGAGGATCTGCGCCTGGATGGTCACGTCGAGCGCCGTCGTCGGCTCGTCGGCGATGAGCAGCCGCGGCGCGCACGCGACCGCGATCGCGATGAGCACCCGCTGGCGCATCCCGCCCGACAGCTGATGCGGGTACTCCTTCAGGCGGCGGGTCGGGTCGGGGATGCCGACCCGGTCGAGCAGGTGCGCGGCCTCCTTGGCGGCCTTGTCGCCCTTCAGGCCCCGGTGCCGTTCGAGGACCTCGGTGATCTGCCGTCCGATCGGCACGACCGGGTTGAGGCTCGACAGCGGGTCCTGGAAGATCATCGCGAGGTCCCTGCCGCGGCGGCGGCGCATCGCCGCCGGCGCGAGCGAGAGCAGGTCCACGCCGTCGAACGCGGCCCGGCCGCTCACGTCGGCGCCGCCGCCCCGGCGGCTCCGGCGCCCGGTGGCGGGCGCCGCCTGCGGGACCGCGGCCGCGGCCTTGAGGCCGCCGCCGGCCGGGCCGACCGGTTCGGACGCGGCCGCCTGCACCGGCTGGGACGCCTTGCGGCCCTTCGCGGGACGCCCCTTCGGGAGCAGGCCCATGACCGCCAGGCTCGTCACCGACTTGCCGCAGCCGGACTCGCCGACCAGGCCCACCACCTTGCCCTCGTCCACGGCGAAGGAGACGCCGTCGACGGCGGTGGACGCGCCGAAGGCGACCCGCAGGTCCTCTACTTCGAGCAGTGCCACTACTCCTGCCTCCTCAGCCTGGGGTCGAGCGATTCGCGCATGGCCTCGCCCAGCAGGGTGAAGCCCAGCGCGGTGACGATGATGGCGACCGCCGGGTAGATCGAGAGCTGCGGTGCGCCCGAGAGCAGCCGCTGCGCGTCGGAGAGCATGGTCCCCCACTCGGGGCTGCCCGGGTCCGGGTTGCCCAGGCCCAGGTACGAGAGGGCGGCGGCCTCGATGATCGCCGTCGCCAGCACCAGCGTCGCCTGCACGATCACCGGCCCCAGCGAGTTGGGCAGGATGTGCGAGACCACGATCCGTCCCTTGGGGACGCCCAGGGCGATCGCGGACAGGACGTAGTCCGAGTGCGCCTGCGCCAGCATCGATCCGCGCAGCAGCCGCGCGAAGATCGGGATCTGCGCGACGCCCACGGCGATCATGACGGTGCTCAGCGACGGGCCCAGGAGGGCGGCGACGCTCAAGGCCAGCAGCAGCATCGGGATGGCGAGGGCGACGTCCACCGTCCGCATGATGACCGATTCGACGCGCTCGCCCCACCGGCCCCCGAAGGTGCCCGAGGCGGCGGCGACGCCGCCGATCACGGCCCCGGCCAGGAGGCCGATCAGCGTCGCGACGACGCCCACCAGCAGCGTCTGGCGCGCCCCGACGATCATGCGCGAGAACATGTCCCGGCCCAGGTGGTCCAGGCCGAACCAGTTCTCGGCGCGCGGGCCCGGGAAGATCGCCCGGTTGAGGAAGACCTCCCGGCCCCAGGTCTGGGCCGTCGGGTCGTACGGGGCGATCCACGGCCCGAGGACCGCCATGACCACGAACACGCCGACGATCACCGCGCCGCACACCGCCATCGGCGAGCGCCGCAGCCGCCGCAGCGACTGGCGCAGCAGTGAACCGGTCTGGGCGTCCCGCGCGGTGGCGGTCGCCTCGATGAGCCGGTCGAGCTTCTCGATCTTCGCGATGGTCACTTCCGCACCCGCACTCTCGGGTCGAGGAAACCGTAGGACAGGTCCACGATCAGGTTGATGACGACGTAGAACACGGCGATGACCAGGATGAAGCCCATCAGCGCCGGGTAGTCGCGCTCGGTCGTCGCCTGGTACACGAACGAGCCGATCCCGCCGAACGCGAACACGCTCTCGGTGAGGACCGCCCCCGCGAACAGGCTCCCCAGGAGCAGGCCGATGATCGTCGCGATCGGCAGCATGGCGTTGCGCATGACGTGGCGGCCGCGGATCGTCGCGGGCTTGAGGCCCTTGGCGTCCGCCGTCCGCACGTAGTCCTCGCCCACCACGTCGAGCACGCTCGCCCGCGTGATGCGGACGATGACCGCGAGCGGGATCGAGGACAGCGCGATCGCCGGCAGCACCAGGTGCAGGAGCGCGTCCCAGGCGACGTCGAACTCGCCGGTGATGAGGCCGTCGAGGACCCGCAGCCCGGTGACGTCGGTGTACTGGGCGCCGGCCGAGAGCCGGAACGCCGTCGGCAGCAGCCCCAGCTCCTGGGCGAACACCACTTTCAGCATGGCGGCCAGGAAGAAGATCGGGATGCAGGTGCCCAGGAGCGAACCGGAGACAGCGGTGAAGTCGAGCCACGTGCCGCGGCGCTTCGCCGCCAGGTAGCCGAGCGGGATGCCGATGCCGACGGCGATGACCATGGCGGCGAGCGACAGTTCGATGGTGGCGGGCAGGCGGTCGGCCAGTTCCGTGGCGACGGGCCGCCCGCTCGACAGCGAGGAGCCGAAGTCGAAGCGGACGATCCGTCCCAGGAACTCGCCGTACTGGACCCAGACGGGGTCGTCGAGGCCCAGGGAGGCCCGCAGCGCCTCCCGCTGCTGGTCCGTGGCGTTCTCGGGGAGCAGCCGGTTCTCGGGTCCGCCCGGGAGGGCCTTGAACCACGCGAACAGGAGCAGTGAGAGTCCCAAGAGCGCCACGGACAGCTGCAGGAGGCGCTTAACGGTGTAGCGCAGCATATTTCGCTGTTATTCGTTTCTGTCAGGATCCGGCGGTGAAGTAGACCTGCGAGAAGTCCTCCTGCGTGAGCGGGGAGACGTCCGGCGGGTACACGTTCGCGGCGAACGCGATCGACGGCGGCGAGGAGGTCAGGGGCAGGCCCGGCAGCTCCTCCATGATCGCCTCGTTCGCGGTCTTCCACAGGTCCACGCGGGTGGCCTCGTCCGGCTCGGTGTTGGCGGCGGCGATCGCGTCGAAGATCTCCTGGTTGTCGAAGCCCCACTCCGTGGACGGGGCGGCGAACCAGGTGCCGAGGAAGTTGTACGGGTCCGAGAAGTCGCCCGTCCAGCCCAGCAGGTACAGCGGGCAGTCGCCCGAGCGCGTGGCCGGAATGTACTCGACCCAGCTGATGGGCCGGGCCTCGACCGTGACGCCGGCGGCCTCGAGGTCGGCGGCGATCATGTCGAAGATGTCCTTCGGCGCCGGCATGTACGGCCGGGTCACGTCGGTCGGGTAGCAGAACTCCAGCGTCAGGTCCTCGTGGCCGGCCTCGGCGAGCATGTCCTTGGCCTTCTCCGGGTCGTACTCGTACTGGACCACGTCCTCCGACCAGCCCTCGAGGCTCGGCGGCTGGAACTGGGTGGCGACCAGGCCGCCCGGGGGCAGCACGCTGTCGACCAGGCGCTGGCGGTCGACCGCGTAGGACAGGGCCTCGCGCACGGCGTGGTCCTCCAGCGGGGCATGGCCCTGCGTGTAGGTCAGGTACAGGAGGTTGAAGACGCCGCGGACGGGGACCTGGAAGCCCGCGTCGAGCAGCGGCTGCACGTCGGCGGGGGCGGCGAGGTCGTAGCCGTGGATGTCGCCGGCCTCCAGGGCCTGGCGGCGGGCGGTCTCGTCGGAGATGGTGCGGAAGATGAGGGTCTTGACCCCGGCCTTCTCGCCCCAGTACTCGTCGTTGCGCTCGAGGGTCACCTGCTGCTCGGAGTGGTTCCAGTCGGTCAGGGTGAACGGACCGGTGCCGGCGAGGGTGCCGGCGGTCTGGGAGTACTCCGGCAGCGGCGAGTCGGCGGCGGGGAGCTCTGCGTCGGCGACGGCCTCGAGCGAGGCCGGGCTGATGATCGAGAAGGAGCTGAGGGTGAACGCGCCCGGGAAGCTGGACGTGTACTTGCTCAGGCTGATCGTGGCGTCGAGGCCGTCGGCGGTGCAGCCCTCGTAGATCGACTCGGACTCGATGCCCATCGCGGGGTCGTTCTCGGCGAAGCCGCCGAAGACCGCCGAGTAGTAGTAGGTGAAGTTCGGGGACTGGAAGCCGCCCTTGAAGTTCGCCCAGCGGTCGAAGTTCGCGCACACGGCGGCGCCGTCGAGGGCGGTGCCGTCGTGGAAGGTCACGCCCTCGCGCAGGTGGAAGGTCCACTCCGTGCCCTCGGGGTTCTGGTCCCAGGACTCGGCCAGGCCCGGCGCGTTGTCGGTGCAGTCGGTGCTGATGAGGGTCTCGAAGATCTGGCGGGTGACGCGGAAGGTCTCGCCGTCCGAGGCGAGCACGGGGTCGATGCTCGTCGGGTCGCCGGGCGAGCCGAACACGAACGGCTGCGACTCGTTCGCCGCCTCGTCGGGCGCGGGGTCGCCGTCGGTGCGCTCGGGGCAGGAGAAGTCGAAGTCCTCGGCGGTGTCGGCGTCCCCTTGGGAGCCGCCGTCACTGCCGCAGGCGGTGAACAGGCCCAATGCCATGGCGGCGCCGGCGGCCGCGGCTAGGGCGCGCCTGACTGGGATTGGTGACGTGCGCATAGGTTGTCTCACCCGTCGATCGTTGGGTATTCGGAGGTAGACACAGCCTAGGTCAAGGTGAGTTACGACACCGTTGAGCGTTATGTGATCGTGACCGTACCGGCGATTATTGTTACCCAAATCGTACGGATGGCATGAGAGTGTGTCCTGTTGCGGCGCAATCGGTCACAGAAGCGCCCAGGCGTGGCGACGCCAAGTGAGCGCTTTCAGGAAAGTCTCCTGCCGGAAACCGCGGGCCAGGGCCCGCGACGGCCCCGCCCCGGCGCCTCAGTCCACGTCGCGGCGGCCCGAGAACGCGCGCCCGAGGGTGACCTCGTCGGCGTACTCGAGGTCCCCGCCCACGGGCAGGCCGCTGGCGAGGCGGGTCACCTTGAACCCCATGGGCTTGACCAGCATCGCCAGGTAGGTGGCCGTGGCCTCGCCCTCGGTGTTCGGATCGGTGGCCAGGATGAGCTCCTTGGTCTCCCCCGCCTGGAGCCGCACCATCAGCTGGCGGATGCGCAGGTCGTCGGGGCCGACGCCCTCGAGCGGGTTGATGGCCCCGCCCAGCACGTGGTAGCGCCCCCGGAACTCCCCGGTGCGCTCGATCGCGAGCACGTCCTTCGGCTCCTCGACCACGCAGATGAGCGCCTCGGAGCGGCGCGGGTCCCGGCAGATGCCGCACTGCTCGGCCTCGGTGACGTTGCCGCAGGTCTCGCAGAACCGCACCTGGGCCTTGACCCGCTCGAGCGCGGAGGTGAGCCGCTCGACGTCGGCGCTCTCGGAGGCCAGCAGGTGGAAGGCGAGGCGCTGGGCGCTCTTGGGACCGATGCCCGGCAGCTGACCCAGCTCTTCGATCAGGTCGCCCAATGCCCCGTCGTACAAGGATCTCTCTTTTCTTACCGCTCGCTGATGATGGTGTCGGGGTGCCGAGAACCCGGCGGCCGGGCCCGAGACCGAACAGGACGGGCCCCAGTCTGGATGAAACCGACCCCGAAGGACCCGAAACGCGGGCGGGAACCCGTCCCCGGGGCCGCCCGTACGGCCCGGGAAGCCCGAATCGCGGGCCCGGTCTACCCGGCCAGGGTCCTACCCGCCCGTGGCCCGGGGCGCTTACATTCCCGGGAGGCCGAGGCCGCCGCTCATGCCGCCGAGGGCGTCGCCGAGCGGGCCCATCTTCTCGGCCGCGAGGCGCTTGGCGTCCTCGTTGGCGGCCTGGACGGCGGCGAGGATGAGGTCCTCGAGGGTCTCGACGTCCTCGGGGTCGACGGCCTTCGGGTCGATCTTGACGCGGACGAGCTCGCCGTCACCGGTGACGGTGGCGGTGACGAGGCCGCCGCCCGCCGACGCGCTCACTTCGGTCTTGGCCAGTTCGGACTGCGCGGCCATCATGTCGGCCTGCATCTGCTGCGCCTGCTGCAACAGCTTCTGCATGTCTCCGCCAGGGAACATGTCGATCACTCCTCGCCGGTGGGCTTGGGACTTCCTCGGTTCCCCGCCAGCCTATCCGCCCAGGCGGACATACCGCCGACCGCGCAGGCCCGCGCGCGGTGCGCCCACGATGAGCGCACCCGCACCCGTGTCGTCGGCCGCATCGTGCACCGGCGCGCGATGCGGCCGTCGGCCAGGCCCGGCCGCCGGTCGAGTTCCGCTGCGTCGTTGCAGGTCGGGCCACTGCCGCGTCCTTGCGGGTCAAGCCCCGCTGTGTACTTGCGGGTCAGGCCCCGCCGCGTCCTTGCGGATTTGACCCCCGGCTGCGTCTTTGCAGGTGGGGCCCAGCGGCGCCTTTGCAGGCCGCGGGCCGGTGGCTCTGGGTCGGGTTCGGTGCTGGTCCTGGTTTGTCGTTCGTGGGCGGGGCCGGTGTCCCCGCGCGTTGGTCCTTGGTGTGCTGGCGTGTTGCTGGTGATGGCGGCGGGGTGTCCGGCCCGGCCGGGCCGGACACCCCGCGCGCCGCTCCGCGGAGGAGCGGCACCGGGCGGGGACCACACGCGGGCGGCTTCCCGCGCGCGACCTCGGTATGGCGACGTTCGCGAATCCCCTCTGTCGCCGCCATCCCGCCAGTGCCGAACGGCTTTTTTGCTATCTATGCAACACGATGAGCGATTGAACGGCAACAGAAAGTTCGCTGCCTGTGGATAACTTCCGGCCACACAGCGTTTTCGCTGGTCATTCACTTGTGGATAACTTCTGGGGTTTCTTGGCGGAGGGCCGGTCAGCCTATGTGCTTGGCTCCGAAGGCGGTCGTCAGGAGCTTCACGGCCTGCTCCTCGCTGGTGCCGAAGCCTCCGGGGGCGACCGGGTCGTCGGGGCTCGGCTCGTCGTAGTCCTCCGGCGGCGGCTCCTCGAAGGAGGTCTTCGCGGCGGCCGGGGCCTGCGGCGCGGGGACGCTCGCGGTCCTCGCGGGCGCGGGGCTCCTAGGCGCCGGGGCCGGCGCCGCTCCCGGTCCCCCTTTTGGGAGGTTCGCGGGGTCCCCCACTTCGCATCGGATCTTCCAGCTCCCGCCGAGGACCTCGCCCAGGACCTGCACCACGATCCCGTAGGCGGGCTCCTTCTGGAGGTTCTCGGCGTGGAAGGCGTGCTTGAAGGCGAGGACCACCTCGTTGTCGGTGGCGTCGGCGATCGTGGCGTCCGACAGGAGCGCGGCGGTGGTCCGCTTGCGGTCCTTGACCGCCATCATGATGCGGTCCCATTGGCGGCGGATCGACGCGGCGGTCACGCCGCCGCCGGTGCCGGGCTCCTCGGGGGCGGCGTAGGCCGCGACGCCCGGGGCGGGTTCGGGTTCGGGTTCGGCCCAGTCGTCGGTGCCGGTGTTCGCCGGGGCCGGCGCGGCCTGGGCGGCGGGTGCCGCCTCGTCTTCCCAGGGGGGCGTGGTCGCGGCGGGGGCGGTGGCCGGGTCGCCGGGGGGTGCGGCGGGTTTCGGGGCGGGGGCCGCGGGTTTCGGTGCGGCGGCGGCGACGGTGGCCTCGGCGAGGGCGCTGCGCGCGGCGGCCGGACCGGCGGGCGCGGTGCTCGGGGCGGCCGGTGCGGTACTCGAGCCGGTCGGCGCGGTGCTCGGGGCGGCGAAGGCCGCGCCCGCGGCCCGCTGTTCGAGGGTCTCAAGGCGCTGCATGAGGCCCGCCATGGACTCGTCGGAGCCGGGCAGGATCGCGCGCACGCACGCGAGTTCCAGCAGGAGCCGCGGCGCGGTCGCGCCGCGCATCCCGGCGAGGCCCGCCGCGACGACTTCGGCCATGCGCGTGAGCGTGGAGGTGCCCATGCGGGTCGCCTGGCTGGTCATCTTGGCGAGCTGGTCGGCGGGGGCGTCGACGAGGCCGCTCGCGCCCGCGTCGGGCACCTGGACGAGGACGATGAGGTCGCGGAGGCGTTCGAGGAGGTCTCCGGCGAAGCGCCGCGGGTCGTGGCCGCCTTCGACGACGCGTTCGACCACTTCCATGACGGCGGCGCCGTCGGCGGCGGCGAAGGCCTCGCACATCTCGTCGAGGAGTCCGGCGTCGGTGACGCCGAGGAGGCCCGCGGCCCGCTCGTAGGTGACGCCTTCGGCGCCCGCGCCAGCGATGAGCTGGTCGAGGACGGAGAGGGTGTCGCGTGCGGAGCCGCCTCCGGCGCGGACCACGAGGGGGAGGACGTCGTCGGCGACGACCGCGCCCTCCTCGTCGCAGAGGTTGCGGCACAGTTCGCGCATGGCGGGCGGGGGGATGAGGCGGAACGGGTAGTGGTGGGTGCGCGAGCGGATGGTCGGCAGGACCTTGTCCGGTTCGGTGGTGGCGAAGATGAACAGGACGTAGTCGGGGGGTTCTTCGACGAGTTTGAGGAGGGCGTTGAAGCCTGCGGCGGTGACCATGTGGGCTTCGTCGATGATGTAGATCTTGAACCGGGAGTCGACGGGGGCGAAGACGGCGCGTTCGCGCAGTTCGCGGGCGTCGTCGACGCCGCCGTGGCTGGCGGCGTCGATCTCGATGACGTCGACGGAGCCGTGGCCGTCGGCGGCCAGTGCCCGGCAGGAGTTGCATTCGCCGCACGGTTCGGGGGTGGGGCCCTGGGCGCAGTTGAGGGAGCGGGCGAGGATGCGTGCCGAGGAGGTCTTGCCGCAGCCGCGGGGTCCGGAGAAGAGGTAGGCGTGGTTGAGGCGCCCGGCGCGGATGGCGTTGATGAGGGGTTCGGTGACGTGCTCTTGGCCGACGACTTCGGCGAAGGTCTGCGGCCGGTATTTGCGGTACAGCGCGAGTGCCACGTCTTCCTCCTGCTGGCCGGGGCTCTTCCGTCTTAGCCAGGGTACGGCTTGGGTCCGACGTTCGGCGGCGCGACCGGTGGTGTTGACGCGGGCGGCACAGGCGGTGCCGATCCGGGGTGTTTCGTGGGGTGGCCTCCGTCACGAGAAAGCGATATCATCCTTTCGCAGTTACGAATTGATACGTTTCAATAGAAGGAGTTCCCTTGCGCACCTTCGCTCCACCCCGCCGCCCGCGACTCGCCCGGTGGCTGGCCGCCGCCGCGACCGCCGTCTGCACCGCGGCCGGGCTGACCGCCCTCGGCGCGGCCCCGGCAAACGCCGTCGAGACCGGCACCTGGTACCGGATCGTCAACGACCACTCCGGCCTCGCCGTGGGCATCGCGGGCGACGCGACCGCCGCGGGCGCCGCCGCCGTCCTCGCCACCCCCTCCGACGCCGCGAGCCAGCAGTTCCGCTTCGTGGACTCCGGCGGCGGCTACTACCGGATCCAGGCCCGGCACTCGAACCAGGTGCTCGACGTCTACGCCAAGTCCACCGACAACGGCGCCGACGTCGTCCAATGGGCCGACAACAACGGCCACAACCAGCAGTGGCAGGTCAACGCCCAGTCCGACGGCTCCGTCGAACTGGTCAACCGCAACTCCGGCAAGGCCCTCGACAACTGGGAGTGGGCCACCACCGCGGGCAGCCGCGTCTCCCAGTACGACCGCAACGACCTCGAGACGCAGCACTGGAAGCTCGTCCCCGTCGAGTCCGGCGGCACCGCCGGCAGCGGCGCCCTCACCGACCCGAACCTCCAGTACTACGGGCGCTGGAACACCGCCGACGCGTCCTGGTACACGATGGGCTGGGCCGGCGGCTACGTCGAGGCGGCCTTCACCGGCTCCTCGATCGGAGTGAAGCTCCGCGGCGCCATCGACATGTACTACTCGGTCGACGGCGGCGCCGAGACCTGGATGCGGAACGTCTCGGGGAACGTGACCGTCCGGTCGGGCCTCGGCTCGGGCACGCACACGATCCGGATCGGCTTCCGCGAGCGCGCCGGCTCCTACACCGGCGACCCGGCCTTCGGCGGGTTCACCCTCGCCCCGGGCGGGGCCACCACCGCGACCACCCGCCCCGCGGACTACATCGAGTTCATCGGCGACTCGATCACCGTGGGCCAGCCCAACGGGGACCGGCCCTTCACCGCCTACGGGTACCTCGTCGGCGACGAGCTCGGCGCCGGGCACGCCCAGGTCGCCCAGGGCGGCGCGTGCCTCGTCAGCACCGCGGACGGGTGCTGGGGCATGATGGACTGGTTCCGCCGCACGTCGATGGCGTCCACCGGCGACGACTGGGACTTCTCCCGGCACCAGGCCACGGCGGTCGTGATCAACCTGGGCACCAACGACGTCGGGCACGGCGTCTCCACGACGGTGTTCCAGCGGCAGTACATCGTGATGCTCGAACGGGTCCGCCAGGCCTACCCGGAGGCCCACATCTTCGCGATGGAGACGTTCCGCAACCGCTACAGCCCCGAGACGCAGAACGCCGTGAACGCCCGCAACGGCGCCGGGGACGCGGACGTCCACTTCGTCGACACGACCGGCTGGCTCGACGAGGCGTCCGACCTCGTCGACAGCGTGCACCCGAGCGACTCGGGCCACGCCAAGATCGCCGACCGACTGGCACCGATCATCGAGCAGTACCTCTAGGAACGCGAGGCGGTGCCCGCTCCGGCCGGGGCGGGCGCCGCGCGCGCGGCGCCGGGCCCCGAGGGCCGGGCCGCGCTCACGTCTCGCGCTGGAGCTTCGCGACCTCGTGCTCGAGCCCCTCGCGGGTCAGGCGCAGCTGCTCCTCGGCGACCTCCACGGCCTCCAGGAAGCTGCGGGCCCGCACCAGCTGCCGGATGCGGTCCTCCGCCTCGCGGTCGCGGCGGCCCTTGTTGTCCCGGCGGTACTCGGCGACGGCCCGGTCGGCCTCCGCCCGGGCGCGCTCCTGGGTCTGCTCCATGAGCTCGGAGGCCTGGGCCCGCGCCTGGGCGATGATCTGCCGCGAGTAGTGCTGCGCCTGGTTGACGTAGCTCTCGGCCTGCTGCTGCGCCTGCGAGACGAGGTTGACGGCCGTCGACGTCGGCGTCGTGGGGGCCGAGGCCTGGAGCCGCTGCGAGTTCTGCTGCGACTGCCAGGACCGCAGCGCCTCCTTCAGCTTCTCCGCGTCGGTCCGCAGGGCGGCCTCGCGCTGGTCGCGGCTGGCCAGCTCGTCGGCCACGCGCTCCAGGAAGCGGTGGACCTCCTCGGGCTGGTAGCCGCGCCGGGTCAGGCTCGTCATCGAGAACCTGGCGTTGTTGACCTGCCCGACGGTGACTTTCACGCCGGACGACCGGTAGCTGTACATGATGGAACGTCCTCTCTCACTCGCCCGAGGGCTCGAAGTGGATGGCCTCCGCCCGGACGCCGGAGCCGGCCAGGTGCTTCCTGGTCGACTCCACCATCCCCGGCGGCCCGCACACGTAGACGTCGGCGCCGGCGCAGCGGCCGTGCGCCGCGGCCAGCTCCGCGGGGGAGCCCAGGCGGATGCCCGCCGAGCCGAACATGTCCTCGTCGACGCACGGCACCAGCTCGAGCCAGTCGTGCGCGGCGGCGAGGGCGCGCATCTGGTCGAGGCAGTACAGGCCTCCCGGGGTGCGCGCGCCCCAGTACAGGCTGGTCGGCCTGGGGGCGGCGGCCAGCTGCTCGACGAGCGCCTTCATCGGGGCGACGCCGGTGCCGCCGGCGATCATGGCGATCGGGCCCCGGCCGGGGCGGAGGGTGAGGCCGGTGCCGACGGCCGGGCCGACCCGGAGGGTGTCGCCGGGGCGGACGAGGGCGACCAGCGCGGTCGAGACCTCGCCGCCGTCGACGGCGCGCACGTGGAGCTCGACGGTGCCGTCCGCTCGCGGCGCGTTCGCCGGCGTGTACTGGCGCCACACGCGCGGGCGCAGGCTCGTGCACAGGGAGATCGACTGGCCGGGGAGGTAGTCGAGGCGGCTGCCGGGGGCGAGGGTGATGACGGCGGTCTCGAGGTCGCGGCGCTCGTGGGCGACGACTTCGGCGTCCCACCAGGCCGGCGTGTAGTGGGCGGCCGCGTCGGCGGCGTCGGCCATGGTCGCGGCGACGAGTTCGTAGGCCGCGACCCAGTCGGCGGCGATGGCGGGCGTCCAGTGGGGGCCGCTGAAGTGCTCAAGGGTGGCCACGAGGGCCTCGCCGACGGCCGGGTAGTGGCCGCGGAGCGCCCCGAACTTGCGGTGGTCGCGGCCGAGCGCCTGGAGGGTGGGGACGACCGCGTCGATGGTGTCGACGTTGCTGACCACGGCCCCGAGCGCGTTCACGAGCTTGTCGCGCTGCGCGGCCATGTTCATGGGGAACAGGTCGCGGGTCTCGGGGTGGGTGAGGAACAGCGTCGAGTAGAAGTACAGCGGGACCTGATCGCCGTAGGCGGCGACCAGGCTCCAGTTCTTCTTCAACCGTTCGGCGTCGATCATGTCCCTAGACGTCCGCCCCGATGACGTCGGGGGCGACCGATTCGAGGACCTTGCCGACGTGGTCGATGATGTCGCCGGGCACGTCGAGCTCTTCGAGGACCGCGATGAGGTGGGCGCCGACGGCCTGGTACTGGCCGGCGGTGATGCCCATGCCGCGGTGGGCCTCGGCGAGTTCGCGGCCCTCGTAGGACTTGGGGCCGTCGAGGACCTGGGAGATCAGGGCGACCTGGTGGCGCTTGAGCTGGGGCAGGTCGGTGTCGGTGAAGAATCCGGCGAGGTCGCCGTCGGCGAGCAGGCGCCGGTAGAAGCGCTCGACGGCCTCGGTGACGGCCGGGGCGCCGCCGATGCGCTCATAAGGGGACACCGGCTGCTCATCAGGGGTATTCATGTCAGTCATCCTTAAAGGTGATAAGCGATACGCGCCAGAGCCTACCGACGATGTCCCCCAAGGTCCATAGTGATACTCATGTTTTAACGACTTCCCTTGTTACCATGGTAAATCGTAAGCATATGATCACCGTTCGCATTCAAATCGCCTTGTGGGCGGCACCCGCGGTGCCCGCCCCGCGACACGGCGGAGCGGGCACCGCGGACCTCACTGGGCCGCCAGCGCCTCGGTCGGCGACAGGCGCGAGGCCCGCACCGCCGGGTAGAGCCCGGCGACCGCGCCGATGAGCAGCGTCGCGGCCACGCCGCCGGCGCTCGCCCAGTACGGCACCACCGCCGGCCAGGCCCGCGACGAGGCGTAGACCGCGGTCACCGCCGTCCCGATGAGGACCCCGCCGAGCCCGCCCAGGGCGCTCAGCAGGAGCGACTCGGCGAGGAACTGGAGCCGGATCTGGCCGCGCGTGGCGCCCAGGGACCGGCGCAGGCCGATCTCGCTGCGCCGCTCCAGGACCGAGATCACCATCGTGTTCGCGACCCCCACCCCGCCGACGAGCAGCGCGACCGCGCCCAGGCCCAGGAGCATCCCGGTGAACGCGGTGTCGACCGCCTGCTGCGCCTCCAGGGCGTCCGAGGGCCGCGACACCGACATCTCGTCGGGCGCCGACGGGTCGGCCGTCGCCGCCAGCACCGAGGCGACCGACTCCACGTGCCGCTCTTCGGCGCGCGTGTAGACGGTGGTCGCGTGGCCGTCGAACCCGAGGTAGGTCGCGGCGGCCTCCCAGCCGACCAGCGCCGCCAGGTCGAGCTCCGGCGCCAGGACCACCGGTTCGAGGATGCCGATGACGGTGAACCACCGGCCGCCGAGGTACACGTCGACGCCCGCGCCGGTGATGCCCATCTGCTCGGCGGCGCTCGCCCCGAGCACCACCGACGGGTACCGGGCGGTGGCCTCGTTGAGCCAGACGCCGTCGGCCAGTTCGGCGCCCACGGTCGCGGGCAGGTCCAGCTCGGCCGCGGCGACGGTCATGCCGCCGGACTGGCCCTCGGGGATCCGGTCGGACCGGTACACGCCCGTGTCGGGCACCCGGCCGACCGCGGCGACGTCCTGGACCGGGTCGATGCGGCCGATCATGGCGACCGCCTCGTACGGCAGGACGCCCGTCTCGCCGCTCATCATCGACGTGCCCGGCTCGACGCGCAGCAGGTTGGTGCCCAGCGCTTCGAGGGTCCGGTCGAGCTCGGCCCGGCTCGACGAGGAGATCCCCACGACCGCGACCATCGCCGCGATGCCGATGGCGATCCCCAGCGCCGACAGCCACGCCCGCAAGGGCCGGGTCCGCAGGCCCGTCGCGCCGACGCGCAGCACGTCGGCCGGGTGCATCCGGGCCGACCGCAGGGACTTCGGCGACGGTCCGGTAGGGCGCCGGTCGCCGCGCGGCGGTCCGCCGTCCGCGGAGCCGGGCTCCGGCGGGAACGCCGGAGGCGGTTCGAGCGTGCCGTTTTCGACTGTGCCGTTTTCGACCATGCTGTTCTCGACCGTGCTGCCTTCGACCGTGCTGTTCTCGACCGCGCGGCTTTCAGCCGTGCCGCCCTCGATCGTGCGGTCCTCGGCGGCGCGGTGCGGCGCGGCGCCGGATCCCGCGGCCCGCGGACCGCCCCCGGAGTCGGGCTCCGGCGGCGCGGGAGGGACCGGGAACGGCGGCGGGTGGCCGCCGGGCGGCGGCCCGCCCGTCCCCGCCCCCTCCGGGCCGGTGCGCGACGCGCTCATGCGGCCACCTCCCCGTCCCGCATCGCGACCTGCCGCGGCAGCGACCGCGCGATGTCCCGGTCGTGGGTGATGACCACGATCGTGGTCCCCGCGCCGTGCAGCTCGTGCAGCAGCGCCATCACCCCCGAGCCCGACGCCGAGTCGAGATTGCCCGTGGGCTCGTCCGCGAGCAGCACCGCCGGCTCGCCCACGATCGCGCGGGCGACCGCGACGCGCTGGCGCTCGCCGCCCGACAGCTCGTTCGGCAGGTGCTCCAGCCGGTGCGAGAGCCCGACCTTCTCCAGCGCCTCGGCGGCGCGGATCCGGCGCTCGGGACCGCGCCTGCCGGAGTAGAGGAGCCCGTCGGCGACGTTGTCGAGGACCCGCTGGCCCACCGCGAGGTGGAACGACTGGAACACGAACCCGATCCTGGTGGCGCGCAGCGCCGACAGCTGCTTGTCCTTCAGCTTGGCGACGTCGAACCCGTCGATGCGGACCGCGCCCTCGCTGGGCCGGTCGAGCGTCCCGATCAGGTTGAGCATCGTGGACTTCCCCGACCCCGAGGGCCCCACGATCGCGCACATCTCCCCCGCCCCGATCCGCAGGCTGACCTCCTTGAGCGCGTGGACTCCCCCCGCGTAGGTCTTGGAGACGCGGTCGAGCTCGACCACCGGATACGCGTCCGGCAGCGGCTCGGGCTCCTCCACACGCACCTCGGCGATGCGGTCCCAGGGGTCGGTGCCGGCCGGCGCCTCGCCGATGCGGCTCATGAGGGCACCACGACCGACTGCCCGGCCTCCAGGCCCTCGCCGGTCACTTCGACCGAGCCGTCCGCGAACATGCCCGTCTCGACGGCGACGACCTCGGTGGCGTCGCCCGAGACGATCTCGAGGCCGTACCCGCCCTCGGCGAGGCCCAGCAGCGCCTCCACGGGGACGGTGAGGACGTCCTCGGCGGTGTCCCCGGCGAAGCCGACGTCCACGGCCGCCTGGTCGAGGCCGTCGAAGACCGACGAGTCGTCGGCAGCGACGGTCACCTCCAGGTACGTGACCTCATCGGTGTCCCCGTTCCCGCCGGTCTCCTCCTTGACGAGCGTCTCGGAACCGGTGACGACGCCCGTCGCCTCGGTGCCGTCCGGGAGGGTGATCGCCACAGCGCCGCCGACCGCGACCAGCTCCTGGTCGTCCAGCTCCACCTCGACGGTGACGACCTTGTCCAGGCCGGTGTAGTCGAGGAGGGCCCCGCCGGGCCCGGCGGCGTCGCCGAGCTCGACGGCGACCGCGTCGACGCGGATCCGCCCCGGCGCGTAGACGACGCTCCCCAACTCGACCCTGCCGGTCTCCTCGACGCCGAGGTCGTCCTGCCACTCCTCGACGGCGGCGGCGGTCGCGTCGGTGTACTCGTCGTCGATGGTGAAGCCGTCGTAGCCGAGCTTGGAGAGGTTCTCCTCGAACTGCTCGACGTCGGCGCCCTCAGCGCCCGGATCGAGCGACCGGTAGGCGGGAAGGCCCCCGTAGAGGAGCACGACCGGCCGGTCGTCGACCGCGTAGATCGCATCGCCGCGCCCCAGCTCGTCGCCGGCCGCGGGCAGCGCGGTGTACGTGCCGCTGACGAGGCAGTCGAGACCGAGCGCGTCACCGAAACCGAGGTCGCCGCTGTACTCGACGGTCTCGGTGAGCGTCTGCCGGACGACCTCGGCGGTCGACGGCGTCTCGGCGGTCGCCTCGGCCTCGGCCCGGTCGAACCAGGCGCGCGGGTCGAAGCCGAGCGCGGCCGCGGCGGCGCCCGCCGCGGCGACGACGACGGCGGCCACGGCGACGGCCTTCCCGGCGCCCTTGCGGCGCTCGCGGCCCATCACTCGTCCTCGCCGCTGTTCACGGGACCGCCCCGGCCCTCGGGCCGCAGATCCTCGCAGGCGGCCTCGGCGGCCTGGAACTCCTCGCTCTGCGGGTCGAAGCCCATGTCGCCGGTCATCCTGATGCCGCCGCCCGGCTCAGGGTCCGGGAACTCGGCGACGCCGTTCTCGCGCATGCACTCGGAGTACTCCACGAGCGCCTCGTAGACCTCCGGGTCGATGGTCTCGCCCTCGCCGGGGCCGGGCATGAGGTCCTCGCAGGCCTTCGCAGCGGCCTGGAACTCCTCGGACTCGGGGTCGACCGCCTCGGTGAGGCCCAGGCTGATGCCGCCCCCGCTCTGCTGCTCGGGGTCGGGGAACTCCGCGATGCCGTTGTCCCGCATGCACTCCGAATAGGCGAGGGCCTCCTCGAAGCCGTCGAGGTCCTCGCCTTCGTCCTCGGCGGCCGACTCGGAGGCGTCGCCGCCGGCGCTGGCCACCCCGCCGCCATCGCCGTCGTCGCCGCACGCGGCGGTGGCGAGGGCCAGCAGGCCCAGAAGAAGCGCGATCTTGTATCGGCGCATTGCTGTCGTCCTTTCGACGCGACCGGGGAGGTCCCGACCGCGAAGCCAGTACAGCGGCCCGGCCGTTTCGCGGCCGTAACCCGAAACGGCAATGCCGCGGCAACACCGCCCGCGCCATGATGGGGGCATGAGAATCCTGGTGGTCGAGGACGAGCCGCTGCTCGCGGACGCCGTCGCCGAATGGCTGCGCGGCGAGTCGCACGCCGTGGACGTCGCGCTCGACGGCGGCGCGGCGCTCGAACGGGTCGGCGTCAACGACTACGACGTCGTGGTCCTGGACCGGGACCTCCCGGTCGTCCACGGCGACCAGGTGTGCCGGGAGCTCAACGCCGCCGGCGCCCCGGCACGCGTGCTCATGCTCACCGCGGCCGCCGACATCGACGACCGGGTCGCCGGACTCGCCCTCGGCGCCGACGACTACCTGCCGAAACCGTTCGCGTTCCGCGAGCTCGCCGCGCGCGTCGCCGCCCTGGGCCGGCGCGCCCGCCCCGCCGCCCCGCCCGTGCTCGAACGATCCGGCATCACCCTCGACACGCACCTGCACCAGGTCTTCCGCGACGGCCGGTACGTGCCGCTCTCGCGCAAGGAGTTCGCCGTCCTCGCCGAACTGCTGCGCGCCGACGGCGCCCCCGTCTCGGCCGAGCAGCTGCTGGAGAAGGCCTGGGACGAGCACACCGACCCGTTCACGCAGGCCGTGCGCATGGCCGTCCTCAAACTCAGGCGCAAACTCGGCGACCCGCCGGTGGTCCTGACCGAACCGGGAGTGGGGTACCGGCTCCGATGAAGCCGACGCTGCGCGCCCGGCTCACACTCGTCTACGGGGGCCTGTTCCTCATCGGCGGGGCCCTGCTGCTCGCGCTCACCTACAGCCTGGTGGCGCAGACGGCCCCCGAACCGGGCATGGCGGCCGGCTTCTACCAGAACACGGAGCTCGGGGGGCCGACCGAGACGACGGCGCCGACCGGACCGCAGGACGACACGTTCGTGAGCGACAAGCAGATCAACCTGATCAGCGCGAACGTCTGGCAGGAGGCCCTCGATGCGATCAGCGCGCAGGGAACGATCGCCCTCGCACTGGTCAGCATCGCGACGATCGCCATCGGCTGGCTCGTGGCCGGGCGGATGCTCCGGCCCCTCCAGCGCGTCACCGACACCGCGGCCCGCATCGCCGAGTCCCCCGCCGCCGACCGGGGCCTGCACGAGCGCATCGAGGTGGCCGGGCCCCGCGACGAACTGCGCGAGCTGTCCGAGGCGTTCAACCGGATGCTCGAGCGCCTCGACCACTCCTTCGACGGGCAGCGCTCATTTCTGGCCAACGCCTCCCACGAACTGCGCACGCCCCTGACCGTGACGAAGGCGCTGCTGGAGGTCGCGGTGCACCGCCGGGGCGCCTCCGCGGAGGTCCGGCAGCTGGGCGAGACGCTCCTGGAGGTCAACGACCGCCACGAGCGGCTCGTCAACGGGCTCCTGCTGCTCATGCGCTCGGACCGCGAACTCACCGATCGATCCTATGTAGACACGGCGGACGTGGTCGAGCACGTGGTCGCGCAGACCCCCGCGCCGGGCGTGGCGGTGACGGCCGCCTGCGAGGAGGCGGCGGTGCTCGGCGAGACGGTCCTGCTGGAACGCCTCGTGCAGAACCTGGTGGAGAACGCGATCCGGTACAACGTCCCCGAGGACGGCTGGGTGCGGGTGGCGACGCGCACCGAGGACGGACGGGCGGTCCTGGAGGTGTCGAACTCGGGGCCGCTGGTGCCCTCGTTCGAGGCCGCGGGGCTGTTCGAGCCGTTCAAGCGGCTGGGCACCGAACGGCTGGCGACGGCGTCGAAAGGCGCCGGGCTGGGCCTGTCGATCGTGCGGGCCATAGCGAGGGCCCACGGCGGCGAGGCGACGGCCGACCCCCGGCCCGAAGGCGGCCTCACAGTGACGGTGACCCTCCCGGAGGCGCCCGCGTGACAGTATCGAGGGAAGAAAAAAGACCCTGGCTTGACCAGGGCCTTCACAGCTGAGCCGCCTGTCGGAATCGAACCGACGACCTTGTTATTACGAGTAACACGCTCTGCCGACTGAGCTAAGGCGGCTGGGCCCCTCACGCACCCGACAGAGCTCGCTTATCCTTGCTGCCTTCCGGCCCTGGGGAGGTTCACAAGATGACGCCACGTGAGGGACGGGCAATAGCCTACCGCACCCCGCCCGGCCCGGTGAACCGGGCGAGCCTCCGGCGTCACCGAGGTCACCGTGTTCGAACCGGGCAGGCAGCGAAGACGTCGTACCGCCGAGGCACTGTGGTTTGCCAGGGCTCGATGCCGACACACCCGGCCCCAGGGGCGTCGGGACCGGCGTGTCGGCGTGGCCCGCCCCTGAACCGCCGCGTCCCCGGGGCCGAGCGTCGGGTCCCTCGGCCCCTCCGGTGCAACGCAGATCACCCCTCGAAGCCCGGTGGGACGCACTTCGGGTCGTCGGGTAAGCTCCTCCGCGGAGGATTCGCATAGTGGCCTAGTGCGCACGCTTGGAAAGCGTGTTGAGTGAAAGCTCTCAGGGGTTCGAATCCCCTATCCTCCGCCACTGGCAAGCAGGAAAAACGCCGGAGCGTCACTCACGTGATCGCCCCGGCGTTTTCGCGTGGGTCTCAATTAGGGTCTCAACAGCCTAGTTTTCAGGCTCCTTTCCGGCCTCGCCCCCGCCCCAGACGAGCCCGCCGACCTGGTCGGCGACGCCGCGCCGGAGGGCGTCGGAGACGTGCTGATAGCGCTTGAGCATCCCGACCGACGACCACCCCATGATGTCCATGACCGTGCGTTCGGGGACGCCGAGGACGAGCAGGACCGTAGCGGCGGTGTGGCGGGCGTCGTGGAGCCGCTTGCGCGGGACACCGGCGGCGGCGAGCAGGTCGAGCCAGTTGCGATAGTCGGTGTTCGGCACGACGGCCTCGCCGTTCATCTTGGCGAACACCCAGCCGCCGTCCTGCCACCGCTCCCCCGCCAGGACCCGGTCGAGGTCCTGCTTGCGCCGCTGCTCCTTGAGCACGTCGAGCAGCTGCGCAGGGAGGCCGATACGGCGCCGTCCGGCCTCGGTCTTGGGGTCCTTGCTGACGCGGTGCACGTTCTTCCGCTTCGCGCAGCGTCCGGCCTGCTTGCCGCAGGCGGCCTCCTTGCAACCGTGGACCCACTTGGGCCGCAGGCGGCTACGGCGGACAACAAGGATGCCGTTGTCGAAGTCGACATCCTCCCACTGGAGTCCGAGCGCTTCACCCTGGCGCAGGCCGAGCGCCAGACCGACAGCCCACCTCGCCCCGTTGCGGCTGTCCTCGGCGGCCTTCAGGATGCGCTGCACCTCTTCGAGGGTGTAGGGCTCGACCTCCTTCGCAGGGACCCTCGGGGCCCGGGCCACCGCCGCCGGGTTCCGGCCGATGTAGCCGCGCCGCTCAGCCTCGCCGAGAGCGGTGCGCAGGGTCCGGTGCCACTGGTGGACGTTGCCCGGGGCGTGCCCCTCGCGCAGCCCCTTGGCGTAGAGCCGTTCCAGGTGCTCGGGTTCAAGCCTCTTGAGCTTGTGGGCGCCGAGCCCGGGGATGAGGTGGACGCGCACAGCCACTTCGTAGGCGGAGTGCCCATACTCCTCGGTGCTGTTGGTCGCGATGTTGTCGAGCCAGTGGCGGAGCCACTGCTCAACGGTCCACTTCTCCCCCGCCTTCTCCACGCGGCCGTCGTCGCGCTGCCGCTCCAGTTCGCGGACGCGCTTGACCACGTCGGCCTGCTTCTTGCGCTTGACGTGGCGGCGGTCGGGCTTGCCGTCGTCCCGGACGCCGACGGTCACCCGACCGTGCCAGTAGCCGTCCGAACCGAAGTAGATGCTTGAGGCCCCGTTCGGGTTCTTGGTTCTGCCCATGGTCAGGACTCCCCCCACGTAGCGGTGTGCAGCTCGGTAACGAAGGATTCGAGGGAGGCGAACGGCACCAGCCGACGCGCGCCGATCCTCACGGTCCGCACGGACCCGTCCTTGATAAGGGCGAACATGGTGGTCCGACCGATGGTCAGGGTCTCGGCGGCCTCTTCGACAGTGAGCAGCAGCTTGGGCAGCTCGCGCACGGTGTGTGCGTTGACGGTGGTCGTTGCGGCTGTCATGCTGGTGTTTCCTCTCTTCTTGGCGGATGGGGGGACGAAGGCCGGTGACGAGCTGCTAGGCGAGGTCACCGGCCATCGCCATGTCCGGGTGGAGGTCGTAGCAGGGGGAGGCGGGGCGGCCGCCTCGGCGGGGCGCGCGGGGGCGCTCGCGGAGGTAGCCGTGGTCGACCAGGCGGGCGACGGCGTCGCGGACCTTGTCGGCGGTGGTGAAGTTCCGGCGGCGACGCAGACCTCGGTGCATGTCGCGGACGCTCATGCCCGACTGGCCGTGGCGCCTCAGCCAGTCGAGCAGTTCCCCCGCGGGGCCGACCTCGGCGCCGGTGCCCATGTACGACCAGACGCCGAGGGCGTGGTCGGCGAAGTAGTAGCCGATCATGGTCGCGGCGTCGAGCGTGTCGGCGTCGATCGGCGAGGCGTGGCCGGTGGTCGGGTACTGCGCCATGTGCAACAGGCCTGCGATGCGGACCACGGCGCCGGTCCATTTGTTGGCCCAGTTGAGGATCGGCTCCCACTCCCCGCCCGGCGCCAGCCGCGGTTCCCGCTCGCGCTCCAGCCGCACGACGCGCTCGCGCGCCTCGGCCGTCAGCTCCAGAACGGCGGCGTCGGTGCGGTGGTGCATGGTGTGGACGATCCCGGCGAGCTTGCGCCCGTAGGCGGCCTTCACCGGGCCGGGGACGGCCGCCGGGGCAGGGTTGCGGAACCCGACGCGGGAGGCGGGCAGGGAGAACAGGAACCGCGCCAACAGGCCCCGGTCTTCGAATCCGGGCATCCGCGCCGCGTCACGCAGCACCTCGGGTTGGACGGCGAGGCCGACCGTCAACGCGGGAGCGGTGACATACTCGGCCGGGGCGCTCTTGCGGATCACACGGAGCATGTCGCCCGCGTGGCCCTTGAGGAACGCGTCGAGGTCGGGGACGCCGGAGTAGCGTCCGGCGATGGTCGCGAAGATGCCGCCCTCGGCCGAGAGGATCGCGAGGCGCCCGTCCTGCTCGGCAAGCAGGCTCTTCGCGGCCTCGGGCGTGATGTCGTCGGCGACCAGCTTGGGCGCGACGGGGATCGTGACAGCCTCGGCCTCCATGGCGGCGGACTTCGCCCCGTTGGCGGCGTCGGGGTCGCCGGGGTTCTTGGACGCGACGGCGAGGGCCTGCTCAGCGGCCCGCTTCGCGATCTCGGCCTCCGTGATCGCCTCGATGATGCGGGGCCGGGCGGCCTCGGCAAGCTCGGCCTCGGCGTCGAGGATCGGGCGGACCATCGCCGCGAACACGCTGGATTTGCGGTTGCCCGGCGGCAACGCGCAGCAGGTGAACAGGTTCGCCGGTTCGACCCAGTCGGGCCCGGCCTGGACATGGACGCGCCCTTGCGCGGCCGTCGACAGCGCCGCGAGGGCGACGGACCCGGCGAGGTCGGTCGGTGTCTGCGTGGCCTCGGCGACGGCGTCGACCATGTCGCCGATCCAGTCGGGCAGGCACGCGGCCGGGAACGCGGGCAGGGCGCGCGCCTCTGTCAGCGGCACCGGGGCGGGCCAATCCTCGGCGTCGGTGGCGACGGCGTCGAGGGCGGCGCGGGAGAGCGCGACGACCTCGGCAAGGTCGCGGTTCCCGCCTTCCTTGGCGAGCTGGCCGATGCGGGCGGAGGCGGCCGCGAGGTCGCGGCGCTTGGCGGCCTCGGCGATTCGGCCGGCATAGTACGTGCCTGAGGCGGCCGAGGGCACGGCGTCAAGGCAGTCGTGCAGGTAGGGGCCGCCCCCGGCTTTGCCGAGGGTGCCCTCGGCGGCGAGGCGGGCGGCGACGGCGAGCGCTTCGGTCGGCTTGCCCTCGGCGTGCTGGGCGGCGATGGCCTCCCAGATGAGGCCGTGGCGGGGCACGTCGAACGATCCGGCGTCGACCAGGGCGGCGAGTTCGGGGACGGTGCGGCCGTCCATCATCGCCGCGCCGAGCACGGCGCGCTCGGCGTCGTGGTTCGGGTTCTTGGATTTCATGACATCGGTGTCCCTTCGGGAGCCGGGGCCGCCGTGCGGCGGCCCCGGGGTCGGTTGGCTACTTGGTGCCGCGTCGGTACTCGGCGCGGATGGTGTCGTGGAGGCGGCGGCCGAGGCGGACGCGGCGGCCGGAGCCGTCGCAGCGGCGGCAGTAGGTGCCGCCTCGGATGCCGTCGCCTCGGCACCAGATGCAGCGGCCGTAGGGGAAGGCCCAGCAGCGGAGGGCGTAGGCGACGGCGAGGCTGAAGGCGGTAGCGGCGAGGGAGAGGGTCACGGGAGCTCCTTTCGAACGGTTTTTGGGTGAGGTCAGCCAGGGGTGCTAGCTGTTAGCACCCAGCTCAGGTGTGGTTTCGTGCGCTAGCGGGCCTGCTACCGGTAGCGGAGAGCCCGCTAGCGCTAGCAGCCCTCAGCGGCCTCCCGAGCGGCCCTCCCGGGCCGCGTCGAGGTCGCCTCGGTTGAGGCCGCGTCGGCCGACCTGGCGGTTCCCGGAGCGGCGCGAGACGCCTTTGGAGGCGATGCCGTAGGGCTTGACGGCGGCCGTCAACGCCTCGGTCTTGTCCTCGTCGGCGAGCGTCGCCCACTGCCCATAGGCGTCGGGGCGCAGCTGCGCGAGGCGGTCAACGAGGACCGTGTTCCACACGTTCGCTTCACCATCAGGCCAGACGGCGGCGAGGTCATCGAGCAGGTTGAACCTGGGGCCTTCGGCTTCGGCGACCTCTCCGGCGGCGTGACCGGTGAGGGTGCCTCGGGCGATGCGCAGGGCCCGGGCGCGGGCGGCGATCACTTCGCCGTTGGGGCCGTTCACGAATGCGCCCTTGACGATCTGCGGTTCGGGCCCGGCCCCGGCGAGGTAGAACACGCCGAGGTCGCGGCTGGTGAACATGGTCGCGCGGATGCCGTTCTTGTGCGCCGAGGTCCCCAGGATCATGTCGTTCTCGACGTGCCCCATCACCCGCAGGCACGCCCGCGTCCCCACGTTCGCCGACACACCGGTCGGCAGGGAGTCCTTGTCGGGCCGCTGCGTCGCCAGGATCAGCGTGATCCCCAGGGCGCGGCCGAGCTTGATGACCTTCTCGGCCAGGACGGCGGCCTCCTTGCCGTACTCGGCGTGCGCGAACAGCTCCTGGCACTCATCGATCGCCACCACCAGCGGGTGCAACCCCAGGTCCTTGCGCGAAGCCAGCTCGGGCGTGACCTTGTTCTCCGGGCACAAGTCCTTGGGCAGGCCCTTGATGATCCGGACCCGCCGCTTGCACTCGGCGCGCAGGTCACGCAGCGCTTTGAGGGCGGCTTCGATCTCCTCGTCATCGAACCCCGAGGCGTAGCGGACGGCGTAAGCCTCGGCGAATGACAGATCCCCGGTGCCCTTGAGCTCGAACGCCCACACCTCGGCGCGCGCGTCGAGCCCAGCAGCCAGGACCGGGAGCTTGACGAGGAACGTCTTACCCATGCCCGGGATGGAGCCGACCAGCCAGTTCGTGAACATGAGTTCGGCGGTGACGGCCTTGCCCCTCGGGTCGACACCGATCGGGAACGGCGCAAACAGGTCGACCGTGCCGGACTTCGCCAGCGGCCAAGCGACCTTGTCGCCCTCGGCGAGGTCGGTGTCCCCCACCCACAGGACCAGGCGGCCGGGGTGCACCTCGGACTGCCCCTCGGGCCACACACACCCGAGCGGCCGCGCGAGGGCGGCGGCGAGCTTGTCGCGCCGATCGATCACCTCAACCGCGGTGGTCCCGGCCGGGAGGTCGATCACGGCCCGCCAGCCCGCGCCGTCGCGAGTGATCGGGTCGGGGAAGTGGATCCGCTCGTCACCCTTGGCGGCGGCGTTCAACGCAGCGATGCCCAAGCGGCCCAAGGCTTTCTCGACCATGGGAGCCGTCAGCGGACGCAGCTTCGCCTTGACCACGGCCCGGGTGGCGAGCGGCTGGTCGGCGGGCTTGCCGACCAGGCCGAGCCCGGCGACCACGGTCGCGGCGACAGTCCACGACAGGGCCGGAGGCGCGGCGAGCGCGAGGACCGTACCGGCCCCGGCGAGCGCCAGGCCCGACACGCCGCAGACCGAGCCCCGGAACCGGACGTGCCGGTCCCGCAGGCGGACCAGACCCGCATACGCCTGCCAGTCGCGCCCGGCGACCGCGTCGGAACGGGCCGGGCGGCCCTCGGCGTCCGAAGCCCACCGCCACACCGTGCCGATGAACCGGGCCAGACCGGCAGGGGCCCACGCCATGAGCCGCGCGCCGTACAGCGGGACACGCACGGCGTGGTAAGCGCACCGGTACGCCGCGAGCTTGCCATACCGGGACGCCTCGGCGAGCAGACCGGTACGCGAGGTCGCCCACGCCGGGAGGATCGGCGCGCGCCGGTGCGCGGTCGGGGCGTCCCAGGCGGCGTGCGCGGCGGCGTCGTCCACGGGGACGGCGGCCGCGTCGGCGTAGTCGTCGGCGGGGGCGATGGTCTCGATCTCGGGCTTGCGGCCGTGCACGTCGGCCTCGGCGGCCTGCCAGTCGAAGTTCTCGATGGTCATAGTCGTTGTCTCCCTTGAGTGGTGAGGGGTGCGACGCGGTCGAGCAGCAGTGCCGCGCCGCACCCGAGAGGCGAAGTCAGTTGGCGGCCTCGGCGGCCGGTTCGGTGGCGAGCAGTCCGGCGGCCTCCAGCAGGCGCTTCGCGCGGGTCGGGCCCGTACCCAGTTCGCGGGCGGCGCGGCGGATCGGGACCGTCCCGTCCGCGTCCCGCTCGACCTCGGCCAGACGCGCGACCAGTTCGGCGTCGGTGGCCTTGCGGGCCGTACCGGTACGGCCCGGCCCCGACGTACCGGTACGGGGCGCGCGGCGCGGCTTCACCGACACCGGAGCCGCCTCGGCGGCCGGAGTGTCGGCGGGAGCGGTACGGGCCGGGGCAGCGGTGCGTCCGGCGTTGAGGTCGGTTGCGATGTCGGCGACGGCCGCGCCGTGGTCGGCTCGCTCGCACAGTTCGGCGGCGATGCGGTCGAGGTCGTACTGGGCGACGTAGAGGGAGGCGCGGAGCTTGTCGCCGCCGAAGTCGGCCAGGGCCTTACGGCGCAGGAGCCCGGCAATCTCGGCCCGGCGCGCCTCGGTCGCGATGGCATCCTCAGCAGCCGCGAGCGACCCGTACAGGCCGAGCATCGGGTCAGCGGCGGCCAGGGCCTTGGCGCGGGCGGTGACGGCCCGGTTGGTGACCCAGCGGCTGAGGCCGTAGGCGGGGGTGGGGTGGGCGGCCTTCCCGGCGGCGCGGTCGGCCTGGCGGCGGCGGAACTCGGATCGGATCGTGAACGCGATGAACGCCAGCGCCGAGAACAGCCCGAACACGGCCGCCCCGAACACGTCGCCCATGACCAGGTGCCCGAAGATGTTGACCCCGACCGCGATCGCGGCCAGGACGTAGGAGAGGGCCTGCGGGAGGATGGCGTGTTCCCCGGCGGCGCGGGCGACGGCCGCGTCATAGGCGAACTTCACCCCGGCCAGCTCCAGGGCGCAGGCGAGGGTGAGCGCGAACCACAGCGCGAGACCGAGGACCGCGGTCCCCACGAGGGACTGACCGAAGACGGCGGCGATGAGGCAGACGGCGTAGAACGCGCCGGTGATCGCCGCGTGCGCGGGCGACTCCCCCAACACCAGCCACCACGCCGCCTCGGCGGACGGGTGGGCGGTCATGCGGTCGTTGACCGGTGCGGCGGGCTCGGTGACGGCAAGGGCCGGGGCCTCGGCGCGGGTCTCGATGAAGGTGGTCATGCCGCCACCTCCGCCACAGCGGTGCGGGCGGCGGTCACGGCCTCGGCGACGATGTCGGCGACGGCGTCGAGGTCGGTCTCCCAGGACCACACGAACAGGCGCAGGGTCACCGGCAGGCCCGCGAGGGTTAGGTGCGCGGTGAGCATCGCCTGGTCGTGCTCGTCGTTGATGCGGACCGTGTAGTCGGTGGCGTCCTGGTCGGCGACCCAGGCCGCGAACGCGGTGATCGGGTCGTACGCGCGATCGGTCCCGGCCCGGGTCGGGACCGCGGACAGGCGCGGCTGCCCGTGGAAGTCGATGCGGCACGACAGGCGCAGCGGCGGCAGGTGCGCGGGCAGGTAGGCGGCGAACAGGGCGGCCAGTGCCTCGGAGCGGGAACGGGCACGCAGCCGTTCCACCTCGTACTCGACCCGCTCGTCGGCGGCGAACATCTCGGCGGCCAGGTCGGCGGCGGCAATCAGAGCGGTCATCGCGTCCCCCTAGTTCAGTGAGAAGTCGACGCCGGTCACGTCGAGGTCGGCGGCAGCGGTGAGGGCGTCGAACTGGAACAGACGCTCCAGCCGCGCGAGGTCGGCGGCGATGGCAGGCCACTCGGCCTCGATCGCGTCGAGGTCGGCAGTCGTGGGCTCTGAGTCGAACCAATCGGGCCGGTCCGGAGTCGCAAGTGCGGTCTTCATGAGGTCTCCCCTGGTGTCTTGGCGGATGGGGTTGGCTTGGCTTCGTCAGCGGGTCGGGAGCCACCCGGGCCCGGACGCGGACCCCGCGAGGCGGGGCCGCGTTTCGCCGGTCAGACCGCGGCCGGTTCCAACAGGTCGTGGAGCATGGCCTGGTGGGCGGCGAACACCTTCCCGCCGCGGGCCCGCACCGCGGCCTCCAGCTCGGCGTAGCTGCCCGCGGGGAGCCAGAGAGCGCGGCGGGCGTCGTCGGTGCCGACGACGGCGGGCGGGGTGGCCATGTGGAGGGCGGCGACGCCGGGGACGGTGACCATCCAGGCATGGCGCCCGGCCCGCGGGTCGGGGACGTAGCGGGCCCGGTCCATGCGGAACGCCGTGGGCGAGAGCGCGAGGCCGGTCTCTTCGGCCAGCTCGCGGACGACGGCGGCGAGTGGGGTCTCGTCCTCGTCCAGGCCGCCGCCGGGGAGGGCGTAGCCGTGGTCGTCGTCGCGTTCGATCATCAGCAGCTCGCGGAACCCGTCCGCGTCGGTGTTGCGCACGATCGCGTCGGCGGCGACCGCTTCGCCCCAGTGCCACAGCTCGCCGCGCCCGGCCGGGAGGTAGGGCTCCATCGGGTTGAGCGGGAGCCCGGACGCGTCGAGGTCGAAACCGATCACGGCCCGGCCCATGCGGGTCGGCCAGTCGATTTCGCGGGGGTCGGCGGCGTCGGGGCCGCCGGTGACGGTGGTGTTGAACATGTGGTCTCCCTTGATGCGTTGGCGGATGGGGTGGACCGCCGGTTGACGATCCATGTCGCTCATCACCTCAGGTGACGTGCAGTACAAGGAAGTTATCAGTTGATAAGTCAGAGAGTCAACTGATAGCCCATAACTTCCCAAACTATGGGAACCTCGGATTATCAACGCAGGTAGACGCAGTTTGATTACTAGACGCAACTGATAAGCTGGCTGTCAACTGAGAGGACGACCGATGGACGACGCAAACAAGCTGGTGGTCGGGGTTGCGAAGCACGAGCAGATCGCTCGGATCATCAGGAACGACATCACGGCGGGCAAGCTGCGGCATGGGCAGAAGTTGCCGTCGGACCGTGAGCAGGCCGAGCGCTTCGACGTCAGCTCTCCCGTCGTCGCCAAGGCGATGACCATCTTGACCGATGAGGGCGTCGTCACCTCGAAGCCGCGAGCGGGTCGAGTCGTCAACGCGCCGGATCAGTTGGAGTCCCGGGAAGTGGAGACCTCAATGCCGCATCTCGTCATCATCGGCGGCTACGCGGGCAGCGGGAAGTCCGAGCTTGGGCGCACCCTTGCGCGACTGACGAGCTGGGCGATGGTCGATAAGGACACGACCACCCGCCCGGTCGTAGAGAAGGCCCTTGAGGTCATGGGCACCTCGCCGAACGATCGCGAGTCGGACATCTACCTGAACGAGGTCCGCCCTCGCGAGTACGAAGCGATGATGGCGACCATCACGGAGAACCTCACATCAGGCAGCAACGTCATCGCAACGGCTCCCTTCATTCGCGAGCTGAGGGACGAAGCCTGGCTTCAGCGACTCCGATCGCTCTGCGACAGCACCGGCACCCGCCTTGTCGTGGTCTGGGTCAAGTGCGACGCGGAATCCATGCACACCTATCTGCGAGGCAGGGGGGCAGCTCGCGACACTGCCAAGCTTGAGGGTTGGCAGACCTATCTTGACAAGATTGATCTTGACTACCGCCCTGCTGTCGAGCATTTCGTCATCGACAACTCACTGGGCGGCGCACCGCTGGTCGACCAAGCGAAGGACCTCGTTGCGAAGATCCAAAGCAGATCAGAAACCTCGGGACACAACGCACAGAAGTGACAGAACTCGGTAAATACCGTCCTGAACTCGGATAACATCCACCGCTTGCCTGGTGACAGAACGGGGACGGTACCCCGGTCAGCGGTGACAGAACCCGCCTGGCAGGAACGCCAGGCGGGTTCTGTCACCGGGTTCCCAAGTTCTGCCCCCGTTCTGTCACCACTACTCAGACAGGCATTCGAGCAGTTCAGCACCACAGCTTCGGAGTTCTGTCACTTCTGTGCGTTGTGTCCCGGGCCAGAATCCCGCAGGGCGCCAAGGGGCGGCTTTCGTATCGCTATCGAGCGAACCTGGCTCCCGATAGGCCGAAAATCGGCCCTCTGATTGCCTCCCAGGCGAAACGGGCCTATACCGAGGTAGGGGCAAGCACTGAAAGGCCCGCAGAAGGCCTCTGAGAGGGTGATGTTTTTGCAGGTCAGGGGCTATTTCCGGGGCATGGTACAGAGGCGCCACCATCGCACGCTGCGCCGATCGCGGCTGTTGTCGAGAGGGCCGCGAAGGTCTCAATAAGGGTCTCAACCGTGCCCGTTCAGGGCCGTTCAACGAGCGTCAGAGCGGTCTCACAGCCCCAGGTCAGAACCCGCGCGGATCGGCCTGAACTGGACCCCAGCCGACTTGGAAAGCGTGTTGGGTTAACGCCCTCAGGGGTTCGAATCCCCTATCCTCCGCCATGAAGGCCGGGTTTCCGAACCCGGCCTTTTTCATGCCCGCGTGGTTCGAGGGACGGACCACACGAGCCGGTCCTGCCGCAACCCTGCCGGTCGACCGCCTTGTGAAACGCTCGTGCCCGAAGCAGATTGTTCGGAGTACCGGCCGCCGAGCGATCCGATGCCCGGCGCCCCTTCGAGGAGACGGGAACCCACATGATGCAGACCAAGCGCATAACGCGCAGACTGATCGCCGCGGGAATCGCCGGCGCGGCCGCCGCGGGGGCGACCACGTTCGCCGTCCAGTCCGCGTCGGCCGAGGAGGCCCTGCAGGCTGCGCAGTCGTGCGTCCGGACGGCGCTGCCGATCCCGGAGGGGCTCGTGTCCACGGGCGTCTCCGGCATGAGCGACGACGGCTCCGTGATCGCCTACTACGCGCTCCCACTCGATCAGAGCTGGCCCGACGGGCTCGGCGCGTTCCCGCGCCTGTACAGCGACGGCGAGGTCACCGACGTGCCCATGCCCGGGGACCACCCGCGCCTGCACGACGTGAACGCCGCCGCCGAGGCCGCCGGGTACGCGACCGGCTCGAACGGCCACGACGTGCCCTACCTGTGGAGCAGCGGCGAGCTCACCGAGCTGCCGGTCGGCGAGGACGGCGGCCGCGCGCTCGGCATCAACGAGGGCGGCGACGTCGTCGGCATGAGCCAGACCTTCGACGGCGGCGTCCCGGTCCTGTGGCCCGCCGACGGGACCGGCCCGGTCGAACTGCCGCTGCCCGAGGGCGCGACGAGCGGCGTCGCCCACGACATCGGCACCGACGGCCTCGTCCTCGGGGCCGTCTCCGACCAGGACGGGACGACCTCGGCCTATTCGTGGACCGCCGACGGCGAGGGCGCGGCGCTGCCGGTGCCCGAGGACGCCGACGTGTTCGCGGTCGCCACGGACCTGAACGGCGACTGGGCCTCGGGGCAGCTGTTCGTCCCCGGCGCCGGCACGCAGCCGATGGGCGCCCGCTGGAACCTCGCCGAGGGCACGGTCGAGCGGACCGCGGTGGACCTCGAGGTGTCGGTCAGCGCCGACGGCACCGTCGCCGGGTACGTGCCGGGCACCGTCACGAAGGTCGCGTACCAGGAGGGCGACACGGTCGTGGAGCTGCCGGGCGTGGCCGTGCCGGAGTTCGGCGGCGACACCGCCGAGGAGATCAGCGCCGACGGGACGCTCATCACCGGGAACGTCTACATCGAGACCGACGACGCGGGCCTGCCGGTCACGAACGCGGTCGTCTGGGACTGCGCGTAGCGCAGGCACGCGAAGCGGGGCGGGACCGGACCCCGCCCCCGCTCTTCCGCCCCGACCCGTCCGGCCGCCCCTCGGGCCCGCTCCCGGGCCCTCGGGCACCCGCGCGTACCCCTTTGCCGGCCGGCACGGCGCCGCGAAACCGACGACCGCGCCCGGCCTGGAGTCCTCGGCGGCCTCTTGCCGGCGCCGATCCTTACGGGCACCGGACCCGCCACTGAGCAGGAGAACGCCGGGGCGTCATGGACGCCCCGGCGTTCTCGCGTTCTCAGGCCCGCGAGGCGACGTCCGCGACGGCCTCCAGGGCGAGGTCGGGCGCGTCCACGTAGATGTAGTGCCCGCTGTCCTCGGCGGTGTCCAGCCGGCTGTCGGTCGAGACGTTCAGCCAGTCGTTCTGGCCCTTGGTCCAGTCCTCCTCCAGGCCCTGCCCGTACTCGGGCTCGGCCGCCGCGAGGTACTGCTGCCCGTGCTGGATCACCCGCACCGGGATGTCCCCCGCCGACTGCACCTCCCCGTCGGTGAAGACCAGCTGCTCGGGGTTCTCGCCCGCGAAGACCGCCAGCGTCTGGTCCCGCAGCATGGCCGGGGCCTCGGCCGCGTCCTCGGGGATGCGCGCCTGGATGTCGGCCACCGCGGTCGGCGAGGTCGCGTCCAGCAGGACCAGGCCGGCGACCTCGTCCTGGTGGTCGGGGGCGTACCTGGCGGCGATGAGCCCGCCCATGGAGTGGCCGACGAGGACGACCGGTTCGCCGTCGGCGACCGCGTCGATGACGCCGGTCAGGGTCTCCCCGACGGCCGCGTAGTCCTGCGGGCCGTCGGGCTGGTCGCTCGCGCCCGCGCCGAGCCGGTCGTAGGAGCAGACCCGGCGGTCGGCGCTGATCGCCTCCTGGAAGTCGGTCATCGCGGTCAGGTCGTCGCCGCCGCCGTGCAGGAGGAGGACCGTCGGCCCGTCGGCGGTGAGGCTGCCCGAGCACGAGACGTTGACCGTGTGGCCGGCGATGGTGAACGTGTCGGTGCCGTCCAGCAGCGCCGCCTCGACGTCCTCGACCGCTTCGCCGAGGTCCTCCGAGACTTCGCCGCAGCCGGTGAGCGCCGCCCCGGCCAGCATGCAGCCCAGCACGGCGGTCGCGGACGTCCCGATCCTCTTGCGGTTCACATTTTCCTCCAACATGCAGCTTGTCCGTCGTAACTGCATTCGAGGCTATGGAACCGGGACGCCGGATTCATCCCCGTTCGGTGGACACTTGGGCGTAGCTCGCGCGGGGGACGGAAAAGGCGGGGCGGGACCGTCCGGTCCCGCCCCGCCTCGCGTCTCAGGCGGTGCCTACGCGCCGCCCTGGCCCATCTGGCCGCCCCTCGGGCCCGCTCCCGGGCTCTTCGGCGGCATGGTGCCCGTGCCGGCGCCCGGGCTCTTGGGGGCCCGCTCGCCGGCCAGCTCGGCCGGGGGCGTGTCGGGCACCCCGGCGGGCTTGTCGGCGCCGCGGAACGTCAGGTTCGTCTTCTCGACGTCCGTGGGGTCCCCGTCGACGTCGACGATGACGATCTGGCCGGCCGTGAACTCGTTGAAGAGGATCTTCTCCGAGAGCGTGTCCTCGATCTCGCGCTGGATCGTGCGGCGCAGCGGCCGCGCGCCGAGCACCGGGTCGTAGCCCTTGTGCCCGAGGTACAGCTTCGCGTTGTCCGTCAGCTCCAGGGCCATGTCGCGGTTGGCGAGCTGGTCCTCGATGCGCTTGACCATGAGGTCGACGATCGAGACGATCGCCTCCTGGGTGTGCTTCGGGAACACGATCGTGTCGTCGATGCGGTTGAGGAACTCGGGGCGGAAGTGGTTCTTCAGCTCCTCGTTGACCTTCTCCTTCATCCGCTCGTAGTCGCCGCCCTCGGAGGCGTCGGCCTGGAAGCCCAGCGACACGGCCTTGCCGACGTCCCTCGTGCCGAGGTTCGTGGTCAGGATCAGCACCGTGTTCTTGAAGTCGACGATGCGGCCCTGGCCGTCGGTGAGGCGGCCGTCCTCCAGGATCTGGAGGAGGGTGTTGAACACGTCCGGGTGGGCCTTCTCGATCTCGTCGAACAGGACCACGCTGAACGGCTTGCGGCGGACCTTCTCGGTGAGCTGCCCGCCCTCGTCGTAGCCGACGTAGCCGGGAGGCGCGCCGACCAGGCGCGACACCGTGTACCGGTCGTGGAACTCGGACATGTCCAGCTGGATCAGCGAGTCCTCGGAGCCGAACAGGAACTCCGCGAGCGCCTTGGCCAGCTCGGTCTTGCCGACGCCCGAGGGGCCGGCGAAGATGAACGAGCCGGAGGGGCGCTTGGGGTCCTTGAGGCCCGCGCGGGTGCGCCGGATGGCCTTGGAGACGGCCTTGACGGCGTCCTCCTGCCCGATGATGCGCTTGTGGAGCTCCTCCTCCATCTTGAGCAGGCGGGTGGTCTCCTCCTCGGTGAGCTTGTAGACCGGGATGCCGGTCCAGTTCGCGAGGACCTCGGAGATCATCTCCTCGTCGACCTCGGTGACCTGGTCGAGGTCGCCGGCCTTCCACTCCTGCTCGCGCTTGGCGCGCTTCTCGTGGAGGCGCTTCTCGGTGTCGCGCAGGCGCGCGGCGGCCTCGAAGTCCTGGGCGTCGATCGCCGACTCCTTCTGGCGGCGCGTCTCGGCGATCTCCTCGTCGATCTCGCGCAGGTCCGGCGGAGCGGTCATGCGGCGGATGCGCATCCTCGCGCCGGCCTCGTCGATGAGGTCGATGGCCTTGTCCGGCAGGAACCGGTCCGAGATGTAGCGGTCGGCGAGCGTCGCGGCCTGCACCAGGGCGCCGTCGGTGATGGAGACGCGGTGGTGGGCCTCGTAGCGGTCGCGCAGGCCCTTGAGGATCTCGATGGTGTGCGCCAGCGACGGCTCGGCCACCTGGATCGGCTGGAAGCGGCGCTCCAGGGCGGCGTCCTTCTCGAGGTACTTGCGGTACTCGTCGAGGGTGGTCGCGCCGATGGTCTGGAGCTCGCCGCGGGCGAGCATGGGCTTGAGGATCGAGGCGGCGTCGATCGCGCCCTCGGCGGCCCCCGCGCCGACGAGCGTGTGGATCTCGTCGATGAACAGGATGATGTCGCCGCGGGTCTTGATCTCCTTGAGGACCTTCTTCAGGCGCTCCTCGAAGTCGCCGCGGTAGCGCGACCCGGCGACGAGCGCGCCGAGGTCGAGCGTGTACAGCTGCTTGTCCTTGAGGGTCTCGGGGACCTCGCCCTTGGTGATCGCCTGCGCGAGGCCCTCGACGGCGGCGGTCTTGCCGACGCCGGGCTCGCCGATGAGCACCGGGTTGTTCTTGGTGCGGCGGGACAGGACCTGCATGACGCGCTCGATCTCGCGCTGGCGCCCGATCACGGGGTCGAGCTTGCCGTCGCGGGCGGCCTGCGTGAGGTTGCGGCCGAACTGGTCGAGCACGAGCGAGCCGGACTGCTGCGCCTCGGTGGAGGTGCCGCCGGAGGTGGCGCCCGCGGGCTCCTTGCCCTGGTAGCCGGACAGGAGCTGGAGCACCTGCTGGCGGACGCGGTTGAGGTCGGCGCCGAGCTTGATGAGGACCTGGGCGGCGACGCCCTCGCCCTCGCGGATGAGGCCGAGCAGGATGTGCTCGGTGCCGATGTAGTTGTGCCCCAGCTGGAGGGCCTCGCGGAGGCTCAGCTCCAGGACCTTCTTCGCCCGGGGGGTGAAGGGGATGTGGCCGGAGGGGGCCTGCTGGCCCTGGCCGATGATCTCCTCGACCTGCTGACGGACGCCTTCGAGCGAGATGCCCAGGCTCTCCAGGGCTTTCGCCGCCACGCCCTCGCCCTCGTGGATGAGGCCGAGCAGGATGTGTTCCGTGCCGATGTAGTTGTGGTTGAGCATCCTGGCTTCTTCTTGGGCCAGGACGACCACGCGTCGGGCACGGTCCGTAAACCGTTCAAACATGCGCTTCTGCTCCTCGCGTCCGCCGCTACTTGTCGTCGATACTGGTCGTGGCTTGCAAAACCCTGTGGGTACACCTTATCTCCCGGGTCCGCGGACGACGGGTGCCACGTGGGTGACAACAAGCGTGCCCCGGGGACCATTCCCGTTGATAAAACGTTCGCTGTGAGCGCAATACCCGCCGGTGGGCTCCCCAATCCAATGGTGCCCGCCGGGTGCGACAGTTCCGGCATGCGTTCACTCAGGGCGGAAGTCGCGCGAAAGCGCCCGCTCCCCGGGCAGGGGGGCGGGCGCCGAGTCGGTTCGCCGGTCTAGTTGTGGGCGGCGTTGTATTCCTCGACGATGGCCTGCGGGATGCGGCCGCGGGGCGAGACGCGCTTGCCGTTGCGCTCGGCCCACTCGCGGATGGCCTTGTTCTGCTCACGGTCCACGGTCTGGCGGCGGGGGGCCGCGGCGCCGCGGACCGGGCCGCGGGGCGCGCCGAGGCTGTAGCGGCCCAGACGGGTGCCGGCCTCCTGGAACTTCTCCAGTGCGTCGCGCAGTTCCTTGGCGTGCGAGGCGGACAGGTCGATCTCGTAGGCCTGGCCGTCGATGGCGAATTTGACGGTCTCCTCAGCCTTGCTGCCGTCGATATCGTCGATCAGGATGACCTGTGTCTTCTTCGCCATGGCAAATTCCTCTCGAACTGTATTGACTGCAACTTCCCGGACAGCCGTCCTGTTAGTGCCAGAGCATATACGAGTCCCTTAGAGAAACGTAAGAGGGTTCGCCGATCTAATTGTGAATACGCGGCTACACGGCAGCTCACCACCGACTCGAATACGACGGCGACTGGGCGCCGCGGGCAAAAGGGGACCGCGCCGGACGCGAGAGCGGCGAATAGGCTCGGCCGGTCCGGCGCGGTCGTATTGCTTTCCCTATTCGGGTTTCACCAGCGGGAAGAGGATCGTCTCTCGGATGCCGAGTCCGGTGAGCGCCATAAGGAGGCGGTCGATGCCCATGCCCATGCCGCACAGGGGAGGCATGCCGTACTCCATCGCGCGCAGGAAGTCCTCGTCGACGCCCATGGCCTCGTCGTCGCCCTTGGCGGCCTGCCTGGCCTGGGCCTCCATGCGCTCGCGCTGGATCACGGGGTCGATGAGCTCGGAATAGCCCGTGGCCAGTTCGAAGCCGCGCACGTACAGGTCCCATTTCTCGGTGAGCCCGGGCGTGTCGCGGTGGCCGCGCACGAGCGGCGAGGTCTCCTCCGGGTAGTCGTACACGAACGTGGGCGCGTGGAGGTGGTCCGCGACCAGGTGCTCGAACAATTCCTCGGCGAGTTTCCCGGGACCCCACTTGGGGTCGACGCCCAGTTCGACTTTGTCCGCGTAGGCGCGGAGCGTCTCGAGCGGAGTGTCGACGGTCACTGTTTCTCCGAGCGCTTCGGAAAGGGAGCCGAAGACGGTGATCTCGTCCCAGTCGCCGCCGAGATCGTAGTGGGCGCCGTCGGCGAGCGCGACCGTCTCGGATCCGAACACGGAGCGCGCGGCGCCTTGAATGAGCGACTTGGTGAGCGCCCCGATGGTGCGGTAGTCGCCGTAGGTGCGATAGGCCTCGAGCATCGCGAACTCCGGCGAATGCGTCGAGTCGGCGCCCTCGTTGCGGAAGTTCCTGTTGATCTCGAATACGCGCTCGATCCCGCCGACCACGCACCGCTTCAGATAGAGCTCGGGGGCGATGCGCAGGTACAGGTCGATGTCGTAGGCGTTCATGTGGGTGACGAAGGGCCGCGCGGTGGCCCCGCCCGGCTGGACCTGCATCATCGGGGTCTCGACCTCGATGAAGTCCTGGGCGTCGAGCTGGTCGCGCAGGGAGCGGACGACCTTCGCGCGGTTGCGGGCGGTGTCGCGGGCCTCGGGGCGCACGATGAGGTCGACGTAGCGCTGGCGGACGCGGGTCTCCTCGGCGAGCGCCTTGTGGGCGACCGGCAGGGGGCGCAGGGCCTTGCCGGTGATCTGGAAGGAGTCGGCCATGACCGACAGCTCGCCGCGCTTGGAGGTGACGACCTCGCCGGTGACGCCGATGTGGTCGCCGATGTCGGCCAGGCGCTTCCACTCGGCGAGGGCCTCCTCGCCGACCTTGGCCTGGGAGAGCATCACCTGGAACTCGGTGCCGTCGCCGTCGCGCAGGCGGGCGAAGCAGAGCTTGCCGGCGGTGCGCACGAAGATCACCCGTCCGGTGGTGGATACGGTGGTGCCGGAGGACTCGCCGTCGGCGAGTTCGGTGAACTGCTCGCGCAGCTGGGCGAGCGTGTGGGTACGCGGATAGCCGAGCGCGTACGGCTCCTTGCCTTCCGCGAGGAGGGCGGCGCGCTTCTCGCGGCGGATCTGCATCTGCTCGGGAAGGTCGTCGCCGGTCTCGGTGTCTTGCTCGTGCTCGGTCACGTCTTACAGGGTAAATGCCGCCGCGGGCGGGCGGCATGCGAGTTTCGCCGCACCGAGCCCGGGTCACATGCGCCCGGCGGCCGCCCCCGCGGCCGGGTGTGTCGGTCCCGGGCGCCCCCGATCACCCGGAGTGCCCTCGGGGTCCGACGTTCCGAGGCGGTGCGGCGCCCCCGGGGCCGGGTGTGCCGGGCGCCGGCGCCCTGATGCGCCAGGGTGCCCCCGGGTGCGACAGCGGGGCGCTGGCGTCGGGGAGCCGTTCCGGGGGCTCGTGCCCTCGGGTGCGGCGGTCGCGGCTACTCGGCGACGGCCGGGAAGTCGATGGCGAAGGCCGGGTAGCCGACCACGCGTTCGGGGTCGCCGACCGTGTCGGCCGAGGTGCCCAGGGCGAGCTGGCGGGGCCGGCGGCCCGTGGCGTCGGCCCAGGCCACCGTGCCGCGCAGCGCGAACACGCCGCAGGCGTGCTGCGCGGCGATCTCGCGCGGGCGCAGGCTCCGGATCGCCTGCGCGGTCGCGGCGTCGACCCGTTCGGCGGTCGCCCGGTCGTGGTAGTGCGACAGGTCCGTCGAGCACACCAGGACCGTGCCCTCGCCGGCCTCCTCCAGGAGGGCGCCGATGACGCGGGCGGTGTCGGGCGTGCGGCTCATGCCGCACGCCACGGGCATCACCTCGATGTCGTCGCCGAGGGCGACCTGGAGGAACGGCAGCTGCACTTCGAGGGCGTGCTCGGCCTCGTGCGGCAGCCTCGAGGAGCCGACGACGTTGGTCGGCGCGGCCCGCACCTGCCCGAGCGGGGTCTGCCAGGCCGCGTACGGCGCGGCGGCGTGCCCGCGCAGCGGGTAGTGGTGCGAGGGGCCGACGAGGATGACGCGCTTGACCTCGCCCCGGTGCGCGGCGAGGCGGGCGTAGACCTCGGCGGCGACGGGGCCGGAGTGGCGGTATCCGGCGTGGGGCGCGATGTAGGCCGCCGCGAGCGGATCGCGCACGGGCCCCACCGCCTCGATGAGCCGCGCGATGTCGTCGCGCAGCCGGTCCGGGTCGGCCGGGTAGAACCGGCCGGCGACCGCTGGGGGCCGCACTGTGTCTGAAGTGATCGAAGGCATCGCAGGTCTTCCGGTGGTGGTTCCTATTATTAGAGTGACGGCGCGGGTATGCGGATCGGTTGCCGCTTGGGACCCCAGTCTCCCGCCGGGTCCTCGAAAACGCCGGGGACGCGCGCACCGCGACTCCCGCAGTGTCCGCTATCCGACACCGCATAACGGTCAATGCGGTGACAATCGTGCACTATGAGGGCTTCCCCACAGGAGCGGGTGGTCGTCCGCCCCTCCCGGTCGCGGACGCTCCCGGTGCGCGCGTGCTCGAACCCGGCCTCCGGCGCGATCCGCCGCGCACGGCGCGGCGCCGGTGGCACGTCCTGCATCGCGGAGTCCGGGTGGAACGCGTTGGGGCGCAGCGGCACCCTGTTCCCCGGGTGCTCGGCGACCCGGGCGCGCTCGGCCGCGGTCGCCGCGTCGGAGTCGTTGCGCCCCAGGATCAGGAGCGTCGCGGTCTCGGTCCGGACACCAGTGTCGTGCACGAGGTGCCCGAGGGCGCCGGGAACGGTCCTCAATGAAGCGGAGGCCACCTTCTCGTGGCGCTCCTCGGCGATCCCCTCGCGGTCGGTGCCCGCGGCGCCCATGTGCGCGTAGCGCTCTCGGCGCGTCCGGTCATCGCCGGCGCCTTCGGCGCGAGGCCTACTGGGTGTGAGGGTGGCCATACGACAACCGTAGCGCTCCTGCGATTGCCGCCGCGTTTCGGCGAGCGCCCCGGTACGGAAAAGAAGCGGAAAACGACGAGGGCCGCGCCGAAGCGCGGCCCTCCAGGGTGGGGTCGGGGCTGCCGGGCCGAGCGGGCCCGGTCGCCCGGTCAGTTCAGGCGCTCGCCGGTGGCGGCGTGGAACACGTGCTCGTGGCCCGGCTCCGGCACCACGTAGACGGTCTCGGCCAGGCGCGGCACGTTGGCCGACTCGGTGCGCACGACGAACCGCTCCGAGGAGCCGTTGTAGGCGGCGTGGCCGTACACGTAGGCCTCCGAGCCGAGCTCCTCGACGAGGTCGACCTCGATCGGGATGCCGCCGGAGTTCTCCGAGCCGATCTTGCAGTGCTCGGGGCGGATGCCGATGGTGACCTGCTGGTCGCCGCCCTGCTGGCCGGCGGCGTCGCGGACCTCGCGCGAGAGCGGGAGGGTCACGTCGCCGAACAGGCCGCCGGACTCGGTGAGGCTCACGGTCTTGAGGTTCATCGACGGGGAGCCGATGAAGCCCGCGACGAAGGTGTTCTGCGGCTTGTCGTACAGGGTGCGGGGGGTGTCGCACTGCTGGAGCAGGCCGTCCTTCATGACCGCGATGCGGTGGCCCATCGTCAGCGCCTCGACCTGGTCGTGGGTGACGTAGACGGTGGTGATGCCCAGTCGCTTCTGGAGCGAGGCGATCTGCGAGCGGGTCTGGACGCGGAGCTTGGCGTCGAGGTTCGACAGCGGCTCGTCCATGAGGAACACCTGCGGCTCGCGCACGATCGCGCGGCCCATGGCGACGCGCTGGCGCTGACCGCCGGAGAGGGCCTTGGGCTTGCGGCCCAGGTACTCCGAGAGGTCGAGGAGCTTCGCGGCGTCCTCCACGCGCTGCTTGATCTCGGCCTTCGGCATGCGGCGCAGCTTGAGGGCGAACGCCATGTTGTCGAAGACGGACATGTGCGGGTAGAGCGCGTAGTTCTGGAAGACCATCGCGATGTCGCGGGACTTCGGGGGGAGGTTCGACACGTCGGTGTCGTTGATGTAGATCGAGCCTTCGTCGACCTCTTCGAGGCCCGCGAGCATGCGCAGGGAGGTCGACTTGCCGCAGCCCGAGGGGCCGACGAGGACGAGGAATTCGCCGTCCTGGATCTCGATGTCGAGCTTGTCGACGGCCGGCTTCTCGGTGCCGGGGTAGATGCGGGTGGCACCCGCGTAGGTCACTGTCGCCATGATGTTGTGGTCCCTTTCACTGGCAGGCACGTGCCAGACGATCCGTGGTAAAAGGCGGTTGTCACCGCAGGTCGGGACCGGAACCGGAGGTGCGCGGCCCTGCGCTGCGATGCGAGCCGCAGTGTGAACCGCGACTCGTGAGGCGAGCCTAGCGCCGTAGGAATACCTTTGCCAAGCGGGGGCCGAACGTTTGTCCGGTTTCCGCGCGCCGTTTACCGAAACGTTATCCCGTTCGCGCCTACACCACGCGCAGCGCCTGGAGGAGCGACTCGTCGCCGACGACGTCGCAGATCCCGAACGGCAGCCGCCCCCACAGGGCCAGCGCGATGTCGGAGGCCGAGCCCGCGGCGCGGGCCTGGAGTTCGGTGCGCGCGTCGGGCTGGTCGAGCAGGGCGACGCGGCCCTCGCGCAGCCGCACGAACCAGGTCGCGTCGGCGTCCTGGGCGAACAGCTGCACGAGCCCGGTCGCCTCGGGGTGGGCGCCGCGGCGGGCGCCGGCGGGGATGAACGCCTCGAAGACCTCGGCGATGGCCTCGGCGGCCAGGGCGGCGGGGACGGGCGCGGTCGCGCCGACGGCCATCTGGGCGTCCCAGCGGGCCAGTCCCGTGGCGACCGCGACGCGGCGGTGCCAGAACTCGGCGCGCCACTCCACGGGCGCCCAGGTCCAGGCGGGGGCCTCGGGGCCGCGGGCCTCGACGGCGTCGAGCACGGCGGCGAGGGCCTGGTCGTAGGCGTCGAGCACGGCCGGGCCGCGGGCGTCGAGGGGGGCGGGTTCGGGCAGGTCGTCCTCGGTGGGCGGGGTGGAGAGGGCGTCGACCGACCAGCGGTAGAGGCGGGCGAGTTCGAGGAGGAGGCCGGCCACGGTGGTGTCCGGCCGGGAGGGGGCGACGCGGTCGAGCACGTCGGGCCCGCAGACGGAGCGCAGCCCGGCGGCCTCGGTCTTCAGTTCCGTGAGGTAGTCGGTGATGCGCAGCTTAGCCATGGTGACCGCCGTTCCTCGTAGCCTGCGTAAAGCTTAGGCTTTTCGGTGTGACACACGCCAGCCCACGCCCGAGCGAGAACGGCGACAACGGTCGGAATCCCGGCAAACCGCTCAGCGAGCACACGACGCTGCGCCTGGGGGGCCCGGCCCGGGAGCTGGTCGAGGCGCGCGACTGGTCCGAGGCCGTGGCGGCGCTGCGGGAGGCCGAGGGGCCGACGCTGGTACTGGCCGGGGGCAGCAACGTGGTCGTCGGCGACGCGGGCTTCGACGGGACCGTGGTGCTCCTGCGCGGCGGCGGCGTCGAGCGGATCGGCGAGGGCCTCGTCCGGGTGCAGGCCGGGCAGGTGTGGGACGAGTTCGTGGCGTGGACCGTGGCCGAGGGCCTCTCGGGCGTCGAGTGCCTCAGCGGCATCCCCGGTTCGGCCGGGGCGACGCCGATCCAGAACGTCGGCGCCTACGGGCAGGAGGTCGCCCAGACCATCGCGTCGGTGAAGGTCTTCGACCGCGAGACCGGCGAGATCCGCGACCGGAGCCCCCAGGAGTGCGGGTTCGCCTACCGGCACAGCGTCTTCAAGCACTCGAGCCGGTATCTGGTGCTGAGTGTGGACTTCCGGCTCGAAGCGGGGCCGCTGTCGCGGCCGGTGGCCTACGCGGAGCTGGCGAAGCGGCTCGGCGCGGACGTCGGCGACCGGGTGCCGCTGGCGGCGGCCCGCGAGGCGGTCGTGGAGCTGCGGCGCGGCAAGGGCATGGTCCTCGACCCGGCCGACCACGACACGTGGAGCGCGGGCTCGTTCTTCACCAACCCGGTCGTGGGGGCGGCGGCCCTGCACGGCGTCGCCGACCGGGCCGGCGGCGAGCCGCCGCACTGGCCCGCGGGCGAAGGGCGCGTGAAGATCTCGGCGGCCTGGCTCATCGGCGCGGCCGGGTTCGCCAAGGGCTACCGGCGCGGCAACGTGGGGCTGTCCACGAAGCACACGCTGGCGCTGACGAACCGGGGCGGCGCGACGACCGCCGAACTGCTCGACCTCGCCGGCGAGGTGGCCGGCAAGGTCGAGCGGGAGTTCGGCGTCCGGCTCCGGCCCGAACCGGTGATGGTCCTCTAGGGACTCTCCTGCGGCGCCGGGCGGATCCCTTGCGGGACCGGGGCGTCAGCTCTCGCGCAGGCCGATGCGCTCGTGCAGGCGGCGCAGCGGCGCCGGGGCCCACCAGTTGACGCGGCCCGTGAGGCGCATCAGCGACGGCAGCAGGACCCCGCGGATCACGGTGGCGTCCACGGCGACCGCGAGGGCCATGCCGATGCCGAGCATCTGGAGCAGCACCACGTCGCCGGTGGCGTAGACCGCGAAGGTGAACGCCAGGACCAGGGCCGCGGCCGTCACGAGCGGGGCCGACCGCTGGAGGCCGACCGCGATCGAGCCGAACCGGTCGCCGGTGCGGTCGTACTCCTCCTTGATGCGGGCGAGCATGAAGATCTCGTAGTCCATCGACAGGCCGTAGGCGACGCAGAACATGAGGATGGGGACGCTGAGCTCGAACGAGCCCTGGGGCGTGAAGCCGATCAGGCCCGAGAGGTTCCCGTCCTGGAAGATCCAGACGAGGGCGCCGAACATGGCCGACAGGGACAGTGCGTTGAGGAGGGTGGCCTTGACGGGGGCGACGACGCTGCCGGTCATGAGGAACAGGATCACGAAGGTGACCAGGACGATCAGGCCGAGGATCAGCGGGAGCCGGTCGAGCAGCGCCTCGCGGAAGTCGGCGAGGTCGGCGGGGTAGCCCGAGACCGAGACGGCGAACGGCGCCTCGACGGCGCGGACCTCGCCGACGAGGGCGTAGGGGTCGCCGCGCATGGCGTCGACGGTGGGGACCGCCGAGAGCCACGTGCCCTCGCCGTCCCAGGCGAAGCGCCCGGCGTCGCCGGGGGCGACGGCGGCGCCGTCGACGAACCGCCCCGCGGCGGAGTCGACCTGCGCGATGCCGTCCACCAGCGACAGGTCGGCGGCGTAGGCGGCGAGCCCGGCCTCGTCGGCGCCGTCGACGAGCACCAGCATCGCGTCGGTCGCCTCGTCGGCGAAGCCGGCGGTGACCTGGTCGGTGACGATCCGGCTCTCGGCGTCCTCGGGGAGGGAGCGCTCGTCGGGCACGCCGAAGCGGACGCCGGTGAGCGGCGAGGCCAGCGTCAGGACCAGCAGGAGCGCGGCGGTGCCCCACAGGACCGGGCGGCGCATGACCGCGGTCGCCAGGCGGAACCAGCGGCCCCGCTCCAGCGGCCGCGCGGGGCGGCGGAGTTCCACCTTGCGCCCCCAGACGGCGAGGGCCGCGGGGAGGACCACGACCGCGCCGAGGACGGCCGCGAGGGGGACGACGATCCCGGCGTACCCGAAGGAGCGCAGGAACGGGAACGGCATGAGCAGCAGCACCGACAGGCTCGCGGCGACGGTGACGGCGCTGAAGACGACGGTGCGCCCGGCGCTGGCGACGGTGCGCGCGACCGCCTCGGCGCGGTCGTGCAGGGCGGACTCCTCGCGGAAGCGGTTGACGATGAACAGGCAGTAGTCCACGGCCAGGCCCATGCTCATCACCAGGATGAGGTTCGCGGCGAACGTGGAGACCTCGGTCGCGGCGGCGACGAACCGCATGGCGGCCAAGGAGACCGCGAGCGCGAACAGGCCGGTGCCGACGGTGAGGAACGCGGCGGCGGGGCGCCGGTAGAGGACGACGAGGAGGATCAGGAGGCCGGGGATGACGATGAGCTCGGCGAGCAGGAAGTCCTCGCGGGCGATCTGGGCGACCTCGCGGAACAGCTCGTCGGAGCCGCCGACGGCGACGGCGACCGCGCCGCCGTCGCGGGTGAAGGCCGCTTTCAGTTCGGGCAGGACCGCTTCGCGCACGAAGGTGACGTCGCCGGGGACGTGGGCGGTGACGAGCGCCTGGGAGCCGTCCTCGCTGCGGAGCGAGGGCGAGGCGGTGTCCCAGTAGGCGTCGACGCGGCCGACCTGGTCGTGGGCGGCGAGTTCGGCGGCGAGGGCGGCCCCGGCGGCGGCGCTGGCGGCGGAGTCGACGTCGCCGTCGGCGGCGGTGACCAGCAGCAGGAAGTTCGCCGAGCCGATGTCGAAGCGCTCCTCGAGCTCGTCGCCGGTGACGATCGACTCCGATCCGGGGGCCTCGTAGCGGGAGAGGACGAGGGCGTTCATGGTGCCCGAGCCGATGAGGGCGGCGGCGACGAGGATGAGCAGCGAGGCCAGGAGCACCGGGCGCCTGCGGCGGTGGGTGAAGCGGCCGAGGCGGAGCATGGCCCCCTCGGGCGGGGCGAGCGGAGGAGCGGTGGAGGTCATGGGGTCTCCCGACCGGCGTAGACTGGAATACGAGTGAGCGCTCGTAAATAAAAATACGAGTGATTGCTCGTATTCACAAGACCGAAGGGTGCCCAGTGACCGACGACACGGCGAAACCGGTGCGCAGACGCCAGGCCCGCGGCGAGAAGCGCATGGCCGAACTGCTGGACGCGGCGGCGGCGGTCTTCGCGGAGCAGGGGTACGCGAAGGCGAGCACGAACGCGATAGCGGCGGCCGCCGGGGCGTCGCCGGGGACGCTGTACCAGTTCTTCAGGAACAAGGAGCAGATCGCCGAGGCGCTGACGGCGCGGTACCTGGAAAGGCTGCGGGCGGCGCACGGGGAGGCGTTCGACCTGGCGGTGGCCGAGCTGCCGATGGAGGCGATGCTCGACCGGATCATCGACCCGGTGGTGGCCTTCGACCGGGCGAACCCGGGCTTCTACGCGCTGCTGTCGGACCCGCACCTGTCGAAGGAGCTGGCGAGCGCGAAGCGGCCCGCGCAGAAGGTGATGTTCGAGCAGCTCGACAAGATCCTGGAGCGCAGGGCCCCCGACCTGCCGCCCGAAAAGCGGACGCGCACCGCCGAAGTGGCGGTCCACCTGTTCAGGGGCCTGCTCCCGATGATCATGGCCGCAAGCGAAACCGAGCTCCCGGCCGTGGTCACCGAGACGAAAGCGGCGCTCCGCGCCTACCTCGCCACGGCCACCGACGCGAGTTCCTGACGGAATCCGGCCGCCGCGCCCTCGAAAATGTAGGTATGCCAGACCTCGAAATCATCGGCGTTTCCGAAGCGACGCTTGCCCTCCTGCGCGACCGGGCCTCCGCACGCAGCCAGCCCCTGGAGGAGTATCTCCGCGAACTGCTGGAGCGGGAAGCCCGCACTATGGTCCGTGAACAAGCTGCGCGAACACCTCACGGCGCTGAACGAGCGAAGGCTGCCTTGGCAAGACTGCGGCGAATGGCAGACGAAGGCCTACTCGATTTCGACCGGATGGTGGACCTCAACAAGTCGGTCGACGACGGCCTGCTGCGATACGCCATGAAGGTGCTGGACGTCGACTCCCGGACCGAGGCGATCAACCGAGCGCTTGAGGAGGCCGTCGTGGCGCGCGGGGCCGAGCAGTACCGCGTCACGGACCAGGAGGCGTGAGGAATCGGCACCGCGGCCCATTGCTACGAGTCAACCTGAGATCGGCGGTCAGCAGCGGCGCTTGTCGCCATTCAGCGACCGCGATATAGGAGGCGTCGTAGGCGGTCACGCTACCGCGCAACTCCCACACGCGGTTGGCGAGCACGGAGAACGGCTCGCAGTAGATCTTCATGGCGAGCAGATCGCGATATCCGACGCTGGCGGTGGTCTCGTCGATCGTTCCCTTCCGCGACTCGCGGCGGAGAATGTTGGCCGTCTCGTAGTACAGCATCTCAGGGGCGAACAGGCGCTTCCCCAAAACCTGCTTGGCGACCCATTCCCCGCGCTCACCCCCGGCGATGAGCAGTGCCGCGATGGCAGATGCGTCGACGACCAGATTCTCGCCGTCGGTCATCGGCGGTCCGCGTCCCGGGACTCGAGGATGTCTTCAATGGTCACACTCGAGTTCGAAGCGCGAACACGCTCGCGAGCACGTTCGACGACCAGATCGAGAGGCGGGTGCGCAACGATGCCTTCGATCTGGCCAAGCATGAACTCCTGCAACGACTGGCGTTCGCGAGCCGCCCGCGCTGCGAGTTCGGCACGCCACTCTTCGGGAACATGCCTGATCGTCATACTGACTTCGCTCATGCTTGCATTATAGCAGCGCTGAATGCGTAATGGTTTCATTCAACGGAGGAGGGCCGCCGCGTCCAGGGCCGTGTATGTGGCGATGATTCCTGCACCTGCCCTTTTGATGCTGGTGAGGGACTCCAGGATCGCCGCTTCCCTGTCGATCCAGCCCTTCTCGGCCGCCGCCATGAGCTGCGCGTACTCGCCTGAGATGTGGTAGGCCGCAACGGGGACGGGGCTGCGCTCGGCCGCCGCCCGCACGATGTCCAGGTACGGCAGCGCGGGCTTCACCATCACGATGTCGGCGCCCTGCTCGATGTCGAGGTCGATCTCCAGCAGCGCCTCGGTCGCGTTCGGCGCGTCCTGCTGGTAGGTGCGCCGGTCCCCCTTGAGCTGGGAGTCCACCGCCTCGCGGAACGGGCCGTAGAACGCGCTCGCGTACTTCGCGGCGTAGGCGAGCAGGCCCGTGTCGGTGTGCCCGGCCTCGTCGAGAGCCGTTCGGACGTAACCGATCTGGCCGTCCATCATGCCCGAGGCGCCCAGCAGGTCCGCGCCCGACTCGGCGAGGGCCAGGCCCATCTCGGCGTAGCGCGCCAGGGTCGCGTCGTTGTCCACAGTGCCGTCCTCGCGCAGGACGCCGCAGTGGCCGTGGTCGGTGAACTCGTCCAGGCACAGGTCCGGGATCACCACGAGGTCGTCGCCGATCTCCTCGCGGATCGCCCGCGTGGTGCGGTTGAGGATGCCCTCGGGGTCCGTCGCGGCCGACCCGACCGCGTCGCGCGCCTCCGGGACGCCGAACGGCATGAGCCCGCCGATGCCCGCGCGCGCCGCCTCGACCGCGAGCTTGCGCGCCGAGTCGACGGTGTGCTGGTAGACCCCCGGCATCGAACCGATCTCCACCGGCTCGTGCAGGCCCTCCTTGACGAAGAGCGGCAGCACCAGGTCGGCGGGGTGGACGCGGGTCTCGGCCACGAGACGGCGAAGGGCCGCAGTGCGGCGCAGCCTCCGAGGTCGGATCACCGGGAAATCGGAGCTGTTCGGCACTGCGGCCTCCTCTGGTAAAAAGCGGGGACTTCCGGTCTCTAGCGGAACCTGAGGGCCGTGGGGCCCTGCACCTTCTGTCCGCGGCGGGTCTTGATCGGGCCCTCCGCCAGGCGCTGCTTGAGCTCCGTGGCGTACTCGGCGAGGGCCTCGATGAGGTCGGGCACCGAGGCGTTCTCGGGCTTGGCGTCCACGCGCAGCCCGAACTCGGTGGCGGTGTCGGCGGTCGCCGGGCCGATGCAGGCCACGACCGTGCGCTGGTGCGGCTTCCCGGCGATGCCCACGAGGTTGCGCACCGTCGAGGACGAGGTGAACAGGACCGCGTCGAACCCGCCGGACTTGATCGCGTCGCGGATGTCGGCGGCCGGCGGCGAGGCGCGCACGGTGCGGTAGGCGGTGACGTCGTCGACCTCCCAGCCGCGCTCGGTCAGGCCCTGCACGAGCGTCTCGGTCGCGATGTCGGCGCGCGGCAGCAGCACCCGGCCGACCATGTCGAGGATCGGGTCGTGCGGCGGGAAGACCTCGAGCAGGCCCTCCGAGGACTGCTGCCCGGTCGGGAGCAGCTCGGGCTCGATGCCGAACTCGCGCACCGCGTTCGCGGTCGCCTCGCCGATGCAGGCGATGCGCAGGCCGCCGAAGGCGCGGGCGTCGAGGCCGTGCTCCTTGAACTTCTCCCAGATGGCCTTCACCGAGTTCTGGCTGGTGAAGACGATCCACGCGTAGCGGCCGTCGACCAGGCCCTTGATGGCCCGCTCCATCTGGGCGGGCGTGCGCGGCGGCTCGACGGCGATGGTCGGGACCTCGCACGGGATCGCGCCGTAGGCCCGCAGCCGCTCGGACATGACCCCGGCCTGCTCCTTGGTGCGCGGGATGAGGACCTTCCAGCCGTACAGCGGGCGCCCCTCCCACCAGGCCAGCTCGTGGCGGTCGTCGACGCCGGGGCCGATGGTGAGCACGACCTGCCCGGCGTAGCCGAGGGCCGCCTCCACGAACGTGTCCACCGAGGAGGTCGTGGTGTACTCGGTCTCGCCGGTCGCGTCCCCGGTGACGGCCACGGCGGTCTCGCCGGAGACGCCGCCCGCGAGCAGGATGTCGCGGAGGCTGGAGAGGTCGGAGACGTCCGCGGTGACGGTGAGGGAGCCGCGCTTGATCGCGTCGGCGATCATGAGCGGCTCGACCGCGGCGATGTCGTCGATGTCGATGACCGTGCGGATCTCCCCGGGCGGCATCCCCGCGTAGACCGCGACGGCCTGCGCGTGGCTCATGCCCGGGATGACCTCGAAGCGGGCCCGCTCGGCCGAGGCGGCCTTGATCTCGGCCTTGGCCAGGCGGTTCGGGTAGGCGTCGCCGACGACGAGGCGCGTGACGTGCTCGCCCTCGCGGGCGGCGGCGGCCATGAGCTTGCCCTGGTCGCTCGGGGAGGACTCGATCAGCTTGAGCCTGGTCTCGTCGCCCGCGAGCTCCTTGGCGGCCTCGACGAGCGACTGCGGCAGCGACCGGTCGTAGTAGATCCGGTCGGCCTCGGTGATCGCGTCGAGGGCGCGCTTGGTCAGCAGTCCCGGGTCGCCTGGGCCGGTCCCGACGAAACGCACGCGGCCCACCGGCTTACGGGCACTGGTCATGTTCTCTCCATAGCAGTCGTCTAGCGCTTGCGGCTTATTTCAATAGTTGCTCGGCACCCGCTTCGAGCAGGTCCTCGGCGAGCGCCCGGCCCGCGGCGGCGGCCTGCTCGGCCAGTTCGTCGCCGCCCGCGTCGCGAAGGGCGGCGGTGGTGGAGAGCCGTTCGACGACGGAGCCGTCCACCGCGCCGACGGCCCCACGCAGATACAGGTCGACCTCACCGGGCTCGGCGCCCTCGGCGATGTCGGCGAGCGCGGCGACGGGAGCGCTGCACCCGGCTTCGAGCCGTTGCAGAAGTGCGCGTTCGGCGGCGACCGCGGCCTGCGAGTACCGGTCGTTGAGCTTACTTGAGATCAGCGCAGATGTCATGTCGGCTTTGCGGCATTCGACCGCCAATGCACCTTGTGCGGGAGCGGGAAGCATCACCAAAGGGTCCAGGTACTCAGTGACTTCACCCTCCCGGCCGACCCGCTTGAGCCCGGCCGCGGCGAGGACCACCCCGTCGAGGTCCTTGCCGACCCGGCCGATGCGGGTGTCGACGTTGCCGCGGATCGGCACGCACTCGAAGCCGCGCCCCAGGGCGTTCAGCTGCGCCATGCGCCGGGGCGAACCGGTGCCGATGCGGGCGCCGGGCCCCAGGTCGGCGAGGGTGCGGCCGCCGGAGGCGACGAGCACGTCGCGCGGGTCCTCGCGCGCGGGGACGCCGATCGCGAAGCGCTCGGGCTGGGCGGTCGGCAGGTCCTTGTACGAGTGGACCGCCAGGTCGATCTCCTCGCGGTCCATGGCGTCGCGCAGCTGGTTGACGAAGACGCCGACGCCGAGCTCCGCGACGGGCACGGTCGTCCCGTCCCCTGTGGTCTTGATCTCTACGAGCTCGACCCCCTCCCCCGTGAGGCGGGTGATCGCGTCCGCGACCATCCCGCTCTGGGCGAGCGCGAGCTTCGATCCCCTGGTCCCGATTCGGATCACAGGTGTTCCCTTCATAAGGCACAGGCCTTCTTAGGGCCGAGAGGGCGCCAGCCCTCCCGGCTGCGTTGGGGCGGCGGACGAGGAGTCGGCGTCCAGCGGGCACGCCTCGGCGGCCGGCCGGTGGGCGGCCGCGGCCTCGGCGGCCGGCTCGGGACTGATCTTCAGCGCCTCGGCCAGGTCAGCGCCCTCGGCCGCGGCCACGGCGTCGAGGGCGAACAGGTCCCGCAGGGCGCGGGCGTAGTCGGGCGCGCCGGGCTGGCCGGCGAGCTCGCGGACGCGGACCGTCGGCTCGTGGAGGAGCCGCTGGACCACGCGGTGGACGGTGCGGGCGACCTCGGCGCGCTGGTCGTCGGTGAAGTCGCCGCGGCGGGCGACGCGGGCGAGCTCGGCGTCGACGATGTCGGCGGCCGCCGACCGCAGGGCGGCGACGGTGGGGGTGACGGCGTCGGCGCGCAGCGCCTCGTTGTAGGCCTCGACCTCCTCGGCGAGGAGGGCCTCGACGGCGGCGAGGGTCTCGGCGGCGGCCCCGGCGGCCCCGGCGCGCTGGATCTCGGCGATGCCGATGACGCCGACCCCGGGCAGGTCCGCGACGTCGTCGGCGACGTCCTTGGGCAGCGCGAGGTCGCAGACGACGAGCGGCCCGGTGCGGCCCTCCAGGTGGGCGGCGCGCAGGACCGGCTCGGTCGAGGCGGTCGCGCACACCAGCAGGTCGACGCCGGCGGCGAGGGAGGCGAGGTCGTGGTAGTCGGCGGCCTCGGCGCCCCACTCGGCGGCGAGGCGCTCGGCCTTGCCGCGGTCGCGGTTGGCGACCTTCAAGGCGGTGACGCCCGCGCGGGCGAGGGTCGCGGTGGCGAGGCCGCCCATGGCCCCGGCGCCGACGACGGCGGCGCGGGCCCCGGACAGGCCGGCGACGCCGGCCCGGTCGAGCTCGCGCTCGGCGAGGCCCAGGGCGGCGGTGACGACCGAGGGCGCGGCGGCGTCGACGTCGGTCTCGGCGTGGACGCGCTTGCCCACGCGCAGGGCCTGCTGGAACAGCTCGTGCAGGTGGCGCCCGACCTGGTCGGCCTCGCGCGCGCGGTCGTAGGCGTCGCGCAGCTGGCCCAGGATCTGGGGCTCCCCGGCGACCATCGAGTCGAGCCCGGCGGCGACGCGGAAGGCGTGGGCGACCGCGTCGGCGCCGTGGCGCACGTAGCCGAAGGAGGCGAAGTCGAGCGCGGCCTGGCGGTCGGTGAGCCCCCAGGCCCGGTGGAGCTCGTCGACGATCGCGCCCAGGCCCCCGTGGAAGGTGGCGGCGGTGGCGTAGACCTCGACGCGGTTGCAGGTCGAGAGCACCACCGCCTCGCGGACCTCGCCGCCGCGCAGCAGGGCGCGGGCGAGGTGCCCGGCGGCCTCGGGGCCGACCGCCAGCCGTTCCAGGGTCTCGACCGCGGCACTGCGATGCGAGATGCCGACTACCAGGAGGTTCACTTCACCGTTCCCGTCTCTTGGCCTTGTTCATTTACGTCTCCGCAAGCGGTGGTCGCGGTCGACCGCCGCTTGCTGGGCGTCGGGCCGGCCGAGCGTCTTGTGGTGTTCGTGGAAGGAGAGGATCTGCAGCTCGACGGCCAGGTCGACCTTGCGGACCGCCACGCCCTGCGGCACGGCGAGCACGCACGGCGCGAAATTGAGAATGCTTGTGACACCAGCATCTACGAGGAGGTCGGCCACGTGTTGGGCGGCCGCGCCGGGTGTGGCGATGACCCCTATGCTGATGCCTTCGTCACGTACGGCCCGCGCCAGGAGCGCCACGTCGCGCACCCGGATGCCGTCGAGATCCCTCCCTATGATGCCCGGGTCGGCGTCGAAGAGGCCAACGATGTCGAAGCCGCGCTCGGAGAAGCCGGGGTAGCGGGCGAGGGCCTGTCCCAGGTGCCCCAGGCCGATGATGGCGACGCGGGAGTCCTTCGTGAGTCCCAGCACACCGGCGATGTAGGCGGCGAGGGCGGCCACGTTGTAGCCGACGCCGCGCATCCCCGAGGCCCCCAGCTGCGAGAGGTCCTTGCGGAGCATCGCGGAGTTGACGCCGGTGGCGGCCGCGAGGGTCTCGGAGGAGACGGTCTCGACCCCGGCCTCGGAGAGGGTGCCGAGCGCGCGCAGGTACTCGGGGAGGCGCCGGACGGTGGCCGCCGGCAGGTCGGCGGCCGTCGCGGGCGCGCCCGGGGGGACCTCGCGGTCAGTGCCTTCACCGGTGGTCGTCAATGGTGGAACTCCAGGTCCGCAGATGCCGCGCCGTTCACCGGCGCGCCACTCAGCTTAAGAGGTGGGCGGCGGAGCGGCTCGCACAGGCGGCGCTAACCGGGCGGCGGCGGAGACGACTCGGCGGCTCGCGGGGCCGGTGCGGTACACCCCCGTATCACTGGGCAGGGCCCAGCTGTACCGATGTTCCGGTGATCCCGGCGAGCCGCCGTCGGGATCGAGTTTGCCCTAAAAATACGAAGATGACCGTTAACCGCGGTTTTTCTGCGTGTCGTGTCGCGCGCGCCGTGTCGTGCAGGGCGCGCCGGGCGCACGGTTCGGCGAGGAGCGGTCACCTGATCGAGGGGTCATGCGGGGCGGCGAGGTCGCGCTTGAGGCGCGGCACGTCCACGTCCCAGTAGCCGTGCTCGCGGCCGTCGAGGAGCACGACGGGGAGCCGGTCGCCGTATTCGCGCGACAACGCGGCGTCGTCGGCGACGTCGACCTCCGTCCACGCCGCGCCCGTCTCCCGGGCCACCCGGTCGAGGTCGGCGCGCGCCGCCTCGCAGAGGTGGCACTCCTTTGTAGTCAGCAGCGTCAGCCTGTTCACCCTGCTCCCTCGCGTCACCGGAAGATCGCACAACTTGTGCGACACCCTCCGTCATTCCTCGATCACTATTGATTCGGAACGGGTCCGCGAGCGCGGACCTCCGAATATATGGGGAGGTAATGGTGGGATTCCGCCCCCGGAACGAAGGGTACGCCGGCGCACCGAGCGAGCGCCGACATCGATCCGGCCGAAGCCGTCACCGAGTGCGACACGCCGATCGCAAATCCGCGAGGGAAGCCGTCCTGATTTCTAGACTCAGGCGGGTCAGTCCCTGCGGGACCCGATCGCATGACTCGGCCCGACCCCTCAGACGAGGAGGCCACTAGTGCCCGGTATCGCACCGAACTCGACCGGCCGGCTTCTCGGCTCGCAAGCGTCGCCAAGCCTGCTCGCCGGCCGGTACTCGGTACAGCTCACGTCAGATTTCGCCCCCTTCCCGACCGGAGGCGCCCTCGCCGAGGCGCTCTCCCGGCTCCCGACCCCGACCTTCGAACGGCTCAGGCAGGCCGTGTGGACGGTCCTGAGCCTCGACACCGGCACCGCCGAGCAGCGCCAGGTGCGGCCCGGCCCCGAGGCCGCGGGCGCCGGCGCGGCCGGCCTGCGCGGCGCCCCCGAGCAGTCCGGCGGCGACCAGGTCGACGGCGACGAGGTCGCCGACCTGGTGGCGCGCGCGCAGGACGGCGACCCGGGCGCGTTCGGGGAGATCTACGACCGCTACTCGGAGACGGTGTACCGCTACATCTACTTCCGGGTCAACAACGCCCAGCTCGCCGAGGACCTCGCGTCCGAGACGTTCCTGCGGGCCCTGCGGCGCATCTCCAGCTTCAGCTGGCAGGGCCGGGCCTTCGGCGCCTGGCTGGTGACGATCGCACGGAACCTGGTGGTGGACCACTTCAAGTCCGGCCGCTACCGGCTCGAGATCGTCAAGCCCGACGTCCTGGGCGCCGACGCCCAGGACTCCGACCCGACCACCTCTCCCGAGACCGCCGCGCTGGAGAAGCTCACCAACGCCACCCTCCTCACCGCGGTCAAGAAGCTCAACCCCGACCAGCAGGAGTGCATCGTCCTGCGGTTCCTCCAGGGGTTCACCGTCGCCGAGACGGCCCGCACCATGGGCAAGAACGAGGGCGCGGTGAAGGCGCTGCAGTACCGCGCCGTGCGCACCCTCGCCCGGCTGCTGCCGGAGGGCTTCCGAGGCTGAGGCCCTTGCCCCCCTTGTTCCCTACGACCCTTCCCGGCGGCACAGGCCGCCGCCGGGGATCCGACAAGAACCCGTCCAGGATCGGCCTCGCGGGGCTCCCGCCCCGCGAGCGGCGATCACCGGTCCCCCGGGGGTCCTCCCCGAGGATCGGCACTGCCAGGTCAGGGCCGCCCGCCGGCCCGATACCGCCGCGAGACCCCACCGCGACGAGGCCCGAGTGGTCCGCGTCGCAAGGTTCGCGGCGAACCGTAACCTCAGGGGCTACTCGTGCGTTGTTCTCAGTACAGGAGCAGGATCCATGCAGTGAGAGGGGGTGTGCCCGGTGACAATCAATCCCATGGAGCGCCGACGCGCGGAGGAATTCGCGCGGCTGCTTGACGCAGGCGGTTCCACCCTCCCTCACACGCACCGCAGCGTCGACGCATCGGGCGGCTCAGCGGAAGCGTTCGCCGAACTCGTCGGGGTGTCCGACCGGCTCGGCGGACTCGGCGAGCAGCTCGCGGCCGCCAGCAGGCCGTCGCGCGAATGGCACGACGCCACCCGGAGGCGGCTCATGGCCGTCGCCGCGGAGGAGGGCATCGGCGTGACCGCCCGGCACCGGGCCAGCGCCGCGGTGCCCGAGCCGAAGCGCGCGCCCGTCCTGGACGACATGTTCCCGCGCCGCCCCCGCGGCGGCAGGCGCCTCGCGATCGTCGCGGCGCTGCTGACGGGCACCGTCGCCATATCCGGGGTCTCCGCGGCCTCGGGCGACGCGCTGCCGGGCGAGACGCTGTACGACTTCAAGCGCTCCACCGAGCGGGCGCAGCTCGCCTTGGCGGGCAACGACCTCGGCAAGGCGCAGCTGTACCTGGAGTTCGCGCGCACCCGCATCGAGGAGGCCGCCGCGGTCAGCGGCGACGACGAGGCGGTCGCCAGCGCGCTGAACGACGCCGCCTCGGAGCTGCGCAGCGGCGCGAAGCTGCTGGGCGAGCTCGCGGTCGCGGACGAGGACCCGGCCCCGCTGGACTATGTGGACCTGTTCACCAACGAGCACCGGTGGGTGCTCGAGGAACTGGTGAGCGGCCTCGACGGCGAGGCGCAGGCGTCCGGTGAGGCGCTGGTGGCCGTCCTCGAGGCGGCCGCGGCGCGGTCGGTGGAGCTGCGCGGGGCGCTGGACTGCACCGACCCGGGCGGCGCGAGCGACGAGCTGGGACCGGTTCCCGGCGCGTGCGCGCAGAACACGGTCGACACGACGGCCCCGGCCGAGCCGGGCAGCTCCTCCGACGACGCCGAGGACGGCGGCCCGGAGAGCGGCGGCGAGACGGCGCCCGAGCCGGGCGGCGAGGACGCCGCGAGCGCCCCGGACGAGGCGGACCCGCCGTCCGCGGACCCGCTCACCGACGCCGTCACCGACCCGGTGACGGGCGGAGAGACCGCCGAGGAGGACGAGGGCGGCGACGTCCTCGGCGAACTGACCGGGATCGTCTCGGGCCTGTTCGACTGAACCGCCGGTACGACTGAACCGCCGGTACGACCGAATCCCTGTGAACGGCTGCATCCGTCCACGACCGGGCCGCCGGTCGGACCCGGCGCCCGGCTCCGGTTCGACCGGACCGGGACCGGTGCGGAGCACGGGCCGGGAAGCCCCGCGGCTTCCCGGCCCGCCGCCGCGTCCGGGGACCGAACCGCACTTCCGGTGCCGGAGCGGCACATCCGACGTAACTGGGCCCACACTGGAAATTTACCGAGCTCCCGTCCTGGCGTTAGAGGCCGTCTGCCTGAGGCTTGTAGGCTTTTAGGGTGTCAGAGATCGAGGCTTCCTCCACCGCCTCCGCCACGCCCCGTTCAGCTGCTGTGCGGGTCGGCGGCAGCGCCCGCGCCCACTCCGTCGTCGTCGAGCCGCGCATCGACGACGACGCCGCCCACGTCCCCTCCGCGGCGTTCTTCGACGTCGACAACACCCTCATGCACGGGGCCTCCGCGTACTGGCTCGCCCGCGCCCTCGCCAAGTACGGCGTGCTCTCCGCCCGCCACATCCTCAACTTCGCCTGGAAGCAGGCCCGGTTCAAGTTCCAGGGCGGCGAGCGCCACGGCGAGATCTCCTCGGTGAAGTCCTCCGCGCTCGAGCTCGTCGCCGGGTTCCCGGTCGACGAGATGCGCACCCTGTGCGAGGAGGTCGTCGACCGCGACATCTCGCCGCGCATCCTCGCGCCCGTCCGCCGCCTGGCCGAACGCCACCTCGAGTCGGACCAGGAGGTCTGGCTCGTCACCGCCAGCCCCGTCGAGCTCGCCGAGGTCATCGCCGCGCGCCTGGGCCTGACCGGCGCGCTCGGCACCATCGCCGAGATCGAGGAAGGCTGCTACACCGGCCGCCTCGTCGGCGACCTCATGCACGGCCCCGCGAAGGCCGACGGCATCGCCCAGCTCGCGGCCGAGCGCGGCCTGGACCTGGAGCAGTGCACGGCCTACTCGGACTCGGCGAACGACCTGCCGATGCTGCGCAAGGTCGGCCGCGCCATCGCGGTCAACCCGGACGCGCGCCTGGCCCGCCAGGCCCGCCACCACGGCTGGCCGGTCCTGGACTACCGGCGCGGCCGCCGCGCCGCGAAGCTGGCGCTGCCGACGGCGGCCGCCGCGGGCGTGGGCGCCGGACTGTTCTACCTGTACAAGTCCCGCGACCGCGACTAGCGGCGGATGGACACCGCGCAGCGGCTCACCCTCGCCGGGACGGCGGTGCTCGCCGTCGCCTGGCTCGCCTGGCCCTCCCCCGAGCGGCCCGAGACCGCCGCCGCCCCCGAGGCCCCGCCGACGGTGTGGGAGACCTGGGACGCCGAGCCGGCCGACTGGCCCGGGCAGGTCGGCGGGCGCGCGTGGACGCCGCTGCTGGGCCTCGACGGCGACACGCCGGCGATGCTCGGCACCGACGAGGCCGGGAGCCTGCTGTACGTGGCGCAGGACGAGGACGGCGGCACCGCGGTCACGCCGGTGGCCGAGCCGGGCTCGGTCCCGGGGGTCGTCGCGGCCGCCGCCACCGATGAGCGCTTCGCCTGGATCGCGTCGGTCCCCGACGACCGGGGCCGGGTCGTGTCGCAGCTGTGGACGGCCGAGCGCGGCCCCGACGGCGCCCCCGGCGCGGCGTCGCTGCTGACCGCCGACACCGGCGACGTCATCGCCTCCGGCGGCGCCTACGACCTCCAGTTCGCGGCCGAGGGCCTGCACTGGCTGTCGACCGCCCGCAGCGACGCGCTCGTCACCGAGCACCGGTCGATCGGCGTGGACGGCGGCGAGGTTGAGGTCGTCGGGCACGCGGGCGCGTGGCAGGCCGCCGCGTGGCCGTGGCTGGCCAGCGCCGGCTCCGATTCGCTGGGCGGGGCGCAGCTGGTGCGCACCGACACGGGCGCGGGCGTCAAGGTGTTCGCCGGGGCCGACGAGCTGACGCTGTGCTCGGCGGCGTGGTGCCGCCTGGTCGTGAACGCCGAGGACGGAGCGCGGATCGACCTCGTCCGTCCGGACGGGACGGACCGGGTCACCGTCGCGGAGGGCTTCACGTCGGCCGTGTCCCCCGATGTGGGACTCATCGACCGGTTCGAGCCGCTCGCCGAGCGCGCGGCCGCGGCCGGGGACGGGACCGTCGTGACGCTGTTCGACCTCGAGGCGGGGACGGACTACCTGGTGGCCTCGGCCGCGGGCCGGACCGGGGCGGACGACCGGCGGCTGTGGTGGTCGACCGGGACGGACGAACTGCTGGTGTGGCACGTGCTGGACCTCACGGACCTGGCTTGATGCGAGGCGTTCACGCGCCCGGCGCGGGTAACGTCGATCCCGTGACCGAGCCGCGAGATTCCGCCCAGGCGCCGCCCGACGGGCCGGGCCCCGCAGCGCCGCAGATCATGGGCGTCCTCAATGTCACGCCCGACTCCTTCTCGGACGGCGGGCGCTACCTCGACTTCGACGACGCGGTGGCGCACGGCGAGCAGATGGGCGCCGAGGGCGCGGACCTGATCGACGTCGGCGGCGAGTCGACCCGGCCGGGGGCCGAGCGGGTGGACGCGGCCACCGAGACCGCGCGCGTGGTCGACGTGGTGGCCGCGCTGGCCGAACGCGGACTCGCCGTCTCGATCGACACGACCAGGGCCGCGGTCGCGGCCGCGGCGATCGGGGCCGGGGCGAGCGTCGTCAACGACGTCTCGGGCGGCCTGGCGGACCCGGACATGGCGCGGGTCGTGGCCGACACGGGCGTGCACTGGGTGCTCATGCACTGGCGGGACCACTCGGCGGACATGCAGCGGCTGGCGCACTACGACAACGTGGTCGCCGACGTCAAGGCCGAGCTGGAGGACCGGGTCGAGGCCGCGCTGGACTCCGGGGTGGAGCGCGAGCGGCTGATCCTGGACCCCGGGCTCGGGTTCGCGAAGTCGGCCGAGCACAACTGGCGGCTCTCGGCGCACCTGGAGGAGTTCACGGCGCTGGGCTTCCCGGTGCTGTTCGGCTCCTCGCGCAAGTCGTACCTCGGCAGGCTCCTGGCCGACGAGAGCGGCAAGCCGCGCCCGGTGGGGCAGCGGGAGGCGGCGACGCTGGCGACCTCGCTGCTGGCGTTCGAGGCGGGCGTGTGGGGCGTGCGGGTGCACGACGTGGCGGGGACGGCGGACGCGCGCGCGGTGTGGCTGGCGACGGCGTCCGCGCGCTGACGGATCACCGACAGACAACGATCGATTCACGCCCCGGTGCGGGCGTGACCTGGCAGAGCACGGAGTCCCGGAGCCCGGCGCCGTCTCGAAACCTGGAACGCCAGTTGCGGTTGCACCTGGCACACCCGTAGCATTCGGCTCGTACTTCATCCAGAGCAGCTGAGGGGTCCGGCCCTGCGACGCTGCGGCAACCACCGGCTCGCCTTCGAGGCCGAGCGGCAGGTGCCAATTCCGGCCCGCTCTCGCGGGGAAGATGAGGGAGGAGCCTTCTCGCATGTCCAACTCGCTCTTTGCCGACAGCCCTGCCAAGGGACTCGTCTGCCGCAACTGCGACACCACTTACGACCTGGTCGCCCAGCACGCCTGCTGGCAGTGCTGGGGCCCCCTGGAGGTCGACTACGACCTCGACGAGCTCGCCAAGGTCACGCGCGAGCGGATCGAGGCCGGCCCGCAGAACCTCTGGCGCTACGCGCCGCTGCTGCCGGTCGGCGTCCACCCCGAGGACCGCGTCAGCCTCGATCCGGGCCTGACCCCGCTCATCGACGCGAAGCACCTCGCGAAGGCCCTGGGCATGAGGAAGCTGTGGGTCAAGGACGACAGCGCGAACCCGACGCACTCGTTCAAGGACCGGGTGGTCTCCACCGCCGTGTCGGCCGCGGTCAAGCTGGGCTTCGACCGGTTCGCGTGCGCCTCGACGGGGAACCTGGCGAACTCGGTGGCCGCCCACGCGGCCCGCGCGGGCATCCCGTCGATCGTGTTCATCCCGCACGACCTGGAGCCGGGCAAGATCGTGCAGTCGGCGATCTACGGCGGCGAGCTGGTCGCGGTGCAGGGCTCCTACGACGACGTCAACCGCCTGTGCTCGGAGCTGACCGAGACCGACGAGTTCGAGTCGACGGCGTTCGTGAACGTCAACATCCGCCCCTACTACGCCGAGGGCTCCAAGACGCTCGGGTACGAGGTCGCCGAGCAGCTCGGCTGGCGGCTGCCCGAGCAGGTCGTGGTCCCGATGGCCTCGGGCGAGCTGCTCACCAAGATCCACAAGGCGTTCGAGGAGTCGGCCCAGATCGGCCTGACCGAGCCGGGGAAGGTGCGGGTCTTCGGCGCGCAGTCGGCCGGGTGCAGCCCGATCGCCGACGCCTACAGCGCCGGGACCGACGTCATCACGCCCGTGAAGCCCACCGGGATCGCCAAGAGCCTCAACATCGGGGACCCGGCGGCCGGGCCCTACGCGATCGAGGCGTGCCGCTCGACCGGCGGCGGGATGGCGAAGGTCTCCGACGACGAGATCCGCGACGGCGTGAAGCTTCTCGCCGCGACGACCGGTGTGTTCGCTGAGACGGCAGGCGGCGTCGTGGTCGCTACGCTCCGTAAGCTCCTGGAGTCGGGGCAGCTCGACCCGGAGGCGGAAACCGTCATTTACAACACCGGAGAGGGTCTGAAGACTTTGGACGCGGTGTCGTCGCTGGTCGGGCCCACGCACACGGTGAAGCCGTCGTTGAAGGCGGCGAAGGAAGCCGGACTGCTGCAATCCTGAGTGGAGGTTCGAGAGTTCGTCAAACGCTTGCCGAACTCTCGAAATTATCACTCACCGTGACCATTGTGAATGGTTGTGTCGGGTACCCGACAAAAAGAAGCGAAGTTCGGGTCTTGACCGTATTCACTGAATGAGCAAGAATTCTTCTTGCGGGAGGCCGCAGACGTCCTGTCGCCACTCACCCGGTTGACTGCGAGTCCTGGGGCTAGAACGTGTCGAGCAGCGCCAGCCGGTGTCAGGAACTGCGGTCTCCCGACCAGCGTGCTCCATGCTCATCGTATTCCCTGAATGCCGCTCCCCCAAACACTCCCGTGCCCCGGCGCGGGTTTTTCGCTTGCGCAACGGGCTTGTCAGCGCCGGGCCGCTCCGACAGACTCGGGATCATGACGCATTTCGACATCGTCCCGGTGGCCCCCTCCGATCACGCACTCACCGAGGCCTGGCTCGACCTCCAGGAGGCCGTCGACGGCCACGACTTCGCCGGGCTCAGGCCCCGGGGCCCCGTCTGGCCGCTGATGCGCCTGGTCGTCGGCGGCGGCGACACCCGCCGCGAACACTGGGCGGCCGTGTGCGACGGGAAGGTCCTCGGCCACCTCGACCTCAACTTCTCCGATCAGGACAACACCCACCTGCTCGGCTTCACGCTCGGCGTGCACCCCGCCGAGCGCCGCCGCGGCGTCGGCTCGGCCCTCCTGCGCCACGCCGAGGAGCGCGCCGCCGAGGACGGCAGGAGCACCCTCCACTGCTGGACGGCGGTCCCCCACGAGTCCTCGCCGCTGGTGCGCGGCGACGGCGGGTCGTTCCTGGTCTCCAAGGGCTACAAGGGCTCCCTGGACGCCGCGATCCGCAAGGTCGACCTCGACCAGGTCGACGAGTCCGCGCTCGACCGGCTCTTGGACGAGGCCTGGGAGCGGGCCGAGGGCTTCGAGCTCGTGCCCTTCGAGGGCGCCCCGCCCGAGGAGCTCCTCGACGGCATGGCCTACCTGCACTCCCGCATGTACACCGACATGCCGCTGGGCGAGTGGGACCTCCAGGAGGCCGACATCGACCGCGGCCGCCTCCTCGACTGGTCGCGCCAGCGCCGCCGGCGGGGCGAACTGCACCTCCAGGTCGCGGTGCGCCACAAGGAGAGCGGCGAGGTCGCCGGGTTCACCGAGATCGTCGTCGAGGCCGGCGAGGAGCGCCACTGCTCCCAGGGCGACACCATCGTCGACCCCCGGTTCCGCGGCCACCGGCTCGGCACGGTCCTCAAGGTCGCCAACCAGCGGCGCGTGCGCGAATGGCGGCCGAAGATGCGGTACGTGTGGACCGGCAACGCCGTCTCGAACGAGTACATGATCAGCATCAACGAGGCGGTCGGCTACCGCCTCGCCGGTCAGGAGCGCGTCTTCCAGAAGACGATCGCCTGACCGGAGGCGGCCGAGCCGCGAGAGCCGGTCAACGCTCGGGCTCGGCGCGCGGGCCCGGCACTCCCCGCGATTCGCGGACGGGCGGCCCGCCCGGGACGAGGGCCGCGTGGATCTCGGCGACCTGCCGCTCCAGCCGCTCCATGCGCATGCTCAGCTCGACGGCCTCGGCGCGGTCGGTGGTCTCGGCGGCCGCCGAGACGCGGTCGACGAACCACGAGGCGAGCGAACCGCTCACCAGGCCGACCAGGCCGATCGCCGCGAACATCAGGAACGCCGCGATCGCCTTCCCCTCGGCGGTCTGCGGGACCGCGTCCCCGTAGCCCACCGTGGAGGCGGTCACGACCGACCACCACAGGGCGTCGCCGAAGTCGGTCACCTGCGAGTCGCGCGCGTACCGCTCGGCGTCCAGGATCGCCAGGCTCGACATCAGCAGGATCAGGAAGGTCACGGTGACGACGTAGAACGCGGCCCGGAGGCGTTTGGTGACCTCCGCGTGGCGGCGGAAGACCTCGGACAGCAGGAGGATGATCCGCAGGATGCGCAGCGGTCGCAGCATCGGGAGCGCCACCATGACGAGGTCGACCGGGTGCGTGCAGAGGAACCGGATCCGGTTCCCGCGGCCCGCCTTCACGAGCCGGACACCGAAGTCCACCGCGTACACCCCGTACACCAGGGCGTAGACGGCGTTGGCGGCCGCCCCGACCCAGCCGGGCAGACCGGGGTAGAGGATCGGGACCGCGTAGGCGATGAGGAAGAGGGCCGCGAGGGCGAGCAGCGGCAGGTTGGTGGCGCGCTCCCAGGCGGTCAGCTGAGGCGGCCAGCCCCGGCCGGGCTCAGGGGAGGTCGAGGAGTCGGGCATCCGTCCAGGGTAACGACCCGGCTCCCGGACGGGGCCCGCCTCGCACGCGGGACCGGGGCGGTCACCCCTCCCGGTTGCGGGCGTAGTTCTCGAGGTACTCCAGCTGCTCGGGGTCCAGGCTGGGGCGGACGCGCTCCATCGCCTGGCCCACATGGGAGGCGGTGACGACGCTCGCGTCGAGGGACTCGCGCATCGCCGTCAGCGCGGCCTCGCGCACCAGGGCGGCGCAGTCGGCCGCCGAGTACAGCCACAGCTCGTCGGCGACCGCGTCGAGGTCGACGTCGTCGGCGAACGGCACGTTCTTCGCGTTGGCGCGCAGGATGTCCGCGCGCCCGTGCGCGTCCGGCGGCGGCACGTAGACGAGCCGCTCCAGGCGGCCCGGGCGCAGCAGGGCCGGGTCGATCATGTCGGGCCGGTTCGTCGCCCCTACGACCACGACGTCGCGCAGCGACTCGGCGCCGTCGAGCTCGGTCAGCAGCGCGGCGACCACCCGGTCGGCGGTGCCGCCGTCCGTGCCGCCCCCGCGGACCGGGGCGAGCGCGTCGAGCTCGTCGAAGAACATGAGCGTCGGGCTGGCCTGGCGGGCCCGGCGGAACAGCTCCCGGACGTTCTTCTCCGACTCGCCGACCCACTTGTTCAGCAGTTCGGAGCCCTTGACGCTCAAGACGTTCGCGTGGCCCTCGCCGGCGACGGCGCGCACGATGTAGGTCTTGCCGCACCCGGGCGGGCCGTACAGGAGGATGCCGCGCGGCGCCTCGATGCCCAGGCGCGTGAACGCGTCCGGGTAGGTCAGCGGCCACAGCACGGTCTCGGTGAGGGTCTGCTTGAGGTCCTCCATGCCGCCGACGTCGTCGAGGGTGAGCCCGCCGAGCTCGACCGAGTCGCCCGCCATGCTGGTGGGCCGCACCGACTCGAGGGCGCCGTCGAAGTCGTCGCGCTGAAGGGCGGTGGCGCCGCCGCCCTTGGCGCGCATGGCGGCCCGCACCCCGGCCTCGCGGACCATGACGGCCAGGTCGGAGGCGACGTAGCCGGGGGCGCGGTGGGCCACCGACTCGAGCTTCACGTCCTCGGCCACCTTCATGCCGCGCGTGAAGTAGACGAGGAGGTCGCGGCGGGCGTCGGCGTCGGGCATGGGGACGACCACCTCGTGCTCCAGGCGCGAGCGCAGCCCGGCGTCGACGTCCTCGACGCGGGCGGCCGTGCACACGACCGCGTGCTTACCGGCCTCGCCCAGCCCTTCGTCGCCCAGTACTTCTTCAACCATCCGGGAGAACACGGTGCCCAGGGGCGTGCGCTTCCCGGCGGGCGCGAGGTGCTCGACGCCGCGGACGAGGAGCACGCCGGGGACGGCGAGGGCCGCGACGGCGGCGCGGAGCCGGTCGGCGGCCGCATTCGCCTCGAGCGCGGCCAGGTCGGAGCCGGAGACCTCGCTGACGGCGGCGCCGACCGCGGCGGCCACCGAGCGGACGATCGTGGCCTTGCCCGCGCCCGAGGGGCCCGAGACCAGGACGCCGAGGGCCATGTCGGTGCCGACCACTTTCAGGACCTCGCGGTGGTTGAACCCGAGGTCGAGCAGTTCCCGCAGCTCCTCGGCGGGGATGCGGGCGCCGGCGAGCTCCTCGTAGGGGATGGGGGCGATACCGGGGACGGCCTCGGGCGCCCGGGCCGGGGCGAGCGGTTCGCGGGACTCGGCGCGGGGGCGGGCCGCGGCGGCCGCGCCGCCGTAGGACGGGGGCATCCGCTCGGCGGGGGCCGCCGGGAGATCGCCGGGGCCGACCGCGGCGCGGACCTCCTGCTCCCACTCCACGCGCGTGTCGGCGGTGATCATCGCCCCGCGGGCGGGGGCGGACTCGACCACGTTGAGCACCATGGTGGTCCAGCCCATGCCGAGGGTGTTGTTGAGGGTGCGGCGGGTGGCCGCGACGATCTCGCGCTGGGCGTCCCCCAGCTCGATGGGCAGCAGCGACACGTCGTCGCCCTCGCCGACGACCTTGGACAGCAGGGCCAGGCGCAGCGTGTCGGGATCGACGACGGCGACCGCCGAGGCCGGGCCGGACAGGACCACGCGGTCGGCGGCGGCCAGGTCGGCCGGGCCCAGGCGCACGGGGTCGCCGTCCCGGGCGCCGATGTTGCCGAGCGTCAGGTCGTCGGCATAGAGGGCGCGGCGGGAGGCGTAGCGGTCCGCGGCCAGCGCGATCGCGGTGGTGGTCCGGCGCCCGGTGATCGCCACGGGGTCGCCCGGGCGCAGGTCGAGGGCGGTGAGGGCTTCGGCGTGGAGGCGGACGATGCCGCGCCGGGCGTCGAGTCCGGCGCGGGCGCGGGTCGCCGTCAGCGTGAGGGAACCTGGGTCGGTCACGCCGCCCAGCCTATTACGGTCCGGCGGCGGGCGGCGACGGTCGTGATCCAGGCCTTACTTACCGGCGCTCAGGACTCCTCGGCCGGGGAGAGCTCCATGCGGTAGACGGTGCGGCCGTCCTCGACGAGGATGGCGGCGGCGGCGCCCTGGTCGGCGAAGTCGCGCCAGCGCTCGCCCAGCCACGACTCGGCGTCGCCCTGGCTGCCCAGGTCGCTGTCGGGGGTTTCGAGGGCGTTGCCGTCGGCGTCTTCGAGCTTCCAGGTCCAAGTCATGACGCAACAGTACGCGACCGTGCGTCACCAGTCGAAGCGGTCGTGCGACGGGGCGGTGACCGGTGTGCGCTCGACGCGGACCGGTTCCGGCTCGCGCCGGCGGGGGCCGAACGCGGCGGCGAGCGCGAACAGCGTCCACAGGGGAAGCAATGCCAGCCAGAGCCAGGCGGGGGCGACGGGCGCGAGGACGAGGGTCCTGACGCCGCGGTCGATCGCGTCGAGGAGGGCGAGCAGCCCGATGAGGACGGTGAAGGTCCCGAAGACGCGGATGCCGCAGCGGCGCCAGGACCGCCCGGCGAGGATCCAGCCGAGGCCCCACAGGCCGACGGCGAGGGCCTCGTAGTCCGCGCGGCCGGACCAGGCGGCGAGGACCGACAGGAGCGCCCCGGCGCCGGTGGCCAAGGCGGAGAACGTCATCTGGCCCGCGCGGGGCGGGTCGGGGGCGCGGGCGGCGCCGAGCCACCCGGCGCCCGCGAGGAACAGGAGCGCGACGGCGAAGGCGACGGCGGCGCGGAACTCGAGGCGCTCGGTGAAGCGGGCGCCGAACCAGTCGCAGCCGTCGGGGACGGCCCCGGCGTCGGCGATGCCGCAGTGCCAGGCCTTGAGGGTGCGGAGGGGGTCGCCGAGGGCGCGCGTGGCGGGCACGTCGCAGGAGGGGACGACCGAGGGCGCGGTGCGGTGGGCGCCGGGTTCGTCGAAGCAGTTGCCCGCGCCGTTGCCGTCCCACCACACGTCGAGCCGGTTGCGCTGGCGCTGGCCGTCCTCGCGGACGCCGAACTCGTTGCCGGCGACGGTGTTGCGGTTGCCCGCGCCGTCGGGGCCGGGCGTGCCCCAGGCGGCCACGGCGGCGGTCCGCTGGTTCCAGATCCGGTTGGCGGTGGCCTCGACGCCGTCGGCGTCGGCGAGGAGGAGGCCGATCCCGCCGGGGTAGGCCGGGTCGGGGCAGCGGGGGCCGCCGTCCCAGTCGCGCTGAGCGGGGTCGGCCCGGCAGGCGGCGGCGTCGGCGTCCAGGTCGCGGCGGTTGTTGTCGTAGACGAGGTTCTCGGCGGCGGTGATGTCGGAGCGGTTGCCGGTGTCGTGGATCGCGAGGCCGGTGGCGTTGCCGTGGAGGCGGTTGCCGGTGATGTCGGCGGCGGTGCCGGGGCCGGAGACGGCTATCCCCGCGGTGCTGCCGGTGACCTCGCAGCCCTGGACGTCGGCCTCGGAGCGGTGCACGGCGATGCCGGCGGTGTCGACGGCGTCGGCGCGGCAGCCGGTGAGGAGCACGCCGGCGGCGTCGGCGACGTGGATGCCGAGGCCGCCGATCTGGTGGGCCGCGACGCGGTCGACGGCGGCGCCGTCGGCGGTCACGCGCAGCCCGGTGCCGCGGGCCTGGGCCACGGTGAAGCCGCTGAGGTGCACGTCCGCTCCGGCGGCCTCCATGACGGTGTCGAGGGCGAAGCGGCCGGAGAGGGTGACGTCCTCGGGGCCGTCGCCGAGGCCCTCGACCTGGAGGCCGGTGAGGTCGGGGCCGATGACGGCGGTGCGGTCGAGGGCGTAGTGGCCGGGGAGGAGGAGGACGCGGTCGCCGGGCTCGGCGGCGTCGAGGGCGGCGGGGAGGTCGTGGTGGCCGGTGTCGGCGCAGTCCTCGTAGAGGCGCTCGTTCTCGAGGCGCTGGAGGTAGTCGACGTTCTCGTTGCGTTCGGTGAAGGCGTCGGCGTCGGCGGGGCAGACGAGGAGGGCGGGGCCGGTCTCGCGGTAGGGGGGCGGCTCGGCGTCGGCGGCGGCGGGCGGGAGGGTCTCGGCGAGGCGCGGTTCGACGGCGAGGCCGCCGAGGTAGCAGGAGGCGACGAGGGCGGCCAGGACGGCGGTCATGAAGGCGAGGACGGGGAGGCGGCGTTCGGGGCGCGGGCGGAGGGCGCGTCGCGGCCGTTCGGCGCCGGGCGGCGGGGCGTGTGGGGGCACCGGATCAGGGTAGCCCGCACGGCACCGCATGTGAAGGGCCTCGGAAGCGGCTGGGGCCCATGGTGGTTCGCGGCAGGGGGTGGTGCGCGGCGGTCTCGGGGACGGTGCCGGTGGAGCCACCGGCCGTCCCCAGCCCCCACCCTCCCGAGAGGGGTGAAGGCAGTGCCCATCATTGCCCGCGGGTCCGACAAAAACCGGGCCCGGCGCCGGACCCGTCACCCGAAAGGGTGCCGGGGGGCGGTCGGGGACGCGGCCTGCCGTTCGGCCGGGAGAGGGCCGGACGGCGGTGCGACGCGGCATACCGCCCCTGGAAGGAGCGGTATGCCGCGCTAGCGCAGCGGACTACGCCGTCTGCACTGGAGGCCAGTACAGAGAAAGGGAGAACCACTCACTCTACCGTGAGCGGTCCTCCCTCGCAGTACTCTGTGCGGCCAGAGTTCGCGGTCCCGAAGGACTGCTTACATCATGCCGCCCATGTCGCCCATGCCGCCGCCGGCGGGAGCGGCGCCTTCCTTCTCCGGGGCGTCGGCGACGACGGCCTCGGTGGTCAGGAACAGCGCGGCGATCGACGCGGCGTTCTGGAGCGCCGAGCGGGTGACCTTGGCCGGGTCGGGGATGCCCGCGGCCAGCATGTCGACGTACTCGCCGGTCGCGGCGTTCAGGCCCTGGCCCTTGGGCAGGTTGCGGACCTTCTCGACCACGACGCCGCCCTCGAGGCCGGCGTTCTCGGCGATGGCGCGGAGCGGGGCGCCCAGCGAGCGCTGCACGATCTCCACACCGGTGGCCTCGTCGCCCTCGGCCTCGATCTTGTCGAACGCGGTCGCGCCGGCCTGGGCCAGCGCGGTGCCGCCGCCGGGGAGGATGCCCTCTTCGACCGCGGCCTTGGCGTTGCGCACGGCGTCCTCGACGCGGTGCTTGCGCTCCTTGAGCTCGACCTCGGTGGCCGCGCCGACCTTGATGACGGCGACGCCGCCGGCCAGGCGCGCCAGGCGCTCCTGGAGCTTCTCGCGGTCGTAGTCGGAGTCGGAGTTCTCGATCTCGGCGCGGATCTGGTTGATCCGGCCCTGGATCGCCTCTTCCTCGCCGCCGCCGTCGACGATGATGGTGTCGTCCTTGGTGATGACGACCTTGCGGGCCTGGCCCAGCAGGGACAGGTCGGTGTTCTCGAGCTTGAGGCCGATCTCCTCGGAGATGACCTGGCCGCCGGTGAGGATCGCGATGTCGCCGAGCATGGCCTTGCGGCGGTCGCCGAAGCCGGGGGCCTTGACGGCGGCCGACTTGAAGATGCCGCGGATCTTGTTGACCACCAGGGTCGGGAGGGCCTCGCCGTCCACGTCCTCGGCGATGATCAGGAGCGGCTTGCCGGTCTGGGTGACCTTCTCCAGGGTCGGCAGGAGGTCCTTGACCGCGGAGATCTTCTGGTTGGCGACGAGGATGTACGGCTCCTCGAGCACGGCCTCCATGCGGTCCTGGTCGGTCACGAAGTAACCGGACAGGTAGCCCTTGTCGAAGCGCATGCCCTCGGTGAGCTCGAGGTCGAGGCCGAAGGTGTTCGACTCCTCGACGGTGATGACGCCTTCCTTGCCGACCTTCTCCATGGCCTCGGCGATGATGGCGCCGACCGTGGCGTCACCGGCGGAGATGGAGGCGGTGTTGGCGATCTGCTCCTCGGTGTCGACCTCGGTGGCCGAGTCCTGGAGCTGCTCGACGACGGCGGCGACGGCCTTCTCGATGCCCTTCTTGATGGCGATCGGGTTGGCGCCGGCGGCGACGGCGCGCAGGCCTTCCTTGACCAGGGCCTGGGCGAGCACGGTCGCGGTGGTGGTGCCGTCACCGGCGACGTCGTCGGTCTTCTTGGCGACCTCCTTGACCAGCTCGGCGCCGATGCGCTCGTACGGGTCCTCGAGCTCGATCTCCTTGGCGACGGAGACGCCGTCGTTGGTGATGGTGGGGGCGCCCCACTTCTTGTCGAGCACCACGTTGCGGCCCTTGGGGCCGAGGGTCACCTTGACGGCTTCGGCGAGGGTGTTCATGCCTCGCTCGAGCCCGCGGCGAGCCTCCTCGTCGAATGCGATCATCTTCGCCATGTGGATGGCTTCCTTTCGGATAACGTTCGTGGTCGACGGTGAGGCGGCTTCCCGCGACGGTGGGCCCGCAGACCCGACCACCTCATCGCGCTGGTTGCATAGTTAGCACTCCCCAGTGGCGAGTGCCAGAATCAGGTATAGCACTCTCGCCTGGAGAGTGCCAATCCGGGGCACGAAACCGGTGGTGGCACGCGCGGGGGCCGGGGCGTCCGCCCCGGCCCCCGCCGGTCCGCGGCGCTACGGGCGGGGCGGCGCGCTGCCGGGGTGGCCGGGCTCACCGGGGCCGGTGTAGCCGCCGGGCACCGGTCCCTGCGGGGCGCGCTCCGGCGCGGCGCCGGAGGCCTCTGCGGAGAGGGAGGTCGCCGAGACCGGCTCGGCGCGGCCCCGCAGCCACGCGTAGGTGCACAGCGAGGCGGCGAGGACCCAGATCATGGGCGCGAGCAGCAGCAGCGCCATGACCGCCTCGGTGAGCACGGTGAGGACGGTGGCGAGCCAGGGCGCGAAGATCCCGTGCCAGATCCCGGCGAGCAGCAGCCCGACGAGGCCGATGACGAGGTTCGCGGCGAGCGCGACGAGGACCACGATGACGATGCGGCCCAGCGCGGGCCCGAACGCGGCGTGCGTCAGCCGGATCGAGCGGGCGTAGGGGCTGCGGCGGGCCTCGAAGACCGCGGCGGGGGCCATGAGGCTGAGCGCGAAGACCGCCCACAGGCCGGGCAGGACGCACAGGACCAGGCCGGCGCCGATGGTGACCCAGGCGAGCAGGAGCCACAGGAAGAACGTCCCGCCGCGCCGGAACCCGAAGGAGAACGCCTCGCCGAGGCTGAGGAAGCCGCCGGCGGCCTCGGCGGCGGCGGTGCGGACGGCGGCGAGCGCGGCCGAGCCGGCGACGTAGAGGGCCGCGAGGCTCAGGACGGCGCCGACGAGGCCGACGGCAAGGCCCGGGGAGTACTCGCGGACCCATGCGCCCCAGTCGGTGACGGTCACGTCGGCCTGGGGGGCGCGCACGTTGCCGTTGAAGGCGCCCACGACCCAGCGGGGCAGGACGACGCCGACGAGGAGGATGAGGCCGACGGTGCGCCAGGAGCGCTGGACGACGTCCAGCGAGGCGTGCCACCAGGTCTCGAAGGTGTCGGTCACGAGGGGGTCGCCGCCCGAGAAGCGCCCGGAGGGCTCGCCGGACCAGCCGGGGGACCCGCCGGGCGGGCCGGTGTTCCAGTACGGATCGTCGCTCATGGTCGGGATCGTAGACCAATCAAACGTGCATATCAGACAAACGGCTTCGGCGCATCCTTTCGGGGACGACGCGTTGCGCCGTTCGCGTCCCAGGGCGCGCCGGAGGCGTTAGCGTCGGCAGGTACCGGCGCGCGCCGCGCCGGCCCGCACGCACCACCGGGAGCGCCGATGTCCCACCGCGAGTACCCCGTCGGCCGCGAGCCGACCTTCTTCGGGCACCCCCGCGGCCTCGCCGTCCTCTTCGGCACCGAGATGTGGGAGCGGTTCAGCTTTTATGGCCTGCAAGGCATCCTGCTGGTCTTCCTGACCGCGGGCGTCCTGCAGAACGGCCTGGGGCTCGACGACACGGTCGCCGTCCCGATCGCGTCGCTCTACTCCGGCGCGGTGTACCTGACGTCGCTGCCGGGCGGATGGCTGGCCGACCGGGTCCTCGGCGCCCGGCGCGCGGTCCTGGTCGGCGGCGTGATCATCATGTGCGGCCACATCTCGATGGCGATCCCGGTCAGCGGCGCGGGCCTGGTCTTCTTCGGCCTGTTCCTGGTCGTGCTCGGCTCGGGCCTGCTGAAGCCGAACATCTCCGTGATGGTCGGGCGGCTCTACGAGGGCGACTCGGACGCGCGCCGCGACTCCGGGTTCTCCGTGTTCTACATGGGCATCAACCTCGGCGGGTTCCTCGGCATCCTCGTCACCCCGTACCTGGCCGGGGAGGACCGCTGGCACCTGGGCTTCGGCGCCGCCGCGGTGGGCATGGCGCTGGGCCTGCTGTGGTACGTGCGCGGCTGGTCGCGGCTGACGAACACCGGCGTCGGGCCCTCGCGCCCGCTCACGGACGCCGAGCGCGGCAAGGTCGTCAGGATCGTCGTGGTCGCGCTGGTGCTCGCGGCGGCGGCGATCGCGGTATGGGCGGCCACCGGGACGCTCACGCTCTCGACGGTGCCCACGGTGGTGACGGTCCTGTCGATCGCGGCCGCCGTCTGGTACTTCGTCTACATCTTCGGGGAGGCCAAGGACGTCACGGACGCCGAGAAGGCGGGCCTGCGCGCGTACGTGGGGCTGTTCATCGCCTCGGTCGTGTTCTGGATGCTGTACCTCCAGATGGGGTCGATCCTGACGGCGTTCGCGTCGAACTCGGTGGACCTGGACTCGTGGGGCTTCCACCTGCCCGCGGGCGGCGTCCAGAACTTCAACTCGGTCTTCATCCTGGTGTTCTCGCCGATCTTCGGCGCGATCTGGCTCAAGACCGGGACGGGGTTCGGGACGGCGTACAAGTTCGCGCTCGGCGTGGGCCTGACCGGCCTGTCGTGGGTGCTCCTGGGCTGGTTGCAGGGGCGCGCCGACGGCGGGGCGCTGGTGGCGCTCGGCTGGATGGTCGGGGTGTACCTGCTGCTGACGTGGGGCGAGCTGTGCGTCTCGCCGGTGGGCCTGTCGGTGACGACGCAGCTGGCGCCCTCGTCACTGAAGGGACAGTTGATGGGCGTGTGGTTCCTGGGCCCGGCGGTGGGGACGCCGCTGGGCGGGCAGGCGTTCGCGTTCCTGGTGCCGCGGGTCGGCGAGCAGGCGTTCTTCTTCATCCTCGCGGGGATCGCGATCCTCACGGCCGTGGTCCTGGCGCTGTTCAGCCCGGCCCTGCACCGGCTCATGGGGCGGGGCGGGCACGGGCCGGGCGCGGTCATGGAGACCCCGTCGGAGCCCCGGCCGCGGTAAGCGGCCGGTGAACCAGGTGCTCGCCTGGGACATCAGGCGCCGCACGGGGTTCTGGCGCGGCAGGGAGGCGCTGGCCGGGCCCGGGTGGCAGGCGGGGAAGCCGGGCTCGATGAGGCGCGGCTCGAGCGGGTCGACCGGTCTGATCCACGAGGCCCCCTCGCCGCCGTCGGGGTCGGCGGCCCAGCGGCGGCCGGCCCGGTCGAGGCCGATCGGGTAGACGGTGGCGCCGTCCTTGTCGACGCGGATGCGCAGGAAGCACTTCTGGTCGATCACCGACATGCCCGCGAAGAGCTCGTTCGCGTTGACGCCCAGGCGGTTCGCGACCACGAGGTAGAGGCCGACGAGCCAGGTGCCGACGAGGCCGGCCACCGGCAGGTAGGCGAGGTAGGTCCAGAAGCTCACGTCGTCCATGGTCTTGATGAGCTGCGCGCCGCCCCATGCGAGGCCGATCTGGGCGGCGCCGTGGAGGACGCCGAGCACGTAGTGGCGGGTGGCGCGCCGGCCCTGGCCGGGGTGGGCGAACGCGACGCCCGCGCCCAGGAGCAGCGCCGCGACCGCCACGAACGGGCCTGTTCCCTCCAGTATGGACACGGTGGCAATGAGGGCGACGACGCTCATGAGGGCCACGAAGCCCTTGTTGAGCCACGGCAGGCGCCCGAAGATCCCGATCGCGTAGGACAGCGACTTCGCCTTCGAGGGGTAGGTCTGCGTCAGGCGGTACTCGCGCTCGGGCGCGTCGGGTTCGTGGATGGAGCGGCCCGGGGCCGTCACCTGCTCGGGGAGGTCGTGGGTGGGCGAGAGGTAGGCGCCACCGCCGCCCGCGCCGACGAGGTGGCGCACGCCGTCCACCTCGGCGTAGTGGGAGTAGTGGTGCCGGTCGCCGGTGAGGATGAGCGGGACGCGGCCGCCGCGGGCGGCCACGATGTCGCGGATGAAGTGGTCGATGCGGCCGAACGAGCGCGGCTCGTCCTCGGTCCACAGCCAGGAGGGCTGCGCGACGCAGAGGATCACCTGGTCGCCGGGGCGCATGTCCTTGGCGGCGTTGCGGAAGTACTCGAGCTGGCCCTGGTCGAGGTGGGTGTCGAACTGGGCGTCGAGAGCGAACAGCCACCAGCGGTGCGGGAGGGAGAGCGCGAAGTAGGAGCGCTTCTGGAAGGTGCGGTAGCCGCCGATGGTGCGGCCCTCGGTGAACTGGCGGGTGAAGGCGGTGAGGCCGTCGAACCAGTCGTGGTTGCCGGGGATGGCGTAGAGGGGGATCGGGTGGCCGGGGTTGGCTGCCTCGTAGGGGCCCTTGAGGCGCCGCTCGTACTCGAGCCAGTCGCCCGCGGGGTAGACCTGGTCGCCGCCCATGATGAGGACCGAGCCGCGCGGGAGGCGCTCGCCGCCGGCCTCGACGTGGTCCTGGGCCATGAGGTAGGCGATGGAGTAGGTGGCGTTGAAGCCGTCGCCGACGTCGGCGACGTAGTCGAGCCACAGCTCCTCGGCACCGGAGTGGTCGTAGACCGGCTGGGGGCGGCCGCCGATGATCTCGCGCTTGTCGACGTAGCCGCCGAAGAGCCGGGCGAGCCCGAAGCGCATGCTCGTGTCGATGAGGGTGCGCGGCGAGAGCCAGCGCACCGGCTTCTGCGGCACGAAGCGGAGCTCGGCGGGACTGAGGTCCTTGGGGCGGCGGGACATAGAGCCCATCATGGCACGTTCTGCGCGCCAACGGAACCCGCGGTGACCGGTCCGACGCGGGGAGCCGCGGGTCTCGCCGCCCCGGACGCTGCTCAGCACCGGCTCGGCCCGGATCGGCTCCAGCCCGGCTCTGGACCGGCTCCGGCTCGGCCGATTGGTCTGCGGGGACCGGGCGCGGCGGATGGCCGCGGAGGGCACGGCGAAGCGGGACAGGGGGCGCTGGGGTGGGCCCCCGGTTTTCAAGGATGCCCGCGGGGTCCGACATTCGGCGGGGGTGTTCGGCGCGGCCGCGATGGAGGTCACGGAAAAGCAATCGACGGAGGATGCCGCAGCGGGAAGCCCGTTCGGCGGCCCCGACGCCGCGGGCTCCGGAGCATGACCACTGCACGCTTCGCGTTCTCGGCGGTCGAGCCGGTCGCTTCGGAGCGGGGCGAGGGCCGGTACCGGCAACCGGGGTTCGCGATCTCGGCGAAGTCGGCGATGCGGTGGGGCACGGCCCCTAGGCCTTTCGCCTCCTGGGGAGGCGGCGCCGCAGGTGCCGCCAGAGAAGGAAGGCCGCGGCGGCGAGTGCGAGCGGGGGCGCGGCGGCGCCCCACCAGGTCCAGTCCGCGGCCTGGACGGCGGCGGTCGGGGCCGCGGGGCCCGCGGCGTCGGCGCAGTCGCGGACCGCGCCGTCCGCGTCGACGTGGAAGCAGTCGGCGGCCTCGTACCCGGGGGGCGCACCGGTGCCGACGCCGCCGGCGATGCCGTAGGCGAGGACCGCGAGCAGCAGCGCGGCCAGCGCGAGGAGCGAGCGCGCGGTCATGCCGGTCCCGGGGGGCCGGAGGCGGTCCGGCCGGACCGGCCCCAGTGGATTCGCGCCTGCACGCGCCGATGCTAGCCCGCCGGGGCGGGCGCGGGCGCCGTTTGCGCGCGCCGACGCGGCCGCCGGCTCGCGGCCTTCCCGCGCCGCCTCAGAGGAACAGGCAGAAGGGGTGGCCGACCGGGTCGAAGAGGACCCGCACGTCCTCCTGCGGCTGGTGGTCGGCGAGCCGCGCGCCTTGAGCAAGCGCGTGTTCGACGGCGGCGTCGAGGTCGTCGACGTGGATGTCGAGGTGCTGGGTGGCGTGCGGGGCGCCGGGTTCGGCGGGCCAGACCGGGGCGCGCCAGTGGCGCTCGTACTCGAAGCCGAGGGTCGGGCCCTCGCCGGTGCGGACCTGCGCCCAGCCCGCCTCCGGGGGCTCACCCGGTTTCGGGCCTTCGCTGACGGTGACGGGAAAGCCGAGGAGCCGCGCGTAGAAGTCGGCGAGGGCCCGCGGGTCGGGCGCGGTCACGGTGATCGAGGTCAGTACGAGTCGCGGAGCGTCCATCCGGTCAGGGTAGCGCCGTGACGGGGCCGGGTCGGTCGTTCGGGGAACGGCGCCGTCGAACCCGAGGCCGGCTGCGGGGCTGAGCGCATGGGCGGCGTTCACCCGTTCCTGCTGGGACGGATGCACTCCGCGCACCGATGCGATCGATGGCGCAGGGCCCCGGGAGCGGATGCTCCTGGGGCCCTGCGCCATCGATCGCTACAGTCCTGCGACCGCGCCGAAGAGGCGGAGTTCCGCTATGTCGATCAGCGCGCCGTTCGCGACGCGCACGTAGCGGTAGCTTCCCTCGTCGTGCGACGGGAGCTCCTGCCAGGCGAGGGTCTTGACCGTCGGGGCGGTCAGCGCGGTCCAGGTCGACAGGTCGTTCGAGCCTTCGAGGACCAGGCCGTCCATGCGGACCAGACCGTTGTTGTCCTGGCGCGCCAGGAAGTCCGCCCGGTCCACGGTGGCCTCGGCGCCTTCGCCGAAGTCCCAGATCAGGTGGAACTCGCCGTCGACGGCGGGCACGTCGCTGAACGTCGCGGGGTCCGCGTCGAGCAGCTTCGCCGCGTGGGCGGCCTTCGACGCGTCGGGCGAGCCGTCCGAGGCGACCACTCGGACATCGGCGAGGTCGATCAGGTCGCGCTCGTCCGAGCCGTACAGGACGGTGCCGTCGGTCGAGCCGTGGACCGTCGCCTGGTCGCCGTCCTCGGTGGTGTGGTCGATCCGCACGTCGAGCGGGCCGGAACCGGTGAGCTCGCCGAGTTCGGCGGTGGCCGTCCAGGCCAGGCCGTCCTCGCTGGTCGCCTCGAGGGCCTGGTCGCCGATCGAGACGGCCACGTCGCCTATCGGTGCGGCGCTGGAGAAGTCGACGGTCACGGTGTCGCCCGCGGTGACCCGGCCCGCGAGGGCGTCCGGGGAGGACACGGACACGGAGTCGATGTCGCCGGGGGCTTCGCTGCGCTCGCCGAAGATCCGGAACTCGCCGATCGACCAGATGCCCGGGTAGGCGGGGTCGGTGGGGACGCCCGGCTCGTCGAGCTGGACCTTCAGGTACCGGTACGCGTCGTCGTCGTGCTCGGCGAGCACCTCGATCGTCTCCATGTCGGGGTCGTTCGCGGTGGCCCGCTCGGTCAGCAGGTCCCAGGCGATGCCGTCGTTCGAGCCGTACACGTTCGTGCCCTCGGAGCGGTTCGCGAACAGGGACCGGGCCTGGAACCCGAAGGCGTCGGCCGTGATCCGGTACCGGGTGCCGAAGTCGAGCGTGAACGAGCCGGTGCGCAGGTCGCCGGTGTGGGAGGTGTTGTCGCCGTCCGCGAGGGCGACTACGGCGTTGTCGGTGATCCCGAAGGGGGCCACGGCGTTCGTGTAGTCGAACGACTCGTCCGGCAGTTCGGGGTCGAGGAGTTCGAGGGCGTCGATCGCGGCGATGAGTGCGTCCAGCGCAGCCGCGAACTCCTCGTCGGAGCCGTGGCGCGCGGCGTCCCTCGCCTCCTCCAGTGCCTCCTCGTACGGGTCGCGGGTGGCGGCGGTGTAGTCGGCTCGGCGGTCGACGCCGTCCCGGACGACCGTCTCGACGGTGCGGTTCGGGTTGGGGGACACCACGAGTTGAACGGTGCGAGCGGTGACCGCGGTGCCGTCGTCGGCGACGATCTGGACGTCGTGGCGGCCCTTGTCCCTGCCGTTCGGCGTCCAGGCGAGCCCGCCGGTCGCGGTGTCGAAGGACGCGCGTTCGGGCAGGCCGTCGACCCTGTAGGTCACGGTGCCGTCGGTGTCCTTGGCCGACAGGTCGATCGAGGCGCCGAGGCCTTTGGTCAGGTAGTAATGGTCCTCAGTGGAGTTGAACCGGGGGACGCTGAGGTCCGTGGCGCCCGAGAGGATCACGCTGTCGAGGTCGACGGTGGTGCCGTCCTCGCCGGTGAGTCGGTAGAAGTTGACGTTCTGGCCGCCCGCCGGGTAGGCGAGGTATCGCCATTCGCCGCCGGTGTCCGGGATCTCGAGTGCTGCAAGGGTCCTGGTCTCGGCCTCGTCGGGGTTGACGCCGGTGGCCTCCTCCTTGTAGAGGACTTCGAGGCCGGCGGGGCCGTCGCTGCGGAACCGGAGGCCGATCTGCGCGTTCGAGCCGTACATCATGCGGCTGACGACGCTGGTGGTGCCCTCCTCGGTCACGTTCGCGCGGGCGAAGGTCTCGCCGTCCTCCTCGGTGATCGCGGTGCGATCGTCGAGTGGGAGGCTCGCGTCCGCGAAGCTCAGCGCGGCGGTGTCGGGCAGCGGTTCGGGTGCGGTGCCGGCCAGTTCGGCCGGGAACGCGACCCAGTACTCGGGGTTCTTGTCCCCCGGGGCCCAGAAGTTCGCGACGCCGGTCCCGTACCAGTAGTAGGGGCCGTCCATGCGCGAGGCGAGCTCGGCGACGTGCGGCGCCTCGGCCGCGACGTCGACGCCCCGCTCGAGCGCGTACTCGTAGTACAGCTCGTTGACGGGGTTGAAGATCCGCCCGCGGTAGGCCTGGGCGATGGTGTTGCCCTGCCCCTCCTCGTCGATCCACGGGGTGGGCGCGCCCATCATGAAGCCCCAGAAGGCGTTCGCGCCGTCGAGGAGCCGCTGGTCGAGGAAGTCGTAGGCGGACACGGCATCAGTGCCGGTGGAGACGGTCCCGGCGGTCGGGTCGACCTTGGTCCCCTGGACTTCGAGCATCCTCGCGAGGCCGGTGAAGTTGTCGATGTTGCACTCGCCGTGCGCCTGGTCGCGGCCCATCTCGCGGACCTGCACGAAGTCGCGCCCGTACGGGTTCGCGGGGTCGTCGGCGTCGATGAGCGGCATCTGCGGGGCCATCGCGCCGTTGTCGTAGGCGGTGTCGCCCGAGTTGACGGTGAACCACTCGACGCCGGTGGCGTAGCCTTCGGCGTCGTCGGCGTAGATCGCGGTCGCGATGCGGCCGAACAGCCCGAAGTTGTGCTGGTTCATCCAGCGCTCGTTGGAGAACAGGAAGGTCTCCACGACGGGGTCGGCGAAGTTCGCGAGGAGCTTCCGGTCGTCCTCGGCGGACCAGGCGACGTCGTAGCCGCCGTGCTCGCCGGGGCTGTCGTCGTCGACCGGTTCGGTGGCGCGGATGATCTCGGCGGCCATGAGGAACTGGTACAGCGGGTGCCCGGTGTGGATGTGCGCGTCGGGGAAGTACGCGTACCGCTCGGGGTCCATGTTGGACCAGGTGCGGATCGCCTGGATCGCGTTGCGCCGGTAAACCTCGTCGCCGGTGGTGACCCACATGAGGGACTGGGTGAGGGCGCCGAAGGAGTCGTTGGTCTCGCGGTTCCGCATCCCCGCCTGGGTGAACGTGGGGTCGAGGGGCACGTCGGGTTCGGCGGCGGACTTCGAGTTCGACGCCCGGTACGCGGTGGAGGCGAAGGCGGTGTCGGCCATGGCGGCGAAGTAGGAGGCCCAGGGCTCCTGGCCGGTGCGGACCATCTCCTGGGCGCTCCGCAGGTCCTCGGCGGTCAGGCCGACGCCGGGGTGGACGAACCCGGCGTCGCTCACGGTCTCGTTGACCGCCACGAGGTGGTCGGTGATCAGGTCGTCGTATTCGGCCGCCCCAGCGGCCTGGGGCGGCAGCGCGGCCGCCCCGAGTCCGGTGGCGAGCGCGGCGGCCAGCGCCACGAGTCGCGACCGTTTTCGTTGTCCGACTTGCGTCATCGCACGTCCTTCCAAAGCATGGTCTTCCAGGGGGCTCCCCGGACCGGCGGCGCCGGGGAGGCCGTCTCGGGTGCCGGAGCAGCTGGACATCGGAATCCGTCTATGCGGACGATAGCGCCTGCCGAAGCCCGAATCAAGGCTCAGATAGATAACGTTCTCTGTTCTTTGACGAGGTCGATCGTGCATCATTGAGGCCGATGCAGAATCGTTACCTTTGGTGAATTTGGTTTTCTAGCTGCATAGTTACGAGCCGACCATGAGCGCGGCGCCTCGCTCGTCGGGCATTGGTCGATGTCGAGGTCTCGACAATCAGCGCAGGAGATCTTAACGTAGAAACCGATATCTATCCGGCCGATCGAAGGACCCCGTGTGGCTGACCGACCGAGGGCACTGCTCGCCATGAGCCCCGAGTTCCTCCCCCAGCTCTTCCCCGAGCCCCTGCTGCGGCGGCTCCTCGCCGTGCTCGACTTCGACCCCGGCCTGGTGGCCGAGGACTTCGCCGACCCGGCCGTGCAGCCGGTCCTGGCCGAGGCCGAGGTGCTCGTCACCGGCTGGGGGGCGCCGAGGCTCCGCGACGAGGTGATCGCCGAGGCCCCGAAGCTGCGGGCGGTGCTGCACGCGGCCGGCTCGGTGAAGTCGATCGTCGGCGAGGCGGCCTGGGACCGGCCCGTCGCCGTCTCCTCGTCCTCGGGCGCGAACGCGCTCCCGGTGGCCGAGTACACGCTCGCCGCGATCCTCATGGCGGGCAAGAACCTCTTCGGCCTGCGCGAGGACTTCCGCCGGGAGCGGTCGTTCCGGCTCGGGCACATCCACCCCGAGGTCGGCAACTTCGGCCGAACCGTCGGCATCGTGGGCGCCTCCAAGATCGGGCGCCGCGTGCTGGAGCTGCTGCGGCCCTTCGACTTCGAGGTGCTGCTGGCCGACCCGTACCTGGAGGCCGCGGAGGCGGCCGCGCTCGGCGCGGAGCTGGTCGACCTCGACTCGCTCGTGGCCCGCTGCGACGTCGTCAGCGTCCACGCCCCCGACCTGCCCGAGACCGCCGGCCTCATCGGCGCGGCTCGCCTGGCCGCCATGAAGGACGGCACGGTCGTCGTCAACACCGCCCGCGGGCGCCTGGTCGACACCGACGCGCTCACCGCCGAGCTCGAGACCGGACGGCTCTCGGCGGTCATCGACGTGACCCACCCCGAGCCGCTCCCCCGCGACTCGCCCCTGTTCGACCTGCCGAACGCCTTCCTCACCCCGCACGTCGCCGGGTCGCACGGCAACGAGCTGTCCCGCATGGGGCTCTACATGGTCGAGGAGGCCGAGCGCCTCTCCCGCGGCGAGGCGCTGGTCCACGAGGTGGACCCGCAGACGCTGTGGAAGCAGGCCTGAGGCCCCGGCGACCCGCTGCGACGACCGTATTCCCCCCACCGGATCACCTTCGGCTCGAGAGGCGCGACCGGAGCCGCCAAGAGCCGATCGACGCCGCACAACCGAATCGAGGACGGGGCCGGTCATGGCAGCGACCGGTCCCGCCGCCGTGCCGCAGGCGTCTCGCGGGGCCCCGAGCGTGCCAAAACCGCTGTGATCTCTTGTAGCGTCGCAACGACGACACTCCCCCGCAGCACCCATTGGAGCCCCCGCCATGCCCGACGCCCCCGGAGAGGGCGGCAAGTTCGCCGCCGACCTTTACGAGCTCTACGAGGTGGCGCAGAAGGACCTGCGGCCCCTGGCCGATCTGTACAGCGGGGCTGGACGATGAGCCAGGTTACGATTCCGGCTCCCCCTGGCAGCGAAGAAGTGGACATCGATGGCTTCCACCATGAATCCAGCCTCTGAACCCGGCCTGCGGCTCCGGAAGCCGAAGCGTGGCTCGCGCCTCGCGTTCTTCGCCGTTGCCGGCGCGTTTCTCCTGCTCGTCGCCGGAGCGGTGGTCGCGCTGCCTCACCTGACCGGCCCCGACCTCGAGTATCGGTTCGCCGCCCCCGAGCCGTGGGGCGAAGCGTGCCTCGGCGGCGAGGCCGAGGCGGATGAGCTTCTCGGCTGGGAGGAAGCCGGCGCGCCACAGCCCGCGATCGAGGACTTCGAGGACTCCTTCAGTTCGTACACCTGCGAATGGTCTTGGGACCCTGGCGGAGACGGCGTCACCGGGCAGGTGCTCAGACTGGACGTGACCGTCTTCGACGACACCGAACCTCTGGGATACGACCATCTCCTCGAACAGCCGCAGGACCAGCGCGACTGGATTGTGGGGGCCGAATCCCTCCATGGATTCGACCACGGCCTCTGCCTTGACCACGCATCGCTGACAGTCCCCTACTTCGAGTGCATGGCTTCCGACAGCAATCTCGAGTTGTCGGTCGAGAGTCGCCCGGCCACCTCTCGAGGCGATTATTCAAGCGACGCGTTCGGTCCGCGACCCGTGTCCGTTGAAGACCTCACCGTCGCGGTCGGGGAACTGGTGCAAGAGGCGTTCCGGCGTTGAGCCGCCGCGAACGGCGGTCGACCTGCGGGCAGGGGGTTCCTACAGTGGGTGGTGACCATGCGCCTACCGGAGGGTGGATCATGCGAACCGCGTACTGGATGGTCGGCGTCGTCGCGCTCGCGGCGCTCTCGGGATGCTCCCCGGACCCGGAGCCGCCGCCACCGGAGCCCACGAGCGCGGAGCCGGCCACCGCGGCGAGCTCCGCGCCCGCAGTGGACCTCTCCGCGTTCCGCCACGGGGAGGTCCCGGCCGAGTTCCCCGGGCGCGATCTCGGCGGGCTGCCGCCCGAACCGGGCGACGAGGACCCGCTGGAGGACAAGATCGCCTGGGAGGGCCTCGAGGCCGTGACCGACTTCGGGTCCGTGGTGGACCCGGACGCCCGCGCCTCGTGCCCCTCGATCGATCCGCGGAACGACACCGAGGCCGTGTGCGCCGTCGAGTACTTCGGCGAGACCTACGACTACCAGGTCACGAACCTGTCGTTCGAGTCCACCGGGCTCACCGACGGCGAGAACGACTACGGGTACGTCTCCTACAACACCGCGCTCGCGGAGGGGCCGGTGGTGCGCGACCAGGTCGAGGCGGTCCTGCGGTTCAAGCGCGGCACCGAGTACGTCGCCTGCGACATGGACGAGATCGTCAAGCTCGACATCGGCCCCGACCGGCCCTGGGGCGGCACGTCGGTCGCGCGGACCCTGGCGACCGGCATCGAGTGCCGCGCGGTCGACCCGAGGACCGGCGCGGCCATAACGCTCCCGCTGGACGTCTACGAGTCCGGCTCCCCGAGCAGCTTCGACTAGGCGCCGTGCCCGAGGTGTTCGCGAACCCCTGACCCGCCGCTGCGCGGTGCCCGGACTCAGCCCGCGTTCTCGCGGAACCCTTCGATGACGGCGGTGGTGCCGCGCAGGAACGAGGCGGCGACCGCGTCCGGCTCGTCGAGGTAGCCGGCGACCATGGCGCCGTCGCGCAGCAGCATCAGGTCGTCGGCGGCCTCGCTCGCGCGCTCGGGTGCGAAGGGGGCCACCAGTTCCGCGAACGTCGCCTTGCACCACTGCCGGTGCTCGGCGACGGCCCGGCGCACCCGGCTGTCCGGGTCGGGGTACTCGGCGGCGGCGTTGATGAACGGGCAGCCGCGGAAGCCGGGCTCGCAGGCGATGATCCCGAGCTGCTCGGCGATCAGCCGCATGACGGCGTCCGCCTCGCCCCCCGCCGCGGCGACCGCGGCGCCGATGCCCTCGCGCTCGATCGCGGCCCTGCGCTCCAGGTGCGCCACGACGAGGTCGTCCTTGCTCTTGAAATGCCGGTAGAAGGTGACCTTCGTCGTACCGGCGGCCTCGATGACCTTGTCGACGCTCACCGCGCGCAGCCCGTAGGCGTAGAACAGCTCGGTCGCGGCGTCGACCAGGCGCTGGCGCATCGGGGTTCTCACGGTCGCGATCATACGTCCCCTCCCCCGCACTTGCGCTTTCCCGAGCGCTGTGCGTATCATTCCTCAAGTAGAGTGACTAGTCATTCTACCTCGTATCGACTTCAGGAGAGAAGGCCATGACCAGCGACACCATCACCCGGCCCGCCGCCACCGCGACGGCACTGCGCAACCTCTACTACCTCCGGTTCGGCTTCGCCGCCGCCTGGGCGGCCCTGCTCGTCGCCACCGGGGCCGGCCTCGGCCCGATCGGCGTCGCGCTGCTCGTGGTCTACCCGCTGTTCGACGTCGCGGCGGCCGTCGCCGACCTCCGTTCGTCCAAGGACGACCGGCCCGCCGCCGGTCTGTACGCCAACATGGCCCTGAGCCTGGCCGCCGCCGCCGGCCTCGCGATCGCGGCCGCCTCCGGCACCCCCGCCGTGCTGCGGGTGTGGGGCGCCTGGGCGATCACCGCCGGCGCCGTGCAGCTCGTCGTCGCGATCCGCCGCCGCCGACTCGGCGGCCAGTGGCCCCAGATCCTCAGCGGCGGCATCTCCACGATCGCCGGCACCGGCTTCATCCTCCAGGCGGGCATGCCCGACCCGGCCCTGGCCGGCGTGAGCGGCTACGCGTTCGTCGGCGGCGTGTTCTTCCTGGTCTCAGCCGTGCGCCTGCACCGGAAGACCGCAGCGGGACGCGACGGCCGGGGCTGACGCCGACCGGGGCCGTCAGCCCTGGTTCGGGAAGCGGAGGTAGGAGAGGCCCGCGGTGCTGAGCCACATGGCGTGCGTGCTCTGCACCATCTGCAAGGTCACCTGCTGGCAGTTCGGGCACCGCCCCACCGTCCCGGCGGCCGCGGTGTACACGTGCAGCCCCGCCACGGGGCCGGTCATGCCGCAGCCCGCGCAGCGGGCCTCGGCGGTGGTGATATCGGGCCGGAAGACCTGCCACAGGGCTCCGGCGAGCATGTTGCCGTCGACGTGGTCGTTCATTGGGCCTCCTCAGCCGAAGCGTTCCGTCTTGATCCGATGCGGGTCGTGACCGAGGGCGGTGAGGAGTTTCGCGGCGACCTCCACGAAGCCGTTGGGGCCGCAGACGAAGCAGGCGGGTTCGAACTCGGCGGGCCAGCCGTGGGCGGTCACGTCCGCGAAGCCGATCCGCTCGGGCGGGCGGCGCGAGCCCACCAGCGCCCGGCGGGTGAACAGCAGGGCCCTGTCGACGCCGTCGTCGCCGCGCGGCGGGCGGATCATCTCCTCCGCGTAGATGACGTCTTCAGGGGTCCGTACCGAGTACAGGAGCCGGAACGGGGCCCGGGAGCCGAGCGCGCGGCGCTGGCGGACCATGGCCTGGAGCGGGACGATCCCCGAGCCGCCCGCGAGCAGCATCACCGGCCGGGTATCGCTCCCGCGCCACACGAACCAGCCCCCCACCGGGCCCCGCACCTCCACATACGCCCCCACCGGCAAGTCATCACACAAGTACGTGGAGACCTCACCGCCCCGGACACGCTGAACCGTGAACACGACCCGCCCCTCCTCGACCGGCCCGGCGAGCGAGTAGGAGCGCACGGCCTGGTAGCCGTCGTCAGCGGTGAGCCGGATATCGGCGTGCTGCCCGGCGAGGTGGCCGGGCCAGTCCTCGGGCTCGAACACCAACGTCACCGCCGACTCGGTCTCGAGCCGTCGTTCGAGCAGGCGCGCCTGCTGCCACATGGTCACCACCCCGACTGGTAGCGCTGCTCGAGCCAGGGGTCGCCGTAGTCGTGGTAGCCGGCCCGCTCCCAAAACCCCGGCTGGTCCTCGTCGTGCAGGGTGATACCGGAGACCCATTTCGCGGACTTCCAGAAGTACAAGTGCGGCACCAGGAACCGCGCCGGACCGCCGTGCTCGGCGACCAGCGGCGCGCCCTCGTACCCGGTCACCACCCAGGCCTGGCCGTCGGTGAGGTCCTGCAACGGCACATTGGTCGTGTACCCGTCGACCGAGTGCACCACCGCGAAGTCCGCGGCCGTCGCCACGTCGGCCAGGAGGGTGTCGACCGAGACGCCCCGCCACGTCGTATCCAGCTTCGACCAGCGCGTCACACAGTGAATATCGACCGTCGGCGTCTCATGCGGCAACGCCGCGAACGCCGCCCAATCCCAAGACACACGCTCACCGACCTCGTTCACCACCGTGAACGACCACTCACCGGTATCGACCACCGGCGTCGGCCCCGCACTCAACACCGGGAAACCCTCGGTCAGATACTGCCCCGGCGGCACCCGATCGCTCTCGATGCGCCGGTGCCCGCGGAACCCCGGTGTCAATTCGCCCATGCCCGCCTCCGAGACCATCGTAAGGCCAGGATCGGGCGGTGGGCGCCGGAAAGCGCGGGAACGCACCGGTCCGGCGACGCGGGCGCGTACGCGGCGGACCGGTGGCGAAGGGCGGCGCTACATCGTGTTGACGATGAGGCCGATGTGCGTGAAGAAGTTCATCGCGCCGAACAGCAGGAACGCCAGGCCCGCGAGGAACCAGCAGACCGCCATGACCTTCTGGGCGGCGTTCGGGCCGGGCTTGAGCGCGAACGGGAAGAGCACGCCGCCGACGCCGACCAGCGCGTACAGGCCGGAGATGAAGATCGCCTCTATCAGCGGGTAGTCGGCGAACTCCCCGGAGATGGGCTCCTCGGGCGGCGCGGCGAACAGCTCGTAGCCGACGCCCGCGAAGGCGATCGCGATGGCGGCGAGGCCCATGCCGAGGACGAAGACGGACACCGGCCCCGCCGCGGACGCCACCGCGGCGGGGCGGTCGGGCGCCTCCTCCAGCCTCTCGGCGCGGCGCCAGAGGTAGAAGGCGGCGAACAGCAGGAGCACGCCGAACGCGAGGCTCGGCTCGCCGAAGATGATGTTGTCGAACGGGAACCCGCCCGCGGCGAGCGGCCAGGTGAGCGTCATGTGCAGGCCGGTGAGGGTGAGGATCGTGCCCAGGACGCCGAAGGCCATCGCCCAGCCCTCGGCGCCGAGCGGCCGGTCAGTGTCGTTGACCCGGCGGGCGAACGCGACGACGAGCAGCAGTCCCGCCCCGGCGGCGACCGACATGATCGTGTTGTAGGTCGGCATCTGGGCCCAGTCGATCTTCAGGCCCTGCGCCACCGCGGTTTCGACGTCCATCGCCGGATCGTAGGCCCGCGAGCAGCCATTACGCAGAAAAACGCGAGAACCTTCGCGCGAGGGCCCGCGGCCGCGCCGCCGGGAGGGCGGGCCGGTCCCGCGGAGTCCGCCGGCCTCACGGGCGCGGATCCTGCACGGGGCCCGACCGCGCAGGAGCGGACCGGTGGGCGGCCGATCGGCGCGGGAGCGCACTGACGAGCGGCCGATCGGCGTAGGAGTGCACCGACGAGCGGCCGATCGGCGTAGGACCCGGTCGGCCGTCCCGCCTGCGCCCGCCGGTGCCCGGCAGTGCCCATGGGCGCCCTCAGCGCGACGGAATGCCGAAGCGCTCCAAGGCCTCCCGCAGCACGTGCCTGCCTCCCATGGCCTCCGGTCCCCTGAGGCGGGCCAGGACGCGGCTGCTCCAGTTCCCCTTCAGGCCGAACCGCTCGTTGTAGGCCGCCAGGCGCTCGTCGTAGACGCCGATGTGCTCGTCGGCCGCCGTGTCGTACCGCTCCCGGTGCAGCACCGCCGCCTGCGGGAGGCGCGGCTTCACATCGGCCCGCTCGGCCGGGTCCGGTTCCCCCACCGCCAGGCCGAACGCCGCCACCGTGTGCGGCGGCAGCCCCAGCTCCGCCGCGACCTCCTCGGGCCGGTTCCGGACGGCCCCCACGAACACCGAGCCCAGGCCCAGCGACTCGGCCGCGACCACGGCGTTCTGGGCCGCCAGCGCGGTGTCGATGAACCCGATGAGCGTCGTCTCCAGGTAGTCGGCCGCGGCCGCCTCGGTTCCGGCGCGCTCGGCGAGGCGCCGGGCCCGGCCGAGGTCGGCGATCCAGACCAGGAACAGCGGCGCCTGCGCCACGAACGCCTGGTCGGCGGCCAGATGCGCAAGGCGCGCTTTGCGTTCGGGGTCGCGGACCGCGACGACGCTCCAGGGCTGGAGGTTCGAGGAGGTCGGCGCGGACTGGGCGGCCGCGATGAGCGCGGCCAGCTCGTCCTCGGCGACGTCCCGGGAGGTGAAGCGGCGCACCGAGCGGTGGGCGAGTTGGAGCCGGACCACGTCGTTGACGACGTCGAGGGCGGCGTCGGGGTCGCCGTAGCGGGCCGCGGCGCCGCCGAGCCGCCCGGTCGCGGCGCCGGTGTCGGCGGCGGCCATGTCAGATCCCGAGGCCGGTGCCGTGGACGCCGTGCTCATCGATGTGCTCGAGCTCGTCGTCGGTCAGGTCCGGGAAGTCGAGGGCCTTGGCGTTGTGGTCGAGCTGCCAGGTGGAGCTCGCGCCGATGAGCGCCGAGGTGACCTCGGGGCGGCGCAGGACCCACTGGAGGGCGAGCTGGGCGAGCGACTGGCCGCGGTCCTTCGCGAGGTCGTTGAGGGCGGCGGCGCGCTCGCGGTAGGCCGCGTCGATCTGGTCGGGCTTGAGGAACGCGCTGTTCTCGGCGCGGGCGCCCGCGGGGATGTCCTCCAGGTACTTGTCGGTGAGCAGGCCCTGGGCGAGCGGGGAGTAGACGACGAGGCCGAAGCCGTCCCGGGCGGCGAGGTCGAGCAGGCCGCTGCGTTCGGGGGTGCGGTCGAAGATCGAGTAGCGCGGCTGGTGGACCAGGAGCGGCACGCCCGCCTCGCGCAGGAGGACGGCGGCCTCGTGGGCCTGCTCGGGGTCGTAGTTGGAGACGCCGACGTAGAGGGCCTTGCCCTGCTGGACGGCGCTCGCGAGGGCGCCGACGGTCTCCTCGATGGGGACGGTCGGGTCGGGGCGGTGGTGGTAGAAGACGTCGACGTAGTCGGTGCGGAGGTCGCGCAGGCTGTGGTCGAGCGAGTTGAGCAGCGACTTGCGGGAGCCGCCCTTGAGGTAGGGGCTGGGGCCGATGGGGTTGCCCGCCTTGGTGGAGAGGACGAGCTCGTCGCGGTAGGGGGCGAGGTCCTTCGCGAGGACGGCGCCGAAGACCTGCTGCGCGGCGCGGTGCGGGGGGCCGTAGCGGTCGGCGTTGTCGAAGTGGGCGATCCCCAGGTCGAAGGCGCGGAGGATGATCTCGCGCTGGGTGCGGGGCGGGTAGTCGGTGCCGAACTTCTGCCAGAGGCCGAGCGAGAGCGGGGGCAGGTCGAGGCCGGAGGCGCCGGCGCGCCGGTAGGCCAGGTGCTCGTACCGGTCCTCGGCGGCCGCGTAGGTCTGCTCGAATGCGCCGTGTGCCATGGGAGTGGGCCCTTTCGGTGGTGGTTCGCGAGGGGCCGTGCCCGGCCCCGCCCGGGAGCGTCCGGGGCCAAGGGTAGATGAACGGCCTTCGAAGAAACTACACTACATCGATAGGATAACTCTAGTATTGGACGCCGATCCGCAAGGAGACCTCGATGAGCGCCGAACACCTCTGGTACATCCCCAACCAGGCCCGGCCCGGGCACCGCGGCGACGACGCCGCGGAGGGCCACAACAGCCTGGAGACCCTTACCGAGCACGCCAAGGCGCTCGAGGACCACGGCTGGGGCGGCGCGCTCCTGGGCACCGGCTGGGGCCGGCCCGACACGTTCACCGTCGCCACCGCGCTCGCGGCCCGGACCACCACGTTCAAGCCGCTCATCGCGATCCGGCCCGGGTACTGGCGCCCGGCCAACTTCGCGTCCGCCGCCGCGACGCTCGACCACCTCACCGGTGGGCGCGTGCTGGTCAACATCGTCTCGGGGCAGGACGACCTGGCGGCGTACGGCGACAGCGAGGGCGACCAGGCGCACCGCTACGGGCGCACCAGGGAGTTCATGCAGATCGTCCGCAGGCTCTGGACCGAGGACGACGTGCGGTACCGGGGCGAGCACTTCCAGGTCGCCGACGCGACGCTGGGCGTCAAGCCCGTGGCGGCCGGGGAGCGGCACCACCCGCGCCTGTACTTCGGGGGCGCCTCCGAGGCGGCCGAGCGGGTCGCGGCGGCCGAGGCCGACGTGCAGCTGTTCTGGGGAGAGCCGCTCGACGGGGTCCGCGAGCGCATCGAGCGGCTCGAGAAGCTCAGCGAGCGGCTCGGCCGCGAGCACGCGCCGCTCGAGTTCGGGCTGCGCATCACCACGCTGGTGCGCGACACCTCCGAGGAGGCCTGGGCCGACGCGGAGGCGAAGGTCGCGACGATGGCGGAGGGCAGGAGCGGCTTCACGGTCGACCCCGACCACCGGGGACGGTGGGCCGAGGCGGTCGGCCAGCGGCGCCTGCTCGACCTCGCCGAGCGCGGCGAGGTGCTGGACGACAACCTGTACACGGCCCCGGGGAGGTTCGGGGGCGGCGGCGCGGGCACGACCTGGCTGGTCGGCTCGGCCGAGGAGGTCGCGGCGTCGCTGCGGAAGTATGAGGCGCTGGGCGTCACGCACTTCGTCCTCTCCGACACGCCGTACCTGCCGGAGATCAGGCGGCAGGGCGACCGGCTGCTCCCGCTCCTGCGGGACTGACTGGGCGGCAAGGGGTTCAGGCGGGCGGGGTCGGGCGGGTGTCGAGGAGCTTCTGGATCGGGCGCAGGGCCACGCCGAGCGGCACGAAGCGGGCGGCGGCGTCGCGCACGGCGGCGGCCGTCGGCGAGCTGTTGAACATCATCGGCGCGAGCTGGCGCGAGTTCTTCTGCGCCGCTTCGACCCTCGGCCGCTGCGCCTGCTCGTACGCGCGCAGGGCCGCGGCCACGTCGCCGTACTCGTTCGCCGTGAGGTGGTGCGCGAGCACCCAGGCGGACTCGATGGCCATGCCCGCGCCGATCCCTGCGGTGGGGAGGAATCCGGCGGCGGCGTCGCCGACCAGGGCGATCCGGCCCGAGGTCCATGCGGCGCTGCGGCAGTCGTTGAGAGCCCAGTAGTAGGACTCGCGGCCGTCGTCGGCCTGCGCCAGCACCCGGTCGAGGCGGTCGCCCGCGCCGGAGACCTCACTGCGGATTCTCGCGACGAGCGCGCCCAGTCCCTCGTGCTTCGATGCCCTTGGGGCGCAGAGGATGGCGCCGATGCGCTCCTTCACGGGGTAGGTGCCGACGAACCAGCCGGTGCCCCAGAGCTCCTCGCCGAGGTCCTGGTCCTCGTCGGCGTCCATCCAGACGACCCAGCCGCCCCAGTCGGTCTCGTGGCCGGTGACCTGCTCGGGCTCCAGGAGGAGGCCGCGGGTGGCGGAGTGGAGGCCGTCGGCGGCGATCACCGCGTCGAACTCGGCCTCGGCGACGTCCGCGCCGGCGAAAGCGGCGGTCACGCCGTCGGGGCGCTGGTCGAGGGCGGTGACGGTGACGCCGTGGGAGACGGTGCCGCCGGGCTGGGCGAGGACGTCCATGAGGTCGCCGCGGCTGATGCCGCGGTAGTCGCCGTAGGCGTCGAGGAGCTTGCCCATCTCGTACTCGCGGACGAGGGCGCCGTGGCGCGAGCGGAGGCGGTAGCGGCGCATCGGGACGCTGCGGTCGCGGTAGGTCTTGGTGAGGGCGAGCTCGGCCAGGACGGGGTCGACCAGGGGGACGAGGGCGAGCATGTAGCCGCTGGGGGCGTCGGGCCCGGCGCGCTCGACCAGGACGGGGTGCAGCCCGCGCCCGCGCAGGAGCTGGGCGAGGGTGAGCCCGGCGATGCCGGCGCCGATCACGAGGACGCGCAGCCGGTCGTTCCGGGCGGCGTCCAACTGCGCTTGCAGCGATGTGGTCTCCACGGTTCCTCCTCACGTAGTGGACCGGTCGGTCCAATCCAGCGTAGCAGCATTCTTGGACCACCTGGTCCACTGGTGTTAACCTGGCCGCATGGAGACGCGCGGAAAAGGGGTCCTGCCCGCCGAGAGGCGGCGGGCCCTGCTGGAGACGGCGGCGGCCGAGTTCGCGCAGGCGGGCTACGAGCGGGCCTCGCTCAACCGCGTGCTTCAGGCGCAGGGGATGAGCAAGAGCTCGTTCTACCACTACTTCGCCTCGAAAGAAGCATTGTTCGGCGCGGTGGTCGCCGATCTGGGCCGGGAGATCGCGGAGGCGCTGGAGGTCCCGGACGCCGAGGCGCTGGCCGGGGACTTCTGGGGAGAGATCGGCGCATTGGCCGGGCGGCTGGGGGGCATGGGCGAGGGGGCGCCGGAGTTCATACGGTTCGCGGCGCTGTTCTACCTGCCGGACGCCCCGGCGGGGCCGGGGAGCCCGCTCGCGGCGGCGAGGGCGGGCATCGACGGCTGGATAGACCGGGCGTTGGCGGTAGGCCGCGAGGCGGGGGCGATAGGCGACAAGATGCCGGTAGGGCTGCAACGGCACCTGTGCAAGGCGGTGCTGTGGGCCATGGACGAGTGGACGGTGGAGCACCTGGAAACGTTGAGCCCCAAGGAGTTGGAAGCCCTACCGGAGGCGCAGTTGGTCGCCCTGAGACGGCTCCTGGGGAAGAAATAGACCGTATCGGCGTCATCCTGAACCGCTCGGCACCGCAGCCCTCGATACCATCGGAATGCCGGCACCCCCGACCCCCGGAGCAGTCATGTCCGACGACCTCAGTTCCGACGCCACCGCGACCGGACGCGATGGCCTCCCCGCCGATTCCGGGGCGTGACATGGCGAAGCCCGCGAAGACCCGGTACTTCAGCCTGCGCACCGACGTCGAGCCGCTGCTGCGGGAGCGCTGGCTGCGCCCCGGCGAGCGGCTCCTCGACTTTCGGCCCGTCGAGGACACCGGCACCGCCCCTGGGCTGCGAGGCTTCTCGCCGCCGCGCACGGCCGGGCAGCGGTTCCTGCGCGTCCTCGGCTACATCGGCCTGGCGCTGCTGTTCGTGCTCATCGTCCCGATCCTCGTGTACGCCTTGGAAGGCCTCGGCGGCGCCGAGGACGACACCAAGGACTCCCGCAAGCGCCGCCCCCTCTACGCGTGGGGGGACGGCGCCGGTTCGGCCGCCGCTCAGGCGGTGCTCCCCACGTTGCGGTGCACCGGCGTCTGGGTCCTCACCGACCAGCGGCTGGCGTTCGTCGCCGTGCAGGGCAAGACCACCTTGACGGCCCCCCACGAGACCGGCGAGGCCGACCGCCTCCCCCGCCCGGTCGAGATCGAGACGCCCGTGGCCCTGCCCTCCCACCGCTACGCGTACGAGGGCAAAGTGGAGCGCACCCGCACGACCGCGCTGCTGCGCAGGGAGAAGCCCGTCGGGACCTACCACCGCATCGCCTTCGCCGACGGCTCCGGCATCGACATGCGCCACCGCTACCCGCCCGCGGTCGACCCCATGGCCCGCTTCAAGCGCTGAGCCGCGCCGGAGCGCTCACTCGGCGTCCTCGCCGCGCAGGACCCGGGCGGTCCGCTCATCGGCGGGAAAGAACGACTCGATCGCCAGCTCGGCGACAGTGACGTCCATCGGGGTGCCGAACACCGTCGTGGTGCTGAGGAACGACAGCTCCCCGGCCCCGGTCGCCAGGCGCAGCGGGACGACCAGGCTGTTCGGTGCCCCGGGCGCGGTACCGCCCGGAAGGCCGCGCAGCTCCTCGCGCAGCCGCGCCAGCTCGGGGTCCCCGGTGGCGCGGCACTGGTGCTCCAGCCGGGCCAGGACGTGCCCGCGCCACTGCGGGAGGTTGCGGATGCGCGGCGCCATGCCCTCGGGGTGCAGGCTCAGCCGCAGCACGTTCACCGGCGGCTCCAGCAGCGCCGCCGAGCAGCCGGCCGTGAGCAGGTCCACCGCCGCGTTGGCGTCGACCATGGTCCAGTGCCGGTCCACGACGACCGCGGGAAACGGCATGTGGCCGTCCAGGATCTGGATCAGCGCCGCGCTGACGCTCCGCATCGACGGCTGCTCCAGCGAGGACTCGCCGTAGGCGGGCGCGTGGCCCGCGGCCATCAGGATGTCGTTGCGGTGCCGCAGCGGCACGTCGAGGTGCTCGCAGATCAGGATCACCATGTCGGCGCTCGGCCGCGACCGCCCGGTCTCCACGAAGCTCAGGTGCCGGGCCGAGATCCGGCATTCGACCGCCAGCTCCTGCTGCGTCAGGTGCCGCAGGGTCCGCCAGTGCCGGATCAACTCGCCCGGGCTGGCCGCGGTGTGCGCGATGTCGATCGTCATCCCCACAGCCTATCGCCGCAGGTAACGACCTTCATTACCTCGCAGGTAATCGACGGGCGGCCCCGCGGGACGCAGACTGGTGGCGTTCCCGCGAGACGGCGGGACGCTCACCGGAAAGCAGGAGCCATGAACGACTTCAACGCCATCGCCGCCAAGTACATCGACGCCTTCAACGAGCACGACCCGGCGGGGCGCGAGCGGCTCGTCGCCGACGTCTTCGCGCCGGACGCGAGCTACGTCGACCCCATGGCGGCCGTCGAGGGCCGCGCCGGGGTGGACGCCTTCATCGCCGGAGCCCACCAGCAGTTCCCCGGCTGGGTCTTCCGGCTCGTCGGCGAGGTCGACGGCCACCACGACCAGGCCCGCTTCTCCTGGGGCCTCGGCCCCGAGGGCGCCGAGCCGCCCGTCCTGGGCTTCGACGTGGTCAACCTCGGCGCCGACGGGAGGATCACCGCGGTGCACGGGTTCCTCGACCGCGTGCCCGGCGCCTGACAGAGCACAGGGGACGGTCCGGCGGACCGTCCCCTGAAGCGGGTCAGCGCATGGAGTGCACCATGCGGGCGTAGTCGCCGAAGGCCTCGTCGATCATGTCCGGGTCGAGCCCGTAGTGGCCGAGGCTGTACTCGTGGCCGCGCTTCATGCCCGGCCGCGCCAGCACCGTCTCCAGGTTCCCCTCGTCGCGGGCCGTCCACTCCATGTCCAGGCGCTTGAAGATGCCCGGCAGCTCGTCGTAGGGGTTCGCGGTGAGCTGGTGGTACGAGACGTCCACGACGCGCTCGCGCGGGAGCCTGGTGCGCACGTCGCGCCCAGTGTTCACCATGCGCGCCAGCATCTCCAGCCAGTCCTTGCCGATCACGTGCGGGTCGTAGGTCCGGTTGCACAGGGCCACACCGGTCTCCATGAGGGAGCACCAGGAGCCCATGACGGTGTTCGGGTCGCGGTGCGTCCACATGATCTTCGCGTCGGGGAAGACCTTCAGCAGCGTGTCCAGGTGCTCGATGTGGTACGGGGACTTCAGGACCCAGCGGCGGCGCGGCGCCCCGAACTGGAGCACCTGGAGGACCTGCTTGTAGTACTCGTAGTCGGGCAGGAAGTCGCGCCCGTCCAGCCAGTCGCGGTACCCGGGCATCCGGAAGCACACGAGCCAGTTGCGGCCGTGGGGCAGCGCGAACACGCACTCCTCGGGCGAGAGCGGCTCCATCGCGTGGATCTGGGGCAGCACCGGGGAGAAGACGTGCCCGAAGTTCGCCGCGCGGGTGGCGACCTTGATCCGGTGGCGGCGCACCTTCTCGTCGACGTCGGCGCGGTCGGTGGCCTGGAGCTCCCACATGAGCGGGGCCCGGTTCTCCTCGGGCCAGGCGAGGATCTTGTGCGCGAGGGTGGTCGCGGTGCGCGGCATCCCGGTGACGAGGATGGGCTTCTCGATCGGCTCGTCGAGGATCTCGGGGTGCTCGGCGATGAGGCGGCGGACGCGGAAGCGATTGGTCAGGCGGCCGCGGATGTCGCCGACGATGCCCATCCAGCCGAGGGCCGAGGCGGTCTGGACGCGGGCGACCTGGCGCATCAGGAACCGGTACTCCTCGAGGAAGGCCTCGTCGCCGGCGGCGGTGCCCCCGGAGGCGGCCTCGGCCTGGCGGACCGTCTTGTCGAAGAGGGCGTCGACGTCGCTTCGCTGGCGGGCGGAGGACGACTGCATCAGCGAGTTGATGGGGCCGACCATTCGGGATACGCGTCGCACGGGGATCGCTGTCCTTTCGGAGGGTTCGGAGCGGGGGCCTCCGAGTCGAATCCTGGCATATCCGCACCTCGGGATCAACAGTGGTTCCCTTGTGGCCCACCAGCCTGGACTGGTGCCGGTTGCCACTGCCCCGTCCGCCCCGCGGCGCGGCGTCACAGAACGGGCGGCCGTCTTGTCTTCACTGGTGACGGGGCGGCACCGGCCGCTCCGGGGAACAGGAGGTTTGCCATGAAGATCGCTGTCATCGGCGGTACCGGCCTCATCGGGTCGCAGGTCGTGCGGATGCTGAACGACGCCGGGCACGAGGCGGTGCCCCACTCGCCGTCCACGGGCCTCGACCTGATCAGCGGGGACGGCCTGGCAGAGGCGCTGGAGGGGGCCGACACGGTCGTCAACCTCGCCAACTCGCCCACGTTCGACGAGGCCTCGCCCGCGTTCTTCCAGACGAGCATGGACAACATGCTCGCGGCCGCGGCGGCCGCCGGGACCGGCCACGCGGTGATCCTCTCGATCGTGGGCGTCGACCGGGTGGACCTGGACTACTACCGGGCCAAGACGCTCCAGGAGGACGTGCTCGAGGCCGGGCCGGTGCCGTACTCGATCGTCCGCTCGACGCAGTTCTTCGAATTTCTCGACGCGGTCATGTCGTGGACCTCGGACGAGCACGAGGTGCGGCTGCCCGCGACCAAGGTGCAGCCGATCGCCTCGGCCGAGATCGCGCAGGCGGTGGCCGAGGTCGCGGGCGGCGCGCCGCTCCAGGGGACGCGGAACGTCGCCGGGCCCGAGGTGTTCACCCTCGACGAGCTGGGGCGGATCACGCTCGCCGCCAAGGGCGACCGGCGACCGGTCGTGGTCGACGGCACCGCGGGCATGTTCGCGGCCGTCGAGGGCGACGTCCTGATCGCCGGGGACGACGCCGTGATCGCCAAGACCACGTACCGGGAGTGGCTGGCGCGCTGAGGGACCGGGGCCCGCGCCGGTGCTGCGCGGGCCCCGTTCAACGCGCGGCGAGAGCGGCGGTCTTCTCGGGGGCGACGAGCCACAGCACCTGGTCGATGCCCTCGTCGGAGGCGCTCACGGTCATGACGCTGTGGACGGCGCCGTCGCGGCGCAGCACGGCCGCGGTCCGGCCGTTGGCCGTCGCCCACTCGACGTCGACGCCGGTCCAGAACCAGTCGGCGATCGCGGCGTAGAACTTCGCGACCCGCGCGGCGCCCACCACCGGACTGCGGGCGACGCGCACCGCGCCGTTGCCGTCGGAGAGGCTGGTGGCGTCGGCGGCCAGGAGCCTCTCGAGCTCGACCAGGTCGCCCGAGCGCGCGGCCGCGACGAAGGCGGTCAGGAGCCGGCGCTGCCCGGCCGCGTCCGGGCGCGAGCGGCGCCCGCCGGCCATGTGCTTGCGGGCCCGGCTCACCAGCTGGCGCACCGCGGCCTCGCTCGCGTCCAGGACGCCCGCGATCTGCGCGTACGGGTAGTCGAAGGCCTCGCGCAGCACGTACGCGGCCCGCTCGCCCGGGGTGAGGCGCTCCATGAGCAGCAGCGCCGCGAGTTCGAGGGCCTCGCCGCGCTCGGCCCCCAGGTGGGGGTCGGCGGCGGTGTCGACCGGTTCGGGCAGCCAGGGGCCGATGTAGGTCTCGCGGCGGACCCGGGCCGACTTGAGGGCGTTGATCGACAGGCGGGTCGTGATCGTGGCCAGGAACGCGCCGGGGTCGCGCACCCGGGCGCGGTCGGCCGCCTGCCAGCGGACCCAGACCTCCTGCACGAGGTCCTCGGCCTCGGCGGCGCTGGCGAGCATCCGGTAGGCGATGCCGAACAGGCGCGGCCGGACGCCGTTGAACACGGCGGCGGCCGCTTCGAGGTCGTCCGCTTCGGTGTCCATGCGCCCCGCCTTCCCGTTGCGGCCGACGGCGGCCGCGCGGTCACCTTATCTCGGGCCGAAGCCGAGGTGGCGGGATCGGCACCCGCTTTCAATCACCTTCGCGGATTCGCCGTTCCGCCGGACGGCCCGACTTTGCCGTTCGCTCCCATCGAATGCGGAGCGCATCCGGCGGACCGCACTGAGCGACAAAGTATTGACAAGTGTAATTACCGCGGACTAAGATCATGCATTAGGTATAGCGCTAAACCTAAGACAGCCAGCGTTTTCACAACCTTTCAACCGCACATCGATCGACCTTCGTCGATTTCATTGACCATGCCCGGAGGCGGTCGGCCACGAGCCGCGCCGGTCCATGCGGGACGGTCCGCGCCCTCATCGCAATCGGCCGACGAATCCGGCCGCATTGGCATACGGGCGTGCCCTGAAGACGAGTCGACCACCGCGCGGTCCCCCACTCAAGGAGCCGAAGATGAAACTCTCGCGCATGGCCCTCGCGCTGACGACGGCAGTCGTCGCCGCGACGGCGGCGCTCGTGTCGGTCACGCCGGCGCACGCGAACGACGGACCGAACCTGGCGGCCGGGAAGACCATGACCGCCAGCAGCAGCGTCCAGGACTACACGCCGAACCAGGCCAACGACGGCAACCAGGGCACCTACTGGGAGAGCGCGAACACCGCGTTCCCGCAGTGGCTCCAGGTCGACCTGGGCGCCTCGCTCGAGGTGAGCGAGGTCGTCCTCGAACTGCCCGCGCTCACCGCGTGGCAGGCCCGCACCCAGACGCTCGAGCTGCGGGCCAGCTCGGACGGCGCCTCCTTCACCACCGTCGCCGACGCGAAGGGCTACACCTTCGACCCCGCCAGCGGCAACACCGTCACCGTCGCCTTCGACCCGGTCGACGCCCGCTACCTGCGCGCGGTCTTCACCGCGAACACCGGCTGGCCCGCGGCGCAGGTCTCCGAGATGGAGGTCTACGGCGAGAACGGGGCGCCCTCGGAGACCGGCGAGCTGGCCACCGGCAAGGCCGCCACCGCCTCGTCCCACGTGCACGACTACGTGGCGGCGAACGCCACCGACGGCGACCCGACCACCTACTGGGAGGGCGCCCCGGGCGCCTACCCGAGCACGCTCACGGTGGCCCTGGGGGCGAACGCCGAGCTCGAGCGCGTCGTCGTCAAGCTCAACCCGAACACGGCGTGGTCGGCGCGGACGCAGACGTTCGCGGTCCTGGGCCGCGAGGCGGGCAGCGAGGAGTTCACCGTCATCGAGGCGGCGGCGGAGTACGACTTCGACCCCTCCGGCGGCAACTCGGTGACCGTCCCCGTCTCCGCCACCGCGGCGGACGTGCGGCTCCAGTTCACCGGCAACACCGGCGCGCCGAACGGCCAGGTCGCCGAGCTCCAGGTCTTCGGGACCGCGGCGCCCGCCCCCGACCTGGTCGTGACCGGCATGTCGTGGAGCCCGGCCGCCCCGGTCGAGACCGACGAGGTGAACCTCTCGGCCGTCGTGGAGAACGCGGGCGAGGTCGCCTCCTCTCCGTCCACCGTGGACCTCTACCTGGACGGCGAGCTCATCGGCGCCGCCGAGGTGGGCGGCCTGGCCGCGGGCGAGTCGGTCGCCGTCTCCGGTTCGATCGGCTCCCTCACCGCCGGCGACCACGAGGCGGGCGCCGAGGTCGACCCGAGCGGCGCGGTCCCCGAGAGCGACGAGACCAACAACGAGTACACCCACCCGGACCCGCTCGCCGTGAGCGCCATCCCGACCTCGGACCTGGTCGCCGCGGCGATCACCTGGTCGCCGAGCAACCCGTCGGCGGGCGACGAGGTCGCCTTCTCGGCCGCGATCGAGAACCAGGGCAGCGTCGACTCGGCCGCGGGCGCCCACGAGGTCACCGCCACGTTGACCGACAACGACACCGGCCAGGCCGTGCACACCTTCACCGGCGCGTACGAGGGCGTCGTGGCCGCCGGTGACGCCACCGGCCCGATCGACCTGGGCGCCTGGACCGCGGCCGACGGCGAGTACACGCTCACCCTCGCGGTCGCACCCGACGCGAACGAGCACGAGGTCAAGCAGGGCAACAACACCGGCACCCGGACGCTGTCCATCGGGCGCGGCGCGGCCATGCCGTACACGATCGACGAGGCCGAGCACGGCGACGCCGGCGGCGGGGCCAAGGTCCTGGAGCCGAACCGGGCCATCGGCGACCTCGCCGGGGAGGCCTCCGGGCGCCAGGCCGTGGTCCTCGACGCCACCGGCGAGTACGTCGAGTTCGACACCGCCGTGCCGACCAACACGCTCGTCACCCGGTTCGCCATCCCCGACGCCCCGGGCGGCGGCGGCATCGACGCGACCCTGAACGTGTACGTCGACGGCGAACTGCTGCAACCGATCGAGCTCACGTCGAAGTACGCGTGGCTCTACGGCGCCGAGGCGAGCCCGGGCAACACGCCGAGCGCGGGCCCGGCGCGGCACGTCTACGACGAGGCCAACGTCCTGCTCGACGAGACCATCCCGGCCGGGAGCACCATCCGGCTCCAGAAGGACTCGTCGAACACCGCGGCCTACTACGCGATCGACTTCATCAGCCTCGAAGAGGCCGCGCCGATCGCGAACCCGGACCCGGAGCGGTACCTCGAACCGGACGGCTTCACCCACCAGGACGTGCAGAACGCCCTGGACCGGTTCAGGATGGACACCTCGGGCGACCTGCTCGGCGTGTACCTCCCCGCGGGCGACTACGCGACCGCGCAGAAGTTCCAGGTGTACGGCAAGGCGACCGAGGTCATCGGCGCCGGGCCGTGGTACACCCGCTTCTACGCGCCGCAGAACCAGGAGAACACCGACGTCGGGTTCAGGTCCGAGGCCACCGCGAACGGCTCGACGTTCGCCGGGTTCGCCTACTTCGGGAACTACACCACCCGCATCGACGGTCCGGGCAAGATCTTCGACTGGCAGAACGTCTCGGACATGACCATCGACGACACGTGGGTCGAGCACCAGGTCTGCATGTTCTGGGGCTCGAACATCACCGACTCGCAGATCACGAACTCCCGCACCAGGAACCTGTTCGCCGACGCGGTCAACATGACCAACGGCAGCTCCGGGAACCTGCTGCGGGACATCGAGTCGCGGGCCTCCGGCGACGACAGCTTCGCGCTGTTCGCCGCCACCGACGCGGGCGGCGGGGACCAGACCGGGAACGTGTACGAGAACCTGACGTCGATCCTGACCTGGCGCGCCGCCGGGCTCGCGGTCTACGGCGGGTTCGGGAACACCTTCCGGGACATCCACATCGCCGACACGCTCGTCTACTCTGGCATCACGATCAGCTCGCTGGACTTCGGCATCCCCATGGACGGCTTCGAGGCCGACCCGCCGACGCGGTTCGAGAACATCTCGGTCGTGCGGGCGGGCGGCCACTTCTGGGGCCAGCAGACCTTCCCGGGGATCTGGATCTTCTCGGCCGACAAGGAGTACCAGGGCATCAGGGTGTCCGAGGTGGACATCGTGGACCCGACGTACTCGGGGATCATGTTCCAGACCAAGTACACCGGCGGCCAGCCGGAGTTCCCGGTCGCGGACACCGTGTTCACCGACGTCAGCATCACCGGGGCGCGGTTGAGCGGCGACGCGTTCGAGTCCAAGTCCGGCTTCGGCATCTGGGTCAACGAGATGCCCGAGCCCGGCCAGGGCCCGGCGGTCGGCTCGGCGACCTTCCACAACCTGGAGATGAGCGGCAACCACCAGGACGTCAAGAACACGACCAGCACGTTCGAGCTCATCATCGAGTGACGGTCCTATAAGGACGTCGGGGCCGGGGGATCACTCCCCCGGCCCCGACGCGCGTCCCTCGGCTAGAAGCCGTGGTCGTTCCTGAAGTCCTCGACCGACTGCGCGGCCTGGTCACCGGCGTCCTGCGCCGCGCCGGTCGCCCCTTGCGCGGCGTCCTGCGCGGTCTCGCCCGCCCCCTGCGCGGCGTCCTCGGCGCCCTGGGCGGCCTCGCCGACCTGGTCGCCGACCGAGGAGTCCGCGGCCTGCCCGAGCATCTCCCCGGCCTGGCCCTTGACCTCCTCCACCGTCCCGGTGATCATGTCCTTCAACTCGTTGAACTTGTCCGCCAAGCCCATATGCCCCTCCTCGCCTCGGTGACTCCATGATAGGGGCTCTGGACGAAAAGCGACATTCCCAACGGAGCGTTCATGTTTCGGGGGGTTCAGCCGCACCAGCGCCTCCGGCGGAGGTTTCCCCGGGCGGCACCGGGGGCATCCTCGCGTCCCGACGCCGCTCGCGCGCCCCGGTGGAGGCGACCGCGAGCCGTCCGCGCCAGGCGCGGACGAATGCGGCAACCGGCCGTACCGGCGCCCCGACCGAGGGAGAATGCGACCATGACATCGCAGAAGGATTCACCGGACCAGGGCGCGCAGCCGGCTTTCGAGTCCGACGCGCTGCGCCTGTCCGACATCGCGGGCCGCGACGCCGCCGAGGTCCGCGGCGTCGACGATCGCGAACCGCCCGGCCTCGTCGAGGACGAGCAGGAGATCGCCGCGAGGGACAACATCCGCGGCATCGTCCTGGCCGTGGCCGCCGTGGGCGTGGCGGCGGCCGTGGTGGTCGGGCTCAAGATCGCCTACGACCGGCGCAAGGCCTCGCACCGCTACCGGAGGATGGTCGCCGGCCACTTCCACGACGCGAAGGACTCGGTCGCCGGGCACCTCGGGGACGCGCGCGACTCGATCGTCTCGGTGGCCTCGGAGCTGCCCGGACGCGGCCGCGACGTCCTCCACCAGCTCAAACACCACTAACGGCCCGAAGGCCGCCGCGGCGTCGCAGGAGCGCCACGGCGGCTTTCGCACGCCTGATCCCCGTCCCGCCCGGCACCTCTCGATCACTTTCGGTGACATCGGCCTCGCATCTGTGTGAACCTGGAGGCCGAAACCGGAGGACTCCGAGGAGGCGGGCGATGACCGACAGTGCAGCGGCGGGCAAACCGGGCGGCGACAGCGCCCTGGTGAGCGACCAGGGCAGGACCACCATCGCCGACCAGGTGGTCGCGAAGATAGCGGGCATAGCGACCCGCGACGTCGACGGCGTGCACGACCTCGGCGGCGGCGTCAGCCGCACCGTCGGCGCCATCAAGGAGCGCATCCCCGGCTCCCGCACCAACTACGGCCAAGGCGTCTCCGTCGAGGTCGGCGAGCGCCAGGCCGCGATCGACCTCGACCTCATCGCCGACTACGGCATCGCCATCGCCGACCTCGCCTCCGGCGTGCGCCGCAACGTCGTCACCGCCGTCGAGCGCATGACGGGCCTCGAGGTCACCGAAGTCAACATCGTCGTCCACGACGTGCACCTCGAAGGCGAGTCGGACGACGACGCCGAGGGCGAATCGCGGGTGGAATGACGGCCGCCAGCGGCGACTTCGCCGCCACCGCCGACGCGATCGCCGCCGCGGCGACCGCCGTCCCCGGCGTGGCGGGACTCCACGGCGGCGCCTTCGACGAGGTCGCCACCGCCCTGCCCGGGCGCCGCATCAAGGGCCTGCGGCTCGACGAGGGCGCCTGCGCCGTGCACGTGGCCGTCGACTGGGACGCCGACATGCCGCGCGTCGCCGACGCGATCCGGGCGGCCCTGGCCCCGCTGACCGGGGACCGGACCGTGTCCGTGACCGTCGAGGACGTGGGCGAACCGAAAGAGGACCGAACATGAGAACGACCTTCGCCGGCCTGCTGGCCGGACTCCTGCTGGCACTGGCCGCGACCACCGGCGGCTTCACCGGGTTCCTGCTCGCCGTGGTCCTCGGCGCGATCGGGCTCGCGGTCGCCGGGAAGCTCAGCGGCGAGGTCGACGTCGTCGACTGGTTCCGAGGCCGCCGTGACTGACGGGGGATTCGCACTCGCCGACCTGCCCGGCGGCACCGACCGGCCGCCCGAGGCGCGCGGCACGCTGCGCCTCCACGACGCGGCCGTCGTCCACGTCCTCGAAGGCGCCGCCCGGCGCGCGCCCGGGGCCGCCGTCCGCGCCGCGGCGCTGGGCCGCGGCTACCCGCACGCCCGAGCCAACGTCAGGCACGGCCGGATCTGGGCCCGCCTCGACGTCGGCGTGCGCTGGCCCGGGGCCACCGCCGAGACCGCGCGCGGCATCGCCCGGCACGTCCGCACCGAGGCCGCCCGCATCACCGGGCTCGACGTGGCGGCCCTCGACCTGACCGTGCACCTGCTGGACGGCCGGGACGCGCCGGAGCGGAGGGTCCGATGAAGCGACGCGCCCCCCGACGCCGCCCCGCCGCGGGCTGGTTCGGCCGGCTCGGGGCCGTGCTCCTGGCCGGACTGGCCGTGCTCGCAGGCCAGCACGCCGCCGTCGAGCTCGGCTGGGCGGGCGGGGAGTCCTGGCTCCGCGGCGCCGTCGCGGCCCTCGACGAGCCGAGCCCCTCGACATGGGTCCTCGCGGGCGGCGTCGCCGCCGCGCTGCTGGGCCTCGCGTTCCTGATCGCCGCCGTGGTCCCGGCCCGCCGCAGCCACCTGCCGGTCGAGGGCCGCTGCGACCTGTGGGTCTCGCCGCGCGCGGTCGAGGCGATGGCCGCCGACGCCGCCGAGCGCTCGCCCGGCGTCCTGCACGGCCGGGGCGACGTCCACCGTCGTCGCCTGCGGATCGAGGCGCTGCTCGCGCCGGGCGCCGGTGCGAGCGTCGCCGCGATCATGGACGCCGTGGGCGGGCGGCTCACCGGCCTGGCCGACATGGAGGTGTCGGTGCGGGCGAGGGAGGGGAGCCGATGAGGGGCTTCGCGGCCGACCGCGTCGGCGCGGCGCTGCTGGGGCTGCTGCTCCTGGCGGCGGGCGCGGCGGTGCTCGAGTGGCGCTTCGACCTGCTCGGCCTGCACGACCGGCTCGACACCGGGGCGGTCCGGGACGTGGTCGACGCCGACTGGTTCTCTTGGGCCGCAGGGGGTGCGGCGGTCGTGCTCGCGGTGCTCGCGGTGTGGTGGCTGCTCGCCCGCGTCCCCAGGCCCGTCGAGGGCGGGGTGCGGCTCGCGGGCGCCGACCGCGTCGACGTGGACGTGCGCTCGCTCGAGCCGCGGCTGCGGGAGAGCCTGGAGCGCAGCGCCCCGGTCGACCACGTCACGAGCGGCCGGACGCATGTGGACGGCGGGCAGCTGGTGCAGCTGCGCGCGAACGTCGACCCGCGCGCCGACGCCGAGTCCCTCCGCCGCGCCGCCGACGAGATCGCCGCCTCGGTCGAGGAGGCCTTCCCCGACGGCGAGGTGGCCGTGCGCATCCTCATCGACGGGCCGCGGCGCCCCAGCAGGAGGCGCACACCCCGGGTCCACTGAGGGCGCTCTCTTGAGCGACGAGGCCTCGCGCCACCGGATCGACCGGTCGGGTGCGGCCACCGGGAGCGGGGGCGGGCCGCGTGGCGGTGGAGAGGCCCGGCTTCGTCGGGATGACGTGTTCGGCCGTCAGGGAGAAATGGGTGGCGGTCAGGGCGGGCGGCGACGGGGAGGTCCCCTTTGGATGGGATCGGTCCTCGGGGTGCGGGTGGCGGGCGGGTCGGGGTCAGGGCGGGCGGCGACGGTGGGGTGGGCGGGTGCCGGGGGTGGGGTGGCGGCTGTCGGGTGTGGGGTGGTCGGGGCGCCGGGTGTAGCGGGGGTATTGGTTCGCGTTGGGCCGTAGGGGACCCTGACGAAAGTTAGGGGTGATCGGGCGGTTTTTCATACCTTCGACTGATGACAGTCCGGAGTCGTCCTGTCACACTTGATGAAGTACGGCACGACGACAACAGCACCACATTCGAGCACAGCGGAACGGAGGCGAGTCCCCGATGAACACCTGCACCACCACCCCGGACGCCCCCTCCCTTATCGGTACCGCTGACCGCGCCGCTCAGGCCCGGGAACTGCGCGCCACCCTCGATGCGGCCGCTGATCTGATCAACGCCCAGCACGCTCAAGTACTCGCCTCGGTCATTGCAATGAAGGAGCAGAACCTCCACCGCTCCGCCTTCGGGTTCTCGGCGCTGCGCGACTTGTTGCTGTCGCAGTTCGACTTCACGTTCAACACCGCCGGAGCGATCGCCGCGATCGCCCGCCTCTCGGGCAAGTTCCGGCTCCTCACCGAGGCTGCTACGTCGGGCCGGGCGCGGATCGATCAGGTCGCCTACGCGGTCCGGCAGCTGGACCAGACCCCGGCGATGCGCCTGTTCGCCCGCACCCCCTTCCGGGCGCCCGTGCCCTCCCCTTTCGATGACGCGGTCTTCTGCGCGACGCCTGAGGCGATGGTGGCCCAGTACTGCCAGCACGCCTCGTTCACCGACCTCCAGCGGCACCTCGAGGGGCTGTGGGCGGCCATCGCCGCAGAATCGGAACTGCTGGATGCGCTCGGCGAGCAGTCCCTCCAGCGCCTCGACCTGGTCGAGACCGGCAACGGCATGTGGCACCTCGAAGGCGAGTTGACCGAGACCACCGGGCGCCTGCTCGACAAGTACCTCAAGACCGCCTGCCCCCCGCCCCGCCAGGACGAGACCGACACCGACGGGGTCCTGCCCCCGCAGGCGAACCGGCACGCCGAAGCCCTGCACCAGCTCCTCGCCGGCTATGGGTCCTCGCCGGAGGCTGCGACGCGGCACGGGCACACCGCCACCCTCGATCTACTGGTGGACATCGAGACGTTGCAGGGCAAAGACACCGGCCGGGTGCCCTTGTTGGAAGGGCGGCCAATCTCGCTCGCCCAAGCCCGGCTCCTGGCCTGCGAGACCCAGGCCATCCCCAGCGTGTTCAACTACGCCACCGGCGAAGCGGTCGAACTCGGCCGCGCCCTGCGCCTCCCGAATGTGGCCCTGCGGCGGAAACTCGAACTCGAGCAGCCCGGGGGCTGTGTTTGGCACGGCTGCTCCCGGCCCATCGCGTGGACCGAAGCCCACCACATCATCCACTGGGCCGACGGCGGCCCCACCGAAGCCGCCAACCTGATCCTGGTGTGCCGGTTCCACCACGGCCGCCTCCACACCCCCGGCTGGACCGTCCAGAAAACCGGCCCCGGCCAGGCGGTGATCACCCACCACGACGGCTGCGAGAACGCCCCTGACACGGCTGCCGGGTGCGGGTGCGCCGATTGGCGCACCGATGCCGACATGGACACCGAGCATCAGAGTTCGGGCTGGGATCTGTTCCCCACCGGGCTCTACCGTTCGGAATGGTCCGAGACCCTCACACCCGACCTCGACGGCCACGCCGCCATCATCGAACACCAACACGCCCGCACAGCGATACGCACCGCCCGCGCCAAAGCACGAGCACGATTCACCACCGGCAGCAGTGCTGACACCACCGACCAAAGCGATCGTAGCGGGCAGGCCCCGGCCACCACACCGACACCGCCAGCAGCCCAGGCCTCCTCACCACGAGAGCCCGCCCTCGCGGGAACCGCCACCACGGCCAGGACGATCAGGCCGGTCAGGCCAGTGGTCCCGATCGGGCCCATCGACTACGGCGAACCGCCGTTCTTACCCCGCCCCAGCAGGCGACTGCTGGGGGACACGAGGCCACACCACACCAGGAACGCCCCGCAGCCCGAACCCCGACAGGGGCCGGGCCCCTCAGCATGCCCACACCCCGAAAGCCACCAACACGCCCCCGACCATGACCCACTCCACCCCGCCGTCGCCGCCCACACTGAGAGCGCCCCTCCACCACCCCAAAGCCGCAGCACCCACCCCGTACGCCACCACCCCTTCGTCGCCGCCCGCTCGAACCGCGAACGGCCCGCCACGCCAAGGCCGAAGCACCACCTTGAGAGCGACCCTCTCTTCATCGCCGCCCGCCCTGACCGCCAGCCACCGCCACCCCGAAGCCGAAAGCCCCCGCCCAGTAGACGATCACCCCGTCATCGCCGCCCGCCCTGACCGCACGCCATCACCATCCCAAGCCCGAAAACCCCGCCCGATGCGCAATCACCCCGTCATCGCCGCCTGCTCTGACCTCGGCTCCCGCGATCGAGCATCCGCTCCCCCACCGCACTCGAGATCACCCCTTCGTCGCCGCCCGCCCTGACCGTCAGCAACCGCCACCCCGAAGCCGAAAACCCTGCCCGGTGCTCGATCACCTCTCGGTCGCCGCCTGCCTTGACAGGGAGCATTACCGGACCGGGACTCGACCACCACGCCTCACACACGACTCCCCGATCCCGATCCACACCCCCAACCCCCAACCCCCAACCTCCGACTCCCAACCTCCGACTCCCGACTCCCGACTCCCGACTTCACCGCAACCTCGACTGAACGGCATTGGGGCCGAAGGCGTTCAAGCGCTCCCCCATAAATCGTTGTCCGACAGCGCTGTTCATCCGCCGGGCAGAAATCCCTCCGCAGAGCGACGCCACATCGAGGGCGCTTACAACACGACGGCGGGGTACGCGGCCGCCACCGCGCAGCGGCGACCGGCCCAGTCGAGAAGAGCGGGCCGGACGAAGATCGCCGGGGTTCGCCTTCTCCTTCTCCTAAATGCGCTGCGTCTCCGGCAGGTCGAGGACGCCTGCGGCGTCGAGCACCACGGCGACGAGGAGCGCCACGACGAGCGCGGCGAGGAGCAGACCGGCGATCCGGCCCACGGGATGGCCGAGGTTGACCGTCCACTGCGATCCGCCGACGCGCTGGTGGACGAGCACGGCCGGGTCGTCGCGGTTGGCGTAGACCAGGCCGCCCAGGTGCCAGTGGCGGTCCTCGTCGCGCTGGACCAGGCCGGTGTCCTCCTCGGCCTCGCCCGGCAGCTCGGGCAGCCGGTGCCCGCCGGTGCCCACGCGCAGTTCGAACCGGACGGCGAACACGGCGGCGGCCAGGAGCGGCGCGGCGAGCGCGGCCGTAGTGAGCACCGTGGGCGGCAGCAGCTCCCACAGCCGCAGGGCGATCACGGCGAGCGCCAGGTTGGCGCAGGCGGCGGTGACGAGGCCGAGGCGCACCAGCGCCCGCAGGTAGGCGCGGTAGCGCCGGGCGGAGGCGGCGGGGCGCGCGGCGTCGATCTCGGGGCGGGTGCGGACGATCGCGGCGAGCACCAGCACGGTCGCGGCGGTGACCGCGACCTGCCCGAGGACCGGGTTCGCGGCGGTCCAGAACCCGGTCGGGACGCGCGGGCCGCCGTCGAGGGTCGCGCCCGCCATGCCCGGCAGGGTCTCGGGGAGCGACCCCGCGCGCAGCAGGCCCGCGGCGGCGGTGGCGACGAGGACGCCGACGGCGGGCGCGAGCCCGCGCCAGGGCACGCGGACCGGGTCGGTGCTGAAGCTCAGGTCGGCGGTCACGGCCTGGCGGGTCCCGGCGTACCAGTCGCCCTCGGCCTTCGCGGCGCGCACGGCGCGGCCCGCGAGCGCGTAGGCGGCGAGGTCCGCGGCCACCAGGGCGGTCGCGCCGACGCCGGCGGCGGCGACCGGGTCGGTGAAGCGCCCCGCCGCGTACGCGAGGGCGGCGAGGCCGACGCCGAGGACGATCACGTTGCGGCCGTAGGTCCTGCGGATCGCGGCGAGGGCGGGGTCGCCGGCCCGGCCGGACGGGACGGCGACGCCGAAGGCCAGGTGGGCGCGGGTGAGGGCCGGTACGGCCCACCACACGGCGGTGACCGTGCCGAAGAGGGCCAGCAGCAGGGCGGCGTCGGCGAGGTTCACGGGGTCGTCCTTTCGGCGGTGTCGGCGGGGGCGCGGTCGAAGGAGGCGAGGACGTCGCCGGAGCGGCGCAGGACCTCCTCGGCGGTGAGGCCGTGGGCCACGGCCTCGGCCAGGAGGACGCGCAGCCGCTCCTGCCAGGCCTCGGCCACGCCGGGGTCGGGCGGTCCGGAGTCGGGGCCGCGGCGCACGACCGCGCCGCTCTTGCGGTTGACGCGGATGAAGCCCTCGCGCCGGAGCAGGTCGTAGGCCTTGTTGACGGTGTGGAAGTTGATCGCGAGGGCGGCGCCCAGCTGCCGCGTGGACGGCAGGGGCGCCTCGGCGGCGAGCTCCCCGGCGGCGATGGCCGCGACGATCTGGTCCCGGATCTGCTGGTAGATCGGGATCTCGCTGTCCACGTCGAGCGTCAATCGCATCCCAGAAGCATATCTGATATACATGAGCTATAACAGATAGATAAGCACGCTCAGATGAACGGAGCACCGCCATGCGACCGCCCCACCGCCTCGAGATCCGGGGCCTCACCAAGCGGTTCGGCCCCGTCGAGGCCGTCACGGACGCGACCTTCGACGTCGAGCCCGGACGCGTCACCGGCTTCCTGGGCCCCAACGGGTCCGGCAAGACCACCACGCTGCGGATGCTGCTGGGCCTCGTCCGACCCGACGCGGGAACGGCCCTCATCGGCGGCCGCGCCTACCGCGACCTGCCCGACCCCGCCCGCACCGTCGGCGCGGCCCTGGAGGCGAAGGGCCTCCACCCGGCCCGCTCGGGCCGCGACCACCTGCGCGTCTACGGCGCGTTCCTGGGCTGCCCGGGCGCGCGGATCGAGGAGGTCCTGGCCCTCACCGGCCTCGCCGACGCCGCGCACCGCCGGGCCGGCGGCTACTCGACCGGGATGCGCCAGCGCCTCAACCTCGCCACCGCGCTGCTCGGCGACCCGCCGGTGCTCGTCCTCGACGAGCCCACCAACGGCCTCGACCCGGCCGGGATCGCGTGGCTGCGCCGCCTGCTGCGCGGCCTGGCCGCCGAGGGCCGCACGGTCCTGGTCGCCAGCCACGTCCTGTCCGAGGCCGAGCGGCTGGTCGACGACGTGGTGGTCATGCACCGCGGCCGCGTCCTCACCGCCGGCCCGCTCGCCGGCCTCACCCGCGACGGCGCCCTGGAGGACGCCTTCCTCGACCTCACCGGAGTCCCCGCATGAACCGCCCGATCCGCGCCGAACTGCGCCGCCTGCTCTCGACCCCGCTGTGGAAGTGGGGCCCGGCCGCCGCCCTCCTCGCCGGCGGGGGCCTCACCTCGCTGTGCGTCCTCATCGGACCCGAGAACTTCGACCCGCCCATGCCCGGCGTCGACACCGAGGCCGGAGTCCGCCTGGTGCTCAGCATGATCGGCCTGACCGTGCTCGTCCCGGCCCTGTTCGGGGCGCTGGCCGTGACCTCGGAGTACCGGCACGGCACCATCGCGTACACGTTCCTGTTCGAGCCCCGGCGGCACCGGGTGCTCGGGGCGAAGCTCGCGGCCTACGCGATCGCCGGCGCGGTCTACGGGCTGCTCGTCGCCCTCGCGGCGGCCCTGGCGCTGTACGGGGCCGCGGCGGTCCGGGGCGTCGAGGTCGGGATCGCGCCCGGCACCGCGGCCGGGCTCCTGGCGGGCCTGGCGGCGTCCATGGCCGCCTACACCGTCATCGGCGTCGGCCTCGGCGCGCTGCTGCGGAACCAGACCGCGACGCTGCTGGTGCTCGGCGCCTACCTCTACATGGTCGAGCACGTGCTCGCAATCCTCCCCGGCGCCAACCTCGCCTACCCGTTCCTGCCCGGCGGCGCGACCGCGGCCCTCACCGAGTCGAGCCTCATGGGCGCGGCCGCCGCCGAGGTCACCGGCTCCGCCACCGAGCTCCTGCCGCCCCTGCTCGGCGCGGCCGTACTGCTCGCGTACGCCCTGGCCGCCTCGGCCGCGGCGGTCCTCGCCCCGATGCGGCGCGACGTCGCCTGAACCGTCCGAAGAAGAGGAGACATCACCATGGCACTGGTCCTCGCCACCGACACCCACCTGACCGTCCGGCTCACCGGCGCCCGCCGCGCCTTCGGCCGCTGGCGCCCGCTCACGATCCCGTGGCGGCAGGTCGAGGCGGCCCGCGTCGACGCCGCGGCCGCCCGGGCCTTCCCCGGCGCCCGCTGGGGCGTGTCGTCCTACCTCCCGGGGGTCCTCAGCCTCGGCTCGTTCCGCAAGGGAGGGCTGTCCTTCTGGGACGTCGCGGACCCGGAGCGGGCCGTCGTGGTCGAACTCCGCGGCGGCAAGTACGACCGGCTGGTCCTGGAGGTCGAGGACCCGGCCGCGACCGTCGCCGACATCCGGGCGCACCTCGACCGCGTCCGGGACTGAGCCGAGGATGCGCGTCCGGGGCAGAATGGAAGCCCCTGCCCCGGAGGCCGACATGGACACCACCGCACCCGCCGACGCCCCGGCGACCGCCTGGGCCCGCACCCGCAGACGCGGCCTCGGCTTCCCCTGGGAGACGCTCGAGGCCCACCTCTTCGCCGCGCACCCCGACATCCAGCTGCTCCTGCGCGTCCGCGGCCGGGTGCTCCCTTACCGGGGCGCCTGGTACCTCGCCGCGTTCGCCGCCGCCACGGCGGCGGGCCTGACCGCGTTCGGCCTCGGCCCGTCCCGGCCCGCGGCGGCCCTGGCGGCCGCGGGGGTCCTGCTCCTCGTCGCCGCCGCGTGCGAGGTCACCGGGTTCGTCAGGGCCTGGCGGGGCTACGGGACCACCGCCGACAACGTGTGGGGCTGGATCGTCGCGTTCACCGCCTTCGCCCCGGTCGTCGGCGTCGCGATGATCGACACCGGGACGGCCGCCGGGGAGTCGGCGGCCCCCGTGGTCTGGCTCGCCATCGCCGTGGCCGGGCTCGGGTTCACCGGCATCTCGGCGCCCACGACGGCGCCCCACCGCAGGAGCGCCCGGCTCCGGAGGGCGGTCGAGGCGGTCGCGGCCCTGCCCGAGGCGGAGCGGGAGCGCATCCGGGCCGACCTGGCCGCCGCGCTCGACGTGCTGGTCGAGAGCAAGGTCATGCACTCCGACGTGGCGCGGGAGGCGCTCGAGGCGCCCCTCGGCGCGCTCGCCTCGACGCGCTACTCCGAGAGCCCGGGCTGACCGCGGCCGGTCGGCGCTGCGGGGGCGCCGACGGCGCCCCCGCAGGTTCCTGGCCGAGGGTTGCTTACGCCAGGTTGGCGATGACGAAGGGCGCGTGGCCGTTCAGGTGGTCGTCCCACCCTCCGGTCAGGGGCGCGCCGCTCGACAGCAGGTTGGTGGAGTCGGTGCCCACGTCCAGTTTCCAAGCCGTCCAGGAGATCCGGTTGGCCGCCATCCAGTCGACCCAGCGCTGGGCCTCGTCGAGGCAGACGCGGCCGTCGAGCCCGCCGTCGGCGTGGCTCGCGCCCCACTCGGTGACGAACAGGGCCAGGCCCGCGTCGATCGCCGCGTCGGCCTTGTCGCGGTTCCAGTCGGCGTGCGTGCACGAGTAGAAGTGCAGCGTGTACATCAGGTTCGTGCCGGACACCGGGTCGGCGGCCGCCACGTCGACGTCCTGCGACCAGGTCGGGGTGCCGAGCACGATGATGTTGTCCGGGTCCTGCGCGCGGATCGCCGAGACCACGGCCTGGTGGTACGGCTTGACCGTGCCCGACCACGAGACCTGCTCGGGCTCGTTGTAGGGCTCCCAGATGACGTTCGGCAGGTGCCCGTAGCGGTCGGCCAGGTCGGTGAAGAACGCGACCGCCTCGGACTGGTGCTGGTGCGCGGCGTGCGCGTGGAAGTCGACGATGACGTAGACGCCCGCGGTCGCCGCGTTCTGGATGACCGTCTCGACCTCGGCCTTCCAGCCCTGGGGGTCGTCGAGGTAGGCGCCCTCGGGCTCGACGCCCATGGCGACCCGGAACACCTCGATGTTCCAGTTGTCTCGCATCCACTCCAGCGCCTGGAGGTTCTGCGCGTACGGCTGGGTCTGCCAGTGCAGCCACATGCTCGAGACGCCGCGCAGCTGGATCTGCCGGCCGTCCTCGTCGCACATGCCCGCGCCGCAGACGTGCAGCTGACCGTGCCGCTCCACAGGGGTGCCCTCGGGGGCGGGGTCGGTCGGGTCCGGGTCGGTGGGGTCGGGATCGGGGTCGGTGGTCTGCTCGCCGCCGCCCTCGCCGTCGCAGTTCACGCCGTTGACGGCGACGTCGGTGATGTCGCCTGCGGTGCCGCTGGCGGTGAAGCCGAAGACCTCCTTGGTCTGCCCCGAGGCGACCGAGCCGTTCCACCCCGCGTCGGAGGCGGTGAAGTGCGAGCCGCTCAGCGTCTGGTCGGTGACGTTCCAGGCGCTGATGCCGGAGACAGCGCCGGTGAAGTCCCACTCGATGGTCCAGCCGTCGATCGGTTCGCCGGCGGTGATGCTGACGTTGGCCTGGAAGCCCGAGCCCCAGTCGCTGACGACGTCGTACTCGACCTCGCAGCCCTCCGCGGCGCTCGCCGTCTGCGCCGAGGCGATCGTCAGCGCGCTCGCGCCGAGCGCGGCGACGGCCGCGCCGATGATCGCGGCTCTCCTGCGTCTTCGGTCCATCTGCATGTTCTGCGCCTTTCAGTGTGCGGGGCGGCCGCCGGGCGGCGGCCGATCGGTCGGGCCGCTTACGCGGAAGCGCTCCCAATCGCTACATTGAAGTTTGCCAATATGTTGCCGCGGAGTCAAGGGGCGGGGCCGTCCGCGAAACTCGCCCGGAAGGCGTCGGACGGCGGCGATACGATGCGAGACGTGGCACGAGATCTCTCCGGCGCCGTGCCGGGGCTGGAGCAGCGTCCCTCGGACTCGCCCTACGTGGAGCGGGTCTACCAGGTCGCGCCGGACGGCGGCGCCGCCGTCCCCGAGCGCATGGTGTCCGTGGCGAACTCCAACTGGGAGCTCATCGCCTGGAGCGCCGAGGGCGTCACCGGCGTCTCGGTGCGCGGCCCCGAGACCCGCCCGACCGAGGTCCCGCTGGGCGGCCGGATGGACGGCGCGATCGGCGTGATCTTCAGGCACGGCGCGTTCCTGCGGCCCCTGCCCGTCCCCGGCCTCGTGGACGGGAGCGTGGCGAGCCCGCACACGACGGCGCGCACCTTCGTCCTGGAGGGCGACGAGTGGGAGATCCCCGGGTACGCGAACGCGGAGGTCTTCGTCGACCGCCTGGTCCGCGCGGGGCTGCTGGTCCGCGACCCCCTGGTGGCCGACGTCCTCGCCGGGGACGCGCCGCTGCTCGTCACGCCCCGGTCCGTGCAGCGGCGCGTCGCCGCCGCCACGGGGCTCACCCAGGGGACCATCCGGCAGATCGAGCGGGCCCGCCGGGCCGCGATGCTGCTCCAGCAGGGGGAGGCGGCCGCCGACGTCGTGCACCGCGTCGGCTACCACGACCAGCCGCACCTGGCCCGGTCGCTCAACCGGTTCGTCGGCCGCAAGGCGACGCGGCTCCAGCGTCCGGCGGACGACGAGGTGCTGTCGCTTCTGTACAAGACCGACGCCGAGGTGCGGCCGTAGGTTCGAACCAGGCCGGAGGGACCGGCCGCCCGAACCGAGGAGCCCCGATGGCCTTCACGCAGATCTACATCAACCTTCCCGTCGCCGACCTGGAGGCCAGCAAGGCGTTCTACCTGGCGCTGGGCGGGACCCTCAACCCCCAGTTCACCGACGAGACCTCGGCCCAGGTGGTCCTCAGCGAGGTGATCGCCCTCCAGCTCATGACGCACGAGCAGTTCTCCGGGTTCACCTCGCGCGAGATCGCCTCCGGTGCGGTCGAGGTGATCAACGCGCTGTCCGCCGAGTCCAAGGAGGAGGTCGACCGGCTGGCCGCCGCGGCCGCGGCGGCGGGCGGCACCGAGCCGCGGGCCGCGCAGGACATGGGCTGGCTCTACAACCGCGCCGTGGACGACCCGGACGGCCACAGCTGGGAGCTGCTGGCCTACGACCCCTCGGCGATGCCCGGCGCGCCGGAGTGACGGGGGCCGCCGGGGCGCGGCGGGCCGCGATCGGGCCGGGCGCGGGGAGCGGCCGCCGGGACGGGGCCTCGCGCATCGGGGACCCGAAGGCCCGCTGAGGTGTTCGGAAGGCGGCCCTGGAGACGGCGGTGCCCTGCGGGGCGCCGCCGTCTCCAGGGCCGCGGGGTCAGTTCCCGCCGGGCGTGGGCTGCTGGCCGCCGGTGGGCTGCTCGCCACCGGTGGGTTCCTCGCCTCCAGTGGGTTGCTCAGCGCTGCTGGGCTCCTCGCCTCCGGTAGGCGTCTCGCCTCGGGTGGGCCAGTCCCCGGTGGGGGACTCCTCGTGCTCGTCGCCGCCCGGCGTGGCCTCTTCGCTGCCCGAGGCGCCGCCCCCGGGCGTCGGCTCCTCGCTCGGCCGGTCGTCGCACGGCGAGGGCTCTTCACCGGGCGTGGGAGCCTCGTCGCCGGTCATGGACTCCTCGCCGTCCGCGGTGGGGGTCTCGCTGCCGCGCGAGGACTCCTCGTAGTCGGACGTCGGCGCTTCGCCTCCTGCCGTGGGAGTCTCGTCGCCGGTCATGGGCTCCTCACCGTCCGCGGTGGGGGTCTCGCTGTCGGGCATGGACTCCTCCTCACCCGCCGTGGGCGTCTCGCTCGGCGCGTCCGCGCAGGGCGCGTCTTCGCTCGCCGACTCCGTCGGTCCGCCGTCGGCGGGCCCGAGGCCCTGGTCGACCGCCCCGGCCTGCTGGATCGCCCAGCCCGCGGGGACCGCCAGGAGCGCCGCGGCGACTCCGGCCGCGGCGGCGCGCGCGCTCCGGCGGCGCCGCAGCCGCGTCCGCAGCCGCCCGGCGGCGGGCGGGGCCGCCTCGGCGGCGGTGACCTCGGCGTACCGGTCGAACATGGTGCTCAGGGGATCGCTCTGCTGGGGGTTCACTGCCGCTCCTCGGGCTCGTCGATGCGCAGGCGCTCGGCGAGCGCCGCCCTTCCTCTGGTGAGCCAGGAGCGGACGGTCGTCTCGGCCACGCCCTCCTGCTCGGCGATCTCCGCCGTGGTCATGTCGGCCAGGTAGTAGAGGACGACCGCCTTGCGGTGCCGCTCCTTCAACTCGGCCAGCGCCTGCTCCAGGTCGATCCGGTCCGGCCGGGGCCCTTCCACGTGCGCCGGCCGCTGGCGCAGCAGGAGCCGCCGCAGGACCGCGCGACGGCGCAGCCTCGAGGTGGCCAGGTTCCAGGCGACCCGCCGCACCCAGACGGCGGGGTTGTCGTAGGCGCTGATGGTCCTCCAGCGTCCGAGCGCCCGGCAGAAGGCCTCCGCGACCAGGTCCTCGGCCTCGGCGAGATCGCCGACGTAGGCGCGGATCTGGGCGGTGATCGGGTTGACGTTGGCGGCGTAGAAGCCGTCGAAGTCGGGCCGGGACGCGGCCGTGAGGGACGTTCGGTACATGTCGGACGATGGTGCCAGCGAGCTTGCAGCCATCCGGTTCCTCGATTCCAGGGATTGACGCGCGGTCGGGTCGATCGCACCCCTCACACGAACGGCGAGGACCGGACGACGCAGCGATCCGAGGATTTTTTCGGAGACGTGTCCTGCCGGCAGCGGGACGCCGCGCCGCCGGGGGCTCCCGGCGGCGCGGCGTCCCGAACGGACGGTCTACCCCCTACTCGACGGGCCTGATCTCGGTCAGCATCAGCACCGCGCCCAGGCCCCACATCTCGTTCCAGAGGTTCGCGTAGACGGCGGAGCCGTCGGAGCCGTCGGCGGGCCAGTCGGTCCACACCGCGTTGCTCGCCTGCGACCACGCGCCGTTGTACCAGATGGGGATGGCCGGGAGGTCCCGCAGCGAGATCCGCTCGAGCTCGGCGATGAGCTCGGGGTAGCGCGGGTCGTCGGTGGCGACCGTGGCCAGCTCCTGCGTCAGCTCCCAGGCGTCCTCGCTCTCCCAGCGGGAGAAGTTGCCGTTGGCCTGCGTCTCGCGGACCGGCAGCTCGAACAGGTACCGGTAGTGGCTCCACGGGGAGTTGGTGATGCCGCTGTAGTTGTTGATGAGCAGGTCGAACTCGCCGCTGCCGCGGGCGGCGTCGACCTCGGCCGCCTCGATGTACTCCTCGACGACGTTGATGCCCACGTCCTGGAGGCCGCGGGCGATCGAGCGGGCGGCGTCCTCCCAGTCGGTCCAGCCGGCCGGGACGATGAGCTTCATCTCGATCTTCTCGCCGTCGAGGGTCTCGACGAAGCCGTCGCCGTCCTCGTCGGCGTACCCGGCCGCCTCCAGGATGGCGATCGCCTCGGACGGCTCGAACGCGAAGCCCTCCTCGTCGAGCACGTCGGGGTCGAAATAGCGCTCCCAGATCGGCAGCAGCCCGGTCGGGCTCGCCTCGCTGACCATGCTCCCGTACACCGAGTCGACGATCTCGCCCGGGCTGATGGCGAAGGCGATGGCCCGGCGGAACTCGGGGTCGTCGAGGGGCTTGCGCGTCGTGTTCGGGATGAGCATCGCCGTGTTCGCGGCGATCATGAACGGCGGCTTGTCGTAGTAGGTGCTCAGCTCCGGCTCGCCCGCCAGGAAGTCGGCGATGCCCGGCAGGAAGTTGTTGGCCAGGTCGAGCCGGCCCTCGATGAGCATGTTGAGGGTGTCGGCGTTGCCGGGGGTCACGAGGTCGACGATGAACCTGGGCTTGACCTCGAGGCCGAGCGCCTCGGTGGCCCACCAGTCGTCCCGCTTGATCCAGGCGATGCGCTGCTCGTCGTAGCTGTGGACCCGGTAGGGGCCCGAGACGACCGGGTCGTCGTCGAGCGCGCCGTTGATGAGGTCCTCCTCGGAGTAGGCCTCGAAGACGTGCTTCGGGAGGATCTCGTTGGCGTACAGGAAGTTGTCCCACTCCTGGTGGCGGGCTTCGCTGAAGCGGAACTTGAGCGTCAGGTCGTCGATGAGCTCGACCGACTCCAGCCAGTCCCAGACGTTCCCGTACGGCACGCCCTCGATCTTGCCGAGCTCGAAGGTGAAGGCGACGTCCTCGGCGGTCAGCGACCTGCCGTCGCTCCACGTGATCCCGCTCCGCAGGGCCAGCTCGAACTCGCGGTCGCCGGTCCACGCCCCCGACTCGGCCAGCCAGGGGGAGAGCCGCTGCTCGACGGTGTCGAACAGGAAGAGGCTCTCGTAGCCCAGGCCGTTGAGGCCGGTGACCTGGCTCGTCGTGACCGTGTTGAAGTCGGAGGGTGGCCCCCAGGCCGAACCGGTCGTGTACAGGGTCTCCTTGCGGGGGAACTCGTCGATCGACAGACTGCGCGGGTCGCCGCTGCTCTCGGTGCCGTCGCCGTCGGTGCACGCCGATGCCGCCAGGGCCGCTGTGGCGACGATGGCGGGGAGATTTCGCCTCTTGGTCATTTCGGACTGCTTTCGATGTGAGGGATGACCGGTCCCGCCGGTGGCCGATGTCGAGGACGGCGAATGCCGCAGGGGGCCGACAATCGAGCGGATCGGCGGGTCGCGTGAGGAGGTGGTCATTTCCAGTTAAATGCGCGCATCCCGGGTTGCGGTCGCGAATCGGTCGGCGCGACCCGATCGGGAACGCTCCGGACGGCCGGTGCGCGGGGCCGGACGTGCGGCGGGGTCGCCGTCGCGCGGGAGTGTACGGCCTCGCGGTGGTAACAAGTTATCGCAGTTCGGAAGCATTGTCGTCCCACTCTCGGCCGGACCGGGCGATCGCGGCGAGCCCGATCGCACGAATTGCGTGCACAACTGTGGAATCGCTCTCACGGACATGTCGCATTTCGATATGAAATCGATATACGTGAAACCCCCGCTTTTCACGGAACGCGGACGGCGGAACTCCGACCTCAGTGGACTCGCGTGCCCGCTTCGGCACCGGGGCGCGGTCCGCCGGCCCCCTCCCGTTAGCCCGTCCACGATGGCCAACCTGGCCCCACCCCCATCAGATTGACCAGAATGCTCATCTGATTCACTGTTTGCCCTCTTACCTCCCGAGTAAATCTAATATGAACAGTTCAATACATCTTGACTAAATAGTCCTCTATGTATATACCTAGATACACGGATTGGGCACCCTCGACACAATCGGAACCCCGATCTCCCCGCATGCCGATTGGAAGCGCTCCCAGGTCTCTGCATGGGCGGCGCACCGGCTCCGATCGCGAACCCGCAGTGGAGCAGTCGACGTTGTTCTCCCTTATCCCAGAAAGTAATCCAATGACAGTTCTCCGAAAGATCCCGCTGCTCGCGGGAGCGGCCGGCCTGGCCGCCGTCATGCTGGCCGGCCCCGCGCAGGCCGACGTCCGACCCACCGAGACCCCCGGCGGCAAGATCACCGTCGAGGTCGCCACCGTCAACGGCTCCGGCTGCCCGCGGGGCACCGCCGAGGCCGAGGTCAACGGCGACAACACCGCCTTCACCGTGACCTACGACCAGTTCCTCGCCGAGGCGGGCGGCGGCACCGACGTCGTCGACTCCCGCAAGAACTGCCAGCTCAACCTGGTCGTGAACATCCCCTCGGGCTTCACCTACGCGATCGCCAGGGCCGACTACCGCGGCTTCGGGCACCTCGAGCGCGGCGCCACCGGCATGCAGCAGGCGAGCTACTACTTCAGCGGCGAGTCCGCGACCACCAGCTCCTCCCACCAGCTGAGCGGCCCCTACAACGGCGGCTGGCAGTTCACCGACAGGGCCGCCGGGAGCGAGCTGGTCTACCAGCCCTGCGGGGAGCAGCGGAACCTCAACATCAACGCCGAGCTCCGGGTGAGCGCCGGCGACGACCCCGGCCTGAGCAGCTTCATGGCGATGGACTCGTCGCGGGGCAGCATCGAGACCGTCTTCCACTTCGCCTGGAAACGCTGCGGTTAAAGCGGCCTGAGACCAGACCGAGTACTGAATACGCGCTGGCGCATCCGCTCCTCATCCGAGGCGCGGATGCGCTGGATCCGCATGCGCGGAATTGATGCTTCACGATCTTTTCGGAAACAGCAGGCCTTCTGAACACTGATAACACCGATCATGTGTCGATGATACGGGGCACTCTTGCCTGCCTTGAACCGGATTCCACCGCGTGTCAATAACCGTATCACTAGCCTCATTGGACAATCTGTGATCAATTCCTGTGAAATCCTTGACCCCTTAGACATTGATGTATATATATATGTATGGATCAGGCGAGTCGGACAAAACCCACTCCGCCGATCCGCCTCCAGGCACTCCGTCGGAGTCCTGCCCGCCCGCTCACCCGCGGCGCGTCCCCACCCGGTCCCCATGTCGCCGCCCGTCGGCCGACATCGCCCAACCTCCACCATTTGAGAGGGATCATCATGAAACTCATCCGCAAGGCATCGGTGCTCGTCGGGGCCCTGGCCCTGGCGACCCTGGTGCTGGCGAGCCCCGCGCAGGCCGCCCCGCACTTCACCAACGCGCCCCCCGACCAGATCGTCATCGACATCGCCACGGTCAACGGCTCGGGGTGCCCCCAGGACACCACGGCCGTCGCGGTCAACGAGGGCAACACCTCGTTCACCGTGACCTACAGCGACTACCTGGCGCAGGCCGGCGGCAACTCCGACCCCACCGACTTCCGCAAGAACTGCCAGCTCAACCTGATCGTGAACGTCCCGTCGGGCTTCACCTACGCGATCGCGAAGACCGACTACCGCGGCTTCGGGCACCTCGAGGAGGGCGCCAGCGGCATGCAGCGGGCGAGCTACTACTTCTCGGGCATGTCCCAGACCACCAGCTCCACCCACCGGCTGTCGGGACCGCTCAGCGACAACTGGCAGTTCACCGACGAGGTCGAGGTGGACCAGGTCGTCTACAGGCCCTGCGGTGAAGAGCGCAACTTCAACATCAACACCGAGCTGCGCGTCAGCGCGGGCGACGACCCCACCCTGAAGAGCTTCCTCGCGATGGACTCGACCGATGGCGACATCGAGACCGTGTTCCACTTCGCGTGGAAGCAGTGCGACCAGGACGAGACCGATTAAGCGCGGCCCCGCGTCCTGAACCTCCACGATGTCCGCGGCCCGGCGTCTCCTCTCCGGGTCGCGGACCCCCGCCTCCCCTGCCGGGGCCTCAGGCGGCGACCTCGATCCCGGTGAGCCGCTCCGAGACCTCCCAGACGCGCGCGGCCTCGTCGGCGCTGCGCAGCGGCGGATACAGCCGCTGCTCGGCGGGCGGGCCGCCGAGGTGGCCGGGGCCGCTGGGACCGTAGAGGGCGCCGGGCTTCGCGGCGGGGTCGGTGGCGGCCATGAGCGCGGGCAGCTTCGCGGTCGCGACGGTGCCCAGGAGGATCCCGCGGGCCGAGAGCCACCGGATGAGGCGGACCTGGGGCGTGTCGCGGCCGCGGCCGAGCTCCGGGCGGGCGGCCAGGAGGCTGGTGGGGGCCACGCCCGGATGGGCGAGGTTGCTGGTGACGCCCCAGCCGCGGGCCCTGCTGCGCCGCTCCAGCTCGAGGCCGAACAGCCCGAACGCGATCTTCGACTGGCTGTAGGCGCGCTGCCCGCGGTAGCCGTGCTCCCAGTTCAGGTCGTCCCAGTTGACGGCGCCGCTGCGCGCCGCGACGCTCACCTGCGAGGTCACGCGGGCCCGGCCCGCCCGCAGCAGCGGCAGCAGGCGGGCGGTGAGCGCGAAGTGCCCGAGGTGGTTGGTGCCGAACTGGAGCTCGAATCCGTCCGCGGTGGTCTGCCGGTCCGGCGGCGTCATCACCCCCGCGTTGTTGACCAGCAGGTGGATCGGGTCCCCCTCGCCGCGCAGGGTGTCGCCGAGGGCCGCGACCGACTCCAGCGACGACAGGTCGAGGCGGCGCAGCGAGACCGCCGCGCCCGGCGCGGCCCGGCGGATCCGCTCGGCCGCGCGCTCGCCCTTCTCGAGATTGCGGACGGGCATGACCACCTCCGCCCCCGCGGCGGCGAGGCGCTCGGCGATGCCCAGCCCCATGCCGTCGCTGGCCCCGGTGACCACCGCCCGCTTCCCCGACAGGTCCGGGACGGTGATGTCGATCGTGCGTGTCATCGCGCTGCTCCTTGGCTCGTCTCCCGGCCACCACGGTCCCGGACACGGCGGCCCCCGTCCAGGGCCTCCCGATCCGCTGATCCCCGGGCCGGCCACGAGAGGGGGATCGGCGGGCCGTGGCTGCGCCCCGTCCGGGACGGTATACATGGAGCGATCCGCGAGAAGGGGGAACGCCGTGATCGACCGCGCCGGACTGGCCGATTTCCTGCGGACGCGCCGCGAGGCGCTGCAACCGGAGGACGCGGGGCTGCCGCGCGGCCCCCGCCGCAGGACGGCGGGCCTGCGTCGCGAGGAGGTCGCGGCGCTGTGCCACATGTCGGTCGACTACTACGCCCGGCTCGAGCGGCGGCGCGGGCCGCAGCCCTCGGAGCAGATGCTCGCCTCGATCGCCCAGGGCCTGCACCTGTCGCACATGGAGCGCGACCACCTGTTCCGCCTCGCCGGGCACCGGCCGCCGGTGAGCGGCGTGGTGGGCGAGCACATCAGCCCCGGGCTCCTGCGCGTCCTCGACCGCCTCGGCGACACGCCCGCCGAGATCGTGACCGAGCTGGGCGAGACCCTGCGGCAGACGTCGCTGGGCGTCGCCCTCACCGGCGACACGACCGCCTACAGCGGGCCCGAGCGCAGCCTCGGCTACCGGTGGTTCACGATGCCCGAGGTGCGGCGGCGCTACGCGCCCGAGGAGCACGCGTTCCTGAGCCGCATGTACGCCTCGGGGCTGCGCGAGGTCCTGGCGCTGCGCGGGCCCGACTCGCGGGCCGCGCACCTCGCCGAGCTGCTGCTCGACCGGAGCGAGGAGTTCCGGCGGCTCTGGGCCGGCCACGAGGTGGGCGTCCGCCCGGGCCAGGTCAAGCGCTTCGCGCACCCCGAGGTGGGCGCGCTCGAGCTCCACTGCCAGCACCTCGTCGACCCGGGCCACGCCCACTCGCTGCTCGTCTACACCGCCGTCCCCGGCAGCGAGACCCACGAGAAGCTGCGCCTGCTGGCCGCCGTCGGAGCGCAGCCGCTCGCCGGGTAGCGGAGATATCGGCCGCGGCGATGAATACCGGCGGCCCGCGGAGTCTCATCACCGTCACCCCGTCACCACCACGACAAGAGGACCGCATGAGCCAGCTTCTGAGAGTCCAGAACTTCACCGTCTCGCAGGACGGGTTCGGCGCCGGCGAGCACCAGAGCCTCGAGCGGCCGTTCGGCACCGCCGACCCCGGCGCGATGTTCGCCTGGGCCGGGGCCACGGCGAGCTGGCCCAACCGCACCGAACCGGGCGGCGGCCGCGGGCTCGACGACTACTTCACCCGGGACTTCTCCCGCAACATCGGCGCCGAGATCATGGGCAGCAACAAGTTCAGCCCCCACCGGGGCCCCTGGAAGGACCACGGGTGGCGCGGCTGGTGGGGCGAGGAGCCGCCGTTCCACACGCCGGTGTTCGTGCTGACCCACCACACGCGCCCCTCGTTCACGCTCGCCGACACCACGTTCCACTTCATCGACGCCGACCCCGCCGCCGCCCTCGCGCTGGCGCGGGAGGCCGCGGACGGCAAGGACGTGCGGCTCGGCGGCGGGGCCGCGACCATCCGGTCGTTCCTCGACGCCGGCCTCGTCGACACCCTGCACGTGGCGGTCTCGCCGGTCTCGATCGGAGCGGGGTCGCGGCTGTGGAAGTCCCCGCAGGAGCTGGACGACCGCTTCCACCACGAGGTCGTGCCGAGCCCCAGCGGCGTGGCGCACCACCTGTTCTGGCGCAGGTGACCCGGTGCCGCGGCGCTACCGGTGCTGGCGGCGGTACGCGGCGGGCGGGACGCCGCACCCGGTCTTGAACGCGGCGTAGAACCGGCTGACCGAGCTGAAGCCGGACTCGGCCGCCACGGTCGCGATCGGGAGGTCGGTGGTGACGAGCAGGCGCCGCCCCTCGGCCAGGCGGCACCGCGTGAGGTAGTCGATGATCGTGGTGCGCACGATCTTGCCGAAGTGCGCCATCGCGTAGTTGGGGTGCAGGCTCGCCGCGGCGGCGACGTCGGCGACCGTCAGCGGTTCGCGGAAGTGCTCGGCGAGGTGCCGGACCATCGTGACGACATGGCGCAGCGCCGGGTCGCCGCCCGAGTACTCGGCCGCCGGCCCCTGCGGCGCGTCCAGCGCGAGGCGCCGGACCCGCGCCTCGACCTCGAGCAGCAGGATGCGGCGGCGCTCGGGCCGCGCGCTGGCCAGGTCGGCGGCCCACTGGGTGAAGTTCGCCGGGTCCGAGGCCATGGCCGCCGAGGGCGGGGCGATGAGCGGCGTCCCCGAGAGCAGCCGGCCGACCAGCGCGGTCGGCAGGCCCCAGCCCAGGAAGGTCGCGAACGGCACATGCACCCAGTGCGCCCGGGTCGCCCCGTTCGCGACGAGCTGGTGGGGCACGGCCGCCCAGAACGCCGCCACCGAGCCCGGGGCGATCTCGACGGGCTCGCCGCCGAACAGGTAGAGCATCGTGCCGCCCTCGGCGACGAAGTTGATCTCCAGGTCGTCGTGCTGGTGGGCGGCGTCCATGAGGATGGGGCGCCCGGCCCAGCCCACCAGCTCCGGCGGGGCGATCGCGATCTGAGGATCCAAGAAAGACTCGTTCCAATCGGTGAAGACTTCTCGAATCGAAACCTATACCGTGATGCGGCGGCCGCCACCCGCCGCCTTCGACCAGTCCCCCTGACCATGGAGTCTCACCGTGTTCTCAATCGGCATCGTCGGCGCCGGGCAGTTCGCCGGCGCGTTCGCGAAACTGTTCAACGCCCACCCCGGGGTCTCCCGCGTCACCGTCACCGACCTCCTCCCCGACCGCGCCGCGACCCTCGTCGGCGAGCTCGGCCTGGCGGGGACGGCCGAGGACTTCGACGCGATGCTCGCCTCGGACGCGGACGCCGTCGCGGTCTTCACCCAGCGGTGGACGCACGGGCCGCTCGTGGTGCGGGCGCTGCGCGCGGGCAAGCACGTCTACTCCGCCGTGCCGATGGCCTTCACGGTCGAGGAGATCGGCGCGATCATCGACGCCGTCAAGGAGACCGGCCTCACCTACATGATGGGCGAGACCAGCTTCTACCACCCCGCCACCGTGCTCGCCCGACAGAAGGCCGCCGCAGGGGCGTTCGGGCGCCTCTTCTACGCCGAGGGCGACTACGTGCACGACATGGACCACGGCTTCTACGCGGCCTACCAGTACAGCGGCGGCGCCGAGTGGAAGCGCACCGCCAGCTTCCCGCCCATGAAGTACCCCACCCACGCCATCGGCGGCGTGCTCGGCGCCTGGAGCACCCACGCGGTCAGCGTCAGCGCCGTGGGCGTGCCCGACCGGCGCGGCGACGGCGTGTTCGACCGGTCCGTGAGCATGTTCGACAACGACTTCTCCAACGCCACCGCGCTGTTCGAGACGGCCGACGGGGGAAGCATGCGCACCAACGAGTTCCGCCGCGTCGGCCTCGCCGAGGGCGTCCCCGAGTCGCGGTTCACCTTCTACGGCACCGAGGGCATCCTCGAGCAGGGCGCCCGGTCCACGCTGTGGCACGACCGGTCCGGTCCGCTGCACGACCTCTCCGACCTGGTGCGCCCCGGGTCGGCCAGCGGGGCCGACGACCCGGGGCTGGCCGGGGTGGACCCGAGGCTGCACGACTCCTTCATCTCCGGGCACGCGCCCGTGCACGACACCGCCGCCCTCCCGGCCGAGTTCAAGGGCCTCGGCAACGGGCACATGGGCAGCCACCAGCTGCTCGTGCACGACTTCGTGACCGCCGTGAACGAGCGGACGCTGCCGAGCGTGAACGCCTGGGTGGCCGCGCGGTACACGCTCCCGGGCGTCGTGGCCCACGAATCGGCCCTGCGCGGCGGCGAACGCCTCCGCATCGACGACTTCGGCGACGCCCCGGGGGCCTAGCGCCTCCCGGGCGGTGGCGCCGTTCGGCGTGCGGCGCCACCGCGGGGGGAGGAGGATACGGCCATGGATGCGAAACGGCTTCGGGCCGGCGGTCCCCGCGTCGAGCGGAGCCGCCGGTGAGCACCGACCCTCCGGCCCTGCCGCTGTTCGGCGGCGAACCTCCCCGGCCGCTCGCCGACCGCCTGCGGCCGCAGTCCCTCGAAGCGGTCGTCGGCCAGGACCACCTGCTCGCCCCCGACGCGCCGATCGGGCGCATGGTCGGGCGCGGCCGGCTCGTCTCCCAGATTCTCTGGGGACCGCCGGGGTCCGGGAAGACCACGATCGCCCGGCTCCTGGCCGAGCGGGCGAACCTGGCGTTCGAACCGCTGTCGGCCACGTTCTCCGGCGTCGCCGACCTGCGGAAGGTCTTCCGAGCGGCCCGGCAGCGCCGCGAGACCGGGCAGGGCACCATGCTGTTCGTCGACGAGATCCACCGCTTCAACCGCGCCCAGCAGGACGGCTTCCTGCCCTACGTCGAGGACGGCACCGTCGTTCTCGTCGGCGCCACGACCGAGAACCCGAGCTTCGAGCTCAACGGCGCGCTCCTGTCGCGCTGCCAGGTGCTCGTCCTCAGACGGCTCGACGACGCCGCGCTGCGCACGCTCGCCGACCGCGCCGAGGCCGAGACCGGGCGGCCCCTGCCGCTCGAACCCGAGGCGCGGGAGGCGCTCCTCGCGCTCGCCGACGGCGACGGCCGCTACCTGCTCAACATGGCCGAGCAGCTCCTCGCGCTCCCCGAGGGCACCGCGCCGCTCGACGTCGCCGGGCTCGCCGCCCAGGTCCAGAAGCGCGCCCCCGTCTACGACAAGGCCCAGGAGGGCCACTACAACCTGATCTCCGCGCTCCACAAGTCGATGCGCGGCTCCGACCCCGACGCGGCCCTGTACTGGCTCGCGCGGATGCTCGAGGGCGGCGAGGACCCGCTGTTCATCGCCCGCCGCATCACCAGGTTCGCCACCGAGGACGTCGGCACCGCCGACCCGCACGCGGTCCGGCAGGCCCTCGCCGCCTGGGACGTCTACGAGCGGCTCGGCTCCCCCGAAGGGGAGCTGGCGATCGCCCAGGCCGTCGTCTACCTCGCGACCGCGCCGAAGTCGATCGCGGTCTACCGCGGTTTCGGCGCCGCCCGCAAGCGCGCCCGCGAGACCGGCTCGCTCGCCCCGCCCGCCCACATCCTCAATGCCCCCACCGGCCTCATGAAGCGGCTCGGCTACGGCGAGGGCTACCGGTACGATCCCGATGCCGAGGACGGCTTCTCCGGCGCCGACTACTTCCCCGACGGCATGGACCGCGAGACCTACTACCGGCCCACCGCCAACGGGGACGAGGCCCGGATCGGCGAGCGACTCCAGCGCTGGTCCGAAATGCGAGCCGAACGGCAGCGCGAGAACGACGAACCGGAGGATGAGCCGTAGCGGCGAGACCGTCGGCGGAGGACATGGGACCGGCGCCCGTGATCGGACACCATCCGAGACCCGCTGCGGGAGGCGGGCTACGAGTTCTTCGGCCGAGGCCGCTTGGCGGAGATTGGATTTGCGAGGACAGCATGAATCCCGAAGCGCCGCCGGCCGAGGTCCTGGACGACGTGGCCGGCGTGGTCGGGGCAGAGGTCACACCTCTCGGTCGCCTGCCCGGAGGCGTCAACGGGGGCGCCGTGCGCGTCCAGTTGGCCGGAGGGGCGAACGCAGTGCTCAAGGCGGTGCCCAGGGCGCGCCCCGGCCACCTGGACGAGACGTTGCGGGCCCAGAGAGTGGTCGAGCACATGCGCGGGCGCGGCTATCCCACCCCGGCCTGGCGGGCGGTGGGGGCCACCGCCGCGCATGTGTGGCATCTGATGGACTTCGTCGACGCGGCTCCCGCGCCGGAGCTGACCCCGCCCCTCGTCGAGCAGCTGATGGCGATCATCGAACTCCAGGCCGGCCAGGCCTCCGAGCCCTACGACCACTGGTCGTACGCCTGGCGGGTCGCCACCGGCCAGGGATCGGCTGCCGCCGGACCGGAGTTCGACGAGACGCCCGAGCAGTCGCTTCTCCGCGAGTCCGTGGCCGGGCTCTGGGGGTACTCTTCCGCGGTGTCGGCCTTGGTCGAGCGGCTGCGGCTCATGTGCGCCGACGCCCCGCCGCCGCCCGAGGCGCCCGACATGGTCCACGCCGATCTCGCGACCCCCGGCAACGTCCTGGTCCGTGATGGAGCGGTGGTCGCGGTCGTGGACATCGGGAACGCAGGCAGCGGCACGCGGGCGACCGATCTCGCCGCCCTCGTGTGGTACTCCTTCCAGGATCCGCTGCTGGACGGTGTCCGAAGACGACTGTGGACGAGCATCCTCGACCTGGTCGGCGGCGAGGGGGCGGCGGTGCTCGCAGCGGCGCAGGTCCTCCACATGCTCGAGATCCCCGTCCGCCACGGGCGTCACGATGCCGTTCCGGAGGTGGTCGAGCGCGGCCATCGCGCCCTCGACGAGCTGAACGCGCTGCGCTGACCGCCGCCGATGGAATCGAAGACCGCTACCGGCCGCAGCACTCGGCCGCGATCGCGGGCACGGCCTCCTGCGTCTGCGCTAGTTGCCCGGTTACCGGGCATGTCGCGACGTCGACGATTCGTTCGGGCGGCGTGCGCGCGTATCGCTTTCTCGCTTGACTCGGCGGTCCCGACGGCGTCTAGTGAGTCTCGTCCAGCTCCCGATGCCGATGCACCCGAAAGGTTTGCAGCATGTCCAGCGACCGCCTCATGCGCATCCGCAGCCCCGAGTTCAAGGCCATGTCCGAACGGGTCCTGCGTGCCACCGAACTCACCTCCCGCCTGAACGTCCTGCCCTTCGACGACGAAGCGGGCAAGGCCGAACTGTTCGAACAGCTCCTCGGTCGACCGCTGCCGGAGCGGGTCACGATCTATCCGCCCTTCTACACCGACCACGGCCTGAACCTCGACCTGGCCGAGCGGGTGTTCATCAACCAGAACTGCACGTTCCTGGACTACGCGGGCATCCGGATCGGAGAGCGCACCATGATCGGCCCGAAGGCCACCTTCATCACCGTCGGCCACCCGGTCGACCCCGAAGAACGGCGGGGGTGGCTCAGCGGCGCGCCCATCACCGTCGAGGAGAACGTCTGGATCGGCGCCGGGGCCACAATCCTGCCCGGAGTGCGCATCGGCCGCGACGCCGTGATCGCCGCCGGCGCAGTCGTGGCCGATGACGTTCCACCGGCCAGCCTGGTGACCGGCCCCAAGGCGACCGTCCACCGCCAGTGGTGACAGGCTCGGCCGAAGTCCAGGCACGGCCGCGCGCCCGCCCCGGCCGATGAACCGGCCTCAGTCTAAAAGGGGCTGCAGCCTCTGTGCATCTTCGTCAGAGGACGGCACCGGATTCGAACGGAGGGCACCGGAGCACCGGCCGAAGGCCACGAGTTCGAATCCCCCTATTGAATCGGACATACAGGATATGAGGGATCATCGCATTGATGATCCCTCTTTCCTTGTCCTGCAACGGTGTGCGCGTTTATTTCGGTATTCGTATTGCGTGATCGATTCCACCGGCATCGAGACGGGACGGTGGCGACGCCCTGGGTCAGGCCCGTGGTTTCGGGCCCCTGGCGAGCACGTGGACCAACAGGACGGCCATGACGGCGACGCCTGCCCACATGGCGTGCCGCCATCCGGCGACGAAGGCCTCCTGGGCGGCCCGGAACAGTGCTTCGGCCTGGGGTCCCTCGGCGGTGAGGGCGGTGCCGATACCCGCGCGGGCAGCGTCGCCGGCGGGCCCGTCGAGGTCCCCGATACGGTCGTCGATCGCGTTTCGGTACCCGGCGGACAGGACCGCGCCGAGGAGTGCGATGCCGAGCGCGGTGCCGAACTCCCGTGTCACGTCGTTCAAAGCGGAGGCGACGCCCTGCCGCTCCGTGGGCAAGGCGAGCGTGATGGCTTCGGTGGACGGTGTCATCGAGAGTCCCATGCCGAGTCCCATCACCAGCATGCCCGGCAGTACCGACAAGTAGCCGCCGTCGACGGACACGAACACCGCCATCGTCGCCAGGCCCCCTGCGCAGAGCGCGACACCGGCGGCCATCGTCGAACGCGCGCCGGCACGGGCGGCCACGCGCGGCGCGAGTGCCGAGGCCGCCATCATCAGCACCATCATCGGCAAGAGCGCCAAGGTGGAACGAAGCCCGGACCAGCCGAGAACCGACTGGAAGAACGGAAACATGACCACGAAGATCCCCGCTTGCACCCCGAACACCGCCAAGAGCGTGACCGAACCGCTCGCGAGGCCGCGATCGCGGAACTGCCGCACCTCCAGCAGCGGCGCGCGGTGCCGACGCTCCCAGACGACGAACGCGATCGCGCCCGCGACGCCCACCGCGAGGCTCAGCAGCGTCGGCGTCGCGGTCCAACCGCTCGCCGGCCCTTCATGCAGCATGAGGATGAGCCCGACCACGGCGACCACTGACGCGAGCGAACCGACCACGTCGAACCGGTGCGGCGAGCGCTCCCTCGAGTTCGGCACGAACCGCAATGTCAAGGGGAAGGCGACCGCGACGAGCGCGACCGGGAGCGCGAACAGCCACCGCCAATCCGCCACGTCGACGAGCAGCGCCGAAAGGTACATGCCGAGGATGCCGCCGCCTCCGGCGACGGCCGTCCAGACACCGATCGCGCGAGAGCGCTCCTGCTGCGGGAACGTCGAAGTGATGACGGCGAGGGTGACCGGCATGATCATCGCCGCGCCGACGCCACTGGCGAGCCGGGCGGCGATCATCGCCTCCGAGGAGGTCGCGAGCCCGCCGGCCACGTTGGCCGCGCCGAAGACGAGCAGGCCCGCGAGCAGGACCGGGCGGCGCCCGAGACGGTCGCCGAGCGCGCCGAGCGGCAGGAGCAGGGCGGCCAGCGCGATCGTGTAGGTGTTGATGATCCACAGGACGGTGGACTGGGAGGCGCCGAACTGGACGGCGAGGTCCGGCTGGGCGACGTTCAACCCCGTGACCGAGGCGATCACGGCCATGAGCGCGATGCATACGGTGATGAGGACCGCGCGGCGGCGGCGCGGGTCGTCGATGGTGGATTCGGCTGGAGGGACTGCGGTGGAGAGGACCACGGGCGGATTCCTTTCAGGCTGCGGTCGAGTGGTGCGGTTCGGGCATGGGACGGACGCGGGCACCGGAGTTCGGGGGCTCGGGCGCCCGCGGGTCACTCGCGGACGGCGCGGACGACGACGTCGCGCAGCGGGTGGCTCCGGCCGTGGGAGTCGATGACGGCGCCTTGCCGTTCCTCGGCGGTGACGACCGTCCAGGCCTCGGTGTCGAGTCGGGCGGTGATGCCGGGCGCGGTCGCCGTGGCCTGGGCGGGGTGGTGTCCGTGGGCGCTGCCCCGATCGCGGTGGTGGCCGTCCGCGGCGGCGTGGCCGACGATGAGCAGCGTCCCTCCGGGCGCGACCCAGGCCGCGATGCGCGCGTAGAAGTCGAGTTGCGCCATGGCCGGGTGGGCGTAGTGGGTCGTGACCAGGTCGAACGGGCTGCTCGGTTCCCAGTCGACGAGGTCGGCGGCGATCCAGTCGACGCGGTCGGCGAGGCCGGCTCGAGCGGCTCGCTTCGCGGCCTGCTCGAGGGGTGCTGCGGTGATGTCGACGGCTGTCACCCGCCATCCGCGGGCAGCAAGCCAGATCGCCTCCGTCCCGGTGCCGCAGCCCGCGTCCAGGGCGCTGCCCGGCTCCGCGTCGGCGATCTCGGCCACGAGGTGCGGGTTCGGGTTCTCGGTCATCGGGCGTGCGTCGCCCCAATGCCGTTCCCAGTAGTCCCGGTCGAATTCGTGGTGCTCTGCGTTGTCGTGCGTCATCGCGGTGACCTGCCCTTTCATCGTGTTCGGTGGCATGGCCAAGGATGGACCCGCTTTGACGAACGAGCAAGTAATCTTGCCGATCGGCAAATTATCGAGGATCATGGACGAATGAACGACGGACTTGAACGCACGCTCGACGCGGTCGGGCCGCGTCTGAAGCGCCTCCGGCAGGCCCGCGAGGTCACGCTCACCGACCTCGCCGCCGAGACCGGCATTTCGGCGAGCACGCTCTCGCGACTCGAAGCCGGGCTGCGGCGACCCACGCTCGAGCAGCTGCTGCCGCTGGCCCGCGCGCACGGCGTCACGCTCGACGAGCTCGTCGACGCGCCGCCCACCGGGGATCCGCGGGTCAACCTGCGGCCCCTCGTCTGCAAAGACGGGTCGACCGTGCTGCCGCTGACACGCAGGCCCGGCGGCATCCAGGCGTACAAGTTCATCCTGCCGACCGGCTCCGACGACCGCGAGCCGGAAGTGCGCAGCCACGAAGGCTTCGACTGGGCGTACGTCCTCAACGGCACGCTGCGTCTGGTCCTGGGGGAGCACGACCTCCGCCTCAAGCCCGGCGAGGCTGCGGAATTCGACACGCGCACGCCGCACTGGTTCGGGGCGACGAGCGCCGGACCTGTCGAGTTCCTCAGCTTGATCGGCAAGCAGGGCGAGCGGGCCCATGTGCGGGTGGCCACGAAACGGCCGCAAACCGAATAGGCGACCGGGCGCGAAGACTCCCCGCCCATCAGCCGGCCCGATGCGGCTGCGGGCCGCATACGAGGCCCGGACCGACTGCCCCCAGAACGCCGAATCTTCCACCGCGCCCGACCGGCTCCCGCATGAGGGCAGCCCGAAGCCCGGACGACCTAAAGGCCGCCGCGTCACCATCGACCGAGCGCATCCCAAAGCGACAGACCCGGTCAAGGCCGGCCAGATACCGCGATCGCGGGTTTCTTCGCATATATCGGCGAAGTCGGGAAGACGACTGCGGGGACACCGTCCAATACGCCAGTGTCCCCGCAGGTGGACCGCGTCTGAGCGCGGTCAGTGGCGGAGGATATGGGATTTGAACCCATGATCGGGTATCACCCGAAACCCGCTTAGCAGGCGGGCGCACTAGGCCACTATGCGAATCCTCCAGGACGCGCCGAAGCACGTACCAAGCACAGAGCATACCGGTTCGGCCGCCGATGCCCCAAGCGGGTTCAGAGCCAGCTCACGTGGGGCGCGACCAGCAGGTACCCGACGAACGCGACGATGTCGAGGAGCAGGTGGGCGACCACGAGCGGGCCCGTGCGCCCCCAGCGCAGGAAGCAGAGCGCGAAGACCGCGCCCATGACGGCGTTGCCGATGAAGCCCCCGAAGCCCTGGTAGAGGTGGTAGGTGCCGCGCAGCAGCGAGTGGGCCGCGACGATCGCCACCGGCCCCCAGGCGAGCTGCCGCAGCCGGGTGATGAGGTAGCCCACGCCGATGACCTCTTCGACGATCGCGTTCTTGAGGGCGGCGAGGACGAGGACGGGGACGGCCCACCACACGTCGTTCAGGTTCGTGGCGCTGATCGTGGCGTTCAGGCCCAGTGCGCGGGCGGACAGGTAGAGCCCCAGGCCGGGGATGCCGATGCACGCGGCGAGGGCCGCGCCGCCGAGGAGGTCGAAGGCGGGCCGGCGGGCGTCGAGACCGATGGCGCGGAAGGGGTTCCCGCGGTCGAGGCCGAGCAGGTGCAGGGCGAGCGCCACGGGGGCCATGGCGAGCGTGAGGCTCACGAGCTGCTGCGCGAGGTCGTACCAGGGCCGCTCGGCCTCGGCCCGCGCCGAGTTCATCGACTGGACGCTGTCGGCCAGGCCGCCGGGCTCGGTGAGGGTGCCGACGATGTCGACGATCGACCAGACCGCCGAGGCCCCCAGGGAGAGCGCCAGGACGACGACCACTTCGCGCCGGATCACGCGGGGGGTGAGGAGCGGCGCGGCTTCGGGGCGGTTCGACATGCGCACCAGCGTGCCAGACCCGGCGGGGGCGGTCGCACCGCGTGTGCGACGCGCCGGTCGCCGCCGGCGGCATGATCATGCGTAGCGAGGTGCTGTGAAACTCATCCCACTCGGCGACGCTCACCTTCACGGCACCTCGCTTCCCTACACCCTGTGGCGGCGCGGCGTCTGTCGGTTTCTTGACAGTTGATCGCATGGGTCGGGTAAGGTTAGCCATCCCTTACCCGAGAGGCGGTATCCATGCGGCCCGTGAACGCGGAGGCCCTCACATGCTGAGCGCACCCGTCGCCGAGCGCCGCACCGTCCTGCCGAGGCCGATCGATGCGCTCCGCGACCTCGCGGACCGGGTCGAACGCCAGGTCAGCCCCCACCCGGTCGCGGGCCTCCAGGGCTGGCTGCACGGCTCCCCGCCGGCGGGCGCCGCCGCGTTCCCCGCCGCCGGACTGGCCGCGGGCGAGCGGGTCGAGGAGCTCATGCGGACCGCCGCCGCCCTGTGGGGCGGCTCCCCGCACGCCAACGCGGCGCTCACGTGGAAGACCTACTGCTACTGGGCCGTGGCCCCGGTCGTGCTCGGCTACCTCGCCGACCGCCGCGTCCCGGTCATGGACGCGGCGAACACCGTCTTCTCGGTGTCGCGGGACGCCCCGATGTTCTCGGTCCGCCAGGTCCGGCCGCGCTTCCTGGTCCTGCCGCACGACCCGTGCGCCGGCGGGCCGGGCGCCGAGGTCGCCGCGAACGAGGGCGACCTGCTGGACCGGATGCGGACGAGCGTGTTCGAGGACCACCTGGAACCGGTCCTGGACGCGTTCCTGGCGCGGGTGCGCGTCGGGCGGCGGACCCTCATGGGGTCGCTGGCCTCGGGGCTGGCGTACGCGGTCGCCTCGATGGCGCAGGTCGCGCCCGAGCCCGACGAGGTCGCGGCCAAGACCCTCCTGGACGCGTTCGACGTGGGCCACCTGGTCGACATCGCCACCGACGAGGCCGGGCGGCTGGTCTACCGGCGCCGCACCTGCTGCCTCGCGCTCACCATCGACGGCAGCCGCACCTGCTCGACCTGCTGCGTCCGCACCGAGCAGCGCTGACGCCCGCGCCGCCGTTTGGTAGATTGGCGCTTGCCTCAAGGGGCCCTGGAGGGGTCGCATAGTGGACTAGTGCAGCGGTCTTGAAAACCGCCGTGGGTGTCAAAGCCCACCGTGGGTTCGAATCCCACCCTCTCCGCCACCACGATCACACCGCGGTTTCCCTGCTCGGACCGGCGACGGCGCCGCTCACGGCCTGTCGCGCTTCAGGAAACATCCTTGACTGAGGCAAGAAAAAGGACTCAGCACCCCGGCACGGTGCTGAGTCCATCATTAGAGTAACCCCATGGCGCAACATGCTTCACTTCCGGGTCGGGATATTCACGAAATCGTTACGATGTCGCAGCGTTGCGAGGAGGCGGACGGCATCGCCCCCTTCAACGAGGAGACCACCCTCGCACTGTCCCGACCTGCGGAGGCAGGGCGTATGCACTTCGTTGTGCGGCAAGACGATACGGTCATCGCGTACGCGGGCGCAGCGGTGGTCGGGGACGGTGCGGAGGCCGAGTTGGCGGTCGATCCGGACCACCGCGGGCGCGGCGTGGGCACCGCGCTGCTCGCGGAGGTCGAGGCGTGGCTTGAGGCGCAGATCACGCGTCTGCGGGTCTGGGCGCACGGCGACCGGCCCGCTTCGAGCGCGTTCGCGGCATCGAGGGGCTTCGAGCGGGCCCGGGTCCTGTTCCAGTTCTCCCGGGGCCTCGAGGGCTTCGCGTGGCCCGCCGCCTGGCCCGAGGGCGCCGGCCGGGGCTGGCCGACCGGGGACGCGCCGGCGGCGCGGCTCGCCGAGGGGGTCCGCCTGCGGCCCTTCAGCACGGGGGCCGACGAGGAGGCGTGGCTGCGGGTGAACGCGGCGGCGTTCGCCGACCATCCCGAGCAGGGCCGCTGGACGGCGGCGGACCTGGCCGCGCGCGAGGCGGAGCCCTGGTTCGACCCCGGCGGCTTCATCGTCGCCGAGGACGAGCAGGGGATGCTCGGCTTCCACTGGACCAAAGTGGAGCACGGCGTGGGCGAGGTGTACGTGCTCGGCGTCGACCCGCGGGCCCAGGGCACCGGCCTCGGTCGGACGCTGACCCTGGCCGGGCTCGCGCACCTTGCGGCGCAGGGCGTCCGGCGGGTCGACCTGTACGCCGACGAGTCGAACGCCAAGGCCGTCAAGCTGTACCGCTCGCAGGGCTTCGCGGTGGTGCGCACCGACGTGCAGTGGGCCAAGCGGATCGGGTAAAGGCCTCGGGAAAGGACGTTTCGGGAACGTCATGCCGAGGCGAGGGCGTGGGCCGGGTAGCCCTCCTCGCCGGGCAGCACGATGCTGGCGGTGCCCTCGCGCAGGTTCACGCGCGGCAGGATCGGCGACATGTCGCGCTGCTCGGCCGAGGCGAAGACCTCGCCCACGGTGGAGTAGCGGGAGAGCTCGGCGAGCGTGGTCGCCTCGGGCATGGACATCTGGCCGCCGTACTGGCACACCGCCTGCTCGGGGCCGATCCAGGTGGCGTACTCGGGTTCGCGCACGCGGATGCGCGGCTGGAAGCCCTCGGCGAGCGTGGCGACGTAGATCCAGGAGTCGAACCGCACCGGCTCGTACTCGGGGGTGACCCACCGGGCCCAGGCCCGCTGGAGGGCGACCATCGCGCCGGTCTCCTCCTCGACGGCGCGGACGCCGGTCATGGCCACGTCGGGGTCGTCGGGCTTGTGGCGCCCGCCGGGGAAGCCGTACTGGACGCCGCGGGTCGCGCCGCGGCCGTTGACGACGCGGCCGCCGGAGCCGTCCATGTCGAGGTGGGTCCAGCGTTCGCGGACCCCGATCCCGGGCAGGTCCGCGCGGTCGAGGACGGGGAGGGCGAACGGCTCCTTCGCGGGGTGGCGCAGCAGGAAGACCCGCAGCGGGGCCTCGCGCAGGAGCACCACGACGGCGGCGCGCTCGGGCTCGGCGGGAGCGCCCTGCTCCTTGAGTCGGTCGAGGGCGCGAGCGGCGGACGCCGGCTCGACCGCCCGGAAGTCCCATTTCCCGAAGCGCTGGATGGACATGCCCCTCACGCTAGTCCACGAACCGGTGTTTCCGGGCGCTTCGGGCGAAACGGATGCGGCCCGGCCGGAGCCGGGCCGCGAAGCGCCGCGAGGGTCTCCCGGGGCTCAGCCCAGGAACTGGATCGGGAGGTAGAACAGGGCGCCCACCGCGGCCGCGATCGGGAACGTGATGATCCAGGCGATGACGATCGAGCGGGCCACGCCCCACCGGACCGCGCGCGGGCCGCCGGTCGAGCCGACGCCCATGATCGAGGAGGTGATGGTGTGGGTGGTGGAGATCGGCGCGCCGAGCAGCCAGGTGTTGGCGTACAGCACCGAGCTGGCGACGGTCTCGGCCGCGAAGCCCTGGGGCGGGCCGAGGTCGATGATCTTGCGGCCCATGGTCTTGATGATGCGCCAGCCTCCCGCGTAGGTGCCCGCGGCCATGACGGCGGCGGAGGCCCAGTAGACCCACTGCGGGATGTGCGTGGCGCTGTCCTGGAAGCCGCCGACGTACAGGGCGAGGACGATGACGCCGATGACCTTCGCGGCGTCCTGCATGCCGTGGGCGAGGGCCATGGCGGCGGCCGAGACGGTCTGGGCGTGCCGGAAGCCGCGGTTGAGCTTGTCGGGGCGGCCCTTGCGGAAGATCCAGTAGACGGCGATCATGACCAGGAAGCCGAGGGCGAAGCCGACGACCGGGGAGACGATCGTGGGCAGGACGATCTTGTCGACGATGCCGTCCCACAGCACCCAGTCGTTGGCGTTGCCGGCGATGAGGAGGCCGCCGGCCATGGTCGCGCCGACGATGCCGCCGAACAGGGAGTGGGAGGAGGAGGTCGGCAGGCCGAAGTACCAGGTGATGAAGTTCCAGGTGATGGCGCCGAGCAAGCCCGCCATCACGATCAGGAGGCCTTCGATGCCGGTGGGGAGGACCACGACGCCCTCGGCGACGGTGTGGGCGACCTTGGCGCCGAGGTGGGCGCCGATGAAGTTGCCGACCGCGGCCATGCCGAGCGCGACCCGCGGTTTGAGGGCCCGGGTCGAGATGGAGGTCGCGATGGCGTTCGCGGAGTCGTGGAAGCCGTTGGTGTACCCGAAGAGCAGGGCCGCGGCGATGCAGAGCAGTACTGCGATGAGGACGCTGTCCACGCTCAGGATTCCTTGACGTAGACCGACTCGACGACGTTGGAGACCGACTCGAAGGAGTCGCAGGCGGCCTCGAGCTCGTCGCCGACCTCTTTGAGCTTCATGACGGTGAGGGCCGGGTACTCGCCGGAGTACAGGCGCACCAGGAGCATCCGGTAGGCGCGGTCGCCGTCGTTCTCGAGGCGGTTGCACTCGACCCAGAAGTCCTGCATGGTCGCGTTGAGGCCCTTGAGCTTGGGCATGAACTCGACGAGCAGGTCGGCCTGGGAGGCGAGCACGGTGATCTGCTCGATCATCTCGCGGGGCAGGGCCGGGAGGTCGGAGAGGCCGTAGAGGTAGACGAGGTTGGCGGCGGCCTCGATGTGGTCGAGGATGTCGTCGAGCTTCCCGGCCAGGTGGTACATGTCGGTGCGGTCCATCGGGGTGACGAACGTGGAGTTGACCTTGTTGAACAGGCGGTGCGTCAGCTGGTCGTTGTCGTGCTCCACGTCGACGAGGCGCTCGGAGATCTTCTGGTAGTCGGGCGCGTCGTCGCCCAGCTCGGCCAGGATCACCACGCCGCGGCGGATGTTCTCCGCCGCCTCGGTGAAGAAGGCGTAGAACGCGTCGTCCTGAGGCTTCAGTGAGAACCGCACCGGGCACCCCTGCTTTCGGTCGCTTTGTCTGTCCTCACTGTACCGATAGGTCCAGAGGAGGGCTGGAATTCGTCTCCGCGAAGTTAACATCCAGGTGAACGCGAGACAAGCTTGCGAAGTGGCCTGTGTGAGACTCCACGAAACCGCTCTAAGCTGGGGTTATGCAAAGGTTTTACTTGAATTCATCTTCTGTTCACCTAAGGCTTCGGCGGGTGCGCCGACCGCCCGGACGGACGCCGTTCATTCGCGGCCCCTCGGGTTCCCAGGCGGCGGCGGATTATTCCAGTGGCGGAACGGCACTCACGAGCGTCGATACGCGGGCCGGCGCTACACGGCCGCCGCGGCCGGTTCGGCCGCGTCGTCCGCGAGGCGGCCGAGCGCGCCGGCCACCGAGTCGGACTTCGTCGTGTACCAGAACGGCGGCAGCGAATCGCGCATGAACTTCCCGTAGGAGCGGCTCGTCTCCAGCCGCGAGTCGAGGATCGCGACCACGCCCCGGTCGGTGGTGCGGCGGATGAGCCGCCCGGCGCCCTGCGCGAGCCGGATCGCCGCGGCCGGGACCGACACCTCCGTGAACCCCGAGCGCCCCGCCGCGTCGGCGGCCTCGGACCGGGCCGCGGTGAGCGGCTCGGTGGGCCTGGGGAACGGGATCCGGTCCATCACCACCAGGCGGCAGGTCATGCCCGGCACGTCCACGCCCTGCCACAGGCTCATGACCCCCAGCAGGCACGTCGACTCCTCCTCCTTGAACCGCTTCACGAGGCTCGCGAGGGTCTCCTCGCCCTGGAGGAGGATGTCGAAGTCGGTCTGGGCGCGCAGCAGCTCGGCGGCGGCCTCGGCGGCCCGCTTCGAGGAGAACAGCCCCAGCGTCGCGCCCCGGCTCGCCTCGACCAGGCGCAGCAGCTCCTTCCCGGTCTCCGCCGACAGGCCCGACGCGGTCGGGCGCGGCAGCGACGCGGCCACGTACAGGATGCCCTGCCTGCGGTAGTCGAACGGGGAGCCGACGTCGAGCGACGTCCAGCCGTGCCCGTCAGCGGGCAGGCCGAGGCTGCGGGCCACGATGTCGAACCGGCCGCCGAGCGTCAGCGTCGCCGACGCCGCGATCACGGTGCGCTCCTCGTAGAGCATCGCCGAGAGCAGCCCGCCGACCGACAGCGGCGCGGCCACCAGCTGCGGGCCGTTCGGCTCCGACCAGATCACGTCGTCCCCGGCCGGGCCGGCGCACCGCCCGGCCGTCTCGATCGCCTCGACCAGCCCGGCCTTGAGCTGCTGGGCGCTCAGCTGCTTCTTCGTCTCCGCGTCGAGCGCCCCCAGATGCACGGTGGCCTTCACGCACGCCCCGTTGACGAGGTTCAACGCCTCGACCAGCGGCGTGGGCAGCTCGTCGGCGAAGCGGCGCTCCCCCGCGGCGGCGAGCGCGCCCTCGAGCGCGTCGGCGGCCTCGCGGATCTGGTCGGCCGCGTCGGTGTCGATCAGGCGCCTGCCGCGCTGGGCGAGCCAGCGCAGCCGGGCCGGGTGGAGCTCGGCGCGCGCCGCGGAGGTGACCCGGTCGACCAGCTCGTGCGCCTCGTCGACGATGAGGACGGCGTGCTCGGGCAGGACGCTGCGCTCGTTCATCATGTCGATCGACAGGAGCGCGTGGTTGGTGACGACGATGTCGGCCTCGTGCGCGCGGCCGCGGGCCAGCTCGGCGAAGCAGTCGGCGCCCTGGGCGCAGTCCTTCGCGCCCACGCATTCCGAGGAGGTCGTCGAGGCCTGCTTCCAGGCGCGGTCGCTCACCCCCGGGTCGAGGTCGTCCCGGTCGCCGGTGTCGGTGTCGTTCGCCCAGTCGTACAGGCGCTGCACCTGCTTGGCGAAGCCCGCCCGCTGCCCGGCCCACTTGAGCTCCTCGGTGCCCTCGAGGGCGCCGTCGTCCTCGTCCTCGTCGCCCGCGACCTTGCGCTTGCACAGGTAGTTGTGGCGGCCCTTGAGGAGCGCAAACGAGGGCGTGCGGCCCAGGACGGGCGCGACGGCCTCGACCAGGCGCGGCAGGTCGACCGCGACGAGCTGGTGCTGGAGGGCGAGCGTCGCGGTCGAGACGACCACGGGCCTGCCCGCGGCGAGCGCCGCGCACAGGTAGGCGAGGGACTTGCCGGTGCCGGTGCCGGCCTGCACGAGCAGGTGCTCGCCGGCGTCGATGGCCTTGGCGACCGCCGCGCACATCTCGCGCTGCCCTTCGCGGGCCTGGCCGTGGGGGGTGGCCGCGACGGCGGCGTCGAGGATCGCGAGGGCCTGCGCTTCGGGGCTCATGCGCGCCCCGCCGCGGGCTCGTCGTCGACGGTGCCGTTCGCGTTCGTGGCCTCGGCGCTGGCGCGCACGGCCTCGGCCGTGGCCTCCTCGCCGTCCAGGCCGCGGGCCCGGGCCTCCCGCCGGGCCTCGCGGTAGCGGTTGAGGGCCCGGACGGTGCCGTTGACGATCGCCAGGAGCGGGACGGCGACGAGCGCGCCGACGATCCCCCACACGAAGCCGCCCGCGGTGACGGCGAGGACGATCGCGAGCGGATGGAGCTTGACGGCGCGGCTCATGAGGAACGGCTGGAGCAGGTTCGACTCGAGCTGCTGCACGGCCAGGACGATGCCGAGCACGATGAGCGCGGTGACCAGGCCGTTCGGGGTGCCGACGAGGGCGACGACGACCGCGACGATCCCCGAGACCGTGGCCCCGATGATGGGGATGAACGCGCCCAGGAAGATCAGCGTGGTCAGCGGCAGCCACAGCGGGACCTTCAGCAGCCACAGGCCCAGGCCGATGAAGATCGCGTCGACGGCGGCGACGACCACCATGGTGCGCATGTACTGCACGAGCGTCGACCAGCCCGCGCCGCCGGCGTAGCGCAGCGGCTCGGAGGCGGCGCGCGGGAGCATCCCGGTCAGGAACGTCCAGATCTTGCGGCCGTCGCGGATGAAGAAGTAGGTGGTGAACAGGACCAGGAACAGGCCGGTGGCGAAGTTCCCGAGCCCGGAGGCGGTGGAGCCGGCGACGTCGAGGCCGGTCTGGACGATCGTCTGCTGGTTCTCGTCGTACCAGTCGGTGATGTTGGTCTGGAGGCCCGCGAGGATGTCGGCGACCTGGGCGCCGTCGAGCCCGTACGGGCCCGCCTCGAGCCAGGACTGGGCGTCCCGCAGGCCGGTGAGGATCGAGTCGTAGAAGTCGGGGATGCCCGCGATGAACTGCTGGACGACGAAGGTGAGGATCGCGCCGACGGCGGCCAGGCCCGCCACGAGCATGAGGATCGAGGCGAGAGACTTGTTCCAGCCGTGGCGGATGAGCCAGGCGGCGGCGGGCTGGAGCATGGCGGCGAGGAGGAAGGAGATGGCGACCGGGATGATGACCGTGGTGACCTGGCTGAGCAGGTAGAGGACGACGGCGACGCTCGCGCCGATGACGAGCAGGCGCCAGGACCAGGCCGCGCCGACGGCCAGTCCGGTGGGGACGTAGCGCTGCTCGGAGCGCTCGCCGGGGCCGGCGTCGGGATCGGGCGGGAAGGCCTCCGCGTCGGCGAGGTCGGGCTCGTCGGGGTCGGGTTCGCCGCGGCCGGCCAGGGCCCGCTCGGCGACGGGGTTGAGCCGCATGCCGATCCAGAGCTGTCTTGCACGTGCAGTGGTGCGGCGGAATCGGTTCACGGTCTCTCCCAGGACGGTTCCTCCGGAAGGAGGCGGGTGCGGCGTCAACACGTACGGTACCGGTTCGGTGCGAACCGCCCCATGCAGCCAGCGCCACCGAGACCGGTCCCGCAGGCACTACCGGCCCGGAATGTCGGACCCGCGGCGCACCCTTGCATCGGGGGCCCGGAAGGCGACCCGCCCGGCCCCGGGGGGCGGCCTCCGGCCGCAGTTCGCGGCGCGAGGCGCGCCTCCCACCACCGGTCCTCGAACGGGTCCGCGCCGCGGACCGTCGGACCCCCGGGCCGCCCTGGTGCCGGGGGCCCGCGACCCGACACACCCGGCCCCGGGGGCCGCAGGCGCGCCGGAGTGTCGGACCCGCGCGGCATCGTTAACACCGGGGGCCGCCGCGATCGGACGCACCCGACCTCGGGGGGCGGGACCGCCCGGTGAGGCCCGCGAACCCGGCCGCACCGCTCGGCGGTGGTCGCGGCGAGGGCGGCCGGGCTCCTCCGCGCAGCGGCACGGACCACACCCCGACCCCGGGGCCCGGGCCCGCACCGGGCGGTAGGCTGGGGCGTTGTGACCGATACACCGTTGGACGCCACGACAGGCCTGCCCGTCCGGCTCCTGCACGACCGCCTCCTCGTCCGCGAGGACGCGGACTCCGAGCGCCGCTCCGCCGCCGGCATCGTCATCCCCGCCACCGCCTCCATGGGCCGCCGCCTCCACTGGGCCGAGGCCGTCGGCGTCGGCCCGCTCGTCCGCTCCGTCGAGGCCGGCGACCGCGTCCTGTTCGACCCCGAGGACAAGGCCGAGGTCGACATGCAGGGCGACACCTTCATCCTCCTGCGCGAGCGCGACATCCACGCCGTGGCCGCCAAACGCGTCGACAACGACGGCACCGGGCTCTACCTCTGATGCGGATCGCGGTCACCGGGCTCGGCCTCATCGGCGGCTCGGCCGCGCTGGCCCTCGCCGAGGCCGGGCACGACGTGACCGGCCACGACCCCGACCCGGCCGCCCGCGAGGCCGCCGCCGCGCACTTCCCCGTCACCGCCGACCCGGCCGCGCTCCACGCCGCCGACCTCGCCGTCGTGGCCGCGCCCTTCCGGCACCTGGACGCCGCCGCGCGCGGCCTGCGCGGGTACACCGGGCTGGTCACCGACGTCGTGTCCGTCAAGGCCGCCGCCGCCCGGGCGTTCGCCGACCACCCCCGCTTCGTGGGCGGGCACCCCATGACCGGCAAGGAGACCGCCGGGTTCGCCGCCGCCGAGCCCGGCCTGTTCCGAGGCCGCAAGTGGGTGCTGTGCCTCGAGGCGGACACCGGCCTCGACGACTGGGCGGCCCTCGCGCGGCTGTGGACGTCGATCGGCGCGCACGTCGTGCCCGCGACCGCCGCCGAGCACGACCGGGCCGCCGCCCGCATCTCCCACCTCGAGCACCTGGTCGCCGCCGCGCTCGTCCTCGTGGCCGACGACCCGCTCGCGCGGGCGCTCGCCGCCGGGTCGTTCCGCGACGGCACCCGCGTGGCCGCCAGCCCGACCGCGCTGCTCACCGGCATGGTCGAGGGCAACCGGGCCGAGCTCGCGTCCGCGCTCGGCGACCTCGCCGGCGCCCTCGGCGAGGCCGGGCCGCACCTCGCGGAGGACGCCGGCACCGACGCGATCGGCGAGTGGTTCGACCGGGCCCGGGCCCTGCGCGCGGCCTGGCCGCCCGAGCCCGGCGAGTCCCGGCGGGTGCCGCTGACGCGCGAGGCGCTGCTGGCCCTGGGCAGGGCCGGCGGATGGATCGAAAGGGTCGAAACTGAGGTCGCGATCGGACGGCTCCCTCGCGTAAAGTCCACTCCATGAGAAAAATCGATCAGATCGCCGACCAGTACGTCGAGGATGCGATCGCCCTCAGCCCCATGAACGCGACCGCGATGGGCGTCCCCGGACACGACCACGAGCTCGACGACCTCTCCCCCGCCGGGCTGGCCGCCTTCGCCGATCTGGAGCGGCGCACCATCGCCGCGCTGGAGGCCGCCGAGCCGGTCGACGAGCGCGAGCGGGTCGCCAAGGAGGCCATCCTGGAGCGCCTGCGCCTGAGCCTGGAGCGCCACGAGGCGGGCGACACCTACCTGGGCCTGAACGTGCTGGCCTCGGAGATCCACAGCGTGCGCCAGATCTTCGACCTCATGCCGAAGGAGGGCAAGGAGGCCGCCGAGAACATCGCCGCGCGCCTCGCCGCCGTCCCCGCCGCGGTCGAGCAGTACACCGAGACGCTGCGCGCCGAGGCCGCCGCGGGCCGGGTGGCCGCGAAGCGGCAGGTGCTCGAGGTCGCCCAGCACTGCGACAACTGGAACGGCGCCAAGGGCAAGGAGACCGACTTCTGGGCGGGCCTGGCGAACTCGGTGACGATCGACGGCGAGCCCATCCGGTCGGGGCCGCTGCGCATCGCCTTGAGCCAGGGCGCGGACTGGACGCGTGCGGCGCTCATCAAGTTCGCGCTGTTCCTGCGCGAGGAGCTGGCCCCGCAGGCGCCCGAGAAGGACGCGGTCGGGCGCGACCGCTACTCGCGGGCGTCCCGCTACTTCATCGGCGCGGAGATCGACCTCGAGGAGACCTACGCGTGGGGCTGGCAGGAGCTGGCCCGCATCGAGGCGGACATGCGGGCGACCGCCGAGCGGATCAAGCCGGGCGCGTCGGTCGCCGAGGCCGTGGCGTTCCTGGACCAGGACGCCGACGCGAACTTCTCCGACAAGGAGGCCTTCCGCGACTGGATGCAGGAGCTCGCCGACTCCACGATCGCCGACCTGGCCGACAAGCACTTCGACATCCCCGAGCAGATCCGCAGGATCGACTGCAAGATCGCGCCGACCGAGGACGGGGCGATCTACTACACGGGGCCGAGCGAGGACTTCTCCCGTCCGGGCGCGATGTGGTGGTCGGTGCCGGAGGGCCAGCAGCTGTTCGGCAAGTGGCGCGAGAAGTCCACGGTGTACCACGAGGGCGTGCCGGGCCACCACCTGCAGGTGGGGCAGACGATGGCGCGCGTGGAGCTGCTCAACCGGTTCCAGCGCCAGATGATGTGGTGCTCGGGCCACGGCGAGGGCTGGGCGCTGTACTCGGAGCGGCTCATGGACGAGCTGGGCTACTACGACGAGGACCCGGCCGGGCGCCTCGGGATGCTCGACGCGCAGGCCTTCCGGGCCGCCCGCGTGATCGTCGACATCGGCCTGCACTGCGAGTTCACCATCCCCGAGGACAACCCGTTCGGCTGGCGGCCGGGCGAGGAGTGGGACGGCGAGAAGATGTTCGAGTTCATGCGCGCCCACACGCACACGATCGAGGACGACATGCTCAGGTTCGAGGTCAACCGGTACCTCGGTTGGGCGGGCCAGGCGCCGTCGTACAAGGTCGGCGAGCGCCTGTGGATGCAGGCCCGCGAGGACTACAAGGCGCGCAAGGGCGCGGACTTCAGCCTCAAGCAGTTCCACACGGACGCGCTGAACCTCGGCTCGATGGGCCTCACCCCGTTCGCCGAGTCCCTCGCCCGCCTGTAAGCGAGCGTTCCTCGGGGTTGCGGCACTGTTCAGCGGTGTCGGACCCCTGAGGTACGGATTGTTGAACGGGGGCGCTGCGTACGGAACATATCCGATATTCCGGATTCGTCCCTCACGCAGCGCCCCTGTTCAACCACGATAGGCCGCGCCTGTGACACCGTGACCAGGCGAAACATGTTCACCGATCGAGGTCTGCGGCACCGGCCTCAAGCGTGCTCCAGGCCCAGCTCCATCTCCGGCTTGCCGTACCAGGCCCGCAGGCGGTCGGCGCCGCGGCGCAGCGCCGCGATCTCCGCGGCGGTGAAGCCGCGCACCCGCCAGGTCTCCACCAGGAGCACGTCCCGCTTCGGGGTCGCCTTCCAGTTGCCGATGGCCTGGCCGTCGAGCAGGATCGCCGAGTTGAACCGCGGCCGGTCGGGGAACTTCGTCCGCGGCACCGAATGGTGCAGGACCAGGTCCTTCGAGTCGGTGTAGGAGCACGTCATCTCGTCGAAGCCCTGCACGAAGTCGACCACCGGCCCGCCCTCGCGCGGCTCCGGCGGCTCGGTCGCGGCGTAGAGCGTGAACCCTCCGGCCTGGACCTCCTCCAGGCCGAGGTCCGTGACCGCGGCCTTCGCGTCCGCCACCTTCAGCGTCGCCCACCGCGTGAAGTCCTTGATCGTCGCCGGTCCCCGCGACGTGAAGAACCGCCGCGCCAGCTCGCGGATCGCCTCGTCCTGCGCGATCGGCCCCGCCGGGATTCGCTCGTCGAAGTTCGCGTACGTCTGCTTGGCGCCCTTCGGCGTCCCCGAGCAGATCCGCGACTCCAGCTCGGCGTGGAACAGCAGGTGGATCAGGCGCATCCCGCTCGGGTCGGCGATCCCCGCGGCCGCCAGGGCCTCGGCGGCCTCTTCGCGCGTCAGGTGCAGTCCGCCCGCGGTGGCGGCCGCGAGCGCCTCGTCCCCGCGCTCGAGCGTCGCCGCGTCGAGCCCGAGGTTGCGGTACATCGTGCCGGCGACCTGCTGGACGCGGTCGCCGCTGGCCGCGAGCATCATCCGCAGGTCGGCGATGGGCACCGTGTGCCAGGTGGGGCGGAGCACGTGGGTGCGCACGACCGCGCCCTGGTCGATGAGGGCGTCGACCGCGGCGGCGCCGGCGAAGGCCAGGCCCTCCGCGTCGGGTGCGGCGCGCATCGCGGGGGTGAGCTTCGAAGGCTGGTACTCCTGGGACTGGACCGCGCCCAGATGCGCGAACGCGTCCATGGGCGTGGCGAGACGCTCGCCCCACAGTCGTTGCGAATGGGCGCGCCAGGAGGCGATCGCCCCCGGCGCTAGGTCCTTGCCGTGGCGGCCGGTGGGTGTTGCCATGCGCTCATGCTAGCGGCCGCGGGCGACATGAGCGTTCCACCGATCCGCGTGTCCGCCACGCCTGCGGGGCCCGCATGACGCGGATCATCTGTAGCAATGGTGAGCGAGCGGGTGGACGAGGTTGCGATGAACAGCCACAATTACGGCATGTCCCTTCCGAACGCGGTTCTCAGGCTCTCCACCGACGTCCTCGTCGACATCAACGACGACGAGCGCCTCGCCTTCGCCTATGCGCACGGGCCCGCGCTGTCCGGTTTCGGAGAGGAGGCCGAGCTGGTGTGCGTGTGGGAGGCCGACGCGGTCCCCGACGAGGCCAGCGGCGAAGCCGTGCACCTGACCGTGGGCCGGTTCCAGGCCCTGCTGGAGGCGCTCGGCCGCGGCGAGGGCTGGCGCGAGCCGGGCGACGAGGCGCTGCACGTCATCGCGCGCTTCGCCGAGGGCACGCTCCTGGCCGACGACTCGGAGCTGGGATCGAAGGCCCGCGCCGAGGTCACCGAGTTCCCGCAGGCCCTCGCCGACGCCTCCCGCGAGGCGGTCGCCGCCGAGGCCGAGTCGCTGGCGAAGCGGCTGGGCGACGCCATCGACCCGTGGGAGCTGGCCGAGACGCTGACGGGGGGCCTGCACCGCGCGTACGTGGCGCTGTTCGCGGCGAGCGGGTACTTCTTCCCCGGCTACGAGCACCGGGTGGCGTTCGTCGAGCGGTACCTGCTGGGCGACGAGATCCCCTCGGCGGAGGCGGCGGTCTGGGTGGCGGCGGAGTCGCCGGCCCAGGAGCGGGCCGAGCGCCTCCCGGAGGCGTGGCGGGCCCTGGCGCGCACCGTCCTGGACAACTGCTGAGGGCGGCCGCCGGTCAGGCGGCCGTGGGTGCGAATCCCGCGGCGCAGGCGCTGTTCCGCGCCCGATGACGCAGCGCACATCCGCGTACCCGGTTGCAGATCCGTTTTCGACCCGGGTAAGGTTATGCCCGGCCTGGTCGATACGACCAAGTCGGGCAAGCGCCCCTAGCTCAACGGATAGAGCATCTGACTACGGATCAGAAGGTTGGGGGTTCGAATCCCTCGGGGCGCGCCATACAGAGAAGCCGGGTTTCACGACCCGGCTTTTCCGTTGTCCGGGCTCGGACGAAGCCCCCGGCTCCGTCCATTGCGGTCGGCGGATCCCGCGAAGTCGGCGCAGGAGGCGGCACCGCAGGCCTTTCAGCGCCTTCGCCGTCCGGACCGGCGGTTCAGTCGGCGGGTTCGTCGCCGATGAACGCGAGCACTGATGCGAAGCGGTCCCTGGTCGCGGCGGCGGCCTGGTACTCGGCCTCGATGCGGGCGTGCTCCTCGTAGATGACGGCCCGCTGCTCGGGGGTGATCTCCTCGGCGCTCCTGCACCGGCGGAGCTTCGCGATCGCCCTGCTGGGGAGGCCGTTCCTGAGCAGCGTCCTGATCCAGACGACCTGGTCGACCGCGTCCTGGGCGTACACGCGCTGGCCGCTCGCGGTCCGCTCGGGCCGCAGGAGCCCCTGCTCCTCGTAGTACCTGAGCGCGCGTACGGTCGCGCCGGTCGCCGCCGCCAGTTCTCCGATGCGCATCCGCGCCTCCTGCTCCTCGTGTCGTCCGCCACTGCCGCTTGCCCCTGACGCCGGCGTGAGGTCTTAGCTTCGAACGCATGGACATCCAAGGATCAATCGCAGTCGTCACCGGCGCCAACCGCGGCATGGGCCGCCATTTCGCGCAGCAACTCCTTGAACGCGGCGCGGCCAAGGTATATGCCGGATCGCGCCGCATCGAATCGGTCGACCTGCCCGGCGTGGAGGCCCTCGGGCTCGACATCACCGACCCGGCGTCGGTCGCGGCCGCCGCCGAGACCGCCGCCGACGCGACCCTCCTGATCAACAACGCGGGCATCACGACGTTCGCGAACCTCCTCGACGGCGCCGAGGAGGCGATCCGGCAGGAGATGGAGACCAACTTCTTCGGGACGCTGCACATGGTGCGGGCCTTCGCGCCGGTGCTCGGGGCGAACGGGGGCGGGGCGGTCCTCAACATGCTGTCGGCGCTCTCGTGGCACTCGTCCGGGATGGCGCACGCCTACTCCGCGGCCAAGGCCGCAGCGTGGAGCCTCACCAACGGCGCCCGGCTCGAACTCGCATCGCAGGGGACGCAGGTGGTCGGGCTGCACGTCGCCGGCGTCGACACCGACATGCTCGCCGGTGTCGAGGCCCCGAAGAGCGACCCGGCGGACATCGTGCGGGCCGCACTCGACGGCATCGAATCGGGGGCCTTCGAGGTCCTCGCCGACAAGACCACGACGGAGCTCAAGGCGACCCTGAACGCCGACCCGGGCCTCCTCTACCCCCAGCTGGCCGCGAGCGCCCCGGCCCGGTAGCGCGGGCGCCCGGCCGCGTCCGCCGCCGTGGTGGCGCGGCCGGGAATAATGAAGAATGCCCACTGCGAAGCCCTGGCCCGGAGACCCCGAAGCGGTGTGGGCCGCCGCCGCCCACCCGCTGCCGCGGGAGGCGCTGCGGCCGATGTCCGCACCGCCCGACGTGGCGGGCTTCGACGACTTCGCCGCCCGGGTCGCGCCCCGGCCGGGCATCGCCTCGGCGATCATCTCCCTCATCGCGGGGATCTTCTTCTCGGCCGAGGGGATCGCCCTGCTCGCGCTCCGCCCCGACTGGCGGCCCGACGACGCCGAGGGCTTCGAAGCGGTCTTCTTCTTCGCGCTCCACTGGCACTGGCTCCCCGCGATCGCGGCCGGCCTGTGGTTCCTGTTCAGCGCGCCGCGGATCTACCGGCGCGAGTACCGGGAGCACCCCGGCGAGGTGCGGGCGCTCTACGAGGCGTTCCACGACCGCGGGGTGCTGTGCGAGCTCTTCTCGACCCCGTACAAGGTGCAGTCGGGCGACGGCTGGGCCGCCGCGGCCCTCGCGGTCGACGTGCGCCTCCCCCCTGAGCGGGCGGCTCGCGTGCGTCGCGCGTTCAAGGCCTGGTTCGCGGTGCTGGCCGACGACAAGCGCGCCGACAAGGAGGCCGCGGACCTGCACCGCGGCCGGGACGTCCTGGAGGCGACGGAGCTGTTCGGGCCCGAGGCCGAAGGCGGCTACCTGGTCCACTCGGGCTTCATGGAGACGTGGACAGTGCTCATCCCCGACCCGCCCGGCGGCAAGAAGCGCTGGGAGCGGCTCGGGGTCCGCAAGGCCGCCCCCGCGGCGTGAGCGTCGGCGGCCGGCTTGCGCCCGGTCGGGACGTTCAGGCGGAACGCGGAGTAGGAGACGGCTTGCCGGGGCAGGATGCGAGTCGTGACGTCCTTGGGACAGTTCACAGCCCGGACGCTCCCATCGCCGACAGCCGGCCGCGGGCGCGATTCCACCGGCTACGGCCGGTCGATGCCGAGGCGGGCCCGTTCGGCGGCGATGATGCGCTGCTCCAGCGGGATCGCGCCGTTGTCGCGCGTCGCCACCGCGGTGGCGGTGGCCATGGCCCCGACCGACTTCGCGTCGCTGTGGCGCGCGTAGTCCTCGAACAGCAGCTCCTTGCGCTCCTGCACCTCCCGGATCCTCTCGTCCACACCGTCCTTGGCGAGCAGGCGGTGCACCTGGACACGGCGGGTCTGGCCCATGCGGTGCGCCCGCGCCATCGCCTGCTGCTCGATGCTCGGCTTCCACTGCGGTTCGGCGAGGACCACTACGGAGGCCGCCTGGACGTTGAGGCCGACGCCGCCGGCCTCGATCTGCGCCAGGACCACCGCGGGCCCTTGGCGCCGCGTGAACTCGTCGACCATCGCCTGGCGCTTCGGGGCGGCGACCTTCCCGGTGATCGGGCCGATCGCACGGTCGCCCACGCGTTCACCGACGGCCTCGAGCACGTCGAGGAAGTACGAGAACACGATGACCTTCCGGCCCTCCTCCCCCGCGTCCTCCACGAGCTCGGCGAGGCGCTCCAGCTTCGCCGAACCCGGCATGGCGGAGGAGGCGCGGCGCATCCCCATGAGGTTGCGGCGCCGGACCTGCTCGCGGTACTCGTCCTCGTCGCTCGCGTTGAACTGGACCCACTCCTCGACCTCGATCTTCTCGGGCAGTTCGGTGAGCACGTCCTCCTGGTTGCGCCGCAGGTACACCGGGGCGACGGTCTGCCGGAACTCCTCCGCGCCGACCACGTCGTCGCCGTCGCCGACCTGCTGCGCGATGTCGGGCCGGAGGTGGCCGATGAGCGATTTGAACTCCTGGACGCGGTTCTCCATCGGCGTGCCGGACAGGAGGATCGCCCGCTTGGAGCGGCTGATCGCGGCCCCGACCGCCATGCTGCGCTTCGCGTTCGGGTTCTTGATGTAGTGGGCCTCGTCGACGATCAGCAGCGCCATCTTCGCGCGCTGCGGCAGCGATTCGAGCCGGTCGATGGTGTTGAACGTGGTCACCGCGACGCCGCCTCTGCGCAGCCACCTGCGGGTCTCGTCCTCCCGGCCCGCACCGTGCAGGCTGAAGGCCTCCAAGTGCGTGTGCTTGCGGATCTCGTTGAGCCAGTTGGGGACGACGCTGGCCGGGCAGACGACGAGGCAGCGGCGCTGCCCGTTGGCGGCGAGGTGCGCGGCGACCGCGAGGGACTGGATGGTCTTGCCCAGGCCCATCTCGTCGCCGATGATCGCCTTCCGCTGGTGGATCGCGTACTTCGCGCCGAACAGCTGGTAGAAGCGCAGGTCGGTGCGCAGGAGCGTGCCGTCGAACGGCAGCGTCTCGATCTCCTGCCGCAACTCCGAGCCGACGAAGTCCTCGGCGCGCTCGGCGTCCTCGACATCGGTGCCGGTGAGCTTGGCGAGCTGCGTGTTGATGCTCGCGGCGCGGTCCTCGTAGTCGCGCCAGAGCTCGTCGGAGGTCCAGCGCTCGGGCCGAGCCTCCTCGAGCGCGGCGGCGAGATCCTTTTCCAGGACGCCGGTCTCGTCATGGGCGTTGGCCGCTTCGAGCGCGTCGAGTCCGGCCAGCGCTTCGTCCTTGCGCCTGCGCCGGGAGAAGAGCATCGCGAGTCTGCTGCCGGCCCGGTCGGCGGCGGCGAAGTACGGCTCGGCGCGGCTCCGGAAGCGGTGCACGGCCTCCCGCAGGTCCTCCGCCGCCGCCGTCGCGGTCTGCTCGGCCCGGAGGTACGCCAGGATGCGGGAGTGCCGGGGGTCGCGCCGCACCGGATCGAGCCGAGGGCGCGTCTCGGTCGCCGCCTCCGAAGCGAGCAGCTCGGCGGCGGCCTTGGCGTCCTCGACGGTCTGCGCGCCGATCCCGGGGATCGCGAGAAGCCGCTCGCGCGAATTCGCGAGCACGTCGGCGACCGTGGCGATCCCGGCCTCCTCCAGCCTCGCCAGCCGCAGCCCCCTGGTGACCTTCTTCAGCTCGGTGACCCTCATGGCGGCGAGCCGCACGGAGACGTCCTCCGACGCGAGTTCGGCCACATACCCGCGCGTCGCCTCCCGCAACCGCGAAGGCGTCCCGGCAAGGTCCTCGTACCGCCGCAGGGTGTCGCGGGCACGGGCGACCTGGGCGCGCGCGTGCCGGCGCATCTTCCGCTTGCCGGGTGGGGTGCTGGCCATGGGGGCTCCTGGGGTCGGGAGGGGACCCATTGTATTGGCCGGGGCGGCGCCCTGCCCGGGCCCGCCCGAGATCCTGACGCGCCGCTCCAGCGGTGTCGAGGCGGACCGCGCGCTCATCGCGATCGTCGTCGAGCGGTTGCGCAGACCTGTCAAAATCGCCTCATGGACCCCTATGCCTCCTACGACCCCGACAACCCGGGCGGGCCTGCGAACCACGGTCCGAACGGCTCGCCCGCGGGCCCCGGCTACGTACCGGGCCACACCCCGGCGTACTCCGACCCGGGCCACGGCATGAACCCGGCTCCCGGCCCGGGATACGTCCCGACCCCGGAGACGACCCACAACATCGGGTACCCGCCGCCGGTCCCGCCCGGGCAGGGGCCCTACCCGGCCCCCTACCAGGGCGGCGCCCCCGGGATGCCGCCGCAGTACGCGGTCATGCCCCCGTCGGGTTCGGGGATACCGGCCGCCGGCTGGATCGGGATCGTCCTCGGGGCGGTGCTGGTGGTCGGCCTGGGGGTCGCCGGGCTCGTCTTCTCCCTGGACCGCTCCGAAACACCGAGCAGCGCCGTCTCGGACACCGGCGACACCTGGAGCGACGCCTCCGGCTCCGACCCGACCGAGACCGCTGCGGCGGACCCGGTGGCGGACGCCCTGGTCGGCGACTGCTTCTACAACTACGGCGGCGAGACCACCCCGGAGCTGGAGACGGCCGCCTGCGGGGCCGGGGCCTTCGAGACGGTCGACATCGTCGAAGGCACCACCGACCTCTCGTCGTGCGACGGGATGACCACCGTCGACCTCGCCGTCTCCTCCACAGGGGCCACTCGTGTGCTCTGCCTGAGCTACAACGTGATCGCCGGCGACGACGCGTACCACGCCCAGGTCGGCGACTGCGTCTACGGCACCTCCGCCTCGGGCAGCCCGTGGAACGTCATCGACTGCCAGGACGGCGCGTTCAAGGTCATCGAACGGCTGCAAGGCGAGTCCAGCATCAGCGCGTGCACCGAGTCGACCTACTACATCTACGGGGTCGGCTACTCCACCGGCGAGTCCTACCTGGACACCACGCTGTGCCTCCAGATGATGTACGCCAGCGGCGACGCCGGGTACGCCGAGATCGACGACTGCATGTCCATGAACTCCGACTACACCTACTTCGAGTTCGTGTCCGACTGCGGCGACGGCAACATCTACGTCACCGGGCGCACCAACGAGATCGTCGACGGCGAGAGCTGGTGCAACGGCTGGGGCTGGGCCTACGAGGAGGTCCCGGACTTCCCCGAACTCTCCTACACGATCTGCTGGGGATATCTGTAGCCCGGCGGGTCCGGCAGGAGCCCCCGTGTCCTGCCGGACTCCGCGCCGGTGTCGAAGATCGCCGCTCACCGACCACCCGTGCCGGGATGTCGGCGTTCTTCAGCGCATCGTCGATGCAGCACTGGAATCGACGTCGTGTCGGGCATGCGGCCGGCGGGCCGCGCGGCCTTCAGGAATCCCGGCTCCGACCACCCTGGGCCCGTAGCGGTTTGCGTTCTTCTCGTAACATCAATATTCGGCTGACGCCGGATGACGACGTGCTCCGGTGCCGCGGCCGTTCGAGGACTGCCTGGAGGCTTGATGGACTTTCCACCGATCGACCCCGCCTCGGCGCGGGCGAGGCTCGCGGACTGGAAGGAGCGCACCGAACGGATGGCCGAGAACACGCAGGCTCTGGCAGCTCAGGTGCAGCGGCTGCGGGTGAAGGCCACCGACGCCGACGAGCTCGCGGAGGTGACCCTCGACCACACCGGCAGCCCGGTGGACCTGGTGTTCAGCTCACGCATCAAGCGAGTCCCCGAGGAGGAGGCGGCCAGGGCGGTGCTGGAGGCGATCCGGGCCGCGAAGGTCAAGCTGGCCGGGCTCTCGCAGGAACTCGTCGCCTCGACCGTCGGCGCCGACTCACCGGCAGGCCAGGCGTTCGTGTCCGGGCTGCGGCACCAGCTCGGCGGTGCGGCGGAGCAGGAAGGGCAGCGGTAGATGACCGGCTATATCGTCGATCCCGAGCAGCTGCGGGCCCATGCGAGCAACCTCGAGCAGTTCAAGGCCCGGTTCGAGGCGCTCAAGTCCGCCAGTTCCCATATCGCGCAGGACGACGAGGCCTACGGGCAGCTGTGCGGATGGATCTCGGGCCTCCTGGAGGAGCGCCATCAGCGGCAAGACGGCTTGATGGCCTATGTGGAGGAGAACATCGGCCTGGCGGTCGAGAGCATGCGAGCGGCGGCAGACGCCTATGAGGAGTCGGACAGCGACGCCTCGCTCAGCTTCGACGACCTCACCGCCGAGCTGGGCGGGTAGGGGCGATGAACGACTCACTGATCGCCGACGTCCAGTCGACCCGCCAGCCGTGGACCGGCTCCAGTCTGGCCGACGGCATCGAGGGCCTGGTCACCGCGATCCAGAGCGGCAACTGGGTATCGGGGACGCTCGCGGGCGTCGGACTCGGGCTCGAAGCGGTGGGAACGGTCATGGACCCGTTCAGCGCGCTCCTGGCCAACGGTCTGGGCTGGGCCATGGAGTACTTCGAGCCGCTACGGGAGATGCTCGACTGGTTGACCGGCAAACCGGATGTGGTCATGTCGCATGCGCAGACCTGGTTCAACATGTCCGAGGAGCTGTTCGCGATGGCCGGCGACCTCGGGGCTTCGGTCGACGGCGACGTCGACGAATGGGTGGGCGAGGCCTCGAACGCCTACTACAACATGATGGGCCACAACGTCGAGGGCATCGGCGGCCTGGGCGCGGTCGCCTCGGCGATCGGCTCGGCCACCGAGGGCGCCGGGGCGCTGGTGCAGATGACCCGCGACCTCGTCCGCGATCTGATCGCGGACCTGGTCGCACACGTGGTCGTCTGGGCGGTCGAGGCGATCTTCGTGGTCACCATCCCGGTGATCGCCGCCCAGATCGTGGCAGCCGTGGTCAAGTGGATCGGCATCATCATGGAGCTCATCTCCTCGCTGATCACCAGCCTCGAAGCGCTCTCCAAGCTCCTCAACGACTGAAGGCCGGCATGCGACGAATCCTCAAACTCCTGCTGATTCTGGGCGTCGGCCTCGCACTGCGGCGAGGCGGCGACGGCGACAGTTCGACCAGCCGCCCGGGAGACGGCGGCGACAGCGGTACGAGCCGGCCATCGCAGCGCCACGGCGACATCGACGCGAGCCAGGGGACGAGCAGCGCCCAGGACGCCGTCGACGGCGAGTTCCGGCTGGGCAGGGCCACCGGCGGCCAGATGGACACCAGCCCGAGGCCCCTCGGTCCCGACGACAGGTACACGGGCGGAGCGGTCCGCCCCAGAGCGAACGACTACGAAGGCCAGGACAAGTGGGCCGCGGAAGCGTACGAGCACTTCCGGCAGAACGACGACGACGTGGACGCCATCGCGGAGAACACCGGCCTCTCCCGTGAGGACGTGCTGGCCGCCAAGAACAACGTCATGAGGGACGAGCACCCGATCCGCGACCGCTATGACGGCACCCTCAGACATTCCCGCTTCGACGAGGACGCGGACATCGCCGCCGCGTGGAACCGCCTGCGCACCGGCGAGCCCTCGCCGCCGCACGAGAGCGACCTCGCCTTGCTGCACCACGAGGTCGCCGAAGCCCAGTATTTCCAGAACAACCCGGGGGCCGAGTACGCTGAGGCCCACGAGGCCGCCAACCAGGCGTCGAACTGGGAGCAGTACGTGAACAACGGGAACATACCGTTCACGCGCGAGGACTACACCGCACCCAATAGCGGAAGTTGAGGGGAGCCTGTCGATGGCATTGAGCATGTTCGTCCTGAAGACGTCAGAGGACGACGAGACCGTGACCTACCGCTACGGCGACGGCCCTGACGAGCTCTCCGGCACGGTCACCATTGAGAAGCGGTCCAGCACCCCTGTGGACGAGGACTCCCTGGCGGGCGACGCCAAGATCGCGCTGCGGGCGATCTTCAGGGGAAAGCGCAGGGACGGGGAGTGGCCGCACCACTACACGTATGCAGCTTGACCGGCGGTGGCCCTGACCGCGGGACGCAGTCTCCGGTCCGCCTGCGGCGCCGGCTCCGGCGTCCCCGTCCCGCATCAGGGCAAACGCTCTGGACCCACCGACGGGCAACGCGAACACAACCGGGTCGTGAACGCCACCCGCGCCCTGGCCGAGCGCGGCTTCTCGGTCCTCGAGACCTGGACGATCTTCCGCCGCGCCCGCCGCCGCCCAGCCCTCGTCGGCCAGGCCGCCCTCGCCCTGCACGTCAACGAACAACGGTAGACAGACCATGGACATCGACCAACCTCGATCGAAACCCTTGACGAAAGAAGCTCAATGACCCGCGAGTGTGGCTTCGATGTTCGCGTGCAGTAGATCGAGGTAGCCGCTGTCCGCGAAGTATTCGGCCAGCTGTGCAGCGGACTCAGGGCAGTGTTCTGCGTTCGTCGACTCGCAGCCGGAGCCGTAGAGGTCGCCGGGGTGAACGTCCACCGACAGGCCGACAACGTAGAAATCGCCGAGAAGCAGCACGGTGACGATGTTCCGCTTCTCAGTGCCGCTGGTCACGATCTCTCGGGTCAGGACAAGCCCTTCCTGCCATTCGACAGGAGCAACCAGTTCGCTTGATCCTCCATCGGCTTCTGCGACTTGCGTCGATGACGTCACGTCGTGATAGTGGTCGAAGGCCTTCACGTTGTCGTCGAACACCGTGACGCCGGCTTCGACGCGCGCGGAGCCGGCTGAGTTCAGCATGGTCTCCTCGCAGAGGTTCGTCAGGCCGCCGAGACCATTGTCCTGGCCTGTGGCCGCAAGGGTGTCGGCGTGGGTGAGGTCGGGGAACAGCTCCATGACCGGGGCGAGGTCCAGCACGTCGCAGGCGTCGGCCCACGCGAGCAGTTGCGCGGCCTCATCGGTGAAGTCCTGCCGGGGAGGCGGACTCGGCGACGTCGGGTCGTCCGACTCGCTGGTCGCGGGATCGTTCGGATCGGCGTCGCCGGTGCATCCCGTGAGCAGTCCCGGTGCCAGGAACAGCAGCGCTACGAGGAGTCTGGTCTTCATGGCGATCCCTTAGCTGTAGTAACCGGAGCCGGGAACCGTCTTCGGGTCGGCGATGTCGTTCATGTTATTGGTGAGTCGGAGGTCGAGTGTGGTCTTGTAGTCGGTTCTCAATGTCAAGGCATCCGCAGCGGCGCTCTCGATGCCCGTGACCATGTTCGCGATCAGACCCCGCACCACTGCGCTGCCGGGGATCGTCTCGATCTTGGGGTCGAGCGTGACGTCGGCGCCCACATCGCCAATATCAACCGCTTGATCGAACGCTTCGAGTCCGTGCGTTCGGCGTCTGCCGCGATCACCCAGGCGGAGGATGCGTTCGGACCGCGGTGCGCCTGGATCGCGCCACTCCTGGAAGAGAAGCACGGCGACATCGATGAGTTGCTCGACCAGGACAAGCACAACCTGGAGACCCATGTGGCGGCTCTGAACAAGTCGGCCGACCTCTACCGGGATACCGACGCCGCTTCGGCATCGTCGTCCGCCGGGACTGGGGATCGACGACGGGCTACCGGCGGCTTAGCTCCGAGCTCGCCACGATGTCGTCTTCGCCGCCTCAGGTTCCGGGAGGCTCAGCCGTGAAGCAGGCCGCCGCATTCCGCGGCCGTTGTCGGTTCGCGCGGAGATTCACAGGCGGTGGCGAAGGCGTCGATGCTCATGGCGAGCGTCCGGTGCAGATAGGGTCAGGACCCGTGGGAAGCGTGATCGAGGACCTTTCCCGCCGGGTCGGGGCGTTGCTCCGCAAACCCGAGGCAGCACCCCTTAGTCGACTGAGGAGCAGGCCATGCCGGTGTCGAAGCGTCGTAAGCCGAAAAAGCAGCGCAAGAAGGCCGTGAAGCACCCGGCCGCGGACCGCGTCGAAGTCGGGTCGCGCCCTCGCGTGATCGGGAGCTTCTCCCTGTTCAATCCCCGACCGCTCCATGAGCCGTGGTTCGCCGAGGAGACCGAGGCGATCCTGGCCGAGTCCGAGCGCGACTGGCTGGACTGGTACGACGGGAGCGAGTTCGAGGACCTCGAGGCCCGTGCAGGGAACCGGGTGGGCGAGGTGATGCTGCGGCGCGGAGAAAGCGACCTGTCATCGGGTAATAGTTTCGTGCCCTGGTTCGCGCACTTGGCGAAGGCCGCTTCGATGCGGTCGCTGAAACTGCGCGAGGAAGGGGAGGAGTCATGGCTCGGGCCGGCGTGCCTGCTCTTCGGTCTCAGCGGCATCGCCCCGTCGAGCGTCGGAAAGCAGACTGCGGCCGCGGTCGGCCGGGTGCGGAAGGCCCTCGACCGGGACGGATGGCCGCCGGGACTCGACTTGACGCTCAACGAGCGCACCGAGACCACCGGGCGCGCCTGGACGGCACAGGACGCGTACGGGGACCAGTTCGCGGTGGTCGTCGAGACCAGCGGCGAGGACCTGGAGGAGCCACGGCTCCTGCTGGTCTCGGTCGAGATGGGCGCGAACAACGTCGCGACTTATGCCGCTCAGGCAGCGGATCCTGAACAGGCCCTGGCGTTCTGGCGGCGGCACGTCGGCGCGAGCGCCGGGGACGCCGAACTGCGGCCGGTGGCCGGTGGAGAGGACCTGTGGTTCCTCGCCTACCTGACCGACCCGGCGGACATCGCCTGGGAACTGCACAAGCGCCCGATCTACTCGCACTACTTCGAGGCGCAGCGCAGGCTCGAAGACCTCGTCGCGCACCTGGAGCGGCGGGGCGCGCCGGTCCCGGCCGCCCTCGACCTGTTCGCGACCGACGTCGAACCCGATTTCGAGCCGTTCATGGACTACCTCATGGAACAACACCCCGAGATCGACGAGAACGAGGCGGGCGGCACCGCCTTCGCGGTGATCCAGGAGTGGCTCACCGACACCGCCCCGCCGACCCGGTACAGCGCCTCGCCCAGGCGGGTGCGGAGCCGCAGTCTGCTCCTGTTCGACCTGAACCAGGAGGTCCCGTACTTCAAGGAGGTGACGGCGTCCTGGGTGCGGTACTGCGCCGAGCGGGCCGGCTTGGACGAGCGGTGGACCGAGGCTGCCGTGGCGGCCGTCCCTTCCAGCCGCGACGAGGCCATGCGGTTCGAGACCGGTTTCGAACCTCCCGCGGACAGCGGCTGAAGCCATCGAGCCGTCGATACCGTCCGGACCGGGGGCGCCGGTGGCCCTGCGCCCCCTTTATCAGAGAACCGATTGCAGCCCTTAGGATGCGCTCAAGTCAGAGCAGCGCCGAAGCAGCTGTTCGGAAGGGCCTTCGTGAGCACCTACGAATACTACGAGTTCCTCGCCCTCGACCGGCCGCTGTCCCCCGACGAGCAGGCCGAGCTCCGCGAGGTCTCAACCCGCGCCGAGATCACCGCCACCGGTTTCACGAACGAATACCACTGGGGCAGTTTCAAAGGCGACCCTTACGCGATGACGACCCGCTACTTCGACGCGCACCTGCACTATGCCGACTGGGGCGAGCGGACCCTGCTGCTGAAGCTGCCGCGCAAGGCGGTCGACGTCAAGGCGGTCGAGCATTACCGGGCTGACGGCGGCCTCACCGTCATCCCGTCGAGCGAACACGTCGTCTTCGAGTTCGCGTACTCGACCGAGGAACCGCCCGAGTACGACGAGGATTGGGACGGCGACGAGCTGCGCTTCCCGCTCGCCGCGCTCACCGGCGTCCGCGACGAGATCGCCAAAGGGGACCTCCGTGCGCTCTACCTCGCCTGGCTCGCCTCCTATGGTCGCTGGGAGATCGACGAGGAGGCGTTTCCCGCCGACGACGAGACGCGCTTGGAACCGCCCGTGCCGCCGGGCCTGAAGTCGCTCTCCGGTCCGCAGCGGGCCATGGCCGACTTCATGCGCCTCGACCGCACGCTCTTGAAGGTCGCGGCCGAAGCCAGCCCGAACCGGACGGCTCCCGGCGTCGAGATCACCGGGGTGATCGCAAAACTGCGCGAGACGCAGAAGGACAAGCTGCTGGCCCGGGTCGCTGCGGGCGAAGGCGAGAAGGTCCGTTTGGAACTGCTCGCCAAGGCCCGCAAGGGCAGCGGGGAACAAACGGACGGGGACCGCACGGTGGGGCAGATCCTGGACCGCGCGGCCGAGCTGCGCCAGGCGGCCGCGGGTTAGCCGTCGCAGGTGCGGATGCGCTCGTCCTTGCCGCGGTCGGCCGATCGCGGCCCGGACCGCACGGGTGCGCTTCGCATCGGGGTTCTTGACGTAGTGGGCCTCGTCGACGACCAGGAGCGCGGTCTCGGCTCGGTGCAGCGAGTCGAGGCGGTCGACGGTGTTGAACGTGGTCAGGGCGATGCCGCCGAGGCATAGCCGCTTCCGGGCCTCGGTCTCGCGTCCGGGTCCGTGGAGGCTGAACGCGGCCAGGCGCGTGTGCTTGCGGACCTCGCTGAGCCGGTTCGGGACGACGCTGGCGGGGCAGACCACGAGGAAGCGCCGCTGCCCCTTCGTCGCGAGCCGCTCAGCGGCCGCTCCGAGGTGAGGGCCGCGGCCTGGTCGCGAACGGCCGCCTGGAGTTGCGCAGGTGCGGCGGCGAGCCGCTCGTACTGGTGAAGGGATGTTGCGGGCGTGGGCGGCCTGCGAACGCGCGTGTGCACCGGTCATACGGGCTCCGGGGAATGGACGGCGCACTCATCGCATTCGGGACGGCCGTCCTCCGGACCCTCTTCAGGCGGCTCCTGCGGTCCGTCTGGTCATGCTCGCCGCATCAGTGCCGCGGCGGTCAGCGGACCTTTCCTTCGATGACGTCGGCGCGCCAGAGAGCGAGTCGTTCGTCAAGGGGCCCTCGTCCGTCCAGTACTCGTGTGAATGCGTCGCGCTCGTGGGCGAACACGGCCGCCTCCCACACGCACGGCCCGAGGCCCGCCCGGCCCGGCCGCAGCTCGCAGCGGCCCTGCGCGTCACCAGGTTCAGCGGCCGGGGAACACGTGCCGCCGGATGCCGTCGAGACGGCCGCGGCGCTCCCGTTCGAGCCTGGCCCGCTGTCGCGCGAGGAACTCCCGCTGGTCCATCCTGCTCATCCGCCTGAAGCGGCGCTGGTACCGCGATCCGGCCACGATCCCGGCCATGATCGCGACCAGGAACGCGACCCAGAGCGGCCTCGCCGCCAACTGCATCGGGAAGCCCTCACCGGGATCGGCGACGTGCGCGAGGATGCTGCTGAGCCCGACCAGCAGGTACACGGCCGCGAAGACCCAGCCGAACACCCGGAACGACACATGCGTGCTATCCACATAGTCTCTACCGCGTCCGTGTTCTCTTTCCTGCCAGCGGGATTCAAGAGCCTTGTCCTCCTCCTGCTGCGCCTCCGCACGACGAAGGCGTTCCTCAGGAGTCGGTTCCGGCGGAGCGGGACCGACGAACCGCCCGAACACCGACGACAGGCCCACCGCCGCGAGAACGCAAACCGCGATGACGGCCGCCGAGCCCACGACCGTGGCCCCGAGCATCAGCAGCGCCTCCCCCAGCGACACCGGCATCCGCTACTCCGTTCCCTTGCGGCGGTCCCGGTACTCGCGGCGCGCCTTGAGCTCGGTCCGGACCAGGAATGCTCCGATGAGCAGCCCCGCGGCGAGCGCGAACCCCCAGGAGGCGAACACCAGCCCCCACCCGGGGATCGCGAACCACTCCGACATCACATCACCGGTCCTGATTGTCGTCCGCCCGCTCGGAGGCGTCGCCTTGGTTGTCGCCTTCGGCCAGAGCGCTCTTCACCGCAGTGGCCGGATAGCCCGCGCCGACGCTGACCGCGTCTACCGCGTCGCCGAAACGGTTGGGGCTCAAGGGATTGGTCGAGCTCCAGTCGATGCCGTCGTTCATGCTCTTGTAGCGGTCCATGACACCGTCAGCCGTGAACTTCGGTGGTCTGAGTCCGGTGAACTTGAGATCCATGCCGGTTCGCAGGGAGCCGAAATCGACCTTCCGCGCCCCGGTGCGCATCGCGGACGCGGCCTCGTCGGCGCCGCGGGCGAGCTGCTGGAAGGCGCCCTTGCACTTGGTCATCTTCCGAAACAGATCGGCGAGGCTGTTGAGCGCCTGCCCGATCTTGTACATGCACTTCGCGATGGTGGTGCCCGCGTCCATGATGACCGTGCCCGCGGCGGCGACGAGCGATCCGCCGAAGGTGAACACGGCACTGGCGGCGGCGGAGATCAGGTACATGACCCCTCGCGCGGCGAAGTCGCAGATGAGCTCCAGGACGAGACCGCGTACCGTGGCGACGACCATTCCTGAGATGGCGATCCCGGTCGACACGGAGCCGGCCGCCCCTGAGGCGCCCGAGAGCACTTGAGCATAGGTGTCCGCCACCCTCCGGTAGGCGTCCGCCGCGTCCCCCGTCCAGGTGTCGACCTCGGCGATGGCCGCCGCCATCTCCTGCGCGGCGGCGTCCAGCTCACCGGAGATGTTGCCCCAGGTCTCGGTGAGCGCCTGGATCTCACCGGGGTTGCCCGTCAGCTTGTTGAACGGCTCGTTGACGACCGCGACGTTCTCGATGATCCAGCCGAAGCCGGCCATGAGGAACTCCTTGAGCGGGTTGGCGGCGAACGCGAGCAGATCCATGCCCGCCACGACGCCGTCGATGGCGAAGGACATCGGGTCGAAGTCCTCGGCGGTGGCGTCACTGAAGACGTCGACGCAGCTGCTGAGGGCGCGGGTGCCGCCGAGACCGGTCCCGGACGGGGCTTCCGCGATCAGGTCGTTCATTCGATCGCTCCTGCGATGGTGTTCAGATCGGCCACGGCTCCTTCATCCGACAGCCGATAGTTGACGGCGGTGCCCTCGAGCGCTTCGCCGAGGGCGTTCGAGAAGTCCTCAGTGCTGTTCATCGCTTCGGTGGCGTCGTCGAAGACGCCGCCGAGGGCCACCGGTACGAGCTGCTCGAAGATCACGCCCCACGCGGTGCTGTCGCCGATCCCGACCTGGTCGACGGCGCCGGCGGTGTTCTCGACCTTACTGAAGACGCGGCTCTGCAGGCTCGCCGCGTGGTCGACCAGGACCTGCGGGTCGACGCCGAATCCCTCGGCCATCACTCACCCGCCGGCGCGTAGCGGTTCACGGCCTGCCGGATGAATCCTGCGGCCTCGGACTCCGAGCCGAACATGTCGGACATGGCGGCGCTCGCCTGCTGCGACGCCTCGGCGGCCGCCTGCTGGTACACCTCCATGACCAGCTGGGCCAGTCCGACACCGGAGAGGAGCGTACGTGCGGAGGCGATCTCGCTCTTCTGTCGCGCGCGGTTTCCGAGGGGTCCGACGGGTTCGTTCAGCACTGTCTCAAACGGAACCGGATCGAGCGATTCGAGCAGGGCCGCGATGGCGACGCGTGGGTCCGCGGCGGGGAGGCGGTCGGTGGCGAGGAGTTCCGCGAGGGCGTGGCGTTCGTCTTCGGACAGGCCGCGCAGGCGGATCGCGGTGACCTGCGCTCCGGTGGAAAGCCTGCAGTGAGACCGTCAGGTCCCGGCCGGTGGGCCCTGAGGGTCGCATGGACAGCACGTATTGCGATCACTTGGTAACCTGCGTGCACCCCATTCGGGTGAACCCCGACAACCTCGACCTTTCCCCCAGAGGTGAGCATGCAGCACTCCCGTCCTTCATCCGTTCCCGCCTGCGGAGGCCCGCATGGCCGGTGACCAGATCGTCATCGACAACGAGAAGATCCTGGAAGCGGCCGGTCACTACCAGACGCTCGCGCACGAGTACGAGAATGTCGCCGACCTCGTCAAAGACGCGGGCCGTGTACGCGACTACGCCTTCGGCGGCCCCTTTCGCGAAGCCTGGAGCGACTATTACACCCTGCTCCGCAACTGCGCCTACGAGACCGCCGCCAACCTTCAGGCGTACCACCGCACTCTCGAAGCGATAGTCGAGGCCAACGAGTTGAACGAGGCCGCGATCGAGTCCAGCTTCGCCGATATCCAAGACGACCTGCTCGGTGAGGGATACGAGCGCAGCAGTACCCAGCAGGCCGAGGGCACCGCCGCAGAGGATCTGGACGCCGCTCCCGACACGCAGCTTCTGGACATGGGCGGCGAATACGATGCAGCGCTCGATCCTGACGGCACCCACGGCAACCGGATCGTGGAGTAGGGGCATGAGCGACCAGGAAGTGGACGGCGAATGGGTGCCGAACGGCGAGCAGCCGGCCGAACCCTATGATCCGGGGCCAGTCGACGACGAGATCGCGGCTGACCAATATTTTGACAGCGAGCTCTTGGAAGGGCTTGACAATGTCCCGCGCAAGGCCGAGATTCTCGCCGGCCTGGAGGAATTCCGTGCGCCGTTCACCGAGACCCGTCGCCGTGAACTCGCGGCGGCACTCTGGCCTGATTACAGATCCGAGATTTGGACCGGCGCCTGGGAGACACCGGGGCCTGAGGGCGTCGACCCCCAGACCGGCGAACTTGTCAACGGCGTCCGTTGGTCCGACACCGCCGGATGCCCGGTACACGTGCAAGCGACCTCTGACCAGGAGCAGAGCATCTCGGAGCAGGCGGTCAATGACGCGAACGCCGCCGTCGACCAGATCGTGCAACGATACGAGACGATCTTCGACGACACCAGATACGACAATTCGCTTCTGACTGCACAGCGAATGGTCGGCGTCGAGGCCGCGCTGCGAACCTTCTCGCAGGATGAACTCGGACTCTTCGGATCCATCCGGGAACTCTTCGAGACCCATTGGACCGGCGACCTCGCCAGCGACAAAGGACATCGGTACTTCGGCGCCGATGTCATGGCGGGTGCTTCACAGCAGCAGACCAACCTGGCGGCCATCCTGTTGAACTACGCGATCGACGAATTGCGCGCACAGGTCGTCGTCCATGCCACGCTGGGGCAGGCCGTGTACGACAGCTACAAGGCGATGGCCGAGAAGACTCACCTCTCACTGGACATCGGAGTACTACAGTCCATTGCAGACGTTATTGGTACCATCGGACTACTGGACAAGGTGCCCGGTCTCGCCAACGCGACCGGCTGGCTCTCCAGCATGACCACTAAACAGGGCGACTTCAAGATCACCGTCACTTGGGAGAACGTCGCCACAAGCGACGATATTCAGAAGTGGACCGCGGACCTGCTCGGCGCAGTCGACACCTCGGAATCCGGAATCAAAGCACAACGGGAAGCCCTCGGAGCCCAACTTCAAGGGTTCACGGCTGGCACCAACATCGGGAGCGTCACCTATATTCCAGGTGAGGGGTATCAGGATGAGTAGGCGCTTGCAACGGCGCAGCCCGATGTACATCGTATTCTCTATAATCGTTCCCATCGCACTCATCACTGCTATCGCACTGCTCTTGCTTCCACAGGCGTTCGAGTACTTCAGGCAGAGCGATGGCAACGAGCCAGGGGCTTTCCTCGAACAGACGAACTCAGTGCTCAGCTTGGAGGACCCCTGCAACTCATTTCGCTTGCAAGAACTTGCCGCCCTCATGGGAATCGATGCCGACCCGTCAATGACGAACGACTCCTCTCCCACCACATACGTCGAGGAGCTTCAAACAATCCAGAGGGCGAGCTGCAGTCTGACATACGCTCAGGCCGGTTGCCCGCCAGAAGAAGCCGAAGTCGCTGAACCGCAGTCTCGCATCTACATCGACGTCTACCCCAACCCGAGCGAAGCGTTCGTCATCGAGGGCTACGAAACCTTCAAGAACAACTACGGCAGCGAGGGGGATATGTTCGACACGCACTACTCGACATTCGGCGCCCCTTGGCGCGAAGGCGAAGTCTTCATTTCCGAATTTCTCCCGGGGCGAAAGATCGCCGCGATCGCGCTGGCGGATTTCTATCGGATCGAGGTCGGAATCGAAGCCGACGGTGCAACGTGCGCACCATCGGAACAGGACATCGCCGCACTCCTGAGCGACGAATACCTGCCGTCACTGCATGCGGCGATCGAGGAGCTTGCAGCCCCTGGTTGAAGGCCGCCACCGCATTCTCAAGCCGCGGCCAGATAGTCGCTGGAGATCGGAAGCCGCTCACCATCGACCTCCAAGACACCGACGCTCACGCCGTCGAGCACCGCGCTCCGCTCATAGTGCCCCCTCGCTCGGCCGCCTGGGCCGAGGAGAAGTCCCGTGAGGGCCGCTCCGGAGGGTGCTTCGAATCGGAGGCGCTCGTCTGGGACGGATACTTCTCGAACCCGCTCGTCTACCAGATCATTCCGGGGTACATCAATGGCCGACCGCTCCCTGCATCGATTCCCAGCACTGACATCGCTGATGGCTTTGGCCTTCGCCATCGCAGCCTGCGAGACCGACGACGTCGGCGCCGAATCGCCGGCGCCCGAGGTGGAGGTGCTCGAACTCGACCTCACGGGCCCCGAGGAGTGCAGCGCCGCCGGCTACGAGGAGCTGAGCGGGTTCTTCACGGAGAACGGCATCGAGATCCAAGCCGAGGACCTGCAGGTGGAGCAGGAGGCGTTCTGCTCCGTCTCCATGACCTGGGCGGCTCCCGAGGACGAATCCGAGACGGAGTACTACAACTCGTGGCTCCGATTCGGGATAGAGGTCTACGACTCCGCATCGGAGGCCGAGGAGACGATCGAGATCCCCGAGCGCGTGCAGTTGTCCGACACGGAGCTCCGCGGCTCTGCGGACATCCTCTCAGAGGCCCCCGACCCCTGGGAGGACGGCTTCATCTGGAGCAGGCCGGATTCGAACCGCGCCGGGCCGACCGAGGTCGCCGCACGGATCGCGAACGTGGTGCTCTTCGTGGACTTCGAGGTCTACCGTGTACCGGACGAGGAGCGGTGCGACGCCGAAGGCTGCGTACCCTCGTCCGATCTCGTCGCGTGGCTGCACGACGAGTACCTTCCCGCTGTCGGTGCGAACGTGGCCGACTTGGCCGAGCGATGACAGGCCCCATCCAGGGATCGCGAACCGCTCCGGCATCACGTCACCGGGCCTGGCCGTCAACCGTGGAAAGCGTCACGATCGTTGCGGCTACTGAGGAAGGCCGTCCTCGATGATCTCGGCGAAGACCACTGGAACTCCGATCTCACCAGGATCGCGCGCGAAGAAGCCGTGCACAAGATCGAGCACGCGGCGGGCTCTATGCGCAGCGATCTGTCGGTCCTCGAACACAATCTCCGCGTTTACCTGGAGATTCGGGGCCTCGCTATCGCGCGACGTTCGGTTTGAGGCGCTCGGGGCGAGATGAGGAGCCTCGTCCGACATCGATCCTGCACGAGCACATCCACCGGTTCGTGATCGAGAGGAGCGTCTTTCGTATCGGGTGGGGCGCATGCGAGCCCCGGAACCTCAGTTTGCTCGGTTCTCAATGGCGAGATCGTCCAAGAGGCCGTCGACCACGGCTTCTTCGTAGACGGTGGTCGCTTCACGGCGCATCGCCTCGCGAAGCGTCGCATCCCACGGCGTCGCGGGGACCATGTCGGGATCGAAGCCGGGGCCCGGGGCGAGGGCGTCCAGGTAGTCGGCGGCTCCCATGCGCCAGGGGCGGGCGCCGAGATTCGTGATCACGTCGGTAGCGATGCTGATGCCTGCGGGGTCGAAGTCGCCGTGGTAACGCACATCGAGACCTGCGGTGGTGAGGGCGCGCAGGAGTCTCCGGGCCGCGACGTGGAGGCGGCCGGAGACGCAGATCAGCGGCGGGACGGCCGCGCCGAAGCGGTCCAGGGCCGCTTGCACGACCGAGGGGTTCTCCACGACTGAGACAACGGTCGTGCTGGGCGCGAACGTGATCGGTGACCGGCGCAGTTGCCCCAGCGTGACCGCGACCGCTTCGCCCTCGGCCTTCGCGGCGCGCAGTGTCGACGCCAGGAACGAGTCGCCCTCCGGGGCGAGGCCGGCGACCAGGACCGTCGAGGAGAGTTCGTCGCAGACCACCCCGGCCGCTTCCCAGACCTCTCGGCGCTGCTCGGCGTCGAGCGGATCGGGGCGGCCGGTCTCGACGGCGATCGCGCGGAGGACGAGGGCCGGGAGGCGGCCGGTGTCGAGCGCGTGCGGGCCGCCCAGGGTGCGCTGCGCGAGGACCGGCAGCGGGAGGAGTTCGGCGGGAAGGGCTTCGATGACGGCGAGGGCGCGGCCGATGAGGTCGCGGGTCTCGGTGACGGTGGTGATGAGCGGTTCGGCCCTGAGGCGGGCGGCCCAGGCCTGGAGGGCCGGGCGGGCGCTCAGGAGCGGGTGCGATGCGAGCCAGGTCCAGAGGCCCTCGCGTTCGGCGGCGGCTTCGCGGCGGCGGGCAGTCTGGTCGTCCACGGGGCCGACGAGTTCGGTGAGGACCGTTTCGAGCGGGATGGGATCGAGTGATTCCCGCAGTGCCGCAATGGTGATGCGTGGATCCGCATCGGGGAGGCGGTCGGTGGCGAGGAGCTCTGCCAGGGCGTGGCGTTCGTCGTCGTGGAGGCCGCGCAGGCGGATCGCGGTGACCGCGGCGCCGGTGGAGAGCCTGCGGTGGGCCTCCTTCCAGAGCGCGGCCAGGTGCGGAGAGCGGAGGTAAGGCGGGATCACGCGTGCGCCTCCTCCGGGTCCTCGGCGTAGCGGGCCGCGCCGTCCCAGACGTACCGGACCGTGGTGACGAGGTCGTCGCCCGGGCGGGAGGCGATCACCTGGTGAATGGCGATGCCGTCGAGCTCGGCGTAGTCGCCCCACTCGTGCTCGCTGGTGAGCACCGCGTCCAAGTCGAGCGCCGAGACGAGCTCGAAGACCTGGCCGCGGTTGGCGCGGTCGACGCCGACGAGGACCTCGTCGAGGAGCAGCAGCCGCGGGGAGGTCGGGGACGTCTCGTAGTGGGAGGCGAGCGCGGCGAACAGCGGCAGGTGCAGCGAGACGGCCTTCTCGCCGCCGGAGAGGTTGGAGTGGAGGCGGCGGGTGAGGCGGCTCCAGCCCGCGCCCTTGTCGAACTGGACGTGGAACTCGTGCCAAGCGGTGTAGTCGAAGACGTCCTTGAGCTGCTCGGACCAGGGCCTGGGGTCGTCGGACTCCCGCAGGGCGTTCACCCGGTCGGACAGGAACGCGCGCAGGAGGGCCCGCTCCTCGGCGTCGAGCTTGTCCGGGGCCTTGAGGAGCAGTTCGCGGGCGGCCTTGGCGTGGACGTCGAGTTCGTCGCGGACGGCCCAGCGCAGGCGGACCCGCATGCCCGAGGAGGTCCGGACGCGCTCCAGGCGGGTGTTCATGCCCTCGACGAGCTCCCGGGCCTCGCGGATGCGGCGGGCGAGCGACGCGCGGATCTGGCCGGTGAGGATCTCGCCGAACAGCTCCTGCTCGGCGTCGGTGAGCTCGGTGCGGGCCCGGTCGTGCTCGAACGCGAGCCGGTCGGCGAGCGCGCGGGGGCCGATGCGCTCGCCTGCGATGACCGCGATCAGCAGCTCGGACTCGCCCTCGCCTTCGAAGGCGAGTTCGGCGTAGTCGGCGAGGACGGTCTTGTGCTGGTGGTACTTGTCGCGCAGGCGGTTTCGGGCCGATGCGGCGGCCTGGTCGCCCCCGCGCGTGGTCTCCAGCACCTGGGCGAGGCGGCGGGCGGCCTCCAAGGTGGCCTTGATGTTCTCGCTGCGTTCGTAAGGGAACTCGATGCGGGCGTCGGACAGGACCTGTCCGGCGAGGAGCGTGCGGATCGCGTCGAACTCGCGGTCGCGGACGGCGGCGGCGGTCTCGTGGTCGCGTTGGGCGGTAGTGAGTCCGTTGTCGAGTTCAGACTTGCGGCCTGCGAGGTCGCGGAGTTCGAGCTCGGCGTTCTTGCGTTGCCGCTCAAGGGATCGCAGTCTCTCGTCGCAGGCGTCGAGCTCCGCTTGGAGTTGCCGCAGGTCGGCGCCGACGGTCCTCTCGAGCGCGTCGACGCTCGATCGTTGCGCGGCGGCTTCGCCCTCGGCCTCGGCCTGCTCCTCGGCGGCCTCGAACGCGTCCGTTCGAGCTTCTCCCGAGCGCTCCTCGAGCTCGCCGAGGGTCATTTCGGCGCGGTGCTGATCGAGACGGTCGCGGGACCACGCGGCGGCGGCGGTGTCGAACTCGTCGAGCTGCCGTAGGCGCCGGTCGAGGTCGGCCAGGGTGCGGGGCAGCCGGTGGCGGTCGGCGAGGCGGTCGACTTCCAAGCGCGCGGCCCGGACGCGGGTCTCGGCCTCGTGGAGCGCGATTTCGGCGGCGGCGATCTCGTCGGCGACGAGGCCGAGCGTCTGCTCCGCGGCGGCGAGCGACCGCTGGGCGGCGTCGACGGCGCCTCGGCCGGGGAAGGCGTCGCGTTCATCGCGCAGCCGGTTGAGTCGCGAGGCGACCCCGTCTCGGCGGCGGACGGTTTCGGCAAGGGCCCGTTCGCATTCGGCGAGGCGCTCGCGGGCGTCGGCGATCCGGCGCTCGCGGAGCCTGCGACGGGAGGCCGCGCCGATGAACTCGGCCGCGGGCTTGGACCACCGCCCGGCCAGTCCGGACAGGCGCCAGGACCCGTCCGAGGCGACCGCCGCGGTGCCGGTCGCGTTCGCGGGGGTGTGGCCGATGCGGTCGAGGAGGTCGGCGACCACGTGATGCGGCACGGGCGCATCGGGTTCGGGCCGCAGCACGGCCGACAGCGGTGTCCGAACGGATTCGCTTGCGGCGCTGAGGAACGTGTCCTGGGTTTCGTGTTCGAGGGTGCCGTCCGGGAGTACCCAGGCGTCGAGCATCCCCGAGGCTTCCAGGGCCGCTTCGAGTCCCGCGTCCGGCTCACCCGTGAAGTCGACCAGCCGCCACAGCGGCGCGCCGGGCCTGCCGGTGCGGTCGGCGGCGCGGGTGCGGGCGGGCGCGGGCTCGACCTGCTCGGTGCGTTCCAGTTCGGCGAGGAGTCCGGCGGCGTCCTCGCGTTCGGTTTCGAGGCTGCCGAGGGCCGCGTCGAGGCGGGCCTGCTCGCCGAGGAGCGATTCGGCGCGGGCCCGGTAGGCGCGGTCCAGGATCGGGTTCGCCGCGGCAGGATCCTCGGGATCGGCGAGGAGGGCTTCGCGGTCGGCGTCGGCGAGTCCGAGTTCGGTCGCCGCGGCGGCCCAGTCGTCGACCGCGTCGGCCCAGTGCTCGACGGCTCGCCGGAGCACGGCCTTGGATTCGCTCACAGTGGACTCTTGGGACCGGTGCCGCTCGCGCAGCCGCTCGCGGCGCTGCTCCGCCTCCTCGCGCTTGTCCTCGGCCCCTTCGAGCGCGGTCGCGGCGTCGCGGACCTGGGTCACGGCATCGCGCTGGTCGCGGATCGCCGACCGCAGCGTACGAAGCTCCTCCCCGGGGTCGGCCGCCGCCGCTGCGTGCACGGCACCGGTCAGGCCGACGGTCTCCGCGGCGGCGATCGCGGTCGCACGGGACTCGCGGGCCGCCGCGGTCCGGTCGCGGGCGTTCACGGCGGCCCGGTCGGCCTCGCCCGCCAGTCGCGCGGCGGCCTCGTTCGCCTTCGCGGCGCGTTTGACGGCCTTGGCCTGGGCCTTCTCGAGCTGCCGCAGCTTCTCGTTCTCGGTCTTGAGCTGGCGTCCGGTGTCGAAGAGCGGGTTGCGGGCGAGCTGGTCGCGTTCGGCCGTCGCCGACCTGATGCCGCGCTCGGCCTCGGCTTCGAGCCGTTCGGCGCCCGCCACCGCCTCGGCGCACTCCTCGATGCCGCGCTGGAGTTCGGCGGCCTTCGACCCGGCGCGGTCGCGGGCGGCCTCGGCGGCGGTCGCGCGGTCGGCGGCCGTGCGCAGCAGCACCCGGGCGTACCGGCGCTGGTAGCCGTCCAGGTCCGTGGCCGCCTCCCGCTGCGCGGCGAGCCCTTCGAGGTGGGCGCGGCGGCGGTCGAGGCGTTCGAAGCCGTCGGCGATGCCCTCGAGTTCGGTCTCGTCCATGGGCGGCAGGGCGTTCGAGAGCATGTCCGAGAGCGTCTTCGGGTCCAGCAGCTCCGAGAGCTTCGGAGTGCGCAGTTGCAGCATGGCCCGGATGAGCGCCTCGTAGCGCTGCGGGTTCAACCCCGGATAGAGGCGCCGGCGGATCCGGTCCCGGTACTCGGCGCGGTCGAAAATGCCGCCGCGCCCTTCCAGGGCCGCCGCGAGCTCGCGCGGCGTCAGCGGCTGGTTCGCGTCGTTGACGAGCGAGAGGTCCACGCCGACGCGGGCGGTCGTCGTGAAGTACCGGGGCTTGACCTCCGTGCTGTGCTTCGACGCCTGGAGGCGCACCCCGCAGGTGAAGGTCTCGTCGGTGCCTTCAAGGGCGAACTCGAGCCACAGGTAGCCGACGCGGGTGGCGCCGGTCGCGCCCTCCCCCATCAGGTTCCAGTGCATCGTGCGGTGCGAGCCGGTCCCGAACGTCGAGAGGCGGTGCGCCCGCATGTCGGCGTCGATCAGGAACGGCAGCAGCAGTTCCAGGGCCTTGGACTTGCCGGAGCCGTTCGGGCCGCGCAGCAGCAGGCGTCCGTTGTGGAAGGCGAACGTCTCCTCGTAGTAGCGCCAGAGGTTGAGGATCCCGGCCCTGGCGGGAACCCAGCGGCCGGTGCGGGGAGCGTTCACGGTCGGTCCTTTCCGAGGGGTTCGACGACGCGGTAGCGGCGCGCCGCGGGCCGCAGTTCGACCACGGCGCCGTCCCGGCGGGCCAGGCCGAAGTCGCAGAGGACGAGCACGGCCTCGGCGGCCATGCGGGCGGCGCCGCCGACCGCGCGGTAGTCCTTGGCCCACTTGGCGTGCAGGTCGAGCAGCCGGTGGACCTCGCCTTCGAGTTCGATGTCGGTGGCGTCGCCCCGCTCCTGGAGGAAGTCGAGGAGGAGCAGCGCCGCCTGCTTGGCGTTGCCGCCCGAATCGGGGAAGGTCGCGTCGGTGGCGATCCGGTCCGGATCGATCCACATGACCCCTTCCGCGCGCCATTCGCAGACCATCCCGGCCTGGGAGGCGGCCTGCACGATCTGGCGGCCTCCGGTGAGCGTGCGCGCGTACTCGACCTCGTCGGGGCCCATCTCGTCGAAGTGGACGACGGCGGTGTCCGCGAGGCGGCGGACGATCCGCTGGCGCAGGATCACGCTGTACCGGCCGCGCCCGGCCTCGCCCACCTCCTCGCGGTCGACCTGGTGCCTCGGGTCGGCCGTGAGCTCGGCGATGTCGCGCCGCTCCGCGCGCGAAGGCGGCTGCGGCGACGACAGGAGGCTCATGAGCACTGCCGGGCGGGCCCGCAGGAGGACCGCGTGATGCTGGTCGGAGCCCCAGGACTCGGCGGACCCGTCGACCACGTCGGCCGCCCCGAGCCCCCGCAGGTACAGGACCGCGTCGACCAGTTCGGAGCGGTGCGGCCCGTGCCCCAGGCGGAACTCGGGGAGTTCGGGGTCCTCGGCGCACCGGTCGGCGACCGCTTCGGCGAGCTCGGTGAGCAGCACGACGGGGCTGCCGAGGAGTTCGGCCGCGGCCAGGCAGAGCACCGCGTAGCGGCGCCGGTCGAACGGGGCGTTGCCGCCGCGCGGGCGCCGCAGCGGGTGCCGGTCGTCCGCCTCGACGAGCTTGTACAGGCGGATCGAACCCGATCGGGCGTCGACGTCGAGGTTCCACCCGCAGAAGTAGGAGCACCACTGCTCGACCTGGGCGCGGTGGCGGAGCACGAGCTCGAACGCCTCCGGGTCGGCCGTGTAGGTGACGAGAGGGGAGGCCAGCATGGTCCGGATCGCCCGGCCCACGCCCCGGGCCTCCTCGGCGGCCACCAGGTTCTTCACGTCAGCCACGGCCGCCTCCGGAGGGGAGCATGCGGACCTTGCAGTCGGGGCCGGTGAGCGTCCCTCGGTCGCAGCGGAGCGCGCACGTCCCGTCGACCGGCCGCAGCTCGATCAGCGTCGCGCCGTCGGCGGAGGCGGCGCGCCGCAGACCGTCGCCGCCCGGGGGCGCCTGCCAGGCGGCGGCGAGGAGTTCGAGCAGCCGGTCGAACCGCTCGGGCGGCAGCGTTGCGAGGCGGGAGAGCCGCACCGTCCCTTCGGTGTGCAGGAGGGACCAGGCGTTCGCGAGCTGCGCGGCCTGCTCCCGGGCCGCCGCCCTAGCGGCGGCTCGCCGCTCGGCCGTGTCGGGGACCTTCCCGGTGCGGCCCGTCGACGCCTCGCGGCCCGAGGTGCGCAGCAGCGGCGAGACCGCCACGGGCGCGTCGGACCAGGACCTGCCCGGCCCTGCCGTCTCGGGGTCCTCCAGGGCCAGGTGGGCGTGCCGGGCCGAGCCCAGCCCGAACGCGGCGTGCGCGAGCCGGTGCGCCTCGGCCTCGGAGTCGAGGCCGTTGAACCAGCGCGCCAGCGCGACGAAGTCTCCCGCGGCGGAGGCCGAGCGGCGCCGCTCCCGGTCGATCCGCTCCAGGGCGCGCAGGAGCGACCGGATCGCCTCGCGGGCCAGGAGGTCGAGCCGCTCCACGCGGGCCTCGGGTCCTGAGAACCAGGACCGGAGTCCGGTCCAGCGGAGGCGGCGCTGCTCCAGCCACTGCTCGCGGCGTTCCTCGCTCGTGCCGGGCGGGAGGTTCGCCCCGATGAGCGCGCGTTTGCGCAGCACCGCCACACCGTCGTCCTCGACGCGGTCGACGGCCGCGGCGATCCGGCGCGCCCGCTGGGGCAGGTCGGCGCAGAACTCCTCCAGATAGGCGATGGTGGCGAGCTTGACCTCGGTGAAGACCGCGACGTCGACCTGGGTCGGGCCCACGAGTCGCTGAAGGTTTCCGTTGAAGCTGGAGACGTTGTCGGCCAAGGACTTGAGGTGGCGTTCGAGCTCTTCGACGGTGGTGTGCACGGCCGAGTCGGCGGTGGAGGGCGCCTCGGCGAGGCGGTGCAGCTCGTCGAGCTTGTCCGCGATGGCGTCGAGGACGGAGGTCTGGAGCGCGCCGACCGCGTGCAGCGCCTCCCACGCCGCCTCGATCCCGGCCAGGGCCGCTTCGCCCTCCCGGGTGAGGGAGTACGTGAGGTGGTTCCGCTCGTAGTCGGCGGCGCTGGTGTACGGGCCCGTCCGGTCCTGGACCGACTCGATCAGACCCCAGGTCTTCTCGAACTGCTCCAGCCTCGCCGCCAGCTCCGCGTCGCCGACGGGGTCGTGCCAGCCGGCCTCGGGCAGGCGGCTGCGGATCGCGTCCCGGTTCAGCCCGGACTCCAGAGCCGCCGCGGCGCGGCCGAAGACCTGGAGCAGCGCGAGATGGAGCTCGGTGTGCGGCTCGAAGACCGCGAGAGCGAAGAGGGTTCGGGGGAGGCGAAGACGCAAGAGGCACTCCGGTCGGGTGGTGGTCGTTCAGTCATCGACGGTAGCGCGACCGGACGGCGCCGCGGGACCCTCAGTCGGGAGCCGAGAGGCCGGGTGCCGTGGCGGCGGCGACGGGGTCTTCGACGGGCGGGCCGTCGGGGAGCCAGTGGCCTTCCTCTTTCGTGTAGGGGTACCACCGGCCGTCGCGGCCGAGGCGGAGTTGGCGGGCTTCGGCGGTTATGGTCCAGCGGTTCCGGCGGCGGGTGACGTTCCCGAAGCGGGCCTTGAGCGCCTCGTCGGCGGCCTGGCGGGTCTCCGGGTCGGGTTGGAACTGGTCATCGAGGGCGCTGATGCCCGGTTCGCCGCCGTAGAGCCAGGCGAGGGCGCGGTCGTCGAGCTCGACCGGCGTGCATCCGGCGATCCGGGCGAGGAGCGGGATCTCCTCCTCGGGCACCCCGAAGGCGACGCGTGCGGCGTCCGCGGGCAGGTTGTCGGGCCGGGGATGGACGCGGCCCTGCTCGGCGCCGTCGAGGGCGGCCCACGCGAGGTTCGCCGCCACCGCGGCTTGGAGGTCGAGGGAGTCGGCGTCGAGGTCGGTCGTGAAGCGGCCCGGGTCGTAGTCGTTCTCGTGGAAGCACGGGAGGACGGGCTCGGCGGGGAGCGGGGGCGGTTCGGGGAGCGGGCCGCATTCGCGCGCGAACGCCTCGGCGGCGGTGGGGCCGTGCTCGTAGACGTGTGAGGCCCACAGGGTCCGGCCCGCTTCGGGGTCGTCGGGGGCGCTCGTCGCGTCGGCGGCTTCGACGCCTCTGAGCCGCAGCAGGACCGCACCGGAGCGGTCGGCCTCTTCGACGAGCACCGCCAGGACGGCGATGATGTGCTTGCACGTCCGCTGGGGATCGGGGCAGTCGCAGTCGGCCTCGACCTCGCCGGTCTCGGGGACGACCGGGCACCCGGTCTCGGCGGCGCATTCGAGCAGGTCGCGGCTGAAGCGGCCCTCTTCGACATCGGGGCCGTAGCCCAGCGGGCCGATCATCAGATCCCATGCGGCCCTTTCGGAGCGATCGAACTCGGGGAGGCGGACCTCCACCGCGTACCGGCCGGATCGGGAGCCCGCCACGGACGCCCGGACGGCGCCGGGTCCGATGTCGAGGCCGCCGATCCAGCCGGGGCTGCGCGCCATGCCGAGACCGCGCTGGATGCGGCCGGCGTCGGCCTCGCGCATGATCGGGTCGAGGGCCTTCGCGAGCAGGTTCGCCAGTGCGGTCCGGCCGGGGCCGGCGAGGGTCTCGCGTCTCATCGTTCCTCCAGGCGCACCAGTTCGAGGAGCTGGTCGTCGCTCAGCTCGGTGAGGGCGGCCTCGCCGGAGCCGACGACGGCGTCGGCCAGGTCCCGTTTGCGTTCGAGGAGTTCGGCGATGCGCTCCTCGAGGGTCCCTTCGCAGACGAGGCGGTGGACCTGGACGGGGCGGGTCTGGCCGATGCGGTAGGCGCGGTCGGTGGCCTGGTCCTCGGCGGCGGGGTTCCACCAGCGGTCGTAGTGGATCACGTGAGTGGCGCGGGTGAGGTTGAGGCCGACCCCCGCGGCCTTGAGGGAGAGGAGGAGGACCGGGGTCTCGCCGTCCTGGAAGGCGTTCACCATCGTCTCGCGCTTCTTGACGGGGGTCTTGCCGTTGAGGAATGCGGCTTGGACGCCGCGTCTGGCGAGGTGCTTCAGGAGGAGGTCGCCCATCGCGGTGTACTGGGTGAAGACGAGGGTGCGCTCGTCTTCGGCGAGGATCGTGTCGAGCAGTTCGTCGACGAGTTCGAGCTTCCCGGACTTCCCTTTGGCGGGGTCGGCGGCGCCGGAGTAGTGGGCGGGGTGGTTGCAGACCTGTTTGAGGCGGGTGAGCAGGGCCAGCACGAGGCCGCGGCGTTCGATCCCGGTGGCCGCGCGGATCTCGGCCATGGTCTCGTCCACCACCCGCTTGTACAGGGCCACTTGGTCTTTGCTGAGCCGCACGTGCTGGTCGGTGAGGGTCTTGGCGGGCAGCTCGGGGGCGATGCCGGGGTCGGTCTTGAGGCGGCGCAGCATGAACGGGCGCACGAGCTCGCCGAGGCGGGCGGCGGTCTCGGGGTCGCCCTGCTCCGCGGCCCGGCCGTAGGCGGCGCGGAAGGCCTCGCGGCTGCCGAGCAGGCCCGGCGTGGTCCAGTCGAGAATGGACCACAGGTCGGTGAGGTTGTTCTCCACCGGTGTGCCGGTGAGGGCGACGCGGGCACCGGATTTGATGCCGCGCAAGGCCTTCGCGGTGGCCGAGGCGGGGTTCTTGACGTGCTGGGCCTCGTCGGCGCACACCAGGCTCCAGGGGGCGGCCGCGAGCGTTTCGGCGTCGAGCCGCATGGTCGCGTAGGTGGTGAGGACCATCTCGGCGGGACCGAGGGCGTCGATGGTGCGGCCTGGGCCGTGGAAGCGGCGGACGGTCAGTCCCGGCGCGAAGCGGGCGGCCTCGGCGGCCCAGTTCGCCATGAGGGAGGCGGGGCAGACGACCAGCGCGGGCCCGGCGGTGGCCGGGTCGGTCTGGCGGTGCAGATGGTGGGCGAGGAGCGTGATGGTCTTGCCCAGGCCCATGTCGTCGGCGAGGCAGGCGCCGAGCCCGAGCTCGGCCAGGCCGGTGAGCCAGTTCAGGCCGCGCAGCTGGTAGTCCCGCAGGTTCCCTTGGAGCGCTTCGGGTTGAGGGACAGTGGCGGCGTCGGAGCGCAGGCGTCCGCGCAGTGCGTTCAGCGGCCCGGCCGAGGCCACCGGGACCTGGTCGCCGTCGACCTCGACCGTCCCGGTGAGGGCCGCGCGGAGCGCTTCGAGCGGGGCTGGGGCGTCGAGGCGGCGGGCGAGTTTCGCGCGCATGGCGTCGTCGACGAGCACCCACCGGTCGCCGACCCGGACGAGCGGGCCGTGCGAGTCGGCGATGCGGTCGAGTTCGGCGGCGGTGAGCTCACGGCCCGCGAGGGCGGCCTGCCACCGGAAGCCCAGGAGCCGGTCGAGGGAGAACAGGCTTCCCTCGGTCTCGGGGCCTTCGATGGCGAGCGACAGGCTCGGCCCGGGTTCGACCCGCGCGTCCACCCGGACCTCGATGCCGAGTTCGCGGAGTTCGCCGATGCCGTCGCGCAGGAACAGGTAGGCGAGGTCGTCGTGGTCGAGGACGGCGGTCAGGCCGTCCTCGCTCCGGCCGAAGTGCAGGAGGCGGCGCCACCCGGAGGCCCCGGCGAGACGCGAGAGCCCCAGGCGCAGATCGGCTTCGGGAACACCGGCCTCGGCTGCGGCGAGGAGCCGCGCCGGATCGGACCGGTCGAACACGAGCGCGCGCATCCGCACATCCTGCTTGCGCGGCTCGACGACGAGCGCGGGACCGTGTCCGCGGTCGCGGCTTCGGGCCAGGCGGGCGGCGGCTCGGGCGAACTCGGGCGCTTCGATCGGTCGCTCCGCGGTGAGCGCGTGTTCGCCGAGGAGCGCGGTGACGGCGGGGCTTCGGGACCACGAGTCGGCGACGGCGTCGAGGAAGGCGCGCAAGAGGCGGTGCGGGTCGGGCAGGCGTCCGTCGACGGTCGCCGCGTAAGCGGCCTGGGGCATGGCGTCGGCGAGGCGGTGGAGCCAGTCGGCGTCCTCGCCGTCGATGCCGGCGATCCGCCAGGCGCCGGCGCCTTCGGCGTCCAGGCCGGGTGCGATGCGTCCGGCCGCGACGAGTTCGAGGGCCTTGCGGGCGGCGAGCCCCCATACGCGGGCGGAGCCGGTGTGCGCGGGTGCGGTGAGCAGGTGTTCGCAGGCGCGCTCGGGTCGGAGCAGGACCGCGGGCACCTCGCGGACCGTCCCGGTGGCATCGGCGACGACGCCGACGAGCCCCGGATCGCCTGGAGCTTCGGGGAGCGGACCGCCGTCGAGGCGGTAGAGCGCGACGAGCCCGCCTCGGGGCGGGTCCGACGGCGTGAACGCTGCTTCGACTTGCGTCCGACGGTCTTCGGCGTCTCTCACCTCGGTCACCTTCTGACGATTGCTTACGCAGGATATGCCGTGTCGCGGCCTTGTTCGGAGCCGACTCACCCGCTCGGGATCGCAAGGGGCCGAGGACGCGCGCAGGCGAGGGCCGCCGAGCTCAGTGCTCGGCGGCCCTCACCGTGCGGTCGGGCGCCTTACAGGCGGTGCCGTGGGCGGGTGTTGGCGTGGATGAGGTCGCAGTGGTCGAGGCGCCAGCCGTGGGGCGTGGTGCGGAAGGTCAGGGTCATGGCCTGGTGGCCGGTGCCGTTCTCGACCATGGCGACGATCTCGGCGGTGTCCGGGTTGGGGCAGAAGGCCCGGGCCACGCGGACCTGCCTGAAGCGGGTCGGTACGCGGCGGCGGACTCTGGTGAAGGCCGCCCAGCCGTTGTCGGTGGCCAGCAGGCGGGCGTCGGCGGCGGGCTTGCGCCCGGTCAGGACGTTCAGGAAGAAGGCGGAGTAGGAGACGGCTTGCCGGGGCGAGATGCGGGCGGTGATGTCCTTGCGGCAGTTCATGAGTTCCTCCTTTAACCGATGTGGGCTCGGTTCGAGGAGGAATCTATTGGCGACGTTCGGTGAAGTCAACGGCACCGAAAGTGATCATGGGGGGTGCGGAGTGTGATGATTGTGGACTCCCGACGAGTGCCGCCCGCAGGATTCGCCCTCGTAAGCGACATGAGCACAGCAGTAAGATTCCCAAACGGCGGAACCCTACAAAAATCAGGAAAATCGACTTGGCATGTCGCCCATGGCGTGTCACGGGCCAGGACGGATCGCGGCCTCACTTTTCGGACGGTTGCGCAGCGCCTATGCGAACCGCGAGGGCCGCTTCCAACGGGTACGGCGCTTCGTCCGGCAGCAGTTCCCGGGCTGCCGCGATGTCGCCGTTCGCAAGGTGGGTTTCGATCGTCCGGGCCCGATCGGTGGCGTCGGCGATGCCGGTGATCCATTCGCCCGTGTAGCGGCCGACCGCTTCGCCGGAGAGGCCGATCTGGATCGAGCGGTGGTCGAGTCGGTTCAGGCGCAGGTCGCGTTCGGGGTCCCATTGGACGCGGACCGGGGACGCGGCCATCCGCGCCTGCCAGGCCTCGTACGCTTCACCGGAGGCCGGTGTGCTGCCGCACGAGTGCGCCAGCGCCCATGCGAAGCCCTCGCGGGTGATGTCGACGGCGAGGACCCTGGTCTGGCCGGGCTTGGCGGCCCAGCCGCAGCGGTGCATCATCCACAGGAACGAGGGCTTGATCCAGGTCATGCGTCCGCGCTTGAACGGCGGGACGAAGGTCTGGGCGGCGAGCGCCGGCTCGGCGACGGCGGGGTCGTACGCCTGGTAGACGGTGATCGTGTCGGCGTCGAAGCGGGCCCGGATCTGCCGCATCGGCGTCTGAGGGGTTTCCATGCCCCGGATGCTGACAGCTCGCGGCGGCCGACGCAAACGCTATTTCGGCGAGTCCGGCCGGGGGGGTTCAGGACTCGAGCATCCGAGTCTCGGTGATCGCCCTGGTGAAGCCGAGGAAGTCCGCGGCATCCCGGAGCGAGGGGAGGTCGAGGGCGTGCCTGCCGTCCTCGGCCGGGTCGTAGACCCCGGCGACGATCCGCAGTTTGCGGGCGCCGTTCGGCCAGCTGCCGTCCTCGAGCGGGAGCAGCGCCGCGTCGACACCGCTGTCGAGGAGGTCCCGCTCCAGATGGCCTTCGGCCGCTTCGGGGATGACGAGGCCGCCGCGGATGGTGCCGTGGCCGAAGGCCAGGAGCACCGAGACATAGGCGTCGCCGAACCGCTCGCGCAGCAGCCAACCGGCGGTCGCGAAGCGCTTGCCGGGACTGACCGCGACCTCCGCTCCTGAGAGGACGCCGGTGAGGGCGAACCCGTCGAAGTAGACGACCTTCCTCCCGGCCGCTTCGTGAGCGGCGACGATCCGGTCGGCGATGCCCCTGCCCACCGCGGCGAAGTCGGGCCGGGCGGCGATCGCGTTGGCGTGGAAGCCGTGGATGTCCTCGGCGAGACCGACGGCCTCCGGGTCGGGCTCGGGGAGGGCGCGGACGATGTCGAGGGCTTCCTGCGCGAGTTCGGCGAACGGGCGGCCCGGGTGGGTGCCGTGGTGGATCTGAATGTGCTCGTTGACCTCGTGCGCGGTGCGGATGACGTCGTAGCGTTCACGGAGGGCGGCGACGGCGTCGGGGTCCTGGGCGGCGGACTCGAGGACGCGGTCGTAGTCGGCCGGTTCGGCCGCCCGGGGGCCGTTGCCGACGACGCGGACGGTCTCGGCGTGCCGCTCGTTGAAGGCGCGGACCCATGCGAGCAGGTCGGCGTTGGCCTCGGTGCGGTTCGGACGCCAGGCGGTGCGGACGACGTCGTGGAGGTCGTCGCGGCGGCCGTGGACGTAGTCGTCCATGCGCTCGGCGACGTTCGCGCTGTCGGGGAACACGATCACCCGGTAGCCGGCCTCCTCGACGAGGGCCTTGACCACGGCGACGCGGTGGCGGTCGATCTCGGCGGACTCGCGGGTGTTCTCGCCGATGGCGACCACCGTGGCGGTCTTCGCGGCGGCGACGACCGGCTGGAGGTCGTCCCAGGGCCGCGCGTGGTCGCGGATCCAGTCGTGTGCGGTGCTCATGCGGGTTCCTCCGTCTCGTAGCGGTGTTTCCGCACCTCACGCTACGGAGGGATCGACTGGGGCGGCATCTGTCACGCGACCGGCCCCCTCCGGAACGTGGCGGGGCGACGCCTGCGGGTGGGCGGGTTGTGGCGGTCTTTCGGGATTGGTCGGGTTGCGGCACACTGGGAGTGGTTCGCGGCCCGGACCGGGCCCGGACGCTCCCTACCCCCAAGAGGAGTCTTCCTTGAACGAGCGCAAGCAGTCGAGCATGAACCGGCGCAACCTCCTCCGCGCCGTCGCCATCGGTGCGCCCCTGGCCGCCGCCGGGGCCGTCGGGGCCGGTGTCGCCTCGGCCGACACGGCCAATTTCAGGGTGATGGTCACCGAGCAGGTCGCCAACAAGGTGTTCGTGTTCGACAAGGACAAGTCGTTCTCGAACGCGAACGCGTACAAGACGTGGAGCCCCGGCACCGGCGGCTGGTACAACCTGTCCGACTGCCGCATCCGCGACACCGCCCAGTTCGGCGCGATCGGCCTGGCCGCGGCCTCGGGCGGGAAGGTCGGGATCTGGAACATCACCACCGAGCTCGACCAGGAGCTCAACGACGTGCTGTGGAGCGCCTCCCCCGGCGGGAACCCGCATGCGCTGGAGCGCATCCCGAACATCGGCGCGTTCGTCTCGGCCTCGTCGGGCGGCTACCTGACGGTCTACGGGCCCACCAGGATCTCGGACCCCTCGACGCTGAAGGCGGTCCAGACGGTCTCGCTCGCGGGCGCCCACGGCGTCGTCTGGGACCCGAACAACCAGCTGCTGTGGGCCTGCGGGAACAAGGTCGTGCAGGCCTACTCGGTCTCGGGCACCTACCGGAACACGCGGCTCAAGGCCACTGGCAAGAAGGTGGCCCTGTCGGGCCTCGGCCACGACCTCCAGGCGGACTACTCGAACTCGTCGCGGCTCCTGGTCTCCGACTCGTACGGCGTGTACTCGATCGACAAGTCGACACTGGCGAAGACCACGATGCACACCACGACCCGCATCAAGTCGTACGTGAAGATGCGCACGGGCGAGTACTTCTACCTGCGCGGCGACAACGCCGGCTCGCGCGACTGGGGCACCCCCACCCTGGTGTTCTCGCAGTCGGCGGACCGAACGCGCTCGGGCGCCGAGTTCTACAAGGCCCGCTACTACACGACCGCTTACAACTAGACGAGCCGCCGGCCCGGGCACCGCCCGGGCCGATCAGGCCGCGCGGACCCGGATCTCGTCGCCGGCCTTGACCGTGCCGGTCTCGACGACGTCGGCGTAGAAGCCGAAGCAGGTGGCGCGCCCGAAGCCCGGGACGTCGATGCGGTGGTGCCCGGCGAGGGTCTTGAGGAGGCCGCGGTCCGCGCGGGCCCCGCCGTGGGCGAGGGACGGGATGACGCAGCGCGGCGTGGGGACGACCGCCTGGAGGACGACGTCGGGCCCCACCGTGATCTGCTGCCCCGGTTCGGGATCGGCGGGCAGGTCGAGGATCAGGTTGGGGCGGAAGCGGATCGGGTCGACCGCTTCGCCGTGCTCGGCGCCGAGGCGCTCGAGGGCGCCGGCGGTGACGAGGTGGAGCGGGCCGAAGTCGAAGAAGCGCCCGTCGTCGCTGGGGCGGGCGTCGACCAGGTCGTCGCCGCCGGGTTCGACCCCGGCGGACCATTCGGGGATCATGCCCGGCTCGTCGGGCCACCAGTGGTGTCGTTGCAGCCGCCCGGGAGCGGTGCGGGCGACCCGGACCGGGCGGCCGAGCCAGTCCGAGACGGCCGCGTCCGCTTCCGGGGTGCCCGCTTCGGCGGGTGCGCCTCCGGGGACGGTGAGGGTGGTGCGCTCTCCCGAGCCTCCTTGGGCCGGTTCGTATTCGACGGCGACGTCGAGGAGGCGGCCCCACAGGCGGGGCTGCTTGGCGCTGCCGATGGTGCCGTCGGCGTCGAGGCACACCCAGGTGCGGTCGCCGTCGAGGCCGTGCCTGCCGAGCACGGCTTCGGCGGGGTGCTCGGCGGCGGCGGATTTGAGCGGGTAGCGGCGCAGGCCCAGGACGCGGTTCACGGCAGCCATCCTATGCCGCCGGGGCGGACCGTCGCCTGCTACGAGTCGTTCGGCATGTAGAACAGGACGGGCGACTCGGCGATCGTCCCCGGCAGCTCGGTCGACCACTGCCGCTCGCCCCCGTACCCGGTGAACGCGACCGACGCGCCGTCCCGGGAGAGGTAGCCCGCCTCGTGGACCGAAACGCACCCGTCGTCCCCCGCGCCGACGGCCTCGCCGTTCTCGAGGTCGACGACGCGGGTCCCGGACTCGGCGCGCATCGTGAAGCCGCCCTTGGCGGCCCCGTAGGGGCCGTAGTCGTCGACCAGGCACGCGTACCGGCCCGTGGGGTCGACGCCGACCATGCCGATGAGATGCGGTTCGGTGCCCTGGAGGCTCGACGCCGGGATGGTCTCCAGGATCTCCCCGGAGGCGTCGACGCGGTACAGCTCGGTGACCTCGGGGTTGTGGTAGAGCGCCTGGGCGGTGCCGTCCTCGGCGGTGTACCAGCGCACGCGGCACCCGCGGGTGTCCAGGTCCACCGTGGCCGGCAGTGCTCCGGTCCCGGGCGAGTACCACTCCGTGTCGCCCCAGGACTCGACCGGCAGCGGCGTCGCGTCGCCGCCCTCCGGGGCCTCGCCCCAGACGGCGGCCCGGTGGACCAGGAGCGCGGAGCCGTCGCCGAGCCAGGCCGGGTCGATGCAGACGTGGTCGACGGGGTACTCGACGGCGGTCGTGACCTCGCCGGTCTCCAGGTCGCCGAAGTTCAGGACCGCGTCGGTGCTCCCGCCCGCGATCCAGGCGGCGTACCGCTGCCGGGGGTCGACGCTCAGCGAGGCGCGCAGGACCGTGCCGACGTCGCCCTCCTGCTCCCAGACGCCGCCGAGGTCGAGGACGGCCTCGGGGCCGCCGCCCTCGGCGCCGGGGTCCCAGCGGTAGAGCCGGTGGTCGTCGCCGAGGCCGTAGAACACGCCCGCCTCGGCGTCGGCGCTGCTGCTCGAGGCGCCGTCGAGGTCGCACGCGGCCGAGGCGCCCGCGATCACGACCGCCGTCGCGGCGGCGATCCAGCGTCGGCGGTGCTCGTACTCGGCCATGTCGTCCTCCTTCTGATCGCGGCTACCGCGCCGCGGCCGCGGCGCTCTCGCCGGCGCGGAAGGCCCCGGCGTCCTCGTCGGCCATGCCGTGGCGGCCGATGAGGTCGAGCCAGAGCCTGCTCGCGGTGGGCGAGGAGGTGGGGTCGACGTCCTCGGCGCCGAAGCGCTCGCGCAGCAGCTTGTAGCCCTTGGTGGTCTGCGGGCCGAAGTCGCCGTCGATCGCCATGTCCTCCATCCCGGCCAGATCCCTTGCGGCCCATTGAATGATGGTCGTGTCGGTCTGGTAGCCCCAGTTCATGGCGACGGCCTGGCGGCCCCGGTCGGCGTGGATGTGGTTCCAGTGGGAGCCGTCGGGGTCGTTGTGGCAGTGCAGGACCGTCCCGAAGTGCTTGCGGCAGGTGGCGATCACCGCGAGGTAGCGGCGGCGCAGGTAGCGGCGGCGCTCCTCGCCGTGGACGGCCGTGTCCATGTAGCGGCCCGAGCCCCAGTCGAACCTGGTGAAGTCGATGGCGGCGCCGTAGCGGTGGTAGCCGGGCTTGCAGACCTTCGTCCCGGCGATGCCGGTCCACCGGTAGGTCCACGGGCCGTCGCTGCGGGCGTAGTCCCGGCCGAGGGCGTGCAGGTCGCGGATGACCTTCCCGGCCTGGGTGTGCGTCTCCTCGTGCATGGTGAAGGAGGTGGTGGACGGGTGGACGCCGTAGCCCTCGCCGTTGAACGCGGTGCGGTAGCGCATCTTCAGCTCGCGCTGGTGGAGCCAGTCGCGGGTGATGTCGGGGTAGCCGCAGGCCGAGCTCGCGAACGCCTTGCTGCTGCTGGGGAATGCCATCGCTCCTCCTGTCTCGCGTCACCGGTTTCCTCTGATGTGGATGGTGGTGCCGTCGGTCTCCAGCCACCGGCCGGGGCTGCCGGGCACCGCGAAGACCTCGCCGGCGCAGGCGCACTCGGCGGCGCGCTCCTCGTCCGCGGCGCCGAGCGGCGCGCCGTCGGCGGTGTAGCGGGCGCGGGCGACGGTGCCGTCGCGGTCGCTGAAGACGCTGACGCCGTCGGCCTCGGTGACCGCGGCCATGGGCCGGCCGGCGCCGGCGACCGCGGGGACGGCCCCGAGGCGGGCGCCGGGTGCGCCGGTGTGGACGGTCTGCGCGCCGTCCCGGTCGGCGGTGGCCGCGAACAGGCCGCGGTCGGTCCCGGTCAGGACGGTGCCGAAGCCTTCGCCGAGCCCCGAGGCGAGGCGCTGCTGCGTCCAGGTGCGGCCGCCGTCGGGGCTGACCGCCAGGTGGCTGCGGGTGACGACCGCCGAGTGCGGGTCGGAGCAGCCTTCGAGGACGACGGCGAGGCCGGTGGCGCCGAAGGTCGCGACGCCGGTGGCGATGCCCGACCGGATCTCCTGCGGGACGGGGAGGGTCGTGTAGGCGGCCGCGCCGTCCTCGATGCGGACGAGGGCGGGCCGGGCGCGGTCGTGGTCGAGCTCGGCCGTCCCGGTGACCCACAGGGCGGCGCCGCGGGCGGCCATCGAGTGCGGGTGGAACGCGGCGGGGAGGGGGATCGGGAGCGGCGGGCCGAGTTCGGCGGGCGCGTCCGGTCCGGCCGCTTCGAGGAGGTGGAGCGCGTAGTCGGTCTCGGTCACGGGGTCGGCGGTGAGGACGAGCAGCTCGCCGTCGCGGCCGGTCCAGCCGGAGGCGGCCGCGCGGATCTGCGGGAGGGCCGCCGCGCGGGCCGGGCGCGGCGCGGCGGTGCCCGCCGCCGCGGCGGCGAGGAGGGCGGCCGCACCGGTGAGGAGGGTGCGGCGGGTGAGGCCCGGAGTCGCTGAATCGGCCATGTGAGGACTATGACCAATGGTGCCGGTCCGTGCTCCGGAACCGCGAATATTCATTCCATAGTGGTACGCGGCGCCCGTCTGTCAGAGCCACACGAGGGCCGCGAGGCCGGCGGCGGTCGCGACCGCGGCGAGGACCGCGCCGGTGGCGGCGAACCTGCCGAGCGGCACGCGGAGGCGCTGCTCGCCGGGGACGCCGGGCCTGCGCCCGGAGACGAGGTCGAACCACAGCAGCGTCGCCATCGACGCCCACGGCGTGACGAGCGGGCCGACGTTGGTGCCGATGAGGAGGCCGAGGAGCACATCGGGCCTGCCGGGCGGGACGACCGACTCGACCGCGGCGTAGGCGGGCAGGTTGTTGACGAGGTTCGACAGGGCCGCGCCCGCGAGGCCGGCGCGGAAGACGCCCGCGTCGCCGTCCGCGGGGCCGGTGAGGAGCGCGACGGCCGCGTCGCCGCCGTGGCGCATGAGGGTCGGGACCAGGAGGAACAGTCCGGCGGTGAGCACGAGGAGGCGCCAGGGAATGAGCTCCCAGGACAGGAGGTCGCGGCGGCGGCGCAGGCAGTGGGCGATGAGGACGGCCGCGGCGGCGGTCGAGGCGATCTGGAGGGGGACCTCGGCGACGACGGCGGCGACGAACCCGGCGCAGACGGCCGCGGCGGTCCAGAAGAGGCGGCGGTCGGCGATCCGCGGTGGCGCGGCGGGGACCAGGTAGCGGTCGAGTTCGCGGTGGCGGCGCCGCCAGAAGGCGAGCCACAGGCACAGGGCGGTCGCGGCGAGGACCGCCAGCTGGGGTGCCCACATGCGCGCGGCGAAGCCGGGGACGTCGAGACCGATGCGGTCGGCGGCGAGGAGGTTCGTCAGGTTCGAGACGGGCAGGAGGAGGCTGGCGGTGTTGGCGAGCCAGACGGTGGTCGTCGCGAGGGCGAGCGCGGGGGCGCGGGTGGCGGCGGCGAGGGCGAGCATGACGGGGGTGAGCAGGACGATCGTGGTGTCGAGGTTGAGGAGGATCGTGGTGGCGGCGGCGAGGAGGAAGCAGCAGGCGAAGAGGGCGGCGTGGCTGCCGCGGCCGAGGCGGGCGAGGGCGAGCGCGGCGGCGTCGAAGAGCTGGGAGGCCTGGACGATCGCGACCATGACCATGACCGTGCCGAGGAAGAGCACGAGCGGGGCGACGCGGGCGAGGCCGGCGAGGGCTTCGCCGGTGGGGAGGGCGCCGGCGGCCCAGCAGAGGAGCCCGGCGGCGAGGATGCCGAGCCCGGTGAGGTCCGCCCAGTCGAGGCGGAAGGCCCTGGTGGCGGGCGCGGTTCTTGTCACCGGCCCAATGGTAGGGACGGGCGGGGGCCGCGGCCACGATGAGCGATCAGATCACGACGCGGGCGAGGCGAGCGGGAAGAAGAGGTTGCGCTGCCGTCCCTGGCACCGGCAGGCTCACTGTATGAACCAACAGCGACGGCACCCGTCCGGCGGCCCCGGGGTCGCGCACGGCGCGGTGACGGTGCCGCTCACCGTCCGCGACCTGACCCGTGACGACCTGGCCGACTGCGAGTGGTCGGGCGGACCGCTCCACCTGGCGGCCGTGGCCGGTGAACTGGTCCGGGCCGAGATCGGCGATATCGACTATCTGGCCCTCTGCACGCCCTCGGGCCCTCCGGTCGCGATCGGCGGGGTCGACTTCACCCTCTTCACCGACGCCGGCTACCTGTGGCAGCTGGCCGTGCACCCGCTGCTGCAACGCTGCGGCATCGGCACGCTCTTGGTCGCCGCGCTCGAGGATCGCGCCCGCGGACGCGGCCGCTTCCGCGCCGAACTGCGCTACGAGCAGCACGAGGCGGGGAACCGCGCCTTCTACGAACGGCTCGGCTACACCGCCTACGGCACGGTCCCCGACGGCTGGGACCAGCAGCTCCCCGACGGCCGGATCAGGCGCTACGAGACGACCTGCGTGCAGATGCGCCGCGAGCTCCAGCCGCCGGAACCGCGCTCGTGACCCGCTGGGGCGGAGCACATCGCGGCGGGACGGCGGCATCGCCGCCGTCCCTCTCGCGTCCCGCGGCCGGGTTCAGCCCTTGGTGACGGTGAGCTTGTCGCCCTGGTCGCTGGTGCCCACTTCCACCGTGTCGCCGTCGACGATCTTGCCTTCCAGGATCTCCCTGGAGAGCGGGTCGCCGATCGAGGACTGGATCAGGCGGCGCAGCGGCCGCGCGCCGTAGACCGGGTCGAAGCCCCGGTCGGCCAGCCACGACTTCGCCGAGTCGTTCACGTCCAGCCGCAGGCGGCGGGTCTCCATCCGGCGCTCGAGGTGGCGCAGCTGCACGTCCACGATCGACTTCAGGTGCTCGTGCTCCAGCGCGTGGAAGATGACGATGTCGTCCAGGCGGTTGAGGAACTCCGGCTTGAAGTGGCTGCGGATCGCCGCCAGCACCTGGTCGCGCTTCGCCGTGTCCTCCAGGAGCGGGTCGACCAGGGCCGAGGAGCCGAGGTTCGAGGTCATGATCAGGATGACGTTGCGGAAGTCGACCGTGCGGCCCTGCCCGTCCGTGAGGCGGCCGTCGTCCAGCACCTGGAGGAGCGTGTCGAAGACCCTCGGGTGCGCCTTCTCGACCTCGTCGAGGAGGACCACCGAGTACGGGCGGCGGCGGACCGGCTCGGTGAGCTGGCCGCCCTCCTCGTACCCCACGTATCCGGGCGGGGCGCCGATGAGGCGCGCCGTGGAGTGCTGCTCGGTGTACTCCCCCATGTCGATGCGGATCATCGCCCGGTCGTCGTCGAACATGAACTCGGCCAGGGCCTTGGCGAGCTCGGTCTTGCCGACGCCCGTGGGGCCCGCGAAGATGAACGACCCGGTGGGCCGGTTGGGGTCGGAGAGCCCGGCCCTCGCGCGGCGGAGCGCGTCGGCGACGACCGTGACCGCCTCGAGCTGGCCCACGACGCGGTCGCCCAGGACCTCCTCGGCGTGGAGCAGCTTGTGCGTCTCGGACTCCTGGAGCCGCCCGGCCGGGATGCCGGTCCAGGCCGAGACGACGTCCGCGATCTCGTCGGCGTCGATCTCCTCCTTCAGCATCGGCTGGTGGGCCGGGTCGGTGTCGGCGCTCTCGAGCTCGGTCTCGGCCTCGGCGAGCTGCTGCTCGAGCTCGGGGATGCGCCCGTAGCGCAGCTGCGCGGCCTTCTCGAGGTCGTACTCGCGCTCGGCGCGCTCGGCCTGGGTCTTGAGGTCGTCCAGCTCCTCCTTGATGTCGGAGACCTTCGAGATGCGGCCCTTCTCCGACTCCCACTGGCGCGACAGCGCGGCCAGGCGCTCGCGCTGGTCGGCGAGCTCCCGCTGGAGGGACGCCAGGCGCTCGGCGGAGGCCGGGTCGTCGGTCTCGTTCTGGAGCGCGGTCTCCTCGATCTCCAGGCGGCGCACGGCCCGCTCGACCTGGTCGATCTCCTCGGGGCGCGAGTCGATCTCGATGCGCAGGCGGCTGGCGGCCTCGTCGACGAGGTCGATGGCCTTGTCGGGGAGCTGGCGGTCCTGGATGTACCGGGCCGACAGCTGCGCGGCGGCGACCAGCGCGGAGTCGGTGATGCGCACGCCGTGGTGCACCTCGTAGCGCTCCTTGAGGCCGCGCAGGATCGCGACGGTGTCCTCGATGGTGGGCTCGCCGACGTAGACCTGCTGGAAGCGGCGCTCCAGCGCGGCGTCCTTCTCGATGTGCTCGCGGTACTCGTTGAGCGTGGTCGCGCCGATCATGTGGAGCTCGCCGCGCGCGAGCGCCGGCTTGAGCATGTTGGACGCGTCGAGCGAGCCCTCGGACTTGCCCGCGCCGACCATGGTGTGCAGCTCGTCGATGAACGGGATGATCTCGCCGTCGGAGGACTTGATCTCCTCCATGACGGACTTGAAGCGCTCCTCGAACTGGCCGCGGTACTGGGCCCCGGCGATCATGCTGGCGAGGTCGAGGAGGATGACGCGGCGGTCGCGCAGGGACTCGGGGACGTCCCCGGCGACGATGCGCTGCGCGAGGCCCTCGACGATCGCGGTCTTGCCGACGCCCGGCTCGCCGATGAGCACCGGGTTGTTCTTGGTGCGGCGCGACAGGACCTGGACGACCCGGCGGATCTCGGTGTCGCGGCCGATGACGGGGTCCACTTTGCCCGAGCGGGCGGTCTCGGTGAGGTCGACGCCGTACTTCTCCAGGGCCTTGTACCCCTCCTCGGGGTCGGCGGAGGAGATCTTGCGGTCGCCGCCGCGGAGGGTCGGGAAGGCGCTGATGAGCTTCTTGTCGGTGGCGCCGAGCCCGGCGAGGTGGGCGCCGACGTCGCCGCCCGCCTGGGCGAGGCCGGTGAGGAGGTGCTCGGTGGAGACGTACTCGTCGCCGTAGTCGGTGGCGACCTTGTCGGCGGCGTTGATGGCGCGCAGGGACTCCCGGGCCATGGACGGCTCGGAGACCGAGGGCCCGGACGCGGACGGGAGCTCCTCGATGCGGCGCTCGGTCTCGGCCGAGACGGTGCCGGGGGTGACGCCGACGAGCTGGAGCAGGCCGGGCGCGGTGGAGCCGTCGACGGTGAGGAGCGCGTCGAGCAGGTGCCAGGGTTCGACCGCGGGGTTGCCGCCCGCCGCGGCGGTGCGCGCGGCCTGGGAGATGACCTCACGGCTCTTGGTGGTCAAGCGGTTGACGTCCATGGACGTGGTGCCCTTCATCTCGTCGAAGTCTGCTCGGTGTCGGCTCGGTGCCCGGTCCGGTGCGCCGCCGGCGGTCGGTCGCGGCGGTCCGCGCGGCGGCGGCCCCGGTCCGGACCGCCAAGTTGAGTCTAGACGACTCAAGTTTTTACGACGAATTTATAAGCGTTCGCCCTGAGCGAACCCGGCCCCGCGGTCGCCGGCCCTGGACTCAACTCTCAGTCCAGCCGACTCTTAATCAGCGGGTTCGGGATTCGAGCGGCCGTTCTACAGGCAGCGTAAAGCCCCGAGCCCGCAGGGCTCGGGGCTTTCGCCTTGCCGCTCGCGGTTACTTGCGGCTGCCGCTCACGTTGAAGATCGACTTGATCTTCGCGAACAGGCCCGGCTTCGCGCCGGACTTCGCCTCGTTCTCGATCGCGGGCGCGTCGGCCTGCGACGGGACCGCCTTGTCGGGGTCGGCGGCCGCCGCCTCGGGCTCGTCGATCGCCTCGGCGACCGGCGCGTCGTCCTTCGCCGGCTCGGGCTCCTCGGCGGGCGTGGGCTCGCTCGCCGAGACCGGCTCGGCGGGGGCCGGCTTCTCGTGCGACACGGGCTCCTCGGAGTCGTGGGGCTCGGGGTCGGCGATCGGGTCGGGCTCCTGGACCGGCTCCGTCGCGGCCGCCGTCTCCTCGACCGCCGCCGGTCCGGCGTCGGGCGTCTCGTCGACGACGTCGGTCTCCACCACGGCGACCGGGGTCTCGGCCGGGGCCTCCTCGAGCTCCGCCTCGACGGCCTGGTCCACCTCGTCCTCGGCGCCGGCGACGAGGAGGGCGCGGAACTCGGCGACGGTGAGGACCGGGACGCCGGCCTCCTCGGCCTTCTTCAGGCGCGCCTCGGCGGGCTTGACGGTGTCGTCGACGACCAGGTGGGTCACGGTCTTGGTGAACTGTTTGGCGAGCGCGACATCGGCGTCGGACTCGGCGATCGCGCGAGCAGTCTCGGCGTCGGGGCCGGTGCCCAAGACGATGATCCTGATCTTGTCTCCCGTCTTCGTCGGCACGGGGACCTCCCTTATTCGATGGTTAGCGGCTGTAGGGGCAACTACGGGCTACGCGCCGAGCTTTTGTTGAAAAGCGTACCGGGTGATCAGGTCGGGACGGTCGAGCGGAGAGGCTTTAGGGCCTGTTGCCGAACTCCCGGGGTGGTGGAATCCGAGTCCCTTGGTTCGCTCGCAAGGCGGAAGGCGCTCCAGATACCGGTGTTGTATCTGGAGCGCCGACAACGCAGTGAGCGGGGCAAGGGGCCGGATTCCGCCCCGCGGAGTTCGGCAACAGGCCCTAACTCGGCTGAACGCCGCTCTTTTGCCGGAGGGCGGCCTCGATGCCGGCGACGCGGTCGGAGAGCAGGGTGATGGCGCCGACGGCTCTCGACATTGGATCGTCGCTCGACCCGCCGAGGGTCTGCTCGCGCCGGAAGCCCTCCTTCACGGCCTCCCAGCGCGCCGCCTCCTCCTCGCTCAGGCGCCCGCGGAGCTCGGCGAGTTTGAGCAGGTTCGCCTCCGCGCCGGACGCGAGCGTCTGCGCCTCGCCCGCGTAGTGGTCGTCGACGACCGCCTCGAGCTCCTCCTCGTTCATGACCGGGACGACCCGCTCGGTCAGCCGGTTCATGTTCCGGTAGGACCCCTGGAGGAGGAACGGCGGCTCGGTGCGCGAGGCGTCGTCGGTCGCCGCCGAGGCGATGTAGGCCAGGTTGTTGGCCAGCACCGTCCGCTGGAGGTGGACGAGTTTGCGCAGCACCGACAGGACCTGGTCGAGCTCCCCGGCCGAGTACGGGTGGCGCAGGGCCGCGGCGTCGGCGGTCGGGTCGTCGTTCGCGAGGCGGATGAGCAGCTGCGTGTCGGCCCGCTCGCGCGAGGCCAGCGGCGCGGTCACCTTGTTCGAGGTGAGCGCGTTCTCGATGTAGGACTGGGCGAAGACCTGGTCGCGTCCGGAGAGGACGTCGCCGAGGTTCCACACGTCGGCGCGGTTGGCGAGCATGTCGGGGATGCGGAACTTCTGGCCCGCCTCGGTGTACGGGTTCCCCGCCATGCACACCGCGAAGCGCTTCCCGCGCAGGTCGTACGTGCGGGTGCGGCCGTTCCAGACGCCCTCCATCTTGCGCTGCGCGTCGCACAGCGAGATGAACTTCTGGAGCAGCTCGGGGTTGGTGTGCTGGATGTCGTCGAGGTACAGCAGGACGTTGTTGCCGGCCTCGAGCGCGAAGTTGATCTTCTCGACCTCGGCGCGGGCGGTCGCGTTCGGCGCGTCGGCCGGGTCGACCGAGACGGTGCCGTGCCCCAGGGCCGGGCCGTTCACCTTGACCAGGAGCATCCCGAGCCGGTCGGCGACGTACTCCATGAGGGTGGTCTTGCCGTAGCCGGGCGGGGAGATGAGCATGAGCATGCCCGACTGGTCGGTGCGGCGGCCCTCGCCCGAGCCGGCGCCGATCTGCTTGGCGAGGTTCGAGCCGATGAGCGGCAGGTAGACGTCGTCGATGAGCTGGTTGCGGACGAACCCGGCCATCGTCTTGGGCTTGAACTCCTCGACGCGCAGGGTGGAGCGGTGCGCCTCGATGATCTCGGCGCGGCGGCGCTGGTAGGCGCGGTAGCCCGGGAGGGTCCCGGTGCGGAAGCGCGAGGTGCGGGTGAGGAACTCGTCCAGGCGCAGCGGCAGGACCCGGTCGTCGATGCGCGGGTGGGTGCCGAGGAGGCCGGTCACCTGGCCGACGAGTTCGGCGGTGACGTCGTACGAGTCGGCGTCGGCCAGGAGGATCGCGAGGGCCTCGGGCAGGTCGGTGCTGTCGAAGGCGGTGCTGTCGTGCCCGTCGCCCTCGTCGCCGTGCAGGAACGCGTCGAGCCAGTTCCAGGCCAGGCCCCACTGCGAGTGCAGGTCGCCGTCGAGGGCCCCCAGGTCCTGCTCGAACGCGGCCTTCGCCGCGGGCCCGATCCGGCGTTCGAAGGCCGCCAGCAGGTCGCGGGCGCGGCCGGACGCGGCGAACGCGCCGGTGCCCGCGAGCTCCTCGGCGAGGTACGCGGCGGCGAGCTCGGTGGGCGCCTCCAACCGGTAGCCGTGGTGGAGGGACAGCCGGGTGCCCTCGAGGAACGGCGAGAGCCCGTTCTCGAGCTCGGCGACCAGGCCGGCCATGGCGTCGGGGCGGCCGAAGGTCTCGCGCACCCGGGCGAGGGACCGGGCCTGCGCGGCGAGGCGCGCCTGGTCCTCCTTGGGGACGCCGTGGACCCAGTACAGGCGGGCGGCGGCGCGGCACGCGGGCGTGAAGCGCAGGTTCCCTGCGGCGGTGTGCAGGCGCAGGACCTCGGCGAGGATCGCGGCGGCGTCGGCGTCGTGGACGCCGCGCTCGTACCCCTCGTCGTAGCGTTCGGCGGCGGCCGCCGAGACGAACCCGGGCAGGTCGGCGGCGAGGAGCTTCGCGGGCCCGTGCTCGGCCAGGAGCGAGGCGGCCAGGTGCTCGGACCGGTAGACCTCGGGGTTCTCCGAGGGCAGGAACTGCGCCCAGTACGGTTCGGTGCTCGCGAAGGCGGGGTCGTCGACGACGTGCCGGTAGTCGGTGCCGGTGAGCGAGAACGCGAGCCCCTCGCCCGAGGGCACGAGGGTGAGGTCGAGCGGCTGGGTGTTGACGGGGATGCGGTGCTCGCCGAACTTGACGGCGTCGCCGTCGAAGAGGTCGAGCCGGTCGGTCAGGGCCCGCCCGGCCTCGGCGCGGGCGGCGGCGATGCGGCCCTCGATCTCCTCGGCGCGGACGGTGTCGTCCAGGCCGCGGAGCTCGGCGACCACTTTGCGCAGCCGCTCGACCATCGGGTCGGTCGCGAAGTAGGTGTTGACCTCGTCCAGTGAGGACAGCGTGGCGGTGCGGCGGGCGACGGCCTGGAGGATGCGGTCGGCGGACGACACCAGCTGCTCGGCGCGGCGCGCGGCCTCGTCGAGCAGGTGCTGCTTGCGCGAGGAGAACGCCTCGTAGACGTCGGTGCGCTTGTCCGCCAGCCGGGTCAGGAACTGGTCGAAGTCGGCGAAGCGGGTCTCGAGGTTCTCGACGGTGAGCAGGAGCCGCCCGAGCTGCTCGTCGCACGCGGCGGGCGTGTCGGCGGCGCTGATCGCGGCGGTCACGGACTGGCCGAGGAGCGCGAACTCGGCCGCGAACTCGGCCTTGCCTTCGCCGACGGCGAGTTCGCGGCGGCGCGCGGCGAGGGTGGCGCGGGCGCGGTTGACGGCGGCGAGGACCTCGGAGACGCGCCCGAGGATCTGGGTGCGGACCACGGCGTCGCCGATCTCGAGGGACGCGACGACCTCGGTGAGGGTCTCCAGGCCCCGCTGGCGGACGTCGAGCTCCTCGAGGATGGGGGTCGACTCCGCTACCGTGGCGACGGTCCCGGCCTTGCCCTCGAGGCCGGCGATCTGCTCGAAGTAGGCGGTGAAGGCGTCCTCGCGCTCGAGGAACGCGACGGCGCGGCGGCCGGTCGCGTCGAGCGACTCGGTGACGTCGGCGGCGAGCCGGTCGATGCCCTCCAGGTCGATGTAGCGGGTCTCGCGCAGGGTGACGAGGTGGCCGCCGGCGCCGCGCAGGTCGGTGAGCAGCCCGACCCACTCCTCGGCGGACTTGGGGGCCTCGCCGCGGGCGCGGCGCAGCAGCCGGACGGTGTCGGCCTGGGCCTGCTCCAGGGACTTGCGGGCCTCGGCAGTCAGCTCGGCCACGGTGGCGTACTCGTCCAGGACCGCCTCGGCGGTGTCCCTGACCTGGCGCAGCGTCTCGTCGAGCGCGAACAGGCCCTCGTCGCCGAGCCACGGGTAGTCGTCCAGGCAGCGGGTCGCGGCGGCGATGAGCGCCTCGAAGACCGCCTGCGCGGGCTGCATCTCGCGGACCATGCGGGCCACCGACAGGGCGTCGGAGACGGCGCGGACGGCCTCGGCGTTGCCGATCCGGTGGATGGGCGTGTCGCCGGTCTCGGCCGCGGCGGCGTGCGCCTCGGACACGAACGGGGTCGACCAGACCTGGACGGGGTGGACGCGGGTGGCCTCATCGCCGGTGAAGCGGAAGGCGGCCATGGTGCCGTCGTCGAAGACCGCGTAGCCGTGGACGCTCATCGGCGCCGCGACCTCTTTGCGGATGACGTTGTACGGCAGCAGGAGCGAGCGGCCCTCGGGTTCGTTGTAGAAGACGTAGAGGACGTCCTCGCCGTTGGGGGAGCGCACGACGCGCTTGAAGCGCAGGCCCGTCGTGTCCTGGTCGAAGGTCTTGAGCTTCCCCTCGTTGAGGTAGAAGCCGCCGGGGAAGATGATGCCGTGGTCCTCGGGCAGGCGCCGGCAGGCGGCGCCGATCCCGTCAGCGCGCACGATCGTGGCGGTGCGCGTGTTGTAGACCAGGTAGCGGGTGACGGTCTCCTTGTACGGGAGGATCCGCAGGAGGATGAGCGGCCCGATGCGCGCGTAGGCGATCTCGGCGTCGGCGAGCGACTGGAGCCGCTCGGTCACGGGCTCGGAGTAGACGCCCTCGCCGGTCTCGGTGTTGTCCTCGATCTTGATCGTGAGGTCGCCGCCGAGGCACTCCACGAAGATCTCGTCCTCGATGGACACGTGCGGGTGGCGGCCGGTGACGTGGTCGTCGCGGGTGGTCTCGGTCCACTCGAAGTCGTACGGGTCGGGCCAGACCGCGTCGGCCTCGCCGCGCGCGTCGATGTACGCGGCGGTGCCGTCGGGGGCGGTCTGCCAGCGCAGGACCCGCTGGTCGGTGAGCTGGTCGCCGATCTTGAAGACGGCGAGGAGCCGCGTGTCGACCTCGCGGACCTGGAGGAGCTCGGTGGAGCGGTAGTACCGGTACATCTCGGTGAAGTCGGCGGTGAACTTCGCGTCGTCGAGGAGGTGCCCGGGCTCGGCGACCTCGGTGAACGCGAGGTCCTCGCGGGAGAAGTCGTGGAGGGCGAAGACGTCGGCGACGTCGGTGCGGGCCTTGAGGCCCATGTGGACGTTGTAGCCGAACAGGAGCCGGTCGCCGACGCGGGCCATGTCGCGGGGCACGCAGTTGTTGGCGGTGCGGATGCGCGTGGTGCCCAGGAGGGCCAGCTCGGAGGAGCCGAAGGCGCCGGTGCGGGCGGCGTTGAGGGACTCGGCGCGGTCGGCGAGCGCGTCGGCGTAGTCGGCGAGGCGGGACGAGAGGACCTCGTAGGTGCCGGCGTCGAGGGCGGAGGCCGGCGCGGCCTCGTCGGTGGTGGTCTTCTCTTCAGCCATGGGTTCCCTCGGGGGCGTTCGCGGGCGGTTCGGGGATCGACGGCCGCTGGTCGGGGCCGCGGCCGGGGCGGTGGTGCGGGGCGGCGGTCGGGCCGCCGACCCCAGGGGGGGGGGGGTCGGCGGCCCGCGGCCGGTGCGGGACTATCGGGCGATCTCCATCGCGGGCTTCTCGGCGACGCCGAGCTCCTTGGCCTTGCCGAGGAGGCCCGAGAGGACGTCGTGGTCGCCGCCGCCCTGCATGAGCTTGGCGATCGCGGCCGAGACGGTCAGGTTCTTCACGTCCTCGGTGCCGATCCCCGACAGGACGCCCTTGAGGTCCTCGGCGAACGAGGTCGAGCCGTTGCCCCAGGAGGCGGCGACGGACTGGGCGACCTCGGAGTGGGCGACGAAGCCGTCGACGGCCTTGCCGTAGCCGATCGCGCCGACCACCCGGTCGAAGAACTGGGCGTCGCCGCCGACCAGGGAGATGTCGGCGTTCGACAGGCCCGTGGCGATGACGTTCGCCTGCTGCTCGGCGATGGAGCGCCGGGCCTCGATCTCGGCGCCGCGCAGCTCCTTCTCCATCTCCAGGCGGAGGCGGTACTCCTCGTGCTCGCGGGAGGCGCTGGAGAGCGCGTCCATGGCGGCGGCCTTCTCGGTGAGGCCGGCGGACTCGGCGACGAGCTTCTCGCGCAGGGCGTCCGCCTCGGCGGTGCCCTTCGCGGCGGTCGCGGTCGCCTCGGCCTTGCCGATCGCGGCGTACGCCTCGGCCTCGGCCAGGCCCTTCGCCTCGGCGGCCTTCGCCTCGGCGAGCCCGCCCTTCTCGATCGCGTCGGCCTCGGCCTCGCGGACCTGGACCTCGGCGAGGCCCGGGGCGGCGGCGAGCGCCTGGTCGCCCTCGGCCTGGCGGATCTTCGCGCGGGCCTCGAGCTCGGCGGCCTGCTGGGCGGCCTCGGCCTCGGTGAGGCGCTGGCGGGCGAGGTGCTTGGACGCGGCCTCGGCGGCCTCGGCGGCCTTGATGTCCTTGACCAGGCTCTCCTGTGCCTCGGCCTCGGCGAGGATGATGACGCGCTGGCGTTCGCGCTCGGCCTCCTCGGTGGCGCGCAGGCGCTTGATGCCCTCTTCCTGCTCGGCGACGGTCTTCTCGACGGCGATGCGCTCGCGGACGACGTCGGCGATCTCGCGCTTCTGGCCCTCGAGCTCCTTGTTCGCGGCGATGCGGGCGAGTTCTTCCTCGCGTTCGCGGGCGACGACCTCGAGGATGCGGTCCTTCTCGATGCGCTCGGTCTCGACGGCGATGACGCGCTCGCGGTTCTTCTCGGCGACGGCGATCTCGCGCAGGCGGTTCTCGTGCTGGATGCCGGTGGCCTCCTCGGTCCTGATGCGGGCCGTCTCGGACTTGAGGCGCTCCTCGGCCTGGACCTTCTGGACCTCGGCGCCCTCGCGGGCGCGGAGGGTCTCGATCTCGCGCTGCTGGCGGATCTCGGCCTCGGTCTGGCGGCGCTCGAGCTCGAGCACGGCCTCCTTGGCCTCGACGTCCTGGCGCTTGATCTCCTTCTCCTCGTTGCGGCGGTGCTCGTTGGTGGTCACGGCCTCCCGCGCGGTGAGCTCGGTGATCTTGCGGATGCCCTGCGCGTCGAGGATGTTCTTGGGGTCGAGCTGCTCCATCGGGGTCTGCTCGAGGTAGTCGATCGCGGCGTCCTCGAGCGAGTAGCCGTTGAGGTCGGTGCCGATGACGTTGAGGATGCGGTCGCGGAACTCGTCGCGGTTGGTGTACAGGTCGGTGAAGTCGAGCTGCTTGCCGACGGTCTTGAGCGCCTCGGCGAACTTGGCGTTGAACAGCTCCTGGAGCGTGTCCTGGTCGGAGGCGCGCTTGGTGCCGATCGCGCCGGAGACGTTGAGGACGTCGTCGGCGGTGGCGTTGACCCGGACGAAGAACGTGATCGAGATGTCGGCGCGGATGTTGTCCTGGCAGATCAGGCCGTCCTTGCCCGCGCGGTTGATCTCGATGGTCTTGACCGAGATGTCCATGTACTCGGCGCGGTGGATGATCGGGAGGACCAGCGCCGAGGTGAAGGACACTCTGCGCGTGCGCAGCTTGGTGACGACCAGGGCCTGCCCGGGGGCGACCTTGCGGTACAGCCGGATGATCATGAGCAGCAGGCCCAGGAAGATCAGCGCGCAGACCAGCAGCGTGATCAGCGTCGCCGTGTTGGAGGCATCCATATGGTGGTTCCTAACGGGGCTTCGGGGGGAACGGTTGGGGCGGGAGTTTCGGGCGTGAGCCCACCATAACCGGGCCTCGCCGCCCGCGGGGTACGCGAGCTGCGGCGCGGCACGAATCAGGGATGACACGCGCCTGGGGCCGGTGGGGTTGCAGTGGCGGGTGGGTCTCACGCCTCGAGGACGGCGATGTCCGGCGGCAGGGCCACGGGCACGACCAGGAACACCTGGTCGACCTCGTCGTAGTCGAAGACGACGACCTTGGAGTGGCGGGCGAACAGGGCGTCCTCGACGCCCTCGGGCTCGTGCGGCGAGCGGCGCACGTTGATGAGGAGGACGTGGCCCTCCTCGTCGGCGATCTCGGCCTGGCCCGAGTCGAGCGTGACGGTGCCCGAGCGCACGACGCACACCTTGCCGACCAGGTCGGCGTGGGCGGTCGCGGGGGCCTCCTCGAAGAGCTTCGCGAGGGGCCGGGTGAGGAGGTTCGCGCCGAGCATCCCGACGCCGATCCCGGCGACGAGCACGGCGATGCCGGCGACGGCCGGCGGGATGGACATGCCGTCGGCGCTGCGGATCCAGGTCGTGCCCAGCACGGTCACGATCCAGCCCAGGGTGATCCACAGGGACACCACGACGGTGAAGGGGACGGCGCCGAATCCGAAGGCCGACCAGAAGCCGCCGCCCGCCTCGACCTCGGCGTCCGCGTCGGTGCCGAAGCCGACGATGTCGACGTCGAGCGCCCCGATGATCACGGTGACCCAGTACAGGACCACGAGCAGCAGACCGAAGGTGAAGACGACCGGTGGAAAGGATAGGGCGATATCCAGGAACTCACTCATGGGGCACGGGTCCTTCTCGGCGAATCCGGCGGCCCCGCGGACGCCGGGTCGGGCGGTCGCGGGCGGCGCTCGGTGCTGTCGGCCGTCCGCGCGCGAGCGTCGCACGGGCGGTTCTGCGGTTGTGGGGGCACAAGGGTCAGCGAATCGGGCCTCCTTCTAGCGTAATGCACGCGGCCCATGCGGGGAAGGTGGTGCAAAGCGGACTATCCCGGCGGCTTCGCCGGGCGCGGCGGCGGGCCGCGGCGCCCGGGCCGCGCGGCCGCACTCCCCGGTTCCGGTGCCGTTCGGCCGATGGGCCCGCTGCCCCACCGATTCCTCCACATGCGGCCCAGGCGCGGGGCGCCGCGTCGCGATATGGTGTGACCGGTCGGACAGCCGCCGCCCGGGACCGCCGTCGCGCGGGGCGGGCGCGGCCCGCGGACCCGTCGAGAAGGGGAGGACCGGTGCCCGGTTTCCAGACTGCGCTGGCGAACGCGGCCGCCGGCTGCGACGCCGCCGCCGCCCGGCTCGCCGCGGCGGCGCACCGCCTCGGCGACGCCGCGTTCCAGACCCCCGTCGACCCCGGGCTCCTCGCGGCCGAGCGGCAGATCGCCGACGCGGCCGCCGCCTCCGCCCAGCAGCTGCGCACCGACCCCGAACTCCTGCAAGCAGGGCACGTGATCCTCCATGAAGGACGCACCGTCCCGCTCATGGTGCCGTTCGGCGAGCGCGGGCACCTCGCCACGAGCGTGGACGCACGCGTCGACGGCGTCGCGGCCCTGGTGCGGACCGCGGTCCTCCACGCCGTGGCGACCCGCGAACCCGGCGGGCTGCGGGTGGTCGGCATCGACACCGCGACGCTCGGCGCGAGCTTCGCGCCGCTGCGGCCGCTCGCGGACGCGGGCGTGATCGAGGCGGTCGCCACCGACGCCCGCGCCGCCGCCGACGCCGTCGCCATGGCCGAGGCCCAAGTGTCCGAGCACATCGCGGGCAGGCGCCGCGACCGAATGCTCCTGGTCGTCGCCTCCCTCGGCGAGGCGCCGCGGCCCCTGGTCGAGCGCATCGACGCGCTGGCGCGGTCGGGCCTGGCCCACGGGGTCACGGTGCTCGGCTGCGGCCTCCCGCAGCTGCCGCAGGCCGCCGTGATGCACGCGGTCGGCGACCGCGTGGAGCTCGCGCACCCGCCCGCGGCCCCGCTCGGTCGCGGCGAGCGCCTCGCGGCCCCCGTCGCCTGGCCCCAGGCCCCCGAAGCGTCCTACATGGCCGGTGAGGCGCTGCGGCTCGCGGAGCGCGCCAAGGCCGCCGCGACGCTCACCTTCGACGACCTCATCCCCGACCGGCCCGAGTCCGGCGACCCCGCCAGGGGCCTCGAGGTCCTCATCGGACGCGACGCGGCCGGGGAGGTGCGGCTGCGGTTCGACGACGCGACCCCGCACTGGCTCGTCGGCGGGCGCACCGGCGGCGGCAAGACCGTGTTCCTCCTCGACGTCCTCTACGGCCTCGCATCCCGTTACGCTCCTTCGGACCTGGCGCTGTTCCTGCTCGACTTCAAAGAGGGCGTGTCGTTCACCGAGTTCATCCCCACCGAACGGGACCGCACGTTCATCCCCCACGCGCGGGCCGTCGGCGTCGAGTCCGACCGCGAGTACGGCCTCGCGGTCCTCACCAGCTTGAACGAGGAGATGACGCGCCGCTCCACGGTGATGAAGCGCCACGGCGTGGCCTCCTTCTCGGGGCTGCGCGAGCACGAGGCGTACCCGCGGATCGTGTGCGTGGCCGACGAGTTCCAGGTGCTCCTGGCCGGGAACGACCGGGTCGCCTCCGAGGCCGTCGCGCTCCTGGAGAACCTGGCCCGCAAGGGCCGCTCGTACGGGGTGCACCTGGTGCTCGCGTCGCAGACGATCTCCGGCATCGAGGCGCTGTGGGCCAAGAAGGACTCGATCTTCGGGCAGTTCCCGATGCGCGTCGCCCTCCCCGGCGCCCGGACCGTGCTCGACCACAACAATGACGCGGCGACCCGGATCTCCCTCGGCCAGGTCGTGGTCAACCCCGAGGGCGGCACCGCCGGGGCCGACCGGATCGCGCGCTTCCCCGACACCGACCCCGGGGTCATGCTGCGGCTGCGCGAGCAGCTCGGCGCGGCCCACGCCGGGGTCGGCGCGCCGCGCGTCTTCTACGGGTACCGGCCGGTGCACCTGGACGAGACCCTGCCGGGCGAGCGGCGCCCGGGCCGGGCCCTGGTGGGCCGGGAGGTCTCGCTGCGGCTCGACGCCGCCGGCGTCGACCTCGACCGCAGGCCCGGCAGGCACCTCGCGGTGCTCGGCTCCGACCCCGTGGGCGGCGAGGCCCTCGAAGCGGCCGTGGCGTCCCTCGCCGGGAACGGCGCGCGGGTCCGGGCCGTCGACTTCACCGGCACCGCCGCCCTCGGTGCGGCCGAGCGGATCGCGCCCGAATCGTTCGTCGCGGCGCTCGCCGAGGTCCCCGACGACACGATCGTGGCCGCATGGGGGCTCGACGCGGCCGCGTTCGACACGAAGGCGCAGCAGGCCCTGCGCGCCCTGCTGCGCACCGGCCCGGCCCGGGGCGTGCACCTGCTCGCCTGGTGGCGGAACTTCCGGCGCTTCACCGACGACATCGGCGGCAGCGCCGGACGCGAGGACGTCGCGTGCGCGCTCGTCCTCAACCTGCCCGGCGGGGAGATCATGTCGCACTTCGGCACCCAGTTCCAGCACTGGAACCCCCGGTCCGGGCGGGCGCTCCTGGTCGACCGGCACGCCGACACCGGGAGCGGGCGGCTCGTCGTCCCGTTCTCGCGGCCCGACGGCCCGGGGCCGGGACCGCAGCGCAGCGGCGAGACGACGCCGATGGAGAGGACCCGCCCGTGACCGCCTTCGACGACTACCTCGCGCAGCTGCGGCGCCTCGACGAGGCGCGGCGCAGCGCCGACGAGGCCGCCGCGCGCACCGCGACCGCGACCGAGTCGCTCGGCCAGCGGGCCGCGCGCCTCGCCGAGCAGGCGGCCGCGCAGCGGGCGGCCGTGGACGAGCTGGCGGGCGCCGCGCGCACGGCGCCCCCGCATCGGGCGCCGGCCCCGCCGCCGCTGGGCGACCCGGTGGCCGAGATCGACGCCGCCGAAACCGAACTGCGTTCAGCCGCGACGCAACTGGAGGAGGCGCGGTTCCTCGCGCACCGGCCGCCGTGGCTGCCGCGGTGGCGCTCGGACGAGCGCAACGGCCTGATCTACGGGGCGTTCGCGGCGGTGTGCGTGGTGGCGCAGCTGCTGGTGCTGCGCACGTTCAGGGCCGATGACATCGGGGCCGCGATCATGCTGGGCGCCCTCCTGATCGCCGCACCGCTCGCGGCGTTCTGCCTGGGCTGGTTGACCATCGGCGTGGCCGCGCGCCCGAGGATCGGCGACGAGTCGGCGAGACTCGAACGCAACTTCCGCCTCGGCCTGGTCCTGTGCGGCTCGACGCTGCTGGTCGCCTGCATGGGCTTCTTCAGCTGAGCCGCAAGCACTGTCGCAAACCCGACAGCTGCTGATCGGCACCCCGGCGCGTCATTCGCCCGGTGTTCGAACAGGCCCCCATAGCGTCTGCTCCGTGACCACGTACGAACATGAAGCGCCCCTGCGGCTTCTGCAAGACAATCCGAAGCTGGCCGAAGAGCTGTACTGCGGGCTGCTGGGTCGCCGCCTCCCGGACTACACCGGCGTCGAGACAGGGTCGGAGGCGATGACCCGCGAGCATGAAGCGGTGGTCCGCAACTGCGACAACGTCACCGTCTTCTACAGGGACGGCGAGGCGGTCTTCGCGCTGCTCTTCGAAGTGCAGCGAAGTGAGGACAAGCGCAAGCACTACAGCTGGCTCGACTACATCGCCTCGGCACGAAGCCGGCTCAAGTGCCCGGTGGCACTGGTCGTCATCACTTTCGACGAGGTGACCGCGAAGTGGGCGGGCGAGCCGATCGACACAGGCCACCCGAGTCTGATCCTCTACCCGCTGGTGATCGGTCCCTGTCAGATCCCGGCCATCACCGATCCGAGAGAAGGGCGCGAGAATCTGGCGGTCTCCCTGCTCTCGCTGATCGCGCACTGTCGAGGTGCGCGGGGACCGGCGGTCATGCGGTCCTACTACGAATCGATTCGTCACCTCGACCAGGAGGACTGGACGAGATACGCTGAATTGGCGCTGAATGCGCTGGGAGAGGAAGACTTGATCATGAGCCTTCAGGAGATGATCGTGAACGACGGCAATCTGCCCAAGAGCTACAGGGTGGGTCTCTTCGGCGAGCGGTACGACAGAGGCAGGGCCGACGGAAAGGCCGAAGGCGAGGCGATCATGCTCCTGCGGATCCTCGAATCGCGCGGAGTCGTCATCAATGAGGCCGCCCGCGGTCGCATCCTGGAATGCGGCGACAGCGAACAGTTGGAGCGCTGGGCCGACCATGCACTGTCCATCGAGCACATCGAAGAACTCTTCGTCTGAAGCACGATCATGATCGACGCGCAGACCTACCGGAAACTGATCGAATCAGACCCGGCGCATTCGCCTTATTGGCCGGGCAGTCTTTTCAACCTGGCCTATTTGGCGGGATACACACGCTCCCTCGGATTGGCCGGCGCCGAAGAACTGTCCGCGGAGTTGGTCGCGGCACTGCGACCGGGCGTGCACCTCCGAGCCGATCAACTCGGTGTCTCGATCCCAGACGAATTGCGGGTGCGCATAGATTCGTGTACCGACTGGGAGCAGTGGGGACCGCTGATGACCGAATTCGATGCCGTCGTCGACCGTGTGCGCGACCAGACCGGCTGAGCTTCGATCGATGGAGACGGCGCGGTTCCCCACTCGGGGACCGCGCCGTCTCACCTGCGGCGCTTCAGCAGGTACACCAGGCCCGCGACCGGCAGCACCAGCGGCACGTACCCGTAGCCCGAACCGAAATGCGACCACACCGACGGCTCCGGGAACCAGTCCGGCACCGCGAAGCTCAACGCCCCCACCGCGACCACGCCGGCCAGCTCGACGCCCACGGCCGCCAGCGCGAGCCCGGCCGCCCCCCGGATGATCGCGACCGCGGCCACCAGGTAGATCGCCGCGGCGATCGCGCTCAGCGCGAAGCTCACCGGCGCCTCGCCGAACTTCGTCGCCACCTGGAACAGCGCCCGCGCCCCCGCCGACACCGCGAACACGACGTAGACGAGCACGATGAGCCGCCCGAAGCCCGCCGCGAGCGAACGCGGGTCGGCGGTGCGGTCAGCCATGGATCTGGAACTCCCAGATCTGGTGGACGCGCAGCATCAGCGCCGCGACGACGAGCCCCGAGGCGGCCACCGTCCCGATCCCCCAGCGGCTGCGGTCGATCGAGCCCCAGAAGGTCGCCGCGACCGGCACCAGCAGCGTGGTCACCAGGTAGGAGAAGAACAGCGCCTTCCCGCCGCCCGCCTCCCCGGGCACGATCGCGATCGACGCCGCGAGCTGCGCCAGCAGGAGCGCCTCCAGTACCGCGACTCCGACGAGGTGGCGGCGGCCCACCCGCTGCGAGCGGGCCGTGTCGACGAAGAACCACGCGCTCATCGCCAGCGCGGCGGCCTGGACGGCGAGGTAGAGCCATTCGATCACGCACCTGACGCTAATACAGGCCCCCCGCGGCGAATCCGAGGCCGCACCGCGAAGTGGCCGCCGCGGCGCCGAAGGCTCGGCGGCGTCGGCCCCCGCGACTAGACTTCGCGGCATGGCTGACCTCACGCACGTCGACTCGACCGGCGCCGCCCGGATGGTCGACGTCTCCGGCAAGGACGTCTCGCAGCGCTCGGCGCTGGCCACGGGACGGCTCGCGACGACCCCGGAGGTGGTCGCGGCCCTGCGGGACAACTCCCTGGCCAAGGGCGACGCGCTCGCCACCGCCCGGATCGCGGGGATCATGGCGGCGAAGCGGACGCCCGACCTGGTGCCGCTGTGCCACCCCATCGCGATCAGCGGCGTGAAGGTGGAGCTCACGGTCACCGACGAGGGCGTCGACATCGCCGCGCGCGTGAAGACCGCCGACCGCACCGGCGTCGAGATGGAGGCCCTGACCGCCGTCACGGTGGCGGCCCTGACGCTCGTGGACATGGTGAAGGCCGTCGACCCGGCCGCCGCGATCACCGACGTCAAGGTCGAGGAGAAGCTCGGCGGGAAGACGGGCGCGTGGCGGCGCGAAGCGCCGGGGGCGGCCCGGTGACCGCCGTGAGCGCGCTCGTCGTGGTCGCCTCGAACCGGGCGGCCGACGGCGTGTACGAGGACGAGTCCGGGCCGATCCTCGTCCAGGGGTTCGCCGCCTGCGGGTTCGGCGTGGCCGGCCCGGTCGTCGTCCACGACGGCGACGAGGTCGAGCAGGCCCTGCGCGACGCCGTCGACGACGGCTTCGACCTGGTCGTCACCTCCGGCGGCACCGGCCTCACCTCGAAGGACCTCACCCCGGAGATGACGCGCCGCGTCATCGACCGGGAGGTGCCCGGCATCGCCGAGGCGATCCGCGCCGCCGGGCTCGCGAAGACCCCGCACGCGGCCCTGTCGCGCGGCGTCGCCGGATGCGCGGGCACGACCCTGATCGTCAACCTGGCCGGATCGAAGGGCGCCGCGAAGGACGGGCTGGCGGTGCTCACCGCCGCGCTCATCGAGCACGCGGTCGCCCAGCTGCACGACGGCGACCACGAGAGGAACCCATGAGCGACACCCCCATGCCCTGGGCCGAGGCCCGCGAGACCGCCTGGGCCGCCGGCTACGAGGCCCGCCCGGCCGCCGCCGAGCTCCCGTTCGACCAGGCCCTGGGCTCGGCGCTCGCCGCGCCGCTCATGGCCGTCTCCGACCTGCCCGCGTTCCCCACCTCCGCCGTCGACGGCTGGGCCGTCGCCGGGCCGGGCCCGTGGCGGATCGGCGGCGCGGTCCTCGCCGGTCAGGTCCCCGAGGCGCTCGGGCCGGGCCTGGCCGTCACCATCGCCACCGGCGCGCAGGTCCCCGAAGGCGCCGAGGGCCTCATCCGCTTGGAGCACGGCCGGGTCGAAGACGGCGCGGTGGAGGGCCCGGTCGCGCGCGAATGGCGCGGGGCCGGGGAGGAGGCCGCGCGCGGCGAGGAGCTGCTGCCCGCGGGCACGCCCGTCACCCCGCCCGTGGTCGGGCTCGCCGCCGCGGCCGGGCACCTGACGCTGCCCGCGCACGGCAGGCCCGGCGCGCGCGTCGTCGTCTTCGGCGACGAGCTGCTCGCCACCGGCGTCTCCGAGAAGGGCCGGGTCCGCGACTCGCTGGGCCCGATGGTCCCCCACATGCTGGCGGCCGCGGGCGCCGAGACGGCGCCGAGCCTCGGGCCGGTCGAGGACACCCTGGACGCGCACGTCGCGGCCCTGCGGGCGGCGCTGGGCGAGGCGGACCTGGTGTGCACCACCGGCGGCACCATGGTCGGCCCGGTCGACCACCTGCACGCCGCGCTCGCCGAGGTCGGCGCCGAGTACGTGCTCAACACCGTCGCAGTGCGGCCGGGGTTCCCGATGCTGCTGGCGCGCACCGGGGACGGGAAGTTCGTGGCCGGGCTGCCGGGCAATCCGCAGTCGGCGGTGATCGCGGTGGTCACCGTGGTCGCGCCGCTGCTCGCGGGCCTGCGCGGGCTGCCGCTGCCGCCGCTCGGGTCGATCCTCCTGTCCGAGGACGTGCCGGGCCGGGGCGACTTCACGCACCTGGCCCTGGTCGACCCGGCCGGGCGCCGGCTCGCCCACCACGGGTCGGCGATGCTGCGGGGCCTGGCGGGCGCCGCCGGTTTCGCGGTCGTCGGGCCGCACGACAACGCGACCGCGGGCGCCGCGGTCGCACTCGCACACGTCCCTGGAGCAGATTCATGATCCGCGCACGCGTCCTCGACGCACCGCTCGATGCCGCCGAGCACGAACGGGCGGTCGCCGCCGCCGAGGCCGGGGCGGTCGTCTCGTTCTCGGGCGTCGTCCGCGACCACGACCACGGCCGGGGGGTGCTGTCGCTGTCGTACGAGGGGCACCCGTCGGCGGGCGAGACGCTGCGCGAGGTCGCGGAGGAGATCGCGGCGCGGCCCGGGGTGCGCGGCGTGGTGGTCTCGCACCGGGTCGGGGACCTCGCGATCGGGGACCCGGCGCTGGTCGCGGCGGTCGCGGCCGAGCATCGCAAGGAGGCGTTCGAGGCGTGCGCCGACCTGGTGGACGAGGTGAAGGCGCGGCTGCCGATCTGGAAGCACCAGTTCTTCGACGACGGCACCGACGAGTGGGTCAACTGCCCCTGAGCGGGCGCAACGGTCCGGCTTTCCGCCGGGCCGCGGCCGCGCGCTCGCGCGGGGCCGGCGTGGGGAGTGGCATCGGCGTTCGCATGTCCGACCGCGTTCGCGCGATGCCGACGCAAGGACCGCTCCGGCCAGTCCCGGGAGCGCGCCCGCGCGGTCCGGGGGAGGCGCCGCCTCCGGCCGCGCCGCGTTCACCCTTTCGGGTGGAACGGGCGCGGCAGGGCCGCTTCGGGGCCGTTTTCTGTCAGACCCGCCTGCCAGGATCGCGGCAGACTTCCCTCCCCTCTCGGGAGGGTGGGGGTTTGGGATGGTAAAGGCCTTAAGCCCTCATTCACCCTTCTCGCCCTCGGACCCGCCGTCCTTCGGCTCGTCGCCGGACTGCTTGCGGCCCACGGTCCTCACCAGGATCACGCCGCCGCCCACGACCACCAGCAGGCCCAGCAGGATCGCGGCCAGGGTCGCGCCCGTGTTCGAGTCCTCCGGCTCCGCGGCGTCCGTCGCCTCCGGCTCGGCGGCCTCCTCGGTGGTCGGCGCGGCGGACGTCGCCGCGTCGCTCGAGGGCGCCTGCGTCGGCGCCGAGCCCGGCGCGTACAGGTCCTCGGGGATCGCCTCGACGGTGAACGACAGCGAGCCGTCCACCCGGTGCCCGTCCTCCGAGATCACCCGGAACGCCACCGTGTACTCGCCCGGCGCGGTGTACAGCATCGGCTGCGTGAAGGTGTCGCCGTCGAACGTCGGGTCGGCCACGTCCACCGTCGCGCCGGTCGCGTCGGTCACGGCGATCTCGGTGGAGGGCCCGTCGAGGGTCTCGGAGAAGGTCGCGGAGACCGAGGCCGGGGCCTCGGCGAGGACCGCGCCGTCCTCAGGGTCGGTGCCCGTGAGCGCGGCGTGCGCCGAAGCGGGGGAGGCGAGTCCGAGCGCCAGCGCACCGCCCGCGGCGGCGGCCAGCAGGAGCGCGGCGGTCCGTTTCATGGGAGTTCTCTGCATTTCGCCATAGTGCCATGGGGTCCGCGGCGCCCCGGTGGGTGAATGGTCACACCGGCCACCGGACCGCGGACCGCCGGTCACGCTGCGTAGGCGTCTTCAGTGGAAATGGGCCTCTTAGCGGAGATAGTACCGCTGACCCTCGTGTTGACGATCGCCAGAAGTTGTGGTGTGCTTACGTCCATGGTTGAACCGATCCGATGGGGAATCCTGGCGACCGGCGGAATCGCATCGACCTTTGTGGAAGATCTTGCCCTCCTCGACGATTGCCGCGTCACCGCTGTGGCCTCTCGATCGGCGGAGCGCGCCGCCGCGTTCGCCAAGAAGTACGACATCCCCCACGCCTGGGACTCCGCCCAGGCGCTCGCCGCTGACGACGAGGTCGACATCGTCTACGTCGCCACCCCGCACTCCCACCACTACCTGCCGACCCTGCAACTGCTCGAGGCGGGCAAGCACGTCCTGTGCGAGAAGGCGTTCGCCTACAACGCCGCCCAGGCCCGCACCATGTTCGACGTCGCCCGCGAGCACCAGCGGTTCCTCATGGAGGCCATGTGGACCCGCTGCAACCCGGCCATCCGGGAGATGCGCCGGGCCATCCAGGAGGGCATGATCGGCGAGGTCGTGTCCGTCCACGGCGGCTTCTCCCTCGCGGGCGACATCCCGCCCAGCCACCGCCTGCGCAACATCGAGCTCGCCGGCGGGGCCCTGCTCGACCTGGGCGTCTACCCGCTCACGCTGGCGCACCTGGCCCTGGGCGCCCCCGAGTCGGTGTCGGCGACCGCGGTCATGGACACCACCGGCGTCGACGCCCAGACCGCGATCACCCTCAAGTACCCGAACGCGATCGCGCAGCTGTCGTGCTCCTACCGCGGCGGGCCGGGCAGCGAGGTCACCATCGCGGGCACCGAGGGCCGCATCGAACTGCGCGACTACGCGTACCGCCCCAGCGGCTACACGCTGGCGCGGTACAACGAGGCGCCGCGCGAGTTCGAGGCCCCGTACGTGGGCCACGGCTACGTGCACGAGGCCCTGGAGGTCCACCGGGCGCTGCGCCAGGGCCGGCTGGAGTCCACGCTCGTGCCCCCGCAGAGCACCATCGAGGTCATGGAGATCATGGACGAGGTGCGCGCCCAGATCGGGCTGCGCTACCCCGGCGAGACCCACCCGAAGTAGGGGGTCAGTACTCGATCTCCCTGCGGGCGGCCTCCCGTTTCGCGACGATGGCCGCCTGCTTCTCCCGCAGCCAGGCGACGCGCGCCTCGGCGTTCTCGATCGTGGTGTCCTCGGCCTGCTCGACGACGACGCCGCGGCGCTCGGCCTCCTCCCGGAACACCTGGTCGAGGCCGGGCAGCAGCGCCATGACGGGGCCGGTGAAGAAGCCGGTCGCGGCCTCCTTCGTGAAGATCCAGCCCTTGTACTCGATCTCGCACACGACCTGGCGGCGCCCGGCCTCGGGGTCGCGGAGGGCGAGGTCGCCGACCATGGCCCACAGGGTGAAGATCGCGGCGGTGGCCCGCTCGGAGACCCAGCCGCGGCCGGGGACCGGCGGCAGCAGGTTCTCGATGGACTCGGTGAAGGTGTCGGTGGAGAGCTTCTGGATGATCCCGTCCAGGGACCGGGTTCGGATGGCCTTCACCTTGTGCCACTTGGCGGTGCCGCCGTCGAAGCCGACCTCGTCGGGGCCGATGTCGATGGTCCCGAAGTTGTCGAGCAGCCCCAGGAGCATCCCGGTGCCGGTGGGGGGCTTGTTGCCGGCGGTGATGAGCTTGCCGAGGCTCCACTGCCACTCCTCGGTCACGGGCGAGGCCGGGAGCGGGAGGCGGGCGAGCAGCTCCTCGAAGTCGCCCTCCTTGAAGGCGGACTTGGTGCTGGAGGCGAGGTTCTGGGCGGCGTCGCGCCGCTCGGCGGCGTAGCCGGTCGCGGCGTCGACCTTGCCGCGGGCGAAGCCCGCCGCGGCGTCGCGCTTCTCGCGGGCGGTCTCGACGCCGACGTCGACGACCATCTTCCCGGCGTCCTGCGCGCGCTGCTTGATCTGCTCGAGGCGGTCTTTCATTCCCATGCGAGCAAGATACAGCTTTGTGGCCACCGGGTGGTCACCCAGCGGCGCGAGTCCGGAAGGGCTTCTTGGCCTTCAGGTCCAGCCGCGGCGTGAAGGACTCGATATGGCCGCTCTCGGGCCGCCACACCCGGTAGACGTCGGCGCGGACCCGCAGGTCGGCGACCATGCCGGGGGCCACGGCGATCTCGGCCTCGGCCCGGGCGGCGGTCTCGCCGGTGTGGACGGCGGTGCCGCGCACCGGCGCGAACCGGCCGTCGACGGCGACGGTGAGGCGGTGGGCGCCGGGCGCGAGCGGGTAGAACCAGCTGCCCCACGACACCGGCACCGCGGTGCCGTCCACGGCGGCCTCCGGCGCAGCGGCGTAGGCGGCCGACAGGTCCGGGACGTCGCCTTCGTGCGCGACCACCGCGCCGGGGCGCCGCTCGGCGCTGACCCGGTGCTGGCGCAGCTGGAAGCGGACCAGCACGCCGGTGGCGCCGGACGGGAGCACGTCGCGGTGGCGCCACCCGTCGGCCACCTGCACCGCGGTCCCGCCCTCGACCGGTTCGACGCGTCCCAGGCGGAAGTCGAGGTGGTCGCGGACGCGGCGCTGGAGCCTGCTCCGGTCCCAGCTGAGCGCGAGGCCGCCGAGGAAGAGCACGACCAGGGCCGCCGGGCACGACAACCAGAACACGAGCTGCCCGGTGCCGGTCGGATAGACCCGCGCGAACGGGCCCGAGCCCACCCGTTCGGCGGTCTCGTAGGTGAACACGGTCGCGGCGACGCACAGCAGGAGGCCCGCGGCGATGAGCGCCCAGCCCGCCGTGCGGGCGGTCTTCGAGCCCGAGCCCCGGGGGCGCAGCCGTTCCAGGGTGTCGACGCGGGCGATCGGGGAGACGTGCCGGTCGGTCGAGACCAGGTCCCCGGTCTGGTCGGTGGTGAGGCAGACCCGCTCCCCCGCGCTGACGTCGACGTGCGCCTGCGCCGCGCCGCGGCCCTGCGCCTCCACGAGGTGCGGTCCCGGCTCGACCTGCACCTGGTGGCGGCCGTCGCCGCAGCCGACCACGGCGCCGTCGACGAGCAGGACGCCGGCCGCGCCGCCGCCCGCGCGGGTGCTGAGCAGCACGTCGATCACGCCGAGGCCCGGGCCCGGGGCGGCCTCGGCCGTCCTGCCGGCGGTGAACTCCGCGGTCGGGGCGGCCGCGACCGGCAGCGGGCCGAAGGTCTCGACCCTCGCGGGCCGCTGCACCCAGGCGTCCATCGTCTGCACGGGCACGTCGCCGGCGTCGAAGTAGCCGGGCCGGGCCGGTCGCCGCTCCCCCATGGCGCTACTGGGTGAACGCTTCGGTGATGTCGGTCGAGCCGCCGGTGCCCATGAGGCGCCCGACCGTGCTCACGGTCTTCACGCCCGCCTCGGCCCACGGGCCGGAGACCTTGCCCATGAACTCCAGGACCGGCTTCATGATCTTGTTGGTCGTCGCGAAGGTCTGCATGACCTCGTAGACCTTCTTGAGGGCCTTGCCGATCGTGATCACGGCGTTGACGACCGAGCGCATCATCGCCGAGGCGGCCGAGGCCCCGAAGGTCACCACCGAGGAGGCGAGCGCGACGAGCCAGGCCATGATCTCGTCGACGCACCAGTCGGAGACGAGGCTGATGAGCCACTTCTGGATGGCCGTGGCCAGGGCCTCGCACAGCCGCAGCAGGCTCTCCAGGATGATCGTGCGGTCGGCGAGCTCGAAGACGCCCTCGGCGAACTCGCCGATCTTCTCGCGGGCGGCGTCGCCGTCCTGGCCGTGCCACTGCTTGAGGGCGCCTTCGGGGATCGCGGCGATGCCCTCGCCGATGGGGTGCATCTTCTCGCGGATCTCCTGCCAGCGCTTGATCTCGTCGCCCATGCGGGAGGGGTTGCCGGTGACCATGCCGATGAGGTCGTCGACCGGTTTGATGAGCTTGATCAGGAACTCCATGCCGTTCTGGAGCAGGAGGCTCAGGGGGTTCTCGAAGAACGTCCCGATGTCGCCGCCGATCTGGAACACCGAGTTGGTCAGGTCGCCGAGGCCGCCCATGACGCTGGAGACGCCGTCCTGCGCGCGGACGACCTCCTTGACGGCGTCGACGCCGTTCACGGTGTTGTTGTAGAAGGACGGGCCGGTGACGCTCTTCCACGAGTCGGTGCGGATCGCGTCCCCGGCGCCGGAGTAGTTGAAGGTGCTCCCCGCGACGTTGAAGGACTCGCCGAGGCCTTCGGGGGCGAGCTCGGCGAAGGCCTGCGCCATCTCGTCGTCGGCGTTGGCCCAGTCGGTGCGGCAGGCCTCGAGCCGCCCGGCGTGGCCCTCGATGCCGTCGGCCATCATCTGGAACAGCGAGCGCAGCTCGCCGATCATCGAGAAGTAGCCGGTGGCGAAGGTCGCCGCGCCGCACAGGCCCCACCCCATGAGGTCCATGCCGTCCTTGTCGACCTCGGCGCTCAGGGCGGCGGCGTCGGGCTGGACCTGGCGCAGCGCGCCTTCGGCGGCGCTCAGTTCGGCGAGGGTGACGCTGGTGATGTCGACCATGGGCGGGCTCCGATCGAGGGCGGCGCCGCGGGCGGCGGCGAAGCGGCGCGTCAGTGATGCGTCAGTGGCGCCGCTCACGTGATTGTACTGCCGGCGGGCGCGCCGCCGCCTCCTGCGGGCCAGAGGTCAGCGGTCGGTGCCCTGGTCGAAGCGGCCGCGCATGTGCTCGGGCAGGCTCTGGCGGACGATGCCCATGACGTCGATCCGGTCCCCCACGAGGGCCTGCGCCATCTCGGTCATCTTGACGCCGTAGGCGGCCTTGGCCTCCTCGATGACGGCCATGACCGCCGGGCCGAGGGTCTGGCGAAAGCGCATCGCGGACTCGTCGATGCCGATCTCGGCGACCTTGCCGTCCGCGTCGAGCTTGACGCGGATGCGGCCGTCCTCGGAGAACGCCTCGACCTCCGTCGTGCCCATCTCCTCGGCCAGCCGGTTGTACTTCTCGAGGGTGGCCTCGGCCTCGGCCTGCATCCGCTCGAGGCGGGCGAGCATCTCCTGCGGGCTGGGCCGCTCGCTGCGGTCGGTCACGGCTGCTCCTCCGTGTCGGGGTCGACGGGGCGGACGCCCCCGCCGAAGAGGTCGGCGGGCGCCGGAGCGCCCATGATGCCGGCCATGGCCGCGGACAGTTCTGCGGCGACCTTGCGGTCGGCGGCCCGGATGGTCTCCACGATGAGCTCGCCGAGCTCGTAGCCGCTCAGCTCGAACGCGTTCAGCCGCAGGTCGAGTTCCTTGAGGTTGCCGGCGGCGCCGGCGACGACCCTGACCGCGCCGTCCTCGCTCACCGCCTCGCCCTCTGCCTCGACGGCGAGGCGCTGGATCTCAGCGGCCCGCTGCCGCATGTCGGCGGTCGGATCGTCGGTCATGGCCCTCCCTTCATCAGGCCGCGGCAGGAGGCCGCGGTCACTCCCGATGCTAATGGGGCGGTGCTCGCCGCCGGTGACGGCGGGTGACCGATGGGCGACGCCCCCGTCGCGAACGGGAACGCGACCGCGCCGCGCCGCGCCCGGCCGGAGGCGTGACCGGGCCGTACCGCCGTCCGGGAACGGCAACGGCCGGGCCCGCGATCGCGGGCCCGGCCGTTGCGAAGGTGCTACGCGTAGGGGTCTTCGGCTTCGTTCCCGATACCCCAGACGTCGTCGTCCTCGGTGAGCCAGGTACCGGTCTCCTGACCGTCCTCGCCTTGGCCGCCCATGCCGCGGCCGCCGGCGCCGCCCATCATGCCGCCCATGGCGCCGCCGCGGCCCATGCCGCCGGCGCCTCGGCCGCCACCGGCACCGCGACCGCCACCGGCCCCGGCGCCCATGCCGCGGGCACCGCCGCCGGCGCCCATCATGCCGCCCATGCCGCCGCCGATACCGCCACCGGCGCCGGCTCCGGCGCCGATGCCGCCACCGGGACCGCCGCCCATGCCGCCACCGCCGGGGCCGCCGCCCAGGGAGCCGCCGCCGAGGCCGGAACCGCTGCCGAGCCCGCCGCCGGAGGCCAGGCCACCGGTGAGGTCGTCAGGATCGGGACTCGAGGGCGACCACGTGTTGTCGTCCAGGCCCCCCGGTCCGTCGGTGTCGGGGAAGGTCGGGGACGTCGGCGTGCCGATGTCCCCGGGACCGTTGCTGTCCGGCAGGTTCGGGGATGTCGGCGTGAGCCCCTTGGGGGACCCGGGCGGTTTCATGTCGCCCAGGCCGGGGGGCGCGCCGCCGCCGGGAGGGGACCCGCCGTCGAGGCCGCCGCTGCCGGGGTTCTCGACGTCGCCGCCCTCGTTGAAGGCGGTCGGCTCGGAGGTCTTGGCCTCGGTGTTGATCTCCGAGACCGCCAGATCGGTGTTCTCGTGGCGGTCGGTGATGTCCTCGTTGACCTGGGTGGCCTGCGCTTGCAGCTGCTCCTGGCCGTCGGTGCCGAGGCTGTCGGTCTCGCGCTTGGCGTACTCGTCCGCACGGGTGCGGGCGAGTTCCTCGCCCTTCATCCCGTCCTCTTCGTAGTCCGGGTACTGGTTCGTGTGCTCTATGTACATGTCATAGATGCGCTCTCGCTCTTCCTGGACCTCGTCGATGATGGTGGGCTCGAAGCCGGCCCACTCCATCGCGACCTTGGTCTCGTCGTCCGGGAAGACTTCGCAGGCCGCGAAGTACGGCGGCCGGATGTGGATCTTGTGCGAGCAGGCGGCAGCGTCCTCGAGGTGGAACTTCGGCGAGGGGTAGACGCACTCGTCGCGGCCCTGCTGCTCATAGATGCTGTCGGACTTCTCATCGAGGATCTTGACGGCGCCGCCGACAGTGCCCTCTTCACCCCAGATATCGGCGAGGACGGTCCGGGCGTTCTTGATGACCTTCTCGACCTGCTCTTCGAAGGCGTCGTAGTCGTCGCCCTTCCAATCCTCGGAGAGGGTGGAGAGGCCGGTCTTGAGGTTCTCGGGCACATCGCTGAGCGTCTGGTAGATGTTCTTCCACTCAGAACTGATCTGCTCCATCGAATAATCGTCGGCAGGTTCTGGACGAAGGGACCTGACAAGCGAGTTGACCGACTGGCCGTCCGGCAGTGCGTAGGTCTGGATGTCTCGCGCAGGAGAGACAGTGGCGGTCTGACCGTTCTTGGGGACGGCCGACATGAGCCGGAGCCAGGCCTCCTCGGCGGGTTCGACGACCTTGGCGGTGCATTCCTCGCCGAGATCGCAAGTCGGCGTCTTCAGCAACTCGTTGATGCGGGCCTCGATCGCGGACTTCTCCATCCCGACCTCGGCGTCACCGTAGTCTTCCTTCTCGAAATCTTCTTCTGCCATGTCTAGAGCCCACTCTCTTTCTTGGCGAGGAGGTCGGCATGCGTCTGCGGCATGTATTCGTTCAGCACCCAGTCGACCAGTTCCTCATCGGTGAACGGGTATACCGGTTCGTCATCGTTGAAAACACCGGGGTCGTTGAAGTGCGTGATGAACACGTAGACGATCAGGTCGCCCTTGAGACCGATGGCGTTGAGTTGATGCCCCGTAGACGTGGTGGACGCGAAGTAATGGCTCGCATCCCAGTCGCCTTCGATCTCACCCTCCTGCGGGCTCAACATTTCGACGCCGTCGATCTCGATGGCCTCTTTGAGCTGCTCGACGCGGCCCTCGAAGTTCTCGGCCGCCTCTTCAGGTGAATCCCACGGCACCCCGCCGACGTCGATGCTCGCGTCCCCGGGAATGTCCTTGCCGTTGAGGTTGTACGAGGGAAGCGTCGCGGAGGCACCGCAGGTGAACGCCTCGCCGTCGAGACCACCGCCGGTCGCACTGCTCACGAGACCGCTGCCGCCCAGATCCGTGACGCCCATGAAGTCCTGAAGGGTCTGGATGTCGTCGAAGGCCTCACAGCCATCCCAGTCGATCATCACGCTGTACGAGCCGACCTCGGAGCTGCCGCCTTCGCTGGAGCCTCCGTTGTCGTCCCCGTCTCCAGGGGCGGGCAGCTCGTTGCCGCCGCAGCCGGCCAGGAGCAGACCGGCGGCGCCGAGTGCGGCGAAGCCCTTGATCAGGGTCAGGTTTCGGGTCACGTCCGTAAGTCCTCTCTGTCGGTCGCCCGGTTGCCGGCTGACCACTATGACAATTCGCCGTCGAAGTCGGCCGCGCTCTGCGCGTCGGTCTCCTCGTGCAGGTTGCCGGACTCTTCGAGGGTGTCGATGATGCCGTGCAGGGATTCGCGCAGTGCCTGGAGGTTGTCCCAGGTCGTGGAGTGGAAGGTCTCGTACGTCCCCCGCGCCGCGTCCGATCCGCCCATGGCGCCGAACGCGGGCATCTTGCCGAGCGCTTCACCGTTGCGGAGCTTGGGGATGATGTCGTTCTCGACGATGTCCAGCTGCGCCTGGACCTTGGTGCGGTAGGCACGCAGCGCTTCGGGATCGACCTGCTTGCTAGTCGCCATCGCGTTCCCTGTCTGTGAGTTCAGTACCTGCGGTACGTTCCCCCCGACGTGCGGTTCGACGCCATCGCGCGAGGACGCGAGCGGTTCAGGGCGGAACCTGCTTGCTGCGTTGCGCCCTCGGGGGGATTACGCGGGTCTCGGATGTAAGTTCAACGACCACGTTAGCAGGGGTGTGCAAACCGTGTTCCCCCTGAATGATTGCGCCGATACGGGGCGTGACCGCAGCTCACGGACATGTCCGCGCTCCAGTCGCGGCCGGAGGGCACGGGTCAGGCGTAGAGGTCGTCGCCGTCGGTCATGCGGAGCAGGTCCGTGGCGACCTGCTGGTCGACCACGCCGCCGTTGTCGATCGCGGTCTGGAGTCCGGCCATCAGGCCGTACAGGGTGCCGCGCAGGTACTGGAGGTTGCGCCAGGACGTCGCGTGGAAGTCGGCGTACTCGACGGCCGCGACCTCGGCGGCGCCGGGCGCGGTGCCGAAGGCCGGGGCCTTCCGCAGGTCGCCGTCGCGCAGCACCGGGATGATCTCGCCCTCCAGCTCCTCGAGCAGGTCGCCGAGGAACTGGCGGTACCGCTCGAGCGCGGCCGGGTCGAAAGCGCGCGTGTCCATGCGGGGGCTCCTTCTCTAGGCGTAGGGGTCGTCGTCCTCGTTGACGTAGCCCCACATGTTCTGGTTCTCGACCAGGTCGACGTCGGCTTCGCGCTCCTTGTCCTCCGCGGGCCTGGCGACCCCGGCGCCGGCGGCGCCGCCCATCATCGCGGCCGAGCCCCTGGAGCCGGAGCCCGCGGCGGCGGCCGCGGGTGCGGCCGCCGCGCCGGCGGTCGCGGGGCCCATGGCGGCCGTCGTCGCGCTGGTGGCCGCGGGGGCGGCCGCGGCGGCGCCGGGGCCGGCGACCGTGCCGTAGCCGGATCCGCCCGTGGCGGGATCGCCGCTGGCGAGGCCGCCGCCGGGCCGCTCGCCGCCGTCGTCCTCGGCGGGGGGCTCCTCGCTCCCGGGGGCCTCGCCCGAGGGCGGGTCCAGGGACGGGTCCTCGCTGGCCAGGGGCGCGGAGGTGCCGGCGGGCTGGTCCATCGGCGGGGGTTCGAGGTCCATGTACGCGGGGTCGGCCGCCGCGGGGTACTCCTTGTCGCTGCGCACGGTGCGCACGGTGCGCTCCTCGCCGTCGGTGTCGGCGCTGCGCTGGTCGATGTCGTCGTTGATCTCGCCGTGCCGGGCGTCGTAGGCGCCCCAGCTCTGGTCGACGAGGGTCCCGTAGTGCTCCATCGCGTCGGCGACGGCGAGCTCCTTGGCCTCCTCGACGGTGAGGCCCTTGGGGTCGAGGCCCTCGCGCTCGACGTTGACGGGGCTGGCGTAGTAGTCGACGTAGTGCACGATGCGCTCGTCGATGTAGTCGATGATCTCGGTCGCGAGCTCGGGTTCGGCGCCGCCGAGGGCGAGCACGTGCTCGGCGTCCCGGCAGGTGTACTGGATGCAGTCGCCGTGCCACCATGCGGGTCTGATGTGGACGGACACCCAGCTGTGCCACTCGCCGTCGATCCAGAACTGCGGTGCGGGGTAGGGGATCTCGCCGGAGTCGCCGCCCTGGAGGGAGTAGAGCGCCTCCTCGGTCGACTGGAGGCCCGCGACGGTGGCGTCGATGTCGTCGATGAGGTCGTCGACCAGTTCGCGGGTCTTCCCGCACGCGGCCTCGAAGGTCTCGAAGTCGGTGCCGGACCAGCCTTCGGCGAGGTCGGCGAGGTTCGACCTGATCCGCTCCGACCAGTCGGCGAGGCGCCCGGCCACGTCCTCGGTCCAGGCGCCGCGCAGGCGCTCGATCGAGTGCGCGTCGGCGTACTCGGGCCGCACGGCGCCGACGGCGGCCCGGAAGTCGGCCTCGGTCGGGAAGGCCATCCCGCCTTCCTTGGGGCGCAGCCGGTACAGCTGGCGCTCGACGGGGACGGCGGAGACGAGCTGCTGCCAGGCGGTCTCGGCGGGGTGCGCGGTGGGGTTGGCGCACCCGGGGTTCGAGCAGGCCTGGCGCTGCGGCGGGACGTACTCGTCCGGGAGCGTCTGGATCGGCCCGGGCGCGGAGGGCTGCGCGGTCGCGGGGGCGGGCTGCACGTCTCCGAACGCGGGGGCCCCGGCGGCCGGGGCGGCGGCGTCGAGTCCCTGGTAGGACTCGAGCGGTTGGTCGCTCATGGGTGCGCACCTCGCGGCGGGAGAGGGGTCGGTGTCGCCCCTCACGGTAGCAACCGGACGCCAGGCGCGGAACCCTCGAACGCCCGGCGGGGGCGTGTTCGCCTTCGGTGCGGCGTCCGCCGGCTTCGATGTCGGCCTCGACCGCGGCGGCGCCGGGGCCCGGTACCCCCCCTCCTCCGCGGTCTCCGCGTACCGCGCGACGGTCACGCCCGGGGCCGTGGAGCGGCGCGGGCCCGGGCTCACCGCCCTTGCGCCTCTTCGGGATCGGGGATGTTGCCCTCCCACAGGTCGCGGAGGCCGCCGACCGCGCCGAGCCCGGGGCCGCCGAAGCCGCTTCCCCGTTCGCTGCCCTGGAGGGCGTGCAGTCCGGGGCTGACCGCGGCGTGGCGGCCGCCGGAGGTCGTCATGAGCGCGTCGAGTCCGTACGCCGCGAAGCCCTCCAGCGTGTCGGCGACATCGGCCCCGGCGATGTCGACGGGGTCGCCGGCGCCCTTCTGGAATCCGAACGTGAAGGCGGTGAACCCACCGGTGAGGGCGGCGCAGTCGCTCGCGAGGGAGGCGAGCGCGGACTCGAAGCGCTTCACGGTCGCGGCGAGAGAGTCGGCGACGGTCCGGGCGCCGGCCATGATCGCGGGGGCGCCGGACGCGGTGGAGGCTCCGGCGAGGGCGGCGAGGTAGGCGGTGAGGTGGGCGTCCATAGCGGCGGCGCAGGCGGTGAGGAAGAGCCAGTAGACGGTGAGCGTCACGGCGAAGGCGACGAGCTGGGCGCCGATGAGGAGGGCGGTGGCGGCGAGCTCCTGGAGCTGGCGCTTGACGTTCCCGGCGGCCTCGGCGAAGGCGTCGGCGTCGTCGCCGGACCAGTGCTCGGGGGTGACGGCGTCGATCTCGGCCTGGAGGGCTTCGGCGGCCTCGGTGTTCTTCTCGGCGAGCATGATCCACGCGCCGCCGGCCTTCATGACGTCGCCGGGGTTGCACTGGTTCGTGTACACGCCGGCGGCCAGGGACTGCACGGCGGGACCGAAGACGACCGCGGGCGGCGCGATGGCGACCGCGCAGCCCTTGATGACGCCGTCGTAGTACGGCGCCATCTCCTCGCCCGCGTCGTAGATGCCCTGTCCTGCCGACATGCCGGTCCCCTTATTCGCCGCCGAACGAGCGCGCGCAGGCCTCGTCGGCGTCTTCCATGTCCTGCGCGCACCCGTCGAGGGCCTCGCGCATCCGGCGGAAGGACTCGGCGGCCGCGGCCATCGACTCGGTCGCGGCCGAGACGGCCGTCGTGTAGGAGGCGGCCATCGGCAGCGCCACGGAGGCGTGGAGGCCGCGGTCGACGGCGCTCAGCTCGGGGAGGATCGCGTCGGTGCTCTCCAGGACGGGGACGACGTTGGCGTCGATGTTCGCCCCGACCTGTCGGACGAATGCGGCGTCGAAGACTCGTCCCATGTCACTGCCCTGCCTTTCGCTGGATGGTGTCGTTGAGCTGCTGGATGCGCTCGATCATCTGCATGGCGGCGCTGCCGGCGCGCTGCGCGTCCTGTGGCGCATTGTCGACCGCCTCCGCCACCTCGGCGGGGGCGGCGCCGCGGGCGCGCTCTTCGGCGAGGGTCCGCAGTTCGCCGCGGGCGCGCGCGATGAGGGAGGTCAGGGCTTCGCCGAGGCCGTCGACGCCGCGCTTGCGGGCGTCGGGTCCGATCCACACGCCGGCGACGGCGCGCTCGGAGCTGGAGGTGACGCTGAGGTCGCCCTCGTCGGCATGGACCTCGGCGTTGAGCACCTCGCGGGCGGGTTCGGCGCGGGCGCTCTGGGCCCGGCGCATGGACTTGAGGACGCCGTCGAGCCGGTTGGCGACGGCGCGGTCGACCTCGGGGTCGCGGCTGAGGGTCTCGGCGGGGGCCTCGATGCCGAGGCGTCCGCGCATCATGGCGGCGAAGGCCTCGTAGCCGCCGCCGGCGGCGGCCTGCTGGAGCCGGCCGACCGCGTCGGCGCCCGCGGCGAGCGCGTCGTCCGCGTCGGCTCCGGGGCGCGGCAGCCGTCCGGCGAGTTCGGTGACCAGGCCCGCGACGACGCCGGGCGGCTGCCGGAAGCCGGCCGCGGAGACCTCGACGATGATCTTCCCGCCGTCGACGCGCAGGGTGACGTACTCGTCGAGGTCGGTGAAGATCGGCTCGGCGTCGTTCACGGTGGCGGCTCGCTTCGGTCGAGGTCACCCCGAACAATAGCGAACCTCCGTTTACGGAGCGTTCGCCCCGGTTTCGGCGCCGCCCCGGAGGGTCACCGGTCGGACGCGGCCTCCGCGTCGGTCCGCTCGCCGTCCCCGTTGCCGTTCTCGAGGGGCCAGACGGTGGCCTCCACGGACCCGACCAGTTCGAGGGGGCCGACGAGTGAGGCGGTGCGGGCGACGGTGAAGTCGTCGAGGGCCAGGAGGCTGATGCCGCCGCGGCTCTGGGCGACGGCGGCGTAGAAGGCGCCGGTGCCGCGGTCGCGGAAGACCCAGCCGGGCCGGGTGTCGGTGGGGATGGTGGGGACCTTGGTGCGCTGCAGGCTCCCGGTCGCGGCGGTGTCGGGCGCGTACGGCGACACGGGGTGGCGCGGCTCGGGCGCGGCGGGCGGCGGGTAGTCCTGCGACTCGGGTTCCATCGGGGTCTCCGTGTAGTCCGGCATCTGGTAGCGGGTCGGGTCGCCCGACACCGGGATCGGCGGCGGGGCCGACGCCTGGTCGGGCACCGCGATGAGGGTGCGCATCTCGACCTTGCCGGCCACGTAGCTCACCAGCCACAGCCCGATCGCGAGGGCCAGGAGGTCCATGCCGACGGCGAGGAGTACCCGGAGGTTGGCGTTCAAACCGGTGCCGATCTGCGCCAGGGAGAACAGTCCGGCGGCGAGGGCGAAGACGACCAAGCCGAGGAGGGCGCCGGTCATGACGGCGGGGCGGCCGAGCCTCGGGAGCGGGGCGGAGGGCCACTTCTCGGCGGCGCGCACGCCGCCGAGGGCGGCGGCCGCGAGGGCGGCCACGGCGAGACCGGCGACGGCGAAGGCGACCGCGGCGACGGTGAGCCGCCCGGCGATGTCGTCGATGTAGTCCATGGTGGTCTCCGCGAGGTCGGTGCTCGGCCTGGTGGCCGGCGGTGTGGGCATGAGCGTGCGGCACCGGGCGGTGCCGCGCGTCGGGGTCTATTGTGCGGTGCCGGCCCGGTTTCGAGCGTAGGACACCGGGCCTCTCCAGTTTAGTGTCGGATTACCGACACGGAGTGATCGCGCCCACCGGATTGTCTTTCCGCGGTCAATCGGTTTCACTGTGCCGTGGCGGGCCGAACGGTCGCTCTTCGAGCCGACGAAGGTGCGTTCCGTCAGGGGCCCGGCATATGATGAGGGCAGACCCCGCAATGGGTTGGGAGACAAGAATCATGAGTGAAAATTGCGTTACGTGAGACTCGAGTGACTCCTGTGACGGAAGGATGGGACTGACGATGATGAGAGAGACACTCTGGACGGTGGCCGCGCACGCCCAGGCCGGCGCCGAGATCAACACGCAGGGGATCATCGGATTCTTCCTGTCCCGGATCGCCCCGATCCTCCTGGCGATCCTCGGCCTCATCTTCATCGCCCGGGCCAACAAGGGCGAGGTCAGCCGCGTGCTGACCTCCTCGACCATCGCGATCCTCGGCATCGCCTTCATCGCCGGCGCCGTGGTCCTCGTGGCCGTCGGCGGCGGACTGGTCGACGTCCTCTTCAGCCAAGAGGACTAGCACGCCCCACATCGCCCCTGAGGTAAGGCCGGACGGAGGACGCCCATGCGCTTGCGCACCGACGACGACATCTACCGTGCCCGCCTGCTGTACCTCGGGCCCCCGGGCTACACCCTCCCCGTCCATCTCCCTTACGGGCAGTACGGGGCCTTCGCCGCGATACTGGCCCTGTTCATGTTCCTCCGATGGGTCTTCACCGGGGACGTCGAGCTCTTCCCCTCGATCGAGATCGCCCTCGCCCTCGTGGCCACCTCGCTGATCTTCCGCTACGTCGACGCCGACCGCCCCGCGACCACGGTCCTGCGCACGCTGCTCACCGATTGGAAGCACACGCGCGACGCCGGCCAGGAGACGCGGACCCCGACGTTCACGACCCGTTCGATCCGCCTGCGGCCCGCGCTCGTGGAATCCGACCGACCTGAGGAGCGCCTATGAGCGGCGAGGATCGCCGACAGCCCGTCGCCAAGTTCTCCGCCCCCCGGCCGCCCGCGCCCGTGCGGGACCGGGAGCGGTCCGCCGGCGATCTGGGCGACGACGCGACTGCGCTCGCGGACGCCGTCTTTCGGGCGGAGCCCGTACAGAGGCAGAGCCGGGCGGAGCCCGCGCAGCGGCAGAACGGGACCGAGGCCGCGCAGTGGCAGAGCCGGCCCGACACGGCCCCCGCCCCCCAGGCGCCGACACCGCCGAGGGCGGCAACCCCGCCGGCCCCGGTCCACTCCGCCCCCTCGTCGGATCCCGTTCGACACGCCACGCCACCTGCGTCGACGACCCCGCCGTCCACCGCTCGTCCACAGGGTTATCCCCAGAGTTATCCACAGAATCAGCCGAGTTATCCACAGGGGTATCCACAGCGTTACCCACAGGCTCCGACCAGCGGGAATCCACAGGGTTATCCACAGAACAGCGGAAGTTATCCACAGCAGGCCCCGAGTTATCCACAGGCTGTTGACCAGGGCCGCGGAAGTGTTTCCACAGGTCGCAAACCGGCCTCGCAAACCGGTCAGCGGGTGCCGGGGCAGGACCTCGTCCCGGTCAGGAAGACCCGCACCGACGCCGTCCATGTGGAGACGGCCGACGACAAGCCGACCCGCGTCAAGCCCATCGGCGGCCACAAGGAGCGCCAGCCGCTGCGCGAGCTGAGCCTGACCGAGATCGCCGGGCACGTCACGTTCACGCCCGCCTCGGTCACCGCCTGGTACGCGCTGCCGGGCGTGCGCTGGTCCTTCCGCCCCGACCTGGAGCGCGAGGCGCTCATCATCGCGATCGCCGAGCAGTTCGCCGGCCTCGCCGGGATGCGCGTCCACCTGCGGCGCACCACCCGGCCGTTCCCGGCCGACCAGTGGGCCCGCACCGTCGACCGCTACACCGCCCGACCGCTGCGCACCGTCCCCGGCGGCACCAGCTGGGCCGACCACCTGGTCGCCGCCCAGCGCCACCTCCAGCAGCTCTCGCACGCCGAAGGCGAGACCTACCTCGGCATCACCTTCTCGCGGCGCGGCGCGTTCGACCAGCTCGGCGAGAAGGTCGGCCGCATGTTCGGCCGCGGCACCAGGCTCTCCGAGCGCGAGAAGATCGAGAAGCGCAGCCTCCAGTTCGACGAGGTCCTCGGCTCCTTCGGGATGCGCGCGCGCCGCGCGACCACCGCCGAGCTCGAAGGGCTCGTCTACCGGTCGGTCGCCCTCGGCATGGAGCCGCCGCGCCTGCTCTCGGGCTCGGGGAGCGACTGGGAGGCCGGGGACGTCCTGGCCCTCACCGAGTCGATCGAGCGCTACCGCAGCCCCTACGGCTCCACCGTCAAGCTCGTCAACCGCCTCACCGGCGAGGAGAAGCACACCGCGGTCCTCACCGTCGGGCGCATGGAGGAGCTCGAGATCCCCCAGCGGCACGAGCCGTGGCTGCACTTCCACGAGCGCTGCCCGTGGCCGGTCGAGCTGTCGAGCCGCATCGACATCCTCGGCCCCGGCGAGGCCTTCCGCGACCTCGACCACCGCCTGCGGCTCATCCGCAGCCAGCAGCGCGACTACGACGAGCACGCGATGGACGCCCCGCCCGAGCTCCAGCGCCTCGCCGAGCGCGCCCTGGGCGTCGGCGACGAGATGACCACCGGCCTGCCCATCGACGCCGCGCGCGCCCACGGCTGGCACCGCCTCGCCGTCACCGCCGACACCAAGGAGGAGTGCCTGGAGCGCGCCCGCACGCTGATGCAGATGTACCAGCGGGACATGCGCATCAGCCTCCAGCACCCGAAGAACCAGGACTGGCTGGCCCGCGAGTTCATCCCGGGCGAGCCGGTCGCGCAGACCGGGTACGTGCGGCGCATGCCCGTCAAGCTCTTCGCCGCGGCCCTGCCCCAGGCGGCGTCCACTGTGGGCGACCAGCGCGGCGACCTCATCGGCCGCACCGCGGGCACCTGCCGCCGCCCGGTCTTCCTCGACCTGCACTTCGCCACGGAGGTCCGCGAGAAGTCGGGCCTGAGCGTCTTCGTCGCCGAGCCCGGCGGCGGCAAGTCGACCCTCATGGGCGCCATCGGGTACCTCGCCGCCAGGCGCGGCGTCCAGGTGACCCTCCTCGACCCGTCGGGCCCGCTCGCGAAGCTGTGCGAGATGCCCGAGCTCAAGCCGTTCTCGCGCGTGCTCAACCTGACCGGCTCCGAGTACGGGACCCTCGCGCCGTACGCGCTCATCCCGTCCCCGCGGCGCGAGCACTACGAGGACAGCGCCGACGGCCAGCGCGAGTACGACATCGCCGTCTCCAACGCCCGCTCCGAGCGGCGCATGCTGGTGCAGGACATCTGCGCGATGCTGCTGCCGCCGCAGGTCCAGCGCGAGGCGAGCACCGCCCGCCTCCTGCGCCACGCCGCCCGCCACGTCCCGGCCGAGGAGGACTCCGCGCTCGAGGACATCGTGGAGACCCTCCAGGACGCCGAGGACCACATCACCGGCGATGGCGCCGAGCTCGCCGCGCTCCTGCTCGACACCGCCGAGATGCCGCTCGCGAAGCTGTTCTTCGGCAACCCCGACAAGGGGGTCCTGGAGGACGACACGGCGCTCACGGTGATCACCATGTCCGGGCTGCGCCTGCCCGACCTGGGGATCGAGCGCGAGTACTGGTCGGCCGAGGAGGCGCTGGCGCTGCCGATGCTGCACACCGCGCACCGCCTGGCCGTGCGCCGCGCCTACGGCGGCGACATGCACCGGCGCAAGCTGGTGGGCCTCGACGAGGCGCACTTCATGGAGGGCTGGAAGTCCGGCCGCTCGTTCCTGGTGCGCCTGGCCCGCGACTCCCGCAAGTGGAACCTGGCGGCGCTGGTGGCGAGTCAGAACCCGAAGGACATCCTCGGGCTCGACGTGCAGAACCTGGTGTCCACGGTGTTCGTCGGCCGCATCGCCGAGGACGCCGAGGTCGCCGAGGAGGCGCTCAAGCTGCTGCGGGTGCCCACGGGCGTCGGCTACGAGAGCGTGCTCGCCTCACTGTCCGAAGTGGATGCGGCGGAAACGCGGAAGCTCCCCTACCGCGAGTTCGTGATGCGCGACGTGGACGGCCGCGTCCAGCGCATCCGCGCCGACTTCAGCTGGGTCCGCGGCCTGCTCGACTACCTCAACACCACCCCTGGGGAGGAGCAGTGACCGACCCCTCCGCGCACGACCTCGCCCCTCCCCCGACCGGACAGCGATCCCCCGGCTTCGCGAAGCGCGCGGCCGGACGGCTGGCGCGCATGGTCCTCGTCCTGGCCACAGCGGCCGGGGCCCTGGCGTTCACGCCCGGTACGGCCGGGGCGCAGGGCGACGAGGGGTGCAGCGACTACGAGTGGCACACCGAGTGGTCGGGCTGCCTCGACGAACTGCCCACAGGTCAAGAGCTCCCGTGCGAGGCCGCACCCCAACCGGCCTCACCGGACTCGGGCATGGCCGGCTGGTTCGCCGAGCCGAGCCGACTCGACAAGAGCGAGGGCATCGGCACCTACAGCGCCTACGGCTACGCCGGTTACCAACTGCCGATGTACGGCTCGCAGCAGATGAGCATCGGCGGCCAATGCGTCGACTCCGTCTCGATCCCGAACGGCGCCGATACCGCGAACGCCCTGGCCAACATGGAGTTCAACCTGTCCGTGGCCACTGTGGGTGCGGCGAACTCGATGCGCCAGGCCGCGTGGGAGCCGGACAACATGTGGGGCTGGTCGAACCGCTTCATGGAGCAGGGCACCGAGGTGCTCTACAGCCAGATCTTCACCGTCTTCGGCGCCGTCACCGTCGGCCTCATCGGCCTCTACCTGCTGTGGCGCTCAAGGCAGGCCGACATGAACAACGCGGTCACCACCGTCGCCTGGGCGGTGCTGATCCTGGTGCTCGTCACGGCCGTGGTGCGCTGGCCGGTGAAGGCGGCCGAGTACACCGACCAGGCGCTGACCATCGGCATGAACCTGAGCACGGTCCTCATCAACGACGACGCCGTCGAGGGCTGCATCCGCGAAGACGGCATGGACCAGGACCGGTACGACGAGCTCAAAGAGCTCAACGGTGAGAACTTCTGCATCGACACCCGCACCGCCGCCGTGGTCGCCTCCGACACCGTCTCCGGCCAGGTCCTCTACCAGAACTGGCTGCGGACCATGCTCGGCCAGAGCGAAGAGGTCACCTACCAGGAGCGCAACGGCGAAGTCGTCGAGGATGCCGAAGGCAACCCGGTCGTCACCGAGTCGAACGCCGCCTACAAGTACGGGCCCGCCCTCTTCGCCGCGCAGGCCTTCTCGTGGGAGGAAGATGCCGAAGCGCAGGACCCGGGCACTCGCAACGACCTCATCGAGGAGAAGCAGGAGACCTGGCAGAACCTGGTCGCGCAGATCCAGACCGAGGACCCGGAGGCCTACGCGAACATCAGCGGCCAGCGCGCCTGGGAGCGCACCGGCACCGGCTTCCTCGCCCTGCTGACGGCGATCTTCTTCTCGCTGTTCGACCTCACCGCGTCGATCCTCATCATCCTCGGCTTCATGATCGTGCGCTTCGCGATCGTGGCCCTGCCGATCATCGGCACGATCGCGCTCCTGCGCCCCGCGGGCGGGCCGTTCAAGCGCCTGGTCAACACCGTGCTCGGGGCGATCATCAACGTCGCGATCTTCTCGCTGGCGGCGGTGATCTACATCTGGGCCTCCAGCCGCATCCTCGCGACAGCGATGCCGGTATGGCTGCAAGTGGTCATGATCGGTCTGCTCGGCGTCGCCGCATGGCTGCTCCTGAGACCCGGGCGGCGCATCGCCGGCCTCGTGGCCGGCGGCGGGCCCGCGGACGCCTTCCTGGGCCGCCGGATCGACTCCGACAAGAGCGCCGAGCGTGAACGCGAGCTCGACCGTGCCAGGCAGCGACGCAGCGACGCCAGGCCCGAGGAGTCCTCCGACACCGTCCGCACACCGCGCGGGACGAGCGACCCGCTGCCCGAGCAGCAGACGACCGCCGACAGGCCCGCGGGCTCGACCAGCGGGGCCGCCGGTTCTTCGACCGGTGGCGGGTCCAGTGGCGGAGAGGTCTACCGGCCTTCGAGAGGGGAGTGATCGATGAACCGCGCCCTCCGGATCATCTTCTCCCGGTACGGGATCGTCGCCATCATCCTGGTGCTGGTGCTCGGGGTGATCGCGCTGGCCCAGACCCGCGAGCAGACCCCGCTCGACGGCGGCGACTCCGGAGCCGAGAGCCCCGAGGGCGCGCCGACGTCCGAGATGATCACCGCCGACGACGGGTTCGCGACCGAGGAGTGCGAAGGCGACGGCTGCTACGCGGAGGAGGAGCTGCCGCAGGAGGCGGTCGACCGGGCCGTGGCGTTCACCGAGGCCTGGCTCAACCCGTACGGTTACGGCCCCGACGGCTGGTACGACTCGATCGCCCCCTACCTCACCATCGAGAGCGCCGGGCTGATGCAGGGCGTCGACCCGATCTCGGTTCCCGCCGAAGAAATGACCGGCGAACCCGCCGCCGAGGGCCAGAAGGTCACCGTCGAGCTCGACACCGGCACGCTGACGCTCACGATGACCGAGGGCTCCAACGACTGGACGGGGAACGACTGGCTCGTCTCGGCGATCGACTGGACGCCGGCATGAGCGGCATCGGCGACGATGAGGTGAAGGAGCCCCGGTTCCGCGTCCCGAAGCGGTTCCGACCGCTCATGTGGACGCTCGCGGTCCTCAGCGTCTGCTGCCTCGGCGCGGTGGTCTCGATCGTGCAGCTGCTGTCCGACCAGTCGAACGACGAGGACGGCACGGTGACGCTGGCGGGCTGCGGCAGCGACGTCGTGATCGACCCCGACGCGGAGTTCCCCAAGATCGGCCCGTACGGCTCCGAGCAGATCAAGAACGCCGCCATCATCATCAAGGTCGGGCAGGACCTCGGCATCCCGGTGCGCGGCTGGATCGTCGCGGTGGCGACCGCGATGCAGGAATCCGGTCTGACGAACCACGGACACCTCGGGGACCGGAACGACCACGACTCGCTGGGCCTGTTCCAGCAGCGGCCGTCGACGGGCTGGGGCACGCCCGAGCAGGTCACCGATCCGGTCTACGCCTCGACCAAGTTCTATGAGAAGTTGCAGACCATCGAGAACTGGGAGAGCCTGCCGCTCACCGTCGCGGCGCAGCGGGTCCAGATCTCGGCCTTCCCGGACGCCTACGCGAAGCACGAGCCGCTGGCGACGCAGATCGTGGACACGCTGACCGGCGGGGGTTCCCGCGTCTCGGCGGTCGACACCGATCTGGGGACCTGCGCGCAGCCGGGCGACTTGTCGGCGGCGGGCTGGATGGCGCCGGTGCGGGCGCCGATCTGGTCGGGCTTCCAGACTCCCGAGCGTCCGACGCACCACGGCGTGGACCTGGGTGCGGAGCGGGGCACGCCGGTCGTCGCGGCTTCGAGCGGGACCGTGATCACCGCGGAGTGCAACGCGAGCCTGTACGGGGAACCGTATTCATGCGATGTGGACGGATCACCGGAGGTCGCGGGCTGCGGCTGGTACGTCAACATCCTGCACGCCGGCGACTACCTGACCCGCTACTGCCACTTCCAGTACGCGCCGCAGGTGAAGGAGGGCGACGTGGTCCAGGCCGGCCAGCTCCTGGGCTATGTGGGCACCTCGGGCCGCTCCAGCGGCCCGCACCTGCACTTCGAGACGCACCTCAACGGCGACCGCAGCTCGGCGGGCGCGGTGGACCCGGTGGCCTTCATGAACCAGATGGGCGCCCCGCTCGGTTTATGAGCGGGTGTCCGCTGGGAATCGTTCGGTCCGGCTCTTTCGGCAAGTCAAGCGGTTCACGGTTTCATCCGGTCGGTCCGGAAACCTGATGCCTTGCGAGCCAAGGCTCCCCGATAATCCGGACTTTGCGCTCAGATGGACGCCGATGAGTAGAATCGCCGCCTCTGCTGGTCGATTCGAGTAAAGGTGTCCTGAATACGACTGCCCCTGGGAGCCCTCAGTATCCGCCGCCCGGTCAGCCTTACGGTCCCCCGCCGGGAGCGGCGGCGTACGGGCCCCAGGTCGGCGTGCCGGGGTTTCCGCCTCCGCCTCGCAAACGCGGCAAGGGCCTGGCGATCACGCTCACCGCGGTCGGCGTCGTGGCGGTGCTCGGCGCGGTCCTGGTCGGCCTGTACGGCGCGGGCATGATCGGCCCCACGCGGGACGAGGAGGCGGCCGAGGCGGCGCCGCCGGAGCACCGCTTCGACGAGGAGCTGTGCGACAAGGTCGACTTCGCGGCCTTCGGACCGGAGCTCTCGCAGGACGGTCCGGTGGAGGTCAGCGCCGAGCCGATCGCGGACGGCATGGGCGTCAAGCTTCTGGACCAGATCGACTGCTGGATGTACTACGGCCACATGGACGGCGGCTCCATGAACGGCCAGTTGTCGATCACGATGCAGTACAACACGACCGAGGAGAGGGCCGCCGAGGCCTACAGTCCGGGCATGTTGGCCCCGGAGGTGCAGGACCTCGCCGAGCCCTACGAGAGCTCCTGGGACGAGGGGCTGATCGGCCAGTACCGCTGGGAGGGAGAGGCCGACGCCGTCACCCACGCGATCTTCCGCGACGGCAACGTCGTCGGTGCCGTCAGGTTCGCGTGGTCGGGCGGGGTTTGGGACACCGACCGCATGATGACCGGCGTCCAGGACATCGCCGAGCAGCTGATGGTCCAACTCGACCGCTGACCCTCGGAACACTTCGCCGAGGCGGATCACCGCTTGCGGCGGCTGTGACCGAATGGCTGGTGTCGGATCCGTATGGCAGGGTCTAAGGGTCGGCGCGCCGCCCCACCGCGGTGCGCCGACCGACCTCTATTTCAGTGGTTCAGCCTTCGCGGCGGGTGATCGAGTCCCACACGTCGACGGCCTCGGCCACAATCTCCTCGGCGTTCCTTGTGGCCCATTCGACTTCGAGTGGAGCGCAGATCCGCAAACCCGGGGCATCGGTGTCGAGCCTGATCACCGATCCGAGGGCTGCCGACCTTCCCGTCCGGGCATCGGCCACCGTGACTCGGAAGCGGGATTGCGCCGGGAACGCCTCGAAGTACAGGCGCCGGCCGTCGATGACCGCTGCGAAACGGGCACCGTCGAAGTCGTCGGAGAGCGTCGTACGTCGAGTGGTTTCGCCTACGGCGTTGCGGTTCACAGGGCCACCGCCTCTCGGAAGAGCCGTGTCGCGTCGAAATGACGTTCCCACAGGCCGATGTAGGGACCGATCGGACTGGTTCGATGCACTCCTTGCGGCGGCGTGCCCGCCAGCGGCGAGGACCGCTCGACCTTGGCCGTGCCGACAGCCGTGCGCGTCTGTTCGCCTGGCGCGCTTCGTTCGATGCGTTGCCGATCGATCCCGATCGGCAACGATGCTTCTCCTGCCATTCGTTCGCGCATAGGCCCCACCTCGAACAGTTCTTGGCGGCCTTGAGTGCCCTTGTCGGCGATCGTCAAACCGATCATACGGAACAAAAGGGTCTTCGTGGTCTTCCAGAATCGCAGTCGGCTATCGTCTGCGGCGCTGCCCTGGACGAGATGGGCGCGGTGCAGTTCCTTGGATTCGACCAGGAAACGCGACCAGGCTTCTTCGCGGAGCTTGCCGAAGTAGTGGCGGTAGCCGTCGTCGTTCGTTCCGAACGGGGATCCCCTGAGAGGTCGGGGCGGTTCGTCACCGGAGCGGCCGGGGGCGGGTCGAGGTTTCTCGGCCCTTTCGGGGGTGGAGCCGGACGGCCGCTGACCGGACGGTTCGGTTTCGGGCGACGGGTCGGGCAGTTCGCCTCGGCGGTGCCTGCCGGTTCGGTGGTCGGCGAACCAGCCGGGGGAACCGTACGGGCCGGGGTCGAGTGGATCGCGGGGGCGCTGCCGGTCGATGATCCACGTGTCGCCGGGCCGGTGCCGCAGATGCGGCGGTTCGTAGCGCGGCGAGCGGGGGTCCAAATCGGGGACGGTGGAGTCGGTGGAGTCGGGGTCGTAGCGGTACGCGCCGGGCGAGTCCGGGGCTGCCGGAACGGTGTAAACCACCTGCTCGAGGTAGGTGGGAACGCCCGGTCGGCGGTTGGAATTCGCACCGGAACGGCTGTTTCCGGGCAGCCCGGAATCGAGTATGGTCGTAGTTGCCAAGGGAGCTTGCTCCTCTGGATATGGGCCGCCCGGTGGAATCAGTTTGGCGACAGATGGCCACCGGGCGGCGTCGATGAGACGTCCCTATGAAATTGGTCAGTTGATCTCCACTGGACAAGCGGAGACGCACTGACCAAATGGTGAGCGAGCATCGGCCGGTTGTCAACCACCGGGCACGGCGTGTCGCCGAATCTTATGTGGAACTTGGCCTCTAAGCTTTTACGAGGCCGTCTCCACCTTCGAGCGATTCGACGCAGTCTCCTTGCACCGCAAGCTGGAACGCAAAGGTCTCGATCTTCAGGTCACCATCGAGCTTGATCTCGGCCTCGAACACCATGGGGCCCTCGGCAGAGTCAAGGCTGTTCAGGTAACCAGTGGTGGCCCCGTTCGTCGCAGTCCAATCCGCAATGGCCGCATCAAGGTCCTGGGCCGTTATGCCGGAGTACGAATCGCATTGCATGGCAATGGCGGCCTGCGGATTTCGTTCGACTACGACCGCTCGGAGGAAGTCCGCGGCTACGGTCTTGGGGTCGACTGCCGACTCGGTGCCCTCGCTGGCAGAAGGCTGATCTGCCTCATCATCGGGTTGAGTCGCGTTGGAGACGCAGAAGGAGCCATCATTCTCTTGAACGGTGACTACGAAGTCTTCGTGCCTTTGTGTGCCTTGGTAGATATACGAGACCGTCCCTGCGACCATGATGCCATCACTTGATTGCACAGGGTCCCCGGTCTCCAGATCGACACGTGTGATGCCTCCAAGTTCATCGGCATAGGCCTGGCGAATGGTATCGAGGTCTGCCGGAGTCAGTTCCGGTGAGGCATCGTCGCAAAGTGAGGCCTCGGCTCGATCGGCGTCCTCATTCGAGCCGTATCGCAGGTAGCGCCAAGCCGCGTTGTTCGCGGTGGAGGCGGGTTCGTCTCGGGAATCGCCCTCCTCGTCGCTGCCGCCCGCGGCGAAGCCCGGGGCCACCCAGGCTCCGAGTGCCAGGACCACGGCCCAGGATCCTGCCATGGCGCCCACTCGGGCCCATTTGCGGGGCGGGTCGGCGAACTGGGCGGCCTCGGCCTCGTCCACCGGCACGACGCGGTACCGCTTCCCGGACGCGTCGTGGACCGTCGACCCGCCCGCAGCCGGCCTCTTGGGGCGCACACCCCGGGCAACACGCCGAAACAAACCCATGGCCATCACCCTATTGGACCGGGCCCCACCGGCTCAAGCAGTAGTCCTCAACTCGTCGTTCACGGACCCCATGGGGAGGCGCGCCGACCGTAGTCTGATGCCATGAGCGCCCCCTCGTACCGCCCGGTCGACGACCTGCCCGGCGGGCCTCTCGAGGCCCGCAGCGAGACGGTCCATCTCCGCATCGAAGCGCATCTGCGGGACCGGTGCGGCATCGACACCAGAGCGGTCCGGGACTGCTTCGTGTGGAACGGCCTCCAGGCCGAGGTCGAGGCGGCGGGGTCCTCCGAGGTGGGGGACGCGTTCCTGGAGCGGGCGGGCGCGGAGTTCGAGCGGCAGGCCGGGCTGGCGGTGCGCGGGCTGGACCGGGCCATGCTGTGCCTGTGGGTGCACCACAGCACCGTGCGGGCCTGGAATCACACCTACCGGGTCGACCTGCTCACCAGGTGCATGATCCAGTTCCGCGACACGGTGCGGAAGTGCTGGAGCCTGGACGAGGAGCCGGACGCGGCGGTCGAGCTGGCGCTGCGGCTGTGCGATCTGGTGCGCGAGGAGGTGCTGCTGGAGGACCGGTTGAAGACCGGTTCGCGGCTGCGCTACTGCGAGGCGCTGGACGCGGTGATCGACTCGTGTTCGGCGGTGCTCGGGGAGGCTCGCGGGCCGGAGAATCCGGTCGCCGCCTACGTCCGGGACGAGGTGATGGTGCGCCTCCAGTACCACCTGCAGCTGCGGGAGGCGAACCAGGCGCTCATCGCAAAGTCGCGCGGCCAGCGCAAACGCTATGAGATGCGCAAGGACCTGCGGCGCCTGGTGAACTCGTGGCCGTTCTCGTCGGTGGAGCTGTCGAAGCTCAACGCGCACCGGCAGGCCCTGGAACGGTTGCAGGAGACGCAGGACCGGAAGCAGCCGTGGATGCGCGTCGACGAAGGCCGGATCGTCTACCTGTTCCCGTTCGGCGTCAACGGGATCGACTACGAGGCGATCACGTCCCGGCTGAAGCGGGCCCATGAGCAGCGCGAGGAGGGCCCAGGGCCGCTGGTGCGCCCTACGGCGATCATCGACCATTTCACGTACCACGCCGACATCTGGGAGCCGCGCCTGGCGCAGGAGCAGCGGTTCGACGGGCTCGAGGTGCTCCTGCCGAAGGTGCGGCTGCACGTGGACGCGGAGACCGTCGAGGAGTTGAGCGCCTCGGTCCGGTTCTCGCCCATGGGCGTCCACTGCCTGCGCCTGGAGCGGACGGTGGAGGACCTGTACCCGAGCGAGCTGCACGCGGCGATGTTCCGGGCGGCGCGGGAGCACGGCACGATCGAGGTCGCCTGCGACGGCGCCGACCGGACCTGGGACCGGCTGTCGCGGTTCGCCCGCGACCTCATCCAGCGCCAGCTGCACGGGCAGCTCAACGACGACCCGGACGACGACGCGCCCGTGTCGATCCAGAGGGGACGCTCGCATGTGCTCGTGCGGGTGCTGCGCGCAAGCGAGCGGCGGCGGGAGTTCGAGCCGCACATCGGCGGCATGGACCGGCCGATGGTGCAGGACGGGCGCCGGCTGCTGACCCTGGTGGGCGCCTCGGTGCTCCTGCACGCCGCGCCGGACGCGAAGGAGTCGCTGTGGGACTGGGTGCGCCTGTCCGACGACCACAGCAAGCGGGTCTGGAACCAGCGCAACCAGGGCGACCTGCTGATCTCGACGGAGAACACGACGGTGATCGCGGCCTTGGACGCCCCGAACTTCATCTCGGGGGATCTGGAGGCGGTCGCGGAGTTCACGGCGTGCCTGAGCGGGACGCTCGCGTCCTGGAACCACCAGCTGGACCGGTACCGGGCCAGCGTCACGGGGTTCATCGCCGCGTACAACCGGCCGGGCGCGGACCGGTCGGCGCAGTTGGAGGCGATGAAGGCGGCGCGGTCGCGGATGCTCGGGTTCGAGAGCGAGACGCGGCAGGTGATCTCGCTGCTGCATTCGCCGAATCTGCTGCGGTCGCCGTCGAACGCGGCGGCGCTGCGGCGCCTGCTGGCCGTCAGCGGCGTGGACGAGCAGTTGGAGGCGTTCGAGGCGCGGCTGAACGAGGTCATGGCGGACCAGTCGGAGGCGACGCTCCAGCGCTGGGAGGGGGACCGGCAGCAGCGCGTGCGGGACTCGGCGACGGCGGCCGTGTCGGCCTTGAGCATCTGCGCGGCCATCAGCATCTGGCAGGCGGCGAAGGTGTGGTCGCCGGCGGGCTGGAGCGCGCTGACTGCGGTCGTGGTGTTCTGGGCGGTCGCGTACGTGTCGCACCGGTGGGTGTCCTACAACGGCCTCAAGTCGACGCTGAAGTATTTGGTGAAGGCGCCGTTGACGTTCGTGCGCTGGACGTGGGCGGGTGCGGCGGCGTGGCGGATGCGCTCGATCGGCGGGCGGTAGGGCCGGTCGGCGGGGCGGTTCGCGTGGGCGGCGGGTGGAGCGGGGCCCGGTCAGCGGCGCTTGTCCTCCAGGTAGCGCATGAGGTTCGCGGCCGACTGCTCGAGTTTCGCGTCGCCGTCGATGACGTCGCGCAGGTCGCCGGGGTCGCACGGGCGGCGGTCGGCGAGGTGGGCGATGTCGAGGAAGTGCGGGCGGACGCCGGTGCGGCGGTAGGCCGCGAGCTTGTGGTGGCCGTCGATGAGGAACGCGGCGCAGTCCTCTTCGTCGCCGGGCGGTTCGGATCTGAGGGTGACGGCGAGCGGGCGCTCGCCCTCCTCGATGGCTTCGGCGTAGGCGGCGAGGGTCGCCGAGTCGTCCGGCGGCCACGTGTCGGTGGGGATGATGGCGGTGCCCTCGGTGCCGATCGGCTCGTCCGGGTACCACCAGGCGGTCCCGTTCTCACCGAACGGTTCGATGTGGACGTTCGCGTCGGACCAGACCCGCGCCCCGTAGTAGCCGGGCTCGAGCAGTCCGAAGATCGGGCGCGCCAGTTCGACGGGGTCGGCGTCCTTGGGTTTGCGCAGGAGCGAGCGCAGCCTGCCCAGCGAGCCGCGCAGTCCCGGGTCGCGGGTGCGTATGGCGAACCGGTCGATCGAGCCGGAGCCGGTGTAGCCCTCGACGATGACCGGTTTCCATTCGACGCGCAGGGAGCTGGCCCCGTCGTGGCCGCCGACCGACAGTGTGCCGTCGCCGTCCTCGATCTCGCGCACCCGGTAGCCGAGCGACTCGGCCAATCGCGTGATCATCTGCCCTCCGTCCTGCCACCGGTCCCCTGTCGGCGGTCGTTGTCAGCACTGCGGGCCGTGCGGGCGTGCGCGCGCCGGTTTCGGAGCGCTTTGTCTCGTTTCCGCGGTCCGGTCGGAGTGCAGTGTCCGGCCGGGCGTCTCGGCCTGCAGTCATCCATCCTAAGACCCGACGTCATGTTCGTCGGCCCGCGGGCCGCGGGCCCCAGGAGCGACTCCTCCCCTGCCCCGCCCGTCTACCCGCGAGCGACGGGTTCGAAACACCCGGTGTTCACTTCGGGGGCGCGCCGGCGCGCGGACGCGTCCGGCGGGTTTACCGTGTTGCCGCGGTGGCGGCCGGGCCCTATGGTGGAGCTCGAAAGTGAGGACTGCCCCCGTGACCAAGTTGAACCAGATCATCGCCATCGAGAAGAGCGTCAAGGCCAAGTCCGTCCGCGCGCTCGGCGACGCCGGCCGCGAGCTGGCCAAGGCGCCGCTCCTGTCGGGCATCTCCCGGACCTACCAGCCGAAGGACGAGGAGGGCGAGCAGCTGCCGCCCGAGTCGACGAAGGTGCAGCGCCGGGTCGAGGAGCAGCTGCGCGAGGTCGCCGCGGCGATGACGCGCCTGTTCGACGTCACGGCCACCAAGGACCGCGCGAACGCGGCCGCGACGGCGGACATCGTCGTCGACGGCGAGGTGCTGGTCGCGGACGTCCCCGTCACCTACCTGCTGTTCCTGGAGAAGCAGCTGGGCGAGCTCCAGGCCTTGGTGAAGGCTCTGCCGGTGCTGGACGCGGCCGAGTCGTGGACGTTCAACGAGGCCGCCGACGGCTACGCGACCGACCCGGTGAGGACGGTGCGCACCAAGAAGGTCCCGCGAAACCACGTCAAGGCCGAGGCGACCGAGAAGCACCCCGCGCAGGTCGAGGTGTACTACGAGGACGTCCCGGTGGGGTACTGGACCACGGTGAAGTTCTCGGGCGCCGCCCCGGCCAAGCGGGTCGCGACCCTCGCCGACCGCCTGGAGCGGCTCCAGACCGCCGTCAAGTTCGCCCGGGAGGAGGCCAACGCGACCGAGGTCGTCGACGAGAAGATCGGCGACAAGGTCTTCGGCTACCTGCTGGGCGAGTAGGCCCGCAGACCCCCCTGTTTTGAGCGGCAGGGGTGGCGCGCAAGCGCCGAACACGCTGAAACTGAGATTCAAGTCGCAGTACGGCGTCGTCATGGTGGGGGTTCGAATCCCTCCCCCCGGCTCGACCGGCCGTGGGGTAGCCCAATTGGTAGAGGCAGACGGCGAAGACTCAGACTCTCGCTCCAGATTCAGCATTCGCCACGCCGTCCGATCCGCGAGCAGCTCCTTTGGGACATCGATGTTGGAGGTTCGAATCCTCCCCGCCGCACCACATGCGGCGGTAGCTCAATGGCAGAGCACGGTGCTAGCAGCAGACTCAACGGCTGCCGGAAGGACCGGAACGGCCACTATGTGGCACATGGCGGCCCGGTGTCGAGGTCAACGACCCGGGCCGCACCTATGCCTCCCGAACGGTCTTGCGGCGCTTGCGGGCCGGGCCCATAATGGCGCGCATGACCGACGACGGAAAGGGCGATGCCGCGTAGGCCGCCCGCGCGAGTACGCGCACAGCAACCCCGGCACCCCCGCTCCTGGCGGCGGTCCCGACCGATCCCCCGCATCCCCGGCGCCTCGGGCGCCCTCCAGGCCGCGGTCGTGCGGCTCGAGAACGCCGACACCCTGTTCGGCGCAGGGGACATCGCCGAGTCGTTCCTGGAATGGCGGCGCTGGGTCCGGCGCCCCGTACGGCGGTTGAGCACCGCTTGCAGCCCTTGCCCCTGCCCCACCTGCGGGTTCGGGGCACGCGAGACCCTCGAACGGGCGGTGCACCGGCTCCCGAAGCGCCAGGCCCGCGAGCTGCGCCGCCTCCTCGGCCCGCTCGACGAGCGCTTCCTCTCGCGCACGGTCCCGGTCCCGAGCCGCATCGAGCACCGGTGGTGGGCGTGCCGGGCCTGAACCCGCGGTCACGGCGCCCCGGCGGCGCGCCGCCTCGGCGCCGCGGCCCTCCCGGAAGCGGAGCGAACACGGCTGCGGCGCCCTCGCCGCCGATGCTCGCGCCGATATCCGATGCGCGGCGCCGGCGCGAAGCCCGCCGGACCGCGGCGCCCCGTTGCGCACCGCGCGGAACGGCGGCGATCGCCCGCCCGACGCCCCTAGGAACCGGCCGCGACGTCGTGTCGTACCGCTCGCCCCGGGGTGGGCCCGACCGGGCGGGTAGGGCGGGCCCTACCATCGAAATACCTGCTCACCGGCTCGTCGGAAGGCCTCGGGGAGCCGAGAATTGACGTCATGAACAAGATCTTCAAGCAGCTCGGCGCCGACTCCGGCTACCTGCTCTCCGCGTTTCCGATCGCCCTCCCCGCGTTCGTCATCACCGTGACCGGTTTCTCCGTCGGCCTCGGGACGGCGGTCATATGGATCGGCGTGCCGATCCTGGCCGCGACGCTGTTCGCCATGCGCGGCCTCGCCGCCGCCGGCCGCAGCCAGCTCCCGGCCGTCCTGAACCGCCCGGTCCCGCCGGCCCACTACAAGCGCGCCCCCGAGTCCGCCTCGGCCCTGCGCCGGTACCTGACGCCGCTGGCCGACGGCCAGTCGTGGATGAATCTGCTGTGGGGCCTGGTGAACTTCCCGCTGGCGATCCTCGGCTTCACCGTGGCGCTGTCGTGGTGGGCCGCGACCCTCGCGTCGCTGACCTACCCCCTGTACGCCTGGGTGATCCGACGCGCCACCGGCGAGGGCGAGGGCCTGGAGTACGCGACCCGCTGGCTCGGCTGGGGCGACTCGTACGCGGCCCTGTCGACGCTGGCCGTCCTCGGCGGCCTGGTCATGGCGCTGCTGCTGCCGCTGATCCTGCGCGGCCTGGCGCTGACGCAGGCCTGGCTCGCCCGGGGCCTGCTCGCGTCGATCTCGGAGGCGGACGCGCCGCACGGCCCGGTCCGCACCCGCGAGTTCGGCGACGAGGTCACCCGCGTCCAGGAGCGCCTGGCGACCTGAGGCGCGACCGCCCCCGGGCGGCCCGCGCACCCGAAGATCCACGACGGCCCCGCCACCGCGGCGGGGCCGTCGCCGCCGTCCGGGCCCGGCCTCGCCCGAACCCTCATTCCGTCCTCGTCCGGTCCACGACCTCCACGACCGGACGCCGGCACCGTTCTCCTACCGGAAACGGTTTTCAACCGGTGCTAGGTTGGGGCGCATGGCAGGACACGGACACCACCACAGCGGCCACCACGGCCCGCACGAGCATTCGGCGGTGTTCGACTTCGCCGAGGCCGCGCCCCGGCTCCGCGCGCACGCCGACGCCGAGACCGACCGGTACCGCCGCTACGCCGCCGCACTGGCCCCGCCGGGCGTCCGCGTCGCGGCCGACATCGGCTGCGGGGCCGCGTCCATGGCGTTCGCGCTCGCCGAGACCCTCCACGACGCGCAGGTGGTCGCGGTCGACGCCGAGCCGGCGATGATCGACCTCGTCCGCGAACGCGCCGCCGAGCGCGGCACCCCCGTGCGGACCGCCCTGGCCTCCGTGGACGACCCCGCGGCGCTGGCCGCCGCGGTCGGGGCGCCTGCCGACTTCATCTGGGCCGGGCACGTCCTCCACCACGCCGCCGACCCGCAGCAGGCCCTGGACCACCTGGCCGGCCTGCTCGCCCCGGGCGGGACGCTCGCCATCGGCGAGGGCGGCACGGCCGCCCAGTACCTGCCCTGGCACCTGGGCGTCGGCCGCCCCGGCCTGGAACTACGGCTCATCGAGGCCGGCTCGCGCCGCCTCGAAGACGAGAGCGCCGAACGCGGCGGGACACCGCTCCCCTACGGCTGGAACCTCGCCCTCGAGCGCGCCGGGCTCCGCGAGGCGCGCAGCGTCCACGAACTCGACGCGGCCCCCGCCCCGCTCACCGGCGGCGACCTCGAGCACGCCGTGAACGCCCTGGCCGCCAAGGTCGACTGGTTCGCGCACTACCTGAGCGAGGAGGACCGCACCGCCTGGGCCGAACTGCTCGACGAGGCGGGCCCGCACTGGCTCGGACGCCGCCGCGACCTCCACCGGCTGGGCGTCGACGCGGTCCACACCGCCGTCAGGCCCCGGTGACCGCCTCGCGGCTCAGTCGTCGGCGTCGAGCGTCCCCGACTCGATCTCCAACTGGAACAGCCGGTCGAGCGCGGCCAGTCCGTACACGTCCTCCAGCGCCTCCGAGCACGCGAAGTCGCTGAGCAGGTCGAACCCGTCCCGCACGCCGAGCCGGCCGAGCCGGTACGCCGCCTCGATCCGCCCCGACCAGTGGAAGCACCCGTCGACCGCCAGCACCGAGTACGCCTCGACCCCCACCCCGGGGCTGATCCCGTACATCGCCTCGGCCGCGTCGACCCCCAGGTGGTGGTCCATGACCGCCTCGACGCCCTTGATGAGCCGCCACAGCGCGTCCTCGGCGTCGGCGACGCTGTCGTCGGCGAGCTGCTCGGCGCAGATGATCCGCAGCCGCGGGGTCACCATGGGCGCGTTCGCCAGGTGCCGCAGTGCGAGCGCGGCAGCGGAGCGGTTGACGTGCCGCAGCGCGTTCGCGGCGCTGTGCCGCACGTACTCGCTCACGGTGTCGTCGGTGACCAGCTGCATCAGCGCGATCCCGGCCGGGCGCGCGGCGCAGTCGACGAGGGCGCTGGCCGCGTCCAGGCGGTGCCTGTCGGCGACGGCGGCGTCGGCGGCGATCGCCTCGAGGACGCGGGCGGCCTCGTCACCGCGGTACCGGCTCATGTGCTCGGCGGCCTCCAGCCGCACCTCGACGTCCACGTCGGGGTCGGCGGCGACGGGCGAGAGCCGCAGAGCCATGTCCTCGCCGCCGAGGTCGACCAGGTCCTGGACGAGCTGGATGCGCAGGTCGACGTCGATGTTCTCGTTCCTGACGGAGGCCACGAGGCTGGCCATGGCGCGGTCGCGGCGCTCGGCGGGGGCGCCGGGGCCGGCGGCGGCCTCGACGGTGGCGGAGACGGCCGCGCCGATGGTGGGCTCCTCGGCCGGGTCCCAGAACACGGTGCGGGCCGCATCGGCCTGCGGCGGCTCGGCGCCGCCGCGGAGCCGGGCGAACTGGCGGCGGCGCTGCCACCGGCAGGCGGCCCAGGTCGCGGCGATCGCGGGCCCGAGCAGGCCGTACCCCCACAGGCGGCCGAGGCCCAGGAGCTCGACGACCGGGACGGGTGCGAGCACGGCGGAGCACCGGAGGGTCCACAGCTGCATTGCATCGGCCTTCGCCATACGTTGAACCTCGGGTAGGAGCGTGGGTCTGTGCTGCCAGAACTTCTCGGTACGGCCCCCGCCGGCGGCCGCGGCGGGGCTCCCGCCGCGGCGCCGTGCACGGCCTCGGCGTCGAGACGGGGGCCGTGTGCGCGGTGCCGGGGCATGAAGCGTAGTCCCGCAGGGGGAAACACCGTCGCACAGGGTGTGCGACGGGTCCGTGGCCTGCGGTCAGACCGGGAACGGTTCGTGCCGGAATGCGGTCGTTGATGCCGTTCGGGCTCCGGACCTGGGTTTTCTGGGCGCCACGATGTCGCCAGCAGCCTGTACGATCGGAACCACCCCCGGTGAAACCCGTTCACCAGCCCGGCCGGCGTGGAAGTGCTCTTGAAGCTCGGCGTGCGACCCGCCGCGGGGCCTCCTGACCCATCCCATCTGAGCAGACGAGGCGTGACAGAGCGATGACGTATCCGCCCCCTGGCGGCGAGAACCCGCAGTACCAGCTGCAACCCGAGCCGCAGCAGCCCAGCGACCCCTACACGCAGGGGTACAACAGCACGCCGCCGCCCGGGAACTACTACCAGCAGCAGCCGCCGCAGTACTCGCAGCCGCCGGGCCCGCAGATGATGCCGCCGCAGATCGGCGTGCAGCAGGGCTACCCGTCGGCTCCCGGCTCGGTGCTGCCCCCGCCGATCCCGCCCGCGAGCTCGGGCAACAACCTCGGCATCATCCTCGGCGTGATCGTCGCGATCGTCGTGGTCCTCGGCGTGGCCGCGGTCCTCATCATCCCGGGTCTGACCGAGGACGAGGAACCGCAGGCGGGCGGCGACGACCCGGCCACGAGCGAGGAGGCCTCCGAAGAGGCGACGTCGGAGGAGCCGGCACCCGAGACCACCGAGGAGGCGGCCCCGACCGAGGACACCGGCGGCGGCGCCCTCGAAGGCTGGGGCACGCCGATCAACTCCGAGGACGCCTACGACACCTCCACGCCCGAGGGCGCCGCGATCTCCTACCAGGTCGCGCAGGACAACGGCGACGACGCGGCGATGCAGGCGCTGGTCAGCTCCAACGCGACCGACGACATGCTGTGGGACCTCGACTGGGAGATGAACGACACGACCGACCCGTACGGCTTCCTGTACTGGGGCGTCTCGCGCGAGGCCGACGGCGAGGTCCAGGCCTGGTCCGGCTGGACCTTCGACGACCTGGCCCCCGACTCGGAGGACGACCTGTCCACCGGCTACACCTACACCCTGGTGGAGGAAGACGGCCAGTGGAAGCTGTACGACCTGGTCTACGGCGCCCCTTAACGGCCGGCCGCGAACCCGAAGCGGCGCGGGCGCCTCCTTGGGAGGCGCCCGCGCCGCTTTCACGTTCACCGCCCGTACCCTCCACACAGGCCTTGAGCTGCGCTTTCGCTGCACCGCCTCGAAGTTATCCACAGGCCGAAAAACACTTGTTGACGGTATGTCGCCACTCGATCACAGTTGACACATGACGCGACTACCGATGTACCGCAGCAGCACCGCCACCCTGACCCGACCGGCCCACGACCCGGACGGCCCCCGCGCCGAGGAGGACCTCCTCCTGCGGTTCGAAGCCGCCTTCGAGGCGGACTTCAGCCTCGTGGCCACCGGCCGAACGGCCGCCTGGATCCACGGCTTCGACGTCCTGCCACCGGGATCCGACCAGCGCGACTGGCCGGTCGAGAGCTCACCGGACCCGCTCCTGGCCGACATCACGGTGGTCGACGGCCTCCCGGTGACCACGCTCGCCCGGACCCTCGTCGACTGCGCGGCCGACCTGCCGCGCCTGGAGGCGGTGGCCGCGGCCGACCAGTTCCTGCGGGCGGGCGTCGACGCGGGCGCCCTGGCGGCCGCGCTGGAGCCGGTCCACGGCGACCGGCTGCGCCGGGCCAACGCGACCCTCCTGGCGGCCGACCCGCGGTCGGAGTCGCCGATGGAGTCCTGGACGCGCTGCCTGATCGCCGACGCCGGACTGCCCACCCCGGTCCCGCAGCTGCGGGTGCGGACCCCGAACGGCAGGTCGAAGTTCCTCGACTTCGGCTGGGAGCGCTGGAGAGTCGGGGTCGAGTACGACGGCATGGGCGCGCGCCTGGGCCTGGAGGCCGAAGCCAGCGACCGCCGTCGGCACCAGGTGCTGCGCAACCTCGGGTGGGAGGTCGTGGTCCTGACCGCCTCTGACGTGATGGAGCATCCGCGCCCGTGGCTGCTCAGGGCCCGGGACCTGTTCCTCGAACGCGGCTGGGACCCGAGCGCCAATGAGATGAAGGACGTCAACGCCCGCATCGAGGCGGTGAGCATGGCGCTGAAGCCTTAGCGGCCGAGACCCCCGGTCGGGGCGGGGGGCGCCGCCCGCCCCCCGGGACCCGCGGCCCCGAGAGGGGCAGCTCCCGGCGGCCCCGGCCACGGACGCACCGGGCTCGAAGCAGTGCGGGCGAGCAGCACACCCGCCGGGCGGCCGCATCCTGAGACGAGTGAGAAAGGCGACACCAGCGGCGGCAACCGGCGCGAAGCAGCCGCCGCGGGCCGGGCAGCAGGGACGCCGCACAGCGGGCAAGGCGTGCATCAAGGGTGGGCGGGCGATCGCGGGAGGGTGGGGGTGGGGCGGGGCGGGGGGAGGGCCCCGGGGCCCGGCGCGTGAAGGGCCGGGGCCGCATTCGCGGACCGAGCATCGGGCGAGGCCGGGCTAGGATCGGTGCGAGCATTGTTCGAGTCAGTGGGAGCGCACGTGGCGGAAGGGTCCTTCGCAGGTTTCGCGCGCCCTGCCGTCCCCACGCCGCAGGAGATCCGCGACTGGGCGCTCGACCCGTACTCGGTCGCGCCCGAGGGCCGCCAGTGGGACCTCACCCTCGCCACCGACGAGCTCGTCGACACCTGGCTCGACCTCGCGGCCGACGCCACCTGCCCGAAGCGGTCCTTCGCGCTCCACGTGCTCTACATCTACGCGGCCGATGCGGTGCGGACCAAGTTCCGGGTCCACTCGCGCAAGCGCGTCGACCGGCTCCTCGATAAGGCGGGCGAGTCGCGGGACCAGTATGTTGGACTGTGGGCCGCCAACACCAAAGCGCTCATCCGCCAACCGGACCTGTTCGACTACCACGAATGGTGCAACGGCGGGCTCGTGCGCAGGCCGAGGCGGCTCAACCCCGGCCCGACCAGAAGGTGAACGACATGGCCACGCCCGACCCGAACATGCGCGTCTCCAACGCCGAGCGCGAAGCCATCATCGCCAAGCTCCACGCCGCCACCGAAGAGGGCCGGCTCGACCTCGACGAGTTCGCCGACCGCTCCCGCCAGGCCTACGAGGCCCGGACCTACGGCGAGGTCGCGGGCCTCCTCTCCGACCTGCCCGAGACCGCCGGGGCCCTGGCCGTCCCCGCCGCCGCGAGCCCCGTAGCCGCCGGCGCGCCCACCGAGCTCCGCCTCGCCCCCAAGGCCTCTTCCCTGGAGCGCAAGGGGGACTGGCTGGTACCGCAGAAGATCGTCGTGGACGCCAAGGCCAGCTCCGTCAAGCTCGACTGCCGCCACGCCGTGATCAGCTCCGGGCGGGTCGACATCGACGTGAACCTCATCGCCTCCTCGCTGGAGGTCGTGCTGCCCGCAGGAGCCTACGCGGTGGACGACGACACCGACATGATGATGAGTTCGGTCGACAATAGGGCCTCCTACAAAGGAGGCACGGGAATCCGATTCGCGATGTCCGGCCGGTCCAAGGCGAGTTCGGTGACGTTCCGCTATGAGCGCCGATTCCTCTGGTGGCGCTGGTGAACCGGTCCGCCGGTCACCTGTCGTTCACTGAATGCCCTCCAGCGGAACGTCCTATGTAACGGGCGCATAACAGTCATGCCGGTTCCCGGCATTCTCCTCATATGAGGGTTTACACCGAACCTTCCTCGCAATAGGCTCCTTTCCGTGCGCCGCAGTCACGGCAGGCTCGCGAACCGTGACGCGAGTCCCCTCCGGGCGGCGCACTTCCCCTTCGAGAGGAGCTCATCGCATGGGATCTCCGTCCCCCCGCCTGCCGAGACGGCGCGCGTCCAAGCGCGCCCGAGCAGGAACCCGAGCCGCCATGGCGGCCGCCTCCGTCCCACTGGTGGTCGCCGCGCTCACCACCGCGGCCGGTCCGGCCGCGGCCGACCCTCCTTCGCTGCCCGAGGTGACCCCGCAGTACTTCAAGGAGGCCTCGGGCGCCGCGGTCGAGTACGAGGACGGCTACTACGTCGTCCAGCTCGCCGCGGACCCCATCGCCACCTATGAGGGCGGCGAGTCCGGCCTCGACGCGACCGCCCCCGCCGAGGGCGAGACGATCGACTTCCAGGCCGGCGCGGTCGAGGAGTACAGCGACTTCCTCGCCGAGGAGCGCGCCGGCGTCATCGCCGAGCACGACGTGGACGCGCTCGCCGAGTACGACACGGTCCTCAACGGCTTCGCCGCGCACCTGACCGCTGACGAGGCAGAGGAGCTGGCCGGGAGCGACGACGTCCTCGCGGTCATCCCGGACGTGATCTACCAGACGACCGGCGCGGTCGACGCCACGAAGTTCCTCGACGTCGCAGGGAAGAACGGCGCCTGGGAGGAGGAGTTCGGCTCCTCGAAGCGCGCGGGCGAAGGCGTGATCGTCGGCGTCCTGGACACCGGCATCTGGCCGGAGAACCCGGCCCTGGCGCCGCTGTCGGAGCCGCGTCCCGACCAGGCGACCATCGACGCCAAGTGGAACGGCGAGTGCGAGACCGGCGAGGACGAGGACCCGGCCGGCAACATCGAGTGCAACAACAAGCTCATCGGTGCGCGCTGGTTCGACGCGCGGGGCGTGTCGGCCGACGGTTACGCGTCGCCGCGCGACTCGGACGGCCACGGCACCCACACCGCGACGACCGCGGCGGGCAACTACAAGACGAAGGTGGTCGTCGACGGGGAGAAGATCGGGACGTTCTCCGGTCTGGCCCCGGCCGCCCGCCTCGCCGCCTACAAGGTCTGCTGGGGCGGCTGCTCCGGGCTCGACCTGGTGGCCGGTATCGAAGCGGCCGTGAACGACGGCGTGGACGTCATCAACTTCTCGATCGGCTCGACGGGCACGCCCGAGTTCGTCGACTCGGTGTCGATTGCGTTCTTCAACGCCGCCGCGGCGGGCGTGTTCGTGGCGGCCAGCGCCGGCAACGACGGCCCGACCTCCACGGTCGACCACCAGGAGCCGTGGGTGACCACGGTCGCGGCCTCCACGCACGACCGGACGTTCCGCACGGAGCTGGAGTTCGGCCGCGACGAGATCGACGCGGCCGGCATGGTCGGCGAGGCGAAGTGGTACGTGAAGAACGCGGTGGACGCCGCTTATGACGACGTCGACCCCGAGGCCGCGGCCACGTGCGACGCGGACACGCTGGACCCGGAGAAGACCGAGGGCTTCGCGATCGTGTGCGTGCGCGGGAACCTGTTCACCGACAACGCGAATCAGGTGGCGGCCGCGGGCGGCACGGCGCTGATCGTGGTGGACCAGTCCGACCGGGGCCCGGCCAACGTGGTCACCTCGCAGTCGGTCCCGGTGCTGCACCTGTCCTATGAGGACGGCCAGGCGCTCCAGGAGTGGATCGACTCGAAGAAGAACCCGAGGATCGAGGTCGAGACGTCGGAGCTGGAGTACCAGAACGCGCCGAGCATGGCCGCGTTCTCGTCGAACGGCCCGGCGCTGGCGGCGGGGCAGAACCTGCTGAAGCCGGACATCACCGCCCCCGGCGTCGAGGTGGTGGCGGGCGTGACCCCGGACAACCACGCGGGCAACGACTTCGCGACGAACCAGGGCACGTCGATGGCGAGCCCGCACATCGCGGGCCTGGCGGCGCTGCTGAAGTCGGCGAACCCGGACTGGTCGCCGATGGCGATCAAGTCGGCGATCATGACCACGTCGTACCAGACCGACCAGGACGGGAACCCGATCCAGCGCGACGCGGCGGACGCGACGCCGTTCGACTTCGGCGCCGGTCACGCGGACGGGGCCGAGATGCTCGACCCGGGCCTGGTGTACGAGTCGTCGCCGGTGGAGTGGATCCAGTACATCTGCGGCACGGCCGAGGCGTACAAGATCCAGGCGAACTGCGACGCGCTCGGTTCGATGGAGCCGTCGCAGCTGAACTACCCGTCGATCACGGTGGCCGAGCTGACCGGCACGTACGAGGTGTCCCGCACGGTCACGAACATCTCGGACAAGAAGTCCACGTACAAGGCCGACATCACCGCTCCCGCGGGCTTCGAGGTGTCGGTGGACACCGAGAAGTTCACGCTGAAGCCGGGCGAGTCGCAGACGTACACGCTCACGATCACGCGCACTGACGCGGCGTTCGGCGAGTGGGCGTTCGGCGACGTCACCTGGGTGGAGAAGAAGGGCACCAAGACGGTCCACGAGGTGCGTTCGCCGATCGTGGTGAAGCCGACGCAGCTGGCGGCGGCCGACGAGGTGTCGTACACGGGCGCTTCGGGTTCGGCCCAGCTCGATGGCGTGGCGGGCTTCGACGGCTCGCTGAGCGCCACCGTGACGGGCCTGGTGGCCTCCGACGCGCGGACGGCGACGCTGACCGACCCGGACTCCTCGACGTTCCCCGCGGACGCCCCGGTGGAGAACTCGCACGTGGTCTCGTACGAGTTCACGACGCCGGCCGACGCGGCGCTGGTGCGCTTCGCGACGTTCGACGAGGAGCACCCGACGGGTACGGACCTGGACCTGTTCGTGTACGTCAAGGAGGCGGACGGTTCGCTGACGCTGGTGGCGAACTCGGCGTCGGGCGGTTCGAACGAGACGGTGACGCTGCCGGGCGGTTACACGTTCGTGGTGTTCGTCGACGAGTGGGCGGGTCCGTCTCCGCTGGAGGCGACCCTGCACGCGTGGGTGGTGCCGGGTTCGGACGAGGGGAACCTCGAGGTCTCCCCGGCCGAGCAGGACGTGACCCTGGCGGGCGCGTTCTCGCTGGACCTGGCGTGGTCGGGCCTGGACGAGGGCTCGCGCTACCTGGGCACGGTCGAGTACGGCGCCGACGGCGAGTCGGTCGACTCCACGGTCGTGGGCGTCACCACCTGACGGGTTCGAGCCGCGGGCTCGAGTGATCGCGGCGCCCGCCGCGTCGGCTGGACCGGACACCGGTCCGCCGATGCGGCGGGCGCCTTCGTCTGCGCGGAGCGGTGCCGGCGTGAGGGGGCGGGCACGATGGCGCGGTGGCGGTGGCGGGGCGCCTCGGAAGCCGTGGCGATCACTGTTCGAACGGTGGTACCGGTGTGGTGTGAGCGCTGTCGGCCGTCCACAACCCCCGCCCTCCACTCAGTGTTAAAAGCATCGGGGGTAAGGAAGTCTGCTCCGATCCTGTCCGGGGGGTCCGACAGGAATCGGGCCGGAGTCCAAGGGGCGGCGCGGCATTCACCCGAACGATTGACCTCCTGTCATGTTTCCGTTAACATCGACCCGTCTCAATCCATCGATTCTTGGACAAGGCGGTCCTGAATGAAACGGAAGCGCACCTCCCTCATCGCCGCGCTCGCGGTGGCGGGCATCGCCGCCGCGAGCCTGACGGCGCTCTCCCCCGCCGCGTTCGCCGACCCGGGCCGCGGGCCCGGACACGGGCATGGCCACGGCCATGGGCACGGCCACGGCCACGGGCATGCCGACCAGGCCTGCGCCGCCGATGCGCCCGGCACCCTCGGCGGCGACCTCGGCGCCCACGACCCCGGCCTGTTCGCCCCCTGCGACGACGGCGAGCCGTGGTACGTCTTCGCCACCGGCTGGGGCCCCCTCGGCGAAGGCAACATCACCATCCGCACCTCCACCGACGACGGCGCCACCTGGACCTATGTGGACACCGTCTGGGACGTCAAGCCCGACTGGCTCACCGAGGCCGTCCCGGGCGTCGACAACCTCTGGGCCCCGGAGATCTACGAGGACGGCGGCGACTACTACCTCTACTACTCCGCCTCGACCTTCGGCGACCAGCGCTCGGTCATCGGCCTCGCCACCAACACCACCCTCGACCCCGCCGACCCCGACTACGAGTGGGTCGACCAGGGCCAAATCTGGGAGTCCAACCCGGGCGACCCGTACAACGCGATCGACCCGACGATCCTGGAGGCCGACGGGCGCCACTACATGGCCTACGGCTCCTGGTGGCAGGGCATCTACATGCTCGAACTCGACTGGCCCTCCGGGAAGGCGCAGTCCGGCGCGGACCCGGTCCACATCGCCGGACGCGGCGGCGCGGGCATCGAGGCGCCCGCGCTCGTCGAGCACGGCGGCTACTACTACCTCTTCACGTCGTGGGACGCCTGCTGCGCGGGCGCCGATTCGACCTACAACATCCGCGTCGGCCGCTCCACCTCGCCGACCGGCCCGTTCACGGACGCCGAGGGCGTCGCGCTCACCGACGGCGGCGGCACCCTCGTGCTCGGCGCCCACGGCGACTACGTCGCCACCGGCGGGCAGTCGATCGCCAACGGCCTCATGGCCTACCACTCCTACCACGAGGACGGCCACTTCGACCTCGGCATCGAGGCCATCGAGTGGCGGGCCGGCTGGCCCGTCCTCGACGGGAGCTAGAGGGTGCCGACGGACCTCGGGCGGCGGTGAGGGGCGGGCGCGCCCGCCCCTCACCGCTCAGCCGCGGCGCTTCGCGTCCCGCTTGATCCGGAAGGCCTGGCCGAACGAGCCCGCGGCGGCGATGAGCATGGCCGACAGGACCGGCGCGGTGAACTTCGGGTCGACCGGCGAGTCCAGGGCCGTGAGCACGATCGAGACGAGGGCGACGGCGCCGACCAGGCCGATGCCGAGCAGGTTCAGGTTCTTGCGCTGGGCCCGCTCCTCCTCGGTCATCCCGCCCGGGTGCGGCGACCGGGACTGGTTCGGCGGCTGGGGATTCGGATAGGTCATGTCGAGGGCTCCCGTCGTTTCGGTGTCGGAGCCCCACCTTCGCCACCGGCGTCACGAGCCGGTCATGGCGCCGTCCCGGAACGGTCCGCACCAGGGGAAAACCAGAATCCTATAGGATGCAACCTGTGTGAAAGCGGTCCGTGCGACGAGGACCCGCGCATGCGAAGGGGCCGCGGTCGGGTGGACTGCGGCCCCTCGTCAGCGGTTGCGGCGCTTACGCGTACGGGTCCTCGTCGGCGTCGCGGATGATCCCCCAGATCTCCTCGTCCTCCTCGAGCCAGTCCTTGTGCTCGCCCTGCGCGTCCTGGTCGCCGCCCATGCCGCGGCCGCCCGCGCCCATGCCGCCGCCCATCATGCCGCCCATGCCCATACCGCCGCCGCGGGCGCCCGCGCCGCCGCCCGCGCCCTCACCGGTGGAGGAGGCCGCGCCGACCGGGAACGACCCGCCGCTGCCGAGGGTCGCGCCGCCCCCGCCCAGGCCGCTGCCGCTGGCGAGACCGCCCCCGGTCCCGCCGCCGCCGGTCCCGCCGCCGGCACCGCCCGGGGGCTGGAGGTCACTGCCGCCGGTGGGCGGCCCGTCCCCCGCGTCGAACCCGTTCGACCCCGCGTCGAGGCCCTCGTAGGAGCCGGCGAGCATGTCCGAGGCCTCGCGGAACGTGGAGGGGTTCGACGGGTGCGCCTCCGGCGTGAAGGTCCCCGCCGACTCCTCGGCGTTCTCCCACCGGTTGATGACGTCCTCGTTCGCGATCTCGGACCGCGCGTTGTAGTCCTCGACCCCCGCGTTGACGTCCGCGCTGATGTTGTTGTTCGCGTCCGCCTGCGCCCACAGCGCGGCCTGCTCGGGCGTGGTCGGCGGGTCGAGGTTCTTGCCCTTGTTGATGTAGTACTCGGTCTGGTTCTCGACGTAGTCCGAGACCTCGTCCACGTAGTCCTTGTTGAAGCCGCCGAGCTCCAGCAGGGCCCCGATCAGGCCGCCGTCGTTGTCGCAGCCGGCCGTGACCTGGCAGTCCCCGTTGGAGAACGGGGGCCGCACGTGCACGAACGGGTCGGTGTACAGCTGCTCCATGTCCGAGATCCAGTACAGCGGCGCGGGGTAGGGCAGCTCGCCCGAGTCGCCGCCCTGGAGGCCGTAGAACTCGTCGGCCTTCTGCTCCAGCAGGCCGACCGCGCCCGAGGTGGCGTCCCCGATGTCGTCGCACACGGTCGCGCAGTTGCCGATGACGACCTCGACCTGCTCGGCGAACGCGTCGAAGTCGTCGCCCTTCCAGTGCTCGGAGAGGATCCGCAGGCCCGCCTTGAGGTTCGGGGCGACCCCGGTCTCCGGGTCGGTGTCGAACTCGGCCTTGAAACCCTGCCAGTGGGTGCTGATCTCCCTGAGCGCGTACTTGTCCGGGCTGTCGGGGCGCACCTCGTTCACGAGGGTCCGGATGTCGTCCTGGCTCGGCGCGGGCGTGCCGGTGGTGACCACCGTGAGGCCCGCGACCTGCCCGGCCACGGGGATCGCCGAGACCAGTTTGATCCAGGCGTCCTCGGCCGGGTTGTGGACGTTCTGGCACTTGGGGTCCGAGCAGGGGCGCCCGGACAGGAACAGCGCCTCGGCGTCCAGGCGCTGGTACTCGACGATGGTGGAGTCGTCGGGCGCGGCGCCCTGGTCCCACTCCTCGCGCTGGTGGCGGTCGCGGCCGGGGTGGTCGTCGTCCTGGTCGCGGCCGCTCTTGCCGCCGTCCTGGTCGTCAGGGTCGTCCTGGTCGTCGGGGTTCTCGTCGTCGGCCTGGTCGTCAGGGCCCTGGTCGTCGGCTTGCGCGTCGGGGTCCTGGTCCTCGGCGCCCTGGTCGGCATCGTCGGCGTCGGCCTGGTCCTCGACCGGGTCGTCGTCGTAGTCCTCGTCGAGGCCGTCGGGGTTCTGGGTGTCGGTCTGGGTATCCGGCATGGCGGTCAGTCCTTGCTTCGCGACAGGTGGGCGGCGGACTCGTCGTCGGTCGCGACGGCGCGCTCGGCGACGCCGTCGACGGTGGCGATGATGCCGGCCAGGTCGGCTCGTAGGTCCTGGAGGTTGGACCAGGTCAGGCGGTGGAACTCGCGGTAGGCCTCGCGGGCGGTGACGCCGCTGTCGAGCAGCCCGAACCCGGGTTCGACACCGAGGTCGTTGCCGTGGCGCAATCGGTCGATGAGCGAGTCGAGGTGGTCCAGGCGGCCCTGCGCGACTTCGCGGAACTCGGCGAGGGCTTCGGGGTCGACGGCGCGATCGGACACGGGGTCACACTCCAATGAGGCGAGAGGATGGGGTCCAAAGCGAACTCAATTCTATCCACCCTGTGCAACCCCATGGGTACGGAGAGTTGCGGCTTTTGTCCGTTTAGGACATCTTTATTGAGGGGTATAGCATGGTAAACATTCCTTATCAGGAATGGTCGCATTGACGATTCCAAGCACACTGATCGATCGTTACCGCTGTAGGAACAGCAGTCGCTCTGTCAACTTTGGAAACAACGAAAGGCGGGTCCCGAAGGACCCGCCTTTCATGCCGCCCGATGGGGTGAGCGGTTACGCGTCGACCCGCTGGGGGACCGGCTCGCTCTCCCGCAGACTGTCCGGCGGCGGCGCCACGAACTTGTAGCCGACCTGGCGCACCGTCCCGATCATCGACTCGTACTCGCTGCCGAGCTTGGCCCGCAGCCGCCGCACGTGGACGTCCACGGTGCGGGTCCCCCCGAAGTAGTCGTAGCCCCACACCTCCCGCAGCAGCTGCTCGCGGGTGAACACGCGCCCGGGGTGCTGGGCCAGGAACCGCAGCAGCTCGAACTCCTTGTACGTGAGGTCCAGCGGGCCGCCCTTGAGCTTCGCGGCGTACGTGTCGGGGTCGACGGTGAGGTCGCCGGCGCGGATCACGGCCGGGCCCGCGGCCGTCGCGGCGTTCGGCTTGCCCGTGGCCAGGCGCAGGCGCGCCTCGACCTCGGCCGGGCCGGAGGAGGCCAGGAGGAGGTCGTCGACGCCCCAGTCGGCCTGGAGCGCGGCCAGGCCCGCCTCGGTGACGATGGCGAACAGGGGGACGGTGAGGCCGGTGGCCTGGAGGACGCGGCAGGTGGCGCGCGCGTCGGCGAGGTCGGCGCGGGCGTCGACCATGACCGCGTCGGGGCTCGGGCCGCTCAGCAGCGCCCGCACGTCGCGGCCGGCGTAGCGCGCGCGGTGCGGCAGGAGCTCCAGGGACGGCAGGATGGACTCAGGGGACTCCGGCACTGGGTTGGAAGTGAGGATCAGGATTTCCATAGCAGTCCTCCGCTGATAGGTGAGCACACGCGACTATCGCTCTTCCCGGCTTCGGCGACGGGCGGGCTTACAACATGCGGTAGGTGGAGTCTGGACCAGTGTAAACGGCCGCCATGTAAAAGACCAGCGCCGCCGCGGCGAAACCTCACTATGCGGGACCGGCCGATGCAAGGCGCGCGACCACCGCCGTTCACCGCGCCGACACGCGCCGCTCATGGAGGACCGATCGACCGGCGCCGATGCGCTGCCGGTCCGGGCGCCTCCCGCCGCGCCCGGGCGGTCAGCCGTCCGGGCGATCCGGTCGACACCCCGCGTACGGCCCTTCGAAGGTGAACAGTGCACAGAGGGCTTGCCGTAGGCTGTGGTCGTGTCGTACAGCCGACCCGACGAGACCTGGGGCTATGAACCGCCCGAGGCGGCCGCGCCTCCCGAGGACCCCGCCTGGGACGCGACCCGCCAGGAAGCCGAACCCACCCGCGCCGAGCGCAGGCGGACCGCCGCCGCGCCCCGACCGGGCGCCACCGGCGCCTACCGGACCGCCGGCGCCGACGGGCGCGAGGACCACACCCTGCCGCCGCCCGGCACCCCCCTGCTCCACCGGCTCCCGGCCCTCGCCGTCACGGTCGTCGTCAGCGCCGGGCTCGTGCTCGGCGCGCAGATGGAGCGGCCGGTCTACGCCGCGGGGATCGCGGTGCTCCAGCTCGCCGCGGTCGCGCTCGTGACGTGGGTGCGGAAGGTCGAGGGCGCCTGGGTGGCCCTGGCGGTGGCGTCGGCCCTGGCGCTGGCCGCCGACTGGGTCGCGGTGATGTGGACGCCGGTGTCGCTCCTGCCGATCACGGTGCTGCTCGCCCTGGCGTTCGGGGCGGCGGTGGCGGGCCAGCTGCTGCGCCGCGAGCACACCGGGGTGACCGAGAGCCTCGGGTTCACGATGCTCCTGTGCGTCGCGGTGTGCGGCTACGCTTGCTACATCGCCCTGTCGCGCCTGGGCTCGGCGCCGCCGGCGATGTACTCGGCGGTGGTCGCGGCCGGGACGGCGATCCTGGCGGCGCGCGCGGTGGACCTGGTGATGCCCGATCCGCGGATCAACCGGCAGGTGACGCGGGGCGCGTTCGGGATCGTCATCGGCACGATGTGCGGCACGGCCTCGGCGGCGTACGCGGGGCTCGTGATCGAGGGTCCCGAGCCGTCCCACGCGGCGATCGGCGGGTTGTTCGTCGCGCTGATCGCGGTGCTGTCGGACCTGGCGTGCGGGTACATGTCGGCGTCGCGGCGGATCGACGGGGCCGGGACGGCGCCGAACCCGGTGGTGAGCGCCGCGGGACCCCTTCTGGCGTTCGCGCTGACGGGCCCGGTCGTGTACCTGTTGTCGGCGTACTACATGATCGACTGACACCTCCGCTGACACCCCGTCCACCGTTTTCCCCTGGAGACCCCTGGTGAAGATCCTCCGCCGCGTGCTCATCGTCCTGGTCGTCCTCGTCGCGCTCGTCGCCCTCCTCGACCGGGTCGCGAACGCGGTCGCCGAGGGGCGCATCGCCGACGAGGTCGCCGCGGCGGCCGCCGAGAACGGCGCCTACTCCGACCAGCGCCCGGAGGTGTCCATCCACGGCTGGCCGTTCGCGACGCAGGCGTGGTCGGGCGAGTTCGAGCAGATCGACATCACCTTGAAGGACGTCGGTGCCGAGGGCCTGGTGCTCCCGTCGCTGGAGATGGCCGCGCACGACGTCGAGGCGGACTGGCGCGAGCTCTCGAGCGGCGGCGACGCGGTCGCGGGGACGCTCGACGTGACCGGGTCGATCTCGGTGGCGTCGATCGAGGCGCTGCTGTCGGAGCGGACCGGGTTCGACCTGTCGATCGACGAGGACGGGAACGCGACGGTGACGACCTCCGAGGAGCTCGCGGGGGTCACGATCGACCTCCAGGCCACCGGGGCGGTCGAGCTCGGCGCGGACGAGCTGCGGTTCACGCCCGACGCGGTCGAGTCGCTGACCTCGGGGCTCCCCGGGGAGCTCCAGCCGCTGCTGGACGCGTTCGCCTCGGAGCTGACCTCGACGGTGGCGCTGCCGGAGCTGCCGTACGGCATCCAGTTGGTGGAGCTCGCGTTCGAGGGCGACGAGGTCGTGGTCTCCGGTTCGGCCGAGGACGTCGTCCTGACCTGACCGTCACGCACCGTCCGCATCACCGTCCGCATCGCGAGAACGGGTGTGGATTCGGGGCGGGAAGTCTGCTAGCGTTCTGCCCATGCGCAAGCCGATGCTCACCAAGCGGCGCGCGATCGACTACTGCATGATCGCGACCACGCTCTGTCGAATGCCCTAGGCGACTCGCCCGGCCCTCGGGGCCCGGAGGCAGTCGCCGCATTGCGGCCCAGCGTGCGCGAACTCCAGAGCAAGACCCCCGGTTCCACCGAATCCCATCGCCTCTTCGCGCGATCGGCACCGGGGCGTCGTATCGGCTGACGGTTCAGGACCTCGACTCCTGAACGAACCCTGCTCGGCTGCGACCTCGCAGCGACCCGCACCTCCACCTGGGCACGCTCCGGAACCGAACCCAAGCCATTCCATTTAGCGTTCAGGAGAGAACCACATGGCCCGTGAAGACGTGCTGGTCACCGCCGATTGGGCGGAAGCGAACCTCGACACCCCCGGCGTGGTGTTCGTCGAAGTCGACGAGGACACCGCCGCGTACGACAGCGGACACATCAAGGGCGCGGTCAAGATCGACTGGAAGGACGACCTCCAAGACCCGGTCCGCCGCGACTTCGTCAACCAGGAGCAGTTCTCGCAGCTCCTGTCCGAGCGCGGCATCGCGAACGACGACACCGTCGTCCTCTACGGCGGCAACAACAACTGGTTCGCGGCCTACGCGTACTGGTACTTCAAGCTGTACGGCCACCAGGACGTGAAGCTGCTCGACGGCGGCCGCAAGAAGTGGGAGCTCGACGCGCGCGACGTCGTCACCGAGGTCCCGCAGCGCCCGGCCACGAACTACGTCGCCGGCCCGCTCGACTGGAGCCTGCGCGCCAAGCGCGACGAGGCCGAGGCCGCCATCGGCGTCAAGAACCTCATCGACGTCCGCTCCCCCGACGAGTACGCCGGCCGCCTCCTGGCCCCGGCGCACCTGCCGCAGGAGCAGTCCCAGCGCGGCGGCCACATCCCGACCGCGCTGAGCGTGCCGTGGTCCAAGGCCGCGAACGAGGACGGCACCTTCAAGTCCGACGCCGAGCTGCGCGAGATCTACGTCGACGAGGCGGGCCTGGACGAGTCCAAGGCGACCATCGCCTACTGCCGCATCGGCGAGCGCTCCAGCCACACCTGGTTCGCGCTCCGCGAGCTCCTCGGCTACGAGGACGTGAAGAACTACGACGGCTCCTGGACCGAGTACGGCTCGCTGGTCGGCGTGCCGATCGCCCTCGGCGACGAGCCCGGCACCAAGTAGCACCGGCGACGGTACGGAAAGGAACATCTGATGTCTGACAGCTGCGCTGCACCCGACCAGGACGCGGCCCTGCCGGCGTCGGTCGATCTCGAGAAGGAGACCGTGCTCACCGGCACGGTCGTCAACGGCGAGGGCGAACTGGTCCAGGGGGCCTATGTGCGCCTCCTCGACGGCACCGGCGAGTTCACCGCCGAGGTCGTGACCGGTGAGGGCGGCCAGTTCCGCTTCTTCGCCGCCCCGGGCAAGTGGACGCTGCGCGCGCTCTCGCGCTACGGCGACGCCACCGGCGAGGTGGAGGCCGCGCGCGGCCTCAACGAGACCAGCCTCGCCGTCAGCCGTTAGCTAGCCTGCGCTCCCGCGGACGGCGTCCGCGGGAGCGGCACTGAGACGGCTTGGGGACACCGGCGGCCGCGCGCGGACGCCGGCAGGAGGTACGACAGCTCGCAATTCCCGGTCCCGAGCAGCGAAAGGGCCCGTCGCGACAGCGGCGGGCCCTTTCGGCGTCCCCGGCGGCCTGCCCGCGGACGCGGCGGCCGGTGGTGCCGCCGGAACGCGAACTGGGCGAACGGCTGCGGCCCCCCGAACGCGGCGGGCGGTGCCAGGTGGTCAGCAGGTCCGCCGCGGGCTCGGGGCCTGTCCGCGAGCATGGCGGGCAGTGCCGGTCCGCTTCGGGGCGGTCCGAGGGCCGGGTCCGTTCGCTGTGGGGCGCGGGCCGTCCGGCCTCGCCGGAGACGCCGCTCGGCTCCCACCGCCGCTGACCGGCTGCCGGTCCGCCGTCCTCGTCCGCGACTCGGTGTCAGGGCGCGATGGGGACCGTCGTCATCGTCGGGGTGCTCGCGGCGCTGCCCTCGGCGTCAGGGCGCGGCGGGGACGACCGGTTCGAGGAGCCGGCGCGGGCGGTTCATGGCGCGGCTGACCGGGTCGTCGCGCTTGGGGCCCGGGCCGGGGTACATCTCGACGTCGGCGGGGGCCACCGGGCCGCATTCGGGGCAGTCGCTGGAGGGCAGGAGGGCGCTGCCGCAGTCGGCGTGGCGGAACAGCCGGGGCGGCTCGCCGCCGATGTGGCGCCTGCCCCACACGCTGAGGGTGTAGATCACCGGCCACAGCTCGATCCCGGCGTCGGTGAGCAGGTACTCGTACCGGGGCGGAGACGGCTGGTACTGCCGCTTCTCCAGCACCCCGCCCTCGGTGAGGCGGGCCAGGCGGTCGGAGAGGACCGCCTTGGGGATGTCGAGGCGGACCTGGAAGTCGTTGAAGCGCCGCACCCCGTAGAGGGCGTTCTGGACCACGAGCAGGGTCCAGCGCTCGCCGAGCAGCTCGAGCGCGCGCGAGAGCGAGCAGTCCTGCCCCACGTAGTCCTTGCCGAGTGCCATGACCGCATCCTACCCCGGTTCATTCATTGAACCAACACTGCTACGCTCCGGTGAGTTCATTGAACGAACCTAGGAGTCCCATCGTGACGACACTCGCCGCCGCCAAGGCGCCCACCGGGACCCGCGCCGTCCTCGCGCTCCTCTGCGCGGCGCCGCTGCTGGTCATTCTCAACTACTCGACCCCGCTGATCCTCGCCCCGCAGACCACCGCCCACCTCCACGCGGGCGCCGCCGGCCAGACCTGGATCATCAACGCCGTCTCCCTCGGCCTCGCCGTCCCGCTCCTCACCTCCGGCAGCCTCGCCGACAACCACGGCCGCCGCAAGGTCTTCGTCGCCGGGGCGTGGCTGTTCACCGCCGCGCTCCTGCTCGCCGCCCTCGCGCCGAACACCCTCGTCTTCGCTCTCGCCCGCGTCGTCCAGGGCGCAGCCAGCGCCGCCCTGCTGACCTCGAGCCTCGGCATCATGGGCGCGGTCTTCACCGGCGCCGACGACCGCAGGCGGGCCACCGCCGCCTACGGGGCGATGATGGGCCTCGGCGTGGGTGCCGGAGGGATCCTCGCGGCGCTGCTGAACGCCGCGTGGGGCTGGAACGGCCCCTACTGGCTGTACGCCGCGGCCGCGGCGGGCCTGGCCCTGGCCGGACGTGCCGCCCTCCCCGAGTCGCGGGCCGAACACGTCCGCCGGGCCGACGTGGCCGGGACGGTCACCCTCGGGCTCGGCGTGGCCGCGCTCATGGCCGGGCTGACGCTGGGCCGCCAGGACTGGTCGGACCCGGCGGTCATCGCCCTCCTCGCCGCCGCGGCGGTGTCCACGGCCGCGTTCGTCGCCGTCGAGCGGCGGGGCCGGGAACCGATGCTCGACCTCGCCCTGTTCGCCCGCCCGGCGTTCCTGGTCGCCTCGCTCGGCGCCCTGGTCGCGGGCGTCGCGGTCATCAGCATGATGAGCTACCTGCCGACGGTGCTCCAGTCCGAGACGGGGCTGGGACCGGTGGCGACGGCCGTGGTGTTCGCGGTCTGGTCGTTCGCGGCATTCGCCGTCTCGTTGCAGGTCAAGCGGTTCGCGCTCTCCTCCGGCGCGCTCCTGGCGGCGGCGCTCGTCCTCGCCGGAATCGGCTCGGTGCTGCTGACCGGTCTCGCCGACGGCTGGTCCTGGTGGCACGCGGTGCCGGCGCTCGTGGTCGCCGGGGCGGGTTACGGCGCGATCAACCCGGCGCTGACCCGCCTCAGCATCGACAGCGTCCCCGCCGATCGGGGCGGCATGGGCTCGGGCGTGAACAACACCATGCGCTACATCGGGACCGCCGCGGGCATCCCGATCGTGACGACCCTGGTGGGCACCGTCGGCACCGACGGCGCGCTGTGGATCTGCGCGGCCATCGCGGTCCTCTCGGCAATCGGCTTCTCCTTCCTGGCCAGGCGGTCCTGACCGAGTGCAATCGGGCTTGTCCGAGCGCGTCCGGGCTCTGCCAAGCGTGACGAACCCGATGGTCGGGCTTGATCGGCCCCGGCCGGGCTTGATCAGAGTTGGCCGGGCACTGATCAGACTCGACTGGTCCCGGTCTCAAGGACCGCCGTTCGGTTTCGTCGTGCGGTTATGCAGTCGGCCCGGTCCTCTCGGTGCGGCCTCCTCACCTCGGCGCCGTCGCGGGTCATGCAGGCAACCTGGGCTCCTCGGTCTCGTTCCCCTTCCGCTCTGAACTTCGGTGTCGCCCCGCTCCCACTCCGGGCTCCGGTGCCGCTCCCCCTTCCGGTCCGGGCTCCGGCCCCGGGCTCCGGTCGGCACCGCCGCAACGCGGCGGCGCCGACCGGAGGGGCCTCAGCGCCTGGGCGCCGCTAGGCCTCGGTCTTCTTGTACCGCGAGGCCTTGGTGACCGGGTCGTAGAAGCCCGCCGGGGTGCGCAGTGTGACGTTGATGCGGTTCCAGGCGTTGATCTGGGCGCACATCGCGACCAGGGCGGCGATCTGCTCGTCGTCGAAGTGCTTGCGCACCGCCTCCCAGGTCTCGTCGCTGACGCCGTGCGGGTTGTCGGCGAGGCGCGCCGACTCCTCGGCCAGCGCCAGCGCGGCCCGCTCCTCGTCGGTGAACGCCGGCGCCTCGCGCCAGACGGTGACCAGGTTGAGCCGCTCGGGATCGTCGCCGCCGTGGACGGCGTCCTTGTAATGCATGTCGACGCAGTAGCCGCACCCGTTGATCTGGCTGGCGCGCAGCTTCAGCAGCTCCATGGTGCGAAACGCGACGGGCCCGTTGTGGAACAGCTTCTCGTTGGCGAGCATGTTCTTGTAGTACTGCTTGGCGAACTCGGTCTCGGTGAAGGCGAGTCGGGGTTCCATGGCGGTTCCTTCCTGTTCTACGGTGCGGCCCCGGTGTGCAGGCCGTGGAATTTGTGCGGGTTGCGGACGTAGTCGATCCGGGCCACGCGCCCGGCGTCGACGCCCAGGGCGATGACACCGTCGATGTGCTCGCCCCGGAGCACCAGGAGTGCGGCGTCGCCGTTGACGACGACGTACCTGAAGGTGCGGTCCGGGTACTTGGCGTTGATGCCGACGAGGAAGCGGGCGATCCGCTCGCCGCCGTAGATGGGGTTGCGGGCGGCGCGCACGACGCCGCCGCCGTCGGAGATCATGACCGCCTCGGGGTCGAGCAGCCGCAAGAGCCGGTCGAAGTCGCCGGTGCCGGTCGCGTCGGCGAAGGCCTCGACGACGGCGCGGTGCCGCTCGGGGTCGACGTCGAAGCGGGGGCGCCGCTCCTCGACGTGCTCGCGGGCGCGGCTGGCGAGCTTGCGGCAGGCGGCGGCGCTGCGTCCGAGGGCCTGGGCGACCTCGTCGAAGGTGAGCCCGAAGACGTCGTGGAGGACGAACGCGGCCCGCTCGGCCGGGCTCAGCGTCTCCAGGACGACGAGCATGGCCCAGGACATGGCGTCGGCGAGGCCGACGGTCTCGGCCGGGTCCGGCTCGGTCTCGACCGGTTCGGGCAGCCACGGGCCGACGTAGGCCTCGCGGCGGGTGCGAGCCGAGCGGAGCACGTCGAGGGCGAGGCGGGAGGTGGTGGTGACCAGCCATCCGGTGAAGTCCTCGATCGCGGCGAGGTCGCTGCGCTGGAGGCGGATCCAGGCGTCCTGGACGACGTCCTCGGCTTCGGCGACGGAGCCGAGGAGGCCGTAGGCGACGCCGATCAGGCGCGGTCGGAGCGCCGCGAACTCGGCCAGGACGCGGTCCTCCGCGCCCTCTGCGGTCCGGTTCTCGTGCGCTTCCGATGCGTTCATGTCGAGTGGACGGCGCATGGTTCAAGAGTGTGACATCCGATCGCTGATTGTGACCGGCATCGCGGGAACGCGATAGGGCAGACTGTCACTCGTGTTCTCGAACGTCTCGGCGCGGTGGCGCCGCCGCCTGCGCGTCGCCGTCGCGGTGTGGGCGGTGCTGCTGGTCGCGGCCGCGTTCGCGGCGTCGCAGGCGACGGTGCGCGAGCAGATCGAGGCGGCCGAGGCCCGCGCCGTGATGGACGCGGTGCTCGGGGAGGCCGCGGGGTCCCTGACCGGCGCGGCGGTGCTGGCGGCCGGGCCGCTGCACGCCGAGGCGTGCGAGGTGACGCCGGCGCGGCCGGGCCTGTCGCTGGAGCGGACCCTCCAGGTCTCGGGCGCCACGGCCGACCAGGTCGACGCGCTCGTCGAGCGGTTCTCGCTCCAGCTCATGACCGAGGGCGCCGAGGAGGCCTCGTGGTCGGGCGAGACCGAGGACTACATCAGGGTGCGGATCAACGCCCCGGGCACCGACCCGGTGGGCGGGCGCTGGTCCGAGCCCGTCGCGGTGCAGGCGGTCACCGGCTGCCGGCCGCTGGGCGCGCCGGTCGCCTCGTTCGCGCCGGAGCCGCCGCCGGAGGCCGAGGCGTCCTGGGAGTTCGGCGCGCTCGACTGCCCCGGCGGCGAGGCCCTGTCGAGCTGGACCGAGCCGGTCGAGGCGCAGCCGATGCGCGTCCATGAGACCACCGGCGGCTGCGTCTGACTCCTTTTCGGCGCCTTCACTTGTCGATGTCGCCGACGACGAAGAACATGGAGCCGAGGACGGCGATCATGTCGGGGATGAGGCACCCGGTCATGAGGGTCGACAGGGCCTGCACGTTCGCGTAGGACGCGGTGCGGAGCTTGAGCCGCCACGGGGTCTTCTCGCCCCGGCTGACCAGGTAGTAGCCGTTGGCGCCCAAGGGGTTCTCGGTCCATGCGTACGTCTCGCCCGCCGGCGGCTTGAAGATCTTCGGGAGCTTGACGTTGACCGGCCCGGGCAGGGCTGCCGCGCGGTCGAGGCTCGCGCGGGCGAGCCCGATCGAGGCCGCAACCTGGTCGAGGAGGCAGATGAAGCGGGCGTAGCAGTCCCCTTCGGTGCGCACCACGACCGGCACGTCCAGTTCGCCGTAGCCGAGGTAGGGCTCGTCGCGGCGCAGGTCGAAGTCGAGGCCGCTGGCGCGCGCGACCGGGCCGGTGACGCCGTACGCGGCGGCGGTCGCGGCGTCGAGCACGCCGACGCCCCTGGTGCGGGCGGCGAAGATCTCGTTGTGGCGCAGCAGCCGGTCGAGGCGGACCATGCCGGTCTCGACCTCGTCCAGGGCCCGGCGGGCGCGGTCCTCCCAGCCGTCGGGGACGTCGCGCTTGAGGCCGCCGACGCAGTTGTACATGTAGTGGATGCGTCCGCCGCTGGCCTCCTCCATGACCGCCTGGAGGCGCTCGCGTTCGGTGAACGCGTAGAACATCGGGGTGATCGCGCCGATCTCGAGCGGGTAGGAGCCGAGGAACATGAGGTGGTTGAGCACCCGGTTCATCTCGGCGAGGGCGGTGCGCAGCCACACCGCGCGCTCGGGGACCTCGACGGCGGCGAGTCGCTCGGCGGCGAGGGCGACGCCGAGTTCGGAGGAGAACGCCGAGAGCCAGTCATGCCGGTTGGCCAGCAGCATGATCTGGCGGAAGTCGCGCACCTCGTAGAGCTTCTCGGCGCCGCGGTGCATGTAGCCGACGATCGGCTCGCATTCGGTGACGCGCTCGCCGTCGACGCGGAGCCGCAGGCGGAGCACGCCGTGGGTGGAGGGGTGCTGCGGGCCGATGTTGAGCACCATGTCCTGGGGTTCGGTCCCGGCGCCGACGCCGATGACGACTGATTCGCGCTCGCTCACCGCCCCATAGTCCCAGTTTCGCACCGGTTCGGGAAGTGTCTGGCCGCGTGTTGTCGCGCCCTGGCATCCTAGGGGGAGCATCCGACAATGGAGGTGTGGCCGAATGGACCGCGATCAGATGCGCGCGTCGGAGTCCGACCGGCAGGTCGTCATGGAGCGGCTGCGCCAGGCCGTGGAGGAAGGCCGCCTGGACGTGGCCGAGTACCAGGACCGCGTCGACGCCGCCATGCAGGCCCGGGTCTACTCGGAGCTGGACGTGCTGATCGCCGACCTCCAGCAGCTGTCCCCGCCGGGCTTCGCCGAGCAGCAGGTCGAGCCGACGCGGGAGATGCGCCCGCCCCTGTCGAAGGCGAACCAGCAGTTGCGGGACGGCCAGGAGCCGCGTCCGAGCAAGTGGAAGATCACCGGGGTCGCCGCGGCGATCATCGTGGCGATCGGGCTGGTGCTGTTCATCGCCGCGCCGGAGCTGTTCCTGTACCTGGCGATCGGGGTCCTGGTGGTCCTGGTCCTGTTCGTCGTGGCCGCGTTCGCCGGCCTGTTCTGAAGCATCGCGAGGGCCCGCCTCCCGTCGGGGAGGCGGGCCCTTCCCGTTGCCGCCATGGGGCCGTGACTCCCTGTTTCGTGCCGTTCGGCGAGTCAATCTGACACCATCGGACTCATTGCGCCACAAGACATTTCAACTGTCGCAAACCGGTACCCCAGAGTGAGCGCTTCTTTCCTATAGTCCGGAGTTGGACTTGCCGACCGACCAGCTGGTTTGCGCTGGCCCCCAATCGGAACGGAGCAGCGATGGACAACCCCTTCGCCAATATCAGCAGCCCCGGCGACGCCCGCGCCGCATTGGCGGACTGGAAGGAACGCGCCGACCAGCGGGCCGCCGAGGCGATCGCGGCGTCGGAGGCGGTGCAGGAGCTCACCGCGGTAGGTCAGGACGCCAACGGGGTCGTGGCCGTGAAGCTGAACTCCAGCGGAGCGATCATGGAAGTGCGGTTCTCGACCGATATGCAGCGCATGCAGCCGCGCCATGCCGAGCGGCAGTTCATGGAGGCGTACGGCAACGCGGGCCAGGCCCTCATGCGAGCGGCCCAGGCCGCCGTCAGCGAACGCCTGCCGGACTCCTCGCCGACTGCGCGCGCCCTGGTCGACTCCATCAAGATGCGCTTCCCCGAACGCGAAGAAGAGGACGAGGTCTGACATGGCCGACCACTTCGACGTCGTCACGGACGACCTGCGCGCGCATGCGGGCAACATCGACGCGATCCGGGAGCGCTTCGCCGCTGTGCTCGGCGCGATCAATTCCGTCTCCCAGGACGACGAGGCCTACGGCATCATCTGCCAGTTCCTCCCCCCGATCCTCGCCGATCGTCAAGAGGAGCAGAAGGAGTTGACGGCCATGGCCCAGGAGAATCTCGAACTGCTCGCCGAAGCAGTGCGCGCCACGGCCGAGGACTATGAGGCCGCGGACGAGGCGAGCGCCCGAGAGCATCGCGGCATCCACGATCAGATCTGAGACGCGGAGGCGACCCCTTGAACGACCTCGTAGCCACCGAAAGCGACCTTCCCGTTCAGCCCGGAGCCGCCGTCGCCGGCGCGGGCATCGTCGAGTCGTACGCCGGTCTGGCGCAGGCGATCGACTCAGGCTCGTGGATCGACGCCTCCGTCGCCGGTCTCGGCGTGGCGCTGGAGACCGTCGGCGCCGTGATCGACCCGATCGGGACACTCGCCTCGGCGGGCGTGGGATGGCTCATCGAGCACGTCGAGCCGCTCCAAGAGGCGCTCGACATGCTCGCGGGGAGCCCCGACCTGGTCGAGACGCACGCGATGACGTGGGACAACGTAGCGAACGAGTGCTTCGCGATGTCCGAGCAGCTGGCGGCGTTCATCGACACCGACGTCGAGTCCTGGGACGGCGAGGCCGCGGACGCCTACCGCGACAAGGGCGATGCGAACGCGGACGCGCTCGGTTGCCTGGGAGGCATGGCGCTCTCACTCGGCACCGCGACCCGAGGCGCGGGGCAACTGGTCAGCATGGTCCGCGAATTCGTGCGGGAGTTCGTCGCCGAGTGCATCGGCTCGCTGATCGCCTGGGCCGCCGAAGTCGCGTTCACCGTGGGCATCGGCGCCGCCTGGGTGATCCCGAAAGCGGTCGTGAAGATCACCGAGTGGGTGGGCAAGATCTTCGGCTGGATCACCGGTCTCATCGACTCCATCACCGCTCTCCGCGACCTCTTGTTCGGATGATGAGGAGCCATCCTGTGAAACGACTGATCCTCCAAGCCGCCCTCATTCCGATCATGTTCTCCCTCTTCGGACTCAACGCTCGGAGAAGGAGAAAAGGCAATACGACGCTCTCCAGCTCGGGGCACCGATCCGGAGGCCGACAGACCAGGACCAACATCGAGAACGCTCGGGTCGGCGGTACTGGCACCACCGACTCGACCTCACTGAACTCGACCACATCGACGCCGGCTCCGAACCGGTACAACTCCAACGGCGACCCCATGAGGGAGCTCGGCCCCGGGCGGGAGACCCATCCGGCGGAATGGGACGGCCTCATAGCGGAGGCGGAATCGTACGGAGTCGAGATCAACTACCGCGAGGGAGCGATCTACTACGGTCCAGGCACGTCACCGGGCAATCCCGGTCAGCTGGTGATCGATCCGGACGCCTCATACTCCGCTCTCCAACACGAGATGAGCCATATCCGCGATGATCAGAACGCCGGCTGGCTCGGTATGCGAGGGGCGAACGACCGCGAGTTCCTCATGAGATCCGAGTATCGTGCCTACCAGACCGAGATCGACTACGCCACGTCGCTGGGACGGGACGATCTGGCGGGAGAACTGACCACCTTGCGAGACGACCGGCTCAACCAGATCGACGCGGACTTTCCCCCTGAAGCGCGGATCGTTCCCGACGAGACGATCGATCAGGTCTTCGGCGGCATGCAGATGGACTGGAACCGATAAGGATGTCAATGTTCGAAGAGGACCCGTACTTCGGCGGGATGCCGACGAGCACCCTGATCGAGAACGCCGAGAGCACCACCGCGTCGGTGATCACGAGGGGCAGGTCGATCGTGCAGATCGGGATGCGAGCACGAACCGATGCGAGCCTCGTGGAGAAGCTCGCAGCGTGGTCGGTCGATCCTGAGTTCCAGAAGACACGCTGGACCGGGTTCATCACCATGGCATGGGTGTCGGTGTGCGGAATGGCCTACTCGCAGCCCTCCGACGAGGGACGCGCCAAGGTCCGTGAAGTACTCGCCCAATGGGATCGCGATGAGCGGCGGCTTCTGCTGAACTGGTCCAAGCACGAATCCTGGTTCGACGGCGTCTGATACGGCGGGAGCACTCCCCGCGCAGCCTGCCGCCTTCGGCGCGCTTCTTCAGGTGGAAGTCCCTGTTCGGGCCGACCCCGGGTCGCGGGGTCGGCCCTTTCCTGGTCGGTCAGTCGATCGGGGCCACCCGGATCAGGTTGCCGTCGGGATCGGCGACCACGAAGGTGCGGCCGAAGACGTCGTCGGTCGGTTCCGCCACTACTCGTACGCCTTTGGCGGTCCAGGATTCGTAGAGGGCGTCGACCGACGCGGGGGCGCCGTCGACCGCCAGGCACAGCTCGCCGGTGCGGACTGTCGTTGCCGCGAGGTCGACTTCCGCTCGGCTCCACAGCGCGAGTTGCACTCCCGGGGCGAGGTCGAACGCGATGAACGCCGGGGTCTCGAAGACCGGCTTCATGTCGAAGAGGTCGCCGTAGAAGCGCGCCGCCGCGGGGGCGTCGCTGACGTAGACGATGAACTGGTTCGGTACGGGCATCACTGCTCTCCTTCGCGGTTGTCGAAGGCGCCACCGTAACGGTGGAACATGCCGGAATCCGTCATGTTCACTGCGAACATGGGGAGGTGACTCCGGACAGGTTCTTCTCCCTGCTGCTCGCGCTGCAATCGCGGCCCGAGACGACCGTGGCCGCGCTCGCGGACGAGACCGGCGTCTCGGCCCGGACCGTGATCCGGGACCTCAACTGGCTGCGGGACGCCGGGTTCCCGGTCCTCATGCGGCGCGGGAAGTACGGCGGCGTCTTCATGCTCCCCGGCGGCACGCTGGACGCGGCCCGGCTGACGCCCCGCGAACGCGAGCACTTGACGCTCACCGGCCTGGACGAGGAGCAGCGGCGGCGGCTCGGGGTCGAGCCGGTCACCGGCCGGGCCCTCCGCAAGGTCGTCGGCGCGCGCCCGAGCGAGGACGTGCTGCCGATCGGCGACCTCGTGGTCAGCGACAACCGGCCGTGGTTCGGGCGCGAACCCGAGGGCGTGACGCCGGCGGAGCTCATCGGCGATCTGCGCCGCGGGGTGCGACTGCGCGTCGAATACCGGCGGCCGGGCGAGCCCGCGACCCGCCGGACCGTGGATCCCTACGGACTCTTGGCGAAAGGCGGGCGCTGGTATCTCGTCGCCGACCAGTCCGGCGAACCGAGGCTGTTCAACCTCCAGCGCATCGCCGCCTGGGAACCGCTGCGCGCCGCCCGGCGGCTGCGGACCGGGGCGCGCCTCGCTGCCGTCGCGGCCGAGCTGACGTCGGGCTGGGAGGCCGAAGGCGAGGTGACGGTCCGCCTGCTCATCAAGGACTACCAGGTGCCGCGGGCCGAGCGGATCCTCGGCAGCCGGCTGTCGATCGCCGGGCCCGGCGGGGAGGGACGCACTGCGGCCGTCCTCCGCTGCCGCGAGCTCGAGGACGTGCGCCAGCTCCTGCCGTTCGCCGACACCGTCACCGTCCTCGATCCGCCCGAGGCGCGCCGCCGTGTCAAGGAGCTGGCACGCCAGATCCTCGACCACTATCCGCCAGCGGACTGACCTCGATTCTGCAGGCGCCCGGCCGCTCAGTCGTCGTCGGGTTCGGCGATGAGGGCGAGACTGCGTTCGATGATCCAGCCGCACCACTCGTCGCCGTTCCAGGCCCGGTTCCAGACCGGATCAGGGTCCGGATCGGTGATGAAACGCCCGCACTCACGAGCGCCCGCACCGTCGTCCACGTCGATCAGGTACTCCGGCGGGCCGGGCGTGTACCGGTGCGGGACCGGCGATATCTGGTAGAGCGAGAACACCGCCGGACCCCGCCGGAAACACCCCAGGTAGCCGTCCACGCCCGGCTCGCCGTCCGAGCGGAGGTTGTACGGGCCCTCATCGGCCGGACTCGCGGTCCTAGCCATTGCAGAACCGCCACGACACCGGCGCCGCATCGACCTGGTGCTGCCCCATCGGTTTGGGTCCCTCGGGGCGCGGGAGGCGCCCGACCGGCGGGCGGGAACCGAGGCGGCAGCCGCTGTAGAAGACCCGGAACGCCGACTCCTCCACCCAGATCTTCCAACTCGGCTTGTGCGACCGCCAGAACGGCCCCCACGTCGCCTTCAGATCCCCGGAGTTGAGCCCGGAGATGACCAGCACCAGGTCCTCGCGCTCACCCGTGGTCACCTGGAACGAATCCGGCGCATCGGCACTGGAGACACGGACCTTGTACTGCCGGAGGTCGTCATGGAAGGCCCCCCGTTCGAGTGAAATCGGATCGGGTGCGCCGGAGCGAATCGGATCGGTCATCGCCGTAACTCCATTTCGGATTATCGGATTTCCGACAGCGGGGAGCCAGAAGACCGCGAATCGTCGTCGGGAGGCCGCGGCCTCCTGACTTTCCCACCGAATCGCGACCAGTCGAATGGCTCGCGACTTCCTCAATCTAGGTGCGCCACAAGCCCTTGACCAGCGAGTTCGCGCGCTGTGTTGACCATGCCGATTGGACCGTGCCGGTAAAACCGGCACGGTCCAATCGGCATTGCTCAACCGTGCCGGAAAAACAACTGGTGATTGACTTGTCACAGCGGAGTGTCATCATGGAGGGCCGAATGGTCACAACTCCCACTTTGGAGGACTTCCATGGCGCAATCCCATCTCGCCAAGTGGTACTCGGGCCGAACCTTCTGGCTCGGCCGACAGCGCATCAAATACACCCAGACCGAGGCCGCCCGGTTCCTCGGCAGGCAGTACGAGGCCTACTCCAATCTGGAGAAGGGAAAGATCTTTCCCGCCGTAGGCGACTGCTACGCGCTCGCCGACCTCTTCAAGCTCAGCGACGAGGTGAAGGAGTACCTGGTCGCCATCGCGCGCAACGGCGCCGAGCAGAACTTCCAGACCGACCGCCGCTTCAACGCGCTCTGCCTCCAGATGGCCGAGCAGTTCTACGGCTCGATCTTCAAGTGGGACCCGCTGTTCATTCCGGGCATCGCCCAGACCCGCGCCTACCACTTCAAGATCCTCCGCGAGGCCGAAGGCACCAACGACGAGCAGCTCAATCGCGGCTGGTCCTTCAAGATGGAGCGCATCCGGGCCCTGTTGAGCCGCAAGGACAGGCCGAAGGTGGTGCTCCTCATCAGCGAGACCGCCCTCCTGAACCTGCGCTTCCTGAGCGAGGCCGACCGGCGGGAGCAGCTCGACCGCCTGCGCGAACTCGACGCCCGTGCGGGATGGCAGATCAAGATCGTCTCCGCACTCCACCCCGAAGCCGGAGGTGCATTCTCGATCTACCGCCCGGCCAAATCCCAAGCCGGCGGACCGCCTTTCGCCTATGCGGAGGTGTGGGACAACAGCTGGTGCATCGAAAATCTCGCCCGAATCGCGCGTTACGATGACCTCTGGCAGATCCTCCTGGGGAAATCGATCACGCTGAAGGAGTACCTCGATGACCGACGTGACGGCTTGGCGCAAGAGCACTCGGAGCGGCAGTGACAACAACTCCGACTGCGTCGAACTTCGCCGCGCCTGGCGCAAGAGCACTCGCAGCGGCGGTGACAACAACTCCGACTGCGTCGAACTCACCGTCTGCGACGACTCGGACGGGTTCCATGTCAGGGACTCGAAACTCGGCGACGCCTCGCCCGTGTTCGACCTCGCCGCAAGCGATCTCGCGAGCCTGCTCCGCGCCGCCGGTTAGCCGTGGCGCAGCGCGCACTTCAGGTTTCGTGACACGCCGATACGAAGGTTGACATCGCGGCGGCCATCGCTCACCATGTACAACATGTGTCCATTTCGTAGCAGGACACCCATGAACCCAATCGAATAGGGCCTTCAAGAAATGCCGCCCGGTGACCCAAAAGCTACCAACTTTTCACCGGGCGGCCCCAAGCAAAGGAGCTAGTCCTTTGTCGTACCCGACCCTACCTGAAATCGGCGTGCCCGAAAACCGCCCGACACCCTCCCAGGGGAGCCTTTCGCGGTACGTCTTCCGCACCTCCCCCTACGACCAGCACGACCCCGGCCCCTGGCTCTGGAAGCCCGACCCCGATTACCGGCGCGACCTGCGCACCGGCCGCCACCGCCGCGACGAGGCCCCCGACCCGCTGCCGACCGTGAAGCCCGCCCGGCCCCGCCCCTACCCGGTCGGGCCCGCGCCCGGCCTCGACATCGTGCTCCGTCCCGCAGTGTCCCGCCTCGGCGCCGAGCCCCTTCCCGGGCTCGCGACCCGTCCCGGCGCCGCGATCGGCGAGGGCTGCTCTGATCCGGCGCCCGTCGACCCGTTCGAGCGGCTCCGCGAAGACGCCTGGACCCGCTTCCTCGAATGCTCGGCATCGCTCGCCGCCGCACACACGGCTCGCCGCAGGCCTTCGCTGCTCACCAGGGTCGGAGCGACGCTCAAACGCGCCGTCCGCCGTGCCGTTTCCACGGCCCGGTTCGCGCCTTCTCCCTCCTGACACCACCTCCGCCAAGACCCGGCCGCGACACGGCGATCGTGAACAGAAAGGAGTCTCTGTGCCAGTAGGCAATAGGCACGAGCTCGTACTCGCACTGGTCAGGGAGGCCCCTGGACTTCTGGGAACGCTGATCGAACGAACCACCGGAACGGAGATGCCCGACTACGATGCGGTCAAAAGCGGCCGCGAGGCCCATAACCTCAACCGCCCGACCGAACTGTTCGTCGATGCGGTGCGCGTGTTCTGCCAGGGCGAGACCCCGCAACTCGCCGCAGTGGTCGAGATGCAGCACCGAGAAGTCGAGAAGAAGCTCTTCGACTGGCCGCACTTCCTGTTCGCCGCTCGGGTCGAACACGGCTGCCCGACCATCCTGGTGGTGCTCACCGTCTCGGTCAAGACCGCCGAGTGGGCTCGCAGGCCCATCGATGGCGGACTCGGACAATCGCTGGTCAGGCCGGTGGTGATCTGCCTCGAAGAACTCGAACCCGACTCGGACATCGGCGTGAGCATCCTGCGCGCCTTCACCGATAACGTCACTGAAAACGACCTGCGACAGCTCTCCGCCGCGCTCGCAGACCTCCCTGCCGACCTGGCCAGGCAGTATGCTGGCATCGTGTCCACCGGGCTGCAGGGGACCGAAAACTTCACGACCTGGAGGGACCTCATGGCACTCGAAGACTACGTGTACCAGAACGACTACGCGCGAGAACTCATCGCCAAAGGCGAGCTCAAAGGCAAAGCCATCTCGATTCTCCAGGTTCTCGCCGCGCGCGATATCGAGGTCCCCGAGCGGGTGCGCAAGAAGATCCTCGCCTGTCAGGACCAGGCACAGCTTGAGCACTGGCTCGCCCAGGCCGCGGTCACCGACGACATCGTGCGGCTCTTCTCCGAATAAGCGCCCTCACCGCCCCATGGTGCGGGCATCGTGCGCAGGAGGGGCGTCTTCGTTCAGTGCGAAGGCGCCCCTCCTGCGCGTTTCACGGCGCCCAGAGCTGGATGAGCAACGGTCCGCGAACAGGTCGATGCCGGTCGTAGTTCTCGAATTTGGAGATTTGTTTCGCTTCAGGACTTCCCGACGAAAGATTTCTTCGATATGGTTCCGTGACATCGGCTGTAACGCCGGTCACCCCCTCGGTGCGTCGACCCTTGAAGGGACACAACGACATGACCCACCAGCCACTCGAAGGCACCTCCCGGCGCTCGCTGCTGCGCCGCGCCGCCCTGCTCACCGGCGCCGTCGGCGCCGCGACCGTTCCCGCCGTGTTCGCCGCGCAGCAGGCCAGCGCCGCGACCACGGTCGACATGGAGCTCACGGTGATCGCCGCGATGGTCGACCCGCCGCGCTCGGGCACCGGCATCACCCTCGGCGCGGGCCCGTCCGTCACCGCCGTCGAAGCGGCGCTCCGCGACAAGGGATTCCTCAGCAGCACCTATGTGGACGGCCATTACGGCACCTCCACGATCAGCGCGTACGCCGCCTGGCAGCGGTCCCTGGGCTACAGCGGGCTCGACGCCAACGGGCTCCCCGGCCCGACCTCCCTCACCGAGCTCGGCGAGGCCGAGGGCTTCACCGTGACCCGCAAGATCAACGTCGGCGCGAACAACACCAGTTACGGCGGCAAGCGGGTCAACACCCGGACCAGGAACATGCTCGCCGCCGCCGACGCCAAGCTCTCGTGGAGCATCACGCTCACGCAGGGCTCCTACACCCCCGGCAACCCCGACTCGGCCGGCACGCACGACGGCGGCGGCGTGGTCGACATCGCCGTCGGGTCCCTGTCGACCACGCAGCGGTGGCAGACGGTCAAGGCGCTGCGCGACGTCGGGTTCGCGGCCTGGCTGCGCACCCCCGCGCAGGGGTTCTCGTACCACATCCACGCGAACGCGGTGGGCGACACCGACATGGCCGGGGTGGCGCAGCGGCAGGTCCACGACTACTTCTTCGGCAAGAACGGCCTCGCCAGCCACGCCGCCGACAACACCCCCAGTGCCTACAAGGGATCGTTCACGTGGTGGGAGAAGGTCGGCCGCGGCTAGCCCCGGACCCGCTCCCGGGCCGGGCCGGCAGGGCACGACGGGCCCCGGCCCGGGGCGCCTACGCGATGGCGCCCTCGGCGTCGCGTTCTATGCTCGAGCGGTGCGGAACGTGTGGGCGTGGGTGGTGTTCGGGGCCTTCGCCCTGCACAACCTGGAGGAGGCGCTGGCCGCTCCCGCGTACTTCGAGCGGATGGCGGGACGGTTGACCGTCCCATGGCCCTCCCCCGCCGCGTTCCAGGCCGCCACCGCCGCGGTCACGCTCGCCGGTCTGGTCCTGACCGTCCTGGCCGTCCGGTTCGACCGGCCCGGACTGGTCACCGTGATCGCCGTCGTCATGCTGGTGAACGTGCTGGTGCCGCATGTGCCGCTCGCCCTCTACAGCGGCGGTTACGCGCCGGGCCTGGTCACCGCGGTGCTGCTGAACCTTCCCGCGGATCTGTTCTGGCTCACCCGTTTCCGGCGGTCGGGGCCGGTCGGCGCCGAGCGGTGAGCTTCGGCGCTCCCGCGAACGGATAGTCCACATGCGAAGGGGCAGGCGGGTCACCCCGTCCGCCCCTTCTTCGTTCGCCTTAGAGGGGTTCGATGTCGCAGTTGCCCAGGGCCCCCCGGCGCAGGGTGTCGAGCGCCCGCTCGGAGACCACGAGGCTGCCGTTGGCCGAGGCGCCGAAGTCGTCGGACTCGGCCCGTCCGGTCAGCTGGAGCCACCGCCACTTCGGCAGGTCGATCGGCTCGCCCGCCAGCTCCTCGGCGTCCTCGCCGAGCACGACCTCCGCGTCGGCGAGCCGGTAGCCGGAGAGCCCGGCCGCCTCGATGAGGCCCGCGAGGTGCTCGGTCACGACGAAGCAGGGGGTGGACTCCAGGATCTCGTCGCCGAGCCAGTCCTGGATGACGTACTGGAGCCGGGAGACCGCGGGCGGGTGCACCGAGGTGTCCATGACCGTGCCGTCGCCGAGCTCACCGGCGACTTCAGGCCCCAGGAGGTAGTAGTTCATGCGCGGATCCTAACAGTCAGGGGACGGACGGATTGAAGTTCGAGCCGAGCTTCAGGTCGACCTTCGTGGCGTGGTCGAGGATCTGCTGGCGGGTCGCGTTCGGGTGGTCCTTGTAGAACTGGTTCCACTCCTTCCGGATCTCGCTCAGGTGGACGCGGCTGTTCACCTGGCCCTTCGGAATGCCGCGGAGGTTCTGGAGCGAGTGCAGCTCGGAGGCGGTGAAGCGGCCGGGGTAGCGCTTCATGATCTGCTGCTCGACGGCGTGGTGGACGACCACCTTGCCTTTGAGGTGCGGGTGCTTCCCGAAGAAGTTGGCCTTGTAGTCGTGGCTCGTGGCCTTGCCGACCGTCGCGCGCCAGCGGCGCCGGGTGGCCTTCGCCGTCGGGTTCGTGACCGCCTTCTGCACCCACTTCCCGCCGCCCTTGCCGGTGCGGAAGAAGTTGGTGTTGTTGATGAGGCCCGAGATGATCTTGGCGCCCTTGGCGGTCGCCTTGCGGGCGGGTCGCGTGCGCATCCTAGCCATTGAGGACCGCCTCGATGGCCATGTTGATGAGCTGCTCGACGAGCATCGAGGTGATCATCTTGAAGATCGGGATCTCCAGGAGCGAGGCCCCGAAGGTCACCGCGGCCGTCGCGATCGCCTGGGCGATCTGGATGGCGAGGGTGACGAGCTGGACGATCATCTGGAGTTTCAGGGCCAGGACGACGCCGGCGGCGATCATCAGGCCGATGCTGATGATGTTGGAGGGCTCGCCGATGTCCTGGATGTTGCGGACGGCCGACTCGCCGTCCTCCCATTCGGACTTGAAGGCGGCGATGTCCTCGCCGACGTTGTTGTCGATGACCGTCTTGGCGGCCGATTCGAGCTTGTCGATCGCGCCGGTGACCTGGTCGGCCAGGTCGGTCCAGGTGTTGCCGAGGTCGAACAGCCGCTCTTCGTCGGGTTCGGGCCAGTCGTAGCCGATCATGCTGAGGAAGCTCCGCAGCTCGGAGGGGAGTTGCATACCCACGGGGGGCTCCTTAGTGGAGGGGCGCGCGGCGTTCGAAGCGACGCTGGGCGCCTTGGGGGACACGTAGCGTTATGCGCGAGTCGATGCGGGCCGGTGCGAGCGGCCGTTGGAAGCGAAGGGTCTGGGGGCGTCAGAGGCCGAGCCGGTCGAGGATCCGCCGGAAGAGCTCGGCGATCTCGCGGTCGTTCTCCTCGTGGTCGTCGGCTATCTGCCGCAGCGTGTCGGCGTAGTCGCGGAGGTCCTCGATGTTGGTCGTGACGCACTCGGTGATGGCCTCCATGCAGACCTGGTGCGCGATGTCGAGCAGCGAGCCGATCATGTCGCCGCCGAAGGATTCCGCCAAACCCTCCACTGAGGATTTGAACTGGTCGAACAGGTTCTGGACCATCTCCGTGGCGGCGTCGAGTTCGGTCGCGCCCTGCCGGATCGATTCGGTGTCGAGCTGCACCACCATGTCAGGCTCCGCTCTGGAGTTTCTTCATGACCGTGCTGATCTGCGCGGACATCTCACGCATCCGCTGCAGGCCCTGGTCCTGGATCTTGGCGATCGACTCGCCGAGGGCGTCGAGGTCGGGCGCGGGCGCGTCGGCGGAGAGGGACTCGGCGCGGGCGTCGAGGGCCGCGTTCACGGCCTTGCGCAGCTCCTCCTCCAGGAACTCGGTGCCCTCCTTGAGGACCCGCTCCTCCACGAATCTGAAGCGCTCGACGCGGCCGTCGGCGCCGAGGGTGATCTTGATGCGCCCGTCCGCCGCCTCGGCGGTGACGGGCGGGACCTGGTTGTCCTGTCGATGCCGCCTGACGTCGTCGAGGGCAGAGCGGGCATCGGCCAGCTGCTGGGCGATCTCATCCTCACCGAACATGCCGCCTCCGGGGTTCTCAGTGGACTCGGTTCGAGACCCAGCATAGACCCGGTGCGCCACCTTTGGGTCCCCCGAAAGTGCCGCTCTACCAGCGGTTTCGACAGCGTTGTTTACAGTGCGTCATCGTCCCGTTTCGACCCTGTCGGGACCGTTTTGCGTCGCGCCCAATGTGCACTTGCGACACTCTGAGCGCCTTCCGTGTCAGGCGGCGCCGCCGCGGAGGGCGTCGGTCCGGGCCGGATCGGGCCGGTAGTCGAAGTGCTCGTCGCGGTCGCAGCGCAGCCAGCCCTCGCGCACGTGGAGGCGCGCGACCTGGACGGTGGAGCGGCGCCCGCCGCCGGGGTGGGTGAAGTAGTAGAGGAAGGCCTCGTCGGGGCCCTGGGTGAGGGCCATGGCGTGGTGGCCGAGGGCCTCGTCGAAGGCGCGGCGGCCGGGCCCGGCCAGGAGCGGGACCGGCTGGCGGTGCCAGTGCTCGAGGTCGGTGGAGCGGTGGACGAGCAGGCCCGCCCAGCCGTCGGTGACCATCCAGTAGACGCCGCCGAGGGCGAAGACCGTGGGGCCCTCCTGGGCCTGGTCGGTGACGGCGGGCCCGGCCGGGGTCCAGGCGAAGAGGTCCTCGGAGTCGGCGGCGTAGATGCGGCTCTCGCGGCGCTCGTCCTTGAACCACATGCGCCGCTTGCCGTTCGGGAGGCGGTGGACGGTGGCGTCGATGGCGCGCTCGGAGTCGACGGCGAGCGTCGAGCGGTAGGTCCAGGCGTCGAGGTCGCCCGAGGTGTAGTGGCGGATCTCGGCGGGGCCGGACCAGTCCTCGCGGACGCCCTCGAGGTAGGTGACGTACATGTGCCACTGGTCGCCGTGGCGCAGGATCTCGGGCGCCCACCAGGTGTCGCCGGGGGCGGCCCCGAGGCCGGCCACGGTGCCGGTGTAGGTCCATTCGCGCCCGTCGGGGCTGGTGGCGCGGCCGATCTCGGTGCCGTGGACCCAGGCGACGCCCGCGTCGGGCTGGTTGGCGCGGCGCTGGGTGTAGTAGAGGTGCCACAGGCCGGTGGCGGGGTCGTGGACGACGGTGGGGTCGGTGGGGCCGTCGAAGACCGGGTCGGTGAACAGGGGCGCGGGGGCGGCGTTCGCCGGGGCCGCCGCGGCGGTCTCGGCGCGGAAGTCCTCGGGGCTCGGGGTCAGACCGGTCGTCATGGTTCCTCCAAGGGGAGTCGGCGGCCGGCGGGGCCGGACCCGGCGGGGTGCTTGAAAGGTAGCGGTTGGATAGCGCTTGCCGCAAGAGGGTTCCAGCGTAACCGGTGCGCCCGCGGAAGTCGAGTGTGGTCCTGGTCGCGGCGTCGCGTCCCACCTCTGCCCGTGCGCGAGATTTCACCCCGTGTTCCCGAAGCGCCCGAATCCCTCGCGTTCCGGTACCGTGAACGCATGGACCTCAACGCGGACCTTGGGGAGGGTTTCGGCCGCTGGGAGCTCACCGACGACGCCGCGCTGCTGCGGATCGTCACGAGCGCCAATGTCGCGTGCGGTTTCCACGCCGGCGACCCGGCCACGCTCCGACGCGTGTGCGCGCTCGCCGCCGAGTCCGGCGTGCGCATCGGCGCCCAGGTGTCCTATCGGGACCTGGCCGGGTTCGGGCGGCGCGAGATCGACGTCCCCCCCGCGGAGCTCGCCGCCGAAGTGGCCTACCAGATCGGGGCGCTCCGGGTCTTCGCCGAGGCCGCCGGGCAGCGCGTCGAGTACGTGAAACCCCATGGGGCCCTCTACCACCGGTCCGGACGCGACCCGGTCCAGGCCGAGGCCGTGGTCGAAGGGGCGCTGCTCGCGGGGGTGGGGACGGTCCTGACCCAGCGCGGCTCGGAGCTCGCCCGGGCCGCCGGGCGCGCGGGACTGCGGGTCGTGGGCGAGTCCTTCGCCGACCGGGCCTACCTGGGGAACGGGCGCCTGGTCGCGCGGGGGACGCCGGGGGCGCTGCTCGAACCCGCCGCGGCCGTCGCGCAGGCGGTGGACCTGGCCGCGGACGGCGCGGTCACCGCGATCGACGGCGCGCGCACCCCCGTCGCGTCCGAATCGATCTGCGTGCACGGGGACGGGCCCGAGGCGGTCGCGGTCGCCGCGGCGGTCAGGGCCGCATTGGACGAACGAGGCATCGACGTGGAGGCATTCTCGTGAGCACCGCAAGAACCACCGCCCACCGGCTCAGGCCGCTCCCGGCAGGGCCGCGGGGCATCCTGATCGACTGCGGCACGACGGCGGCCGCGCGCGCCTGCTACCGGTCGCTCCAGGCCCGGCGCATGTCGGGGCTGCTGGAGGCCGCCGACCTCGTGCCGGGCGCGACCACCGTGCTGGTCGACGGCGTGGACGAGCCGGAGCTGCTCGCGGCCGAACTGCCGGGCTGGCCGCTGGACGAGGAGGCCGAGCCCGCGGGCGAGACCGTCGAGATCCCGGTCTGCTACGACGGGCCCGACCTCGAGGCGGTCGCCGCGCTGTGGGGGGTGGGCGCCGACGACGTGGCGGACATCCACTCCAGTGTGGAGTACGAGGCGGCGTTCTGCGGGTTCACGCCCGGGTTCGCCTACCTCGAGGGGTTGCCCGAGCGGTACCACGCGCCGCGCCGGGAGACCCCGAGGACGGCCGTCCCGGCCGGGTCGGTCGCGGTGGCCGGGCCCTACACCGGGGTGTACCCGCGTTCGAGCCCGGGGGGCTGGCAGCTGATCGCGACGATGACGAACCCGGGTCGACTGTGGAACGAGCACCGCGAGCCGGCGGCGCTCCTGGTGCCCGGCACGCGGGTTCGGTTCGCGGCGGTGCGGGTATGAGCCGCATCGAGATCCTGCGCGCGGGCGCGCTGACGACCTGCCAGGACGCCGGGCGGCCCGGCTGGGGGCACCTCGCGGTGCCGCCCTCGGGAGCCGCCGACCGTCCCTCTTGGAAACTCGCCAACCAGTTGGCGGGCAACCCTACCGGGGCGTGCGCGCTGGAGACGACGCTGAACGGGTGCACGGTCAGGGCGCATCGGAGCGTCACGGTCGTGGTCGGGGGCGCGCCGTGCCCGGTGACGGTGGACGGGCGGCCCGAGGCGTGGGGGCAGCCGGTGAAGCTGGAGGCCGGGTCGGTGCTGGACGCCGGGCCCGCCGAGGTCGGGGCGCGCTCGTACCTGGCGTTCTCCGGTGGGCTGCATCCGAAGTCGAGCCTGGGCTCGCACTCGACGTGCCTGCTGTCGGGCCTGGGGCCCGCGCCGTTGCGGGACGGCGACACGATCCCGCTGGGGCCGAGCCTGGCGCATCCGCCGCTGCCGACGCAGTGGCCGGCGCCGTGGGCGGGGATCGGCGACGAGATCGTCATGAAGCTCCACTTGGGACCGAGGCTGGAGTGGTTCCGGCCGGACGCGGCCGCGGAGCTGGCGCGCGGGGTGTGGACGGTGTCGGAGCACTCGAACCGGATCGGGCTGCGGCTGGAGGGGCCGGCGCTGGAGCGGGTCGACGCGGAGCGGGAGCTGCCGAGCGAGGGCATCGTGGCGGGGGCGCTCCAGGTGCCGCCGAGCGGGCAGCCGATCCTGTTCGGCGCCGACCATCCGACGACGGGCGGTTATCCGGTGGTCGGGGTGGTCGGGCCGGAGTCGCTCGCGGCGGCGGCGCAGGCGCGGCCGGGCACGCGGATCAGGTTCGCGCCGATCCCGATGCCGTACTGGAGCAAGCGGGGCTGAGGCCGGACGCGGGGACGGCGCAGGCGCGGGGCCGCGCCTGGAGCCGAAGGCTCCGGCTCCGGCTCCGGCTCCGGCTCCGGCTCCGGCTCCGGCTCCGGCTCCGGCTCCGGCTCCGGCTCCGGCTCCGGCTCCGGCTCCGGCTCCGGCTCCGGCTCCGAGGAAGCATAGAACGGGCACACCTCACGCTTTCGGGTGAAATCCAGCCGATCGGGGGCGCAGAGCGGCGTTTTCTGTCGGACCCGCCTGCCAGGATCGCGGCGACCCTTCCTTCCCCTCTCGGGAGGGTGGGGGTTTGGGATGGCCGACAGGCTCGGGGATCCGGGATGGCCGCAGGGACAGTGGTCCGGAATGGCCGTTGCGGCGCGGCCCGCGACCTCGCGGCGCGGCCGCGGCTAGCGCCGCTCCTGGTCGAGGCTGGCGAGGTAGGCGTTGTAGACCTCGTGCGGGTCGTCCTCCAGATGCCCCGAGGCGCTGGCGCGCTCGGCCATCCGGTCGAGGCGCCGCCCCTCGCGCTCCTCCGAGCGCGCCCACTGGGCGATGAGCACGCCGATGATGATCAGGCTCGGGATCTCCCCGAACGCCCAGGCGATGCCGCCGCCCGCCCGCTGGTCGGCGAGCAGGTCGCCCACCCACGGCATGGCGATCTGCGTGTACCAGCCCTCGGCGATGAGGGTCGTGCCCATCATCAGCGTCAGGCCGAAGATCGCGTGGAACACGATCGACACGAAGTACAGCAGCACCTTCGCCGGGTACGAGAGCGGCCGCGGCTTCGGGTCGGGCCCGATGACCACCCAGAAGAACAGGCACCCGGCGGCGAGGAAGTGCGCCGTCATGAACAGGTGCCCCAGGTGCCCGCGCATCGCCCACTCGAACATGCCGGTGAAGTACATCAGGTACAGGCTCGTCAGGTAGACGAGCAGGGCCACGAGCGGTCGCGACACGAACCGCGACCAGCCGCTGTGCACGAGCGCGAGCAGCCACTCGCGCGGCCCCCCGGCCCGGTCGGGCTTGAGGGCCCGCAGCGCGAGCGTGACCGGCGCGGCCAGCACCAGCAGGATCGGGGCCAGCATGTTCAGCGCCATGTGCTGGACCATGTGGGCGCTGAACAGGACCATCCCGTACTTGCCGAGCCCGGTGGAGGTGGTGAGGACGACGACGCCCCACCCGGCGATCCACAGGGCCGTCCGGTACCACGGCCAGGCGTCGCCGCGGCGGCGCAGCCGCACCACGCCCGCGACGTAGAAGCCGGTGAACACGAGCGCCATGGCGCAGAACAGGATCGACGGGTACCAGTCGGCGGCGACCGCCGTGAAGCTGATCGGCCCCGGGGTCGGGAATCCGAGCAGGGCCGTGTTCGGGTCCGGGAGCTCCTCGGCGGGCGGCGGGGTCACCGACAGGGACGAGGCGAGGCCGAACGCGACCGCCATGAGCCCCAGTTCGACCGCGGCGAGCCGCGTGAACGCGCGCCGGTCCCCGGCCTCGACCGCGGGCAGGGTGCGGCGGCGGTGGGCCCAGCCGAAGAGGCCGCCGACGGCGAGCACCGCGAGCTTCGCGAGCGCGATGCGCCCGTACGCGGACTCCCACAGGTCGGTGAAGGCCACGTTCGCGACGAACACGATCAGGCCCGAGGCCGCGACCGCCGGGTAGGCGAGGGCGGCCGCGAACGAGTAGCGGCGGGCCGCGGTCGCGGGGTCCTTGCGGGCGATGAACAGGGCGAGCAGGCCCCCGGCCCAGAACGCGGCGGCGAGCACGTGGATGAGCAGGCCGTCGACGGCGATCTGGTGGTTGCCGTTCGAGGCCGAGTGGCCGGTGAAGATCGGCGGCACGGCGGCGGCCACGGCGAGCGCGGCGGCGCAGGCCGCGCCCGGGATCGTGAACGAGCGGGCCGCGACGACGGCGGCGGCCGCGGCGAGCAGGGCCGTCAGCCCCAGCGCCTGCCCCTGCTCGTACTGGGCGATGTACGACCACAGGCCGGGCGCGGTGACCTCCGAGAGCGGCCGGGCGAAGGTGTTCGCGAAGTCGACCGGGAGGCTCACCAGGGCGACCAGGGCCCACCCGGCGGAGGCGGCCGCGCCGATGCGCAGCCACCGCCACGACTGGGCCGAGAGGCGGCGGCGCGCGCCCGGCCGGCCGGGCAGGAAGCACGCGGCGGCCACGGCGCAGCCGATCGCGGCGAGCATCGCCAGGTCGTAGCCGTACTTGAGGAGTCCGGCGGCCCACGTGACCGCCGGGTCGGCGGCGGCCAGGCCCGGGAGGGCGGCGACGTCCACCGCCCCGCCCAGGTCGAGGGCGATCACGGCCGCGAGCAGCCCCGCCAGGGCCGCCGCGGCGACGGCCAGGACCCGCGGTCCGCGACCCGGGGGGCGGTCCGCCTGCGCGCGCGGCCCCCCTCGGGGACCGCCGCCGCCGCCAGGTATGGTGGCGGCGGTGTTTTGGCTGGTCTCGGTCGATGCGGTCACGTAACCCAGCATGGCTGATTAATCCAGCTCACGCCCCACCGGGTGGGGTCCAGTTATCGCCGGCAACTCCCAGGCGCGCCAGAGGGCGGCCTCCAGTCATGTCGGAGTCATAAGGCACACCACGGTGCGCCGTAAATCGGCAGTCACGGCGACGCCTGCGGCGCCGTACTTTTCTATGGTGGATCGCGATGGGAATCATCGAAAGACGCGGTGAGATCATGAACCTGCTCCAGGGAGGCGGCGGAGTGCTCGGCAACATGCACTTCACGCTCGACGGCTCGGACGACCCGTCCAACGTGCTGAACCTCATGGCCTTGGACGCCTATGTGACCGGCGCGCAGCCGCACGCGGTGGTCCGGGCCCTCGACATGGTCGCTGACGACGTCGACCTGATCCCCGAGGGCGGTTCACTCATCCGGTCGATTTCGGGGATCTCCTTCCTCCAGCTGGTGACCGGCGAGGGCTGGACGCTGCGGACGCAGCGGTGGCGCGACGGCACGGGCCAGGCGGTCGTGACCGCCGAGACGCGCGAGCGGGCCGAGGAGGTCGCGGCGTACGTCACCGACCGGACCGGTCCGGTCGAGGAGCCCGGCGAGGACAAGGTCGACATGGGGTTCTGGTACCGGTCGGCGCGGGGGCCGTTCCGGTCCACCCGGTCGATCAGCGCCCCGCGCTGGCCCGAGATCGAGCGGAACTACTCCGCGGGCGCCGGCTCGGCGCTCGGGAAGCTCATGGCCACCCAGTCCTCGGACGTGACCGGGCGGCTGGTGCTGCTCCACGGCCCGCCCGGCACGGGCAAGACGACGGCGCTGCGGGCGCTGGCGCGCGAGTGGGCGCCGTGGTGCCAGGTGGACACGGTCCTCGACCCGGAGGCGTTCTTCGCCGACCCCTCGTACCTCATGGAGGTCATCATCGGGTCGGAGATGGACCTCGCCCTGGACGACGGGGAGACGCGGCGCGGGCACTGGCGGCTGATGGTCCTGGAGGACTGCGACGAGCTCATTCGCGGCGAGGCCAAGGAGGCGTCGGGGCAGTCGCTCGCGCGGCTGCTGAACCTGACGGACGGCCTGCTCGGGCAGGGCCGCGAGATCATGGTGGCCATCACCACGAACGAGCGCCTGGACCGGCTGCACCCGGCGGTGGTCCGCCCGGGCCGGTGCCTGGCGCAGATCGAGGTCGGGGCGCTCTCGCCGCTGGAGTCGGCGGACTGGCTGGGCGCGGGCACCGTGCGCGAGCCGATGACGCTGGCCGAGCTGTACGCCCAGCGGGGCGGCACCGACCCGACCAGGACCGAGACCGCGATCCCGCACCAGCAGGTGGGGCAGTACCTCTAGGTCGTGTCTCACGACCCGACCCGTCCGCCTGCGGGACGCGGCTCAGGCGTTGGACGCCGGTGGGGGCGGTGCCGTGCGGCACCGCCCCCACCGGTGCGACGAGGTCCTGGCCCGAGACCTCGTCGCGGTCATGCCTCGGCGTCGCGTTCGGCGAAGACCGCCTTGGCGTGCTGGAGCGCGTTGATGGCGGCCGGGAAGCCCGCGTAGACGGCGATCTGGGTGAGCGCCTCGACCACTTCGGCCCTCGTGCACCCGGCGTTGAGGGCGCCGTTGATGTGGAAGCGCAGCTGCGGGGCGGCGTTGCCCAGCGCGGCGAGCGCTCCGAGGGTGACGAGCTGGCGGTCGCGCGGCTCGAGCCCCGGCCTGGTGTGGACTTCGCCGTATCCGAACTCGACGATGAAGCGGCCGAGGTCGGGGGCGATGTCGGCGAGCGAGGTCACCACGGTGGGATCGGTCTCGCCGGAGAGGTGCTGGAGGGCCTTCAGGCCGCGTTCGTATCGTTCTCCTTGTTGTTCGGGTTGCTCCATGTGGGATGCTCCTTAATCGCGTGTGGGTTGGATTCGCTTGCCCCACAAGGCCAATCCTGCTGCAACCAGGAGCGTCGCCGCAAGGGTCCAGGCCAGGCCCGGGAAGCCGTGCGCGGCGGCGGCCCGGGCGACGAGCGGGCCGGCCGTGGCGCCCACGTAGAAGCAGAACATCGCCACCGAGGAGGCCGCGGCGCGGTGCTCGCCGCCGAGCTCGCCCGCGGTCTGGGTCGTCGCGGGCGCCACGATGCCGAGGCCGCCGATGAGGACGGCGAGGAGGATCGCGAGCACGACGAGGTGGCCGTCCGCGAACGCGGCGGCGACCATGGCCCCGGCGGCGGCGACGGCGCCGAGCACGACCTGGGCGGGGCGGTCGAGCCGGGCGAGCGGGATCGCCAGGAACGGCAGGGCGATCATCACCGGCAGGGCGCTGGCGCGCAGGGCGAGCATGCCTCCCGCGCCGGTCACGACGCCGGTGAGCTCGATGCCGGTGTAGACGGCGACCATGGCGGCCATGGACAGCGCTCCGGCGCCGAGCATCGGCAGCAGCTCCCGGATGCGCAGGACCCGCGGGATCGCGGCGTAGCTGCGGGCCAGGCTCGCGCCCTCGGCGGGGCGGTCGGGCAGCATGACGCGGCTCGCGGCGATCGCGACGAGGCCGAAGAGGACCGCCGAGCCGGTGAAGACCCAGTGCCAGTCGACGAACCGGATCGCGGTCTGGGAGGCGAGCTGGCCGACGACGGTGGCGGCGAGGAACGAGGTGATGATGGCGGCGACGGCGACCGCGCGGCGTTCCGGGGCGATGCGGGAGGTCGCGTAGGCGGTCATGGCCGGCGGGATCGCGCCGACCGCGAGGCCCTGGAGGACCCGCAGCGGCAGTGCGGCGGCGAACGTCGGCGCCAATCCGGTCAACAGTGTGACCACCCCGGCGGCGATCAGGCCGGCGACCAGGACGCGCCGCTGGCCGAAGCGGTCGGCCATGGGGCCGAAGAGGAGGAACCCGCCCGCGTAGCCGAACGCGAAGGCGCTGATGATCCAGGTCATCGCGCCGAGGCCGACGTTCCAGGACGCCTCCATGGCACCGAACATCGGTATCGGGGTGTACATCTGGCCGGTGGCGAGGAGGGCGGCGAGCGCGAAGACGGGGACGGCGCGGCGGGCCGGGGTGTGGGTCGGGGCGGTGCCGGCCGGCGGTCGGGCCGGGGTGCGTCCGGTGGGTGTCGCGGTGGCGGTTGCTGTCATGGCGGCCAATCTAGGCGTGGCCGGACCTCGATGTCAACCAAATAGTTGGTTTTCTTCTGGTAATCTGGACCTCATGCCGATGCATGAGGGGAAACGCTCCGACGCCACCCGCAGGGCCCTGCTGCGCGCGGGCCGCGAGGAGTTCGCCGAGCAGGGCCTGGCCGGGGCCCGCGTCGACGCCATCGCCGAGGCCGCCGGCGTGAACAAGGAGCGCATCTACGGGATCTTCGGCAGCAAGGACAAGCTGTTCGACGCGGTCCTCATCGACGCGATGCAGGAGTTCACCGAAGTGGTCGACCCGCTGTGGAAGACCGGCGACATCGGGGGGTTCGTGGGCGACCTCTTCGACTACCAGCGCCGGCACCCGCAGCTGCTGCGGCTGCTGACCTGGGAGTCCCTGCACCGCGGGGGCGACGCGCACGACGTCGGGGGGTGGCGGCGCGAGCACTACCGGCAGAAGCTGGAGGGAGCGCTGACGCACTTCGGGACCGACGATCCGTTCCGGGCCGGGCTGATGACGCTCGTGATCTGCGGGATGCCCAACTGGCTCAACCTGGTGCCGCAGCTGCGGCGGCTCATGCTGGGCGACCGGGCGGAGGACGCGGCGGCGATCAAGGCGTTCCTGGTGCCGTTCGCCGAAGGCGCCGCGCGCGCGGCAGGGGCGGGCGGCGGTCCAGTCAACGCATTGACCGGCCTGGTGTCGGCGCCGAAGGACGCGGACCGCGTCGAAGGCGCGGCGGGGGCCGCCGCGAAGGCGGCCGGGACCGGCGGCGCGGACGACGCGGAGGCGGCGCCGGTCGATGCGGAGGCGGCGGCCTCGGACGATCGGAGTGCTGAGGTCGCAGGCGATCCGGTGGCGGCCGCCGCCGAGCGGCTGCGCCGGGCCCAGGCCGAGGCCGACGAAGCGAGGGCCGCGCTCGGGGAGGCCCTGCGGGCCGCGAACGCGCGGGGCACGAGCGCGAACCGGCTCGCCAAGCAGGTCGCGGGCACCGTCTCGCGCCCGGTGGTCCTCAGACTGCTGGCGGAGTGAGCGGTCGCGGCGCCGGCGAGCGCGCCGCCCGATCGCCGCTTCACCGGTGGTTTCCCGGCTCCGCGGCGAACCGCCGTGTTTCGTTCACCCTGTTGCGGGGCGTTGCGCCGATAGGCTGATCGCGGTTCCCCCCACCGTCATCGACCGTCGATCATCCCCAGGGGGAAAACACCGTGCACATCAGATCCGCGAGCGCCCGCCGGACCAGGCGCCTCTCATTGGCGAGCACCGCCGTGGCCGTCGCGGCGCTGGCCGCGGCCGCCATAGCCTTCGACGCCGCCGGGACCGGCTCCGTGGCGCAGGCCGCGACGGTCACCTACGACCCGCTCGCGAAGGCGCTCGACTTCAACACGTTCGTGGAGAACGAGACCACGCTGGTCTCGACCGAGTCGGAGGGCCCGATGGCCACCGGCGGCGACCTCGTCATCAAGGGCTCGTACAACGTCGACATCCACGGCGAGGCGACCTACACCGTCCCCGGCGACGCCCGGCCGACCGCGCTCGTCGTGGGCGGGCGCGTCGACTACAGCCAGGACCCGGCGACATCGGTCGTCCAGGTGCTCGGCGATGGCTACGTGAAGGTCGGCGACCTCACCGGCACCACCGTGAGGACCACCGACGACAACAACGCGTCGGTCAACACCCGGCTCGTGGCCTCCGGCGCCGCCTACGACAGCACACCGCGGATCGAGCTGACGGCCCGCCAGCCGGAGGCATCGGTCGGCCCGGCCTCCCCGATCGACTTCGCCGACGCGTTCGCCGAGTTCCGATCGCAGTCCCAGGACCTGTTCGTGTGCCGGGCGCACGAGGTCGCGATGACGGACGCCGCGGGCGCCGCCGTCCCGAAGGGCGGGGTGGCCGAGGGCCAGCAGATCCGGATCACGCTGGAGCAGGGCGTCACCAACGTCCTCAACGTGACCGGCGAGGACCTCAACAACATGGCGGACTTCGTCTTCGAGAACCAGCCGAACGCCGACACGCCGCTGCTGATCAACGTGGACACCGGCGGGACCGGCGGCGAGTTCGACTGGGACGTCGCCAGCCAGGCGGGCATCAGCGGTGACCAGGCCCCCTACATCCTCTGGAACTTCAAGGGCACCACGCGTCTGAACATCGCGTCCGGCGACACCGTCGAGGGCAGCATCCTCGCCCCCGACGCCGATTACAGCGATGTGAGCCCGGCGAACGTCGAGGGCCAGATCATCGCCGCGAACGCGAACTTCGGCGACGTCGGTGAAAGCGGCGGCGAGGTGCACTACTTCCCGTTCGCGGCGCAGCTGGCCTGCGAGACGGACGAGCCGTCGCCCAGCGAGACCACCGACGAGCCGACCACCGGCGACGAAACCTCCTGTGAGCCCACCGAATCGCCGACCGACGGGACCGCGACGCCCTCCGAGGAGCCGACGACCGACGAGCCCACCACCGAGGAGCCGACGACCGACGGACCGACAACGGACGGACCTACGACCGACGCGCCGACGACGAACGGACCGACCACCGACGCGCCCACTGACGACGGCTCCGAACCGCCGGCCGGCGGCGGGACCGACGCGGCCGGCGACGGCTGTCCGCCGCTGACCACCACCGGCGGTTCCGTGGGCCCCATGGTGATCGCCGCAGGCGTCCTGATCGCGGTCGGCGGAGGCGTCGTGGCGCTCGCCGCCGCCAAGCGCAAGGGCGCCCGGAGCTGATGGCCGGCCCCGTCGACCGCATCGGCGCGCACGCCTGGACCGCACTGGTCCTCACGGCGCTCGCCGGCGCGGTCGACGGGGCGGGGTTCCTGGGCCTCGGACAGCAGTTCGTCGCCAACCAGACCGGGAACGCGGTGCTGCTCGCAGTCGCCCTCTCCGGGGAGCTCACCGGCCGCGACGACGGCCTCTCCTCGGTCGGGCCGTTCCTCTCCCTCGCCGGATTCGCCATCGGGGCAGTGCTCGCGTCGCTGGCGACGCGGCGCCACGTGCTCACCAGCTTCGGCGTGCCGCTCCTGCTGGTGGTGGAGGTGGTCATGCTCGCGGCGGCGGGGCTGGCGGGCATGTTCGAGGTCGCGATCGCCCTGGCGGCGTTCGCGATGGGCGTGCAGTCGATCCACGCGGCGCGAATCGGCCTGTCCGGGGTGACCACGACGGTGCTCACCGGGACGCTCATCGCGCTGTCGGTCAACCTGTCCGGGGGCCGGAGCGCGCTGCGGACGGCGCGGTTGCAGGCCGGGGTGTGGGCGGTGTACCTGGTCGCAGCGGGCCTCGGTTCGGTGCTGGCGTATGCGGTGTCGTTCAGCGCGGTGTGCTGGGCGGCCGCGGCGGTGGCGGCGGCCATGGCGGTCGCCGCATTCGTCGAGACGCACCGGAGCAGGGCCGGGGACTGACGAGCGCCGCGCGGCCGGAGGGCCGGCGCCCCGGTGCGCACCGGGAGCTGAGGCCTCCCGACAGGCGGCAACACACAGGCCCGGATCCGGCCGCCACGCGGCCGGATCGCTCAACGCAGGTGCCGATGAGCGAAGGTGCTCCGCTCAGGCCGCGCAGACGTGGATGCCGGCAGGACCGATACGACGACGCCAACGAAGAGGTGGCTCAGGCCGCGCGGACGTGGATGCCGGGGGTGCGCACCAGCGGCCACCGGCGGTTCCCGGCGACGCGGCGGGCGAGGTCGTCGGCGGCGGCCTCCCAGGCGGGGTAGGTGAACGCGAACCCGGCCGCCTCCAGTCGGCCGGGGATCACGCGGCGGCTCTTGAGCAGCAGCTCGGTGTCGCTGCGCAGCGCGAACGCGCCGAGCTCGGCCATCCACCGCGTCGCGGGGAGGCCGAAGTGGCCGCCCCAGGCCCGGCGCAGGACCCGCATGAAGTCCTTCTGCCGCAGCGGATGCGGCGAGGCCAGGTTGACCGGGCCCGACAGGTCCGCTCGGTCGATGAGGAAGAGGACGGCGCGCACGAAGTCCTCCTCGTGGATCCACGACACGTACTGGCGGCCGCCGCCGACCGGACCGCCGAGGCCGAGCAGGACCATGCGGGAGAGGACGTCGAAGACCGAGCCGCGGTCGGGGCTCATGGTCATCGCCGAGCGCATCGCGACCTTGCGGGTGTGCGGCGTGTCGGCCTCGTCGAGGGTCCGCTCCCAGGCCTGTGCGATGGCGATGCTCTCGGCCCAGTAGGCGGGCGCGTCGGGCTCGGCGCCGCCGATGACGCCGGTGGCCTCGTCGTTGGCGCGGCCGAAGGTGTGGGCGTAGATGGTGGCGGTGCTCGCCTGGAGCCAGACGGGCGGGGGCGCGGTCGCGGCGGCGACGGCCTCGCCGACGACGCGGGTGGAGTCGATCCTCGAGTCCATCATGGCCTTGAGGTTCTCGGGGGTGTAGCGGCAGCTGACGCTGCGGCCGGCGAGGTTGACAACGGCGTCGGCGCCGTCGATCGCCTCGGCCCAGGGGCCGAGGGTGCGTCCGTCCCAATGGAGGTGGTGGGGGCGCGAGGGGTTGCGGGTGAGGACGATGACGCGGTGTCCGGCGGCCAGCAGGCCGCGTTCGAGGACGGCGCCGACGTTGCCGGTGCCGCCGGGGATGACGATCTTCATGGGGCTGCCTCCTTTGAGGCAACGATACGCCCGAAATTGAACACGTTCAAATATGATCTTGGCGTCACTCCGAAGAAAGGACCGGTTCTCGGGGCCGCTCCGCGCAGGCGCCGCCCATGCCCTGAGAGGCGGCGGGCGGCGAAGTGTCACACCCACCGGGCACCCTTGAAACCGGGGCGCTTGCGAACGGGCTCCTGTTGAACCTCCCCTGCGCCGAAACCGGCGGCCTCGAACACGCGCGGGCGGAAATGTCGGTGCGGTGCCGTACCCTGCCGGGGTCATGACGACTGAGGAGGCCCGGTGAAGTTCAGGAAGATCGACGAGCAGCGCTCGATGCGCCGACCGCTGTGGGAGGCCGACCGGCTGCGACCGCTCGACGAGCAGCCCGATCCGGACTTCGAGCTGAGCGAACGGCTGGTCGACGGCCTCGAATGGACCGGCGCCCACGCCGACGGCAGCCTGGACCAGTCGCTGCTGCGCGGCGTCGACCTGTCCGGGACCGCTCTGGCGCCCTTCGAGGTGGTCGACACCGCCGTGGAGCGGTCGGTGCTGTCGAACGGGCGCTGGGAGCGGACGACCGCGCGGCGGCTCGAGATCACCGACAGCCAGCTGGTGGGCTGGCAGGCCCAGTTCTCACTGGCGCAGGACGTCTACATCGGCGACTGCCGCGCCGACTTCGCCGGCGTCTCGATCGGGACCGCGAAGGGACCGCTGGTGTTCGAGCGGTGCCGCTTCATGAACGCGACCTTCCTGGGCGACTTCTCGAAGGCGGTGTTCATCGACTGCACGTTCCCGGGCGCGGACTTCTCACGCGTGTCGAACGCCAAGGGCTGCGACCTCCGCCGGTCGGATCTGAGCGGCATCACGGGCCTGATGAGCCTGCGCGGCGCGCTGATCACGGCAGACCAGGCCGTCGCGATCGCGGGAGAACTGGCGACCGCCGCCGGGTTCAAGCTGGCGTAGGCCGGTTGCGGCGTTGCGGCGTTGCGGCGTTGCGGCGTTGCGGCGTTGCGGCGTTGCGGCGTTGCGGCGTTGCGGCGTTGCGGCGTTGCGGCGTTGCGGCGTTGCGGCGTTGCGGCGTTGCGGCGTTGCGGCGACTGATAATGACCATCACCGCCGCCCTCATCCACTGACCTAGCCGGGTTTCCCCCTTCGCTGCGACCGAAAACGGCTATTGCTCCATTAGGCCACCTCCCGACAGGTCCCGCTCCTGGAAGGTCCCGGTGCGCACCTCCGCGGACCGCCCGCCGCCCTCGTCGAACGACCAGAACGCGGTGAGCCGCTTGGTGTTGAAGTCCATGACATGGGCCACCGCCGCTCCCGAGACCTCGTTCCAGCCCACCAGGTAGACGCCGTCGGAGACCTCCCCCACGTACAGGTCGACGGTCCCCGAGCCGCCCTCGGCGGCGCCGTCGATCATCTCGTAGCGGAGCTTGTCGCCTTCGGGCCCGTAGGTGTTGTGGAAGACGACCCCGTTGTCGAGACGGATCTCGAAGACCTTCCCCGCGAACGCGAAATCACTCATGTCCGGCTCCCTTCCTTGGATTTCCCGGTGCGCCGAATCAGACCGGCGGTTGCCGACCGCCCTCCAACCTAGGAGCCGGGCGACGCGCAGACCGGCGATTCACCGACTCCGAATGCTCAAGATCGGACGTCACCGGCCGTCGGCATCACCGCCTTCCCCCTCGGTTTCCGCCGGGCGGTCCGCGCAAACCTCCGCAGGGCGGTCGACATGCGGTTCGATGGCCTTCGCGGCGGTCTCGAGCCGGAGGCGGAAGTCCGCGTCGTCGGAGGCCGACAGCGATTCCAGTGAGGTCCGCCTGCGCCGCAGCGACTGCTCCAACCAGGCCTGCCACTCCGGCGCGCGCTCGGCCGCCCCCACGGTCTCCGGCCTCCAGACCCGCATCGGCGCCCCGGTGGCGGGGAATCGCGGGTTCGGTTTCAGGCCCTCGGGCTCGGGCAGGAAGTCGCGGATCGCGGCCTCGGTCCAGCCGCGCGAGCGCAGGAACGACTTGGTGACCCACACCGTCGGGTCGCCCCGCCGCACGAACCGGGGCCGCGGGCGCGCGTCCGGACCGCCGGTCTCGGGTTCGGGCAGTAGAGCAGCCGGATCGCCGGTTTCAGGCGGTGTCTCGGGTTCGGACGGCAGAGCAGCCGGATCGCCGGTCCCGAGCGGAGTCCCGAATGCGGGCGGTCGCGGCTTCGATCGGGCCGTGCCGGCGGGTCGGCGCCGCCGCTTTGCGGCGGGGCCTCCCAGTAGGTGTGTGGGCCCGGTAAGAACTCCAGCCTCGGGTTTCGCGGCCGCCGCGGTGCCTTCCGGTTCAGATGGCCGCCGTGGCGCGGAACCCGGCGTGGCGTCTTCCGCGACTGCCGCGACGCCTTCCGGTTCGAATGGCCGCCCCGGCTCGGCGCCTGGTGCCGCGCCTTGCGCGGCCGCTCCGGTGCCTTCTGGTCCGGATGACCGCTCCGGTTCAGGGCCCGGTGCGGCGTCCGGTGCCGCTCGCGCCGGTCCGGTCCGCCGCGCTTCGGTCCCGGCGAGACCGCGCCTCCGGGCGGTGTGGGCCAGCGAGCAGAGCAGCCACCTGGTGAAATGCTCCCGCAGCGGCTCGGAGGGGACTGTGGCGAACGGCAGTGCCCGTGCGACCATCTCGGGTCCTTGCAGCGTGTCGCCCTGCTCCGAGAACGGTCTCGCCGCTCCGGCGCCGCGGTCCGGGAAGGGGCCCGGCATCGGCGGGGCGGTGCCCGCCGAGTGCTCGGCGGGGCTCGGATCGAGTGGTGCGGTGCCGAGCAGGTGATCGGCGAACAGGGCCGGGGCCCGGGAATCGGTGGTGGGTTCCGCGTCGGCCGGAAGGCCCGCGTCCGGCGGGGCGATGCCGCCGGGGTGGTCGGCGTGGGCCTGCGGCCCGGCCTGGTTCCGTGAACTGACTGATGGTCTCGTTGCCGCCATCGCACCGTCCAATCGGTCGATCGCGCCTCGCCCGAAGGCGCCGCGCTCGCTATTCAGTTGCCGCGGCGACCGTATCCACCGGGTCCGACAATTTCCGCCCCAGCGGTCCTCATTCGGGGGAAAAAGTTTCTCGCATCGCCGCCGGCGGCGTGCGGGCAGCGGTCGTGGCGGGTCCTCCTCGGCGCGGAGCCGGACATCCCGCCGGCAGCGGGTCGGCCACCGCGATCACGCTCCCGATCGGCATGGAGGTCGCACCTCCCCGCCAGCAGCGGGGCGGCGGTCCGGATGCCCCGGCCGTTTTGTCGCACCCTTCGGACACCCTTGTGTCCAGGGGCCCGTGCAGCGCCCGTCGCCTTCGGCGTGCGCCTCGTTCCGCGCCGCCGCTCCCGGCCTGGTCGGCGGGGCAGGGCACACTTGCCCGTATGCGCGTACTCCTGCTCGGGCCCTTCGCCGTCCGCGACGACGAGGACCAGCCCGTCGAACTCGCCGGGGCCCGGCTCCGCGCGCTCGTCGCCCGCCTCGCCCTCGAACCGGGCCGCGAGATCTCGGCCGACACCCTCACCGACGCCGTCTGGGAAGGCGAGGCGCCCTCCGCGAACGCGCTCCAAGCCCTCGTCTCACGCGTGCGCCGCGCCGTCGGCGCCGAGCGGCTCACACGCGGCACCGCCGGCTACCGGCTCGCCCTCGACCCGGCCGACGTCGACGTCCTCCGCTTCGAACGCCTCGCCGAGACCGGCCGCCGCGGCGACCTCGCCGCCCTCCGCGAAGCCGAGTCCCTCTGGCGCGGAGCGGCCTTCGCCGACCTGCTCGACCTCCGCTTCGCCCGGGCCGAGGCGGTCAGGCTCGAACGCCTGCGCTCGGAGACCGCCCGCGAGCGCCTCGCCCTCGAGATCGCGGCCGGCGCCGACGTGCTCGCCGAACTCGAACCGGTCGCCGCCGCGCACCCGCTCGACGAGCGCTGGCAGGCCCTGCTCATGCGCGCCCTCTACGCCACCGGCCGCCCGGCCGAGGCCCTCGACGTGTTCGAGCGGACCCGCGGGCGGCTCGCCGACGAGCTCGGCGCCGACCCCTCCGCCGAACTGGCCGAACTGCACCTCCACGTCCTGCGCCGGAGCGCCGCGCCGACCGCGCGCCCCGAGCGGCGCCGCAGCAACCTCAAAGCCCAGCTGACCAGCCTGGTCGGGCGCGAGGCCGACCTCGAAGCGCTCGCGGCGGCCCTCGCGGCCGCGCGCCTGGTCACCGTCACCGGGCCCGGCGGCGCGGGCAAGACGCGCCTGGCGGTCGAGGCCGCCGCCCGCATGTCCGACCTCGCGCCGCAAGGGGTGTGGCTGGTCGAGCTGGCGGCGGTGGTCGACGACGCCGACGTCGCGCCCGCGGTGCTCCGCGCCGTGGGCGCCCGCGAGGCCGGGCTGCTGGAGCCCTCCGCGCACGACGCGGCCTCCCGCCTGGAGGAGTACTTCGCCGATCAGGACGCGCTCGTGGTGCTCGACAACTGCGAGCACCGGATCGGGGCCGCCGCCGCCCTCGCCGCCCGGCTCCTGGGCGCCTGCCCGGGCCTGCGCATCCTCGCCACCAGCCGCGAAGCCCTCGCGATCGGCGGCGAGCGGCTGTACCCGATCCCGCCGCTGCCGCTGTCGGCCGACCGTCCTGAGGAGAGCCCGGCGGTGCGGCTGTTCTGCGAACGGGCCGCCGCGGTCCGTCCCGGTTTCGCCCTCGACGCGGCCAACACCCCTGCGGTCGTGGAGATCTGCCGCCGCCTGGACGGCCTGCCGCTCGCCGTCGAGCTGGCCGCCGCGCGCATGCGGGCCCTGGACGCGGCCCAGATCGCCGCCCGCCTGGACGACCGGTTCGCGCTGCTCGCCGGGGCCGACCGCACCGCCCCCGAGCGGCACCGCACCCTGGAGGGCGTCATCGCCTGGAGCTGGGAGCTGCTCTCGGACGCCGAACGGGCCCTGGCGATGTGGATGTCGGTCTACCCCGGCGGGGTCGGCCTGGACCGGGTCGGCGACCTCGGCGCGCTCGCCGGGCTCGTCGACAAGTCCCTTGTGGAACATGATGGCGGTCGGTACCGGATGCTCGAGACCATCCGGTCCTACGCGGCCGCGCGGCTGGACCGCGACGGGGACGGCGAGGCCGAGCGGGACGCCATGGCCCGCTACTGCGTCGACCTGGCCGAGCGGTCCGACGACGAGACCCGGTCGGCCGTCCAGCTCGAGGCGATGGCGCGCCTGGACGCCGAGCACGACAACCTGCTCGCGGTCCTCGGCCGATCGGTCGCGAACGGCGACAAGGAGACCGGTCTGCGGATGGTCGCGGCCCTGTTCTGGTACTGGCATCTGCGCGGCTTCCGCAGCCAGCTCCAGCACTGGTTCGCGGCCGTGCTGGGCCTGCCCGGCGAGGTCCCCGCGCCACTGCGGCCCGCGGTCCTGCTCATGACGGGCATGTCGCAGAGCCAGCTCGGCGACCCCGAGGCGGGGGCCCGCTCGATCACCGAAGGCATCGCCTTGGGCCGCAAGGCGGGCGGCGGGATCGCAGGACGGGCGCTCATGGCCATCGCCCCGGCGTTCCTGTCCGACCCGGACGTCGCGGGCGACCTCGCCTCGGCCGGGGGCTGGGAGCGGGGCATCGTCCTGCTCACGGCGGCGGCCGTCGGCGAGGGCTCGACCGGTCCCGAAGGCGCCGCGCAGGTCGAGCGGGCCGAGGCCGAGTTCACGGTGCTGGGCGAGCGCTTCGGCCTGGCGTCGGTCCTGCGGATGCGCGCCGAGTACTGGGCACGGCGCGGCGACCACGACGCGGCCCGGGAGGCGCTCGCCCGGGCGGCGCGGCTCCTCGACGAGCTCGGGACGGCCGCCGACGCCGCCGAGACCTACGCCGAGCTGGGCCTCGCCACCGCCCTCGGCGGCGCGGTCGAGCGCGCCTGGGAGCCGCTGGCGCTGGCTTCGGAGCGGACCGACGCCGACCGCGACCCGCACACCACGGCGTACGTGCGGTGGTGCCGCGCCCAGGTGCTGCTGCACGCGGGCGACCGGGCCGAGGCGCTGCGCGAGCTCGACGCCGCCGAACGGGTCTTCGACGGCAGCGTGGAGGACTCGCGGGTGCAGGTGTGGGGGGCGGCGCTGCGCGCCGTGGCCGCCCTCGCCGAAGGCGACGCGGCGCTGGCGCGCCGCAGGCTCGGCGCGCTGACGAGCTCACACCTGACGGCGGCGGCGGACCCGAACCTCGCCGTGGCCGCCAGGGTCGGCGCCGCCGTCGCCCTCGCGGACGGGGGCGCGGACCGCGCGGCGACGCTGCTGGGGGCGGCCTTCGCGCTGCTGGGCGCTGCGGACGGACGCGGGTACGACGCGGCCCTGCGCACCCCCGAGCGGGCGCGGGAGGCGCTCGGCGACCGGGCGTTCGAGGAGTCCTTCGAGCGCGGCACCGCGATGGGCCGGGACGCGGCGGTCGAACTGCTGCTCGCGGAGAGCGCCCGGGGCTGAGACCGGAAGGCGCTCAGGGCTTCCACGGCCGCACATCGACGACGGCGCCGGTCGGGAGCGGCCCGTAGAGGTGCGGGTAGCGTTCCGCGCCCGGGGCGGGGGCCTCGTAGCGGAGGGGCGCGTCCACGAGTTCGGGGTCGATGACCAGGACCACCAGCGGCCCGGTGAAGTCCCCGTACACGAGCGCCGCGACCGCCGGGAGCTGCTCGGGGAGCGAGCAGTGGATGAAGCCCTCATCGGCGAGCGTCCGCCCGCGTGTCGAGCCCTCGTACCGGCCCGAGGCCAGGGCGGCCTCCCACAGGGCCGGCTCGGTCAGGTGCAGGAGTTCCGTCATGCCCGCGAACACTACGCCACCCGCTGCGGGACGGCACCGGCGTTGACGGCACTGGCATTGGCGGCGGCCGCACCACGGTGGTGCGGCCGCCGCCGGAACGGCTCGCCTCGCTTACAGCCGCTCCGCCTTGCGGAAGTGGCCGCGGGCCGGGCGCAGGGCCAGGAGGACGACGCCGAGGACGCAGCCGGCGACGATCACCGCGAAGCGGGCGCCTTCGAGGGCCGGCAGCCAACCGGGGTAGGCGGCGTAGGCGGCGTCCAAGAGGGCGGCGGCGTCGAGGGAGCGCACGGCCGCGTCGTCCGAGGCGTCGAACACGGCCTGCACCTTCTCGGCGGCGGCGGCGTTGCCGGCCATGATGAGCGCGTTCCCGGCCAGTACCAGCGGCAGTGCGATGAAGGAGAGGACGCGGGCGAACCGCTTGCCCGCCAGGAGCAGTGCGCCGAGGGCCGCGACGGCGGCGGCGATGGCGAACGGCGCCCAGATCGCGACGCCGCGCTCGTCGAAGGCGAGTCCGGCCGCGGCCAGCACGCCCGGGTCCCGGCCCTGGCGGGCGGCCTCGGCTTCGGCGGCGGCCTGGACGTCGGCGCCGTAGAGGAGGCCGACGGCCGGGATCGAGGCGAACGCCAGCGCGATCGCGAAGTGGAGGACGGCGGCGAACGCGACGGCGGCGGGGCGGGCGGTGCGGACGGTGTTCATGGCGGGCTCTTTCGGTTCGAGCGGATCGGGGTCCGAGCCGGGCGCCTCCGGGAATCCGGTGGTGCTCGGCTCCATGCCGACAGGTTCGCCCGCCGTGCTGACGCGGGGCTGATACGGCGCTGATACCGGTCCCGGCGATGCTGACACGCCCGCTGACCGTCTGCGGCGCAACGGGTCCGGACGCGGCGCCGCCCGCGACCGGGCGGTCGCGGGCGGCGTTCGGGTTTCCGGTGTCGGGTCTGGAGGTCAGGCGGCGTACCTGACGGTCAGGTCGCCGACGCCCGCGTTCACCGAGATGACCCGGTCGGCCTTCGCCTCGGCGTCGGTCGCGATGTCGATGTCCTGCTCGCCCACGCCGGCGTCGAACCGGACCGCGTAGACGGTGCCGTCGTCGGGGACCTCGATGACGACGTCGCCGGTGCCGGCGGTGACGGTGATGTCGCCGAGGACCTGCTCGAACTCCAGTTCCACGTTGCCGACGCTGGCCTCGACCTCGAGGTCGGCGGTGCGCAGGTCGACGCCGTGGACGTCGCCCACGCTGGTCTCCACGGCGACGTCGCCGTCGAGCCCGTCCATGCGGATGTCGCCGACCTCGGTGGCGGCCTCCGCGGCGGTGCCCGCGGGGAGCGCGATCGTGTAGTCCACGCGGCATTCGTTGATGCCGCTGAACAGGCCCCAGCCGTCGTCGCAGGCGGCCATGGCGGTGAAGCGGCTGCCGATGACCTCCTCGGCGACCTCGGGCTGGCTCCCGCGCCACACGGCGTGGGAGCGCAGCTCGACATCGGTCCCGGAGGCCTGCTCCAGTTCGATGTCGCCGAGGTCGACGCCGATGTCGGCGTTGGTGACCGGGCCGGCGAACCGCTCGTCGGTGGTGGTCCACTCCTCGGGCGAGGAGGCCGCCCAGATCCAGACGCCGGCGACGGCCATGACGAACAGGAGCAGGGCGCCGGTGAGCGTGCCGCCGACGATCCACCAGACCTTGCGGTTGGGGTACGCGGGCTCGTCGGGGAGGGCGGTGTCGGACTGCTTCTCGGGGGTGTCGATCATGACCGGTCCTTCGGGTTGCCTTGCAGGAACTTGAGAATGGCGAGCACGCGGCGGTTGCCGCTGTCGGAGGGCGGGAGCCCGAGCTTGGTGAATATCGAGTTGATGTGCTTGCTGACGGCGCCTTCGGAGAGGAACAGGACCTCCGCGATGCCGGCGTTGGAGCGGCCTTCCGCCATGTGCGACAGGACCTCCCGCTCCCTGGGGGTGAGGCGGTCGAGCTCGTCGCCGTCGCGGCGGACCAGGAGCTGCGAGATGACCTCCGGGTCGAGGGCGGTGCCGCCGGCGGCGACGCGGCGCAGCGAGTCGAGGAACTCGGCGACGTCGGCCACCCGGTCCTTGAGGAGGTACCCGATGCCGCGCATCTGCCCGGTGAGCAGTTCGACCGCGTACCGCTCCTCGACGTACTGGGAGAGCATGAGGATCGCCAGGTCGGGGTAGCGGCGGCGCAGCACCAGGGCCGCGCGGACGCCCTCGTCGCTCTGGTCGGGCGGCATCCGCACGTCCGCGACCACGAGGTCGGGGCAGTCGCGCTCGACCGAGCGCAGGAGCGCCTCGGCGTCCCCGACCGTGTCGACGACCTCCATGCCGCCGATCTCCATGAGCCGGGCGAGGCCCTCTCTGAGCAGGACCGAGTCTTCGGCGATCACGACGCGCATGGCAGCTCCGCTTCGATGGTGGTGGGCCCGCCGAGCGGGCTGGTCAGGTGGAAGGTGCCGTCGACCGAGCGGACGCGGTCGGCGAGCCCCTTCAGGCCGGTGCCGCCCTCGGGGTCGGCGCCGCCGCGGCCGTCGTCGACGATCCTCAGCCGCAGGCGCTCCCCGGCGAGGGCCACCTCGACGGCGGCGTGCTCGGCCCCGGAGTGCCTGGCGGCGTTGGTGAGCGTCTCGGAGACCACGAAGTAGGCGACGGCCTCGACGTCGCGGGCGACGCGGCGGTCCATGTCGACCTTGAGGCGGACGGGGATCGGCGAGCGGGCGGCCACCGCCGAGAGGGCGGCGTCCAGGCCGCGGTCCTCCAGGACGGCGGGGTGCAGGCCGCGCACGAGGTCCCGTAGGTCGGTGAGGACCTGTTTGGACTCCTCGTGGGCCTGAGCGAGGGCCTTGGCGGCGTCCTCGGGCAGGTCGGTGAGGGTGGCGCGGGCGATGCCGAGGTTCATGGCGAGGGAGGTGAGGCGCTGCTGGGCGCCGTCGTGGAGGTCGCGCTCGATGCGGCGCCGCTCCGCGTCCGCCGCGTCCACCGTGGAGTCGCGGCTGGCGGTGAGGTCGGTGACGCGCAGCTCCAGCTCCTCGACCCGGTTGGCGCCCAGGAGCTGGCGGGCCATGAGCGCGTCGAGTGCGGCCAGGCCGCGGGTGAGCCAGGGCGCGCCCAGCACCGTGACGAGCCCGGCGCCGCACAGGATCCAGTGCCGCAGGCTCACGCCGCTGCCGGAGGCCCCCAGGAGCGGGGCGGCGAGCATGGCCGGGCCGAACGTCCAGGCCACCGCGGCGAAGAGCGCCGCGAACGGGCCGTAGAGGCCGGCGATGACGTTGTAGGAGAAGGGCCGCCAGGTCTTGGGGCTGCGCAGGACGTCCAGGACGGCGCGGAGCGAGAATGTCACCGCCGGCGTGGGCGCCGCGGGCCACCGGGCGCCGAGGAAGGCGGCGTGGCGGCTGCGCTGCACCGCGGCGAGGACGCCGCTGACGACCAGCATCGCGCCGAGCGCGAGGAGCGGGACCACGACGGTGAGGAGTCCGGCGAAGGCCGTGGCCACCAGGCCGACGATGACGCTCCCGCCGAGGGGGCCGATCACGCCGCCGGTCACGAGGTGCATGAGGGAGCGCCACGTCTCCCCTTCCCATAGGGCCCGCACCGCGATGAGCGGGGCTTGGCGCCAGAGGGGCGCCGGCGTCGCTGAGATGTCCATGCCTAGAACAGTAGGTTCGCGGGGCGGCCTCCCACATTGCCGCTGGGCTCCGACTCGGGGGTGAAGTTTTCTCCACCCCCGAGCGGGAGGCGGGCTCACTCGCAGGCGACGCCGTCGCCGTCGCGGTCGAGATGGGAACCGTAGCCGGGGTGGCCGGCGTAGACCGGTGCGGCGCCGGCGGCGCGGGCCGCGTCGCAGTTCTCGTAGTAGACGCCGCCGTCATCGTCGTCGTCATCGCCGCCGCCGCTGTCGTCCCCGCCGCTACCGCCGCCTCCGCCGGAGGAGGACGAGTCCTCGCAGGCCTCGCCGTCGCCGTCGCCGTCGAGTCCGCTGCGGTAGCCGTCCTCGTCCTCGTAGAGCGGGGCGACGCCCGCGTCGCGGGCGGCGTCGCAGTTCTCGTAGTAGACCTCCTCGGCCTCCTCCCGCTCCTCCTCGGCCGCTTCCTCGGTGGTGGGCTCGGGTTCGGGGGAAGCCGACGTGGGCGCTTCGGTGGAACCGTAGAAGGTCGTGCGGTCCGAGGGGAGTTCGAATCCGGACTCCGAGGTCTCGTCCTCGGTCGGTTCCCCGGCGATCGTCTCCGTTTCGGGATCGTCGTCGTCGATCATGTTGAGGACGCCGCCGCAGCACAGCACCGGGACGGCGAGGACGAGGATCACGGCGACCTTCTCGGCCGTCGACATCTGGGACCAGGATTTGACGCGGGTCCGCTGCGGACCCGCCGTCGAGGGATCGGTGGACACGGTCGTCTCCCATAAGGGTAGGAGGAGCGTGCAGGGGTACGAGCAGGTTATGCCCGCATCCCGGGACCCGTGAATCCTTCTTGCGGTCGAACGGCTACCAGCCGTTAGGCCCTCACTCGTTCGGGGCATGGCGAAGGCCCCGAGCGGAAACGAGGCCGGAAACCCCGCTGCGGACTCGGCTCGCCCGGACAAGCGGCGGCGCGCCGGTGCGGGCGAGGGCACGCCTGCTCACTCCACGAGCGTCTGCGTGCCGAGCACGACGGCGAGGGCGAGGCGCTCGGCGTCCTCGGTACCGGGTTCGGCCGAGTAGACCATGATGCGCAGGTCGTCCTCCGCGACGACGAGGGTGTCGCAGTCGAGCGCTATCGGCCCGACCTCGGGGTGCTCAATGGTCTTGCGCCGGCCGCTCCTCGGATCCGGGGCGTCCGCCCCCCACAGTTCGACGAAACGGGGGCTGTGCGCGCCGAGCCTCCTCACGAGGCGGTGGAGGCGGGGGTCGGCGGGGTAGCGGGCCGCCGTGAGCCGCAGATCGGCGACGAGCTGCGCCTGGAGCTCCGCCTGCTCCTCGGGGGTGTGGACGACCCGGTTGCCGGGCCCGACGAGGTTGCGCCAGATGCTGTTGCGCTCGATGCCCTGCCAGGCGGAGGCCGCGCCCATCAGCGCGTCGTACGGGGCGTTGGCGACGACGAGGGTCCAGGTCGCGTCGTAGACGGCCACCGGCGTGTTCGCGAGCCGGTCGAGCAGGCGCTGCACGCTCGGGGTGATCCGCGAGGAGACGGTCTTGCGGCTCGGCACGGGCTGCCCCGAGAGCCGGAAGAGGAGCTCGCGCTCGCCGTCGGTGAGCCGGAGGGCGCGGGCGAGCGCCTCGACGACCTGGACGGACGGCGAGGTCGCCCGGCCCTGCTCGAGCCTGGTCAGGTAGTCGACCGAGATCCCGGCGAGCCCGGCGAGCTCCTCCCGGCGCAGGCCGGCCGCGCGGCGCCGCCCGCCGACGGGGACCCCGACCGATCCGGGTGAGACGCGGTCGCGCCAGCGGCGCACCGCCTGACCGAAATCCCAGTGCTCCATAGGTCGAGTGTGCATCGGACGGCGGCCCGTGTCCTGGCCCTGCCGTTCCTACGACAAGCGGACGACTGCCCGCCGCTCCGAAAAAGCCCGAGGATCGACGCATGACCACGACACTCATCACCGGGGCGAACAAGGGCCTCGGCCGGGAGACCGCCCGCCGCCTCACCGCCGCCGGGCACACCGTCTACGTCGGCGCCCGCGACGAGGCCCGCGGGCGCGCCACCGCCCGCGAACTCGGCGCCCGGTTCATGCACCTCGACGTGACCGACGACGCCTCCGTCCGCGCCGCCGCGGCGCAGCTCGAGGCGGAAGGCGGGCTCGACGTGCTCGTCAACAACGCCGGCGTCGAACCGCGCCTCCCCGGCAACGCGGTCCCGGCCCCGGCGGACACGACCGCCGACGAACTGCGCACGACCTTCGAGACCAACGTCTTCGGCATCGTGAGGACGACGCACGCCCTCCTCCCACTGCTCCAGCGCTCCGCCGCGCCCGTCATCGTCAACGTCTCCAGCGGCCTCGGCTCACTCGCCGGCCTCAGCGATCCCGCGAGCCCCGTCCACTTCTATCCGGGCCTCGGCTACCCGACGTCGAAGGCGGCGGTCAACGCGATCACGGTCCAGTACGCCAAGGCGCTCCCCGGCATCCGCGTCAACGCGGTCGACCCCGGCTACACGAACACCGACCTCAACGGCGGCACCGGCACGCAGACCGTAGAAGAGGGCGCCGAGATCATCGTGCGGGCGGCCCTGCTCGGACCGGACGGCCCGACGGGGACGTTCACCGCCGCGCAGGGACCGGTGGCCTGGTGAGCGCGGGCACCGTGCTCGTCACGGGCCCGACGGGCGGGCTCGGCCGCTCGGCGGTGACGGCGATGGCCCGCCGACCGCGCCGGGGAGCTCCTCGCCTCCGGGGCGGTCGGCCCCCTTCGCGCGCTCATCACGAACGCCGGCGTCACCGTCGCCGACACCCGCACCGCAACGGCGGACGGCTACGAGGTCGCGTTCGCCGTCGACCATCTCGCCCACGCCCGGCTGATCTGCGACCTGCTCGACTCGGTCGCGCTCGACGACCGCTGGGCGCACCTGCGGGACGGGCGCTTCGTCGTCAAGACGAGCGAGCGCGAGGTCGAGCCGTTCGCGAACGAAAAAGAGGGCCTTTCGGCCCCCTCTTCGCTGTGGTCGGGTTGACAGGATTTGAACCTGCGACCCCCTCGTCCCGAACGAGGTGCGCTACCAAGCTGCGCCACAACCCGATGTTCTGTTTTCCGTGCGCACGCTGGGCATCCGCATCGGGTTGAAATGCTACCCGAGGCTCCCTGCGCTCGTCGAACGGGGTCCGCGAAGGTCGGGGCCCGGTCACACCCGGGCCCCGCCCGCGGCTAGAAGGCCCGCGGCACGAACGTCAGGAGGCTCGCCTCCGGGGCGCACGCGAACCGCACCGGCGCGTACGGGCTGGTGCCCAGCCCCGCCGAGACGTGCAGCCACATGTCCTCCCACGGGTGCAGGCCCTTGACCCGCTCCCGGTCGATCCCGCAGTTGGTGACCAGCGCCCCGTACCCGGGCACGCAGACCTGCCCCCCGTGGGTGTGCCCGGCCGCGACGAAGTCGTAGCCGTCGCGCGCGAACTCGTCGAGCACGCGCGGCTCCGGCGAGTGGGTCAGCCCGATCGACAGGTCGGCGCCCTGCGGCACCGGCCCGGCGACCAGCTCGTAGTCGTCGAGGTCGAAGTGGGGGTCGTCCACGCCCGCGAAGTGGACGTCGAGCCCGGCCACGACCTTGTCGACCGCGTGGTTGTTGAGGTCGGACCACCCGCCGTCGGTGAGGACCTTCCGCAGCTCCTCGGTCGGCAGCGGCTCCCCGTACTTGTGCTCGTGGTTCGGGTTGAAGTACTGGAGCGGGTTCTTGAACACCGGCGCGTAGTAGTCGTTCGAGCCGAACACGAACGCGCCCGGGGCGCCCAGGAGCGGCCGGAGCGTCTTGGACACCAGGTCCACCGCGTCCGGGTGGGCCAGGTTGTCGCCGGTGAGGAGCACCAGGTCCGGGTCGAGCGCGGCCAGGGACGCGACCCAGTGGGCCTTGCGCACCTGGCCGGGCGTCATGTGCAGGTCGGAGATGTGCAGGACGCGGATGGGCTCGGCGCCCTCGGGCAGCGCCGGCACCGCGAAGTGCCGGAGCGTGTACTGGACGCGCTCGTATAGGGAGGCGTAGGCGAGTGCCAGCGCCCCGGCGCCGACCCCGATCCCGGCTGCTGCGGCAAGTCCACGGCTGATCTTCATACCCCAACGGTAGATTGTCGAGATATGAACGAGCTGAAGACCCAGTTGGAAACCGATATGCGAGCCGCCCTCAAGGCCCAGGACAAGGTGACGCTGGGCACGCTGCGCATGGTGCTGGCGGCGGTGAAGAACGAAGAGATCGCAGGCAGCGCCCCGCGCGAGCTCGACGACACCGACGTGGTGAAGGTCCTGGTGAAGCAGGCGAAGCAGCGGCGGGAGGCGGCCGAGGCGTTCCGCGCGGGCGGGCGCGCCGAGGCGGCGGACGCCGAGCTCGCCGAGGAGGCCGTGATCAAGCGGTACCTGCCGAGCGAGCTGACTGAGGCCGAAGTCACGCGGCTGGTGCGCGACGCGATCGCCGAGGGCGGCTTCACCGGCCCCAAGGACATGGGCAAGGTCATGAAGGCCCTCGGCCCGAAGACCGCCGGGCGCGCCGACGGCAAGGTCGTGGCCGGGATCGTGAAGGCCGAACTGGCAGGGTAGAGCGGCGCGCCCGCGTCGCCGTCCACGGCTATGGTTGAACGTCGGGCCCGCTCCGCCCTCCCAATCCAGTCACGCCACACCTTGAGGAACCCATGTCCAGCCACATCGCGGCCGAGGCCGCGCGCCGCCGCACCTTCGCGGTGATCTCCCACCCCGACGCCGGCAAGTCGACGATCACCGAGGCCCTGGCCCTGTACGGCCGCGCCATCTCCTCGGCCGGCGCCGTCCACGGCAAGGGCGACCGCAAGGGCGTGGTCTCCGACTGGATGTCCATGGAGCAGGACCGCGGCATCTCCATCACCTCCGCGGCCCTCCAGTTCGAGTACCGCGGCTGCGTCGTGAACCTCCTCGACACCCCTGGCCACGCCGACTTCTCCGAGGACACCTACCGGGTCCTCACCGCCGTCGACGCCGCCGTGATGCTCCTGGACGCCGCCAAGGGCCTCGAGCCGCAGACCCTGAAGCTGTTCGAGGTGTGCCGGGCCCGGCGCATCCCCGTCATCACCTTCGTCAACAAGTGGGACCGCCCCGCCAAGGACGCCCTCGAGCTCATCGAGGAGATCGAGACCCGCATCGGCATCAAGCCGACCCCGGTGACCTGGCCGGTCGGCGTGGGCGGCGAGTTCCGCGGGGTCATCGAGCGGGTCGGGTTCGCCGGAGGGGACGAGGGCCGGCGCGAGGCGGGCCCGCAGGTGCCGGGCATGGTCCGCTACGAGCGCTCCCCCGGCGGCCAGCAGCTGGCCGTGGCCGAGTTCCTGGACGAGGACGCCGCGCTCGCCGCGTTCGGCCCCGACTACGAGCGCGCCCGCGAGGAGTCCGAGCTCCTCTCCGAGGTCGAGGCCGACTTCGACCCGAAGACCTTCGAGGCCGGGCACACCACCCCGACCCTGTTCGGGGCCGCGCTCGTGCACTTCGGCGTGGGCCAGCTCCTCGACCTCCTGGTGGACATCGCGCCCTCCCCGTTCGCGCGCGACGACGCCGCGGGCGGGCCGCGCGAACTGGAGGCGGGCTTCTCCGGGTTCGTGTTCAAGTCCCAGGCGAACATGAACGCCTCCCACCGCGACCAGCTCGCGTTCATCCGCGTCTGCTCCGGCAAGTTCGAGCGCGGCATGCAGGTCACGCAGGCCCAGACCGGCCGCACCATGTCCACCAAGTACGCGCAGACGCTCTTCGGGGCCTCCCGCGACACCGTCGAGGAGGCCTGGCCCGGCGACATCGTGGGCCTGGTCAACGCCACCGGCCTGTCGGTGGGCGACACGATCTACACCGGGAGGGCCGTCGAGTTCCCGCCGCTGCCGGCGTTCGCGCCCGAGCACTTCGGGGCGCTCCAGATGCACGACACCTCCAAGGCCAAGCGGTTCCGCCGCGGCATCGCCCAGCTCGACGCCGAGGGCGTGGTGCAGGTGCTCTACTCCGAGCGCCGCGGCGAGGCCACGCCCGTGCTCGCCGCGGTCGGCCCGCTCCAGTTCGAGGTCACCGTCGCGCGCCTGGCCGCCGAGTTCGACGTCCCGGCCACCATCGACCACCTGCCGTACCAGCTCGCGCGCCTCACCGACGCCGAGGGCGCGGCCCGCCTGCGCACCTCGCCGGGCGTCGAGGTGTTCACGCGCCCCCGGGACGGCGCTCACCTGGTGGCCCTGCCGAACAAGTACCGGATCCAGACCATCGTCAACGACCACCCGGGGTTGAAGCTCGAGCCGCTCCTGGCCGGGGGCCAGGGCTGATGGCCCGCCTGCTGACCTCGGGCGACGTCCGGGCCCTGTCGCGGGGCCTGGCGATCTCGCCGACGAAGAAGTGGGGCCAGAACTTCGTCGTCGACGCGAACACGGTGCGCCGCATCGCCGCCGCCGCGAAGCTCGACGCCGACGACGTCGTCATGGAGGTCGGCCCGGGACTCGGCTCGCTCACCCTGGCGCTCATCGAGACCGCCCGGCGCGTCGTCGCCGTCGAGATCGACCCGAAGCTCGCCCTCGCCCTGCCCACCACGGTCGCCCACCGCGCCCCCGAGGAGCACGGGCGGCTCACGGTCGTGGAGGCCGACGCCGCCCGCATCCGCCCCGAGCAGCTGCCCGAGCCGCCCACCGCGCTCGTCGCGAACCTGCCCTACAACGTGGCCGTGCCCGTCGTCCTGCACGCCCTGGAGCACTTCCCGAGCCTCCGGAAGGGCCTGGTGATGGTCCAGGCCGAGGTGGGCGACCGGCTCACCGCGCAGCCCGGCTCGAAGATCTACGGCGCGCCCAGCGTCAAGATGGCCTGGTACGCCAAGGCGCGGCGCGCCGGCTCGGTCTCGCAGAACGTCTTCTGGCCGGTGCCCAACGTCGCCAGCGCCCTGGTCGCCTTCGAGCGCATCGAGAGCCCGGAGGCGAACCGCGTCGAGGTCTTCGGCGCGGTCGACGCCGCGTTCGGGCAGCGGCGCAAGATGCTGCGCCAGTCGCTCAAGTCGTGGGCCGGCGCGGGCGCGGACGCGGTGCTCGAACGGGCGGGCATCGAACCCACCAGGCGGGGTGAGTCGTTGGACATAGCGGAGTTCATCGCCCTCGCCGACGCCAGGGAGGCGCTGGGCGAGACCGCACCGCCACCGCAGGAGGCCTGAGAATGACCGGACAGACCGCGCCCGCCCAGCCCGCCGGGCCGTCGATCAGCGTCGACGTCCCCGCCAAGATCAACCCGCACCTGGGCGTCGGGGACCCCCGCGCCGACGGCTACCACGCGCTGTCCACGGTGTACCAGGCGATCAGCCTGCACGACACCGTCTCCGCCGAGCGGCTCAGCACCGCGGAGGGCTCGGAGGGGCCGGGGATCAGGCTGACCCTCTCGGGCGAGGGCGCCGGGACGCTGCCGACGGACGAGGCCAACCTGGCGTACCAGGCCGCGAAGCTCGTCGCCCTGTACGCGGGGATCGAACCGGACGTGCGCCTCCATGTGAACAAGCGCATCCCCGTCGCCGGGGGGCTCGCGGGGGGCTCGGCGGACGCGGCCGGGGCGCTCATCGCGTGCGCGCGGCTGTGGGAGGTGCCGATCGGCGACGCCGAGCTGCACCGGCTCGCGGCCGGGCTCGGCTCCGACGTCCCGTTCTGCCTCAAGGGCGGCACCGCGATCGGCGCCGGGCGCGGCGAGGAGCTGACGCCCGTCGCGGCGAAGGGGTCGTGGCACTGGGTCGTGGCCACGACGGACACGCAGATCTCGACGCCCGAGTGCTACAAGGAGGTCGACCGGCTCCGCGAGGACGGCATCGGCCGCTTCTCGTCCGACGTGGACGCGATCGTGCAGGCGTTCGAGGGCGGCGCGAGCGCCGACGAGCTCGCCCGGCTCCTGGTCAACGACATGGAGGCCGCGGCCGTGAGCCTGCGCCCGCAGCTGGCCTCGCTCATGCACGGCGGGCTCGCGGAGGGGGCCCTGGCCGCGCACGTCTCCGGTTCGGGGCCGACGGTCCTGTTCCTGGCCCACGACGTCAAGCACGCGGTGGCCCTGGCGCGGCGCATCCGGATGCGCGGCGGGGCCCGCAGCGTCCACTTGGCGCACGGCCCGGTCGAGGGCCCGGCGGCCTGAGGCGCGGCGGTCACGTTTCCGTAAAGAATTTTACGGGTTGTTTACCGATCGGCCCGGACACGCCCGTGTCGTGCCCGATCGTCACCTCGGCGCAGCAGGACATTCATTCCCCGTTGGTACATTCGTAAGGCTATGACCGCCCTTCACGAAAGGTGCCCGGAACGATGCCCTCCGTATTCGACGACCCCGAAGGCTACATGCGGGACTTCCAGAGCCGCATCGCGACGATGGTCGACAAGGCCTCCTCGCTGAACGAGGCGATGGAGGCGGCGCAGGCCACCGCCAAGTCCCCCGGAGGCGAGGTGCGCGTGACCGTCGGCCTCGGCGGCACCCTCCAGGAGATCAAGCTCAGCTCGCAGGCCCAGACCCTCACCCCCCGGACCCTGGCCGCCCTCATCAAGGAGACGTACGACGAGGCGGCGATCCAGGCGGGCAACGCCTCCACGCAGGCGCTCGCCTCCGTCTTCGGCGAGGACAGCGAGATCGTGCGGCAGGCCAAGGCCAGCAGGCCGCCGGAGGACTGACCCGTGCAGAACAACAACGACATCCCCTCCGAGGACGCCTTCGACAAGCACGCCGACGCCATCAGGTCCAAAGTGGTCGACGTGGTCGGGCAGGCCTTCGACGCCGCGGAGCAGAAGGGCTTCGGCGACGTCCTGGACTTCGGCATCATCAACCTGCCGTTCGCCGGCGGCGCGGCCGACCTGGCGAACAAGGCGAAGGACGCCATCGGGCAGGCCCGAGAGGGGACCGAGGAGCTCGCCGTCCAGATCAAGGAGACCGGCGAGGCCTACCACGACAACGACGGGGCGGTCAGCGCGTCCTTCAAGCAGTTCATCGATGAAACGGAGCAGGCATGAACGACCTCGTCGTCGATCCCGACAAGTCGGTCCCCGATGCGGGCACGCTCACCGGCGCCAGGGCCCTGGCGAGCGCGCAGGCGCTCTCGCAGTCCGAGACCGACCTGGAGAAGGGCCTCAACGGCACGGTCATGGCCCTGGACATCCTCGCGATGGTCGTGAACCCGCTCAAAGAGCTGATGATGGCGGGTGTCGGCTTCCTGATCGAGCACGTGGGCCCCCTCCGCGACTTCCTCGACGCGCTCGCGGGCGACCCCGTCTCGATCAACGCCACCAAGGACACCTGGAAGAACATCGAGGCGGCGCTGAACCAGGCCGCCGCCGACCTGGTGGACGACGTGAACTCGATGTCCGAGTGGACCGGCGACACCGCCGACGCCTACCGGAACGTGGTCGCCGACTTCGGCGACGCGATCACCGCCGCGAGCAGCGCCTCGGGGAGCATCGCGAAGTACATGGAGGCCATGGGCGTCTGGACCGCGATCACCCGCGGACTGGTGCTGGAGCTCATCTGCGACTTCGTGTCGCGGGTGATCATGTACGCCCTGTCGGCGCTGGCGTCCGCGTGGTTCACCATGGGCGGGTCGATCACGGCCATGATCAGCGCCGTCATCGCCGAGGCCATCGCGGTGATCGCCCGGATCGCCGACAAGATCGCCAAGCTCGGCAAGGCCATGCAGGGGCTGAAACCCCGCATGGGCAGGGCCTCGCAGATCCTCGACGACGTCGGCGAGTCCGTGGGCAGGTTCGGCACCAAGATGAACGCCAAGGCCATGACCAAGCATCACGACTTCAACATCAAGTCCATGAAGATCCAGGACGCGAACCTCGACGGCTACAAGGGGGCGGGCCCGCTGGGCAGGGGCAGCGTGCCCAAGACCCAGCTGGACTTCCAGAACAAGGTCTACGACACGATGAGCAACCCGTTCGGCTCCGGCAACATCCCGCACACGTCGAAGGCGACCGACGTCGTCAACCAGGGCGTGACCCCTCCGTTGAAGTGGGGCGACCACACGCTCGTCGACGGGAAGACCGTCGGCGACGTCATCACCGGCTACCCGATGACCGGCTTCAAGGGCGGCCTGGGCGGCGGTTCCGGCGCCCTCCAGCACGAGGGGCCCCAGGAGACGGAGGAGTGACGGCGGCCGCGGGGCCCGGTCCGCGAGGGCCGGGCCCCGCGGCGACTGTTGCAGTTCCATAAAGAAATCCGATGGGAACGGGCCGGATCCACCTGGCCCGCGACCCGCGCCCGGGTCCGGAAGGGCCGCAAAGCGCACCGACTCGTAACCAAGGCTGGATACGTTCACGCCGTCGCAAGCCTGTTTCGAGAAAGGTGCGGGGAACCATGCCCTCCGTGTTCGAAGATCCAGAAGGATTCATGCGGGATTTCGAGACCCGCATCAACACCATGGTCGAGAAGGCGTCCTCTCTGGACGAGGCGCTGGGAGCGGCCGCGGCCACCGCCCGGTCGGAGGGCGGCGAAGTGCGCGTCACGGTCGGCCTCGGCGGCGTCCTCCAGGAGATCCACCTCAGCAGCAAGGCGCAGACCCTGACCCCCAGGACCCTCGCCGCCATGATCAAGGAGACCTACGACCAGGCGGCGGTCCAGGCCGGCGACAACTCGGCCCGGGCGCTCTCCGACGTGTTCGGCGAGGACAGCGAGATCGTCCAGCAGGTCAGGGCGAACCGCCCCACCGGGGAGTAGCCGCGTGCAGGACCGCAACGACATCCCCTCCGCGGACGCGTTCGCAGCGCACGCCGAAGGCGTCAGGACCAAAGTGGTCGACCTCGTCGCGCAGGCCTTCGACGCCGCCGAGCAGAAGGGGTTCGGCGAACTCCTCGACTTCGGCATCGTCAACCTGCCGTTCGCCGGCGGCGCCGCCGACCTGGCGAACAAGGCCACCGAGGCCGTCGGCCAGGCCCGCGAGGGCACCGAGGAGCTCGCCGCCCGGATCAAGGAGACCGGCGAGGCCTACCACGACAACGACGACGCGGTCGCCTCCACGTTCCACCAGTTCACCAGCGAGACGGAGCAGCCATGAACGACCTCATCGTCGACCCCGACAAGTCCGTTCCCGGCGCCGGCAACTTCGCCGGCGCGAAGGCCCTGCACAGCGCGCAGCTCCTCGCGAACTCCGAGACCGACCTGGAGAAGGGCCTCAACGGCACGGTCATGGCGCTCGACATCCTCGGCATGGTCCTCAACCCGCTCATGGGGTTCGCGAAGGCCGGCGTCGGGTTCCTCATCGAGCACGTCGGACCGCTCCGGGACTTCCTCGAGCTGCTGGCGGGCGACCCCACCTCGATCAACGCCACCAAGGACACCTGGAAGAACATCGAGGCCGCGCTGGACCAGGCCGCCACCGACCTGATCGGCGAGGCGGGCACGGTCGCCGACTGGACCGGCGACGCCGCCGACGCCTACCGGGAGCGGATCGCCGACTTCGAGGCCGCGATCCGGGCCGGGAGCTCCGCCTCCGGGAGCCTCGCGAAGTACATGGAGGTCATGGGGATCTGGACCGCGGTCACCCGCGCGCTGGTCCTGGAGCTCATCTGCGAGTTCGTGGCCCGCGCCATCATGTACGCGCTCGCGGCGCTGGCGGCCTCGTGGTTCACCTTCGGCGGGTCGTTCGCGGCCATGGTCTCGGGGGTCATCGCCGACGCCATGGTCCTCATCGCGAAGATCTCGACGCACTTCGCCAAGCTCGGCAACGCCATGTCCAAGCTCGCGGGCCGGTTCCCCAAGCTCGCCGGCTCGCTCGACGACGCGGGCAAGGCGGTGTCGAACTTCGGGATGCAGGGGTACGTCAAGAGCGCCGGCAAGAACATCGCCCAGCACAACAAGATGCTCGACCTCCAGGAGGCGGCGATCGGCGCGGGCAAGAACGTCAAGGGGATCGGCGGCAGGATGCCGCACACGCAGGCCGCCAACCAGAAGACCATCTACGACACGCTGCGGAGCCCGTGGGGCTCGGGCAACATCCCCGGCACCGGCGGTCTCAGGCCGATCTACAAGGACAAGGTGATCCCGCCGACGTCCGTCGGCGGGCACCAGGTCACCGGCGGCCGGAGCGTCTCCGAGATCATCGGCGGCTACCCGATGACCGGTATCAAGGGCGGCATGAAGGGCGCCCCCGCCGCGACGCAGGACCCCCAGCCGCAGCAGGAGAACCCGCCGCAGCAGTGACGGGGCCGAACGGGCCGGAGCCCCTGACACGCCTGCGCACGGGCAGGGCGGTCAGAGGTTCCGGTCCCAGATGATCCTGAGGCCGTGGAGGGTCAGGTCCGGCTCGTAGTGGGTGACCGTCTCGCACTGCTCGGTCACCACCGGGGCGAGGCCGCCGGTGGCGACCACCGCGGTCGGCTCAGTGCGCAGCTCGGCGGTGATCCGCCGGACCAGGCCGTCGACCTGCGCGGCCGTGCCGTAGACCATCCCGGACTGGAGGCACTCCACGGTGTTCTTCCCGATCACGCTGCGCGGCTTGACGAGCGGGATCTTCAGCAGGTTCGCGGCGCGCGAGGCCAGGGCGTCGATGGAGATCTCGATGCCGGGCGCGAAGGCGCCGCCGAGGAAATCGCCGGTCTCGGAGATCACGTCGATGTTCGTCGACGTGCCGAAGTCGACGGTGATGCACGGCCCGCCGTAGAGGGTGAAGGCCGCCACGGTGTTGGCGATCCGGTCCGGTCCGGCCTCGCGCGGGTTGTCGATGCTCAGGCGCACCCCGGTCTTGACGCCGGGCGCGATCTGCACCAGGTGCGCGTGCGGGTAGTACCGCTGCGCCATCTTCGCGACCTCGGCGCCCTGCTGGGGCACGGTGGAGGACAGGGCGATCCCCGAGAGGTCGACGCCGTCGCCCTCGAGCAGGGCCCGGAACGTCAGGCCCAGCTCGTCGGCGGTCGCGTGCGGGTCGGTGCGGATGCGCCACGAGTGCTTCACGGTCTCGCCCTCGAAGACGGCCAGCACCGTGTTGGTGTTCCCGATGTCCACGCACAGCAGCACGGCTACTCCTCGAAGTCCAGGCCGATGTCCAGAATGGGCGACGAGTGCGTCAGGGCGCCGACCGAGATGTAGTCGACGCCGGTGGCCGCGTAGTCGACCGCGCTGTCGAGCGTGATCCTGCCCGTCGCCTCGAGCTCGGCGCGGTCCCCGACGGCCTCGACGACCTCCTCGAGCTCCTTGGGGCTCATGTTGTCGCACAGGAGGAACACGGCCCCCGCCGCGACCGCCTCGAGCGCTTCTTCGAACGTCTCGACCTCGACCTGGATGTCGATGCCGGGCTCGGCCGAGCGGACGGCGGCGAAGGCCTCGCTGATGGACCCGGCCGCCTCCTTGTGGTTGTCCTTGATCATCGCCACGTCGTACAGGCCCATGCGCTTGTTGTCGCCGCCGCCCGCGCGCACCGCGTACTTCTCGAGGGCGCGCAGGCCGGGCGTGGTCTTGCGCGTGTCCAGGACGGTGGTGTGCCAGTCGGCGAGGACGTCGGCGAAGCGGCGGGTGTGGGTGGCGACGCCGCACATGCGGCACAGCAGGTTCAGGGCGGTGCGCTCGGCGGCCAGGAGGGAGCGGGTGGGGCCGGAGACGCGGGCGAGGACCTGCCCGGCGCGGATGCGCGCGCCCTCCTTGGCGAGGTAGGTGAACTCGACGCCGCCGGGCATGGCGTGGAAGACGGCGTGGGCCACGGGCAGTCCGGCCAGGAGGCCGTCGGCGCGGGCGGTGACGGCCACGGTGGAGGTGTGGTCGGGGCCGAAGATCGACTCGGAGGTGACGTCGCGGCGCGAGTGCGAGAGGTCCTCGTCGAGGTAGTCCTGGACGGCGACGTAGACGTCCTCGGGGTCGAGGCGGCAGGCGAGCAGCCGCTCGTCCAGTCCGGCCCCGCCGGGGACTTCGGCGAATCGGCTCATGCGGTGGGCTCCCAGGTGGTCTCGAGCTCCCCGTCGGAGCTGATGGAAAGGCACAGGTGCCCGAGCCAGTCGTCACTCGCGTCGGGGTGGTCCTCGCGCCAGTGGCTGCCTCGGGTCTCGCGCCGCCGGTGGGCGGCGGCGGTGACGGCGGCGGCGACCGTGAGCAGGTTCGTGGCCTCCCATGTGGCCGGTCGCGGACGTCCGGACACATTGTCCCCCAAAGCCGTCAGCGACGCTGCGGTGGCCTCCAGTGACACTGCGGAGCGCAGGACGCCGGCGCCGGCGGTCATGGCCTCCTGGAGGGGGGCGCGGGAGGTCGTGGAGCAGACGTCGCCGTCGCCCCCGGGCGACTCGGCGAGGCCGGGGCTGGGCTTGCGGTCGGCGAGGTCGTCGGCGATGCGCTGGGCGAACACGAGCGCTTCGAGCAGGGAGTTGGAGGCGAGGCGGTTGGCGCCGTGCAGGCCCGTGCAGGCCGCCTCCCCGGCGGCGTAGAGGCCGGGGACGCTGGTGCGGCCGAACAGGTCGGTGCGGACGCCGCCGGAGGAGTAGTGGGCGGCGGGGGCGACCGGGACGAGGTCGGCGACCGGGTCGACGCCGAGCGCGCGGCAGGACGCGGTGATCGTCGGGAAGCGCTCCTCGAGCATGTCGCGGCCGAGGTGGCGGGCGTCGAGCCACACGTGCGGCCGCCCTTCGGCGATCATCCGGGTGGTGATGGCCTTGGCGACGACGTCGCGGGGCGCGAGCTCGGCGAGCTCGTGGCGCCCGACCATGAACCGGTCGCCGGAGAAGTCGCGGAGGTAGGCGCCCTCGCCGCGCAGCGCCTCGGAGATGAGCGGCTGCTGGTCCCCGCGAAGCGGGGCCGGGTCAGGGCGGTGGCGGGCCGGCGGGCGGGCCTGCTGGTCCCCGCGGAGCGGGGCCGGGTTGGGGTCGGTGTACCGGTCGCCGCCCGGGGCCGCTCCCGAGTGACGATCGCCACTATGAGTAGTCACATCATCACGGAATTGTCGGTCCCCGGCGATACCGTCGAAGTCCGGTTCGACGCCCGCGATCGCGGAGCCGCCGCCGAGGCCGGGCGCACCGGGCACGTACAGCGATGTCGGATGGAACTGGACGAACTCGAGGTCGGTGACCACGGCCCCGGCCCTCAATGCGAGGGCCACGCCGTCGCCGATGGACACGGAGGGGTTGGTGGTCGACTGGAAGATCTGGCCGAGGCCGCCGGTGGCGAGCACGACCGCGCGGGCCTCGACGCCGCCCACGCCGTGCTCGACGCCCTCACCGAGGACGTGGAGGCTCACCCCGGCCGCATGGCCGCGGGCGTCGGTGAGCAGGTCGAGGACCATGGCGTTCTCGATGATGCGGATCCACGGGTCGCGCAGGACCGCGGCGTGCAGGGCCCGCTGGATCTCGGCGCCGGTGGCGTCGCCCCCGGCGTGCACGATGCGCCGGGCCCGGTGGCCGCCCTCGCGGGTGAGCTGGAGCGAGCCGTCGGGGTGGCGGTCGAACTCGGTGCCGAGGTGGACGAGGTCGGCGATGCGGGCCGGGCCCTCGGTGACGGTGACGTCCACCGCGGCCGGGTCGCACAGGCCGACCCCGGCGATGCGGGTGTCCCGCGCGTGCGCCTCGGGGGTGTCGAGCGGGTCGAGGACGGCGGCGACGCCGCCCTGGGCCCAGCGGGTGGAGCCGTCGTCGATGTGGACCTTGGTGACCACGGTGACGTGGAACCCGGCCCGGCGCAGGTTGAGGGCGCAGGTGAGGCCGGCGACGCCGGAGCCGATGACGCACACGTCGGTGGTCTCGGTCCAGGAGGGCGCCTCGGCCCGCAGCCGCCGCGGCAGTCGCGGCAGGTGCGGCAGCGGCTCCGCCGCCGGCGTGTTCACGGGTGGCACGTGCCCCTCGCCCTTCTCAGCGTCGGGCCGCCGCGGGCGGCCCGGTTCGGTTCGCGCGCCCCCGGCGGGGGCGGCGGTCGGCTCAACTGTGCCCGCGGCGGGGGTCCCGCCGCCAGCCGTATGCGTCACGCTTCCCGCGATGCGGGCGGGCGTGGCAGCCCGGCCGCCGCGACGGTCGGTGCCGCGGACGATCCCGCGACACCTCCCGGCGGCCATGCGCGGCGCGCCTCCCGCGATGCGGGCGGGGAGGCGGCTCGCAGGCGGTGGGTTCGAGTCCCACCGGACCGCTCGCGGCGGTCCGGCCCGCACCGCGCCCGGCGGGTGCCTCCGGGAGCGGGCCGCGCCGGCGGGGCCGCTCTCGTCGTGCGGTCCCCGGCCGCGCCGTCGGCGCGGCCGGGGCCCTGGTGTGCTCGCACGGTCGGCGGCCCGCCGGACCTGGACGCGTCCGGGTCCGGCGGGCCGCCGAGCGGATCACCGCTCGCGGCTCGAGGCCCGCTGCACGAACTCGGCGAGGTCGGCGGACTGGCGGACCCGCGACTCCTCGTGCACGTACATCATGTGCCCGGCCGGGTAGGACTTCGTCTCGATCCGCTCGCGGGCCGCGAGGGGGATCTCGAGGTGGTCGAGCGTGTACTCGATCGCCTCGATCGGGACGCCGCCGTCGTAGCGGCCCATCGCGATGTGGACCTGGAGGAATGGGTTGAGGCGCATGACGTTGCCGAGCTTGCCGATGACGTCGACGGCCTCGCCCTCGAACTCCTTGTAGGACCACGGGTGGACCGCGCGCGACAGCCGCTCGTACACGTGGTCGTTCTCGTACTCGAGCTCGGAGCGCAGGTAGTACTGGAGCGCGGCGGTGTAGGGGCCGTCGGTGCCGGTCAGGAACGGGTCGTACGGCATCTGCTCGTGCGTGTAGTGGTCGGCCGGGCCGGTGAAGCGCGTGTCCAGGCGGCCGGTGACGAGGCGCTTGTGGCGCAGCAGCTCCGCGTAGTAGCGGGTGTGCTCCAGGCGCAGGTTGGCGCGGTCGACGTAGTCCTCGCCGACGCCCGCGAGCGACGCGACCTTGGCGACCGCGGCGGCGCGCTCCTCGGGGGCCAGGTTCTGGCCCTTGGCGAGGACGGCGCGGAACTCGTCGGCGTAGGCGCGGGCCTCCTCGACGACCTCCTCGAGGGTGCGGCCCTCGTGCAGGCCGTGGTAGTGCGCGGTGGCCGCGTACGTCGGCAGGAACAGCGGGTCGGGCAGCTCCGAGCGGGAGGTGTGGTACAGCGTCTCCATGTTGAACGCCGGGGCGATGAACATGACGCCGTTGAGGGCCATGCCGAACCGGGTCTGGAGGTACTCGGCGATGCCCGCGCCGCGGGTGCCGCCGTAGGACTCGCCGATGAGGAACTTCGGGGAGAGCCAGCGGTTGTTGCGGGTCGTCCACAGCCGGATGATCTCGCTGACGGACTCGATGTCCTTGCTGAAGCCGTGGTAGTCGCGGGGGTTGCCGCCCTCGACGGCGCGGGAGTAGCCGGTGGAGATCGGGTCGATGAAGACCAGGTCGGTGTGGCGCAGGAGGGACTCCTCGTTGTCGAGGAGGCCGAACGGGGGCGGGGTGAGGTTCCCGGCGTCGCCGGAGTCGACGCGGCGCGGGCCGAGCAGGCCCATGTGCAGCCAGATCGAGGAGGATCCGGGGCCGCCGTTGAACGCGAAGGTCACGGGGCGCTCGGTGACGTCGGCGTCGTCGAGGGTGTACCAGGTGATCGAGACCTCGGCCTTGGGCTGGCGGCCGTTGAACTTGTCGTCCTCGGTGACCTCCTCGTGCAGCACGACGCGCCCGGTGGTGGCGGTGTACGCGAGGTCGCCGAGGGTGTGGCGGGTGGTCTTGAGGTCGTCGGCGGGTGCGGGCTTGTCGGCCTTCTTCGCCTCGTCGGTCGCTTTGTCGGCGGTCTCGTTCTTGGGTTTTTCGCTCATGAGTCTGTAACTTACCGCTCGGCTAGTGGCGATGCCACCACGTTGCCCGCGGTGCCCGGCGCGGGGTGCGCCTTGTCGGCGTTGACCTCGATGATCTCGTTGCGCTCGTTCACGTGGACGACGGTGGGGGTGAAGGCGCGCGCCTCGGCGTCCTCCATCTGCGCGTATGAGATGAGGATCACCAGATCGCCGGGTTGGACGAGGCGGGCGGCGGCGCCGTTGATGCCGATGACGCCCGAGCCGCGCTCGCCGGCGATCGTGTACGTCTCCAGGCGGGCACCGTTGGTGATGTCGACGATCGCGACGAGCTCGCCGTCGAGGATGTCGGCGGCGTCGAGCAGGTCGGCGTCGACGGTCACGGAGCCGACGTAGTGGAGGTCGGCCTGGGTGACGGTGGCGCGGTGGATCTTGGACTTGAACATGGTCCGGATCATCGGGCGTCTCCTATGGCGGTGTGTCCCACGACAACGGGGGCGTTGTCGATCAGGCGAGTCGTGCCCGCCTTCGCGGCGATGAGCAGCCTCGCGGGCCCCTGTGCGGGGGCCTCGCCGAGGTCGTTCGCCCGGACGGCGACGTAGTCGACGGCCAGGCCGGGCTCGGCCTCCAGGGTCTGCCGGGCGGCGGCGAGCGGGTCGGGCGAGGCCTGGGCGGCCCCGATGGCGCGGGGGATGGCGAGGGCGGCGGCGCGCTCGGCCGCGGACAGGAACACGTTGCGGCTGGAGCGGGCCAGGCCGTCGCCTTCCCGGACGGTGGGGACGCCGATGACCTCGACGCCCATGTCGAGGTCGCGGACCATGCGGCGGACCATCGCCAGCTGCTGGAAGTCCTTCTCGCCGAAGCAGGCCGCGTCGGGCCGCGTCAGGTGGAAGAGCTTCGCGACGACGGTGAGCACGCCGGTGAAGAACCCGGGCCGGGAGGCCCCTTCGAGGATCTCGCCGCCGGGCCCGGCGTGGACCGCGGTGAGGCCCTCGCGCCCGTCGGGGTACATCTCGGCGACGCTCGGCGCGAACACCAGGTCGACGCCCTCCTCCTCGCACATCGCGAGGTCGGCGTCGAGGGTCCGCGGGTACCGGTCGAGGTCCTCGTTCGGGCGGAACTGGAGCGGGTTGACGAACACGGTGGCGACGACCGCGTCGGCGGCCTCCCGGGCGCGCCGGAAGTTCGCGCGGTGGCCGTCGTGGAGGGCGCCCATGGTGGGCACCACGGCGACGCGGCCGGGCAGGCCCGCGCGGGCCTTCGCGAGGTCGGCCTTGGTGTGGACGAGGCGGACGCGGCGGATCGGCCGCTCCGGTGCCGCGGACGGCGTGGGGGTCATCGTTCTTCCTCCGAGGGGCGTGCGAGGACGTCGAGCAGGCCTTCGGCGTCGGCGCTCTTGAGGCGGCCGGCGTCGAGGGCGCGTTCGGCGGTGCGCCGGGCCATCGACCGGTAGGTGTCGGCGATGCCGGTGCCCGCCAGGGCGTCGAGGTGCCGGGCGACGGTGCCGGCGTCGCCGCGCGAGACCGGGCCGGTGAGGGCGGCGTCGCCGTGGCGCAGGGCGTTGTCGAGCGAGGCCGACACCAGCGGCGACATGAGCCGCTCGGGGTTGGCGACGCCGATGGCGCGCAGCTGGTCGGCCGCGTCGTTGACGAGGGTCATCAAGTGGTTGGCGGCGTAGACGAGCGCGGCGTGGTAGCGGGCCCGGTCGGCCTCGTCGACGTGCTCGGGCTCCCCGCCCATCTCCAGGGCGAGGGCCTCGCCGACGAAGCGGGCCTCGGCCTCGCCGGTGACGGCCCAGGAGATCCCGGCGAGGCGCTCGAGGTCCTCGTCGCGGCCGGTGAAGGTCATGGCGGGGGCCAGGGCGATCGTCAGCGCCCCGGCGTCGCGGGCCGGGCGCAGGACGTCGGCGCCGAGCGCGCCGGAGGTGTGGACCCAGATCTGCCCGGGCCGGGCCGGCAGCGAGGCCGCCAGGGCCGCTATGGCGTCGTCGGGGACGGCGACGAGGACGAGGTCGGCGGCGGCCGCGACGTCGGGCGGCGGGAGGATCTCGGCGCCGGGGAGGTGGCGGGCGGCGCGGGCGCGGGAGGCGTCGGAGACGGCGGCGGCGGCCACCACCCGGTGGCCGGCGCGGGTGAGCGCGGCGCCGACGATGGAGCCGACCCTGCCCGCGGAGACGACGCCCACGGCGAGGCGGGAGGCGGGCCGGGGCGACGCGCCGCTGCGCTGCTGATCCATGTTGCTGATCCAGTCCTTCTGGAGGTACCGGTCGTTGCTTACGGGTCAATTGTGCGTCGTCCGCTCGCGCGGGCCAGCCCGGGAGGCTCCGAGTGGTGATTCTCACTCACCGTCTAGGGTCGGTCGCATGACCGGGTTCGAGCCGTGGCGGACGGCGATGGAGCGGGCCCTGTACGGGCCGGGCGGGTTCTACCGCCGCGAGGTGCCGAGCCACCACTTCGCGACCAGTGCGCAGACCCCGGCGTTCGCCGAGTCGATCGCGCGGCTGGCCGAGGAGGTGGACGGGCGCCTCGGCCGCCCCGAGTCGTTCGCGGTGGTCGACGTGGGCGCGGGCGGCGGCGACCTCCTCGCGCACCTGGCGGGGCTGCTCGACGAACGCGTGCGGCTGGTCGCGGTCGAGCTGCGGCCCCGGCCGCGGGGCCTGCCCGAGCGGGTCGAGTGGCGCGAGGACCCGCCCGAGTCCGTCGAGGGCCTGCTCATCGCCTGCGAGCTGCTCGACAACGTGCCGTGCGAGGCGGCGGTCGTGGACGGGTCCGGGCGCGTGCGCTACGAGGAGGTCGACCGCGAGGGCCGGACGCGCCCGGGCGGGGCCGTGGCCGACGAGGACGCGAAGTGGCTGGCCGAGTGGTGGCCGATCCGCCGCCCCGGGGAGCGGGCGGAGATCGGCCGCCCGCGGGACGCGGCATGGCGGGACCTGGCCGGGCGGCTGGCGCGCGGCACGGTCCTGGCGGTCGACTACGGCCACCGGCGCGGGGACCGGCCGGGAGGCGGGACGATCAGCGCGTTCAAGGACGGCCGCAGGACCGATCCGGTGCCGGACGGCTCCTGCGACATCACCGCGCACGTCGCGGTGGACGCCGTCGGCGCCGACCATGTGGCGACCCAGCGGGCGTCCCTGCTGGCGCTGGGCGCGAGCGCCGCGCACCCGCCGATGGCGCTGGCCTACGAGGACCCGACCGCGTACGCGGTGGCGCTGGCGCGGTCCGGCGCCGTCGCCAGGCTCATGGACCCGGAGGGCCTGGGCGCCCACTGGTGGATGCGCACCGACCGCTGAACGGGAGCGCTCCGACGGCGCGACGCGCCCGCCCGCGGCACCCCGCGCCGCGAGAGGCGGCACGCGTGCCGCGCACCGGTCAGACGACCGCCGCGGCCGGGCGCAGGGCGTTGCGGAACTCGCTGGGGCTCAGGCCCTTCCGGCGTTTGAAGGCGTTGCTGAAGCCGAACTGGTCGGCGTAGCCGACGGTGCGGGCCACCTGGGCCACGGTGCGGTCGGGGTCGGCGAGCAGCTCCTCGGCGAGCGCCATGCGCCACTCGGTGAGGTACGTCAGCGGCGGCTCGCCCATGATCTCGTTGAAGCGCTTGGCGAGCAGCGCCCGGGAGACCCCGGCCTCGCTCGCGAGGCCCGCGACGGTCCAGGGGTTCGCGGGCCGGGTGTGGATGGCCTCCAGGGCGGGCCCGGCGACCGGGTCGGCGAAGCCGCGGTACCAGGCGGGGGCGCGCCCGCCCTGCCGGTCGAACCAGGTGCGCAGCGTGCACACCAGGCCCCAGTCGAAGAGCCGGTCGATGTAGGCCTGCGTGCCGGGTTTGCGCTCGGCGATGTCGCGGGCGCTGGCGTCGAGCATGACGCAGAGGTCGGCGTCGTCGTCGACGACCAGGACGGGCGGGAGGGCGCGCAGGAGCCGCTCGTGGCGCCGCCCCGGGGCCCGGTAGGCGCCCACGAACAGGGAGGTCGGCGCGCCGTCGCCGCCGGGGGCGGACGACTCGCCTTCGACGCAGGTCTCGGGGTCGAAGCAGGTGAGCCAGTAGTCGAGGTGCGGGCGCTCCACGGAGGCGGCCTCGTCGGCCATGCGGAACGGCTCGCTGGAGCGGACCACCGCGGTCTGCCCGGCCCGGACGGGGACTTCGCGGCCGCCGGGGAGCAGGAGGACGCCGCCGCCGCGGGTGGCGGTGACCATCGTGAGCGGGGCCCGGTCGTCGAAGCGGACCACCCAGGGGGCCCTGAGGATCGCGTCGCCCAGGAGCGCGCCCTCGGCGCGGATGCCGTTGAGGAGTTCACTGAGGGGGTCCACACGCCCATCGTAGACGATCGCGCATAGAGTCGAGTGCCACGGACATCGTTCGTCCACGTTTTCGCGGCTGTACTGGTGGCAACGCACCGCAACCGAGGAGGATCCCATGGCGCCCACCGCGCTCGTCGTCGTCTCGCACCACCGCCCCGACTCCCTCACCGTCCACATCGGCGACGTGGTCGCCGCGCGACTCAAGGAGGCCGGGTACGAGATCGACCTGCTCGACCTGCGGGCCGAGGGCTTCGACCCGCGCATGACCACCGCCGACCAGCCCGACTGGAACGACCGCGACAAGGCCTACTCGCCGGAGGTCCGGGCGCACATGGAGCGCGTCCTGGCCGCGGACGTGATCGTCCCGGTCTTCCCCGTCTACTGGAACAGCCCCCCGGCGCTCCTGAAGGGATGGGTCGACCGGGTGTGGAACTACGGCTTCGGCTACGGCCGCAGCCGCCCGCGCCTCGCGGGCAAGCGGATGCTGTGGCTGGGCCTGGCCGGGGCCTCGCCGGACGACGACTTCACCGCCTGGATGGACGAGACCCTCGACCGCGTGCTGCGCGAGGGGATCTCCCACTACAACGGGATCGGCGAGGCGGCCGTGAAGGTCCTCTACGACGTCGAGGGCGAACCGCAGCACGTCGACGAGCACGGGAACTTCACCAAGGGCGAGGCCCTCACCGGCGCGGCCCGCGAAGCGCACTACGCGGCGATGGACCGCCTGGCCGCCGCCCACGTGGCCGCGTTCCTCGGCCTGGAGTGACGGCCGCGGGGGGCCGTCCGGCGCCGCTCCGGCGGGGTCACAGGCGCGCCAGGAGCCAGCCGACCGCCGCCAGCAGGGCGATGAGGCCGAAGAACACGTAGATGGCCAGCTCGGCCCAGCCTCGCGGCGAGAGGCGCCTCCAGAAGCCCTTGCGGGGCCGCTCCGATCCGTCCGGGTCAGGGGTGTGGTTCATGTGTCCAGCGTAAACAGTGGCCCCCAGCACGGCCAAGGCGCAAATGGCTTTGACGCGGGCGCGGCGCGCTGCCGACAATCAGGGCATGGGATTCGTGGACCTCTCCGGCGTGCGCTACGTCCTCGGCGACGGGAGGACGCTGTTCGACGACGTGTCCTTCCGCGTCGGCGAAGGCGCCAAGGTCGCGCTCATCGGCGCCAACGGCACGGGCAAGACCACGCTGCTCAACATCGTCACCGGGGCCCTCTCGCCCGAGGCGGGCACCGTCGCGCACGCCGGCGGCCTAGGCGTCATGCGCCAGCTCGTGGGGATGCGGGAGGGCCTGCGGCCCCTGCGGGACCTGGCGCTGTCGCTGGCCCCGCCCCAGCTGCGGATCGCCGGCGAGCGCTTCGCGGCCGCCGAGCGGCTCATGGGCGAGGACGACTCGACCGGCACCCAGCTCGACTACGCCCAGGCCCTGGCCGACTGGGGCGAGCTCGGCGGCTACGAGTTCGACGTCCTGTGCGACACCGTGTCGGTGCGGATCCTCGGCCTGCCGTGGGAAGCGGCGAAGGACCGTCCCCTCAGGACGCTGTCGGGCGGCGAGCAGAAGCGGTTCGCGCTCCAACTGCTCCTCCAGGGCCGCGACGAGGTGCTCGTGCTCGACGAGCCCGACAACTTCCTCGACGTCCCCGCCAAACGCGAACTGGAGCAGGCGATCCGGGACTCGGACAAGTCGATCCTGTTCGTCTCGCACGACCGCGAGGTGCTCGCCAGCGCCGCCGACCGGATCGTGACGCTCGAGGCCGGGACCGCCTGGACGCACGGCGGCGGGTTCGCGACCTGGCACGACGCCCGCGCGGCCCGCCACGAGCGCTTCGAGGAGCTGCGCCGCCGCTGGGACGAGGAGCACCACAAGCTGCGCGAGCTGATGCTCATGTACAAGAACAAGGCCGCGTTCAACTCGGACATGGCCTCCCGGTACCGGGCCGCCCAGACGCGGCTGCGGAGGTTCGAGGAGGCCGGGCCGCCGCCCTCGCCGCCGCGGGAGCAGGACATCCGCGTCCGGCTCGAGGGCGGGCGCACCGGCAGGCGCGCCGTGATCTGCGAGCGGCTCGAACTGGAGGACCTGACCTTCCCGTTCGACCTGGAGGTCTGGTACGGCGACCGCGTGGCCGTCCTGGGCGCCAACGGGACCGGCAAGAGCCACTTCCTGCGCCTGCTCGCCCGCGGCGGCACCGACCCCGAGGCGGGCCTCGGCGACGCGGGCCTGGACGCGGTGCGGCACGAGGGCACCGCCCGGCTCGGCGCGCGCGTCAGGCCCGGCCACTTCTCGCAGACCCACGAGCACCCCGAGTACGACGGGCGGACCCTGCGCGAGATCCTGTGGGACGGCGACCGGGACCGGCCGTCGCTGGACCGCTCCCGGGCCATGAGCGCCCTGAACCGCTACGAGCTCACCGGCCAGTCCGAACAGGACTTCAAGACGCTGTCGGGCGGCCAGCAGGCCCGGTTCATGGTGCTCATGCTGGAGCTGTCGGGCGCGACCTGCCTGCTGCTGGACGAGCCGACCGACAACCTCGACCTGGCCAGCGCCGAGGCCCTGGAGCAGGGCCTGAAGGCGTTCGAGGGCACGGTGATCGCGGTGACGCACGACCGCTGGTTCACCCGCGGCTTCGACCGCTTCGTGGTCTTCCGCAACGACGGCGAGGTCGTGGAGGCGGACGAACCGGTCTGGGACGTCCGCTGAAGACCCCGCGGAGCGCGGCCCGGCGCCGGCGGTGAGCGGGCCTGCCCCGCCGCGACGCCCTAGAGGAGCTCGAGCAGCGCCTCGACGTACTGGGCGACCCCGTCGTCGTTGTTGCCGGCCGGGGCGATCTCGTCGGCGGCGGCCTGCACCCACGGGTGCCCGTTGGGCATCGCGACCGAGTGCCCGGCGGCCTTGATCATCGACAGGTCGTTGGTGGCGTCCCCGAACACGAGCACGTCCTCCCACTCGATGCCGAACTTGTCGAGCACGACCTGGATCCCGGCGGCCTTGGTGACCCCGACCGGGCAGACCTCGAGCATGCCCACGCCCGACTCGGTGACGGTGACCAGGCTCGGATCGACCACGTCCTGCGCGGCGACCAGCAGCTCGGGCCCGGTGTGCGCATCGGACACGAAGTAGCCCTTGACCATCGGCCCGGTGAAGGCCTCCTCGCGGGGCGCGGTCTCCAGGACCACGGCGGGCCAGGGCCAGTCGGGCATGGGGTCCCCGGTGAGGTTGCGCTCGGGGTCGGCCGGCTCGGCGATGGCGCGCAGCGGCCCGACCTCGGCCTCCACCAGGCGCAGCGCCTCGTGGAGCACGGCGCCGTCCACGGAGCGGTCGGCGAGCTGGACGACGGTGTCGTCGTAGCGGCACTCGTACACGAACGCGCCCTGCGCCAGGACCAGGAAGTCCGCGGAGGGCACGTCGTTGCGGCACATGTCGAGCAGCCGCGGCCCGCGGCCGGTCGCGCCCACGAGCATGACGCCCGCGGCGGCCAGGCGCTTGAGCGCGGCCATGGTGCGCGGGGAGACGGTCTCGTCGGTGCGCACGACGGTGCCGTCGAGGTCAGTGGCGACCAGCCGGGGGACCCGGGCCAGTTGGATCATGCGTCCTCCTTGGTTGTCGCGCCGCGATCCGCCGCCGCGAACCGGTTGCCTCGCTTCGGGACTAGAACCAGCGTGACAGCACCTTAGCCACACCGTCCTCCCACACCGAGGGGGCCACCTCGTCGGCGGCGGCCCGCACCTCGGGCGCCGCCTGCCCCATCGCGACCGCGTGCCCGGCCCACGCGAACATGGTGAGGTCGTTGTGGGCGTCGCCGAAGACGACGGTGTCGGCCGATGATACGCCGTAGTACTCGGCGATGCGGGCGATGCCGGTGGCCTTGCTGACCCCGGGCGGGCCGACGTCGACCCAGCCGTTGTAGCCGACCTCGACGTGGTAGTCGGCCTCGGCCAGTGCGGCGCCGGCGGCCAGGCGCATCGCGTGCGGGCAGCGGTCGGCGCTCCCGTAGCGGTTGTCGGAGTCGACGCGGGCGACCAGGCGCGGGGCGGGGCGCGCCGAGAGCGCCTCGAGGGTGACCTCGCCGGCCCACTGGGCGGGGAAGTCGCGCCGGAAGCCGCTGGTGTGCCACCAGCCGTCGAGGTCCCACTCGACCGCGAACTCCACTTTCGGGTCGGCGGCGCGGAAGGCGTCGACGGCGACGCGGGCGTCGAAGACGGCCTGGTGGGAGATGGCGCGCAGGGCCAGGTCGTACTCGCCGGCGCCGTGGGAGGCGGAGACGAACCCGTCGGCGAGGCCGAGGTCGTCGGCGGTGCTCACGGCGCCCCAGATGGCGCGGCCGGTGACGACGGCGACCGGGACGCCCGCGTCGCGCACGGCCCGGATCGCCTTGACCACTGCGGCGCTGGGCCGGGTGAGCTGCCGGTCGTGGTAGTCCACGACGGTGCCGTCGAGGTCGATGGCGACGAGCTTGGGGGGCGTCTTCCTGAGGGCGGGCGGGGCGTTGTCTGGCACCCCCCAACCGTAGCCCCGCCCGGGTGAACGGCGGGGAACCGAGCGGCTGAACTCACGTCACCGTCTCATGACGAACCGCAATCACACCAAACCCACCCATCGGGGCGGCTCCGGGCATACGGTTCGTCTATGGGCGAGATCATGATCGAACGCGTCTACGACTACCGCCGGGACCCCGACCGGGCCGGGGCGGTGTTCCTGGTCGACCGGCTGTGGCCGCGGGGCGTCGCCGAGGAGGACCTGGACGGGGTCGTGTGGGCGCAGGACGCGGCGCCCTCCCCGAACCTGCGCATCTGGTTCGGCCACATGCCCGACCGCTTCGGCGAGTTCACCGACCGCTACCGCGGCGAACTCGACGGCCACCCCGAGCGGGCCCGGCGGCTCCTCGAGGCGGCCGGGAACGGCCCGGTCACCCTCCTGTACGCCGCCAAGGACCCCGAGGTCAACCACGCCCTGGTCCTGAAGGCCTGGCTCGAGGAGCAGCAGGCCGCCTAGCGGAGCCCGCCGCGACGGCCCCGTCCTTGTCGGACCCGTGTGGCATGGTCTTTGAACCGGGGGCCCGCAGGACCGCCCCCGTCGCCTCGGCCCCTGCCCGCCGAACGCGAAGCGGCCCCGGTTCTCCAACCGGGGCCGCTTCGCGTTTCGCGGCCTTCGCGGCGGCGCTACGCCTGCTTCGGTTCGATGACGTCCTTGCCGAGGAAGGGCTGGAGCGCCTTCGGGACCGCCACCGAGCCGTCGGGCCGCTGGTGGTTCTCCAGGATCGCCACCAGCCAGCGCGTGGTGGCGAGGGTCCCGTTCAGGGTCGCGGCCACCGCGTTCCGGCCCTGCTCGTCGCGGTACTTCACGTTCAGGCGCCGGGCCTGGAAGGTGGTGCAGTTCGAGGTCGAGGTCAGCTCCCGGTACCGGCCCTGGGTCGGCACCCACGCCTCGCAGTCGAACTTGCGCGAGGCCGAGGTCCCGAGGTCGCCCGCGGCCACGTCGATGACCCGGTAGGGCAGCTCCATCTTCTGGAGCATCTGCTCCTCGTAGGACAGGAGCTTCTCGTGCTCGGCCGCCGCGTCCTCCGGGCGGCAGAACGAGAACATCTCGACCTTGTCGAACTGGTGGACGCGGATGATCCCCCGCGTGTCCTTCCCGTACGACCCCGCCTCGCGCCGGAAGCACGAGGACCAGCCCGCGTAGCGGCGCGGCTGCGTCAACTCGCCCAGGTTCTCCCCCGAGTGGTAGGCCGCCAGCGGCACCTCCGAGGTGCCGACCAGGTACATCTCGTCGCGTTCGAGGTAGTAGATCTCGTCGGCGTGCTCGCCGAGGAAGCCCGTGCCCTCCATGGCCTCGGGGCGCACCAGCACCGGCGGGATCACCGGCATGAAGCCGGTCTCCACGGCCTGCTGGATCGCGAGGTTGAGCATGGCCAGCTGCAGCAGCGCGCCGTCGCCGGTGAGGTAGTAGAAGCGCGCGCCCGAGGTCTTCGCGCCGCGCTCGGTGTCGAGCAGGCCCAGCGCGGTCCCGATCTCCAGGTGGTCGCGGGGGTCGGCGATGTCGCGCTTCTCGCCGACCTCGCGCAGCACGACGTAGTCGTCCTCGCCGCCGGCCGGGGCGCCCTCGGCCACCAGGTTCGGCAGCGACTTCGCGGCGGCGTCGAACGCCGACGCGGTCTCGGTGACGCGCAGTTCGGCGGTCTTGACCTCCTCCGAGAGGACCTTGGTGCGGTCCAGGAGGGCCCGCTTCTCCTCGGCGCCGGCCCCGGCGATCTTCTTGCCCAGGCTCTTCTGCTCGGCGCGGAGGTTCTCGAAGGACTGGAGGGCACTGCGGTGCTCGGCGTCGGCGGACAGCAGGGAGTCGACGGCGTCCGCGGAGGCGCCCCTCTTGCGCTGGCTGTCGCGGTAGGCGTCCGGGTCGTCTCGCAGTGCACGCAGATCAATCACGCCCACCAGATTACCGGCCGGGCGAGTGCGTCTTCGAGCGCATATTGTGGGCGTGTGGCGGTCGATATGGACGAGGCGGACTTCGAAGCGGCGGTGGCGGACGCGCTGGACGCGGTTCCGGTCGAGCTGATGGCGATGCTCGACAACGTGGCGATCCTGGTCGAGGACGAGCCCGACGGCCCCGAGAAGGAGCTGCTCGGGCTCTACCAGGGGACGGCGCTGACCGACCGCGGCTGGGAGTACGCGGGGGTCCTGCCGGACACGATCACGATCTACCGGGGGCCGACCCTGCGCATGTGCTCGAGCCCGGAGGAAGTGGTCGAGGAGGTCGCGGTGACCGTAGTGCACGAGATCGCCCACCACTTCGGCATCGAGGAGGAGCGCCTCCACGAGCTCGGCTGGGGCTGAGGCCGCCGCGCTGAGGGCAGCGCGGAGCGGGACCTGTTCGGCGGGTCGCCGTCCTTATGCGCGGGCCCCGGTTCGACCACCGTGCCGCAGGGGTCCGACAATCCGGACCCGTCGGCGGGCCGCACCTGTTTTCGGGCAGGGGCCGAGCCGACGGAGGCGGTCCCGTGGGCCCCCGGTTCAAAAACCGTGCCATGCGGGTCCGACATTCCGGGGCCCGCGTATGCGCGCCCCCGGTCATTGCAGTCTCGTAAATACCAGGGTTTCACGGTTCCCGTCCTTGCATTCGCGAGGTTACGATTGGTCGGTGACGACGTTTCGGATCGGGGAGGCCGCCGAGCTGCTCGGGGTCTCCGCGGACACGCTGCGGCGCTGGATCGACGGCGGCCGCCTGGCCGCCGCGCGCGACGAGCACGGCCACCGCGCGATCACCGGCGCCGACCTCGCCGCGTTCGCCCGCGAGCGGGCCGCCGCACCCGATGCCGGGGCCGGGTCCTCCTCGGCCCGCAACCGCCTGCGCGGCATCGTCACCGCCATCGTCAAAGACCGGGTCATGGCCCAGGTCGATCTCCAGGTCGGCCCGTTCAGGGTCGTCTCCCTCATGAGCCGCGAAGCGGTCGACGAACTCGGCCTCGAAGTCGGCTCCCTGGCGACCGCCGTCGTCAAGTCCACCAACGTCGTCGTCGAGCACGCCTGACCGGCCCTCTCCAGCATCGGAGTCACCATGCGCGCCAAGCCGACCCTCGCCGCCGCGGTCCTCGCCCTCGCCTCCCTCACCGCCTGCGGCGGCACCGGCGCCGCCGGCGGCGATGGCACCACCCTCACCGTGTTCGCCGCCGCCTCCCTCACCGAGGCGTTCACCGAGATCGGCGACCGCTTCGAGGCCGAGCACGACGGCGTCCGCGTCGAGTTCAACTTCGCCGGTTCCTCCGACCTCGCCGCCCAGATCACCGAAGGCGCCCCCGCCGACGTCTTCGCCGCCGCCGACGCGGAGAACATGGAGAAGGCCGTCGAGGCGGGCGCCGCCGCCGACCCGCGGACGTTCGCCCTCAACCAGCTCGTCATCGCCGTCCCCGAGGGCAACCCCGACGATGTGGCCGCGCTCGCCGACCTGGCCGGCCGCACCTTCGCCGCCTGCGCCGCGGAGATCCCCTGCGGGGCCGCCGCGCAGGCCGCCGTCGACGCCGCCGGCCTCGACCTCGTCCCGGTCACCTACGAGGCCGACGTCAAGGCCACCCTCCAGAAGCTCGTCCTCGGCGAGGTCGACGCCGCCCTGGTCTACCGCACCGACGCCATCGCCGCCGACACCGAGGTGGACGCCGTCGAGTTCCCCGAGTCGGCCGCGGCCGTCAACACCTACCCGATCGCGGCCCTCGAGGACGCCCCGAACGCCGGCCTCGCCGCCGACTTCACCGACTTCGTGCTCGCCGACGACGCCCAGGCCGTCCTCGAGACCGCCGGGTTCCAGCAGCCGTAGGCCATGGGGAACGCAATGTCCGCCAAACGCCCCCGGCAGCGCCGCCGCATCCCGGCCGCGCTCCTGGTCCCCGCCGTCGCCGGGCTCGCGTTCCTCGTCCTGCCGCTCGTCGGCCTCCTGGCCCGCGCCCCCTGGACCGAGATCCCGTCGCGGCTCGCCGAACCCGACATCCTCGCGGCCCTGCGGCTCTCGCTGGCCACCGCGACCGCCGCGACCGCCCTGTCCCTGCTCTTCGGCGTCCCCATCGCCTGGCTGCTCGCCCGCGGCGACTTCCCGGGACGGGGCCTCCTGCGGGCCCTGGTGACCGTGCCGCTCGTCCTGCCGCCCGTCGTCGGCGGCGTCGCGCTGCTGCTCGTGTTCGGCCGCAACGGGATCGTCGGGGCATGGCTGTACGACCGGTTCGACGTCACGATCCCCTTCACCACGACCGCGGTGGTCCTGGCGATGACGTTCGTGTCCATGCCGTTCCTGGTGGTCTCGGTCGAGGGGGCGCTCCGCGGCGCCGACGTCCGCTTCGAGGAGGCCGCCGCGACCCTCGGCGCCGGGCGGTGGACCGTGTTCACGCACGTGACGCTGCCGATGATCGCACCGGGCGTCCTGGCCGGGGCGGTCCTGTGCTGGGCGCGGGCCCTCGGCGAGTTCGGGGCCACGATCACCTTCGCGGGGAACTTCCCCGGCCGCACCCAGACGATGCCGCTCGCCGTCTACCTGGCGCTGCAATCGGACCTGGAGGCCGCGATCGTGCTCAGCCTGCTCCTGCTGGCAGTGTCGGTCGCGGTGCTGGCGAGCCTGCGCGACCGCTGGACGGCGGCGGCCGCATGAGCGGCCCGCGACCGGCCGGCCCGGGCCCCGGCGCGGCGGCCGCCGGACTGGACGCCCACCTCGTGGTCGACCGCGGCGACTTCCGCCTCGACCTGCGCCTGCGCGCCGCCCCGGGGGAGACCGTGGCGCTGCTGGGCCCCAACGGGGCCGGGAAGACCACGGCCCTGCGGGCGCTGGCCGGGCTCCAGGTGCTCACCGCCGGGCACATCGTCCTCAACGGGGAGACGCTCGACCGACCCGGAGGGCGCGGGGCGGGCCGGACCCGCAGGGTGGCGCCCGAGCACCGCCGGATCGGCGTGGTCTTCCAGGACTACCTGCTGTTCCCGCATCTGAACGCGGTCGACAACGTGGCGTTCGGGCCGCGGCGCCGGGGCATGGGCCGGGCCGAGGCGCGGGCGCTCGCCGCCGACTGGCTCGACCGGGTCGGCCTGGCCGAGTACGGGAGGCGCCGTCCCGGGCAGCTGTCGGGCGGGCAGGCGCAGCGGGTGGCGCTGGCGCGGGCGCTGGCGACCGATCCGGCGCTGCTGCTGCTCGACGAGCCGCTCGCGGCGCTGGACGCGCGGACCCGGCTGGACACGCGGGTGGAGCTCCACCGCCGCCTCGCCGTGCACGAGGGGGCGGCGGTGCTGGTGACGCACGACCCGGTGGACGCGCTGATGCTCGCCGACCGGCTCGTGGTCGTCGAGGAGGGGCGCGCGGTCCAGGAGGGCGACGCCGAGGCGGTGACGGCGCGGCCCCGCACGGACTACATCGCCCGCCTGGTCGGGTTGAACCTGTACCGCGGCAAGGCCTCGGGGACGACGGTGCAGTTGGGGCCGGAAACGGCGCTGACGACCGGCGAGGCCCTGGAGGGCGAGGCGTTCGCGGCCTTCGCGCCCAGCGCGGTGGCCCTGTTCCGGGAGGAGCCGGACGGCAGTCCGCGGAACACCTGGCGGGCGACGGTCTCGGGGGTGCACCGCCACGGCGACCACCTGCGGGTCCAGTTGGACGGGCCGCTGCGGACGGCCGCGGACGTGACCCCCGCGGCGGCCGCGCATCTGGGGCTCGAACCGGGCCAGACGGTCTGGGCGGCGGTCAAGGCCACCGAGATCCGCGCCTACCCGGCCTGACCGGCGATCAGCGAAGCGCGCTCGACCCTCCGCACGGTGTTTCGGCACACCTCGACGGCGAAGTCCCGCCTCGCAGGCACCGTTCTGTCGCACCCCCGTGGCACGGTTTTTGAACCGGGGGCCCATCGGACCGCTTCCGTCGGCTCGACCCCTGCCCGGAAACCAAGCGCGTCCACCGAGCGACCGAGCGAGAATCCTTCATTTCTTCTGCGGTGCAACGCATCCGTCGAGATCCGACCTGGAAGTGTCGGACCCCTGTGTCAGGGTTATTGAACCGGGGGCCCATCGGACCGCCTCCGTCGGCTCGACCCCTGCCCGCCGTAAGGCGCCGCGGCCGAAGCCGCGGCGCCCTTCCTCCGCATCCGGTCAGCGCCACCTCCTCGGCCGCGGTAACGCCGCCGCCACGAGGTCGCGTTCGCCCGTCGGCATCGCGGCGCCCTTGTCGGCCTCGTCATCGCGGGCGGCCCGGCGGATGGCCGGCAGGCAGGCCAGCACGATCGCGATCGACGCCAGGCCCACCGTCATGAAGGCGACCCGCACGTCCATCGTCGTCGACATGGCCCCGCCGAGCAGGAACCCGATGAGCTGGGAAGCGTTGATCCGGCTGTTGGCGGCGGCGTTGGCGCGACCCCGGAAGGCGTCGGGCACCCGGCGGGCGATGGCGATGCCCAGCGCCGAGTTCTGCCCGGCGTTGAACATCCCGCCGATGAAGTTGAGCGGCACCAGCAGCAGCACGGTGAACAGCGGCAGTCCCTGCCCGAAGCAGACCAGGCCGACCCCGGCGAGGCAGGCCATGAGCATCCACGCCAGCTGCACGTCCCGGTCCAGGCGCCGGACGGCCGCGGCCGCGATCCAGGCGCCGGGGATCATGCCGACGATCCAGCAGGCCTCGATGAGTCCGTACAGGCTCTCGCTCGCGCCGTAGGACTCGCGGACCAGGAAGACGTTGAGGACGTTGACCGCGCACATCGCCGCGATCACCGCGCTGAGGCCGAGCACCATGGCGCCCAGGAGCTTGTCGCCGCGCAGGCGCCACTCGACGCGGCCCTCGCCGGTGCCGGCGGCGAGGTCGCGGCGCACGCCGCCGCGGCGGGTGCGGATGTCGCAGCACAGCAGCACCCGCGCCGCCGCGCAGGCCGCCGCGACGCCGAGCGCGGCTCCCAGGCCGTGTGCGCTGATGAGGAATCCGGCGGCGGCAGGCCCGGCCGCCAGGCCGACGAGCGTGCCCGTCTGGAGCATCGCGATCGCGCGGGGCAGGTCCTCCCGTTTGGCTATGACGGGGACGAGCGCGCTCACGACCGGCTGGTTGATCGCGGTGCCGCAGGCGTTGAGGACGACCAGCGCGAAGAGCGCGTACAGGTTGTCGGTGAAGGCCATGGCGACGATCGCTGCGGTCTGGAGCAGGCCCGAGGCGACCATGAGAGTGCGGCTGTCGAAGCGGTCGGCCATGCGTCCGGTGAGCGGGGCGAGCAGGACCAGGGGGAGGGTCGCGCAGATGATGAGCGCGGCCACGGCGAAGCCGCCGTGGCCCTCGCTCTGGAGGCGGAGGGTGAGGGCGAAGTCGGCCGTGTACATGGCGGTTCCGGCGAGGAACGCGCAGACGGCGGCGGCGTGGACGTCGGACCAGCGGGTCCCGTCGGCGAAGGATGTGAAAGACATATTTCGAAGATACTCTTTCACGCTTAGATGCGAAAGAGCTTTTTCAGATTTTCTGAAGATTTTCTTTCACGAGCCCGGGACGCGCTCGAAGCGGCGCGCCCGCGCCGAGGTCAGAGGCGGGGGAAGAAGCGGAAGACCATGCTGAACACCTCCGCGTCGTCCGAGGCGGTGCCGCTGTCGAAACGTTCCACCGACAGGTCGATGTACTCCTGCGCCAGCTCCCGGAACCGGCTGGCGAACGCCTCGGCCTCCTCCAGCGTCAACCGCAGGTTCGCCTGCTGCATCATCGACGATTTGCGCAGCTCCGGCGACACGTGCGGGTACTGCTCCATCCACCGCGAGATGTTCTCCTCCTGCTGCCTCCGGAAGGCCTCGCCCATCGTCCGCTCGATGACCCGGTGGCTCTCCGGCGCGCCGTCCTCGGCCTGGATCGAGAAGTTGTTGAGGATCAGGCGCCACAGCCGCTCTCGCGCGTCGCCCCGGCTCGGCGCCTCCTCGATGAACCCGGCCTTGGCGAGGGTCCGCAGGTGGTAGCTCATCGCGCTCGGCGTCATGCCCGCCACCTCGGAGATCTCCGTCGCCGTCGCGCCGTCGAAGCCCTCGGCCCGGCGCTTGGCGAGGTAGTCGAACACCGCCATCCGGGCCGGGTGGGCGAGGGCCTTCATCCGCTCCGGGTCGGTGATCTTGGTGTGCGTCATGTCCAGCTTCCGCCGCGGCTCCCCGGACGGCGCCGGCGGCGCGGCCGGAGGGACCGGCGGCACGGGGGGCTCCGGCGCCTCGGGGACGCGCGGAGGCTCGGGGAATGCCGCGTCAGAATACGAAGCAGATGTTTCAGACATGGGTCAAGCTAACCACGCCGCCCCGCCCGGCCGCCGGGCCGCCGGAAAATCAGCTCCCCGACGCGCTCGCCGCTGTACTGGCCGAGATCGCGGCCACGACCGCCGCCTGCGCGGCCTTCACCGCCGCCAGTGTCGCTTCACTCGCCCACGAGCCCTCGCTGATCGCCTTGAGCGCCTTCCGCGTCGGCCCCTTCTTGCGCTCGGGGAACACGATCCGCTCCATGTTCAGCGCGAACACCAGCGACGCGAGCGCCGCGGTCCGCTCGTCCCCCGCACGGCCCAGGTCGACCGCGGAGCCCAACCGCAGGCGCGCGTCGGCCTCGACGGCGGGGCTTCGCGGCAGGTGGCGGCGGTACGGGAAGAGCCCGAGCGCCTTCTCGCGCTCCTCGCGCAGCAGGCCGCGCGCGGTGAGATCGGCCAGGACGCGCGGCTTCAAGCCCTTCGCGAGGCGCTGGACCGCCGCCTTCGGCCGGCGCGGCCGGTCGGCCGCGAACCCGGCGAGGGACTCGTCCAGCAGCCGGTCGCCCACCGGTGCCGGGTCGGTGACGCGGACCCTCCCGTCGGCCACGTCGACGCGCCCGGCCAGCGCCAGTTCGAGCACGATCGCGCCGGCCATGCCGAACTCCAGGTACCCGGCGCGGCTGCGCCCGGTCGTGTCGTCGTAGGCGAGGAGGACGATTTCGTCGACAAGCGTGGCCATGCCCCCAGGGTAGGCCGCGCCCGCACCCGGCGGTCGCCCCGAGACGCCCGGCGCCGCGGCGCGGTCAGCGCGGTGCGCCGCCCTCCCGCAGCTCGGCGAGCCATGCGGCGGCGTCGGCGAAGTCGGCGTCCGACAGGCCCTGCGGCGGCGCCACGGGCCGGTCCGAGTGGTCCCGCGGATAGGAGCCGAGGTAGCGCACGTCGGCGCAGATGCGGCGCAGCCCCATGAGCGCCTCGCCCATCCGCGCGTCGGCCAGATGGCCCGCACAGTCGAGGAAGAACGCGTACCGGCCCAGGCCCTCGCCGGTCGGCCGCGACTCGATGCGGGTGAGGTTGATGCCGCGGATCGCGAACTCGGTGAGCACGGCCAGGAGCGCCCCGACCCGGTCGTGGTCGATGTAGACGGCCAGGGAGGTGATGTCGTTGCCGCTCGGCTCGGGCGGGGCCGCGGGGCGCATGACGTGCACGAAGCGCGTCTCGGCGCTGGAGGAGTCGCCGATGTCGAAGGCCTGCACGGGAAGCCCGGCGGCCTCGGCGGTGAACGGGGCGCACACGCAGGCGTCGAACTCCCCGTCGACGACGCGCTGGGCGGCCTGGGCGGTCGAGAGCGCCTGGTGGACGACCGCGTCCGGCAGTTCGCGCCGCAGGTAGCCGCGGGTCTGGGCGAGGGCGTGCGGGTGCGAGGCGACCGTGCCGATCGCGCCCGGGGCCTTGGTCGAGGCGAGCACGAAGGTGACCGGGAGGACGACCTCCCCGGCGATCACGAGCGGGTCGCCGCCGACGAGCTCGTCCACGGTGACGGTGACCGTGCCCTCCTGGGAGTTCTCCAGCGGCACGAAGCCCGCGTCGACCTCGCCGCGGCGCACCGCGTCGAGGATCTCGGCCTGCGAGGCCATCGGCGTGGCGGTCGCGCCCTTCGCGGCGGGCAGTCGGCGGAGCGCGGCCTCGGTGAAGGTCCCGCGCGGTCCCAGATAGGCGAACTCCATGGCCCCACGCTAGCAAGACCGGCCAGGCCCGCGAGCTGGGCTTCGACACCGCGACCGACCGGTTCCCATGAGACCGCCGTCTCAACGGCGACCCGCCTTCGGCGATATCCCGACTGTCGCGTATGCTTGTCGAGCCCAAGCGGAATTCCGCGGTGGTAAGCCAATGAGAACGGATCGCGGCACTCGTCGCCGAAATCCAGACGCATTGAGCGCCCCCATCGTCTAGGGGCCTAGGACGCCGCCCTTTCAAGGCGGTAACACGGGTTCGAATCCCGTTGGGGGTACAGCCCAGACGCGGCGCCGGTCACACGGAACGCGCCTGGTATAAATAAAGAGGTCTTGCGACCTTGAGAAGGGCTCGACAGAGTTCCGGACAAGGTCCCGTGGAGCAGCTAGGAGTGCTCGCCGCCCTGTCAAGGCGGAGGTCGCGGGTTCAAATCCCGTCGGGACCGCAGCGAAAACCCCCAGGGTGACCTGGGGGTTTTTCCATGCCCTTGGGACGCTTGAACGTCCGCACCGCCCCGCGGGGCCTCAGGGCCGGGGCGGCGGCGCCGGCTCGTCGGGGAGCGGCTCCTCCGGGTCCGGCTCCTGCGGCTCGGACGGCTCATCGGGTATCGGGTCCCCCGGGCCCGGCTTCGTCACCTCGGCCGACACGTCCGGGACCTCCGCGGCCAGCTCCTCATCCAGGGACGGGCCCCGCCGCTCCCCCTCCGGCGTCATCTCGCGGTCCGCGGCCTCCTGGTAGCCGTCGGCGTCGAGGATCTCGTCCTCCAGCGGCTCCTCGTTCGCCTCCTCGTCGTCGATGAAACCGAAGGTCTCCTGCTCGGCCGCCGTGTACGGCAGATTCTGATCGGACATCGCAACTCCCCCTGTTCGGTCCTCTCGGGCCATGATCGCGAATACCCGCCGCAGGCGCCGGGTATTCGCGCGTTCGGGAGGCGAGGCGCGGCTGTCGCGGACACGGCCCAGGGGGCGCAGGCGCCGGTCCCGAGCAGGCGTCCGCCGCCCTCGGGCGGCCGCCGCGCCAGAAGGCGCGGCCCCGCGCAACCTGGAGGACACCTTCGACCGCCCTCGCGGCGGTCGGGCCGCCGTGCGGCGGGACCGCTTCCGAACCGGGGCGCGCGACTGCCGCGACGGCCGCGCCGACCTCCTCCGCGAGCGCCTCGGCGACGCCGCCCGACGGCGCCCGCCCGCGCCGCCGAGACCGCGATCCACTGTGGCCGCAAGCGGTGATCCCGTGATCGCGAGCGGATTTCAGAGCGTGTTCACCACTGGTTCACTTTCTTCGTTAACCTTGTGATGTATGACGAATAGCGACCCTGCCCCCCTCGTGGAAGCCGGTCTGCCGCACGACCGCTTCCTCGACCGGGAAGAGAGCTGGCTGCGGTTCAACGGCAGGGTCCTGCGCCTCGCGCAATCCCCCGAACTGCCCCTCCTCGAACGGGTCCGGTTCCTCTCGATCTTCTCCAACAACCTCGACGAGTTCTTCATAGTCCGCGTCGCCGGCCTCATGCGCCGCCTCGCCACCGGCCTGCCCGTCCGCACCTCCTCCGGCCGCTCCCCCCACGCCCTCCTTTCCCGCATCGCCCGCCTCGCCCACCAGCTCAGCATCGAGCACGCCGAGTACTTCCGCGACGAGATCGCCCCCCTCCTCGCCGAAGAGGACATCGCGATCCTCCGCTGGGCCGACCTCGAGGACGCCGAGCAGGCCCGCATGCACGAACTGTTCCGCACCCGCATCTACCCCGTCCTCACCCCGCTCGTCGTCGACCCCGTCCACCCCTTCCCCTACATCTCCGGCCAGTCCCTCAACCTCGCCGTCCAGGTCCGCGACCCCCGCACCGGCGTCAGCCGCTTCGCCCGCGTCAAGGTCCCGCCCCTCCTGTCGCGCTTCATGGCCGTCGCCCCCGGTCGCTTCACCCCCCTCGAAGACGTCATCGCCGCCCACCTCGCGCAGCTGTTCCCCGGCATGGACGTCCTCGGCCACCACACCTTCCGCATCACCCGCAACCAGGACCTCGAGATCGACGAGGACATCACCGAGAACCTCCTCCAGACCCTCGAACGCGAACTCCTGCGCCGCCGCTTCGGCCCCGTCGTGCGCCTCGAGGTCGAGGACACCATCGACCCCCGCGTCCTCGACCGCCTCACCGCCGAACTCGGCGTCGGCGACGAGGTCGTCTACCGCCTCCCCGGCCCCCTCGACCTCGCCGGGCTCGACGCCCTCGCCGACCTCGAGCGCACCGATCTGAAGTACCCGCGCTTCCGGCCCTCCGAGGCCGTCCTGCCCCCCGACGCCGACCTGTTCGCGGTCATGCGCGACCAGGACGTCCTCGTCCACCACCCCTACGACTCGTTCACCGCCTCGGTCGAACGGCTCATCGAGGAGGCCGCCGCCGACCCGCAGGTCCTGGCGATCAAGCAGACCCTGTACCGCACCAGCGGCAAGTCCCCCATCGTGGACGCCCTCATCAGCGCCGCCGACGCCGGGAAGCAGGTCGTCGTGGTCGTGGAGATCAAGGCGCGCTTCGACGAGCAGGCCAACATCGACTGGGCCCAGAAGCTCGAGCAGGCCGGCTGCCACGTCATGTACGGCATCGTCGGCCTCAAGACCCACTGCAAGCTCGCGCTCGTGGTGCGCCAGGAGGCCGACGGGACCCTCCTGCGCTACAGCCACGTCGGCACCGGCAACTACCACCCCACGACCGCCCGCCTCTACGAGGACTTCGGGCTGCTCACCACCGACCCCGAGGTCGGCGAGGACGTCAACGCGGTCTTCAACCACCTCACCGGCTACTCCCGCGGCGAGGACTACCACCGGCTGCTGGTCGCCCCGCACTCCCTGCGCAAGGGCCTGCTCGAGCGGATCGACCGCGAGATCGAGAACCACCGCATGGGCCTGCCCGCGCGGCTGCGGTTCAAATGCAACTCGCTCACCGACGAGGGGATCATCGACGCGCTCTACCGGGCCTCCCGGGCCGGCGTCCAGGTCGACCTGTTCCTGCGCGGCATCTGCGCGCTGCGCCCGGGCGTGCCCGGCCTGTCCGAGAACATCCGGGTCCGCAGCGTCCTGGGCCGGTTCCTGGAGCACTCGCGGGTGTACGTGTTCGAGAACGGCGGCGACCCGGAAGTATGGTTGGGCAGCGCGGACCTGATGCACCGCAACCTCGACCGCCGGGTCGAGGTGCTCGTGCGGGTCGAAGGCGACGCCCACCGCGCGCAGCTGACCTCGCTGCTGGACCGCGGCATGGACGCCGACATCCGGACCTGGAGGCTGGGCCCCCTGGGCCTGTGGACCCGAGAGCGGGGCGGGGGCGACCTCCAGGAACAACTCATGCAGGAGCACCGTTGATGCAACCCGAGATCTTCGCCGCCGGCGCCGTGCTGTGGCGCCCGGGCGAGGACGGGCCGGAGCTGGCCCTCATCCACCGGCCCAAGTACGGCGACTGGACCTTCCCCAAGGGGAAGCTCAAACGCGGCGAGCACCTGCTCGCGGCCGCGCAGCGGGAGGTCTTCGAGGAGACCGGGATCCGGCCGGTGCTGGGGCGCCCGCTCGCGCCCTCCTTCTACGACAAGGAGGGCAAGCTCAAACGCGTCGACTACTGGTGCGCCACACCCGCCTCCGACGACGACGCCGTGGGCGAGGCGGTCGACCCCCGGGAGGTCGACGACCTCGAATGGGTCCCCCTGGCGGACGTGTCCGACCGGCTCACCTACGAGCGGGACCAGCCGGTCCTGGAGGACTTCTCGCGCGAGGAGGCCCGCGAGACGGTGCCGCTCGTGTTCATCCGCCACGCCGTCGCCATGTCCAAAGCGGACTGGTTCGACCAGGACGAGCTGCGGCCCCTCAACCAGCGCGGCCGCGAGCGGGCCCAGCAGCTCGAGGTGCTCCTCGCCGCCTACCCGACGGGGCGGGCGTTCAGCGCCACCAGCGCCCGCTGCCTGGAGACCCTCCTGCCGTACTGCGCGGCCGAAGGCGTCGCGGTGGCCGGCCTGCCCGAGTTCACCCCGGGCACCGCCAAACCCGCCGACGCGACGGCCCGGCTCGACGCGATCATCGCCTCCGGGGAGCCCGCCGTGATCTGCGGCCACGGGGAGGGCATCGACGAGCTCGTGGCCTACGCGAGCGGGAAGCTCGGCACCCCGGTGCCCGCGGGGCCCTTGGAGAAGGGCTCGTTCCTGGTCTTCCACACCTTCGAGGGGCGCCTGGTCGCCACCGAACTGCACGACTGACCGCTTCGATCGGACTGTCGGTCTCCCGTCAATCGCACGTCTCGGAGGGTCCCCCACTCGTTTCACAGGAGAACCACGAAACGAAGGGAAACCCCCCGATGCCAGGAGATCCCCACGAGTTGATCGTCAAGGCCATCGAGGACGAGCCGCTGACGGCGGCTTGGCTGATGGACCTCGTCGACATGGACCGGCGAGTCGAAGTGTGCACCGGAGCCGAGACGCGTTCGAACTCCTTCGGCTCCCCCGGCAGGACCGAGCGACGGGCCGACGTGGTCGTCAAACTGTCCTTCCCCGAGGAGGACGACCGGATCATCATCATCGAGGTCCAGAACGACTGGAAGAACGAGAAGTACTACCGGCTGCCCGGCTACATGGCCCGCGCCTTCGAGGATCACAAGCTGCCGGTCGAACTGGTGCTCATCTGCCCCACCGACGTGCTGGCCGCCAAGTATTGGAAGGGCATCTACCTCGGCCCGGAGAACACCGTCTCGGTGCGCTCGCTCGGACCGTCGGACTTCCCGGAGATGGTCAACTCATCGCGGCTGCCCACGGCTGCGGCGGCGGTGGTGACCGCCGTCGTGGCCGAGCCCCCGAGAGGGCGCAAGGCCGAACTGTTCATCTCGACACTCGACCGTCGCCTCGGTACCATCGAACCAGGGCGAGCGGCCGACTACATCATGCACCTGCTCACGGTTTTGGAAGACGAGCCCGCCCACCTGCTGGAGGACCTCATGCGCACGAAGACACGCCCGTATCACTCCGAATACAGCGACCGCCTGCGCTCGGAAGGGCGTGAGGAGGGACGTGAGGAGGGACGTGAGGAAGGCGCCGTCCTGCAGTCCCGCCGCATCCTGATCGGCATGCTCGAAGCCACGCAGGCCGGCGTCACCGACGCGCAGCGCCGGCGCATCGAGAGCGCGACCGACCGCGAGGAGCTCGAAGCCTGGATCACCAAGTTCATCGGTTCGGGTTCGGCCGCCGGGCTGTTCGACGAGTAGCCGACGACACGGGCGGGGGTGCCGGGCGGTTCCGCCCAGCGCCCCCGCCCGTCGTTGCGGCCGCTTACCGGGTCAGGCGGATCGATTCGATGTAGACGCCTCCGGCCCTGAAGCGCAGGAACAGGTCCTGGGTTCCCTCGGCGCCTTCGAGCGGGGCGGTGACATCGGTGAAGGCCTGGCGGTCGCCCGTCTCGGGGACCTCGACCGCCGCCAGGAGCGGCCCGTCGGGGGTCCCGGCGCGGACCTCGATCACCGGGTCGGCCAGGTCGGCCCATGCCGCTCCCGTTGTGGCCGTTCGCAGTTCGATACCCGTCGCGCCGTCGAGGACCACGTTGGTGAACCCCACGTAGTCGCCGGGCCGGCGCGAGGCCGTCGAGTGGTAGCCGCCTTCGCGTTTGAGCGTGTGCAGCTTCGACACCTCCCAGTAGGTCACGCCCTGCGCGATCGTGGCCTTCTCCCACACGTTGGCCGTCGCCGAGAGGTCGAGCGGGGCGATCGTCTCGCCCTCGATGCGGATCCGGGCCCCCGGGCCCTCCGCGCCGACGGCGATCGCGTACGTGCCGGTCTCCACGACCCGCTTGCCGCTCACCACGTCCCACACGAACAGGTCCTGCGGGTCGACGGTGATCGCGACGCGCCGCGTCTCCCCGGGGGCGAGGTCCTTGACGCGCTGGAAGCCCGCGAGCTGTCGCCGGGGCACGCGGTCGCCGTAGACCGAGTCGTTGGAGGCCGCGTAGACCAGCGCCACCTCGTCGCTGGTGCGGTCGCCGGTGTTGCGCAGGTCGAACGCGACCTCGAACGGGGTGTCCGCGTCGGTGGCGGCCGGGACCTCCAGGGCGCCGTACTCGAAGATCGTGTAGGTCAGGCCGTGTCCGAAGGGGTACACCGGTTCGGCCGTGGAGTAGCGGTAGGTCAGGCCCGCCGCGATCACGTCCTCCTCGAGCATGTCGACCTCGTCGACGCGCCACGGCTCGGTGTTCGGGCCGGGTTTCGGCAGTGAGGTCGTGTCGGCCAGCCAGGTCGAGGTGAGCCGTCCCGCCGGGGCGTAGTCGCCGGCGAGGGCCTCGGCTATGGCGGTGCCGGCGGCCTGTCCGGCGTGGGAGGTGTAGAGGATCGCGGCGACGTTCGGGTCGTGGGCGATGTCGCCGATCGCCAGCGGGTAGGCCGAGACCACGACGACGACGGTGCGGCCCGGCCTGGCGGCGGCGACGGCGCGGACGAGGTCGGCCTGGCGGGGGGCGAGGTCGAGGCCGGGCCGGTCGAAGCATTCGCGGGCGTTGACGAGCGGGTGGTTGCCGACGAGGACGACGGCCCAGTCGGCTTCGGCCGCGACGGCGGCGGCCGCGGCGGGGCCGTCTTCGACGAGGGTCTCGGTCAGGGGCGCCTCGGTGCGGCCCTTGACGAGCGGGAGCGTGCCGTCCTCGGCGAGGACGGGGCGGAAGGGGCCGTCGGGTTCGGACGGCACGTGGTTCACGCCGAACAGGTCGGCGGTCCGGCCATTGCGCACGTAGTGGAAGTTCTGGTGGGTGAACCAGGCGTTGGCGTCGGTCATGGCCTCGTCGTGGGCGAGGAGGACCGGGCCGGTGGCGCCGCCGCTCGCGCCCGCCTGGTTGGCGAAGGTGGCGGGGCCGTCGCTCTGCTCGAGGAGGTTCGCGGACACGAACCGGCCGGTGGCGTCGTGGCGGAACATGTGCTGGTCGTGGGCCCAGTCCCAGACTTCGAAGATCTCGGTGCCGCCTCGGTGCTCGGCGGTGGCGGCGAGGGCGCCGTTCTCGAGGACGGTGACGTACCGGCCGCCGGCCTGCCAGGCGATGCGGTCGCCGCCGGTGTGGTGGGCGATGCGGGCGAACCGCTCGCGCAGCGCCTGGAGGGGGGTGGTGCGGCGTTCGGCGGGGACGAGCGGGCTGTAGTAGTCGCGGAGGTTGAGGTCGGCGAGGGGGCCGAGGACGGCGATGCTCGCGTCCTGGGGCAGGGGGAGGGCGCCGCCGGTGTTCTTGAGGAGGACGAGCTGTTCGCGGGCGGCCTGGAGGGCGAGGGCGGTGGCCTCGGGGCGTTCGTGGGGGGCGGGGTCGGCGGGGATGCGGTTGTACTCGCAGGCGTCGCCGTCGAGGAGGCCGGTGCGGACGAGGAAGGTGAGCCAGTCGCGGGCGGCGCGGTCAATGTCGGCCTGGGTGAGGCCGAAGAGGCCGCGGCGGACGGCTTCGGCGGCGTTGGCGACGAAGGGGAGTTCGGAGCCGTCGTGGAAGTGGGTCTGTCCGGCGTGGAGCATGAGGCCGGAGGCGTAGACGCCGATGTCGCCGGCGCCGACGGCGTCGATGCCGGTGCCGTCGGCGGCGATGCGGCGGCCTTCCTCGGCGGCGAGGGCCTGCGGGTAGGGGAGGTCGGCGTCGGGCTGCTCCCAGGTGTCCCAGGGGGCGCCCTTGGTGGTGTGGAGGTTGACGCCGTCCCAGCCGTCGGGGAGGAAGAAGAAGACGCCGTCGGGGGTCCATTCGCTGCGGAGGGTGTCCAGGATCGGGGAGATGATCGAGGGGACGCCGTTGACGAGGTTGTAGGCGGTCATGGCGCCGTGGACGGCGCCGGCCTCGACGGGTTTGCGGTAGGGGACGGCCTGGTATTCGTGGAGGGCGCGGACGCCCATGGACGCGGAGGTGCGGTGGCGGTGGTATTCGTGGCCGTAGCCGAGGAAGTGCTTCATCTGGGGCAGGAGGCGCACGTATTCGGGGTGGCGTCCGCGCAGGCCCCACGCGTAGGCGGTGGTCATGGCGGCGATGTGGAGGGGGTCTTCGCCGAAGCCCTCCTCGAAGCGGCCGGCGAGGGGGTTGGCGCGGATGTCGGCGACGGGCCCGAAGCCGGCGTAGACGCCGGTGTCGCGGGCGCGGGTCTCGTGGGAGACGACCTCGCCGATGCGTTCCATGAGGTCGGTGTCCCAGGTGGCGCCGAGGCCGATGGCCTGGGGGAAGAGGGTGGCGTTCGCGTGGTGGCCGGAGCCGTGGAGGACCTCGTTGAACCGGTTCTGGAGGGCGGGGAGGGTGAAGCCGTCGGCGAGGACGGTCTCGGGGACGCCGTTGAGGCAGGCGGTCTTCTGCTCGTCGGTCATGAGGGCGAGGAGGGCCTCCACGCGCTCGGCGACGGGCCGGTTCGGGTCGAGGTAGACGGGAGCGCTCATGCTCGTCCAATCGGTCGTGGTCGGGTACCCCGAACATTACGACGGACGACCAGACTAATTCAAGGGAGTTCGCGTGTGACCCGCGCGGGCCCGGGCGCGCAGCGGCGCCGTCCCGGGAGGCGGCGGGGCGCCGCGTGAGACCGCGGCCTCCTACACCAGTTGGTTACGATGCTCCCCATGAGCCCCGGCCCCCAGGCAACCTCGCTCGGCGTCGACTTCGGCACCTCGCACACCATCGCGGTGGTGCGCCGCGCCGACGGGAGCGTGCGCCCGCTGCTGTTCGACGGCGCGCCGCTGATGCCCTCGGCGGTGTGCGCCGACGCGAAGGGCGGGCTCCTGGTCGGGCGCGACGCGGTCCACGCGGGGCGGCGGCACCCGGAGCGGTTCGAGCCCAACCCGAAGCGGCTCATCGACCGGCCCTCGGCACTCCTGGGCGAGCGCGAGTTCCCGGTGGCGGACCTCGTCGCGGCGGTCCTGGGCGCGGTCGCCGAGGAGTGCCGCCGCGTGGTGGGGCGGCCCGCGCAGGTGACGCTCACCGTCCCGGCCGAGTGGGGCCCGGCCCGCCGCCGGGTGGTGGAGGAGGCCGCGGCCCGCTCCGGGCTGGGCCCGGTGCGCCTGGTCCCCGAGCCGGTCGCCGCCGCCGCCTACTACGCCGAGGCGCTGCGGCACCGGATGGACGCGGGCGCCTCCATCGTCGTCTACGACCTCGGGGCGGGCACGTTCGACGCGAGCGTGGTGCGCCGCACCGGGGACGGGTTCGCGACCGCGGCCCTGGACGGGCGCGGCGACCTGGGCGGCCTGGACATCGACGCGGCCCTCATCGAGCACCTCGGCGCCACCTACGGCTCCCGCGAGGGCTGGGCGCGCCTGGTCGACCCGTCGACGGTCGCGGAGCGCCGGGCGCTGCGCGAGTTCCAGGAGGAGGTGCGCGGCGCCAAGGAGCGGCTCTCGCGCCACCAGCAGGCGGACATCGCGATCCCGCTGCTGGACGTCGAGGCGCACCTGACGCGCACCGAGCTGGAGCGGATCGCCGAGCCCCATCTGGAGCAGACCATCCGGGTCACGCGGGCGGTGATGCGCGCCGCCGGGCTCGACCCGGCCGACGGCGCCGGGGTGTTCCTCGTGGGCGGGGCCAGCCGGATGCCGCTGGTGGCGACCATGCTGCACCGCGCCCTGGGGGTCGCGCCGACGGTCCTGGACCAGCCGGAGGTCGTGGTCGCCGAAGGCAGCGTCCTGTGGGCCGGGACGGGCGCCGCGGCGCTCCCCCTCCAGCGGCCCCCGCAGCCGCACACGCCGCCCGCGGCCGGCGGCCGCGGCGGGGCCCCGTTCACCCCGCAGGCGCCGGCGGCCGCGCCGCCGCACACCGAACCGGCGCCGCGGCGGCTCCCGCCCGCCCCCCACGCGCCGACGCCGCAGACCGCGCCGGCCTTGCAGGACGCCCGGTCCACTGCGGCCGCCCCGCCGCCGGGCGCCCCGATCCGGCATGATCCGGGCGGGCGCGATCCGGGACGGAACCTGCCGCCCCGCGCCCCGCAGGGCCCGCCCGGCGACGACCCCCCGCCGACCGAGGCGGAGGCCCGGCGCGCCAGGAGGGTCGGCCGCCGGGCGGTCGTCGGGTTCCTCCTGGTCGACATCGTGATCATCGCCGGACTGGTCTGGTACTTCGGGTCGGACGACAGCGAAGGCGAGGACAACGACGGCGGGGACCCCTGGATCACGCTCGAGCAGGGCGAGGCGGTGCCCGAGGCGGGGACCGCGCTCAGCGCGATCCTCGGCGCCCACGACGGCCCGATCGCCTCGTTCGCCGGCGTCGAGGACGAGGCGGCGGGCGTCGCCGAGCTGTTCTCGGCCGAGTCGGACGGAACCGTGCACCACTGGTCGATGGACACCGGCGAGCTGCTCGACACGTACACGGTCGAGGGCGGCGTCGGCTCCCTCCACACGACCCGGGACGCCGACGGGAACCCGATGGTGGTCGCGGTCGGCCACGACTACACGGCGTGGACGTGGACGAGCGCGGCGCCGGAGGCGTTCGCCGCGGCCGGCCGCCCGGACCTGGCCGAGGGGAACGTCGTGCGGGTCGCGGCCGGCTCGGTCGACGGCGCGCCCGTGCTGGGCCTGCTCACCGAGGACCCCGAGCGCCCCGAGGAGAAGCGGTTCGAGCTGTTCGGCCTCGCCGACGGCGTCTCGCACGGCGTCCACGACCTCCCCGCGGGCGACGGGCTCGCGAACTTCTACACCGGGGCGGACGGCTCGTACACGAACATCGTCGCGGTCAACCCGGAGCGGCGGCTCGACGACGTCGACGGCGCCGACGGCACGGTCGCGGGCGTCTTCGGCGGCGCGTACTGGGAGGACGGGCTCGAGGTGGAGGCGGTGCGCGTGGCGTACCGGTACGGGTCGCCGCTGGCGATGGTCTTCGGCGCCGACGGCGTCCTGCGCCTGTGGGACCTGGAGGGCGACGGGCCGTACATCGACGACGAGCGCTGGAGCGATCTGGACGCCGAGTACCACCACGACGTCGTGGACTCCGCGGACGGCCCCGCGCTGCTGCGCATCGACCCGACCGGCGAGGCGTTCGTCAAGGCGTTCGACGGCGGGGAGTCGCTGCCGCTGGGCGACGGCGACACCGGCCCGGTGACCGAGCTGGAGGACGTCCTCGTGGACGGCCACCCCGTCGCCGTCACCGGCGACGAGAACGGCAACATTCAACTCTGGAGTCTGGGACTGTGATCATCCTGGTCGTCGCGGCGGTCCTCGTCGCGGCCGCAACCGCATACGCCATCTGGGCCATGGGCCAAGAGCGCCGCATCGAGACCGAGGTGCGCCTCGACGCCCGCGCGAACGAGGTGTGGGCGGTCCTGACGGACTTCCCCGCCTACGGGGAGTGGAACCCGTTCCTGACCGCGGTGTCGGGGCTGCTGGCCGAGGACGAGCGCCTCGACGTGTCCTTCGCGGGGGAGGACGGAAAGGTCCGGCGGCTGCGGCCGCGGGTCCTGCGCGTCTCCCCCGCCCGCCAGATCCGGTGGCTCGGGAAGCTCGGCCCCGGCGGCCTGTTCGACGGCGAGCACTACTTCGTGCTCGCCCCGCAGGAGGACGGGTCCACGGTCCTCACGCACGGGGAGCGGTTCACGGGGGTCCTGGTGCCGCTCATGTCGAAGTCCCTGGCCGAGACCGAGCGGGGCTTCGACGCGATGGACGCGGCGCTGACCGCGCGCCTCGCCGCCGCGCAAGCGGACTGACCGGGGGCGCCGCTTCCGGAGACGGCGGTTCGCGCCGCGGCGGGATGCCGCGGCGCGAACCGCCGTTCACATGCTGCCCGCGGTGCGGGGGAGCGGTCCGCGCCCGGTGCGGCGCGGTCCCCCGGCCGCGCTAGCCCAGCAGGCCCGCGCCTGCCAGCTCGGTGACGTCGGCGACCGTGTCGGTCGCCGAGCCAGCAACACCTTCGGAGGTGGTGTTGCTGACCAGGCCGCCGACGACCGGGACGTTGGAGGCGACGCCGCCGACGGTGTCGAGACCGGGGACGGGGAGGGCCTCCTCGTCGAGGTCCACGTTCGCCGCCTCCTCGGTGGTCGCGAGCTCCTTGTGGCTGTCGTGGTGGTCGTGGCCGCCGGGGATCTCCGCGTCGGCGCCGCCGTCGCACGAGGCGCTGGCGTAGCCGAGGATCGCGATGGCGTTGCCGCACACGTTGATCGGTGTCTGGATCGGCGCGAAGATCTGGTTGCCGTTGCCGAGGCCGACGTTCTGCTGGGTGGTGAGGTCGCCCGCACCGCTGTAGTCGGCGTCGGCGCCGCCGTCGCACTGGGCGCCCGAGGCGCCGCCGACGGCGATGGCGTTGCCGCAGGCGTTGATCGGGGCCTGGACGGGCGCGAGGAGCTGGTTGCCCGAGAGCGCGCCCCAGTTGTGCTGGGTGGTGGTGTCGTAGCTCTTCGACTCGGTCGTGCGGCCGGATTCGAGGGTGGCCTCGGAGCCGCCGTCGGACCAGGCGTCCGCGACGCCGCCGACGGCGGCGGCGATGCCGCTGACCTCGACGGGGGCCTGGATCGGCGCGAAGACCTGGTTGCCGTTGCCGAGGCCGGTGTTGTGCTGGGTGGTGAGGTCGCCCGCGCCGCCGTTCTCGGCGGTGGCGCCGCCCTCGCAGCCGGCGTCGGCGGTGCCGAGGACGGCCGCGGCGATGCCGCAGATGTTGATGGGCGCCTGGATCGGCGCGACCACCTGGTTGCCCGACACGGCCCCGACCTGGTCCTGCGTGGTGACGTCAGGACCCCAGGCGTGGGCGGTGCCGGCGCCGGCGACGAGGACGGCCCCCGCTGCGACGAAGCCGGTCTGCGCGGTCTTGCGTGCCCATGAGTAGTTCACGAAGTTTCACCTTTCAGGGAATTCGTTCTTGCTGTTCCATCACGTGTCCCCCGTGAAGCTCCGTGGCTTCAATGAACTTGTGCATGTTCGCGGAGGCGAGCTGGGTCTCGCCTGAACAGGGTGCATTGAAACCGGGAGAGTTTTTCGTTCCGGCCGACGGGCCGCCCGGGCGAGCGCCGTCCGGCCGCGTTCGCCCCGCGCGGCGGTGGACCGTCGCGTGGGGCTCGTGCGGCCGGGAGCGCGGTGGACCCGGGCGGGCCCGTGGGCCGTGGTCGGTCGCGGCGCCCGCTGGGGCCGCGGCCGGTCGTGCGCGCCCTAGAAGGGCAGCGGGACCGGGAGGCCGCCGCCGAGGCCGCTGAGCAGGTCGCCCAGCGGGTCGCCCGCGTCCGCGGACTGGCCGTTGTCGTTCTTGATGTCGTTGCGGGACGAGTTCACGTGGTCGACGATCTCGTCGGCGTCGACGGGCTGGTCGCCCTTGGCCTCGGCGCTGGGGCCCGCGGGCATGACCGCGTCCAGGCCGGGGACCGCGTTGAGCGCGTCCAGGCCGGGCACCTTGTCGGTGACGCCGCCGGCGACGCCGCCGGCCAGGCCGGTGACGGCGTCCGGAGAGACCGGAAGCCCCCCGAGGGCCTCCGGCGTCGCCGCGACCAGGTCGCCGGCCGCTTCCTCGGCGTCGGTGGCGGCGGCCTGAGCGGCCGAGCCCGCGAGCAGCAGAGCCCCCGTGGCGATGCCTCCGATGAGGCCCGCCGTACGCGCAGTGCGCATCTTCATCTGCTTGTTGCCTTTCTCCGCATCGCAGGTGGCCGATCGGCGCTGGGGAAGCAGCACGAATCGACCGCCGGGCGGTGCAAGATCGCTGAATTGTCAGTCGTTCACCAGCGGGTCGGGGCAGGGCGTTCGCCGTGGGGCGCCCGCTGCTGCCGACTGCGGCCCTCAGCCGCGACCGCGCCGGCTGGATCGTCGGCGGATCGAGGACCGCTCTCGCTGTCCGGTGGACCGGTGACACTCCGGCCCGGCCGCGACGGGTTGGCGACGCGGCCACCCTGACTAACTGGAGGGGCGCGGCGGCGGTTACGCCCAGACGCGAAGAAATTCGAAAAAGATGCGGCGTTGCGGCACCTGAATGCGTGGATGCCTCATATGCCCGTTCCGGACGCGGAGCGGCCCTCCACGCGAACGTGAAGGGCCGCAACTCGAAAGGGGGTCAGGTGCTCACCGGCGCCACTGCTCGGGGTGGTTCGGGGGCGCCGCCTGGCCGTACTGCTGGGGACGGCCCGGGGCTTGGCCGTACTCCTGCGGGACGCCCGGCGCCCGCCCGTACGACTGGGGGCGGTTCGGCGCCTGGCCGTACCCCTGGCCCTGGCCGCCCGGCGCCTGGCCGTACTGCTGCGGGCCGCCGGGGGCCCGGCCGTAGGGCTGCGGGTCGCCCGGCGCCCGGTCGTGCGGCTCGACCTTGCGCAGGATCATGGTGTCCGTGCTCCCCGCGCCGCCGTCCTCGCCCCCGCCGTCGCGCTTCTTGCGGATGAGCTTGATCGTGCGCGAGACGACGAACCACAGGAACAGCAGGCCGATGAGGCCGACCACGATCTTGCTGAGCAGGTCGGAGTACTGGGCGAGGACCGGCTCGATCGCCGGGCCGAACGCGAAGCCCAGCCCGATCCAGATCGCGTTCCAGATCACCGAGCCGATCAGGGTGTAGCCGGTGAACTTCCAGAACGGCATCTTCTCGATCCCGGCGGGGACCGAGATCGCGCTGCGCACCAGCGGCAGGCAGCGCCCGGCCAGGACGGCGACGCCGCCCCACCGGGCGAAGACCTTCTCGGAGCGCTCGAAGTCCTTGAGCTCCAGGAGCGGGATCTTCTCGAACAGCCACCGGGTGCGCTCGCGCCCGAACGCGTAGCCCACGTAGTAGAGGATGTAGGCCCCGGCCATGGAACCGAGGGCCGCGAAGAACATCGCCAGCCAGAAGTTCATCCTCCCCTGGTAGGAGAGGAAGCCCGCCACCGGCAGGATGAGCTCGGAGGGAATGGGCGGGAAGACCGACTCGATGGCGAGGGCCAGGCCGACGCCGACCTCGCCGAACTTGTCGATCAGGTCGAGCACCCAGCCAATGATGCCGTCGTACTCATCGGCGTGGGTGACGTCCGCGGCGGCCAGTGTCATCGCCTGGCTGAGCATGTTGGTCACGCGGCCAGCGTATCCGGCGCCCCCGCGGGGCCGCCTCGGTCGTCCGACCGAGGCCCGCGCGCCGGTTCCGGCCTTCCGGCCGATGGGATGCGGCCGGGTGTCGCGCGACGTGCGGGGCCGGGCCATACTTAGTGGTAATTCCGCGCTTCTTACGGCTCGCACGCACCAGGTCGGCCCGTTCAGCGCTCCTGGACCGCAGTTGGAGGGGCTTCGATGAGTCGGACGGTCGGGCCGTACCGGGATGTCGCGACCGCCCGCGTCGAAGGCGCGTACGAGCTGTGCGAGGGGCAGGACGAGAGCGGCCGCCCCGTCCAGATCCTGACGCTGGGCGCGACGTCGTCCAAGGACCCGGCCCGCCGGGGCCTGCTGTCGGACACCGCCGCCTGGGCGTACGCGACCGCCGGCCCCGAGGACGCCCCGATCCTGGTGGCGGACCTGGAGGCCGAGCAGCCGTACGTGGTGGTGCTGCGCGACGCGCGCCTGCGCGGCGCCGACCGCATCATGGACCGGCTCCTGGCCCTGGGCCCGGCCACCGGGCCGCTCCCGGTCGGGCCCGCCGCCGCGGCGCAGCGGGCCGTGCACCAGATGGCCGCGGCGCAGCGCTCGGCCGCGCCGGCCTCCCCGGCCCCGCCCTCCCCGCCGCCGGTGTCGCCGCCGGTCGTGATGATCGCCCCGCCGAAGCGGCGCTCGCAGCTCAAGCCGATCCTCATCGGCATCGGCTCGGTCGTGGTCATCCTCGCGCTCGTCGTGGGGGTGTGGGCCCTGCTGTCGGGCGGCGGCGGCGACGATGCGAGTTCGGACGCGGAGGCGCCCGACACCGCCGCGGTCGACGGCGCCTCGGGCGCACCGACGACCGAGGAGGCCGAGGGCGACGAGGCCGAGGCGGGCGAGCAGACGCCCCGCTGGGACCCGGAGGCGCCCGAGGAGCGGGTCGGGGGGACCGTGTTCCCCGAGGACGCCGACACGCGCGTCATCGCCTACGAGAACTGGCCGTTCGCGTTCCAGGTCCCCCAGGAGTACGAGTGCGCGGCGGCCGAGCGGCACACGGTGTGCACCGCCGGGGAGGACGATTCGGGGTTCACGGTCGGCTGGGAGCCGTGCCCAGGCGAGTGCCCGGCGGCCGCGCGCGAGTCGCTGCGCGAGGGGCTGCCCTACCAGCCGCTGACCGACCTGGGCAACGGCGACGTCGGGATCGCCGAGCGCACCGAGGTGTACGGGCGCTGGCGCGGTTCGATGAGCGTGTTCGTGACGACCGCCGACGGGGTCTTCCACGCGTTCACGAGCGCCGACGTGGCCGACGAGCGCTCGGAGGAGGCCTGGCGGGTCTTCAACGACGTGCTCAACCAGGCCCTGGCGCAGGCCGAGGAGCCCTAGGCCGCGGGTCCGGCGGCACGGGCCCCGGCGGCCTGGACGTCCGCATGCTCGGGGGCGCGGCCGGGCGCTATCCGGTGGCCCGGTCGTCCCAGGCGGCCAGTGCGGCGGCGATGGTCTCGGGGGGCGAGGGCGCCGGCTGCGGGATGGCGGGGCCGAGGCCGTGCCGGACGAGCAGCTCGGTGTACTGCTCGCTCCCGTAGGAGCGCAGGAGGTTCTGGGCGGCTTCGCGCCCCTCGTCCGAGAGGTCGGCGCGGACGAGCATGGGGTACTCGAACTGGGCGACCTGGGCGGCCCCGCCGGGCGCCTGGAGCTCGGCGCCGCCGGCCGCGTTGGCGGCGGCGACCTCGGGGGCGGACATGACCGGCGTGCCCTCGCCGCCTTCGGCGGTGTGCTCGTCGACCCCGAACAGGATGATCCACATGAGACTGGCGGCGTGGCCGCGGGGGTCCTGGAGGGCGACGTCGGCCTCGTCGGGGAGGACCTGGTCGGTGCTCTCGCCCGCGGGCAGGGCCATGCCGACCGCGGCGTTCGCGGTCGACTCCTGGAGGACCTCCCACTGCTCGGCGCGGCCCGAGTCGGGCATGCTGCGCCACAGGGCGGTCTCGGGGACCCACACGTCGGCGTCGGACTCGCCGACGGCGCCGGGGGCGACGGCCTCGACGGTGATGTCGGCGCACACGTCGGAGCCCCGCGAGGGGGCCCCGCCGCCGGCGGCGACGAACTCCTCGATCACGGCCGCCATCTCGGGGACGGCGGCGACACGGAGGTCGACCTCGGTCCCGCAGGACTGCACGTGGGCGATGGCGGCGTTCAGCGTGTAGGCCGTGACCGGCGCGAAGACGGCGAGGAGCGCCACGCCGCCGAGGAGGCGGCGTCCCTCTTTCGAGAGGCGCCCTCGTCTGCGATGCATGCCGGCCATGTGACGAGTGTATGACCTGGCGCGAGCGCAGTCGAGTTCGCGTTTTTCAGTTATCCCATGCGGACTGGGAGCGACCGCCCTCGCCGGGCCGCGGGACGGCGTCCCCCGGCGGGCGGGCCCGGCGCCGGACCGTCGGTTCGGCGCCGGTCGTCCGCGGGCCCTCCGGTCAGCGGCGCCGGGTGCGCCGCTTCGGCGGGGTCAGCAGGTCGGCCACGATCCGCATCGTCTCGGGGACGAGGCGGAAGTAGGCCCACACGCCGCGCTTGTCGCGCTGGACGACCCCGGCCTCGGCCAGGATGCGCAGGTGGTGGCTGACGGTCGGCTGCGACAGCCCGAGCGGCTCGGTGAGCTCGGCGACGCAGGCCTCCTGCTCGGGAGCCGCCTGGATGAGGCTGATGAGCTGGAGGCGGTTCGGGTCGGCGAGTGCTTTGAGGACACCCGCGATGCGCTCGGCGTCGGACTTGGAGAGCGTTTCGCCGCTGACCGGCGAGACGGGAGTCTCGGCCTCGACGGTGACTCGCACCATGATCGTGTTCCTTCCGGATTGGTTCCAGTCGGGACTGGATGGCCGCACTGCCATTAATCCAGTTCCAACCCTGAATATGCCCTCGCGTTGTGGCCGGACGGTAACGACGACGCTTCCGGCTCGCAAAGGGTTTCGGTTCCTATGGACCGCGACCGGGCTGCACCAAGGCCCGCATCGGATCCACCGCCGAGATTACGCCTGCCTCGCCAGCGGGGCCACCGCTGCCGCGCGATCAGTTCGCAGGCCACAGGTATCGGTTATTCAGTTAATACCAGACTACCAGGAGTTATATCTAAATTCTCCTATATTTAAGCGGTTGCCGCCGGTTCGCCGAGAGCCGATTCACGTGCCGACACGAATCGAAGTCCCAACATATAGAACAACCCTGATCAGGAGCTTAGCGCGCCGCGCGCCGGAATGCGGCCCGCACGTGTTTCAGCGCGGTTACATGAGGATGGGAATCCCCACATCATCAGTCCCGGACATGCAAAAGGACGGGGCCGTTTCGACCCCGTCCGCACTGATGCGCCCCCTTTTCAGCCGCGGGGGCGGGCGGTGGAGCCGCGCTCGATGAGCTCGGCCTCGACCATGAGCTCGTCGGGGTAGTCGGCGTCCTCGACCAGGGCCGCTTCCAGGGCCTTCACGCCCATCTCGTGCAGCGGCAGGGCGACCGTGGTGAGCGAGGGCGTGAGATCGCGCACGATCGGGATGTCGTCGAACCCGGCGACCGACACCTGCCCCGGGATGCCCACCCCGCCTTCGCGCAGCGCCGTGCACAACCCGGTGGCCTGCACGTCGGAGGTGACGAACACCGCGGTGGGCAGCGTCCCGCCGTCCAGGAGGCGGCGCCCGGCCTGGTAGCCGCCGTCGCGGCTGAACTCGGCCGGGACGTGCACGACCTCGGCCTCCTCGGGCAGCGCCGACAGGAACCCCTCGCGGCGCTCGCGCACCACCTGGAGCTGCTCGGGCCCGGCGACGAGCGCGAAGCGGCGGTGCCCCAGCTCGGACAGGAACCGCGCCAGGCCGGCCGCGCCCTCGCGGTTCGCCGGGCGCACCACGCGCCCGGGCAGGCCCGGCTGGCCCACGCTCACGACGGTGGCGCCCAGCTCCAGCAGGTCCGACAGGTGCTCGGCGAGGCGCTGCTCGGCGGCCTTGTCGGTGGTGCGCGAACCGGCCACGATCACCGCGCGCGGCCGGTAGCCGCGCAGGGAGTCGAGGTGCTGGACCTCGGAGTCGGGGTCGATGCCGGTGTCGGCGATGAGGACCCGCACGCCCCGGTGGGCCGCCTCGGCGAGGACGCCGCCGGCGATCTGCCCGAAGTAGGGGTCGGTCACGTCGTGCAGCAGCAGGGCGACGGTCTGCGAGGTCGCCCGCGCGAGCACCTGGGCGCCGACGTTGGGGGCGTAGCGCAACCGGCGGGCCGCCTCCCGGACCCGTTCGCTGAGCTGATCGCTCACCCGGTGCGGGGAGCCGTTGAGCACGCGAGAGGCGGTGGCCACCGAGACACCGGCGGCTCGGGCGACATCGGCCAGTCGGGCCGGTTGTTTGCGTTCCATCCCGCTGAGGCTACTCATCGGCGGAAAGCGCTGCTCAAGCGGTCCTCAGGCGCCGTTCCCTCCACACTCGCCACACCACATACGCCACGGCGGCAACGGTGACCCCGGCGGCGGCGACCTTGAGCGGGCTGGGCCCGGACAGGGGCTGGCGCAGCGCCACGGGGCGGCGGAACGTCAGCTGCGGCCAGCCCTCCTCCTGCGCGAGGCGGCGCAGGCCGCGGTCGGGGTTGACCGCGCGCGGGAAGCCGACGGAGCGGAGCATGGGCTCGTCGGTGATGGAGTCGGAGTAGGCGAAGGAGGCGTCGAGGTCGACGCCGCGGGTCGCGGCGAACGCCTTCATGGCCTCGGCCTTCGCCGGGCCTGCCGCGTAGAAGTCGACCTCGCCGGTGTAGCGGCCGTCGGGACCGACGACCATGCGGGAGGCGATGACGTCGGTGGCGCCGAGCATCCGGCCGATCGGGGCGACCATCTCCTCGCCGGAGGCGCTGACGAGGACGACCGCGCGGCCCGCCGAGCGGTGGGCCTCGATGAGGGCGGCGGCCTCGGCGTAGACGGCGGGGGCGATGAGCTCCTCGAGGGTCTCCTCGACGATGGCGCGGACCTCGTCGGCGGGCCAGCCGCGGGAGAGCTCGGCGATGGCGTCGCGGGTGCGCGCCATCTGCGCCTCGTCGGCCGAGCCGCCGAGGCGGAACAGCAGGTGCGAGTAGGCGACCTTGAGGACGTCGCGGCGGGCGAGCAGGCCGCCCTGGTAGAGCGGCCGCGAGAAGGCGAGGCTGCTGGCCTTCGCGATGATGGTCTTGTCGAGGTCGAAGAAGGCCGCGCCGGGACGCGACCGGGAGGGCGCGGGGACCGGTTCGAGCGAGAGTGCCGGCGATCCGCTGATCGGCTCCGCTGCGTTCATGCCGCCAGTCTAGACACGCCTACAAGCCCGTTTCGACCACTTGTCCCATGCGCGCCCGGTGTGGCCGCGGCGGCGCGCGGAGGCCGAGGCGGGCGCCCGGGACCGGGCCGGGGGCAGGGGCGACGCCACCGGGAGCCGTCGCCCGGGCCCCCGGTACGAGGGTGCGCGGAGGGTCCGACGGTTCGGGCCGCCGCGGCGGCGATGTGTGCCCGAACTCGCAGCCGCCGGTCCCGCACTCGCGGCGGCGGACGCCCCGCGGGCGGCCGGGCGCTCCGGCAGCGCCCGCGGCCGGATCGCGGGCAGGGGCGACTCGCCCGGGGACCGCCGCGCGGGCCCCCGGTACGAGGGTGCGCGGAGGGTCCGACGGTTCGGGGCGCTTCCGGTGCGGGCCGTGGCGAGGGCCACGCCGACCGCGCCCCGGCGCGGTGCCCGGCCTCGATTGTCGGTGCCCGGCCGTAGGCTGGCGCCATGTCGAAGAGCCAGCGAATCGCCTACGCCTGCGGCGCGTGCGGACTCCGCGTCCCCAAGTGGGTCGGGCAGTGCCCCGACTGCGGCGAGTGGGGGTCGATGGAGGAGACCGCCGCCCCGCCCCGGCAGTCCGGCGGCGCCCCGGCGGCCCGGGCCACGGGGGCGCGCCGCCCCGCCATGCCGGCCCTGCGCATCGGCACCGTCTCGGCCGAGCAGGCCGCGAGCCTGCCCACCGGCATCGGCGAGTTCGACCGCGTCATGGGCGGCGGCCTCGTCCCCGGCGGCGTCACCCTCATCTCCGGCGAGCCCGGCGTCGGCAAGTCCACGCTCCTCCTGGAGGTCGCCCACCGCTTCGGCGAGGCCGGCTACGGCAAGGCCCTGGTCGCCACCGGCGAGGAGTCCGCCTCGCAGGTCCGCCGCCGCGCCGACCGCACCGGCTGCCTCTCCGAGGAGCTCTACCTCGCCGCCGAGACCGACCTGGGCGCCGTCCTCGGCCACGTCGAGGACGTCAAGCCCGGCCTGCTCGTCCTCGACTCCGTCCAGACCGTCATCGCCCCCGACACCGACGGCGTCCCCGGCGGCGTCACCCAGGTCAAGGCCGTCGCCAGCGCCATCACCGCCGAGGCCAAGTCGCGGGGCATGGCCGTGATCCTCGTCGGCCACGTCACCAAGGACGGCGGCATCGCCGGCCCGCGGGCGCTGGAGCACCTGGTCGACACCGTCGTCCACTTCGAAGGCGACCGGCATTCGATGCTGCGGCTGCTGCGCGGGGTCAAGAACCGCTTCGGGCCCGCCGACGAGGTCGGCTGCTTCGAGATGACCGAGGACGGCATCGTCTCCCTCGCCGACCCCTCCGGCCTGTTCCTCGACGACGCCCCCACCGAGCCGACCCCCGGCACCTGCGTGACGGTGACCATGGAGGGCCGCCGGGCCGTCCCGGTCGAGGTCCAGGCGCTGCTGGGCAAGTCGGTGAAGGACGGGGCGATCCCCCGGCACACCGTGTCGGGGCTCGACCAGGCCCGGTTGAACATGGTGCTGGCGGTGCTGACGCGGCGCGGCGGGATGCGCCTGCTGGACCGGGAGGTGTACGCGACGACGATCGGCGGGATCAGGGTCCGCGAGCCCGCCTCCGATCTGGCGCTCGCCCTGGCCCTGGTGAGCGCCGACCAGGAGATCGCGGTGAGCGCCGACCTGGTGGCGATCGGGGAGGTGAGCCTGACCGGCCAGGTGCGGCGGACGGTGAACGCGGACCGGCGGATCGGGGAGGCGGCGCGGCTGGGGTTCAAGACGGCGATCGTGCCGAAGGGCTCGGTGTCGGAGCGGCACCGGGGCATCGAGGTGGTCGAGGTCGAGACGATCATCGACGCGAAGCAGGCGGCGGCGCGCACCTGGGCCCGCCGCGGTTAAACGGTTGAGCCCCGGCCCGCGGCGGTTTACGGTGTCCGCCGTGAACGATCCTTCCCTCGAGCCCGCATCGGGCTCCGCCGCAGCGGCCACCGCCGACCTGGGCACTGAACGGCTCCTCCTGCGCACCTGGACCGCCCATGAGGCGGGCGCGGTCGGCGCGGGCGGTCGCCTCGGCGACTGGGCCGAAGACTTCCCCGACGACGGCGACAAGGTGATCGCGCCCTTGATCGCCGCCGACCCCGACTGGCTGGGGCCCTTCGGGCACCGGCTCGTCGTCGAGCGCTCGACCGGCCTGGTCGTGGGCTCGATCGGCCTGTTCTGGCCGCCGAACGAGGGCACTGTGGAGATCGGGTACGGGATCGTGCCCTCGCGCCGCGGCCTGGGCTACGCGCCGGAGGCGGTGCGGGCGCTCGTCGCGCACGCGTACGCCGCGCCGGAGGTGCGGAGGGTGTACGCGACGGTGGAGACGGCGAACCCCGCGTCGGTGCGGGTGCTGGAGAAGTCGGGCTTCAGGCGCCTCGGCGACGGCGAGGAGCCGGGCACGGCCCGCTACGAGGCCCCGAACCCACTGAGCACCTGAGCGCCTGAGCGCCTGAGCGCCTGAGCGCCTGAGCGCCTGAGGACACTGCATCATCGAAACCGCCGGTGATCACCCTTTCGGGTGATCACCGGCGGTTGTCGCCACTGCGGGGACCGGATTGTCGGGCCCCTGCGGCAGCCTTGAAAACCGGGGGCCCGTCCCCGAGGCCCCGGTGGACGTTCGCGTTGCCCTTCAGAGGCCGAGCTTGGCGAGGTCGGTGCGGGAGGCGACGCCGAGCTTCGGGTAGGCCTTGTACAGGTGGTACCCGGCGGTGCGGGGGCTCAGGTACAGCTGCTCGCCGATCTCGCGGTTGCTCAGGCCCGCTGCCGCGAGCCGGACCACTTGCAGCTCTTGGGGTGTGAGCCTGCCTGCCAGGTCGGGGCCGGCCTCGATCGGGCCCGCGTCGCCCGCCGCGCGCAGCTCCCGGCGCGCCCGCTCGGTCCACGGTTCGGCGCCGAGCCGCTCGAACACCGCTGCGGCCGAACGCAGTCGCCCCTTCGCCTCGTTGACGCGCCGGGCCCGGCGCAGCCACTCGCCGAGCACGAGGTCGGTGCGGGCGGTCTCGAACGGGAACCCGTCCTCCTCCCGGTGGAGCGCGGCGGCGCGCTCGAAGCGGGCCCCGGCGTCCGCGTCGGCCGCGAGGAGGCCCCGCGTGCGTTCGACCAGGGCCGCGAGGTGGGGCGTACCGGAGGCCTCGGCCCACTCGGCGTACCAGGCGAAGGCGTCCGCGGTGCGGTGGGCCTCGCCGGTGCGCACGGCGGCCTCGACGGCGACGGGCACGAACCAGAGGGTCTCCCCGGGGGCGCCGGAGTCGAGGTGGCCCATGAGCCGGTCGAGCGCTTCCTCGTTGCGCCCCAGGGAGAAGTCGAGGAGGGCGACGGCGGTGTCGACGGTGACGGCGGTGTCGGCGGGCGAGGCCGCGCGGGCGGCCTCGACGAGTTCGCGCACGCGAGCCTCGTCGCCGCGCAGCGCGGCGATCGGGGCGAGGACGTGGGCGGGGGCCTTCACCAGGCCGATGGGCTGACCGAGCTCGGCGGACAGGCCCATGGCGTCGGCGGCCATGGCCTCGGCGTCCCTCCACCGTCCCCTGTGGAATTCAGTGAGGGCGTTGAGGGTCAGCGCCCGGGGCAGCGCCCCGACCGCGCCGGTCCGGCGGGCGGTGCGCACGGTCGCGGCGGCGGTCCGCTCGGCGGCGGCGATGTCGCCGGTGAGGGTCTGCCACCAGGCGACCATCGCCTGGTCCTCGGGGGCGACGGCCTCGCCGAAGCCGGTGTGGAGGTCGGTGAGGCGGCGCAGGGCCGCGACCGCTTCGGCGGCCGTGGCGGCGCGGGAGCGGTTGAGGCCGGCGGCGGCCCTGGCGAGGTCGCGCACCCACGGGGAGTGGTCGATGCGGAGGCGCTCGGCGTGCTCGGCGGCGACTTCGGCGCGGGAGAAGTCCCCTGCCTGCCAGGCGAGTTCGACGGCGCGGAACAGCGGGTAGCCGGCGGACTGGGGCTGGGCGGCCGTGTAGTGGTCGGCCGCCTCCATGTAGCGCCGGTAGGCCTCGCGGACGTCGTTGCCCCAGCCCGCGACCATGGCGGCGATGAGCGTGGCCCGGGCCAGCACCGCACGGTCGCCAGTGGACTGTCTGATCTGGTCGCACAGCTGGGAGGCCTTGGGGCCGTTGCCGCTGGCGGCGGCGGCCTCGGCGGCGCGCAGGAGCCTGCGGGCGCGCTCGGGGCCCTCGGGGGTGAACGCGGCGGCGCGTTCGAACACGGCGTACTCGACGTTGTGGCCGCCGCAGGTCGAGGCGCACTCGGCGGCGGCCTCGAGGGCGGCGGCGACCTCCTCGTCGGGGCCGGTCGCGGCGGCGGCCAGGTGGAAGGGCCGGCGGTGGTCGTCGTGCTCCATGACGTCGGCGAGGACCTGGTGCGCCTCGATGCGGCGGAAGACCGGCGCGCCCTGGTAGGCGGCGGTGCGGATGAGCGGGTGCCCGAACGCGAAGCGCCCGCCCCGGTAGCGGACGAGGTCGTCGGCCTCGGCCGGGGCGAGGTCGGTCAGCTGCGCGCCGAGCTTCGCGGCGGCGTCGAGGACGAGGCGGGTGTCGGCGGTGTCGGCGGCGCTGATGAGCAGCAGCAGGGTCCGGGTCGCCTCGGGCAGGCGGTCGATGCGGTCGCCGAAGACCTGCTTGAGGCGGCTCGTGGTCGAGCGGGGGCCCGCCCAGTCGGCGGCCGGCCGCACGTCCGACTCGACCGGCGGCAGCTCCAGGAGCGCGAGCGGGTTCCCCTCGGCGGCGCGCAGGAGGCGGTCCCCGGCGCCGAACGGCAGGCCGCCGAGGCGCTCGGCCAGCAGGGCCCCGGCGGCCTCGTCGTCCAGGGGGCCCAGGAGCAGCTCGTCGAGGCCGGGCGTGGGGAAGTCGGGGGCGTAGCCCTCGCGGACCGTCAGCAGGACCGCGGCCGCTTCGGCGGCGAGGCGTTTGGCGATGAACAGCAGCACGGCCGCCGAGTCGGGGTCGAGCCAGTGGGCGTCGTCGACGACGCACAGCACCGGCCGGTGCGAGGCGGCCTCGGCCAGGAGGCTCAGGGCCGCGAGGCCGACGGTGAACCGCAGGTCCCCGGGGGGCGCGGCCTTGTCGGGGGCGGGGGCGAGGCCGAGGATGCGCGAGAGCACGCACGCGTGGTGCTCGGGGACGGCCTCCAGGTGGCCGGCCAGGGGCAGCAGGAGCGCCTGGAGACCGGCGAAGGACCAGGCGTTCTCGGATTCGACCCCGGTGCAGCGCAGCACGGTGAAGCCGGCGGCCGCCTCGGCGGCGGCGGCCACCAGGCTCGACTTGCCGATGCCGGCCTCGCCGCGCACCACCAGGGACGATCCGCGTCCCGCCCGGGCGGCGGCGATGCGGTCGGCGAGGGCGGCGGTCTCGGTGTCGCGTCCGTACAGCACGCGTCCAACGGTACCGCCGCCCGCCCGATTCGCCCGGTCCCCGGACCGGGTACTAGGACGAAAGGCCGAGGGCGGGCGCCCCCGGCGAGCCGGCGCCGGAGTCCGTGAGCCGGTCCGGCCGCCGGGCGGAGGGCCTCCCCGGTACCGGTGTCGCCTCCGGAGAATCGACGACGCGGGGTGCGGGCCGTCTGCCGGCAACACGTCCGGTCCGGCGGCGGCTCTCCGGAGGCGCCGCCCCTAGAACGGGGACGGCATGGGCGTGGCCGAGCGGGCGTCGGCGAGAGCCCGGCCCCACCAGCGCAGCTCGTCGAGGAGGGACTTGGCGGCCGGCTCGGCCTCCTCGAACCCCGTGAACTGGCCGCGCTCGTCGAAGTGCTGGTAGAAGCGGGGGAACGCGATGGTGTTGCGGATGGTCATGGTGCGCAGCTCGGGGAAGATCTGGCGCAGGTGCTGGGCGGCGTTCTGGCCGCCGGTGACCTTGCCGCCGTAGGTGATCATCGCGACGGGCTTGGCGGCCCACTCGTCCATGTAGTAGTCGATCGCGTGCTTGAGTGACGCGGGGATCGACATGTTGTACTCGCCGGCGATGACGATGAACGCGTCGGCGCGGTGGAGGCGCTCGGACAGGGCCGCGACGGGCGCGGACTGGTCGCTCTCGGTGTTCCACATGTCCTGCTCGGACAGGTGCTGGGGCAGGTCGGCGTCGAGCAGGTCGACGAGGTCGACGTCGAAGCCGCCGTGCTGCCGGGCGACGCCCGCGATCCACGCGGCGGGGGCGGGGGCCCAGCGGCCCTCGCGGGTCGATCCGATGATGACGGCGAGGTTGAGGCGGTCGCTCATGGTGTTCGGCTCCTTGGTTCGGGCGGTTCGGGCCCGACGCTACGGACGATGCGACCGGCGGGACATCTGTCGGGCGACTGGGCGGCGACTGGACCGGCCGGCCACGTCGCCGCCGGGGCGCGGCGGCGGCCCGCGGCGGGGCGACCGGTCGGGTGCGCCCGTCGGGCGACGGATGCGGGCCGGGTCGGACGCCGTTTAGCGTGGCGGCCATGACTGCCACCGAAGCGGCCCCCGAGGCCGCCACGACCCGATGGGCGGCGATCGTCGCCGTCGGTTTCGCCCAGCTCACCGTCGCGGGGGCCATGTCCAGCATGGCCGTGGCGCTCCCGCTGATCCGCACCGAGTTCGGGGTGTCCGAGGCGGCGACGGCCTGGGTGCTGCTCTCCTACGCGCTGCCGATGGGGGCGGTCGCGATCGCCGCCGGGCGGCTGGCCGACCGGGCCGACCTGCGGGCGGTGGCCGTGTTCTCCATGGCGGCGTTGACGGTCGCGTCGGTCGCGGCGGCGCTGGCGCCGACCTTCGGGCTGCTGCTGGCGGCCCGGGCGGGCGGCGGCCTGCTGGGCGGCCTGCTGTTCGGGATGACCGGGCGGATCATCGTGACGGCGGCGGCGCCGGCGCAGCGGGGCCGGGCGATGTCGGTGATCGCGCTGCTGATGACCGTGGGCGGCATGGGGATGGTCGGCGCGGGCGGGTTCGTGGCGGCCGCGTTCGACTGGCGGGGCCTGTTCTGGGTGTTCGCGGTGATGGGGGCCGGTGCGGTGGCGGCGGTGGCGGTGTCGGTGCCGTCCAACGGGACGGGGCTGCCGCGCCCGGACCGGGCACTGCTGGCGGACACGGCGCTGTCGGGGGGCGCGATCGTGGCGTTCCTGCTGGCGTTCGAGTACGTGGACTCGGCGCCGTGGATCGCGCTGGGGGCGTTCGCGTCGAGCGTCGCCTTGGGGGCGGTGTGGGCGCGGCGGGCGTCGTCGGCGCCGACGGTGGCGCTGCTGCGGTCGCCGCAGCTGGGCGGGGCGCTGCTGAGCCTGACGCTCCTGTCGTCGGTGACGGGCCTGCTGAACTTCAGCCTGCCGTTCCTGCTGACGGACGTGCGGGGGCTGCGCCCGGAGCTGGTGTCGACGGTGATGCTGGCGTTCATCGGCGGGGTGGCGGTGATGACGCCGCTCGCGGGCTGGCTGGCGGACCGGTTCGGGCCCGGCCGGGTCTCGCTGGCCGGGGCGGGGCTGGTGGTCGCGGCGGTGGTGCCGCTGCTGTTCGTGGGCGCCGGGACGGGCCTGGTCGGCCTGGGGGCGCGGATCGGGCTGCTGGGGCTGGCGTTCGGGGTGTTCAACAGCCCGATGAACACGCACCTTTTGAACGCGGCGCCGCCGGAGCAGTCGGGGACGGCGGGGGCGTTCATGGCGACGACGCGCACGATCGGGACGTCGCTGGGGCCGGTGCTGGCGGCGCTGGCGTGGGGTCTGGGCGCGACGGCGGTGGACGGGTACCGGCTGTCGGCGTGGACGGTCGCGGTGGTCATGCTGGCGGGCGCGGCGCTCCAGGCGACGACGCGGCCGTGGCGCAGGACGTGACCGGACCCGCGGCCGTGCGGCCTGGACGCGCCGCGCCGCTCACAGGTCGAGCTTGGCCAGTTCGGTCCTGGAGGAGACGCCGAGCTTCGGGTAGGCGTTGTACAGGTGGTAGCCCACGGTCCTGGGGCTGACGAACAGCTGCTCGCCGATCTGGCGGTTCGTCAATCCGTCCGCGGCCAGGCGCACCACCTGGAGCTCCTGCGGGGTGAGCAGCTCGGCGAGGTCCGGTTTGGACTCGACGGCGGTCGAGTCGCCCGCGGCGCGCAGCTCCCCCTGGGCCCGCTGGGTCCACGGGGCGGCGCCGAGCCGCTCGAACACCTCGGTCGCCTCGCGCAGGTGCGCCCGGGCCTCGTTGATGCGCCGCACGCGCCGCAGCCACTCGCCGTAGACCAGTTCGGTCCGGGCCCGCTCGAACGGGTCGATGTCGTCGGCGCGGTGCAGCTCCACGGCCCGCGCGAAGTGCGTCCCGGCCTCGGCCTCGGTCGCCATGAGCGCCCGGCACCGCTCGACCAGGGCCTCCCAGTAGGAGCGGCCGGTCGCGTCGGCCCAGTCGGCGAACCAGTCGAACGCCTCCTTGACCTCGGCGAGCCGCCCGGACCGGAACGCGGCCTCCACGAGCGTCGGCACCTGCGTGAGGACCTCCATGGGGGTGACGCCCTCGGCGATGCGCAGGAGCCGGTCGAACGCGGCCTCGTACCGGCCGAGCCCGAGGTCCAGCAGGCCGAGCGCGGTGTCGGCGGGGATCACCGAGTCCTCGGGGGCGTCCTCGATGGCGGCGGCCACGAGTTCGCGGCAGCGCCGCTCCTCGCCGCGGATCGCCGCGATGGGCAGCAGCACCCAGATGCGGCCCTGCATGAGGGCCCGGCGGTCGTGCTGCTCGTGCGCCAGCTCGATCGCGCTGGAGGCCGACGCCTGCGCGTCCGCGTACCGTCCGTAGTGGAACTGGGTCTGGGCCTGCACGATGAGCGCCTGCACGAGCGGGCTCAGCGCGCCCCGCTCACGGCAGGCGCGCACCTGCTCGGCCGCGGCCTGGTACGCCGCCGGCACGTCGCCGGCGAGGAACCGCCAGCGGGCGGCCAGGACCTGGTCGAACGCCTGGAAGTCCTCGTGGAGCGGCTGGTAGTAGTCGTAGAGGGAGCGCAGCGCGTCGACCGCCTCCCCGGCGGTGTCGCCGGGCCGGCGGTTGAGCCCGGCGGCGGCGCGGGCGAGCCGGCGCACCCACGCGTTGTCGGAGCCGCCGTACTGGGAGGCGAGTCCCGACGCGTACTTGACCTTCGCGAAGTCCCCGGTCTCCCAGGCGTTCCAGACCCCGCGCAGCAGCGGGTAGCCGGTGTTCTCGTGCCCGGTGGCCGCGTAGTGCCCGGCCGACTCCATCCACACGTCGAACCCCTTGGAGTGGCCGGCCCAGGAGAGGATCGTGGCGCGGATGAGGGCGGTGCGGGCGAGCAGGACGTGGTCGTCGGTGAGGCGCTCGGCGGCCTCGGCGAGCTCGACCGCCTTCCCGGTCATGCCCGCGGCGTAGGCGGTCTGGGAGGCCTCGACGAGTCGGCGGGCCCGCTGGTAGGGGTCGGGGGTGAAGCTCGCGGCGCGCTCGAGCGCGGCCATCTCGGCCGCGCAGCCGCCGCGTTCGGCCTCATAGGACGCGATGGACTCGAGTGCGGCGGCGGCCTTCTCGTCGAGGCCGGTGGTGGCGGCGGCGAGGTGGCGGGCGGCGCGGATGTCGCCGGCGCCGAAGGCCTCGGACAGGGCCCGGTGGGCCTCGATGCGCTGGGCCCGGGGCGCCGCGTGGTAGGCGGTGGAGCGGATCAGCGGGTGCACGAACTCGATGCGGCCCCGGTGGTAGCGCACCAGGTCGTCCACTTCGGCCGGTTCGAGGTCGGCGAGTGCGGCGCCGAGCTTCGCGGCGGCCTCGGCGATCACGGCGGTCTCGCCGGTCTCCTCGGCGGCGGCCAGCAGCATCATGGTGCGGGTCGAGTCGGGGAGGGCGATGATCCGCTCGGTGAACGCCTGCTTGATGCGCGAGGTCGTGGAGTAGCGGCTGTTGGAGGTGTCGGCGCGCAGCAGCGACTCCTCGTTGTCGGCGGCCGGGAGCTCCAGCAGCGCCAGCGGGTTCCCCTCGGCCATGCGCAGGATCCAGTCGCGGCTGGTGAAGGGGATCTGGTCGGCGCGCATGTCGATGATCGCCTGCGAGGCGGCCAGGTCGAGCGGCCCGAGGGTGAGCTCGGGGATGCCGGGCGCCGGGAAGTCGGGCGCGAAGCCGTCGCGCACGACCAGGACCATCGTGATCGACTCGGTCGACAGGCGCCGGGCGGCGAACAGGAGCGCGTTGGTCGAGTCGCGGTCGAGCCAGTGCGCGTCGTCGATGACCACGTACACCGGCTGCTTCGCCGACGCGTCCACCAGGAGGTTCAGCAGGGCCAGGCCCACCTGGAGCGAGTGGGCGCCGCCGGTGCCGTCGCCCATGCCCAGGGCGGTGCGCAGGGCGTCGGCCTGGGCGGCGGGGAGGCGGTCGATGCGGTGCAGCAGCGGGTGGAGCAGCATCTGGAGCCCGGCGTAGGACCAGGTGTGCTCGGCCTCGACGCCGAGGGTGCGCAGCACGGTGAAGCCCTCGGCGCGGGGGATGGCGGCGTCGACGATCGCGGTCTTGCCGATGCCCGGTTCGCCGCGGACGACGAGCGCGCCGCCGTGGCCGAGGCGGGCGCCGTCCATGAGCGCCTGGATCGAGTCGAGTTCGGCGTCGCGCCCGACGAGGTCGGTGCGCGGGACGGCGGGGTCGGGCGGGGCGTCCCGGGTCTGGTGCGCGACGGGCTGGGGGGCGGGGCCGGATCGGAACTGCACGGCGTCTCCATCCTCAGGGCGACCGGGGACGCCGCAAGCGTATCCGCGGCGCCGCCCCGGTCGCATCTGTCATTCGACTGGGGTCGACCGGGACGCCCGCCACCTGGTCGAATACCTGGCGCTACCGGGTTCCGCGGCCAGTCGCCGGGACCGGTCGTTCGACCGGGGCGGGCGGGCGCCGGCGCCTCTAGCGTCGGGGCCATGACCACTGCGCAGACGATCCACACGACCCGCCGCACGGGGGCACGGCGCTGGGCGCCGGCCCTGTGGGCGGCGTACGCCCAGGCCGTGGCGTTCGCGGCCGCCGCGGTGACCGCGTTCCTGGCCGCCGACGTGGCCGCCGGCTTCACCGCCGAGGCGGCGGTGCGCTGGTGGCCGCTGGCGGCGTTCGCGGTCGGCTTCACCGTGGCCTCGAACGCGGCGCGCCGCGCCGGCCCGCTCGGCCCGGCCCGGTGGACGGGGTCGGTCGCGTTGGCGGGCCTGGTGTCCGCCGCGCTGGCGTTGGCGCTCGCGCCGTCCTTCGCGTTCGCGGTGGCGGCGGCCGGGGCGCTGGGGGTCGCGGCGGGGCTGACCGTGGCGATCGCGGGGCGGGTCGTGGCGGCGGCCGAGGTCGGGGACGGGTCCGGTTCGGTGGCGTTGTCGGCGGCGGCGCTGCTGGCCGGGATCGGCGCGGGCACGGGTGCGCTGTTCGCGCTGCCGCTGTACGGGTGGCGCGGCGTGTTCGGGCTCGTGGTCGTCTTCGCGACGCTGGCGGCCTGGCAGTTCGCCGCGTATGTGCCTTCGGAGGCGGAGCGTTGGCGAACCATGACGTGAGCTTCGACTGATATCCGTGTGGTCGCTGAGGTTCGGATGTCACCATGAGTCGTCCGGGTATTCGGAGGTTTTACCCGGCACGCGGGCACCGGCCGTCCTGCGGCGGTGTCCGGCAGAGGGCCCCGGGGAGGTTCGAGACCCCGGGGCCCTCGCTCGCGCTCTCACGATGCCCGGCCGGGCCCTTCCTGTCGCTCATGCCGACGCCCTGTCGATGCCGCTGCCGCGCACCGGGTCGGCGCGTCCTCCCGAAGGATGCGGGCGCCGGGGCGGGCACTGCGTCGCGGGCGCGCCCCGAACCCTGCGGGGCCGTTCCTGAAGGCGGCTTCAGGCCGCTTCAGGTCCGCTTAAGGTCTCGGTGCCAGACTGGTCCTGGGTCCGGCGCGCAGGACCCCCGATTCGAGGGGGCGGCCCACGATCTCCTGGGCGAGTGCGGCGGTGCGCAGGAGCGCGTCGAGGTCGACGCCGGTGGCGACGCCCATGTCGTGGAGCATGTGCACCACCTCCTCGGTGGCGACGTTCCCGGAGGCGCCGGGGGCGAAGGGGCACCCGCCGAGGCCGCCGACGCTCGCGTCGAACTCGGTGACGCCCCGGTCGAGCGCGGTGAGGAGGTTCGCCAGCGCGGTGCCGCGGGTGTCGTGGAAGTGCATGAGCGTCGGCAGGCCGGTGTCGACCGCGTCGAGCAGGTCGGTCACGCGCCGGGGCGTGCCCATGCCGGTGGTGTCGCCGAAGGCGACCCGTCCGGCCCCGGCGCCTTCGGCGGCCTCGACGATGCGCGCGACCCGGCCGGGGTCGATGTCGCCTTCGAAGGGGCAGCCGAAGCTGGTGGCGATGATGACCTCGACGGCGGCCAGGCGCTCGCGGGCCATGGCGCAGATGTCGGGGAGTTCGGCGAGGGAGTCGGCGACGGTGCGGCCGACGTTGGCGCGGTTGTGGGTCTCGGAGGCGGAGACGACCACTTCGACGGCGGTGAAGCCGGCGTCGAGGGCGCGCTCGACGCCTCTGCGGTTGGGCGCCAGGGCGGAGTAGCGGATGCCGGTGTGCTTCTCGACGGCCGCCCAGACCTCGGCCGCGTCGGCCATCTGCGGGACGGCCTTGGGGCTGACGAAGCTGACGGCCTCGATGCGGGAGAGGCCGGTGCGGGCGAGGGCGTCAATGAGCCGGATCTTGTCGGCGGTGGGGACGGGCGGCTCGTTCTGGAGTCCGTCGCGGGGGGCCACCTCGCGCAGTGAGACCCGGTCGGGCTGGTGCATGTCCGCCTCCTCCGGCCGCCGTCGGCCGTCGCCTACGAGCCCATGCTAACCCGAAGTCCCGCGATGCGGGACGGGCGAGTCGCGGAGCGCCTCCGCGGAACGGACACGCGAAGCGCCCCCTGGCAACGATCTCCGGGGTTCCGATGCTCGGTGCGGGAATCGGGAGCGTCACGGAGGGTCTTCGCGAAACGGACATGCCGAGCGTCCGCCGGTTCAACCGTGGCACGGGGGTCCGACACCGGCGGCGGGAGTCGGGAGCGTCGCGGAGTGTCTGTACGAATCGGACATCGCGAGCGCCCCCGGTTCCAGGGTGGCACGGGGGGCCGACATTCCGGGCGGGCCGGGACGGCTCAGCCGGGGTCGAGGGCCCGCAGCGCCGCCGCCCGCAGGAGCGCGGCGGTCTCGTCGGCACTGACCTCCTCGCCCAGCGAGAGGTACGGCGTCGAGTTCATCAGGCCGAACGCGCCGTGCGCGAGCACCCTCGCCTGCTCCGGCTTCAGCCCCGGCCGCAGCCGGCACAGCACCCCCACCCACTCCTCGACGTAGACGCGCTGGAGCTTGCGCACCTCCCGGCGCGGCTCCTCCGGCAGCCGGTCGAGCTCGTGCAGGTGGAGGATGACGATCTCGGGCGAGTCGATGACGACCTCGAGGTGGAAGTCGACGAGGGCCTCCAGGGCCGCCTGCGGGTCGTCCGAGTGCAGCGACGCCCAGTGCCGCCCGCCCGCGAGCAGCCGCTCCGAGACGGGGATGAGCGCGTCGGCGAGCATCTGCTCCTTGCCGCCCTTGAAGTGGTGGTACAGCGCCGGCCCGGTGATGGAGGCGGCCGCGCCGATGTCGTCCATCGACACCCCGTGGTAGCCGTGCTTGGCGAGCAGTCTCACGGCGACGTCGAGGATCTCGCGGCGGCGTTTGGAGCCGCCCCTGGTGTCGGCTGCATGCATCTCCACCTCGATGAGGTTACTCGGACGTACTCATCGAAGCAGGGAGCAAAAGCCCACTTTCCCGGGCGCACGGCCCCCCGCCCGGCACGCGCCCCCGGACGCGCGGCGGCCGCACCCCGGTCCGGGATGCGGCCGACTGTCGAGCAGCGCTCGGATGCGAGCGGTGCGGCATACCGCCGCGGGAGGCCGGACACATCGCCTCCCGAAGCGTTCGCTACTGGTCGGAGCCTCGCATGCGGCGCTCGGCCTCGCCCACCGCCCCGGTCGCCGGAGCGGCCGGAGGCGCCGGGGCCTCCCCCATGGTGCCCGGTGCGGGAGTCTGCGTGTCGGCGGCCGTCCCGTACCGCTGCGAGCTGTAGGTCTGCGACATGGACTCGGCGGTCGGGTCCGCCGACGCCCGGGAGTCCTTCATCTTCGACGTCTCGTTCTCGGCGGTGGAGAGCATCCGCTCCCAGCGCTCGCGCATCGGACCGACGAGGCCGCCGCCGGCGCCGACGATGGTCACGCCCGCGATGATCGCCAGGACCGTCCACATGATCGGCGTGGTCACGGTGGTGGCGATGCCGACCTGCCCGAACGCGGCGACCGCGCCGAAGAAGATGATCGCGACCTGCGCGATGCGGGCGACGGTCTTGCCGTAGCTGGTGTCGGAGAGCAGGTTGCTGACCAGGCCGTACACGGCGTTGGCGATCGCGAAGGCGACCACGACGATCACGAGCGCGACGAACAGCAGCGGCAGCCAGGCCACGAGCTGGTTGAGCAGGGCCGACACGGGGTTGTTCCCGAACGCGCCGAACGCGAGCTGGAGCGTGAACAGCAGCAGCGCGTAGTACACGAGTTTGCCGAGCACGCCGCTCAGTTCGTATTTGCCGGTGAAGCGGCGAAGGCCCGACCGTTCGCCGACCTTGTCGAGGCCGACCTTGTGGAGCAGCTTGCCGACCATCCTGCCGATCCACTTGCTGACGATCCAGCCGATGACGAGGATCGCCAGGAACGCCAGTGCACGCGGCAGGAACGTGACGACGTCGTCCACCATGTTCTGGAAGCTCTGCGTGATGTTCATTCCCGCAGAGTAGGCCTGATAACACCGCTGTTCAGGCGTTTCAGGCGTTTCAGAGGAGAAACGAGTGACACCGGTGTGAGCAGAAGCGGACGTTCGGGACGGGCGGGCCCAGGCGGCCCGGGGGCCGGACGGCCTAGGTGGGCCAGGTGCGCCAGTGCATCCAGGACTTGGAGGGCGTGGGGCCGCGCTGGTCCTGGTAGCGGGAGAAGTTGGCGCCGGCGCCGTAGGGCCGCTCGGCGGGGCTGGTGAGCCTGAACAGGCACAGCTGGCCGATCTTCATGCCCGGCCACAGCGTGATGGGCAGGTTCGCGACGTTGGACAGCTCGAGGGTGACGTGCCCGGAGAAGCCGGGGTCGATGAACCCGGCGGTGGAGTGGGTGAGCAGGCCGAGGCGCCCCAGGCTGGACTTGCCCTCGAGGCGGGCGGCGAGGTCGGCCGGGAGGGTGATGACCTCGAGGGTGGAGGCGAGGACGAACTCGCCGGGGTGGAGCACGAACGACTCGTCGCCCGAGACCTCGACGGCGGAGGTGAGGTCGTCCTGCTGCTCGGACGGGTCGATGTGGGTGTACTTCTGGTTGTTGAAGACCCGGAAGCGTCGGTCGAGGCGCACGTCGATGCTGGAGGGCTGCACGAGTTCGTCGTCGAACGGCCGTATGCCGAGGCGGTCGTTCTTGACGGCATCGAGGATGTCGCGATCGCTAAGCAGCATGCGCCCAGGCTAATCGAGGGCCCGTCCGCGCAGCTCAAGGGGTGCCGGAGGGGACCGCGCGGCTCACGCGGCCCCGGGAGGGAGCGCGTAGGCCACCGTGCCGAGGTCGTGGAAGTCCCAGTCCGCGGGGGCGAGCTCCCGGCACTGGTCGATGTCCTCGGCGCAGACGATCGCGTCGACGCTCGCGGGGTCGGGCGCGTCGCGGCCGGGCACGACGGAGTGGAGGGCCACGAGGCGGGTGCCGTCGGGCAGGAGGACCCACCACGGGTACTCCCAGGAGTCGTTGCCCTGGACGATGCCGACGGTGCCGGGGTCGGTGGCGGCGACCGCGGCGGCGGCCTGCTCGTACTGGGGCAGCCATTTCTGGCGGCGCACGAACCGCTCTTCGAGGTCGGTGAGGCTGAAGACGGACCAGGCGCCGGCGAGGCGCCGCGGGTAGCCGTAGGCCACCGTGAGCAGGCCCGCGAGGGAGGCGAGGACGGCGAACGAGGCGATGAGGGCGCAGGCGGCGCGGCGGCGGCGCCGGTCGGCGACGCTGCTGGCGATGCCCTTGACCAGGCCCGCGGCGAGGAGCCCGGCGGCGGGGGCGCCGAGGACGATGAGGAAGACGACGAGCCGGTTCACCCACGGCTGCCAGGAGACGGTGCAGACGAACCCGACGAACGCGACCGCCAGCGCGGCGGCGTACCAGCGGCGCAGGGGCGGGCCCTTGACGGCGAACCAGGCGAGCCCTGCGAGGACGGCGAGGCCGGTGAGCGGGTAGGCGGCGCGGTCCTCGTCGGGGTACCACGCGGCGACAGGGAACGCGCTGGTGCCGAAGGTGACGCGGGGGTCGTTGACGTCGACGCCCAGGAGCGCCGCGAGGCCGCCGATGGCGGCGGCGGCGCCCTCGGACAGGAAGGGGAGGGGCACGTCGAGGCCGGTGTGGGCGATGCGCAGGGCGTTGACGAGCAGCAGGCGCGGGTCGGCGGTGTGGACGCCGATGGACTCGCGCAGGACGGGCGGGCCGAGGGGGTGCCCGAAGGCCTCGTGCATGCGCAGCAGGAAGGGCCCCACGATGAGCAGGCCGAGGGCGACGACGGCGAGGGAGGCGGCCACGGTGGCGAGGCGGGCGGTGGCGACGCGGGAGGCGTCGGGGCGGGAGCAGCGGCCGGGTCTGCGCCCGCACAGGCAGGGGCGGCGGCGCCGGCCATCGCGGACGAGGCGTCCGACGCCCCAGATGAGGAGGAGGGGCGCGGCGGCGAGCAGGCCGGTGGTCTTGGTGACGGCGATGAGGCCGAGGGCGAGGCCCAGGTAGAGCGCGTCGGTGTGCGGGGCGGGGGTGCACAGGAGCGGGCGGGCGCCGCCGGCGGCCTCGCCCGGTCGGGTGAACTCGTCGAGGACGACCGTGGCGAGGCAGGCGACCCAGGCGGCGGCGACGAGGTCGACCTGGGTGCTGGAGGCCTGGAGGAGGATCTCGGGGGTGGTGGCGATGACGAAGACGGTGGCGAGCTGGGCGACCGGGCCGCCGCCGAGCTGGGCGGCGATGCGGGAGGCGGCCAGGATCGCGCCGGCGCCCGCGAAGTACTGGAGGAGGTTGTAGGCGCTGTCGTAGGGGGCGCCGCCGCCGGCGGAGAGGAGGCGCAGGTGGGTGAGGAGGTACTCGGAGCCGGGGCCGAGGTCGACCTGGCGGTGGATCTCGGTGGGGTAGACGGCGACGGTGGCGTTCTGGACCCAGTGCTCGATGCGCGGGAGGTGGTAGGTCTGGGAGTCGAAGTTGTTGGGGGAGGAGCCGATGGCGAGCACGGCGACGGCGACGGCGAGGATCGCGACGACGCAGCCGAGGCCCCACTGCCAGGCGGGGGCCGCCGCGGCGGCGGACCTGGTGCGCCGCCAGGTGCGGCGGGTGGCGCCGCGGCGGGAGCGCAGCTCCTCGCGGAGGGCGTCGAGCGGCTGGCCCGCGGCGGGGGCGACGTCCCGGACGGCGCGGACGAGGACCGCTGCGACAATGGCGGCAGAAGCCGCAATCCAGGCAATGAGGACAGTCGTGGCAGTGAGGGCGGTGAACGCCGAGGCGGCCTCGACGACGGCGACGGCGAAGGCCCCCAGGATCAGCGCCGCGCGCAGCACGGCCAGGCGGGCGGGCGCGAGGACCGCGCCGTCGCGGGGGCGGACGGCGTAGGCCAGGGCCGGGAGCAGCGCGAGGAGCCACAGGACGAGCAGCACCGCTCCATTCAACACGACCGTCCCGGCCGGTGCCGCTCTGGCGGTATCGCGTTATGGTTGTGCAATCGTGTTCGGACGCGCGGGGATGGAGCAGCAGATGCTGTTGTCGATACTCGTTCCGGTATTCAATGAGGAACGCCTCGCCGCCGGAACCCTCAAGGAGCTGCTCGCGGTGGAGTTCCCCTGCGAGACGGAGATCGTCGCGGTCGACGACGGCTCCCGCGACCGGTCCTGGGAAGTCCTCCAGTCCTTTGAGGACAACGAGAGGGTGCGGCTGATCCGCCACGACCGCAACCGGGGCAAGGGCGCCGCCATCCGCACCGCCGCCAAGGCCGCGCACGGCGACCACGTGGTGGTCTTCGACGCGGACGGCGAGTACGACGCCGCCGACCTGCCCCGGCTGCTCACCCCGGTCCTGGAGGGCAAGGCCGAGGTGGTCTACGGGTCGCGCTCGTTCGGCTCCCACTCGGCCTACTCGTTCTGGTACGTCATGGGCAACAAGGGCATCACCCTCGCCGCGAACATCCTGTTCAACTCGTACATCTCCGACCTGGAGACCTGCTACAAGCTGCTGCCGCGGCAGATGTACCTCGACATGAACATCCGCTCGGGCGGCTTCGGCATGGAGGCCGAGCTGACGGCGAAACTGCTCAAGAAGGGCATCCGGCCCTACGAGGTCCCGATCTCCTACACCGCCCGCAGCCGCGAGGAGGGCAAGAAGATCACCTGGACGGACGGCGTCCAGGCCCTGTGGCTCCTCGGCCGCGAACGCGTCCGCCGCCCCCGGCGCGGCGCGATCGGCCGCTAGGCCGCGAAGCCGCTCCGCCTCGCAGACCCGGCACTCGAGGCGAACGGCCCCCGCCCCACCGCACCAATCCGCCCCACCGGTTATCAACACGCCGCCCACCAGGCAACGTAAGCCCTGCTCACCGAGTTATCCACAGGCAAAAAGAATTCCTTGAGCCCATTGACTTTCTGTGTAAAGCTTGCCCCAGTTTTGGTGTAGGTAGGCGGTTAGTAGGGGAACCGCGCGGACCGCCGCAAGACCACGGGCGCGGGTTGGCTCCCGCGCCCGGGCACCTCCACCAGGACCACCGCGGTAGCGGTGGCGGCCGGCTCGCCAAAGCCGGCCGCCGCCGCCACAACACCGGTCAGTCGAGGATCACCACGTCGAGCCGGCGGGGGCCGTGGACGCCCTCGACCCGCTGGAGCTCGATGTCGCTGGTCGCCGACGGGCCCGAGATCCACGTCTGCGGGCGCACCGGGTCCAGCATCGGCAGCGCCTCCGCGAGGTGCCCCACGATCCGGTCGCGCCGCAGCGCCACCACATGGTGGTCCGGCACCAGCGTGATCGCCCGGCGCCCCTGGCCCGCACCGGCGTCGAGCATGATGGTGCCCGAGACCGCCACGGCCGCGGCGCAGCCGGTCAGCACCGCGTCCATGCCGTCCAAGTCCTCCGTGGACAGTCCGTCGTCGGGGATGAACTCGGCGGCGCCGAGGCGCCACTCCCCGGGCAGGTCGGCCGGGACCACCACGCGGGCGGCCTCCCCGAGCGCCCCGGGGATGGACTCGATCCCGAAGTGCACGTTGGCCTTGTAGTCCTCGAGGCGGTCGACGAGCAGCGCCACCGCGTCGGTGCCGGGGTCGAGCGCGCGGCGGTACTCCCGCGGGGCCGCGGGCGCCTCGCCCGCGCCCTCCAGGGCCCGGCGCATCCGGGCCAGGATCGCCTCCCGCGCACTGGTTCCGGCCGTGCCCTCATCGCCGCGCCCTCGCCCGGTGCTCACCGCTCCCGCTCCTTCCACCAGTCCCGGAAGTGCTCCTGCGGCGGCACCGGCAGGTCCCGGCTCGCCGTCCACTTCGACAGCGCCGTCTTCGAGACCGGCCACGGCAGGCGGCGCATGAAGCCCTTGCGGCGCCACGGCGCCGACCCGAACCGGGCGGCCCGCAGCGCGGTCCGCCACAGGCGCGGTCGCGCCATCACCGCCCGGGCCGCGCCCATCGCGGCCCGCTCCCCGGCCGGGTGCGGCCCCTGCTGGCGCAGGTGCACCAGCACCTCGGGGATGTCGATCTTCACCGGGCACACCTCGTAGCAGGCCCCGCAGAGGCTCGAGGCGTACGGCAGGTCGTCGTGGCGGCCCGGCTCGAGCTGCGGGGCGAGGATCGCGCCGATCGGCCCGGGGTAGACGTGCCCGTAGGCGTGCCCGCCGGTGCGCTCGTACACCGGGCACACGTTCAGGCAGGCCGAGCAGCGGATGCACGAGAGGGCCTGGCGGCCGACCTCGTCGGCGAGGACGTCGGTGCGGCCGTTGTCGAGGAGGACGATGTGGACGTTCCGGGGGCCGTCGCCCTCGCGCGCGCCGGTCCACACCGACGTGTAGGGGTTCATCCGCTCGCCGGTCGAGGACCGCGGCAGCAGCTGCATGAACACCTCCAGGTCGCCGAAGCTCGGCAGGAGCTTCTCGATCCCGACGATGCTGACGAGCGTCTCGGGCATGGTCAGGCACATGCGGCCGTTGCCCTCGGACTCGACCACGACCAGCGAGCCGGTCTCGGCGACCGCGAAGTTCGCGCCCGAGACCGCGGCGGTCGCCGAGAGGAAGCGCCGCCGCAGGTGCAGGCGGGCCGCCTCGGCCAGCGCCGCCGGGTCGTTCGTCAGGCCCGTGGCGACTCCGTCGCCACCCATCTTCTGCCTACTGAGTTTTTGAACGAAAATGTCGCGGATCTCGTCGCGGTTGTAGTGGATGGCGGGGACGAGGATGTGGCTGGGCTTGTCCTCGGCGAGCTGCACGATGAGTTCGGCGAGGTCGGTCTCGAAGGCCTTGAGGCCTTCGGCCTCGAAGTGCTCGTTGAGTTCGATCTCCTGCGTCGCCATGGACTTGACCTTGACGACCTCCTCGGCTCCGGCCTCGCGGACGATGCGGGCGGCGATCTCGTTGGCCTCGCGGGCGTCGCGGGCCCAGTGGACGCGGGCGCCGGCGGCGGTGGCGTTGCGCTCGAACTCGACCGCGAGTTCGGGGAGGCGGCGCTGGACGTCGGCCTTGATCGCGGCGGCGGCGTCGCGCAGGCGCTCCCAGTCGTCGAGTTCGCCGACGACGTTCGCGCGTTTGGCGCGGATGGTGCCGGTGGCGTGGGCGAGGTTCGACCGCAGCTGCGGCATGCCGAGGGCGACCTTGGCGGCCTTGGGGAACGGCGCGTCGGCGGGGATGAGCGAGGCGGCGGGGACGACGGCGGGCCCGTTCGCGGCGGCGTCGGTGCTCATGCGCCGCTCGCAAGCTTCTCGGCGGTGCTCATACGCCGCTCGCAAGGATCTCGGCGGTACTCATGCGCCCGCCTGCAAGGGTCTCGGCGGTGCCCATGCGCCCGATCGCGGACTTCTCGGTGGTGCTCATGCGCGGCTCGCGAGGATCTCGGCGTAGTGGATGGGCCGCGGGCCGCGCGGCCCGGGCTGGTGGTCGAGCCGGGCGATGCCGCCGCCGATGTGGGTGAGGCAGGAGTTGTCGGCCGCGGCGAGGTATTCGGCGCCGGTGCCGGCGGCGTGGCGGCATTTGTCGGCGAGCATCGCCGAGGAGACCTCCGTGTTCTTGAGGGCGAAGGTGCCGCCGAAGCCGCAGCACTGGTCGGCGGCGGGGAGGTCGACCAGGGTGATGCCCTCGACGGCGCGCAGGAGCCGGAGCGGCTTGTCCCCCAGGCCGAGCGCGCGGGTGCCGTGGCAGGTGGGGTGGTAGGTGACGGTGTGGGGGAAGCGGGCTCCGACGTCCTCGGTGCCGGCGACGTCGAGGAGGAACTCGGAGAGCTCGTACACGCGCCGTCCGATGTCCGTGCCGGTCAGGTGCGGGTACTGGTCGCGGGTCATGGCGGCGCAGGAGCCGGAGGGGGTGACGATCGCGTCGTAGTCGGCGAAGACCTGTTCGAAGGAGCGGGCGAGGGCCGCGGCGTCCTCGCGGTAGCCGGAGTTGGCGTGCATCTGGCCGCAGCAGGTCTGGGCGGCGGGGAAGTCGACGTCGTAGCCGAGGCGTTCGAGGATGCGGACGACCGCTTTGGGCGTCTCGGGGTAGAGGGCGTCGTTGACGCAGGTGATGAACAGGCCTACGCGGGGCATGTGGTCACCTCTTCTCCTGGGGCCGTTCGGGCCCGGGCGGTCCGGGCGGTGCTGCCGGCCCCGGGGTTCCGGGGCCGGTGCGCGGTGCGGGTGGCATCGCGTCGGCGGTGGCGGCCGTGCCGGGGCCGCGGGGGGTCAGCGGTCGGTTTTGGCGCGCTTGGGCGGCGGTGCGGTCTCGGCGGCCGCCGCGGTGAACGCGGCGGCGTGCCGTGTCCGGGAGCGTTCGAGGTGGCGGCGCATCGCCTCCTCGGCGGCAAGCGGTTTCTTGGCAATGATAGCCTCCGCGACCGCCAGGTGCTCGGCCTCGGTCTCCTCGATCGACTCGGGTTCGATGTAGGCGCGGTGGAGGTGCAGGTGGGCGTCGAGGCGGCGGATGGCCTTCGCCAGCTGGGCGCTGCCGCTCGCGACGGCGACCTCGTCGTGGAAGCACCGGTCGGCCTCGGTGAAGAGGAGCTTGTCGGCGTTCGGCGGGGGCGTGCGGGCCGCGATGCGCAGCGCGGCGGGGTCCAGGTCGGCGCCGCCGGGCGGTCGGGCCGCGCGCTCGGCGGCGCGGCGGGCCGCGAGCGGCTCGAGCATCATGCGGAGGTCGAAGAGGTCCGCGAACTCGGCGGCGGACAGCAGCGGCTCGACGGTGTAGCCGCTCAGCGGGCGGCGGGCGAGCAGGCCCTCGGACTCCAGGCGCGCCAGGGCCTCCCGGATCGGGGTCTGGGAGAAGGCGAGCTGCTTGGCGAGGCCGTCGATGCTCAGCTTCGCGCCGGGAGCGAGTTCGGAGCGCATGATGCGCGACTTCAGCTCGGTGTAGGCGTCGTCGGCGAGCGTGCGCTTCTCGGGGCCGGTCGAAGTCGCTGTCATGCGAAATATCCTATAGGATAGTGTCGCGGCAGGCCGGCAGCGCGCCGAGCAGGCCCTCGAACAGCCCCCGTATGGCCGCATTGGAGACCGCCGTGGACGCACAGCGACCGGGCAAGGACGGGCGACCGCGCCGGTCGCCCTCGGACGGCACGGTCACGCCCGCGCCGATGCGGAGCGCCGGGGACGCCGGTGAGCGCCGTGCCGGTCCCGCCGCCCCGCTCCCCGCCCGCCGCCTCGGCGACACCGGCGTCGCGGTGACCGCCGTCGGGCTCGGGTGCGCGCCGCTGGGCGGGCTCTTCACCCCCGTCGACCCCGCCACCGCGACCGCCACGGTCGACGCCGCCTGGGACGGGGGCGTCCGCCACTTCGACACCGCCCCCCACTACGGCGCGGGCCTCTCCGAAGCGCGGCTCGGGAGCGCCCTCGCCGGCCGCGACCGCGCCGCGTTCGCCCTGTCCACCAAGATGGGCCGCGTCCTGGTCGACCACGAGGGCCCCTGGGACCTGTGGGCCGAGCCGAACGGCAAGGCCGCCGCCTTCGACTTCTCCTACCGGGCCGCCATCGGCTCCCACCTCGAGAGCCTGGAGCGCCTGGGCGTCGACCGGGTCGACATCGGCCTCATCCACGACGCCGACGACCACGGGGACGAGGCCCTCGCCGGGACCTACCGGGCCCTCGCCGAGCTCAAGGCCGCCGGGAGCCTCGGCGCCATCGGCATCGGCATGAACTCGACCGGGGCCGCGGCCGACCTCATCGCCCGCGCCGAGGTCGACGCCGCCCTCATCGCCGGGCGCTACACCCTCCTGGACCAGTCGGCCCTCGACCGGCTCTACCCCCTCTGCCTCGAACGCGGCGTCTCGGTGATCGCCGCGGGCGTCTTCAACTCCGGCGTCCTCGCCGACCCCCGGCCGGGGGCCACGTTCAACTACGCCGCGGCCGACCGGGGACTGCTGGAGCGCGCGCGGGCGGTCGACGCCGTCTGCGGCCGCCACGGCGTGCCGCTGCGCGCCGCCGCGCTCCAGTTCCCCGCCGCCCACCCCGCCGTCGCGTCGATCCTCGTCGGCGCGCGCACCCCAGCAGAGGTCGACGACGCCCTCGCGATGTACGCCCACCCGATCCCCGGCGCGCTGTGGCACGACCTCAAGCGGGCCGGGCTCCTGGCCGAGGAGGCACCCGTACCCGCATGAGCACCGCCCCCGTCATCGATGCGCACCACCACGTGTGGACCGCCGACTACCCGTGGCTCGCCGGCAGGCCGGAGTTCGCGCCGATCCGCCGCGACTACGGCCCGGTCGAACTGCGCGCCAACCTGAAGGCCGCCGGGGTCGACCGCACGGTCCTGGTCGAGGCCGCCTGGGGCCACCCCTCCGAGACCGTCGAGTTCCTGCACCTGGCCGGGGCCGTCGACGAGATCGCCGGGGTCGTCGGCCACGTCGACCTCTTGGACCCGGGTCTGGCGAACACCCTGGCCCGCTACACGAACCACCCCCGCGCCCGCTACCTGGTGGGCGTGCGGGACCAGGTCCAGGGCCGCCCCGACCCCGACTTCCTCGCGCGCCCCGAGGTCATCGCCGCGCTGACCACGGTCGCCGCCGCGGTGCCGACCTTCGACCTCGTGGTGCGCCCCGACCAGCTCCCCGCCGCCGCCACGGCGGCCGCCGCGGTCCCCGGGCTCACCTTCGTGCTCGACCACCTCGGCAAGCCGCGGGTGCGCGACGGCGCCGAGGGCCTGCGCCGCTGGTGGGAGGCCGTGGCGCCGCTCGCCAAGCAGCCCAACGCGGTCGCGAAGCTCTCGGGGCTGGTCACCGAGGCCGACTGGGAGCGGTGGACGCCGAACGACCTGCGCCCGTTCGTGCAGGCCGCCCTCGAGCTGTTCGGGCCCGACCGCCTCATGTTCGGCTCCGACTGGCCCGTCTGCGAGCTGGCCGCCACGTACACGCGCGTCAAGGACGCCGTCGCCGAGGTCCTCGGCGGCGTCGACCCCGACGTCTTCGGCGGCACCGCCGCCCGGACCTACCAGCTAGGAGAGCAATGAAGTACCTGCGCATCGGACAGCCCGGCTACGAGACCCCCGTGGCGCTCCACGAGGGGAAGTACTACGACCTCTCCGGGCCGGTCGGCGACATCGATGGAGAGTTCCTCGAGCGCGGCATCGCCACGGTGGCCGGGTTCCCGGAGATCGACATCGCCGGGCAGCGCGTCGCGCCGCCGATCGCGCGCCCGAACGCGATCGTGTGCATCGGCATGAACTACGCCGCGCACTGCGCCGAGTCGGGGGCCGAGCCGCCCGCCGAGCCCGTCGTGTTCTACAAGCACCCCAACACGATCGTCGGCCCCGAGGACGACGTCCAGATCCCCCGCGGATCGACCCGGACCGACTGGGAGGTCGAGCTCGGGGTCGTGTTCAAGCGGCGCGCGTCCTATCTGGAGTCCGAGGAGGAGGCGCTGGACTGCGTCGCCGGGTTCGTGGTCGCCAACGACCTGTCCGAGCGCGAGTTCCAGATCGAGCGCTCGGGCGGCCAGTTCTCGAAGGGCAAGGCGTGCCCGACGTTCACGCCGCTGGGGCCCTGGCTGGTCACGCCCGACGAGATCGAGGACGTGCAGGGCCTGCGCATGTGGTCCAAGGTGAACGGGGAGGCCCGGCAGGACTCGAGCTCGAAGGACATGATCTTCTCGGTCGCGCAGATCATCCTGCACATGTCGCAGTTCATGGCCTTCGACGCGGGCGACCTGCTGCTCACCGGCACCCCCGAGGGCGTCGCACTCTCGGGCCGCTTCCCGTACCTCAAGGCCGGAGACGTCGTCGAGGTCGGCATCGAGGGCCTGGGCGGCACCGCGAACCCGGCGGTGCAGGCGTGACCCGCGCGCCCCGCTCCCGCGACGGGGGCCCGCGTTGAACGCGATCACCGCGGTCGACGTGTTCGACGTCCGCTTCCCGACCTCGCGGAGCCTCGACGGCTCGGACGCGATGAACCCCGACCCCGACTACTCCGCCGCCTACGTGGTGCTCCGCACCGGCAGCGGGCACGAGGGCCACGGGTTCACCTTCACGATCGGGCGCGGCAACGACCTGTGCTGCGCCGCGATCGAGACGCTCGGCGCCTTCCTGATCGGCCGCGAGGTGAACGGCCCGGAGGACCTCGGCGAGATCTCACGGCTCTTGACCCACGACTCGCAGATCCGGTGGCTCGGCCCCGAGAAGGGGGTCATGCACCTGGCCGCCGCCGCGCTCGTGAACGCCGCCTGGGACCTCGCCGCGCGCCGCGCCGGTCTTCCACTGTGGAAGTACCTCACCGGTTTGAGCCCCGAGGAGGTCGTGGGCTGCGTCGACTGGCGCTACCTCTCCGACGCCCTCACTCCCGAAGAGGCCCTGGAGATCCTGCGGGCCGCCGAGGACGGCAAGGCGGAGCGGACCGCCGAGGTCGAACGGGACGGCTACCCGGCCTACACGACCTCGCCCGGCTGGCTCGGCTACGACGACGCGAAGGTCGTGCGCCTCGCCCGCGAGGCGGTGGCCGAGGGCTACACCCAGATCAAGCTCAAGGTGGGCGCCGACCTGGAGGACGACCGGCGCCGCTTCGCCGCGGCCCGCGCCGCCGTCGGGCCCGGCGTCCGCATCGCCGTGGACGCCAACCAGCGCTGGGACGTCGACCAGGCCGTCGAGTGGATGGGGGCGCTCGCCGAGTTCGACCCGTGGTGGATCGAGGAGCCGACCAGCCCCGACGACGTGCTCGGCCACGCGGCGATCCGCGAGCGCCTGGCGCCCGTCAAGGTCGCCACCGGCGAGCACGTGCACAACCGGGTGATGTTCAAGCAGCTCTTGCAGGCCGGGGCGATCGACTTCCTCCAGCTGGACGCCGCGCGCGTCGCGGGCGTCAACGAGAACCTCGCGATCCTCTTGCTGGCGGCCAAGTTCGGTGTCCCGGTGTGCCCGCACGCGGGCGGCGTGGGGCTGTGCGAACTGGTCTGCCATCTGTCCATGTTCGACTACACTTCGGTGAGCGCCTCCATGGAGGACAGGGTGATCGAGTACGTCGACCACCTGCACGAGCACTTCACGGCTCCCGCGGTGGTCAAGGGCGGGCGCTATGCCGCGCCCGTCGAACCGGGTTTCTCGGCCGAGATGCGGCGCGAGAGCCTGGACCGCTTCGCCTACCCTGATGGTCCTGAATGGAGTATCCAATGAGCAGTGTCTTCGAAGGACTCACGGTCGCGGTCTCCGGCGGGGCCTCCGGCATCGGCGCGGCCGCCGCCGACGCCTTCGCCGAGCGCGGCGCGAGCGTCGCCGTGCTCGACCTCAACCCGAGCGGGGCGCACTGGTCGCACGTGTGCGACGTGGCCGACGACCACCAGGTGCGCCAGGCGGTGGCCGCGACGGTCGCGCGCTTCGGCGGCGTCGACGTCCTCGTGAACAACGCCGGGATCGGCGCGGTCGGCACCGTGGAGGAGAACTCCGACAAGCAGTGGTTCCGGGTGCTGGACGTGAACGTCCTCGGCATGGTGCGCCTGGCCCGCGCCTGCCTGCCGTACCTGCGCGAGTCCCCGGCCCCGGCGATCGTGAACACCTCCTCGATCGCGGCGACCGCCGGGCTCGTCAAGCGCGCCCTCTACTCGGCGTCCAAGGGCGCGGTCCACTCGCTGACCATGGCGATGGCCGCCGACCACGTGTCCGAGGGCATCCGCGTCAACTGCGTGGAGCCGGGCACCGCCGACACCCCGTGGGTGCAGCGCCTGCTCGACCAGGCCGAGGACCCGGTGGCCGAGCGCGCCCGCCTGGAGGCCCGCCAGCCGACCGGCCGCCTGGTGAGCGCCGAGGAGGTCGCCGCCGCGATCGTCTACCTCGCCGACCCGGCCAACAAGGCCCTCACGGGGACCGCGCTCGCCGTCGACGGCGGCATGTCGGGGCTGCGGCTGGTCCGGTAGCGACCGGGCGCCGGTCCGCCGCGAGGCGGGCCCGGTGGCGGCCGCACGGCCTCGGCGGGCCGGGCCGGGCCGGTCCGGATGCGATGCGGGGCGCAGCCGTGCCGGACGCGGCGCCGTTCACCGGCCGTGCGGCCGTTCGATGACGGCCCGGTCGGGGAGGTGGTGCCGCGGCCAGACCGCCTTCGTCCACGCGCGCAGGCGGCCCCAGTCGTCGCGGCGCGCGCCCCAGGCATTGGCGTCCAGCGCCTGCCACCTCCCGTGGTGACCCCACCAGATGAACAGCTGCTTCTCGGTCGCCACCAGCGCGTCCCCCGGCCCCAGTGCCAGCACGCGATCCCCGCCGATTCGCCTGACCGTGGACAGCGGCTGATAGCGCACGCCGCCGATGTTGGCCGCGAGGTATATGAACCCTGCGGACCGGTGCAGGGCGGCGAGTGCCGCGGTGCCGAGCAGCGGAGGGCGAGGGCCGCGAGCGCCCACCCCAGGCCGTGGAGGCTCCCGACCAGTGTGAAGAGCCCCATCATGGCGGGCAACAGGAAGAAGGCGCCGACGGTGTGGACCAGCGCGGGCTTGACCCGCACCACGATGGTCTCGTGACGAGGTTCCACGGGGCGCTCTTCTCCACATTCGAGACGGGAACGACTCCTCGCATCGTAATCGGCAAGTGCGACCGCCGCGGGCCCCGATTCCCAGGGCCTCCACCGGTCGCGGCGGTGACCACGATGGTGTCGTACCGCATGGTGAGCGAACCGCCGAAGGCGGCGACGCCGGTGCCCACGCCGATATCGAGGATCGCAGATCGGGCCTCGAGACCAGGGTCGGCATCGAGAGCAGGGTCGGCATCGAGAGCAGGACCGGACCCGTGATCGGGACCGGACTCGAGACCGGGGCCGGACCCGCGCTGCCGGCCCCGTGCCCGTCGGCACCGCGCACCTGCGCTTCGGCGACCGCACCGGCGATCCGCCGACCGGGGCGGCCGTGCGGCGGGCGGTCGACTCGGTGGCCGGCGGCGTCCCCGCCTGCGGCGAATGCGCCGGCGGACAGCGCTGGTCCCCGTCCGCCGGCGCGGCGCCCGGTGCTGGTTCAGGCCTGCCGCGGGAGGACGGCACCATACGGCCCCGCACCGGGAGTGCGTGTCGATCACTAAGCGCTACAACGCTTTTCGCGATCAAAAGGTTCCCGTTCAAAGACACCTTAACCCTTGCACGCGGTTGCCCGGCCGAGGGGATTTTCCTTCGCCGCCCCCGGCGGCCCCGCCGGGAGGCCCTGGGGCGCGCCGCCGGGGCGGGGCGCGGATAGGCTGGGGTCTATGGACACTGCCTCGTATTTGCGATGCTTCCTGCGCGAACTCGATGCATTCCGCGCATGCCTGGCGAAAGGCGACCTCTCCGTGCCGATCGCCTACCGCGAGGATCCGGACTACCCCCTGGACCTCGCCGGGCTGGCCGCGCGCGTCGGCGCCGCGAACCTGTTCGTCGCCGCCACGGTCACCGACTTCAACGGCGCGGACTCGCCCCCCGACGGCGCGCCGCCGAAGACCCCCGAGGACCGCGACGAGCTGGTCCGCTGGGTCGAAGGCACCGGCGAAGTGCTGGTCATGGCCCTGGACACCGAGCCGGGCACGCCCGCGTGGGGCTTCTACACGCCCCCGAACGCGGGCTACTGGCAGCGGTCGATCGCCGTCGAGACGATGCTGCACCGCTGGGACGCCGAGCAGGCGCTCGGCGAGCCCGGCGCGCTCGACCCCGAGCTGGCCGGCGAGGGCGTCACCGAGGTCTTCGACGTGCTGGCGCCCCGGCAGATCGGGCGCGGCAAGGCGTGGCCGCCGGACGCCTGCATCCGGCTCGACGCCACCGACACCGACGCCTGGTGGACCTTCGGCCCCGGCGACCCGGTCGCCGAGGTGCGCGGCACCGCCGCCGACCTGCTGCTCCTGCTGCGCGGGCGCCGGACCGCCTACGACGCGGCGTTCGCCTGGAGCGGCGAGCGCAACACGGCCATGTCGGTGCTCAAAGGGCCTCTGACGTGAGGCTCGGCAGCGGCGGCGCCGCGGCCGCGCCCCAGCGGAACCCGTCGATCATGAGGGTGAGCCAGCGATCGCGGACGGCGGGCGGCTGGTCGGTCGGGGCCGTCGCGAAGAACAGGTAGCCGTCCTCGACCGTGAGGTCGGGCCGCAGGTCGCCCTGGGCCTTCCCGGCGTCGATGAGGCGCTGGAGCGCCTCCTCGCCCCGGCGCAGGTGGCCCTCGGCGTCGTAGACGGCGCCCAGTTCGCGGGCCGCCGCCTTGACCGCCTTGTTGTCGGCGGCCTTCTCCATGATCAGGCGCCCGAAGGCGGTGAACTCCTCGATCGCGCGCGCGCCGGCCGCGATGCGGTCGGCCGCGGCCTCGGCCTCGCGCCGCATGTCCTCCAGGGACGCGTCGACCACGGCCTTGACCAGGTCCTTCTTGGTCGGGAAGTGCCGGTAGAGGGTGCCGACGGCCACGCCCGCGTCGGCGGCGATGGCCTCCATGGGGACCTCGGGCCCGCGGGCGGTGATCTGCCGGGTCGCGGCCTCGGTGATCTTGGCGCGGTTGCGGGCGGCGTCGGCCCGCAGCGGCCGCTCCTGTGGCATCCGGTCTCCTCTCCCCCCCACGCAGCATCATAGGCGCCGACCACGACTTGCAATAAGGTGAATTATGGTTCATGATTAATGTGAAACCAGATTCATCTTACTTGAGGGAGCGCCGTGAACGCCGCATGGACCACCGCCGACATCCCCGACCAGTCCGGCCGCACCTTCCTGGTCACCGGCGCCAACTCGGGGCTCGGCCTGGAGACGGCGCGGGCGCTCGCCCGCCGCGGCGCCCGGGTCGTCATGGCCGTCCGCACCGAGTCCAAGGGCCGCGCCGCCGCGGCCGACATCGCCGGGACCGCGCCGGGCGCGGACCTGGAGGTCCGCCGCCTCGACCTCGCCGACCTCGACTCGGTCAAGGCCTTCGCGGACGCGCTCGACGCGCCCGTGGACGTCCTGGTCAACAACGCCGGGATCATGATCCCCCCGCGCCGCCTGACCCCGCAGGGCCACGAGTCCCAGTTCGGCACCAACCACCTCGGCCACTTCGCCCTCACGGGCCTGCTCCTCGACCGCCTCGGGCGGGGCCGCGACCCGCGCGTGGTCACCGTCTCCTCGCTCGCGCACCGCAGCGGCCGCATCCACTTCGACGACCTCACCGGCGAGTACCGCTACGGGCCGGTGCGGTACTACGAGCAGTCCAAGTTCGCGAACATGCTCTTCGCCCTCGAACTCGACCGGCGCCTGCGCGCCGCGGGCAGCCCCGTGCGCAGCCTCGTGGCCCACCCCGGCTTCTCCGACACCGAGCTGATGCAGAGCTCGAACGCGCTGACCCGGGGCATCGGCAAACTGGTGATGCCGTTCGTCACCCAGTCGGCCGCCGAGGGCGCGCTGCCGCAGCTGCGCGCCGCGACCGACCCGGACGCCGAGGGCGGCCAGTACTTCGGCCCGGCCGGCAGGCGCGAGCGCAAGGGCCCGCCCGTGGTGGTGCAGCCCGTGCGCTCGGCGCAGGACCCCGAGACGGCGCAGCGGCTGTGGGAGGTCTCCGAGACGCTCACCGGCGTCCGGTTCCCGCTCCCCGCGACGGCGTAGCGAACCGCGGGCCCGGCCGCGCCGTGCGGCCGGGCCCGCGGTTCCACTCCTCGGGACCTGCGGAGCCGCGAGGCTCAGCCCTCCGTTCCGGCCCCGCCCGCCGACTCGGCCTCCTCGCCGCCGAACACCGCCGCCACGAGCCGCTGCGTCGCCTGCTGGAACGCCGCCGCCATCGACAGTCCGGCGTCGTCCACGTAGTTGAGCGAGGCGGTGAGGGTCGTGCCGCCGCCGGGAGTGCCGTACATCAGGCCCGCGTGGCCCGAGATGCCCCCGTTGTGGGTGATGACCGTGCCGCCGCCGTTCGGGGCCTCCTGCACGAACACGCCCAGGCCGTACCCGGCCTTGGACTCCGGCGCGCACATCTCGGCCAGCAGCGCCTCGGGCAGGAGCCTGCCGCCCAGCAGCCCGGCGATGAACGCCTGGAGGTCCTCGGTGGTCGAGACCATGTCGCCGCCGGTGGCGATCCAGGAGGGGTTCTGGCGGGTGACGTCGACCGTGCGCTCCTCGCCGTCCTCCTCGTACCGGTAGTAGGCGTGCGCGTGCGGCTCGGGGAGCTCCGGCGAGGTCCCCGGCACCAGGGTGTGCGACAGGCCGAGCGGGTCGAGGACCAGCCGCCGCATCTCATCGGCGAACGGGCGCCCGGTGACCTGCTCGACCACGAGCCGGGCCAGGACGTAGTTGGTGTTGGAGTAGCTCCAGTCCGTCCCCGGCTCGAACCGCGCGGGCTTGGACAGCGCCAGCTCCACGAGCTCCTCGGGCCGGTAGGTCCGGAACCGGTCCTCGACCCACTCCCGGCCCGACCAGACGATCCCGGGCGCGAACGTCCCGTCCTCGTAGTACTCGCCGGTGAAGTTGAAGACGCCGCTGGTGTGCTGGAGCAGCATGCGCACCGTGATGCGCGGGTCCAGGTCGAACCGGGGCAGGTAGCCGGAGGCGGGGGCGTCCAGGTCGATCGCGCCCTCCTCCACGAGGCGCAGCACGAGGGCCGCGGTGAAGGTCTTGGTGTTGCTGCCGATGCGGAAGTACCCGTCCACCGGCGGCGCGGCGTCCTCGCCGATCCGGCTCGCGCCGGCCGCGGCGGTCCACTCGCCGTCCTGGTCGCGGACGCGCAGCGTGACGCCGACGAAGGCGGCCTCGGCGGCGACCATCTCCTCGATGATCCGCCGCAGTTCGGGGCGGTCCGGCCCGGTCTGCGAGCCGGACGCGTCCTGGTCGGTGGCGGCGTGCTGCTTGGAGGAAGTGCTGTGCTGTGTCATGCGGCAACTGTCGCGGCCCGGCCTGTCACCGCCCTGACATCGCGCTGACACGGCCGCTGACACGTGATTCCGTTTATTCGGTCGGTCGACGCGCCCGTTCCCGGTACGCTGCGGCGTACCGTCGGGACCCCGCCCGGCCGCTCTCCAGGAAGTGCAGGACACGCCATGTCGCAGTCGACCTATCGATCGGCGCGCGAGCTCGCCGACCTGATCCGGCGCCGCGAGGCGACCGCCGCCGAGGTGCTGGACGCGCACCTCGACCAGGTCGCGAAGCGCAATCCGGAGCTGAACGCCGTGGTCTCGCTGGACGCCGACCGGGCCCGCGAGGCGGCGCGGGCCGCCGACCTCGCCGTCGAGCGCGGCGAACCCCTGGGCCCGCTGCACGGGGTGCCGCTCACCTTGAAGGACTGCCACGACGCGGCGGGGCTGCGCACCACCGTGGGCACCCCCGTGCTCGACCGCACGCCCGCCGAGGACGGCACCGTCGCCGCGCGGCTGCGCGAGGCCGGGGCCGTCGTCATCGGGCACACCAACGTGCCGCCCTTCCTGAGCGCGTACACCAGCGAGAACGAGATCTTCGGCCTCACCTCCAACCCCTGGGACACCGCCCGCACCCCCGGCGGCTCCAGCGGGGGCGCGGCGGCGGCCCTGGCCGCCGGGATGACGCCGGTCGAGGTCGGCTCCGACCTCGCCGGGTCGATACGCCTGCCGTCGCACTACTGCGGCGTCTACGGGCTCAAGACCACCGAGCACCGGGTGGCGATGACCGGCTACTTCGGACCGCGCGGAGAGCCGAACCCCGTGCGCGTCCTGTCCGCGATCGGCCCGATGGCCCGCGACCTGGACGACCTGGAACTGGTGCTGCGCCTGATCTCCGGACCGGACGGGGCCGACTTCGACGTCCCGCCGGTGCCCCTGCCCGAGCGCCGCCCCCTGCGGCTCGACGGGCTGCGGCTCGCGACCGCCCTGGAACTGCCCGGGGCCGAGGTGGAGGAGAGCCTGCGAGCGCAGGTCTCCCGCGTCGCCGCGGCCTGCGCCGACGCGGGAGCGGCGGTCGAATCGCGGCTCCCCGGCCTCGACTGGGACGAGCAGAGCGCGCTCCTGGAGCTGATGACCGCCGTGACCAGTGCCTTCGTGCCCGGCATGGAGCAGCGGACCCTCGCCTGGTACCTCGAGAGGCTGCACCGGAGGGACGCGTTGGCCGCCGACTGGGACCGGTTCTTCACGGACTGGGACGCCCTCCTGCTGCCGCCCGCGACGACGACCGCCTTCGCGCACGGCGCCGACGCGGGCACGGCGGGCGCCGTGATGCTCTTCGCGAACTTCGCCGGGCTGCCCGCGCTGACGGTCCCGGCCGGATTCGACGCGGACGGCCTGCCGATCGGCCTCCAGATCGTGGGGCCGCGCTGGTCGGAGATCCGCCTGATCGCGATCGCCGCCGCACTGGAGGAGGCCGGGATCCTGCCCGGCTTCACCCGCCCGCCGGGCTTCTGACCGCACCCGGTGCCGGGGCGCCGGCGTGCCTCGCCATAATTATCACCGCGCTGTTATATTAGCGCGGTGATAAATGACGACCCCACCGAGCGGGACTACTGGCGCGGGCTGCGGGCGCTCCAGGAGCACCTGGACGCCGAGATCGCCGCCCTGTACGCCGAGCGGGGCGTGGACGGCGTGCGCCCCCGCTTCGCCTACCCGCTGATCAGGCTGGCCCACCGCGGCCCGATGACGCTCCGCGAACTCGCCGCGAGCCTCGGCCGGTCCCACTCGGCACTGAGCCAGACCGTCACCGCGATGCGGGCGGAAGACCTGGTCGAGACCGCGCCCGGGGCCGACGCGCGCACCCGCGTGGTCCGCCTGACCGAGCGCGGCCGCTCGCTGGTGCCCTTCCTGGAGGCCGAGTGGCGCGCCACCGAGGACGCGATCGAGGCGCTCGACGCCGAACTGCCGGTCCGCCTCGCCGACTACGTCGCGGCGATGAGGGCCCGGCTGGAGCAGCGCGGCTTCCGCGACCGGATCGCCGAGCGCCTCGACCACCCCCCGGCGGGCGACGCCGATGAGGCCGGGGACCCGGGGCGATGAGGCCGCCGACCGGCCTGATCGACCTGCGGCCCCTCGCCGCCAGCGCCCCCTACCGGCGCGTGTGGGTGGGCTCGGCCCTGTCGGGCCTGGGCCACCAGATGACCGTGGTCGCCGTCCTCTTCCAGGTCTGGGAGCTGACCGGGAGTCCGGTGTGGACCGGAATGATCGGGCTCGCCTCGGCCGTCCCCATGATCGTCTTCGGCACCGTCGGCGGGTCCCTGGCCGACGCGGTCGACCGCCGCGTCCTGGTCCGGTGGACCACGCTCGGCTCGATGCTCGCCGCCGCCGCGCTGGCCGCGCAGTCCGCGGCCGAAGCGCACCACCTGGCGCTCGTCCTCGCGCTCGTGGCCGCCCAGTCGACGTGCGTGGCGCTCGGCTCCCCGGCCCGCCGCACCCTCCCGGCCCGGCTGCTGCCGCGCGACCTCGTGCCCGCCGGACTGGCCTTGCAGCACCTGTCCTTCCAGGCCGCCATGCTCGCGGGGCCGGCGCTGGCCGGACTCATCATCGGCCGATGGGGGCTGACGGCCTGCTACACGGTCGAAGCGGTCGCCCTCGCCGCCTCCCTGTACGCGGTCGTCAGGCTGCCGTCCCTGCCGCCCTCGGGAACCGAGACGCACCGCCCGGGCCTGCGCTCCATCGCGGACGGGCTGCGGCACATCGCCCGCGCCCCGGCCGTGCGCGGCTCGTTCGCCACCGACCTGTTCGCGACCCTGCTGGCCATGCCGGTCTCGCTCTTCCCGCTGGTCAACGAGCTCCGCTTCGGCGGCTCCCCCGAGACCCTGGGCCTGTTCCCGGCCGCGATCGCCGTCGGCGGCATCCTCGCGGGCCTCGCGTCGGGCCTGGTCTCCCGCGCCGACCGCATCGGCCTGGTCCAGCTGGGGGCGGCGGGCGCCTGGGGCGCGGCCCTGGCCGGGTTCGGGCTGGCCGAACCGCTGTGGGCCGTGCTCGGCGCGCTCGCGGTCGCCGGAGCCGCCGACACGATCGCCGTGATCTCCCGCGGCACCCTGGTGCAGCTGGCCACCCCCGACAGCCATAGGGGACGGGTCTCCTCGGCCGAGCTGGTCATCGGGATCGCCGGGCCCGACCTCGGCAACGCCCGCGCCGGGGCGGTCGCCGCGCTGACATCGGGGCCCTTCGCCCTGGCCTCGGGCGGGCTGCTGTGCGTCGCGGGCGTGCTGTGGGTGGGCCTGCGCAACCGCCCGCTGCGCGAGTTCCGCGTCAGCGACCCGGTTGAGACGGCTGCGTGAAACGGCCCGGGCGGTGCCGGCGGACACCGGTCGGCATGTCGTCTACGGCGAACCCGAACCGGCCGCGGTCGGGGATTCGCCGTCGCCGGGGGGACCGGTCTCGACGCCGAGTGCGGCCCAGGGGTCGGCTTCGTCGTCTTCTTCGCCGGTGTCATCCTCGTAGAGGTCTTCGGGCGGGATCGAAGGGAAGTAACCCGACCACATGAGAAGCGGGGGCCCCTCGTGTCCTGGAGGCGTGGCGAATTCGATGCTCGGCCGCTGGCCCTCTGTATGGCCGGGCGGTCGCAGACCCAGGCTCACGGCGTATTCGGCGAGCCCGAAGGTGTCGAGCTCATTCGCCTTCGCCGCAAGGTCGGCAAGCTGTTCGGGATCGGTGGTCACGACCCATCGCATATAGCCTTCAGCCATCCTTCAGCGCCTCCCCTGTGCCCCGGTAAGTCCATTGGCGGGACCATCCGTTTTCCAGTTCCGCATGGACATGCAGCGTATAGCCCTCGGGCAAAATCTTCGGCAGGTTCACATGGCACCCGTTGGGGTCGTCATCACCGAATCCGCCCGAGTTCCCGCACGCTGACAGGTTGATCCAGAGGGCCATCTCCTTAGTCTGGGTGTTGCGCATGTACGCCGCCGCACCGCCCTCGATATGCCATGAGGTCGCCATGCCGCGCGTTCGCCACTCATCCTTGAGATCCGGCGTCGTATACACCCGGTCGCCCTTGAGCGCCTTGAGCGGCTGCCCGAGCACAGGCTTTCCACTGCTGTCGTAGAGCATTCCTCGAGCCGAGGTCTTACCATCGACGCGCTTGGGCCATCCGAATCGCCGTATCGCCGCCGAACGCTCCGGGCTGCGTGCCCTCGGGTTGAACGCGGTCGCAGCCCGATCTCCCGTGGTCTGCGTCTCTGAAGGCGGTGTGAACCTGCTACCGCCTGCGATCGATGCGACGTACGAGCCCATGCGCTCGGTGCCGTTGAGGATGAGCGCGAGTACTTCGGCGAGACGCTCGCGCGCCGCACTCCACTGCGCGAGTGCCTCACGCGGCAAGGGATTCGATGACGCTTCGAGGTCCGCTTGCAGCGGTGCCAGCGCATCGCCGATCCGCTCGTCGGCCGCTTTCACCGTCCGGGCGGCCTCCTCGGTCATCGCGATGGCCGCGCGCAATGCCGCGGCCACATCGCCGATCGACACCATCGCAGGTCCTCACGTAGGGGAATGCCCAGCTTACGAAATCCGCCCGCACAGGATCGGCCAGAACAGCGGGAGCGGCGGCAGCCTGTGACAGGCGCCGCGGGTGAGTCCGCTCGGATTCGGCAAGGGGCGGGCCGACCGGTCCCCACCTGGACCGGTCGGCCCGCGGCTCCGCGGCCCGCCCGAGGTTCAGTCGCCGGGCCGCGGAGCGGTTCGAGAAGACTTGCGGTTCAGGGCGACAGGTGTCGCGTCGCGGTCACGAGTCCTCGGGGTCGGCGACCCGCGCCCGGGCCTGCTCCAGAATCCAAGGGCCCCACTCGTCCCCGTCCCACCGGCCGTTCCACTCCGGCACGTCCTCGCGGTCCTCGGTGAAGCGGCAGCACTCGCGCGGGCCCGCGCCGTCGTCCACGTCGACCAGGTACTCGGCCGGGCCGGGCGTGTACCGGTGCGGGACGGGGCTGACCTGGTAGACGCTGAACACCGCAGGGGCCCTGCGGAAGCAGCCCAGGTAGCCGTCGACGCCGGGTTCACCGTCCGACCGGAGGTTGTAGGGCCCTTCCGAGGTCGCGGACTCATCCTTCACAGAAACGCTCCCGGTCCCGGGCCGTGGGCCGGGGGCGGTTGCGGCTGTAGAAGACCCGGAACGCCGAGTCCTCGAGCCAGGCGCGCCACTGCGGTTTGAAGCCCCGCCAGAACGGGCCCCAGGTCGCCTTCAGATCACCGGAGTTGATCCCCGAGATGATCAGGACGATGTCCTCGCGATCTCCGGTGTACACCTGGAACGAGTCGGGCGCGTCGGCGCTCGACGCGCGGACCTTGTAGGTCCGGACCTCGTCGTGGAACGTCCCCCGCTCCAACGAATCGGCCGCGGATCGCCCCGCTCGGGCAGCATCGGCCATGCTCATCCTCCTATCGGGAGTGTCGGATATCCGATCGAGCAATGCCGGGAAGTCGCCTTGCCTTTCGAGCTCGGGCGACCTCCCGGCCTTCCCCACCTACCGGAAGCCGTATGGCTCGACTCCCGACGCCTCCACGCTATGGGGTGTTTCCGCAGGTGGCAAGCCGACACGGGGTGTCAGTTCCTTGCCAGGGAGGGGGTACCAAATCCTCAGGCCAAATTTTTTGGGTAAATTCTTGAGTCGAATCCTTTGGGGGCCTGGGTTTATAAGGAGAGCGTCGGTTTCGCAATTGGACCTCATATGCCATCATGGCTTGCCACCAGCGGCTTTCCCACCGAATGCGGGGTACATCTCATGGCGCGACTGACGCTCTCCAATTGGTACGGCATCGCGGCACTCAACGACTGCATCGATTCGAGCGGCGCTTCCGATGTCAAGGTGGCTGCGGCCCTTGACTACTCACCGCAGACCATCGCCAACTGGAAGAAGGGCACCGGGCAGCCCTCGGTCGGCGACATCCGGGAGCTCTTCACCAGGTTCGGCAAGGGGAGCAGGGAGGAGCGGGAGGAGCAGATCCTCTACGTCCAGGAGGTCATCCGCACCAAGAAGGCCGACCGGAAGGGCCTGGAGTTCGATCCGAGGTTCAACGCGATCCTGCTGGAGATGGGCGAGCGGCACTACAACTACAGCTTCACCTGGGAACCCGACAGGGTTCCAGGTCCGCTCCAAAACGATGCCTTCCACTTCAAGATCCTTCAAGCTCTCGAAGGAACCACCGATGAGGTCTCGCAGTTCGGCCGGAACTTCAAGGTTCGCCGCGCCAAGGGACTCCGAAGCCGCTGCGAACCGTTCAAGCTCTACTTCGCGATTGGTGAAGCTGCCCTCCTATGGCTTCGCCACCTGGAAGCCGGTGACCGCCGAGAGCAGTTGGACCTGCTCCGCGAGTGGAATTCTCTGCTCAGCTGCGAGATCCGTATCATGGCTCACCCGCATACCTTCCACAGCAACTTCCAGCTGTTTTTGCCCGCGAAGAGCCCCGCCGCTGGACCCGCCTTCGTGTTCACAGAGATCCGCGATCGCACCTGGTGCATCGAGGAGCCGGAGCGGGTGAAGTTGTACCATGATCCGATCGAGCCGAATTGGCATCGTGCCACACCACTTGAGGAGTACCTCGATGCAGAGCGCGACCGCTTGGCGTAAGAGCACCCGCAGCAGCGGTACTAACAACACCAATTGCGTCGAGTGCCGACAGACCTGGCGCAAGAGCACCCGCAGCAGCGGCACCGACTCGAACAACTGCGTCGAGGCCCGCTCCGCAGCCGGCGCTTTCCAGGTCCGCGACTCGAAGCTCGGCCACGACTCCCCGGTCTTCGAGCTGGCCGCCGCCGACTTCTCCGGACTCCTTCACGCCACCCGCTCAGCCTGATCCTCCACTGCGCCCGCGGTGACGACCAGCGCCGCCCCCTGCCTTCCGCAGGGGGCGGTTCTCGTTCCCCCGTTGAGCGCTAGGAGTTCTTGACGGGTCGGCTGGACCGTCCCTTTCGGCCCGTCAGTTCGGCATCGAAGGTCTGCTGGGCGTCCGCCATGGCCTCGGCGTAGCCGGGGGCGTTCATGCGCTTCCAGACCTCCTCCTCGGCGACGTCCTCGACGTGCGACATGATCCACCAGATGTTCCCGAAGGGGTCGCGGATCCGGGCGCCGCGGTCGCCCCAGGCGGCGTTCGACAGCTCGGTGACGACGCGGGCGCCGGCCCCCACCGCCTTCGCCACCGTCGCGTCGGGGTCGGCTACCCAGACCCGGAGCAGCGACGGCAGTTCAGGCCAGTCCTCGCGGCGGTCGAACGCCAGGAGGACCGTGTCGCCGACCCGGATCTCGGCGTGGCCGATGCCGCCGTCCTCCGTCGCGACGCGGCCCAACTCAGTGCCCTCGAAGACCTCGGTGACGAAGTCCAGCAGCTTCGCGGTGTCGTCGGTGACGATCCAGGCGGTGGCGGTGGTGTAGCCCTCGGGCTGGAAGTGCACACCGGTCATTTCGGCTCCCTCGGAAGGTCGGAGACTGATGACCGCCAGTTTATCAGAACGGAATTGTTTGTTCCAATAATGGGAACCTACCTCGGCACTCGCGGAGTCCGGGCCCTCAGGACCGGGACCAGACGGACACGTCGAAGTGGACCGACATCCAGAACGGCCCCTCGGGGTTGACCTCGGTGACCTCCACGAGCGCGAGCCGCCCCTCACTGGTGCGCACGCACAGCGCCATCCCGACCGTGAGGGGCGCGTCCTGCGGCGACTTGGTGTCGATCGCCAGGTCCACTCCGGGGTCCCCGGACTCGACGGCAGCCCAGCACTCCTCGACGGTGGGCACGGCGTCGAAGAGGACGCCCGACGCGTTCCAGGCCGTCGAGAGGTGGTTGGTGGAATCCTCCGGTTCGCAGGGGTCCCAGACGAGGTCGGTCTCGTCGTCGATCGCGTCGGCGCCGCGGTCGATCTCCTCGATGTGGTTGTCGTACCCGCGGTAGTCGCCGTCGAGGTCCACGTGCCCCTGGCACCTGCTCGCGTCGTTCTCCTTGGCGCCTTCCGTGGCGGCCAGCAGCATGGAAAGCCCCGTCTGCGCTCGGCGCCATGCCCCGCCGCCGTCGCCTTCGGCGGCGGCCGACTCGCCTTCCAGGCCGTACGGAATGCCGAGCCACTGCTCGTAGCGATCGGCGAACGCGCCTCCGGTCGCCGCCTCGCCCAGTACCCCTTCGATCGCGTCGAGCAGTTCGCCGTAGCCTTCGGCCACACCGAAGCCGTACAGGTCCTCGCGGTAGTGGACGTCCACCACCTCCAGCTCCGCACCGGCCTTCGCGACCTCCTCCCACTCGAACCTGTCGATGATCGCGGCCTGGTCCTTCCGGTCGGTGACCGCGGCGGCGAGCTCGGCGTACTCCCCGTAGTCCCGGACCGTGAACCCGTACTCCTCGGCGGTCGGCTCCATCCAGTCGCGCAGGCCGCCCGAGACGATCGCGACGCTCGCGCCGTGGAGGTCCTCGAAGCTGCCGATGCCCTGGTCGTCGAGGGCGACCAGCAGTTTCTCGGGGCGGGGGTAGCCGTCGCCCGTCTCGAGGTCCGCCGCGTGCTCGCCTTCCATGTCGAGGCTCGGAACGACGTCGCAGGCCCCGGCCTCGAACGCCTCGCCCGGCTCCGCCGCCCAATCGATGTCGACGACCTCCATGTCCTGGTCGAGCCGGTGCGCGACCAACTCCATCAGGTCGATGTCCAGACCGGCGTACTCCCCGGTCTCGGAGGAGAGGTAGGGGGACCATTCGCCTTGAGGGCACACGGTCAGGACGCCGTCGTCGGCCGCGGACTCCGGCTCGTCGCCGGAGCCGCCCTCAGCGCCGTCGTCGATGACGAACCAGGTCACCCCCGCTGCGAGGACCAGGACGGCGGCGAGGGCGACGGCGATCGCCGCGCGGGGCCGGCGCCGCAGCCGCGCGAGCACGCCGGCCGGCGGCGGCGAGTCGGTCGGTCCGGCCGCGGAGTGCGGCGGGAGGCCCGATCCGGTCGGGGAAAACGGCGGGACGACCGACCCGGCGGGAGGCCGCGGGGAGAGGGCCGGCCCGGTCGGGGAGTGCGGCGCGGCGGCCGGCCCGGCCGGCGGCATCGGCGTCGCGGGCGGTCCGGCGTTCCAGGTGGGGCGGTTCGGGTCGGCGACCATGGTGGGGCCGTCGTCGACGAGGGTGGGGTGCTCCCCCGCGCCGTCGAGGAGGCGCGCGAGTTCGCGGTCCTGCTCCGCGGCCAAGGCCGACACCGCGGTGGGCCACGGGTCGGCGCTCGGCGGGACCGGGCCGACGAGGTCCAGCACCTCGGCCGGATCGGGGCGGTCGGCGGGATCGGGGGCCAGGCACCGTGCGGCGATCGCGCGGACCCGCTCGGGCAGGCCGTCCAGGTCGGGCTCGGCGCGGGCCACGCGGTCCCGGGTCGCCTCGGCGGACTCGGCGGCGAACGGGCTGGTCCCGGTGCAGGCCATGGCGAGCACGGACCCGAGCGAGAACACGTCCGACGCGGGGGTGAGCGGCTGCGAGCGGGCCTGCTCGGGCGACATGAACGCCGGGGTGCCGATGATCGCGCCGGTGCGCGTGTACTGCGGGCCGTCGGCGGCGCGGGCGATGCCGAAGTCGATGAGCCGCGGGCCGTCGGCCGTCAGGATCACGTTGCCCGGCTTGAGGTCGCGGTGGACGAGGCCGGCCTCGTGCACGGACTCCAAGGCGGAGGCGAGCCCGGCCGCCAGGCGGAGCGCCGCCGTCTCGGGGAAGGGTCCGGCGGCCGCCACCGCCGCGTCCAGGGTCGGGCCGCGGAGGAACTCGGAGGCGAGCCACGGGACCGGGTCGTCGGGCCCCGCCTTGACCACGGCGGCGGTGCAGTGCCCGGAGACCTGGCGCGACCGGCGCACCTCCTCGCGGAACCGGGCGCGGAACTCCTCGTCCTGGACCAGCCACTCCCGGATCACCTTGACGGCGACCGGGCGCCCGTCCCTGCCGACGCCCAGCAGCACCCGCCCCATCGCGCCGCCTCCGAGCTCGGCGATGACGCGGTAGGGCCCGACCTGGGCGGGGCCGTCGTGGGGCAGGGGACGCATGGGGCCTCCGAGTGCAAGCGCTCCGGTTCCGAGCGGCCCGCTTCCGCGGCGGGCCGCCGTGTACGGCCCCACTGCACCACGGCCGGTCATGAAAACGTCCCGACGCGGGAGCGGCCTCCCCGGGGTCTACCGGCCACGCGCGGCGCGGTGGCGTTCGAGGTCGGCGGCCAGGTGGGAGCGGCGGAGCCCGCCGGCGAACAGGCGGCGCAGATCCGCGCCGTTGTCGTACGACAGCTGGGTGCGGAAGTAGTTGACGTGCTCCAGCACCGCGAAGAGGGCGAAGCCGAGGCCGGGGAAGGCGGCGGCGCCGGGCGCGTCGAACGCGGACCAGCCGGTGAAGAGCACGGCCGCGAGCAGCACCGGCGGGTTGGCCCGGGAGCAGAGGGCGAAGGCTCCGGCGCCGGGCAGGGCCGCCCGCCCGGATTCCAGCTGCCGCAGCTTGGCCGTCCAGTACGCCGCGCCCTGGACGAGCAGCAGCGCAAAGGCGCCGAACCCGGTGAGGTTCGCCGGGCTCGGCGGCAGTCCGAGCAGCCCGAACCAGACGAACGCCTGGAGCGGGATGTTGAGCAGTTCGAGTGCGGCCAGGGATCGCAGCCGCCGGCGGACCCGCTCGGGGAGGTGGTGGTGCACCTTGCCACTATGCCCGACCGCGTCCGGTCCGGGCGGTCCGCAAGATTCCACTTGAGACTCGGCGACACACCGCGTTTGAGGGTTGACAACGCGACCGGCGCTGTTCATCCTGATTCCGACACGTTCCGTGATCGTGTCCACCAACCGCATACGGCGTTCATCGATAACGCCGCCCAGTGGCGCACAGCTACCAACTTTGTCCACCGGGCGGCTCGACAAGAAAGAAGTTGCCTTCAATGTCGTTCACGACGATACCGCAGCTGACGCTGCCTGAAAACCGCCCGACACCCTCCCAGGGGAGTCTTTCCCGGTACTCATTCCGCACCGCCCCCTACGACGCCTTCGACCCCGGCCCCTGGCCCTGGCGGCCCACCGCCGAGTACCGCCGCGACATCCGCACCGGCCGCCACCGCCGCGACGAAGCCCCCGACCCGCTCCCCACCACCGGCGTCAAGCCCGGCGCGGCGCCCACCCGGCGCCCCAGCCCCCGCCCGGCGCCGCCCGCGGACCCGTTCGTCCGCCTCCGCGAACAGGCCTGGGCCCGCTTCCTCGAAGGCTCCGCCCCGCTCGCCCGCGCGCACACCGCCGCCCGGGAACCGGAACGTCGCAGCGGCCTCCGGTCCGCACTGGTCCGCTGGGCCCGCCGGTTCAAGGCGCGAATCCACCGCCTGGCACCCCGTCCCTCGCCGTCGTGAGCGCCCCCTCGGCAGCACCGCCCGGCCCGCCGCCGACCGGCCTCTACTGTGGCGTTTGCGCAACCCAGCCCGTGCGGACGCCCTCCCGGCCTATGTTGAAACCGCTTCGCGCCACCGCGTGAACGGAACGACGAAGGAAGGGAACGTCCGTGGCCATTCGCCAACGCGCACTCACCGCCCTCATGGCGGGCGTCATCGCCGTCCTGGCACTCCCGGCGGTGTCGGCCGCCGCGGAGCCTCCAGCCGAGCCGGGCGGAGAGGCCCCCGGCGACCAGGTCGCCTCGGCGCTCCCCGGCGACTCGGGGTTCCCGGACGCGCCGGGGCAGGTCGCCGGCCCGCCGGCCGATCCGCGGTACCCGCAGTGGCAGGAGTACTCGGTGATGATCACCCAGAGCTCCGCGAACGAGGGGACCAGCCGGGACATGGGCTTCGAAGGCCACGTGCTCTGGAACCACCAGGGGGGCTACCGGATCGTGGGCGACCTCGCCGCCGACTGCCGCCCCGGTCGCGGCGGCCCCTTCGCCGCCGACTGCGGCCAGGTCGAGCGCACCGTCGGGTGGATCGAGTACCGCACGGAAGGGGGCGGCGGCTGGCAGCGGTCCCCCTGGACCGAATGCCGGGACGGCCGGTGCGATTCGATCCGGATCGACGTGACGGGCACCGACCCGGCCCGCGAATCGCTCAGCCTCAGGCTCGTGACCTGGACGGAGGGCACGTGGGACTGGAGCGGGACCTACGAGCGCAGCCTGGCCACGACGATCCGCTTCTCCTGAAGGACCGGACGCGGCGGAAGCGATGCGGAGCGGCCACCGGCAGGTGGCCGCTCGCGGTCGCACCCGGTCGGGCGCGCGTCGCGCCGCCTCGGCGGTCCGGACCGGCCTCAGCCCTCGTTGGGCGTCGTCCCGGGGGTGCTGTCGGCGGTGACCTCGGTGAACGTGACGCCGTGGGGGCCGACGGCGGCCAGGTAGCGGTGGTAGACGGCGTTGCCGTCCATGTCGACGCCCGAGAAGACGTGGTCCATCGCGGCGCCCTGCGCGGTGGCGCCGCTGGTGCGCTGCTCGAAGCCGGCGAGGCCGCGGCCGTCCTCGAAACCGGGGGCGTGGCTCCCCGTGCCGCTCTGGACGGTGTGGACGAAGGCGCCGTGCGGCCCGACGTCGGTGACGGTCTCGCTGTAGCCGCTGTCCGCCGAGGCGACGCCGGCGAAACCGAGCACCAGCGGTACCGCTGCCGCGGCGACGGCAAGGCTCCGAGTGATCCGCATGAGATGAACCTTTCTGTCCGGGCTCGCAAGGCAGGAGCCGGTTCCCTCGTCCGCACGACCGCTGAAGGCGGATCGGCGCCGACCGGCTCCAGTGCCGAACATACCGGCGGGCCGGCGCACGACCCCCGCTTTCGCCCTGCGCCACGCCGCGCCGTCGCGATCGGCGGGACCCGGGGCCGCGGCAGCGGCGGTGCTCCCGGGCGGGGAGGCCGCCACGGATCGCCGAATCGCTCGTCTGTCGGATTTCCGAATAGAGGGAATCTCAAGAAAAGGGAGTGCGCCGCCGTCCGTTGTGTATGTTTGGTCGCGGGGTCAACCGGCCCTGGCGGGGAAATTGACAGGCCTGATCTTCGACAGCCATCCAAGCGAGAAGACCAGGCCCTTTCTCGGCAAGCACACACGAAGAAAGGCATTTTCATGCGCAACGTCAAACGTGTCATCGTCGCCACCGCCCTGGCGGCGCCGCTGACGCTCGGCTTCGCCGGCACCGCTTTCGCGGGTACCAGCTACGACCAGCACGGCAGCTACGCCGGCCCGGACGGAGCCGACTCTTACCACGTCCACAGTAGCACGGGACACCACCACGGGGACGACCACGACGGCGGCTCGCACAGCCACTACTCGCAGTCCAACAGCGGCGCGGACGCCGACGGCGCCTGGCAGGACCACATCCGCTCGGGCGCGCACTCGGACGGCGACGCCTACTACCTGGAGTCCTCGAACATGTCCGGAGTGGACGGCGCATGGAACTCCGAGACCATTTCCGTGGCGGGCGACTAATCGACGCTCCGCGACGATTACGGCAATGGCGGTGCCTCGTCTCCACATCGAGGCACCGCCATATGTCCGTCGCCTTTCCCATGCGCTGCGGCGCCCGTGCGACAGCACCGGGGCGCCGCCGCATGCGCGCCCCGCGCCGCTTCCGGCGCTCAGTCCTCGATGGGCGCGGCGGTCGCCTCCGCGTGCCCCAGTTCGGCGAGCCGCTCGAGCGCCCGCTCCAGTGCGGCGGTGTCCTCCAGCGTGCGCACCTCGACCAGCCTCCCCCACTTCAAGGTCATGAACTGGTGGATCACGTTGCGGTACGCCGTGCCGTCGGGGAGCCTCGCCTCGACCCGCACCGCCGCGGCCACCCGAGTGTTCCACGGCGGCCCCTGCGAGACCACCTGGTCCACCGTGAACCGCGGCTCGCTCAGCATCGAGAAGACCCGCCTCCACCAGCGCCGCAGGGCGTCCCGGGTCCGGCGCTCCCCGCCGAGCGCGTGGTCGCCGTAGAAGCGGTACGTGAACTCCGGCGCCGTCGAGGAGACCATCGCCTCCCAGTCGCCCTCGCTGATCTTCGCAAAGGTCTCCCTGACCTTGGACGCCACGATTCGCTGGTACACAGTAGTTCTCCAAAGGAGGTCGGTGAAGCCTCAGTGGCGGCCGGGGCCCTCCAGGCCGGTCGCTCCGTGCCTCAGAATTCCAGCTTCGGCCATGCGGTGCAAGCAGGTACCGCTGAGCGCGCCGCATCGGGCAGCGGCTCCACGAGTCGGCTCTCTCCCCCCCGTGATGGCGAAACGCGCAGGTCGGCGCGGTCTGGAAGCGGAACCGTACAGTGGACCGGATCGCCGTGCCCGAACCCGTAGGCGCTGCATCGAAACCCAGGTTCGGAGGCCCTCCATGCAGCCCCTGTCCCCCCGTGACCCCGACCGGATCGGCCCCTACCGGCTCATCGCGGAGCTGGGGCGCGGCGCGATGGGACGGGTCCTGCTCGGCCACGGACCCGACGGGCGGACCGTGGCCGTCAAATTCGTCCGCGAGCAGCTCGCCGAGGACGAGGAGTTCCGAGCCCGATTCCGCCGCGAAATGGCCGCCTCGCAGCAGGTCGCAGGCGCCTACACCGCCGCCGTGCTCGACGCCGGGCCCGACGACCCCGCCCCCTGGCTCGCCTCCGAGTTCCTCCTCGGCCCGACACTGCGCACCGCGATCGACACCACCGGCCCCCTCCCCGAGGCGACCGTGCTCCGCTTGGCGGCCGGCCTCGCATCGGCGCTGGGGTCGATCCACCGCGCCGGAATCATCCACCGCGACCTCAAACCCGGCAACGTCATCCTCGCCGCCGACGCCCCCAGGGTCATCGACTTCGGCATCGCCCACGCCGTCGACCGCACCCGCTCCGACCTCACCCGCACCGGCGGCGTCATCGGCACCCCCGAGTTCATGTCACCCGAACAGGCCGAGTCGAAGCCGCTCACGCCCGCCTCCGACGTCTTCGCGCTCGGCTCGGTCCTGGTCGCGGCGGCCACCGGGGCGAGCCCGTTCACGGGACCGTCCACGTTCCTCACCCTGAGCAGCGTGGTCCGCGCCGAGCCCGACCTGGACGGCCTGCCTCCTCGACTCCGCGCTGTCGCGGCCCCGTGCCTCGCCCGCAGGCCCGAGGACCGGCCGGCACCGGCCGAGGTGCTGGCGCTCATCGGACCCGTCGCCCCCACCTCACGACCATGGCCCGACGCGGTGGCGGCCCTGGCCGACGCGCAGCGCCGCGACCTCTCGCGGCTCCTCGACGGGTCCGGTCACGACACCACGCTGATCGACAGCGGACCGACCATGGTGAGCGATCCGAACCGGCCGACCCGGGTCGCGGAACCGCATCGGCCGGGCGCCCCCACCGGAACGGCGCCCGAAGGCCGCGAGCACCTCGCAGACCGGCAGGCCGACCGCGACCGCAGCGCCGAGCGGCCAGGTTCCGGACGCGCACGAGCGGCCCCGGCCAAGTCGTGGCTCGGCCCCGCCGTGCTCATCGCACTGGTCGTCGGCGCGGTGGCACTCATTCCGCTGCTGGGGCCGAAGCTCGAACCGGGCGGTTGCGTGCGGCTGGAGGAGGGGGACGCCTACACTGCCGCGTCCCTCACCGAGGACGAGGTTGACCCCATCGACTGCGACGACGCAGTGGACTACGAAGACATGCGGATCGCGTTCCAGGGAAGTGCTCCCGACGACTGCGGTGAACTCGCGTCTCTGGCGTTCGACGACGACGGCGACGGCTCCCACACGTACTACTGCCTGGGGATCGTCGGGACGAACGGGGCCTATTGGACCGAAAGCGACGCCGAGGAGTACGCCTCTGCGTCGGAGGGGACCTGACCGGGCGCCGCCCGGCGGTCGCAGACGGGCCCGCGACCGGCGTCAGGCGGGCTCGCGGACCTCGGCGGTGTCGATGACCTCGTCGAGGATGCCCCTGGTGCGCACCAGGTCCTGGATCTGGCGGTCGATGCGGTCGCGTTCGACGCGGAGCTCCCGGGCGAGGGACTCGGTGGTGCGCTCGTTCGGGCCGCCGTCGGCGTCGCTCATGCACGGGAGCACGTCGTGGATCGTGGCCGAGTTGAGCCCGGCCGCGAAGAGGATCTGGATGCGCACCACCCGGTCCACCGCCGCCTCGGCGTACTCGCGGTGCCCGCCGGGGGTGCGCTCGGACTCCAGGAGGTCCTGCTGCTCGTAGTAGCGCAGGGACCGCACGCTCACGCCCGTGCGCCGGGACAGCTCGCCGATACGCATGGTCTGCCTCACATTCCCTTGAACCTGACATCGGTGTCAGGTTCTACGGTACGCCCATGACGCACTCCGCCGAGGCCGACAGCCTCTTCGCACCCGCCCGGCTCGGGTCGCTCGAGCTTCCGAACCGACTGGTCATGGCGCCCATGACCCGCAACCGCGCCGAGGACGACGGCACCCCGCCGCCGCTCATGGCCGAGTACTACGCGCAGCGCGCGGGCGCGGGCCTCATCGTCACCGAGGCCGCCATCCCCGCCCAGGTCGGCATCACGACGCCGAACGTCACCGGGATCTACACCGAGCGGCAGGTCGAGGGCTGGCGCGGGATCGCCGAGGCCGTGCACGCGGCCGGGGGCCGGATCGTGATGCAGATCGAGCACGGCGGGCGCGTGGGCCACCGCGACAACAGCGGCCTGGACCCGGTCGCGCCCTCTCCGATCGCCCTGCCCGGCGGCATCCACACCCCGAGCGGGCGCCGGGAGGCGCCGGTGCCGCGCGAGATGACCACCGCCGAGATCCGCGCCACCGCGGCGGCGTTCGCGGCCGCGGCCCGCAGCGGGGTGCGCGCGGGCTTCGACGGTGTCGAGGTCCACGCCGCCAACGGCTACCTGCTGCACCAGTTCCTCGCGGATGGGACCAACCGCCGCACCGACGAGTACGGCGGGAGCGTCGCGAACCGGATCAGGTTCGTGCTCGAGGTCGTGCGGGCGGTGGCCGCGGAGATCGGCGCCGAGCGCACCGGCATCCGGCTCTCGCCCGGCAACACCGTCAACGGCATCACCGAGTCCGACGCCGAGGCGCTGTACCCGGCGCTGCTGGAGGCGCTCGCGCCGCTCGGGCTCGCGTACGTGCACCTCGCGTACGCCGACCCCGGGCTGGCGATGTTCGCCGCGATCCGGCGCCGGTGGACAGGGACGCTCATCGCGAACCCGGTCCTGGGCCCGGCCCTGCCGATCCCCGAGGACGGCGGGCTCGCCAAGGCGCGGGAGCTGGTCGAGGCGGGCGCGGACCTCGTCTCGCTCGGCCGGGCGTTCCTAGCCAACCCGGACCTGGTGGAGCGGCTGCGGACCGGCGCGCCGCTGAACCCGGTGCGCGAGGAGGGCCTGGAGTACACCGGCGGCCCGAACGGCTACACCGACTACCCGACGCTCGCCGGGGCCGAACCGGCCGGGAGCGCCGCCTGAGGCGGGTCGGCGCTCCCGGCGGCGGGTCAGCGCTCGACGCGCCGAACCGGCGCGGCGGGCGCTCCGGCCGTTTCCGGTGCTCCGGGCGCCTCGCGGGCGGGGCTCGTCCGCTCCAGGAGCGCGGCCGTCGCGGCGAGGCGCTCGGCCTCGGCGGCGTCCACGTTCGGGTCCGCGGTGCGGTAGGCGACCGCGAGGGCCGCGGCCTCGGGCGGGAACCGGTCGGCGAGGAGGCCCAGGAGGTCGCCGACGGCGGCGGTCGCCGGGCCGGACTCCGGGCCGAGCGCGGCCGGGTCGAGCCCGGCGAGGATCGCCCAGGAGACGGCGAGGTCGACCTCGGGGGCTCCGGCGGCCGCGTTGGTCCAGTCCACGAGGTAGGGGCCCTTGTCGGTGACGATGACGTTCTCGGGGTGCAGGTCGAGGTGGAGGATCCTGGGCGGCGCGTCGCCCGCGCCGAGGGCGAGGCCGCGGGCCGCGCCCGGGAGCCAGTCGGGGGCGTCGAGGGCGTGGAGGCTTTCGTGCAGGTCGAGGAGGATCCGCCCCGCCTCGGGGGCGCCGATGCGCCCGGCGACGGCCTCGGCGCCGAGGGTGGGGCCGTGGAGGCGGCGCATGGTGAGGTCGCCGCCGTCGACGGCGAGCACCTCGGGGACCGGGAAGCCCTCCTCGTGGAGGCGGCGCATGAGGCGCGCCTCGCCGCCCACGTCGAAGCCGCTGCGCCGCAGCACCCTCCGCTCGTCCAGCGCGAACACCTGCGAGGCCCTGCCGCCGCCGATCAGCTCCATGGGCCGAGCCTACGGGGGCGGTGCCGGGACCGCTCGGGACGGGAGCGCCCGGCCAGGCGGCGGGAGCGGCGCCGCTTCGCACGTTCGGTGGAAGTTCGGGGCCGAGAGGGCCCGCGGACGGACTTTCCGTCGGACCCGGGCGCGACGACGGGGCGGTAGGATCGTTCCCCAGGGTGGGCGGGGGTTTGGGATGGTATCCGACGCGGTACTCGCCATCGACCGTCGATGCGCCTCCGGGGCCTTGCGGCTCTAGAGGGGACGTTGGAACGTGACCGGTATCGCGGAGTATCGGTGCAGCTCATTCTGCTTGCGTCCCAAACCACACCATATATACCGACCTGATAACAAATTCGGTCCAGTTCGGGTGTGGCGGCATCAAAATTCACTTTCACCGGCGAACATCCATCTATGTCTTCTGAATCGAACCGGTCGACGACCGCGCGCAGGAGCGACGCCATCACGGACCGCGGCGTCACCGTGCGCGACGACGCGGTGGTCCGGCAGATCATCACGCCGCTGCGCCGCTACATCCCCGTGGGCTGGTTCGACTGGGAACCGTACGGGAAGCGCCCCAAGAGCTGGTGGCCGGACCTGTTCATGTTCCTCGGCTTCCTGGGGCTCGCGTTCTTCGTGAGCTACCCGTCGTGGCTGGTGCGCCTCGACTGGGAAGTGCGCATGTGGGCCGTCGACGCCAACGACGTCCAGTGGCTGCGGGACCTGGCGAAGGCGGGCGCCGAGTTCGGCCAGGCCCGCACCGTCGCCACCGTCACACTGCTCATCGCGATCTGGTGCGCGCTGCGGTCGCGCTCGATCCGGCCGCTGCTGATGTACGTCATCTCGTTCATCACCCTGGCGAGCATCCTGGGCATGAAGCACGTGCTGGGGCGGCCCCTGTCGCAGCACCCGTTCGCGCTCCAGGAGGTCTCGCCCGACGGGCCGCTGCTGTTCACGTACCACTCCGAGGGCGGCGGCACCATCCCCGACGCGACGGCGTTCCCCTCCGGGCACGCCGTGAACTCGATCCTGCTGTTCGGGCTCATCGTGATGCTGGTGGGCGGCGTCCTGCCCGCGTGGGCCCGGCGGACCCTGCTCATCGCGCCGCCGGTGATCGTGTTCTGCTCGCAGGTGTTCCTGGGCCAGCACTGGCTCTCGGACGAGCCCGCCGGGTTCCTGCTGGGCCTGATCATCATCCGCAGCGCCAAGCGCGTCCCCTGGCACACCATCCCGCTCGGGCCGCTGTCGGTGTTCGACCCGGCCACGAGACGGACGATCCTCATCTCGGTGCTGCTCATCCTCGGCGTCATGCTCACGCCGACGCTGCACCTGATCCCGGCGCTGATCTCGGCCGCGATCCTGCCCACGCTGGGCCTGATCTGGCTGTGGCTGAGCATCAAGGCGAAGGAGCACCGCGAGGCGCTGGAGGCGGACGCGGAGGCCCCGGGCCCGGAGGACCCGGAGATCCCTAACCAGCCGTCTGATAGCCGCCCGAGAGCTTGACGCCCGCGTCGCCCTCGGCGACCTCGCCGATGGTCCAGGCCTCGACGTGGCGCGCGGTGAGCACGGCCAGCGAGCGGTCCACCTGGTCGGGCGCGACGATGGCGACCATGCCGATGCCCATGTTGAAGGTGCGCTCCATCTCCTCGGCGCCGATGCCGCCGACGCGCTGCACGACGTCGAAGACCGGGTTCGGGGCCCAGGTGGAGCGGTCGACCTCGATCTGGAGGCCCTCGGGGAGGGACCGGACCAGGTTGCCGGCGATGCCGCCGCCGGTGATGTGCGCGAAGGCGTGCACGTCGCACTCCTTGGCGAGCTCGAGGCAGTCCTTGGCGTAGATGTGGGTCGGGGTCAGCAGCTCCTCGCCGAGGGTGCGCTGGGTGCCGAACTCGGGGACGACCGTGTGCAGGTCCATGCCGCCCACGCCGAACAGGGCCTCGCGCACCAGCGAGAAGCCGTTGGAGTGGACGCCCGAGGCGCGCATGGCGATGGCGACGTCGCCGGGCTTGACCCGCTCGGGGCCGAGCAGCTCGTCGGCCTCCACGACGCCCACGCCGGTGGCGGAGATGTCGTAGTCGTCGGGCTTCATGACGCCGGGGTGCTCGGCGATCTCGCCGCCGATGAGGGAGCAGCCCGCGTAGCGGCAGCCGTCGGCGATCCCCGCGCCGATGTCGGCGATCTTCTCGGGGACGACCTGGCCGGTCGCGATGTAGTCGAGGAGGAACAGCGGCTCGGCGCCGCAGACGACGAGGTCGTCCACGACCATGGCGACCAGGTCGATGCCGACCGTGTCGTGGATGTCGAGCTTCTGGGCGATGACGAGCTTGGTGCCCACGCCGTCGGTGGAGGAGGCCAGCAGCGGCTTCTTGTACTTCTCCGTGTCGAGCGCGAACAGGCCGGCGAACCCGCCGATGCCGCCGACGACCTCGGGCCGGGTGGTCTTGCGGATCGAGGGCTTGAGCGCCTCGACCGCCCGGTCCCCGGCGGCGATGTCGACGCCCGCGGACTGGTAGGAGATGGTCCTAGGAGTGGTGGTGCCGCTGCTCACGCTGTGGTCCCTTCCCGCACTTGCGTGCTCGCTTCGGTGGTTCTCGGTGCCCGCCGGCCCGGGGCGTCCGGGTGCGGTTCCATGAGGTGCTTGCCGATGAGCTCGGAAGCGGGCAGCTCGATCGGGTAGTTCCCGTCGAAGCAGGCCGTGCACAGGCGCGACGCGGGCTGCTCGGTGGCGCGGACCAGGCCGTCCATCGAGACGTAGCCGAGGGAGTCGGCGCCGATCTGGGAGCGGATGCCGTCCACGTCGAGGGACCCGGCGATGAGCTCGGCGCGCGTGGCGAAGTCGATGCCGTAGAAGCACGGCCACTCGACCGGGGGCGCGGAGATGCGGATGTGGACCTCGACCGCGCCCGCCTCGCGGAGCATCCGCACGAGCGCGCGCTGGGTGTTGCCGCGGACGATCGTGTCGTCGACGATGACCAGGCGCTTGCCCTTGATCTGGTCGACGAGCGGGTTGAGCTTGAGGCGGATGCCCAGCTGCCGCAGCGACTGCGAGGGCTGGATGAAGGTGCGGCCCACGTACTGGTTCTTGGTGAAGCCCTGGCCGTAGGGGATGCCGGACTCCTCGGCGTAGCCGATCGCGGCGGGGATGCCGGACTCGGGGACGCCGATGACGAGGTCGGCCTCGACGGGGTGCTCGCGGGCGAGGGTGCGCCCGACCTCGACGCGGGTGGCGTAGACGTTGCGCCCGGCCAGCTTCGTGTCGGGGCGGGCGAGGTACACGTACTCGAAGAGGCAGCCCTTGGGCTCGGGGTTCGCGAAGCGGACCGAGCGCAGGCCGTGCTCGTCGACGGTGATGAGCTCGCCGGGCTCGACCTCGCGCACGAAGTGGGCGCCGATCGTGTCGAGGGCGGCGGTCTCGCTCGCGACGGCCCAGCCGGAGGCGAGGCGGCCGAGGACGAGCGGGTGCACGCCCTGGGGGTCGCGGGCGGCGTAGAGCGTGTGCTCGTCCATGAAGACGAGGCAGAACGCGCCCCGCAGCTGCGGGAGGACGCGCTCGGCGGCGGCCGCGACGGACTCGTCGGGGCGGGCCGCGAGGAGCGCGGTGATGAGGTGCGTGTCGGAGGTGGTGGCGCCCATGTCGATGCCGAGGTGGTCGACCTCCTTGAGGAGGTCGGCCGTGTTCACCAGGTTCCCGTTGTGGGCCAGGGAGATGGCCGTGCCCGTGGAGGAGGACCGGATGGTCGGCTGGGAGTTCTCCCAGGTGGGGGCGCCGGTGGTGGAGTAGCGGGCGTGGCCGATGGCCAGGTGGCCCTGGAGGGGCGCGAGCGTGGACTCGTCGAAGACCTGGGCGACGAGGCCGAGGTCCTTGTAGACGACGGTGCGCGCGCCGTCGGAGACGGCGATGCCGGCGGCCTCCTGGCCGCGGTGCTGCAACGCGTACAGCCCGAAGTAGGTGAGTTTGGAGACCTCTTCCCCGGGGGCCCAGACGCCGACGACGCCGCAGGCGTCGCGGGGGCCGGGATTGTCGGGATCGAGTTCCGTGGTGAGTCGACCGTCACCTCGGGCCACTGCAACTCCTCAGTTGGCTGGGGCAGATCCGCGGTTCGCGAGCCTCACCGCGGTTGAAAGGAATCCAGTTCACTGACGCACCCGTTGCCGGGCCGGTCCGAACCGCCGACCCCAGTCTATCGGACCTGCGGGAAGTCGCCACCCGTCGACGAGGGCGGGTGTGTGCCGTGCCCCTCCCCGACTAGGTGAAACCCGCCGGACGCCGCCGCGGCGGGACCGGATCCGCCCTTGCGGGGGAACGGGACGGCGCGGCCTCGAACCCGTCTACTGTCCCTAACCCCCACCCACCCGGGGGAGAAGAAGGTAGCCCCACCTTCCCGCGCGGGTACGACAGGAATCGGCCCCCGCGGCGCCCATGTCACCCGAACGTGTCCACGCGCGGCCGGCGGGAGCGCGGTCGAGGGCGGGGAACGCGGCCGACAGAGCAGGGCACGCGGCCGGCGGAGCGGGGAATATGGCCGGCGGAGCGGGGCACGCGGCCGACGGGAGCACGGTCGACGGGAGCGCAGCCGACGGAAGCGCGGCCGACGAAGCCTGGGAGGCGTCCTCGGGCGGGAACGCGAACGCCGCGGCGGGCCGAGCCTGCCGCGGCGTTCGTCGTGTCCGGTCTCCCGGCTCCGCTACCAGGAGCGGGGGCGGTCGTCCCACTCGCCCCAGCTTCGGCGGTCGGTGCGCCGCGAGTCGGGGTCCTCGTCCTCGCGGCCGTCGCGGGCCGACTCGCCCCCGTACGGCGCGGGCGGCTGCGACTGGTCGCCGTACTGCTGCGGCATCGCGCGGGTCGCCCCGTACTCGCCGGTGGGCGGCGCGGGCTGCTCCTGCGGCGCGTACGGGTCGCGGCGCATCGACTGGCTCGGGTACGGGTCGGCGCTCGGCGGCGCGCTCGGCGCCGAGTGCGAGCCGTACCCCTGGCCGGGCTGGCTCGGTTGGCTCGGCTGGGAGCCGAAGCCCTGCCCGGGCTGGCTCGGCTGCCCCGGCTGGGAACCGAAGCCCTGCGAACCGGGCCCGTACTGCGGCGCGCTCGGCGAGCCGAAGCGCTGATCGGGCGGCGGGGCACTCGGCGAGTTCGCAGGGTTCTGCGGCTCGAACATCGAACCGGTCGCCGGAGGCGGCGTCGGGGACGGGTGCGGCCGCGTGGCACCGGGGTCGCCGTACGGGCTCGCGCCCGGGTGCGGCCGGGTCGCGTTCGGGTCGGAGTACGGGGTCGGCGGCGCCGAGGGCGCCGACGGGGCCGGGTGGGGCCGGGTCGCCCCGGGGTCCGAGTACGGGTTGGACGGCGCGGACGGGCCCGGGTGCGGGCGCGTCGCGTTCGGGTCCGAGTACGGGGTCGGCGGCGCCGAGGGGCCCGGGTGCGGGCGGGTGGCGCCGGGGTCGGCGAACGCGCTCGGCGGGGCCGCCGCGGGCGGCTGCGACAGGTTCGCCTGCGGCATGATCTGCGTGGCGTCCGAGGCGCCCGGGCCGCCGGGCTGCTTGACGACCGGGAGGATCGTGGTGCCGTCCGGGCCGAGGCCCGGCGCGGGCGGCGCGGGCGGAGGCGGCGGTGCGCCGAAACCGCCCTGCGGCATGACCTGCGTCGAGTCCGCGCCGCCGCCGTAGGCGGGCCCGAACTGGGTCGGCGCGGACGGGTTGCCGGGGCCGTCGACGAGGCCGCCGGGGTGGATCATCGTCGGCGCCTCGGAGCCGGGCGCGGGCCCGGCCTGGTAGACGCCGGGCGTCCCGACCTGGGCGGCGGTCGGCTTGTGGTCCGGCGGGCCGTCGGGGGCGAAGCTCTCGCCGTCGTCCTTGTCCTCGTCCTTGCCGCCGCGCAGCAGGAAGAAGATGCCGACGATGCCGCCCACGACCAGCAGCGCGCCGATCACGATGAGGAAGACGAGCGTGCCGGAGATGCCGCCGCCCTCCTCCTCGGGAGGGGGCGAGCTCTCCTCGGCGGCGCTCGTGGCCGCCTCGGTGGTCGCCGCCTCCGTGGTCTCCTCGGTCTCGACCTGGGCCAGGGTGAGGTTCGCCTGGAAGCTCGAGCCCGCGGCGACGTTGATGTTCTGCGAGGTCTCCTCGTAGTCGTCCTTGGTGACGGTGATGACCATGTCGCCGGGGACGATGCCCTGGCCGCTGAACTCGAAGCCGCCGTCGGAGCCGGTCTCGGTCTCGTGGTCGTTGCCCTCGCCGTCGGTGAGCACCACCTTCGCGCCCGCGACGGGCTCGGCGTTGGAGGTGACCTTCCCGGAGATCACGCCGGTCGAGTTGGCCGCGTTGCCGACGACGGTGACGTTGATCGCCTGCTCGCCGCCCTGCCACTTGGCCTTGAACTTGCCCTGCTTCTGCTCGCCTTGGGGCAGGTCGGACTCGGGCATCGGGTTGATGGCGAAGGTGGCCGTGCGCGAACCGCTCGGTTCGATGTTGTCGCAGCGGACCTTCGAGTCGCCCTCGGCGGTGCAGCCGCCGGCGTCGACGATGCTCACGTACGCGTAGTCGTCGATGCCGTCGAGGTCGCCCTCGACGGAGGTGCTGCCGCCGGACGGAGGGGCCATGATGGTCACGGAGATCTGGACAGGCGCGCCGCCGATGTCGATCCACTGGTCGCCACTGCTGAGTGTTCCGGCGAACTGGTTCTGCGCCAGCGCGGCCTGCGGGAATGCCAGGATCCCGATCACCACGCCGAGCGCGACCGCGAGGCCGGACAGGCGCGCGAGCAGCCCACCCCCGAGCCTCCGCCGGGCCCGCGGGACGTTACTCTGGGTCCCGCTCGGTTCGGCAGCTACGGTCATCTACATCCCCTCCTGGGCATGTGCCATTCGGCGCCCACTCGCGGCGGTCTGCCACGGGCAGGCACGACGAACCCACGGAAGCGGGCCGTCGTCGCCACTATGCCTGGTCTCAATTCGGTTACGGGACCGGGGTGCGCGCGGCGCGGCGTTCATCGTGGCGCACGCGGGCGGTCCCTCGCTCGCTGCTCAGCGGCCCGTTCGACAACGGGCCGTAACGGGCAGTCTAACGTGGTTCGGAGGTTTCCCCGTGGACGCTGTGGCCGACGCCATCGCCGCGATCGACGACGACGAGGCTCCCGACCGGGAGACGCTCAAGGCCGCCGTGCGGGCGCTGCTCCAGGCGCTGGCGGACAACGCCCCTGGTCATTCGGTGGAAGTGCGGGTGCCGCCGTACGGGGCGGTGCAGTGCGTCGAGGGCCCCAGACACCGCCGGGGGACGCCCCCGAACGTCGTCGAATGTCCACCGCTGGTGTTCCTCGAACTGGGGACGGGCCGCCTCGACTTCGCGGCCGCGGTCGCCGCCGGGAAGGTCTCGGCCTCGGGCCAGCGGGCCGACCTGTCCGACCACCTGCCGCTGACCGGCCCCCACGGCGAGGACCTGGCCGAGGACCTCGGCGACGGCGAGTAGCCGCCCGGCTTCAGCTCCCCTTCAGGTTCCCGCCGCTACCGTTGCAGACCGGGGCCCTTCCCCAAGGCCCCGATGCGTTCCCGGCGTGCCCGGCGACCGGCCTCGGACGGCGGACCGCCCCGGGCCGAAGCACCGGGGCGGCATCACCGATCCGTATGAACGCTCGCGTACTCCCCGAGCGGTCCCTACTCGCCCAGCCGGGCGCCGATGCGGCCCTTCCAGGCCGCCTCGAGCTCGTCGCGGGTGAGGTCGAAGTGGTCCCGCAGGTGCAGGCCGTCGGTGTTCGCGTCGGCCACGCCCAGCGGCGTGATCGGCAGCCCGCGCTGCTCGCACGCGGTGCGCACGGCCAGCTCCTGGCCGCGGGGGATCACCACGAGCACCCGCCCGGCGGACTCCGAGAACAGGTACGTGAACGGATCGGCGCCCTCCGGCAGGAGGATCTGCGCGCCGAGCCCGGAGTGGCAGATCGCCTCCACGAGCGCCTGCGCCAGCCCGCCCTCGGAGAGGTCGTGCGCGGCGGCGAGCTGCTCCGTCTCGGCCAGGCGGGCGAGCAGTTCCGCGAGCTTCATCTCGTGGTCGAGGTCGACCTTCGGCGGGACCCCGCCGAGGTGGCCGTGCACGACCTGCGCCCACTCCGAGCCGGAGAGCTCCTCGCGGGTCTCGCCGATGAGCGCGATGGTGTCCCCGGTCCGGCCCAGCCCCAGCGGGATGCGGCGCGCGACGTCGTCGATCACGCCGAGCACGCCGATGACGGGCGTCGGGTGGATCGCGTCGCGGCCGGTCTGGTTGTAGAAGGAGACGTTGCCGCCGGTGACGGGGATGCCGAGCTTCTGGCAGCCGTCGGCGATGCCGGTGACGGCCCGCTCGAACTGCCACATGACGTGAGGGTCCTCCGGCGAGCCGAAGTTGAGGCAGTCGGAGACGGCGATCGGGGTCGCGCCGGTGGCGGCGACGTTCCGGTACGCCTCGGCGAGCGCGAGCTGCGCCCCGTGGTACGGGTCGAGCCGCGCGAAGCGGCCGTTGCCGTCCAGGGAGATCGCGATGCCGACGCCGGTGCGCTCGTCCAGGCGGACCACGCCGGCGTCGTGCGGGGCGCCGAGGACCGTGTTGCCGAACACCGACGAGTCGTACTGCTCGGTGATCCAGGACTTGTCGCACAGGTTCGGGCTGGCGGCCATGTCGAGGACGGTCTGGCGGATCTCCTCGTCGGTGGACGGGCGCGGGAGCGTCTCGGCGCGGTCGACGCTGATGAGCCCCAGGTCGTTCGGTTCGCTGAAGGGCCGGTGGTAGACCGGGCCCTCGTCGGCGAGCGACTTCGGCGGGACGTCGACCACGGTCTGGCCGTGGAAGTCGACGACGAGGCGGCCGGTGCCGGTGACGGTGCCGATCGCGGTGGCGAGCAGGCCCCAGCGGTGGGCCCGGGCGAGGACCTCATCGGCCTTGGCCGGGTCGACGATGAGGAGCATCCGCTCCTGCGACTCGGAGGCGAGGATGTCCTGCGGCTCCATGCCCTGGGCGCGCAGCGGGACCAGTTCGAGGTCGACGTGCATGCCGCCGTCCCCGGCCGCCGCGGTCTCGGACAGGGCGCAGGTGAGGCCGGCGCCGCCGAGGTCCTGGACGCCGACGACGAGCCGTTCGTCGAACAGCTCCAGGCACACCTCGATGAGCAGCTTCTCGGTGAACGGGTCGCCCACCTGCACGCTCGGGCGCGCGTCGCCCTCGCCGGACTCCGAGAACGTCGCGGAGGCGAGGACGGAGACGCCGCCGATGCCGTCGCGGCCGGTCTTGGCGCCCAGCAGGATCACGATGTTGCCCGCGCCGCTGGCCTGCATGGACTGGAGGCGCGAGCGGGGCATGACGCCGACGCTGAGCGCGTTCACCAGCGGGTTGCCCTGGTAGCAGGGGTCGAAGTAGGTCTCGCCGCCGATGTTGGGCAGGCCCACGCAGTTGCCGTAGTGGCCGATGCCGTCGACGACGCCCGGGAGGACCCGGGCGGTGTCGGGGTGGTCGACGGCGCCGAAGCGCAGCGAGTCCATGACGGCGATCGGGCGGGCGCCCATGGCGATGATGTCGCGGATGATGCCGCCGACGCCGGTGGCCGCGCCCTGCTTGGGCTCGACGTACGACGGGTGGTTGTGCGACTCGACCTTGAAGGTGACGGCGATGTTCTCGTCGATGGCGACGACGCCGGCGTTCTCGCCGATCCCGGCCAGCAGGCGCGGGGTCCGCGGGTTCTTCTCGCCGAACTGGCGCAGGTGCACCTTGCTCGACTTGTACGAGCAGTGCTCGGACCACATGATCGAGTACATGGCGAGCTCGGACTGGGTGGGGCGGCGGCCGAGGATCTCGCGGATCCGCTGGTACTCGTCGTCCTTGAGGCCCAGCTCGGCCCACGGCTGCTTCTCGTCGGGCGTCGCGTCGGCGACGCCGACGGTGTCGACGGCGACGTTCAGTTCCCTGGTCATCGACGCACTCCCTCGCTGAGGTGGGCCAGGACGGAGCCGACGATGCCGAGGCCGTCGGTGGACGGCCCGGTGAGCGCCTCGACGGCGTGCTCGGGGTGGGGCATGAGGCCGACGACGTTGCCGGCCTCGTTGGCGATCCCGGCGATGTCGCGCATCGACCCGTTCGGGTTGTCGAGGTAGCGGAAGACCACGCGGCCCTCGCCCTCGAGCCGGTCGAGGACCGCCTCGTCGGCCACGTAGCGGCCCTCGCCGTGCTTGGCGGGGAAGACGACCTCGCTGCCGGGCTCGTACAGGCGGGTCCAGGCGGTGCGGTCGGTCTCGACCCGCAGGGCGGCGGGGCGGTTGCGGTAGCGCAGGTGGGCGTTGCGCACCAGGGCCCCGGGCAGCAGGTGCGACTCGCACAGCACCTGGAAGCCGTTGCAGACGCCGATGACGGGCATCCCCTGGGCGGCGGCGGCCTTGACCGTGTCCATCACCTGCGAGAAGCGGGCGATGGCGCCGCAGCGGAGGGCGTCGCCGTAGGAGAAGCCGCCGGGCAGGTACACGGCGTCGACGCCGTGGATCCGGGCGTCGTCGTGCCACAGCGCGACCGGCTCGGCCCCGCCCAGGTGCACCGCGCGGGCGGCGTCCCGGTCGTCGAGCGAGCCGGGGAAGGTCACGATCCCTATCCGCGCGGTCATGCCGCCCCGTTCGCGGCGGTCTCGATCGAGACGGTGAAGTTCTCGATCACGGGGTTGGCCAGGAGCTGGTCGGCGATGACGCGCGACTGCTCCTCGAGGTTCTGGGCGTTGTCGTCGAACTCGATCTCGACGCGCTTGCCGATCCGCACCGACGCAACGTCATTGACGCCGAGGCGGGGCAGCGCCCCGAGGACGGCCTCACCCTGGGGGTCGAGGATTTCGGACTTCAGCATCACGTCGACCACTACACGGGCCACGGTCGCACTCCTGTCGGTCACATGGACGGAACAGGGCAAGCATATTCACCCGGCGTGACCTGGGCCAGCGCCGCGCGGCGTGAACCGTGCCAAGTCACAGCCCGTCAGAGGATCCCGCCGGGCCGGTAGGCGGCCGCCTCGGGGTGCGCTTTCGCCGCTTCGGCGGCCCTCTGGGCGACGCGGTCGACCTGATCGCCTGCGGCGCCGGTGAATTCACCCGTATTCGCGACGAGGGCGTCCAGACCGGCCCGGTCCATGGGCAGGCGCGGGTCGGCGGCGAGGCGGTCGAAGAGGTCGTTGTCGCGGCGGCCGGTCTCGCGCATGGCGCGGGCGACGGCGACGGCGTGCTCCTTGACGGCCTCGTGGGCGTCCTCGCGGCCGGCGCCCTGCTTGACGGCCTCCATGAGGACCTTTGTGGAGGTCAGGAAGGGGAGGTAGCGGTCGAGTTCGGCGCCGATGACGGCCGGGTAGGCCCCGAAGTCGTCCAGGACGGTGAGGAACGTCTCATAGAGGCCGTCGACGGCGTAGCTCAGGTCGGGAAGCGCGACCCGGCGGACGACCGAGCAGGACACGTCTCCCTCGTTCCACTGGTCCCCGGCGAGCTCGCCGAGCATCGCCGCGTAGCCGCGGGCGACGACCGCGAGGCCGTTGACGCGCTCGGAGGAGCGGGTGTTCATCTTGTGCGGCATGGCGGAGGAGCCCACCTGGCCGGGCGCGAACCCCTCGGTGGCGAGCTCGGCGCCGGCCATGAGGCGGATGGTGAGCGCGGCCGAGGAGGGCGCGGCGACGGCCTGCACGAGCGCCGTGCCGGCCTCGTAGTCGAGCGAGCGCGGGTAGACCTGGCCGACCGAGTCCATGACGCGCTCGAATCCGAGGTGGGCGGCGACGCGGGCCTCGAGGTCGGCGAGCTTCGCGGCGTCGCCGCCGAAGAGGTCGAGCATGTCCTGGGCGGTGCCCACTGGGCCCTTGATCCCCCGCAGCGGGTAGCGCTTGAGGAGGTCCTCGAGGCGGTCGTAGGCGGCCAGGAGCTCCTCGGCCCAGGTCGCGAAGCGCTTCCCGAGGGTGGTGGCCTGGGCGGGCACGTTGTGGCTGCGCCCGGCCATGACGAGGTCGCGGTACTGCTCGGCGCGGGCGGCCAGGCGCACGAGGGCGGCCACGGTGCGGTCGCGGACGATCTCGAGGGACTGGCGGACCTGCATCTGCTCGACGTTCTCGGTGAGGTCGCGGCTGGTCATGCCCTTGTGGATGTGCTGGTGGCCGGCGAGGGCGGAGAACTCCTCGATGCGGGCCTTGACGTCGTGGCGGGTGACGCGCTCGCGCATCGCGATGGAGGCGAGGTCGACCTGGTCGAGGACGCGCTCGTAGTCGGCGATCACGCCGTCGGGCACGGTGACGCCCAGCTCGTGCTGGGCCTTGAGCACGGCGAGCCACAGCCGGCGCTCGGCCTTGATCTTCCCGACGGGGTCCCAGACGCCCCGCATCTGGGCGGAGGCGTAACGCTCGGCGAGCACATTGGCAGTCACGGGGCCATCATGGCACTGCGCGCGCACGCGCCCGCAGCGTCGGTGGCCCGCGGTGACCCGGGCGGCGCCGCTACCATCCCCGACCCCCGCCCGCCAGGGGGAGAAGAAGGCAGCCCCACCCTCCCGCGCGGGTCCGACGGAAACCGGCCCCCGCGGCCCGCGTGTCACCCGAAAGCGGGACGCCGTGTGGCCGCTCTCACGCCCGCGGCGGGCCCGGCGGGGAGATACGCCCCGGGACCGCCGCCTCAGGCCGCTTTCACGCCCGCGGCGGCTCCCGCGTGGCGGGAACCATTCGGCGTGGCGGTTAACCAGCACGTATCCGCCCCGTAAACTGTCGGAGTGCGAGTACTCCTGATCGGCTCCGGCGGCCGCGAGCACGCCCTCGCGGCGGCGCTGGCCTCGGACGAATCCGTCACCCGGCTCATCTGCGCCCCCGGCAACCCCGGCATGGCCGCGCTCGGCGAGTGCGTGCCGGTGAACCAGACCGACCCGGCCGCCGTCGCGTCCCTGGCGGTGACCTCCGCCGCCGACCTCGTGATCGTCGGCCCCGAGGCGCCGCTGGTGGCCGGCGTCGCCGACGCGGTCCGCGCGAAGGGCGTCCCCGTCTACGGGCCCAGCGCCGCGGCCGCCCGCATCGAGGGCTCCAAGGCCTTCGCGAAGGAGGTCATGGCCGCCGCGGGCGTCCCGACCGCCGCCGCCCGCTCCTGCCGCACCCGCGAGGAGGCCGAGGCCGCGCTCGACGAGTTCGGCGCCCCCTACGTGGTCAAGGAGGACGGCCTCGCCGCCGGCAAGGGCGTCGTGGTCACCGAGGACCGCGAGCAGGCGCTCGCCCACGCCCTCGACTGCGACCAGGTCGTCATCGAGGAGTACCTCGACGGCCCCGAGGTCTCCCTGTTCGTCGTCAGCGACGGCACGACCGCCAAGGCGCTGCTCCCCGCCCAGGACTTCAAGCGCATCGGCGACGGCGGCACCGGCCCCAACACCGGCGGCATGGGCGCGTACACGCCGCTGCCGTGGGCCCCGGACGACCTGGTCGCCGAGATCATGGAGCGCGTCGCCGAGCCGACCCTGGCCGAGCTGGCCGGACGCGGCATCCCGTTCGTCGGCACCCTGTACTGCGGCCTCGCCCTGACCGCCAAGGGCCTCAAGGTGGTCGAGTTCAACGCGCGCTTCGGCGACCCCGAGATCCAGGCGGTGCTCGCGCTGCTGGAGACCCCGCTGGGCGAGCTGCTCCTCGCGGCCGCCACCGGGAAGCTCGCCGACGTCGGCCACCTGTGGTGGCGCGAGGGCGCCGCCGTGTGCGTGGTGATCGCCAACGAGGGCTACCCGGGCACCACGGTGACCGGGCGGCCGCTGTACGGCGCCGACGAGGACGGCGTGTTCCACGCCGGGACCGCCCTGGACGCCTCGGGCCAGCTCATCGCCACCGGCGGCCGCGTCCTCAACTGCGTGGGCACCGGCGGCTCGGTCGCGCAGGCCCGCCAGGAGGCGTACGCGATCGCCGAGGGCGTCAAGCTCGAAGGCGGCTACTACCGCAAGGACATCGCCGCCAACATCTAGACCCGGCATGGCGTGAGGCCGCGTCCCGGCAGGGGCGCGGCCTCGGTCGTCTCCGGGCCCTAGGCGCGGTCGCGGGTCGAGGGGCAGGACATGCACCTCGGGCCGCCCCGGCCCGAGCCGAGTTCGGAGCCGGGGATGGTGAGGACCTTGATCCCGGCGCGCTCCAGGCGCGCGTTGGTGACCGTGTTGCGCTCGTAGGCGACCGCGAGGCCCGGCGCGAGCGCGAGGGTGTTGTTGCCGTCGTCCCACTGCTCGCGCTCGGCGGTGACCACGTCGCGCTCGCCGGTGTGGACGATCTCGATGCGATCGACGCCGATGGCCTCGGCCGCGGCGTCGAGGAAGCGCCTGGGGCCCTTGATATCCAGGCCGCCGCTGCCGTCGCTGGTGAGGGTGTACGCCTCCAGGCGCTGCTCGGCCGGGGCGTACATGACCATCCGGTCCCGGTCGACCATGGTGCAGACCGTGTCCAGGTGCATCGTGGCGCGGCGCTGCGCGATCGGCACCACCAGCACCGTGTGCACCGTGCCGTGCTCGAAGGCCTTGCGCGCCAGGCGCTCGGCCCCGGCCGGGGTGGTGCGCTCGCCGACGCCGACGGCGAGGACGCCCGGCGCGAGGGCCAGCACGTCGCCGCCTTCGAGGTGCTCGAGGGAGGGGTCGTAGAGCTTCGGGACCGCGGCGAACCGCGGGTGGTGGTGGTAGATGATGCCCGTCAGCGTGGTCTCGCGGCGGCGCGCGGGCATCGCGAGGCTGGTCACGGCGACCGCGTCGCCGATCCACACCGAGGAGTCCCGCGTGAACATCATGTTCGGCAGCGGGTCGATCACGAAGTCGGTGGGCCGCATCATCTTGTGCCGCAGCGAGCTCGAGGTGCCGAACTCCTCCTTGGTGAGGCCCTCGATGAGGACCGCGGCGAGGCGCTCGGGTTCGAGGTCGGCGAGGTGCGCGGCGAGTTCGCGGCCGAGCGTCTGGCCCAGGCGCGGGTCGGCGGTCACCGAGACGGTGACGGCCTCGCGGGCCTCGGGCAGCTCGAAGCACTCGCTGAGCAGCGACGCGACGTACAGGACCTCGACGCCGTGCTCGAGGAGGGTGCCCGCGAACCGGTCGTGCTCGGCCTGGGCCCGCTCGACCCACGGGATGCCGTCGAACAGCAGTGCCCCGGTGTTGCGCGGCGTCAGGCGGCGCAGTTCCCCGCCCGGGCGGTGGAGCATGACGCTGCGAAGGCGCCCCACCTCGGAGTGGACTCCGTAAGCGGGCGCGTCGTTGGCACTCATGACCCGAGGGTAGACGCGCGGGGGACGAAGATCAACTTTTCTCTGTTAACGTGGACAGACTGAGCGTTACGACTACCCCCTGGAACGCCCAATTGACGCAACTCGAACTGGTCATCCCGCTCCGGGCCACGGCGCCCGGACCCGATGGCAGGCGGCTCGACCCGACGCTGTCCACCTGGCGCACCGCCGTGTCGGCCAGTGCCGACGCGTGCCTGCTGCTGGCGGCCGACACGCGGATCGTGGCGATCTCGCGCGAGGCCCGGCGCGCGCTCGGCCTCCCGCCCGACGTCGAGCTCCTGACGCCGCGCTTCCTCGACGCGGGCCTGCGCTTCCTGGACTTCTCGGCGGGCGCGCACCCGCTGGTGGACGCGGAGCTGGCGCGGCTCGCGCCGGTGCAGGCGCTCCAGACGGACGCGCTGGAGCGGAGCCTGATGCGCATCGACTGCCGCGGCGTGCACCGGACCTTCGACGTGACGGCCTCGCCGCTGCACGCACCGCCGCGCCTGGACGCGGTGGGGTCGCTGGCGTTCCTGACCCCCATGGGCCCTTCGTGAGCATGGTTCGTGTTCACTTGCGCGCCTTGGAATGTCGTACCCCGCGGGTACTTTCGAACCAGGGGTCCCTTAGGGGACATATCCGGAATTTACGGAATATGCGTTTTTAACGGGTCCGCTTTCGCGGCTCAGTTCGGGTCGAGGTCGTAGATCACCGCGTCATCGGTGCGCTCCACGCCGACGCCGAACGGCTCCGCCTCCGTGTCGAGTCCGGACCAGTCGCTGCCCGGGAGCGAGCCCGGCAGGACCACCACGGTCTCGATGCCCGCCTCGCGCAGCGACGCGACCGACTCGTCGTTCGGGAAGTCCAGCGACATCGAGCGCAGGCCCGCCTGCTCGTCCGGCGTGAACGCCGCGACGCCGTTGGCGACCTCCACGAACCCGTCCGTGCTCCAGTACTGCACCTTCGTGTCCCCGCCGCCCGAGGGCAGGAACAGCACCGGCCCCTCCAGCGCGGCCATGTCGACCGGCGCCTCGGGCACCGGCACATAGGGGGCCACCGTCAGCCCCTCCCACAGCACCAGGCCGATCGGCAGGAACAGCAGCGCATGGACCCGCTTGGGCGCCTTCACCTTCAGGCGCTTGTCGACGCGGGCGGCGTGCGCCACCGCGTCGGCCTCGTCGGCGATCCGCGTGAGCGTCCCGGCCGCGAGCACCGCGAGGATCAGCGTCAGGTAGATGGCCAGGCGCCCGGGGGTGCGGATCGCGTCCCAGCCCGGCGCGTACTCGTACAGCGGCGCCCACGCCCACGCGCCGCGGTCGAGGAAGTTGGGGCCCATGCTGACCGCGAACACCGCGGCCCCGCCGAGGAGCAGCCAGCACCGCTGCCACCCGGTCCAGCACGACCAGACCAGGCCCGCCACGGCGAGCGCGACGAGCGTGAAGCCGACCAGGAGCGCCTGCTCGGGCGCCCACGTCAGGTCGGCGCGGGCGGCCTCGTGGGCCGCGCCCCACACCCGCGACTCCTCCGGGGCGATGATGAAGCTCTGCCAGGTGGGGCTGAACCAGCTGATGTAGTCGACGTCGCGGACCGCCTCGGGGTAGGCGCGGGCGACGACGGCGTGCTTGTCGGCGATCCACAGGACCCCGAGGCTGAAGACGACGCCGCCGACGCCGTCGGCCGCGAGGGTCTGCCAGCGCAGGCGCGGGCGCGTCACGAGCCAGTGCAGGCCCACCACGACGCCGATCCCCAGCAGCAGGTAGACGAACGGGATGCCGAGCCCGGCGCCGATCGAGAACTGCCACAGGGCGGTGAGCCATCCGGCGACGATCCAGCCGGGCCGCTGGCGCTCGCTCCTGAAGCCGTCGCGCAGGGACCAGCCGTGGCCGCGCGCGAGCATCGCCAGGGCGAGGGCGATGCCGCCGACGGAGAGCACCTGGAGGTGCCCGGCCTGGCCGAGCTTCCAGGGGGCGTAGGCGAACGCGGCGGCGGCGACGGCGGAGCCGGCGACGCGGGCGCCGAGCTGGCGCAGCAGGGCGTAGGCGCCGAGGAACGCGAGCGCGAACGTGCCGATGTAGAGCAGGTTGTAGACGACGAGGGCGCTGGTCGGCCCGGTGATGAAGAGCGCGAGGGGCGCGTAGCCGAGGAGGGTGTCGGTGAAGAGGTAGGCGTCGGTGAGGGGCCAGAAGCTGTTGGTGTCCCAGATCCCGGCGGGGTTCTCGCGCAGGGCGTGGCCGACCCAGCCGAGGATGTAGGTGAGCAGGAGCGGGTCGCCGGTGTCGTGGGGGACGACGTCGTCGAGGTCCTTGGCGAGCGGCCAGGTCATGGCGACGGCGAGGAGGACGCTGAAAAGCCCGGCGAGGGTCCATTCGCTGCGGGCGCCGCGGACGAGCAGGCGGCCGGTGCGGCGCCAGCGCCCGGGCGGGGCGGCGTCGAGGGGCGCGGTGCCGTCGTCGTCGGCGAAGCGCCGCCAGCGGTCGTGGTCGTCGGCCGGCGCCGGGGCGGCCTCGTCCCGCGGGCCGCCCGCGGGCGCGGGGGAGCCGTCGTCGGGCTCGCGCCCGTCCTCAGAGGTGGTCTCGGTGATCGCCATGGGGTTCTCGCGGTCTCCCTCGGTGCTGTTGCGCACATCCTACGGACGGTCGCCCCGTGCGGTACGGGCGCATGAGGACGGGCGGGCCGGGGGCGGGGCGCGAATCCGCGGCGGGGCGGGCCGTCACCTTTCGGCCGCCGGGTCGTTGAACGGGGTTGAGACCTGATTCGCGCGGCGCCTCGGGTCGGCACCCGTCCGAAGACGCAGTTGGAGACACACAGGCATGGGAAGACACACCACGAAGCTCGGTCAGCAGTCCCGGGCCCAGACGCGTCCCCCGCTGCCGTACCCGGTGAACGACGGCCGGGTCGCCCCGGCGCTCCAGGAGGCGCGGGACCGCCGTTCGCAGCGGCGCCGCTCCCGCCTGGCGGCGGTCTCGGCGGCCTCGATGCTCGCGGTCGGCGGTGCGGCCGGCGTGAGCATCGCGACGGCCGAGGAGCCGGAGGCGGGCGGCGGCGGCGAGATCGTGTTCAGCGGCGACTGCGGGACGCTCGGCCTGATGTCGGCGTCGTCGATCCCCGACTCGTCCGAGGTGACGGTGGAGCGGGGCTCGCAGGTGCGCTACAGCAACGACCTGGGCACCGCGGCCGAGCTGCACGTGGGCGGCGAGGTGTACGACATCGCCTCGGGCGCGACCCAGGTGTTCGAGATGAACCGGTCGGCCGAGGTCGCGATGGTTCCCTCCTGCCACGGCCTGTTCGCCGAGTACGAGTCGGCGCAGGTGCTGGTGGTCGACGCGCAGTCCGAAGAGGACGAGTCGGGCACCGAGGAGCCGGACGAGCACGAGCTCCCGGCGGTCGACGAGCCCGAGGACGAGGCCGAGCCGGACTCGGAGCCGCAGGACCGCGGCGCGGGCGAGGGCACGGCCCAGCAGGGCCCCGACGCCGGTGCCGCCGACGAGGCGGCCGAGGAGGACGACGCGGCCGCGGCGGACGCCGAGGAGGGCGCCGACGACGCCGAGTCGGAGGTCAACGCGTTCGGCCCGCCGCCGGGCGCCGATGACGCGAACCCCGGCGACGAGGCGCCCGCCGCCGAGGACGAGGTCGTCGCGGTCGACCCGAAGGCGGTCGCCGACGGCGCGAACGGCCTGCTCGCCCTCGTGGCGATCATCTGCCTGGTGGGGGTGGCCGCCGCGGTGGCGCGCACCCTCCTGAAGCAGCGGGCGACGGCATGACGGCCCTCGCCCCGCAGTCCCCGGCGCCGCAGGCGGCCGCCGCGTCCGGTACCGCCCACCGCACGCCGGCCTGGTCCGGCGGGCGCGTGCGCAACCGGCGCGACCGGCAGCGGGCGGCCCGGTGCGTCGCCGGCCCGGAACCGGCCCGCGCCCGCGCGCCCTACGCGCGGTCGCGGCGCCCGGAGGCCAGGACGCCGCTCGCGGCCTCCGCCGCGGCGGCGCCGCGGGCCTCGACCCGGTCCGGCACGGCGGAGTCTCCGTGAGGCACTGCGCCTCGGGCGATCGTTGATGGTCAATTCCTCCCCAGGTCCCACACCGAGTGCCCGGACCAGTGCCTCACGGCCCCGCATTCACGAATGCTCCTGATCGAAGCGCCCGTCCCGCGACGGGCGCTTCGCCGTTGGACGGCGGCGGGCCGGCGAGCGATGATGGAGGGAGCGGGGTACGCGGGCGCAGGTCGGGCACCGATACGCAACCGTTACGGAACTCTCCATCGACTCTGCTTGTGGTCGCTTCGGTGACTGCTTTAGCGTGGGCCGAGTACTTCGTCCGCGTCCCCCGCATTGAAGATCAGGTTCCCCGCTGTGACCGCTAAGCCCCACGCCTCGCGCCGGCTCTGGCCCTACCTCGCCGTGCCGGCCCTCGCCGTGCTCGTGGCGGCGACGGTCTACCTGACCGGTGTCGCCGGCGACGACGGCGGGTCGGGCGGCTCCGCCGAGGAGACCCTGCCCGGTTCGCAGGCCGACGAGTCGGCGGTCTCCGACTCGTCCATGCTGCCCTCGGACGAGGAGCGGCGCCAGGCCGCCGAGGCCCAGCTCCAGGCCGACCTCGAGCGGGCCGTCGAGGAGTACATGACGGGGCTGGAGGACGAGAACTTCTACGCCTCGGTCGCGGTGGACGACGGCGAGTTCCAGCTCGACTACGAGGGCGACGTCCAGTACGACACCGCCTCGATCGTCAAGGTCGAGATCCTCGCGATGATGCTCGAGGAGTACGGCACGCTCGACGAGGTGCCCGGCTGGCTCCTGGACCGCGCCGAGCTGATGATCCGCAACTCGGACAACGAGGCGACGAACGACGTGCTCTACGGCGGGACGTTCGACGACGGGCACGCGGCGATCGCCCAGGCGCACCTCGACTTCGGGCTGGAGAACACCAACCCGAACGAGACCGAGCAGTGGGGGAAGACCCAGACCACGGCCGTCGACCAGCTGCGGGTGCTCGAGCTCGCGCTGTACGAGGAGGGCGGGGTGCTCGACGCCGAGCAGGTCGAGTACGCGCGCTCGCTCATGGGCGACCTCGCCGACTTCCAGGAGTGGGGCGTCTCGGCGGCGGCCCGCGACGACGAGGCCGTGTGGATGAAGAACGGCTGGGACACCCGCGACGCCATGGGCGGCGAGTGGGTCGTCAACTCGATCGGCGTCATCGCCGGGGACACCGAGTCGCCCATCGAGATCGCGATCATGACCGGCGGCTCGGCCTCGGACGCCGAGGGCATCGAGCGGGTCGAGGAGCTGGCGGCGATCGTCCGCACCATCGTCGACACCGACCCCTACGCCTGATCCGGCGGCGCGCCGCGGGTCCGCGCCCGCGGGCCGTCGACACCGGTCCATCGACGCCGGGCGCGCGGTACCGGGCCCGGCGGCTCACTGTCCGCGACCGGGGTCTTCACCCGGACCGCCCCGCGGTGCACGCCTTCGGGTGGCACGGGCGCGGCGGGCGCCGGTTCCCGTCGTACCCGCGCGGGAGGACCGGCCTGCCTTCCCCTCTCGTGGAGGGTGGGGTCGGGGACGGGGAGACCGGTGGTTCTACCCTCGCGGGATGAGCGATCTGATCTCCGCGCTGAGCGAGGCCGGCCTCGAACCCGTCACCGACGTCGACATCCTCGCCGCCCACTCGCAGGACCACGCCGACCTGGTCGAGGCCGGGCGCGCCGCCGCGCTGGTGCGGGCCGCCTCCACCGAGGCCGTCAGCGCCGCCGTGCGCATCGCCGCCGAGTTCGGCGCCCCCGTCGTGGCCCAGGGGGCCCGCACCGGCCTGGCCGGGTCGGCCACCGCCGTCGACGGCGCGGTCCTGCTCGACCTCTCCGGGATGGACCGCATCCTCGCGATCGACCCGGTCGATCGGCTCGCGGTCTGCCAGCCCGGCGTCCTCAACGCCGCGATCTCCGCGGCCGCCGCCGAGCACGGGCTGCGCTACAGCCCCGACCCCGGGTCCTGGCGGATCTCCACCATCGGCGGGAACATCGCCACCGGCGCGGGCGGCATGTGCTGCGTCAAGTACGGCACCACCCCCGAGTACGTGCTCGGCCTCGAAGTGGTGCTCGCCTCCGGCGAGGTCATGCGTTGCGGGCGGCGGACCGCCAAGGGCGTCGCCGGGTACGACCTGGTGCGCCTGTTCTGCGGTTCCGAAGGGACCCTGGGGATCATCACCGAGGCCACCCTCAAGCTCTCGCCGGTCCCCGCCGAGCGGCTCACGCTCGCCGCGGTCTTCGGCACCACCGCCGACGCCGGGCGCGCCGTCACCGCGATCATGGCCTCCGGGGCGCAGCCGAGCCTGCTCGAGCTCATCGACAACACCCACCTGCGCGCGCTCGAGGCGCTGCGGCCCATGGGGCTGCCGACCGAGGCGGCCGCGCTGCTGCTCGTCGGCGCCGACGCGGACCCCGACGGGGAGCTGGCCGCGATCGAGCGGCTCTGCGAGGCCGCCGGCGCCTCCGAGGTCCACCGGGCCACCGACGCGACCGAGGCCGACGCGCTCCTGGAGTCGCGGCGCAGCGCCTACCACGCGATGGAGCGGCTCGGGACCGTCCTGGTCGACGACGTGGCCGTGCCCCGCTCGCGCCTGGCCGACGCCCTCGACGGCGTCCAGGCCGCCGCGCGGCGGCACGGGGTCGTCATCGGCGTGATCGCCCACGCCGGGGACGGCAACCTGCACCCGAACATCATCGTGCACCCCGAGGACCCCGCGTCCCTCGCCGCGGGGAGGGCCGCGTTCGACGAGATCCTGGAGATGGCGCTTGCCATGGGCGGCACCATCACCGGCGAGCACGGCGTCGGGATGCTCAAGCGCGACTGGCTCGCCAGGGAGCTCGACCCGGTCAACCTCGCGGTGCAGCGGCGGATCAAGGACGCGCTCGACCCGCTCGGCATCCTCAATCCCGGAAAGGTCCTCGCAGGTTGAACCGCGGGCGGCACCGTTGCACCGCATGAGAAAGGGATGATGCGGTTTCGTGTCGAAGCCGTGACACAGTAATGGGGCCGCAGCGCTTGCCCATTCGCTGCGGCCCCGATAAAGTGGAGGAGCTCCACTTTTCATTGGCACCAGTAGGGCTGTGCCCGATTGCCCTTACTGGTTGTGCCCCCGGATTGTTCCGTGCCTCCCGGAAGACTGCCCATGTCCGTCCGTTCGGCTTGTCGGCGTGACCGGAACACTCATTACTATGAGGACCGTCTCTGAACGTGGCCTGTGCCGAGCCTGGGAAGAACCTGGGAAACGATGCGGAACCGTTACGAAGGCACCGTGAAACCCCCGAGTTTGACCAGCTCAGCCGTGATGTCGGGGCGCTGCATGACGGATTCCCCGTCGATCTGGGTGATGAAGGCCACACCTCGCACGGAGGAGCTCAGCCACGCGGCCTCCGCGTTCTTCAAGTCCCCCAACGAGATCAGCCGCTCGGCCGTCTTCAGGCCCGCCTTCGGCGCCTGCTCCAGCAGGTGGGCGCTCGTGGTCCCCGGCAGGATGCCCGCCGAGACCGGCGTGGTGCACAGCGTCTCGCCCTCCAGCCACAGGAGCGAGGAGGTCGGGCCCTCCAGGGCGAAGCCGTCGGCCGAGACCCACAGGGCGTCGTCGGCGCCCTGGGCCTTGGCCCAGCGGGTCACGGCCATCATCGACGCGTAGGACAGGGCCTTGACGCCGCCTAGAAGCCACGGGGCTTCACCCCGCGCGTCGGCATTCACCCCCAGGGTCGCCGTGGCGATCCTCAGGCCGTCCCGGCGCGGCAGGACGCGCTCGCGCGGCACCGGGTCGACGGTGGCGTAGACGGTGGGCGGCCCGCCGTGCTCGCGGCCGCGGGTGGCGACCAGGCGCAGGGCGCCCTCGCCCTCGGCGCGCTCGCGCCAGGCCTCCAGGGCCTGCTCGGCGAGGGCGGCCAGGTCCGCCTTCGCGGGCAGCTCGAACTCCATGCGGCGCGCGGAGTTCGCCATGCGGTCGAGGTGCTCGGAGAGCAGGAAGGCCTGCCCGTCGCGGACGTTCACGGTCTCGAAGACGCCGTCGCCCCGGAGGACCCCGAGGTCGTCGGCGCACAGGAGCGGCGCGTCGGAGTCGACGACGCCGCGGTGCAGTACTGCGGTCACTAGTGCCATGGCCTCATTCTGCCCCCCGCCCCGAACGGGGCCGCGGAGCACGCGTGCGCGCCGCGGCGGGCGCAGTACGATGCAGTCATGCCCACCGAAGCCGAGGCCGAGACCGAACTCGCCGCGGTGCTGCGCTCCAGGGGCCTGCGCATGACCGCGCAGCGCCAGCTCGTCCTGGAGGCGGTCCGCGACCTCGGGCACGCGACTCCCGAGCAGATCCACGAGCGCATCCGCGGCCAGGTCGAAGGCGTGAACATCACCACGGTCTACCGCACCCTCGACCTGCTCGAAGAGCTCCAACTGGTCTCCCACACCCACCTCTCCCACGGCGCCCCCACCTACCACCTGTCCGGCGACCGGGGCCACGCCCACCTGGTGTGCCACCGCTGCGGCCGGATCACCGAAGTCGAGCCCTCCATGTTCGCCAACGCGCGCGAGGAAGTGGCCGACGCCACCGGTTTCGTCATGGACGTCGGCCACGTCGCCGTCTTCGGAACCTGCGCCGAATGCCTGGAGAAGCACACATGACCGACACCGCCCCGTCCCCGCTCCTGAACGCGCCCGGCGCCGTCGCCACCGCGAGCGGCCGCACCGCCTGGCACTACGGCGGCCCGCTCAAGGAGCAGCGCACCGCGATGGACCCGAGCGAGGGCGTCCTGTTCGACCGCTCCGACCGCGACATCATCTCGGTCACCGGCCCCCAGCGGCTCGAGTGGCTGCACTCGCTCACCACCCAGCACCTCACGAGCCTCAAGCCGCACCAGGGCACCGAGACGCTCGTGCTCTCCCCGACCGGGCGCGTCGAGCACCACGCGAACGTCTACGACGACGGCGCGACCGTCTGGCTCGACACCGAGCCCGGCCGCGGCGAGGCCCTCCTGAAGTACCTCGAGCTCATGCGGTTCCGCACCGAGGTCGACATCCGCGACGCCTCCGGCGAGTGGGCCCTCATGACCTACGTCGGCAAGGACACCGGCGAGCACCCCGACGGCGACGACTTCGCCCGGGGCCCGGTCCTCCAGCCCGTCCCGGTCGCGAAGTTCGCCGCCAAGGACCTCCTCGCCGTCCCCACCGCCGTCCACCCCGGCGTCGCCCTGCCCCACACCGGGTGGCTGCGCCGCACCGACGCGCTGCGCCGCCCCACCTTCGACCAGCTCGTGCCCCGCGACGGCATCGCCAACGCGCTCGAGGAGGACGAGCCCGCGCCCCTCGCCGGGACCTGGGCCTACGACGCCCTGCGGGTCGCCGCGCAGCTGCCCGCGTTCGGCGTCGACACCGACGAGAAGACGGTCCCGCACGAGGTCCCGCACTGGCTCGCCGCCGCCGTGCACCTCGACAAGGGCTGCTACCGGGGCCAGGAGACCGTCGCGAAGGTCCACCACCTCGGCCAGCCGCCCCGGCGCCTGGTCATGCTCCACCTCGACGGCACCGACGAGCACCCGCCCGCCCCCGGCACCCCGGTCACCTCGGACGGCAAGGAGGTCGGCCGCATCGGCACCGCCGTCCAGCACTACGAGCTGGGGCAGATCGCGCTCGCCATGGTCAAGCGGTCGGTCGCCGCCGACACTGACGCGCGTCTCATCGCGGGCGATCAGGCCGCGCGGCTGTAGCGGCGGGATTAGCCTCGCGGTATGACTGCTACCTACCGCGGCGGCGAACCCGTCGCAGCGATCGAACGGTCCGGTTTCACCGAGAGCCTCCACCGGGGCAGCGTCGCCGTCACCGACCCCTCGGGCGCCCGCACCGCCGCGGTCGGCGACGCCGACCGCGCCGTGTTCCCCCGCTCCTCCAACAAGCCCATGCAGGCCCTCGCCATGCTCCGCGCCGGCTGGGAGCCCGCCTCCGAGGCCGACCTGGCCATCGCGGGCGCCAGCCACCGCGGCGAGCCGTTCCACATCGAGCGCGCCCGCTCCGTCCTCGCCCACGCCGGACTCGGCGAGGAGCACCTCCAGTGCCCGCCCGACCTGCCCGGCGACCCCGACGCCCGCAACGCGGTCGTCGCCGCCGGCGGCGGGCCCCGCCGCGTGTACATGAACTGCTCGGGCAAGCACTCGGGGATGCTCGCCGCGTGCGCCGCCGCGGGCTGGGACCCGGGGACCTACCGCGACCCCGAGCACCCGCTCCAGCGGCTCATCGCCGAGACGGTCGAGGAGCTCACCGGCGAGTCCGTCGCCGCGACCGGCGTCGACGGCTGCGGCGCGCCGGTCCTGGCCGTCTCCCTCACCGGGCTCGCCCGCGCCTTCGCGCGCCTGGTCGAGGCGCCCGAGGGGACCCCCGAGCGGCGCGTGGCCGACGCCATGCGCGCCAACCCGATCCTCGTCGACGGCACCCGCGGCCCCGACCACCGCGCCATGAGCGCCCTGCCGGGGCTGCTCGCCAAGGGCGGCGCCGAGGGCGTCCACGTCCTGGCCGTCCCCGGCGTGGGCGCGGCGGCCGTGAAGATCGACGACGGCGGCGGCCGGGCCTCCACGCCCGTGGCGCTGCGCGCGCTCACCGCCCTCGGCGGACTCGCCGTCCCCGAGGACGCCAAACCGGAGGTCGACGCCCTCCTGTGGCCGGAGGTCCTCGGCGGCGACCGGCCCGTGGGGCGCCTGCGCCCCCTCCTGTAGTGGCCTGCGACTCAAGCGGGGCAATACCCGGTTGAGGGGCACCGGCCCAGCCCTGTAGCATTGGCTCGTCGCAAGTACTGACACTCGCGCGAGTGGCGGAATGGCAGACGCGCTGGCTTCAGGTGCCAGTGTCCGCAAGGACGTGGGGGTTCAAGTCCCCCCTCGCGCACAGGCAGAGCCCGATGGTTTCGACCACCGGGCTCTTGTGCTACACCCCTTTCTTTTCCGCGGCCGGATCGCGACCGGGAACACCCCTCGGGTCTCCCGCGTTAGGCTCGGGGAGGAGACCGGGACCGGCATCACGCGGTGCCAGGGGAGCACCCGCACGACGATGCGCCGATACGACAGTGGGGCCACACCGATCATGAGCAATGCGAACACCGAACCGGAGCAGGACGGCAACGAGGAGCGCGAGTCCGAGGACGAGGAGCTGCTCATCGTCGACGCGGACGGCAACCCGGTCACGCTGGCCGAGGCGGCGGCCGCCGCGAGCGGCCAGGTGGACGACGAGGGGTACGAGTCCGATCCGACCAAGCTGGTCCCCGAGCCGGCCAAGGTCATGCGCATCGGCTCGATGATCAAGCAGCTCCTCGAGGAGGTCCGCGCCGCCGACCTGGACGACAAGGGCCGCCAGCGCCTGGCCGACATCCACGCGCGCTCCATCTCCGAGCTCGAGTCCGGGCTCGCCCCGGAGCTGCGCGATGAGCTGGAGCGGCTGTCGCTGCCGTTCAGCGCCGACGAGATCCCGACCGAGGCGGAGCTGCGGATCGCGCAGGCCCAGCTGGTCGGCTGGCTCGAGGGCCTGTTCCACGGCATCCAGGCGGCACTGGTCGCGCAGCAGATGGCCGCGCGCCTCCAGCTCGACCAGATGCGCTCGGGCGAGCTGAAGGCGCTGCCCGCGGGCGGGGAGGACCTTCCGCCGCAGCTGCGGGCCGTGATGGCCGAGCGCGCCGCGCGCGGTGACGACGGCGACCGCCATCCCGGCCAGTACCTGTAGCCGCCGCGAATGCCTTAGACTCGGCCCTGCCTTCCGGCGGGGCCGCCGGCCTTTCCGGCAGCGCACGGCCCGCGGATTTCGCCGGGAGCGGTTCGCGAGCCATAATTGGCACTCCTGGCGACGCTCGCGGGCCGGGGACAGGCACGGACCCGGCCTCCCGCCGCCGGGGTGAGACCACTGGAGAGCTGAACACGGTGCTGTACAAGACGCTGCAATGGACGGCCGCTCCGACCATCAAACTCATCTACCGGCCGTGGATCGACGGGCGGGAGAACATCCCCGAGACCGGCCCGGTGATCCTGGCGTCCAACCACCTCTCCGTGGCCGACCACTACTTCCTGGGCCTGACGACCAAGCGGCACATCGCGACCATGGCGAAGATCGAGTACTTCACGGGCGCGGGCCTGAAGGGGCGGATCATCTCCTCGACGGTGAAGGCGCTCGGGCAGGTGGCCGTGGACCGCTCGGGCGGCCGCAAGTCGGCCGCGTCCCTGGAGCCGTCGCTGGAGGTCCTGGAGGAGGGCCGGGTGTTCGCGATCTTCCCGGAGGGGACGCGCTCGCCCGACGGGCGCCTGTACCGCGGCAAGCCCGGGGTGGCGCGCCTGGCGCTGGCCTCGGGGGCGCCGGTGGTGCCGGTGGGCCTGATCGGGACGGAGAAGGTCCTGCCGATCGGGGAGTCGCGGCCGCGCGTGGCGCCGGTGGGCGTGCGCGTGGGCAAGCCGCTGGACTTCGCCCGCTACAAGGGCATGGAGCAGGACCGGGTGGTGATCCGGGCGGTGACCGACGAGGTGATGGACGCGATCCGGCGCCTGACGGGCCAGGAGTACGTCGACAAGTACGCCAAGCGGAACGGCTCGTCCAAAGAGGGCGAGGACTGAACCCCGGGGCCGGCGTCGCCGGTCCCAGGAGACGCGAAAGGCCCGGTGCGGCGCACCGGGCCTTTCGCGTCCCAGGAGCCGTTACGAGGGGGTCTCGCTCGGGGTGGCGGTGGCGGTGGTCGTCGCGTCGGCGGGCGCGGTCGTCCCGGTCCCGGAGGGCGCGGCCGTGCCGGGGGCGGTGCTCTCGCCGACGGTGTCGGGCCCGGAGGGCAGGTCGGCGAGGTCGGTGACCGTGACGCCCCAGATCTCGACGGGCACGGGCGGGACGCCGTCGTAGGCCACCGTCTCGGTGAGGGCCGCGATCTGGTCGAGGACCTCGTAGCCGTCGACGATGCCGCCGATGACGCTGACGCCCGCGGTCGGGACGGCCGCGCCGCGGATGAGCGCGAAGGCGCTGCCCGCGCGGCCGCGGTCGTCGGTGATGAGGGCGAGGACGTCGGCGACGTCGTTGCCGGCCATGCCGGTCTCGGCCTGGAAGCGCCAGCCGGGGCCGTGGGACCCCTCGGCCTCGGGGTCGAACCCGGGGCTGCCGCAGCGCAGGATCGCGGTCGGGTCGACCGCCTGCGTGGTGAGCCGGTCGCACGCGTGCGAGGTGTAGAACCCGTTCTGGGCCAGGTGGGTGAAGGCCTCGACGCCGCAGGGGGCGAGGTCGCCCCAGAGCAGGACGCTGACGTCGCCGTAGTTGGTCTGGACGGTGGCGATGGAGCGCTCGGCGGGGGTGCCCGGCTCCATGGGTTCGGCCTCGCCGTCGTCCTCGGCCTCGGTGACGCGGCACTGCTCGGAGATGACCGTCTCGGCGTCCTCGGCGCCGCCGCCGCCGTCGCGGAAGGCGAGCCAGGCGACCGCGCCGATCGACCCGGCGGTGAGGAGGACCGCGCCGAGCCCGGCCAGGCCGCGCTTCCAGGAGCCGCCGCCCTCGCGCTGCCAGGGGGCGGTGCCGCGGTAGGGGTTGGCCGCGACAGGGCTGGCTGCGAAGCCGGTGCCGTCGAAACCGGTGCCGTCGAGGCGGGGGCGCGCGCTGCGGCCGCCGCTCGCGGGGGCGGCGTCGCCGTCGACGCGGTTCCCGGCGGCGTCGCCGTCGGTGCCGCGCTCGGGGGCGGCACCGCCGTCTAGGCGCTCGGGCTCGGTCTCGTCTCTCGGGCGGCTCGGCTCCATGAATGTGCATCGTACGGTGCGCCGTCTCGCGCGAGGTAGGCGTATCCGACGCAGATCAGGCCGTAAGCGAGGGCGACGGCGACGAGGGTGCCGGGCGCGTACCCGTCCTTGGGGACGACGAGGGCGGCGGCGAAGAGCCCGGCGAGGTAGCCGATGTTGTAGACGGTGTCGTTGACGCTGAAGACGCGGCCGCGGTAGGCGTCCTCGACGCCCCGCTGGATGCTCGTGTCGACGGTGATCTTGACGCCCTGGGAGGCGATGTTCACCAGCAGGACCGCGACGGCGAACATGACCGGCCGCATGGCCCCGGCCAGGGCCGCGACCACGATCGCGCACAGGGCCATGAGGGCGATGATCCAGTTCCGGGGCCCCCAGACGCGGGTGGCGAGGGGCGTGGCGAGGGCGGCGGCGAGCACGCCGACGTTGCCGAGGACGGCGAGCACCAGGAGCCAGGAGATCGTGGTGGTGCGGGTCGGGTCGGAATCGACGTCCCAGAAGAAGCCCATGAACAGGGCGATCGCGATGATGAACACGATGCCGTACAGGAACCGGTGCAGCCCTTGGACAGCGATCACCAGGGCCGGCCCCTTGCGGCTCGCGAGGTGCTTGAACCCCGCCCACATGCCCTCGGTGGTGGCGGTGAGGCCCTTCCACAGGCCGCCGCCCGGCGCATCCTCGGCGGGGCCGAGGTCGCCGCGGCGGAACGAGGCGGTGACGACGAACGCCGAGACGAGGTAGCCGCACCCGGCCGCGAGCGCGAGCATGGAGTAGGACACGTTCGAGTCGACGAGCTTGGCGACGCCGGTGGTGGCGAGGCCCAGGCCGTAGGCGAGGGCGCCGAGCGTGGAGGCGAGGGAGTTGGCGGTGACGAGGTCGCCGGGCGGGACGACCTGCGGGTGGCAGGCGCCGAGGCCGGCGAGCACGAACCGGTTGGCGGCCAGGACCACCATGGCGCACAGGACCCACGTCCAGTTGAAGCCGCCGGCGAGGGTGAGGGCGATGACGAGCATGAGGGCGGCGCGCGCGAGGTTGGCGCCGCCGATGAGGTTGCGGCGGCTGAAGCGGTCCAGGACGGTGCCGACGTACGGGCCCAGCAGCGAGTAGGGGCCCAGGAGGAGCGCGACGGCGGCGGCGTACCGGAACGGGTCGGAGGCCTCGCCGAGGGCGGGGTTGAAGAACACCGAGAGCGCGAGCGAGGCCTGGAACATGCCGTCGGCGGCCTGCGAGGTGAGCCGCACGGCGAGCAGGTGCCGGAAGCGGCGGTTGCCCGCGAGGCTGCGAACGTGCCCGTGGGTGCGCATCGTCCGAGGATAACTCCGGTGAATGCCAAGGGGGACCCCATTTCTCGCGAAGGGCGCGAACCGCGGTGCGGCCCGGCCCGTCGGGAGGGGTCCCCCTCGGGCGGCGCTTACAGGCCGGCGATGAAGTTCTCGACGGCCACGCGGGCCTCCTCGTCGGAGAACTGCTTGGCCGGGGACTTCATGAAGTAGCTCGAGGCGCTCTCGACGGGGCCGCCGTGGCCGCGGTCGAGGGCGATCTTCGCCGCGCGCACGGCGTCGATGATGACGCCCGCGGAGTTCGGGGAGTCCCACACCTCGAGCTTCAGCTCCGCGTTGAGCGGCACGTCGCCGAAGGTGGTGCCCTCCAGGCGGATGTACGCCCACTTGCGGTCGGTCAGCCACGGCACGTGGTCCGAGGGGCCGATGTGGACGTCGGCGCCGCGCATCTCGTGCGGGATCTGGGAGGTCACCGACTGGGTCTTGGAGATCTTCTTCGACTTCAGGCGGGTGCGCTCCAGCATGTTCATGAAGTCCATGTTGCCGCCGAAGTTCAGCTGGTACGTGCGGTCCAGGCGCACGCCGCGGTCCTCGAACAGCTTCGCCAGCACGCGGTGGACGATGGTGGCGCCCACCTGCGACTTGATGTCGTCGCCGACGATGGGGATGCCGGCGTCGGTGAACTTCTTCGCCCACTCGGGGTCGGAGGCGATGAACACCGGGAGGGCGTTGACGAAGGCGGCGCCGGCGTCGATCGCGGCCTGCGCGTAGAACTTCGCGGCGGTCTCCGAGCCAACGGGCAGGTAGCAGACGACGACGTCGGCGCGGGCCTCCTTGAGGGCGGCGACCACGTCGACGGGCTCCTCGGAGGACTCGGTGACCATCTCGGTGTAGTACTGGCCCAGGCCGTCGTGGGTGGGGCCGCGCAGCACCGGAACGCCGGTGGGGGGCACCTCGGCGAACTGGATGGTGTTGTTCTCCGAGGCGTTGATGGCGCTGGCCAGGTCCTGGCCGACCTTCTTCGCGTCGACGTCGAACGCGGCGACGAACTCGATGTCGTTGATGTGGTAGTCGCCGAACTGGACGTGCATGAGGCCGGGCACCCGGTCCTCGGGAGCGGCGTCACGGTAGTACTCGACGCCTTGGACCAGCGAAGAGGCGCAGTTCCCCACGCCGACAATGGCTACGCGCAGCTTACCCATCGCGCATGCCTCCTTTGCCTTGTTTATCTGGGTCTCCGGCGCTCGCGGCCGGATCGGGTGTTCCCTGGGCCGGGGCGGACTCGCTCCGTCCCGGTTCGGCGATCGGGTCGCCGAAATCGGTGTGCTGCCGGGGGCGGCGGTTCTCCTCGGAGGCGATGAGCTCGTTGAGCCACCGGACCTCGCGCTCGGCGGTCTCCAGGCCGTGCCGCTGGAGCTCGAGCCCGTAGGCGTCGAGCCGCTCGGCGGTGCGGGCCAGGGCCTCCCGGATGCGCTCGCGCCGCTCCTCGACGCGGCGGCGCCGCGCCTCCAGGATGCGCAGGCGCGTGGCCGGGTCGGTGCGGGAGAAGAACGCGAAGTGCACCCCGAACAGGGCCTCGTCGGCGGACTCGGGGCCGGCGTCGGCCATGAGGCCCGCGAAGTGCTCTTTGCCCTCGGGTGTGAGCCGGTAGACCTTGCGGGCCCGGCGCCCGGTCAGCATCGGTGTCTCTGCGGCACCCTCTGCCGGGGTCTCCTCGGCGATGAGTCCGCGCTGACGCATCCGCTTGAGGGTGGGGTAGAGGGAGCCGTAGCTGAACGCGGCTCTGATGGCCCCGAGCAGGGACAGGAGCCTTTTGCGCAGCTCGTAGCCGTGCATGGGGGTCTCGTGCAGGAGCCCCAGAATGGCCAGCTCGAGCATCGCGCCCCTCCTTCCACGGCGGTCTCACCAAGCGATGTATCGGTTCGATATATCAGGGACACCATAGCGCGCGGTCGGAAATCACGTCAAGGCGAGCCTCCGAGCCCTGTTCAGAGGGGTTTCCATCCGATAAGCTCGGGCCCACCAAGCGATCTAGCAGAGTCCTCTCAGGTTCGGTGTGCGAAACTGCGAGGCGACCGGCCACCCCCCATGCCGGGAGTAGACCTTTGCGAACACGCCGGTCCGCCGGGCGCGTCCCCCCTGGGATGCCGCGCGCCGGGTGCACCGGGCCGACCGGCAGGACCCGGCCCCAGCCTGGGTTGTACAGCACGTGGATGGTTGAGCAATGAGCGACTACGGATATCGTCCGGCCCCGCCCCCTGAGGACGGACGTCCGGGAGGCGGTGGCCAGCAGGGCGGCCGCTCCTACGGCGGTGCCTCGCGCAGCGCCGGGTCCGGGCAGCCCGACTACGGCTGGGGCGGGCAGCAGGGCGGCGGCGCGCCGCGGCCCCGCCCGCAGCAGCAGTACGGGACCCCCGCCTCCGGCTCCGCCGCGGTCGGCCGCGGCTCGGCCTCCGTGGGCGGCTCCGGCCGGGCCTCGGTGGGCGGCGCCTCGGGCTCCGCCTCGGTCGGCGGGCCGGGACGCTCCGGACGCGCCTCTGTGGGGTCGGCCTCAGTGGGCTCCGCCTCGGTCGGTTCGGCCTCCGTGGGATCGGCCTCGGTCGGCTCCGCCTCCGTGGGCTCGGCGTCGGTCGGCACCAGCCGCCCGCCGGGCCGCGAGGACACCCGCACCTCCCGCCCGGGCGCGGGCGGCCGCCGCCGCGCCGGCAAGGGACCGGTCGACGGCGAGGACGGCAAGAAGCGCAAGCGCCTCGGGCGCAAGATGTTCGCCACGCTCATCGCCCTGGCCGTCCTCTTCGTGGGCGCCGTCACCGTGACCGGCGCCATCTTTCTCCAGAACACCCCCCCGCTGTCGGGCGTCTTCCGCCAGGGCGAGTCGTCCGCGTTCTACTACGCCGACGGGACGACCCAGGCCGGCGCCTACGGCGACACCCTCCGCCTCCAGGTCGAGCCCGGCGACGTCCCCGAGACGGTCACCGACGCGCTGGTGGCGCTTGAGGACCGCAAGTTCTGGGACCACGGCGGCGTCGACTACGTCGGCACCATGCGCGCCCTGATCAACAACGTCACCGGCGGCGACACCCAGGGCGCCTCGACGATCACGCAGCAGTACGCGGGCATGGTCCTCGACGCCCGCGACGAGATGTCCTACGACCGCAAGGCCCGCGAAGCGGCCATGGCCATGAAGATGGAGTCGGAGTACGACAAGGAAGAGATCATCACCGCCTACCTCAACATGGCCTACTTCGGCCGGGGCGCCTACGGCATCGAGGCGGCGGCGAAGAACTACTTCGGCATAGAGCTCAAGGACGTGACCATCGAGCAGGCCGCGTTCATGGTCATGCAGGTCAAGTCGCCCAACGGCTACTACGACCCGTACTACACCGACGCGTACAACGAGGAGGCCGCGCAGGGCCGCTGGAACTTCACGATGGACGCGCTCGTCGAGACCGGCCAGCTCCCGCAGTCCGAACGCGACGCGCTCGAGTACCCCACGCCGATCGACGAGTTCAACTCCTCGGGCTCCTGGGGCGGCAACACCGACATCGGCTTCATCATCAACGAGCTCGACGGCTACGTGTTCGACGAGCTTTGGACGCGGTACGGCATCTCCAAGGAGGAGCTCAGCGGCGGCGAGGACAATCCCAACGGCGGCGGCTACTCGGTCACCCTCACCATCGACCCGAACATCCAGAACGCGCTCAAGACCACCGGCTCCCGCGGCGACGTCAAGGTGGAGCGGAACGAGAACGGCGAGCCGGTCGACAAGGACGGCAACGTCGTCACCGACCTCAGCGATGCCGAGAAGGTTCTGACCGACGAGGGCTACGCCCAGTTCGTCAACAGCAACGAGGACGCGGCGCTCGTCGACTACGACCCGTACATGATGACCGCCATGGTCGCGATCGACCCCGAGACGGGCGCGATCGTCGGCTACTACGGCGGCGACAACGGCTTCGGCGTCGACAAGGCCGGCGCCGAGTCCCCGCACCCGCCGTCCTCGACGTTCAAGATGGTCACCGCCGCGACCGCCCTCGACCAGGGCGACTCGACCCAGACGTGGTTCAACGCCGACTCGCCCCGCCCGTTCGAATCGCTCACGCTCGACGACACCGAGAGCTGCATCGGCGGCGGCGACTACCCCGACTGCACCCTGCGCAACGGCAACCAGGGCTACCCGCTGGAGCTGACCCTCACCGACGCGGTCCGCAAGTCGAAGAACACGCCGATGTACGCGATCTCGGAGCACTACGGCGCCAACGCCATCCTCGACCTCGCCGACCGGATGGGCCTGTCGGTGATGAACCAGGCCCGCCAGATCGAGGACGACAACGGCGAGATGCACGACGTGAGCGTCAACTACGTCATGCAGGACGACGGCACCTACACCCAGCACGGGAGGGCCGTCGACGCCGAGAACAACTCGATCGTGGACGCCTCGGGCAACTGGGACGTCTACGCGGACATCCAGGTCGACGAGAACTGCAACCCGATCATCAACACCGACGGCCTGTTCCTGGCGGCCGAGGAGTCCACGCCGTGCGAGATCGGCGGCAAGAACGAGACCGACCCGTTCTACCACCACCTCTCGTTCGGCCAGTACCCGACCAGCGTGCGCGACATGGCCTCCATCTACGCGACCATCGCCAACAACGGCGTCTACCACGAGTCCCACTTCGTCGCCGAGGTCAAGAACAGCAGCGGCGAGGTGGTCGAACCGGTCGAGGAGCTCACGGCCGAGCAGGTCATCTCCGAGGAGACCGCCCGCAACCTCCAGTGGATCGGCTCGGAGATCGCCGGTGAGACCGACGCAGAGAAGCTCGACCGCGACTACTTCGGCAAGACCGGCACCTGGGAGGCCGCCGGCGAGGACAAGGACGGCAACGAGTACCCCGACTCGTACAACGCCCACGCGTGGTACGTCGGCGCGATCCCGCAGCTGTCGATCGCGGCCTGGGTCGGCAACGTGACCTCCGAATCCGATCCGATCGCCAACGACCAGGGCGACAAGACCGCGGTCTTCGGCTCGAACACCGCCTACCCGGTCTGGCTCTCCGCGATAAAGCGCGTCCTCGACGCGGAGGACTGGGACGCGGAGGAGTGGGACGGCAAGGTCGACTCCCAGGGCAACAAGACGTACTGGGACATCGAGGCGGCCGGCGGCCCGCGCGATGGCGGCGAGTTCTGCGCCGCGAACGCCGACAACGAACTGTGCGCGGGGCAGCAGGAGGAGCAGGCGCAGGAGGACTGCGAAGCGGACGGCGGCACCTGGGACGGCGAGACGTGCCAGCCCGGTGAGAACGAGGACGACGACAACGGCACCGACCAGCCGACGACCGACCCGACGACCGATCCGACCGACGACGAAGGCGGGGAAGAGGATTGCGGCGGCTTCATGCAGCCGCCGTGTGACGACCCGACCACGGACGGCCCGACCACCGAGGCGGGCGAGTCCCCTGATGGGCCGGACGGCAACAACAGATAGCGCGCACCGGGCCGAGGCACCACGCCTCGGCCCGTATCGCGACGACGGCGGCATGGGCCACAATAGGGCCCATGCCGCCGTCTTTCTCCGAGCCGCCGCCCTCAGCCGAGCCGCCGAGCACCCCGCAGACCCGGGCCGCCCCCACCCTCACCGACCGCGTCGCCCGGTTCGCCTCCGGCTTCATCGGCGGCCCCGCCGGCGACCACGCCGTCGACCCGCCCCGCCGCAGGTACTGGACGCCGCTGCGGGTCATCCTCCTCACCGGCCTGATCGCCTTCGCCGTCAACTGGCTCCAGAAGTACCCCTGCGCAGCGGGCGGATGGGTGGACTGGCAGCAGTACACCGGCGCCTGCTACACCGACATCCGCGCCCTGTGGGGCGCCGAGCGGCTGAACGAGGGCGCCGTCCCCTACCGTGACCACCCGGTCGAATACCCGGTACTGACCGGATGGTTCATGGGGATCCTCGGGCAGATCGCCTACCGCGCCGGCTCGGTCCTGGGCACCGACGGCGGCCCGATCTTCTGGCACCTCAACGCGGTCGTGCTGTTCATCTGCGGCGCCGCCGCCATCGCCGTGCTCCACCGGATCCGCGAGGACAACCGCCGCACCGACCTGCCCGGCCCCGACCCGGACCCGGCCCTGCTGCGCGCCCGGCCCTCCCGGCCGTGGGACGCGATGATGCTCGCCGCCGCGCCCGTGATCCTGGTGACCGCCACCGTCAACTGGGACCTGTTCGCCGTCGCGCTCGCGATGCCGTTCTTCCTGTACTGGCAGCGCGGCCGACCGGTCGCGGCCGGGCTGTTCCTCGGCCTCGCCGTCGCCGCGAAGTTCTACGCGCTCCTGTTCATCGGACCGCTCCTCGTCCTGGCCCTGCGCCGGCGGGAGCCGCTGCCCGCCCTCAAGGCCGTCGCCACCGCCGCCGTCGTGTGGGCCGCGATCAACGCGCCCGTCGCCTACTTCTGGCGCGAGTCGTGGATGCGGTTCTTCGAACTGAACTCCGAGCGGCCCGTCGACTGGGGCACCGGCTGGTACGTGGTGCGCGGCCTCACCGGCTGGGAGGCCCTGTGGGACTCCGAGTTCGTCAACGACATGTACCTGGTGCTGTTCGCCCTGTCCTGCCTCGGGATCGCCGCACTGGGGTTCTTCGCCCAGCGCCGCGCGCCGATGGAGGACGCGGCGCCGCGCCTGGCCCAGCTGTGCTTCCTGGTGCTCGCCGCGTTCCTGCTGTTCGGGAAGGTCTGGTCGCAGCAGTACGTGCTGTGGCTGCTGCCGCTGGCGGTCCTCGCCCGCCCCAAGTGGGGCTTCTTCCTGGTCTGGCAGGCCGCGGAGCTGTTCTACTTCTTCGCGTTCTACGGCAAGATGCTCCAGGTCTCGGCCGAGGAGGGCCGCGGCATCCCCGAGGGGCTGTTCCTCGCCGCCGCCGCCTCGCGCTGGCTCGCCGTGGCGGTCATGTGCGCGCTGGTGGTCCAGGAGGTCCTCATCCCGCGTCTGGACGCGGTGCGATTCCTTCCCTTGCGGCCCATGCCAGCAGCTCGGCCTCCGCTTCCTCGCGGGGCATCGGGCCGCGCTCCAGCCGCAGCTCCTTGAGATGGGCCCACGCCCGGCCCACCTCGGGGCCGGGCGCCAGGCCCAGCAGCGCCATGATCGCGTTGCCGTCGAGGTCGGGGCGCACCGCGCGCAGGTCCTCCTCGGCGCGCAGGCGCGCGATGCGCTCCTCGAACGCGTCGTAGTCGCGGCGCAGCCGCTCGGCCTTGCGCCGGTTGCGGGTGGTGCAGTCCGAGCGCACCAGGACGTTGAGGCGGTCGAGCTCGCTCCCGGCGTCGGTCACGTACCGGCGCACCGCCGAGTCGGTCCAGCCGGTCCCCTCGCCGTCGCTGTAGCCGTAGAAGCGCAGGTGCAGGGAGATGAGGAGCGACACGGCCTGCACGTCGGCCTTGGGGAACTTCAGCTCGCGCATCCGCCGCCGGGCCAGGCGCGCGCCGGCCACGTCGTGGTGGTGGAAGGTGACGCCGCCGCCGGGCGTGACGGCCTTGGTCTCCGGTTTGCCGATGTCGTGCAGCAGCGCCGCCAGCCGCAGCAGCGGGTCGGGGCCGTCGGTCTCGAGCGCGATCGCGTTGCGCAGCACCTGGAGCGAGTGCTCGTAGACGTCCTTGTGCTGGGCGTGCTCGTCGATCTCCATGCGCAGCGCCGGCAGCTCGGGCAGGAACCGGTCGGCCAGGCCGGTGTCGACCAGGACCCGCAGGCCCGCGACCGGGTCGGGGGCGCACATGAGCTTCACGAACTCGTCGCGGACGCGCTCGGCGGTGATCCGGTCGAGCTCGGGCGCCATGCGGTGCATGGCGTCGAGGGTGCCGGGGTCGATCGCGAAGCCCAGCTGCGCGGCGAACCGGGCCGCGCGCAGCATCCGCAGCGGGTCGTCGGCGAACGAGGACTCCGGGGCGGCGGGGGTGCGGATGGTGCGCCGCGCGATGTCGGCGATGCCGCCGAACGGGTCGGCGAAGGCGTGCCCGGGCACCGAGACGGCCATGGCGTTCACGGTGAAGTCGCGGCGCTCCAGGTCGTCCTCGAGCCGGTCGCCGTAGCGGACGACGGGGTTGCGGCCGACGCGGTCGTAGGCGTCGGCGCGGAAGGTGGTCACCTCGACCTGCTCGCCGCGGAACCGCCCGCCGATGGTCCCGAAGTCGGCGCCCGTGGTCCACACCGCCGAGCAGCATCCGCGCAGGATCGCCTCGGTCGCCTCGGGGCGCGCGTCCGTGGTGAAGTCGAGGTCGCTCACGGTGCGGCGCAGCACCGCGTCGCGGACCGGGCCGCCGACCAGGTGCAGCTCGTACCCCTCGCCCGCGAACACCCGACCCAGCTCATCGGCTATCGGCGGGACCGTGATTTCCTTACCGCTACTGTTGTCAGACATCGCCGGGCAAGCTTAGCGGAGAGTGCGAGAATGGCCGAACCTAGCGCGAGACCGGGACCGGGCCCCGACCGGGGCCTCGGGTACCGGCCGCCAGGCCCCGCCCTGGGCCCCCATCCCGACGCGAACGCCCGGAACGCCCCCGCCGGACCCCAGACCGGCGACGGGTACACCGCCGCCGGACCCGCCCCGACGCCCACGACGCCACCGCCCCCGGCGCCGAAGGGCAAGAACGTGGTCCGCTCCAGCCTCCTGATGGGCGCGGGCTCCCTCGTCTCGCGCGTCACCGGGTTCGGGCGGACCGTCGTCATCTCCGCGGCCGTCGGCGCGGGCCTGCTCGGCAACTCGTACACGACCGCGCAGTACTTCCCGCAGATGATCTACGAGCTCGTCCTCGGCGGCGTGTTCGCGAGCATCATCATGCCGCTGTTCGTCAAGGCCCACAAGAACGACCCCGACGGCGGCGACGCGTTCGCGCAGCGCCTGCTCACCCTCGCGGCCCTCGTCCTCGGCGGCGCCGCGCTCGTGGTCACCCTGGCCGCGCCGGTCATCGCCGCGGCCATGGCCGAACCGGTCCAGCGCGACCTGGTCACCGAGTTCTCCTACCTCATGCTCCCGGCGCTGCTGCTCTACGGGCTCTTCGCGGTCCTGTCGGGCGTGCTCAACTCCCGCGAGCACTTCGGCGCCCCCATGTGGGTCCCGATCATCAACAACCTCGTGGTCATCACCGTCGGCGCGGTCTTCTTCGCCGTCTACACCTCCGGCGCCGAACCGGACGCGAGCGGCGAGCTGTTCGGCACCGCCGACCAGGTCACGAACGGGATGATCCTGCTGCTCGGCGGCGGCACCACCGCGGGCGTGGTCATCCAGGTGCTGTGCCTGGCCCCGGCCCTGCGCCGGGCCGGGTTCCGGTGGCGGCTGCGGTTCGACTTCAAGGCCCTGCCGCTGGCCGACATCCGCCGCATGGCCGCCTGGACGCTGCTGTTCGTGGCCGCCAACCAGATCGCGGTCATCGCCGTCGTCAAAATCGCCAACGCGGCCTCGGGCGCCGACGAGCCGGGCGGCGTGTTCGTGCCCGGCACCACCGTCTACAACAACGCCTTCCTCATGATGATGATGGCGCACGGCATCGTCGCCGTCTCGGTCATCACCGCGCTCATGCCGCGCATGACCCGCGCCGCCGACGACCGCCGCTGGCCCGAGCTGGTCGAGCACCTCTCCTCGGGCATCCGCCTGGCGAGCTTCCTGCTGGTGCCGATCGCGGCCGCGTTCATCGCCCTGCACGAGCCGATCGCGCTCGCGATCTTCCAGTGGGGCGCCTACGACCACACCATGGCCGTCGCCACCGGGCAGGCGCTGCTCGCGGTCGGGATCGTGCTCCTGCCGTTCTCGATCAGCCAGCTCCAGATCTACGCGTTCTACGCCCAGACCGACACCCGCACCGTGGGCCTGCTCAACCTGCCGGTGATCGCCATCCGCATCGGCGGCTACCTGCTGGCGTTCGCGCTCCTGCCCCTGGAGTGGGTCGTGGCGGGCCTCCTCGCCGCGAACGGCGTCTCCTACCTGGTGAGCCTGCTGCTGTCGATGAGCCTGCTGCGCAAGCGCGTCGGGCTGCTCAGGATGCGCCGGACCGCGAGCGGCCTGGTGCGCTCGGGCGCGGCCGCCCTCATCGCGGGCGCCGCGGCCTACGGCGGCTGGCTCGCGTGGCCCGACGTGTCCGCCTCCAAGCTCGGGCAGTTCGGCGCCGCGATCGTCCTGGGAACGGCGCTCGTGGGCGTGTATCTCGCGGCCTGCCTGGTATTCCGCGTCACTGAAATGGCGTCGCTCCAGGCAACGGTGCGCGCAAAGCTGCGACGATGAGGCAAGTACCATCCATACGTGCACTCTGGCCGGACGCGCGCACTCGAACGGATCGCGAACCGACCCGTCCGGCCCCTGAACACGACCGGCCGCGGTCGGCCAGACCCCTCAGCGGGGTCGCATTGAGAGGGGAGGACCCCGCATCATGAGTTCTGCCGAAGTGCCGTCCGTGGGCGACCTGCTCGCGGAGCGGTACCGCCTCGAAGAGCACGTCGGAGGCGCGAACGGGCACCGCCAGCTGTGGCGGGGCGTCGACGTCCTCCTGCACCGCTCCGTCGCGGTCGTCCTGCGCTCCCCCGGCGGCGAGGACGCCGCCCCCACCATGACCGCCGCCGTCGCCGCCTCCCGCGCGCACGTCGACTCGATGGTCGACGTGTACGACGCGGTCGACGAGGGCCGGTTCGCCTACGTCGTCAGGGAGTGGGTCAACGGCTCGTCCCTGCGCGGCGTGCTCGAGCGCCAGACCCTCGAACCCGCCCACGCGATCGAACTGGTCGCCTCCGTCGCCGACGCCGTCGCCGCCCTCCACGAAGGCGGCGTCACCCACGCCGACCTGCACCCGGGCACGATCCTCCTGTCCGAGGACGACCGGGTCATGGTCACCGAGCCGCGCAACGAGCCGGGCAACACCGCCGTCGAAGACGTGCGCGCGCTCGGCGCGACCCTGTACGCGTGCCTGACCGGGACCTGGCCGCGCGTCGTCCCGGCCGAGAACACGGGCCTGCCGGACGCCGCCACCGACGAGTGGGGCCGCGTCCTCGACGCCGCCACGGTCGTCCAGGGCCTGCCGCCGCGGGTCTCGCAGCTCACCGCCGACCTCCTCGACCACACGCAGGCCCCGCCGTCCGCCGCGGAGCTCGCGGTCGAGCTGCGCCGCCTCGTCGAGGCCGGCGGCGCCGAGCCCACGGCCCTCCAGCCCGCGGCCGGCGGGGGCGTCCTCAGCTCGATGAACCTCGGCCGCTTCAGACCCGACACGCCGCCCGCGGGCATGAAGCGCCTCGCGGTGGTCGCGGCCGTGATCGCCGCGGTCATCTTCGGCGGCGTGGTCACCAGCGCGCTCGTCTTCGGCGGCGAGGACGACCCGGCCGAGGCCGACGAGCAGGTCGCCGGCGCCGACACCGGCGCCGAGGCCCCCGAGGAGACCACCGAGGTCGCCGCGCCCAGCGAAGTGGAGCTGTCCGAGGACGCGATCCGGGTGGTCGACCCGCCCGACGGCGACCGCGACCAGGGCGAGGGCGTCGAGGCCGTCATCGACGGCAACGCCTCCACCGGGTGGTCCACGAACACCTACTACAACGACCCGGCGTTCGGGAACCTCAAGCCGGGCATGGGCATCCTCATCGACCTCGGCGAGGAGCAGGAGGTCGCCTCGGTCCGGGTCCAGATGACCAGCGCGGGCGCCACGGTCGGCCTGCTCGCGGGCGACGAGGACCCCGGCGACTCCTCCGACGGCGACCAGGCCATCGTGGACGACTTCTCGGTCCTGGCCGAGCCGGTCGAGGACGCCGACACCAACATCGAACTCCAGACCGGTGGCGAGGCGACCCGCTTCATCGTGGTCTGGGTGACCGAGCTGCCGCCCGCCTCGGGCGGGTTCAAGCTCACCATCTCCGACATCAACGTGTTCGTCCGGTAGCCGAGGCTTCCCGTGCCCGCCCCGCTCCCGCCCCGGCCCGGGCCCGCCGACGGCGCCGCACCCGGCGCGGACGGCGGCTTCGGCGGGCCGGCGCCCGACCGCGAGGCCCTCGGCGACGCCGCGCTGCTGCGCCGCCACGTCGAGGGCGACCGGGAGGCGTTCGGGGAGCTGTTCCGCCGCCACCGCGGCCGGCTCTGGGCGGTGGCGGTGCGCACGCTCGCCGACCCCGAGGACGCCGCCGAGGCGCTCCAGGACGCGATGATCAAGGCCTACCAGGCCGCCGGGTCCTTCCGCGGGTCCGCGGCGGTCACCACCTGGCTGCACCGGATCGTCGTCAACGCCTGCCTGGACCGGATCCGGGCGGCCGGGCGCCGCCCCACGGTGCCGCTGCCCGAGGACGACCTCGCGGCGGCCGCCCCGCGGGCCGCCGACCCGGACGGGGACCCGCAGCAGGCGGCGCTGCGGCTCAGCGTCCACCGGGCGCTCGCGGAGCTCCCGTTCGAGCAGCGGGCCGTGCTCGTCTACATCGACATGCTCGGCTACCCGGTCGAGGAGGTCGCCGCGATCCTCGACGTGCGGCCCGGGACGGTGAAGTCGCGGGCCTCGCGGGCCCGCAGGCGCCTCGCGGCGCGCCTGCCCGAGTTCGGACCGGCCGCGCGGGGCGAGGGGAACCCGCCGCCGCAGCGCGGCGTCGAACCAGGAGCCACGAGCGGCACCGCCAACGGCCGGGAGGAGGGGAACCGATGAGCCAGCACCGCGACGCCGAGGCCGAGGCCGGCCGCCTCCTGCGCGAGGCCTCCGACGGCTACCCCGACCTTCCCGGGCAGGTCGCCCACCGGCTCGACCGGGTCCTGGAGTCCCTGCCCGCCGCCGACCGGCTCCACGGCGCCCCGGCGCCCGCGCCCGCCCGCGCGGGCCTCTTCGAGCGGTGGGCCGAACGCCTGCGCCCCAAGCGGGTCCGGTACGCGATCCTCAGCACCGCCGCGGCCGTGCTGGTCACCGTCGGCGCGGTCGGCGTCGCCCTCCAGTACGTCGCGGCCCCCGCCGACGAGGCGGGGTCGTCCGCGGTCCAGGGCAGCGAGGACGCCGCCGGGGACCAGGGCGCGGTCGAGGAGGAGGCGGCCCCCGAGGCCGCCGGGGAGGACGACCAGACCATGAGCGGGGAGACCCGCGCGCCCGGCGACGACTTCGACGGCCTCATCGCCGGGGTCGAGACGTTCGCCACCGGCAGCGACTACAGCGCCGACGCGGACCTGCTCGAGGCCCTGCGCTCGCTCGGCGCCGACTCCACCGCCGGGGAGGTCCCCGCCGAGCTCGCGGACCTGGCCGCGGGCGGCGAGTCCTGGCAGCGCTGCGAGGAGGCCGTCACCGAGCGGTTCGGGAGCCTGCTGCTGGCGGTCGACTTCGCCCGCTACGAGTCCGAGCCCGCGCTCATGGTGCTGCTGCTCTCCGCCGACGCGGGCGAGACCGCGGTGGCCCTCACCCCGGCGTGCGGCGAGGGCGTGGTCGAGACGCTGGCCGTCCAGCCCTGACCACCCGCACCCGTCACCCCGCCCATCCGGCTCGCTGCGCTCACCACTCCCCAAACCGGAGGCCGCTGCGCGCCCGCCCTCCCACCCGCACCCGTCACCCCGCCCGACCGGCTCGCTGCGCTCACCACTCCCCGAACCCGAGGGCGCTGCGCGCCCTCATCCACCTCACCCGCCACAGCCGTCGAGTGAGCTTGCCCACGATCGGCCCATGCGCCTGTCACAAGCCCGCCACAGCGTCGGGACGTGGAATTTCGGGTCAATAGGATGGCGTTGAAGCTGCCAGATCCACCGCACTCCCGGGAGCCGACCCGGAGCGCCGAACCACAGGAGCGAACCCGGTGAGCGAAATCCGCGACGTCATCATCATCGGCTCGGGCCCGGCGGGCTACACGGCCGCGCTGTACACCGCCCGCGCCGACCTGCGCCCGCTCGTGTTCGAGGGCTTCCAGTTCGGCGGCGCCCTCATGCAGACCACCGAGGTCGAGAACTTCCCCGGCTTCCCCGAGGGCATCATGGGCCCCGAGCTCATGGACTCCTGGCGCAAGCAGGCCGAGCGCTTCGGCGCCGAGCTCGTCTCCGACGACGTCACCGCCGTCGACCTCTCGGGCCCGGTCAAGAAGGTCCGCGTCGGCGACGAGGAGTTCCAGGCCAAGACCGTCATCCTCGCCACGGGCTCGGCGTACCGGCCCCTGAACGTCCCCGGCGAGAACGAGCTCATGGGCCGCGGCGTCTCCGCGTGCGCCACCTGCGACGGCTTCTTCTTCCGCGACCAGCACATCGCGGTGGTCGGCGGCGGCGACTCGGCTATGGAGGAGGCCACGTTCCTCACCAAGTTCGCCTCGAAGGTCACCATCGTGCACCGCCGGGACGAGTTCCGCGCCTCCAAGATCATGGCCGACCGCGCCCTGGCGAACCCGAAGATCGAGGTCGCCTGGAACTCGGCGGTCACCAAGGTCAACGGCGAGGGCGGCAAGGTCGCGAGCGTCGACCTGGTCGACACCGTCACCGGCGAGGCCCGGGTCCTGGACGCGACGGGCCTGTTCATCGCGATCGGCCACGACCCGCGCTCGGAGCTGTTCAAGGGCCAGGTCGAGCTCGACGAGAACGGCTACGTGAAGGTGGCCGCGCCGTCCACGCGCACCAACCTCGAGGGCGTGTTCGCGGCGGGCGACCTCGTCGACCACACCTACCAGCAGGCGGTGACCGCGGCCGGGACCGGCTGCGCGGCCGCGCTCGACGCCGAGCGTCACCTCGCCGACCTCGAATCCTGATTCCCGCTCGTTCACACACACAGGAGGATGCCCATGGGCGCCATCAAAGCCGTCACCGACGCCGAGTTCCAGGCCGAGGTGCTGGACTCCGACAAGCCGGTGCTGGTCGACTTCTGGGCCGAATGGTGCGGCCCCTGCAAGAAGGTCGCCCCGGTCCTCGAGGAGCTCGCCGCCGAGAACGACGGCATCGTGATCCGCAAGCTCGACACCGACGCGAACCCGGAGATCACCCGGAAGTACCAGGTGATGAGCGTGCCGACCATGATCCTGTTCAAGGGCGGCGAGCCCGCGGACCAGCTCATCGGCGCCCAGCCCAAGGCCGCCATCCGCAAGTTCCTGGGCCAGTAGGGAACACGACTACCGCAGTGTTCGGGGCGAAGCCGTTCGGCTTCGCCCCGAGCACTGCTCGCGTTTTACGGGCGCCAGGACGTGTCACACCCCGCGGATAGACTCAAGACAAGGGCTCCCCAAGGCGGACAAATCGGGAATATCCGCTTTCACATTCAGGAGCCGTCCGCGTTGTCGACGGTCGGAGCGGCCGGCGGCCGAAGCCTTCAGTGGTCGAAGAAGTCGCCGTCTCGCTGCGTCCCGGGCCGGTCCAGGCGCGAGCGGCCGGTGGTCGCCTCGCCGAAGAACTGCTCCAGCTCGGTGTCGTCGAGCTTGAACCACTCGACGGGGTCGTGGAGCTCCATCGACTCCTCGGCCTCCACGCTCCGGTCGATCGCCGAACGCAGCTCCAGCCGCAGCCGCGGGTAGCGCGGGTCGCTGCGCACCGTCTTGAACCCCACCGAGCGGTAGAAGTCGGCGGGCACCAGGCACGCGTTCGACTCCCCGCGCGCGTCCCCGAACGTCTCGATGGCGTAGATCCCCCGCCGCCCCAGGTCGGCCGCGACCGTCTGCACCAGCTGGCGGCCCAGCCCCGTCCCCGCGTAGGTCGGGTTGACGTATGCGGTCATCAGGAGCGCCGCGTCGGGCGAGACCGGCCCGGACGGGAACTCCATCGAGCGGGGCACGAACTTCGGCGACGCGTAGGTGACGTACCCGGCGACGGCCTCGCCCTCGTAGGCGATCCGGCCGCACCCGCCCCACTCCAGGAGGGTGTGGGACAGCCACGCCTCCTTCTCGACGACGGGCTCGCCCACCTCGCGCACCGCCTCCGCGCGCAGGGGCGACAGCTCCCAGAACACGCAGGCGCGGCAACGCCCCGGAACGTCTTCCAGGGAGTCGAGTGTGAGGTTGACCATGCGCCGATGCACCCGTACAGCCTACGTCGCCGAGGGGTCCACATGACGGAAAACACGCGCGGCCCGCACCGCGTGTGCTAGTAGAGTGGTCCGATCACCGCCGGGGTCCCGTAGGCTGATCGAAACGCATCCGCACCCCAGCAGCCCTGCAAGGGTCTGCGCCGGGCGGGCGCGCCCGCGGCGGCGTACGGCCCCGACATCCATAGACGCACGATCCGCGGCCGCCGGTCGCGGGCGACGAGGACCATCTGAGGAGGTCTCCGCGTGTCCGGTACCACACTCGACGATTACACCGGTCGCTACGCATCCCGGGTCCACGGGATGGCACAGTCGGAGATCCGCGCACTGTTCTCGGTCGCATCGCGCCCCGAGGTCGTCTCCCTCGCCGGGGGGAACCCCTACACCGCCGCGCTCCCGATGGACGAGCTCGGCGAGATGTTCACCCGCCTGCTCTCCCAGGTCGGCGCCGAGGCCCTCGGCTACTGCCCCGGCCAGGGCAGCGTCGCGCTGCGCGAGGAGCTGTGCGGCGTCCTGGCCCGGTCCGGCATCCGCGCCTCGGCCGACGACCTCGTCCTCACCACCGGCGCCCAGCAGGGCCTGGACCTGCTCGCCCGCACCTTCCTCGACCCGGGCGACATCGTCCTGGCCGAGGGCCCGACCTACGTCGGCGCGCTGGGGGCCTTCCAGGCCGCCCAGGCCGACGTCCGGCACCTCCCGATGGACGACGACGGGCTCGTCCCCGCCGGGCTCGAGGAGGGACTCGCGGCCCTGGAGCGCGAAGGGCGCCGCGCGAAGTTCCTCTACACGATCCCGACCTACCAGAACCCGGCCGGCGTCACGCTCACCGAGGACCGCCGCGAGGAGGTCCTCGCCATCGCCGAGCGGCACGGCCTGCTCGTCATCGAGGACGACCCGTACTCGATGATCAGCTTCGAGGGCGCCCCGCCCGCGCCGCTGCGCGCCCGCGCCGAGCGCGGCGTGATCTACCTCGGCACCGTCTCGAAGATCTTCGCGGCGGGCCTGCGCCTGGGCTGGGTCCTCGCGCCGCCGGCCGTGCGGGACAAGCTGCTCCTGGCGATCGAGGCGTCCATCCTGTGCCCCTCGGGGCTCACGCAGGAGGCGACGCTGCGGTTCCTCACCGAGATGGAGTGGCGCCAGCAGGTGAAGGTGTTCAACACCCTCTACCGGGACCGCCGCGACGCCCTGCTGGGCGCGCTCGGCGACTACATGCCCGAGGGCATGACGTGGACCGTCCCGGGCGGGGGCCTGTTCATCTGGGCCACCCTGCCCGAGGGCCTGGACTCGAAGGCGATGCTGCCGCGGGCGCTCCAGGAGCGCGTCGCGTACGTCCCGGGCACCGGTTTCTACGCCGACGGCAACGGCCGCAGGGAGATGCGCTTGAACTTCTCGACCCAGACCGCCGAGTCCATCCGGGAGGGCGTGCGCCGGCTGGCCGGCGTCGTCGCCGGCGACATCGAGCTGCGCGACACCTTCGCCGGAGGGGCCGCATGACGGCGGGCGCCGCGGCGTCGGACGTCCGGGTGCTCATCCTCGCCGGCGGCATGTCCTACGAGCACGACGTGTCGCTGAAGTCGGGCCGCCGGGCCGCTGACGCCCTCCAGCGCCAGGGGATGGCCTGCGAGGTCCGCGACCTCGACGGGGAGCTGCTGCCCGCGCTCCAGGAGTTCCCGCCCGACGTGGTGCTGCCGCTCGTGCACGGCTCGCCGGGCGAGGACGGCTCGCTCCAGGCGGTGCTGGAGCTCTCCGGCGTCCCGATCGTGGGCACCGGTTCGATCGGCGCGCGCCGCGCGTGGAACAAGATCACGGCCAAGGACCTGCTGCGGTCGGCCGGCATCCCCACGCCGGACTGGACGTCGATGCCGCGCCAGGCGTTCTCGGACTTCGGGGCGCGCAAGCTCCTGGACCGGATCGCCGCGAAGATGGGCCTGCCGCTGGTCGTGAAGCCGAACTCGGGCGGCTCGGGCCTGGGCGTGCACGCCGTGCACAAGGAGGACGACTTCCCCTCGGCGATGATGGGCTGCTTCTCCTACAGCGACGAGGCGCTCATCGAGTCGTTCGTGGAGGGCCGCGACATCGCGGTGGGCGTGGTCGACCTCGGCGAGGGGCCGCAGGCCCTGCCGCCGGTGGAGATCGCGCCGCTGCACGGCGACTACGACTACGCCGCCCGGTACAACCCGGGGGCGACGCGCTGGACCGTGCCGGCGGCCATGGACGACGCCGTGGCGGCGCGGGTGGCCGAGCTCGCGATCGAGGTCCACCGCACGCTCGGCCTGGGCGACATGTCGCGGGTCGACCTCATCGTGGACGACGCGGGCGCCATCCAGGTCCTGGAGGCGAACGTCGCGCCCGGCACGACCGAGACCTCCCTGCTGCCCATGGCGATCGAGGCCGCGGGCCTCGACTTCGGCGAGGTCCTGGCGGTCATGGTCCGCCGGGCCCTGGACCGGGCCTGACCGCAACCCCGCAGGAGCGACAAGGGCGCCGATGTTTCACGTGAAACATCGGCGCCCTTCACCGTTCCCAGGGTTCGGCCCCGCGAATATGAAACGGTATATTCCCGAAATGTCCGCCCGGGGGACCCCTAGATTCAAAAATATCGCGGAGGTGCGACAGGAACGGCCCCTCGGCGTTCACCCGATCGGGTGCGGAGTCCTCAGTCCTTGACCGGCTCGGTCGTCAGCCTGCTCGGTCGTCGATCAACTCGGTCGTCGATCAGCTCAGTCGTCCGCGAGCCAGGCGGCGATGTACTCGAGGTTCATCTGCCACTCGTGCTCCTCGACCGGCGGCAGGATCTCGTCCCACATGGTCATGAACGGGCCGCGCAGCTGAAGGTAGCCGTGCGGCCGGGCCAGGAACCACTGCTGGAGGTGCGCGGTGCCGTCGCCCCACCGGTTCACATGCACCTGGGCCACCGATTCGAGCGAGCGGATCGCCCGCTCCAGGCGCACCGTGAGCACGCCGAGCTCGGCTGCGTGCATCGTGGAGAGGTCGCCGAGGTCGAGGTGCGCCCGCGGCTCCAGGATCACCACCACCGGCAGCCCGCTCGGCGCGGGCGGGCTCTTGAGGCGCCACCGCTCGTTGGACCACAGGTAGGCCGAGTCCGGCGTATGGCAGGCCGCGCACTGCTCCTGGCGGTCGCCGCGGCGCGGCGGCTCGGCGCCCACCGGTTCCTGGAGCGGCTTGATGCGCAGCTCGCCCTCGAACGGGAAGGCGGGCCAGCCGACGAAGGCGGGCAGGGTCGGCCGGACGCCGCTCGCACGCGGGTTCGGGTGGGGTCGGGGAGGGTTCGTCAGGTCGGGATCGGCATTCGGACCGGGGGTACTCGCAGCTGCCACCATCGAAAAATACCGCATGGATGCGCGACTGGAAACCGCCGGAATCCACCTTTTGACAGATTTCACCTGGGTTACGCGTTCGACGCCCGTCCGGACTCCCGACAATGGAGCTCGCATACCCCCCGAACCAGGCGAATCGTTCCCGGACAAGGGGTTTCGAGGCCGATCGTGACGTGCGCCCATATGCCGGGAAGCCCCTGTCCGGAGGCCCCGTCGGTAGGGCAAGCTGGTAGGCGTGCAAGCAACAGTGACAACAGGTTCCACGCCGGAGGCGACGCCCGTTCCGGGCGACGACATCGCCGTCCTGGTGGACCCGCCGGTCACCGCAGCGCTCGTTGACGAACTCAGCCATCTCTGGGTGAGAGTGACGAACGCCGGCGGTTCCGTCGGGTTCGTCCCGCCGGTCAACATCGACGAGGTTCGCCCTCACACCGTTTCCATTCTCGCGCGAGTGATCGACCAGACTGACACGCTGGTCGCTCTCAAGGAAGGAGCCGCCATTGTCGCTTGGTGTGTCCTCACATCAAACGACAGCCCGCCGCGACAGGGCTGGCGGACCATGCGCCACGTCCAGGTCGATCCCACCCGGCAGGGCGGCGGACTCGGCGGCAAGCTCCTGGCGGCGGTCGACCGCGTCGCCCGCGAGGAGCTGAAGCTCGACGCGCTGAGCCTCAAGGTCCGCTCGGGCACGGGGGCCGACGCCTTCTACCGGCGCCACGGCTTCACCGAGGTCGGGCGCATGCCGCGCGCGGTGCGCATGGCCGATGACGACTACCGGGACGACATCATCATGTGGCGGGAGCTCTCCTAGCGGGTCTCCCGGCCTTCCCGGAACAGCGATCGGGGCGATGTTTCACGTGAAACATCGCCCCGTTGCGCTATGCCCGATCGGGGCCCCGGCGCCGCCGGCCCCGCGTCACTCGACGCCGATCTGCTCGACGATCCGGTCGAGGTCGGCGAGCGAGCCGAACTCGATGACGATCTTGCCTTTCTTCCGGCCCCAGGAGATCGACACCTGGGTCTCGAAGTGGTCCGAGAGGCGCTCCTTCAGCTCCTCCAGACCGGGGGCCTTCACGCGGTCCTTCGGCGCGCGGGAGGACGAGCCGCGCGGCTCGTCGAGCTCCGGCCGCTCCTCCAGGCGGTTGGCCGTCACCAGCTCCTCGGTGCTGCGCACCGACAGGCCTTCGCTGATGATGCGCTCGGCGATGTGCTCCTGCGTGTCCGCGCTGTCGAGGCCGAGGAGCGCCCGGGCGTGGCCCGCCGTCAGGACGCCCGCGGCGACCTTCGTCTGGACGGTCGCCGGCAGGCTCATCAGCCGGATCGTGTTCGAGATCTGCGGGCGGCTGCGGCCGATCTTCTTGGCCAGCTCCTCCTGCGTCACGTTGAACTCCTCGAGCAGCTGCTTGTACGCCGCGCCCTCTTCGAGCGGGTTCAGCTGCACGCGGTGGATGTTCTCCAGCAGCGCCTCGCGGAGCAGTTCCTCGTCGGCCGTGCGGCGCACGATCGCCGGAACGCTCTCCCAGCCGAGGGCGGTGGCGGCGCGCAGGCGCCGCTCCCCCATGACGAGTTCGAAGCGCGCGCCGTCCTCGCGGGGCTCCTCCGCCGTCCGCTCGCGCACCGCGATCGGCTGGAGCATCCCGACCTCGGTGAGGGAGGTCTGGAGTTCGAGGAGGTGCTCGTCGTCGAAGATCTGCCGCGGCTGCTTCGGGTTCGTGCCGATGTCGCCGATCGGGATCAGTTGGAAGCTCGCCCCGGGCACCGGCACGAGGTCCGGCCCCTCCGGTGTTTCACGTGAAACATCCGGAGCGGGGGGCGGTGTTTCACGTGAAACATCGCGCTCGATCGGGGCCGCCTGGCGCGGGGCCAGGATCGGGGCGGGGGCCGCCTCCTCGTCGTCCTCGACCGTCGTGACGTCCGACAGGCCGGTGGGGATGAGGGCGCCCAGTCCGCGACCGAGCCCTCCGCGCTTCGCCGCCGCCATCGACTAGTTGCCGCCCTTCTGGTCCTTGTCACCGCGCCGCGGGGAGAGCTTCGCGCCGCGGCGCGCGATCTCCTCGGCCGCCTCGAAATAGCTCGTCGCTCCCCGCGAGCCCGGGTCGTACGTCATGATCGACTGCCCGTAGCCGGGCGCCTCGGAGACGCGGACGCTGCGGGGGACCACCGCGTCGAGCACGATCTCGCTGAAGTGGCCGCGCACCTCCTGCTCGACCTGGTCGGCGAGCTTGGTCCGCTTGTCGTACATGGTGAGCAGGATCGTCGAGACGCGCAGGCGCGCGTTCAGGTGCGCCTTGATGAGCTCGATGTTCCGCAGGAGCTGGCCGAGACCCTCCAGTGCGTAGTACTCGCACTGGATCGGGATGAGGACCTCCTCGGCGGCGACGAGCGCGTTCACGGTCAGGAGGCCGAGGGAGGGCGGGCAGTCGATGAGGATGTAGTCGAGCTCGCCGCTGAAGGTCGCGATGCTCTTCTGGAGCCGCGCCTCGCGGGCGACCACGTTGACGAGTTCGACCTCCGCGCCGGCCAGGTCGATCGTGGCCGGGACGCAGTAGAGCGAGGGGATGCCCTCGACGGGGGTCGCGATCTCGTCGAGCGACATGCCTTCGACGACCGCCTCGTACACGCTCGGGGTGCCCGCGCCGTGCTCGACACCGAGGCCGGTCGAGGCGTTCCCCTGGGGGTCGAGGTCGACGACCATCACGCGGTTCCCGTGCAGCGCCAGGGCGACGGCGAGGTTCACGGTGCTGGTGGTCTTGCCGACGCCGCCCTTCTGGTTGGCGACGGCGAAGACGCGGCGGCGCGGCGGCCGCGGCATGGTGACCGAGCCGGAGGGGTTCAGCACCCGCACGGCCCGCTGGGCCTCGCGCGCGAGCGGCAGGTCGTCGTCGAGCGGGTCGGGCTGCTTCGGCAGCGCCGCCTCCGCCTTCGCCTGCTTGGCGCTCGGCGTCGCGTCGGGCGCCAGGTGGCGTCCCGTCCTGCCGCGTGATGTGGTCTTGCGCATCCCGTCCCGTTCCCCGCCGTCGTCGTTCCGGTTCGGGGCAGTGCCCCCGCCCGGCTCCTTCGACTCCGATTCTGGCCCAACCTGGCCGGGGCGAGGGGCTGCGCCACCCGGGGCCGGTGAAGTTTCTCGGTAGCGGTGCCGTCGGGAGGGCGGCGCCTCCTCGTTCACCGCGGCATCGAGGAGGTTTCTGATGCGCCGTTCGGCCGGGGTATCGCCGCCAAGGGAACTCGGGTGTTCACGATCTTCGGGGGGAAGGGGGTCGCGCACGTTCACCGCCACAGACTACGGGCCGATGTTTCACGTGAAACATCGCCCTGCTTGAAGAAGCTTACGAGCCATACACTATCCGAACCCCGCGGAGTCCGCCGAGCGCGAAGTGCGGACGACACAGTGAGACATGCCGCGATGAGGCTCTCATCGCGGCATGTCGTTGCAGTGCAAGGTCGTTCAGTTCTTCGATCCGGTGCGGCCCCGGCTCAGCGGAGGCGTTCGATCGTCACCACCGTCGCGGGAACGGTGAACGCGGGGCCGAGCTTGTCCTCGCCGCAGAGGACGATGGCCGGCTTGCCGCCGCCGGCCCGCTTGACGGCACCGCCGCTCTCGGCGACCTCGAGGGCCGCTCCCTGCCCCTTGACGGCCATCATGGCGCCGCCGACGCGGGCGAGCGGGAGGCACCAGCCCGCCAGCTTCGCCAGGGGCGCCACCGCGCGCGAGACCACGACGTCGGCCCGGCCCCGCGGGTCGACCTCGTCGGCGCGGGCCCGCAGCACCTCCACGTTGGGAACGCCGATGGCGTCGACCACCTCGGTCAGGAAGTCCACGCGGCGCTGCATCGGCTCGACCAGCGTCACCCACAGGTCGGGGCGGGCGATGGCCAGCGGGATCCCGGGGAGCCCGCCGCCGGAGCCGACGTCGATCACGTCGGCCTTCTCGGGGACGAGCTCCTCGATCACGGCGCTGCCGAGGACGTGGCGGCCCCACAGCCGCGGCACCTCGCGCGGCCCGATGAGGCCGCGCTCGATGCCGATGGTCGACAGCAGTCCGACGTAGGCCTCGGCGCGGGCGATGCGCTCATCGTCGTCACCGAACACCGAGGCCAATGTTTCACGTGAAACATTGGCCTCGGTGTGGTCGGAGCTCTCGGGCTCCTCAATCATCGATATGCACCTGTCCGCCCCTACTCGGGCTTCACGACGACCCGGCGGCGCGGCTCGGCGCCCTCGGACTCGCTCTGCACACCGTCGGTGGCGTTGATGACGTCGTGGACGCACTTGCGCTCGAAGGCGCTCATCGGGTCGAGCTTGACCACCGCGGCGGTCTCGATGACCCGCTTGGCGGTCTTCTCGGCCAGCTCCTGGAGCTTCTTGCGGCGCCCCGCGCGGTAGCCGCCGATGTCGAGCATCAGTCGCGAGTGGCCGCCGGTCTTGCGGTACACCGCGAGGCGGGCCAGTTCCTGGAGCGCCTCGAGGGTCTGGCCCTTGGGCCCCACGAGGCCGCCGAGGTCCTCGCCGACGATCTCGACCTGGGGGCGGTCGCCGACCACCAGCTCGTCGATGTCCCCGTCGAGGTCGAGGATGTCCAGGAGGCCTTCCAAGTAGTCGGCCGCCACTTCGCTCTGCTCAAAGAGGTCGTCTTCGGAGGCCACCTCGTCCTCCCGCACCGTTGCTCCCATAATTGCCAACTCGTCCTATCGCTCGTTATTGGCCTAGTTTGCACCATTGTGGCTGATCCGGTGGCGCCTGTGCGTCCCCCGGACCCTCCCCCTAGCCTTTTTTCTTCCTGGAGGCCTGCTGTGCGCCGCTGACCTTCTTGGCCCGTGCGATGCGTTCCGCCCGTGAGAGGTTCTTGCCCGAACCGGGTCCGCCCTTGGACGCCGACTTCGGCTCCTCGGAGCCGTTGGCGCCGGCGGCGTCGACCTCGGTGCCGTTGACCGGCTCCTGGAGGCGCTGCGACTTCGGCTTCTGCACCGGCTTCTTGCCCGGCTTGGGGGCCAGCTCCTTGCGGCGCCGCTCGGCCTCGCGCTGCTCCTCGAGCATCTTCTCGTGGGCCTTGGTGCCGGGCTTCGGCGGCTTCGCCGAGGCGTTGTTCTGCACGGGCGGCGGGTACTTGTGCAGCACGTACTGCTGCTGGGCGAGGGAGAAGAGGTTGTTGATGGTCCAGTAGATGACCACGCCGATCGGGAAGGCGCCGGCGGAGAAGATCATGATCACCGGGATGCCGTAGAGCATCACCTTCTGGATCATCCGCTGGTTGGGGTCCTCGTTCCAGCCGGTCTTGAGGATCATCTGACGCGTGGTCAGGAAGGTCGTGAGGATCATCGCCGCACCGAGGATGCCGGCGACGAGCTTCACCGTCAACGAGGAGGAGTCGACGGCCGCCAGCTGGTCGGCGGGGGTGAGGAACGTGCTCCAGAAGGGGGCGCCGAAGAGCTTCGCGTGGACGTAGGTGTTCCAGTCCGAGAGGGCGCCCGCGTCGATGCCGGTCCAGCCGTACGAGTCGGTGAACTTCGTCTGGTCCGGGTCGGGGCGGCGCAGGATGTGGAACAGCGCCAGGAAGACCGGCATCTGGATGAGGATGGGAAGGCAGCCCATGAGGGGGTTGGCCTTCTCCTTGCGGTACAGCTCCATCATCTCTTTCTGGAGCGTCTCGCGGTCGTTCTTGTAGCGCTCCTGGAGCGCCTTGAGCTCGGGGGCGAGCTTCTGCATCGCGCGCTGCGACTGGATCTGCTTGACGAACAGCGGGAAGAGGATGATGCGGAGGGTGAGCACGACGCCGACGATGGCGAGGACCCAGGCCCAGTCGGTCTGGAGGAACCCGTTGTCGTCGCCGCCGAAGACCTTCGCCCACAGGTCGTGCCATCGCAACAGCACCCAGGACACGCCGTTGTAGGCCCACTCCATCACTTGCGGACTCCAGTCTGCTCAGTCTTCGAATTCACGTCGTCCCGTGGGGGTACGGGGTCATGCCCCCCGGGATGAAAGGGGTGGCAGCGTCCCAGCCGCCGCAAGCTCAACCATATGCCACGCACGACACCGTGCCGTGACAGCGCCTCAAGGGTATATGCGCTGCAACTGGGGTAGAAGCGGCAGCGGGCCGGCAGCGCCGGGCTTATCCAACGACGGTACGCGATCACGGGGGCGCCGACCACTCTGACCATCAGGCCCTCGGTCACTCGCGCAAGGGGTTCGGCCGGGGTCGTCCGCGCGGGGAGCGGTCGGGGGGCCCGCCCGGCGGCGGCGCCGGTCACGGCGCGCTCCGGGCCTCGCGGGCTCGGGCGGGCTTGGCGCCCTTGCGGGCGGCCCGCACGGCCTCGGCCAGGTCGCGGTGGAGTTCGGCGAAGCCGCGTTCGGCGGCGCGGGGGGTGGCGCGCACGACCACGTCGGTGCCGGGGGGCCAGTGGGGGAGTTCGGCCGCGGCGGCGTGGCGCAGGCGGCGCTTGACCTTGTTGCGGACGACGGCGTTGCCGACGGCCTTGGAGACGACAAAACCCGCCCGCGCCGTGCGGTTCGCTACGGCTGCGGGCGGTGTCGCCGGCTCGGAGGCCGGAAGGTCTTCGGAACGCGGGGATCCGGGTGCCCAGTGCACGACGACGCCGCCGCGGGCGGCGCGGCGGCCTCGCTTGAGCGCCGAACCGAAGTCCCGGCTACTGCGAATGCGCGCGTCGGCTGGAAGCACCTGGATCACGTCCTCATCGAGGCCCTGAGCGTGGGCGGCGGGCGTCGACGTGCGAAGCCGCGGGCCGCCCGCCAGGGGACGGGAGGCGACCGCTCAGACGGTCAGCTGCTTGCGACCCTTGTTGCGGCGCGCATTGACGATGGCGCGCCCGGCACGGGTGCGCATGCGCAGCCGGAAGCCGTGGGTGCGCTTGCGACGGCGGTTGTTCGGCTGGTAGGTGCGCTTGCTCACGACGGATGTCTCCCATAACGAATCAAATTGCCACTGCGTCGCCCCGGGACCCTGCCCCGGCCCGTGGAGGGCATCGGAGACGCGGAGAACAGCCTAGCAGGGCATTCACGCGGCGCCCCAGCCGCGGACGGCGGGTGTGGCATGCCCCTCTGGTTCGAGCGGGCAACTCGCTCATGTTACGCGCCCCCGCCGGCCGGCCGCCACCGCGGTGCGGTCCGGGCCGTCCTTCCCGCGGGCCCCGCCGCGGCGGCCGCGGGGCCTGCGCAGGACTCCCGCGCCCGTTGCGAGCAGCCTGTGGATAACTTCGCCCGAACGGTGGACGAGTTCGGCGCCCCTGGAACGGCATCGTCGCCAGACCTGCATGAAAACGCAGGTCATGACCATAACTTGAGAAACATCGTCACAAGGCAGGGTGGTGCACAGGCCAGCTGAAGGCCTGTGGATAACCTGTGGAAAACTTGCTGGACGCACTGCGGGCGACCCGGTGCGGCGGTGCGCATCGCCTGCATCGGAGCCTACCTGAGGAGGGTTCCGATCTTCGCGAAACGGCCGCCTCAGGACAGCGGACTAGCGCAGAGGGATGGCGAAGTGACCGACCAAGATCTGTCGGCGGTCTGGTCGGCGGTGACCGCCGAACTGGCCGACACGTCGGCGCTGACCCGCCAGCAGCAGGCGTGGATGCGGCTGACGCGGCCGGTCCTGGCGGTGGGCGGCACGTTCATCATCGCCGCGCCCGACAAGTTCGCCCGCTCGGCGTTCGAGTCGAAGCTGCGCGTGCCCATCAGCGAGGCGCTCACCCGCCGGATGGGCGAGCCGACGCAGATCGCGGTCACCCTCCAGGAGAAGCAGGAGGCCGCCCCCGCCCCGCAGGCGCCCGAACCGGCCCGGGAGGCGCCCCCGGCCGAGCCCGAAGCGCCCGCCGAGCCGCCCCGGCCCGAACCCGTCCGGGACGCGGACGCCACCGTCGTCTTCGAGCGGCCCTCGTTCGAGCAGGCCCGGCCGCTCCCCGCCCCGCGGCAGTCCCCCGCGGCCCAGAACCCGCCGAGCCTGTTCGACACGGCCGCGTTCCGCGCCGGCGAGGCCGGGCCCGCGCCCGAACCGGACGAGCCCTCGGCCCCCGAGCCCGCCCCCGCGGCCCCCCAGGCCGAGGCGCCCGCCGCCCCCCGCTGGGAGGAGCGGCAGGCCGAGCCCCCCGGGGACGAGCTGGAGCGCGTCCTCTCGGAGCACCCGCACCGCCAGGGCGCCAAGGAGAGCGGGTCCGGGCCGCTGGTCGCGCCCCCGCCCGCCGACGACCCCGCGCCCGAGCGCCGGGGCGGGATCACCAAGCCCGCCCGCGAGGCCGCCCCGGTCAAGGCCGCGGACGGGGTGGGCCGGCTCAACCCGCGCTACAACTTCGACACGTTCGTCATCGGCTCCTCCAACCGCTTCGCGCACGCGGCGGCCTTCGCCGTCGCCGAGGCGCCCGCGAAGGCCTACAACCCGCTGTTCATCTACGGCGGCTCGGGCCTGGGGAAGACGCACCTGCTGCACGCGGTCGGCCACTACGCCCACGACCTGGGCACGGCCCACTCGGTGCGGTACGTGACCACCGAGGAGTTCACGAACGACTTCATCAACTCGCTCTCGGACCGGCGCCAGCAGGCCTTCCAGCGCCGCTACCGGGACGTCGACATCCTCCTCATCGACGACATCCAGTTCCTCATGGACCGCGAGCGCACCCAGGAGGAGTTCTTCCACACCTTCAACGCGCTCCACAACGCCAACAAGCAGCTGGTGATCTCCTCGGACCGCTCGCCCAAGCAGCTCCAGACGCTCGAGGACCGGCTGCGGACCCGCTTCGAGTGGGGCCTGCTCGCGGACATCCAGCCGCCGGACCTGGAGACCAGGATCGCGATCCTGCGCAAGAAGGCGGTCCAGGACGACCTCAACGTGCCGACCGACGCGGTCGAGTTCATCGCCTCCCAGATCCACCACTCGATCCGGGAGCTCGAGGGCGCGCTCATCCGCGTCACCGCCTACGCCAGCCTCAACCGCAAGCCCGTCGACCTCGGCCTGGCCGAGGAGGTGCTGCACGACATCATCCCCGAGAACGGCAAGTCCGCCGAGGTCACGGTGGAGCAGGTCATGCAGGCCACCGCGGAGTACTTCGGGGTCCAGTCCGCCGACCTCAAGGGGAACTCGCGCTCGCGGGCGCTCGTGAACGCCCGCCAGGTCGCGATGTACCTGTGCCGGGAGCTGACGGACCTGTCGCTGCCGCGGATCGGCCAGGCGTTCGGCGGGCGCGACCACACCACGGTCATGCACGCGAACAAGAAGATCCGCAAGCAGATGTCGGAGCGGCGGGCCCTCTACAACCAGATAGCGGAATTGACGAACCGTTTGAAACACACCGACGACTGAGCCGGGCTGTGGACAACGCTGTGGAAAAGCTGTGGAAAAGACCGTTTTTCTGTGGAAAACCTGTGGACGGCGTGTGGAAAACACGCGGTGACGTGACGTCCGTTCGCTTTGGGGCTGTGGACAACCCTGTGCATAACCTGTGGAAAAGCTGTGGACAACCCTGTGGATGAGATGTGGAAAACTCGATGGTTGTCGGAGCCTGTGGATAAGCTCCGGATTCATCCACAGGTTTTCCACACTCCGTCCACAGGCCGATACCACGGCGGAGCTGGGAAAAGGGCGGTTTTCCACAGTATCCACAGCACCGACGACTACGACGACAGTTATATCTATAGAGAGTTCATTAGTAATAGCGCTGTGAACAACCGAGCAGCAACACTGAAGGAGCGACCATGAAGTTCCAAGTCGAACGGGACACGTTCGCCGACGCGGTCTCGTGGACCGCGAAGAGCCTCCCGGCCCGGCCCTCGGTCCCCGTCCTCGCCGGCGCCCGCCTGTCCGTCGACGAGGGCACCCTGACGATCTCCGGCTTCGACTACGAGATCTCCACCCGCGTCACCGTCGAGGTCACCGGCGAGTCCGCCGGGACCGCCCTGGTCTCCGGCAAGCTCCTGGCCGAGATCGTCAAGGCCCTCCCCAACAAGCCCGTGGACTTCACCGTCGACGGCCCCCACGCCGAGCTCACCTGCGGGTCGGCGCGGTTCACCCTGCCGACCATGCCCCTGGAGGACTACCCGAACCTGCCGCAGATGCCCGAGGCCATCGGCACCATCGACGCCGAGGAGTTCGCCAAGGCCGTCGCCCAGACCGCGGTCGCCGCGGGCAAGGACGAGACCCTGCCGACCATGACCGGCGTCCAGGTCGAGATGACCGGCGGCGGCATCGGGATGCTCGCCACCGACCGGTACCGCATGGCGATCCGCGACTCCTCGTGGGAGCCGGGCAGCTCCGACGTCGCGGTCACCGTCCTGGTGCCCGCCAAGGCCCTCGCCGACACCGCCCGCACCTTCGGGTCCTTCTCGGGCCCGGTGACCATCGCCGTCCCGGCAGGCACCGAGGGCGCGCCCGGCATGATCGGCTTCACCGCCGGCGGGCGCCAGACCACCTCGCGCGTGCTCGACGGCCAGCTCCCCCCGCTGCGCAGCCTCCTGGCGACCTCGTACGCGACCACGCTGAAGGTCAAGACCTCCGAGCTCATCGAGGTCGCGCGCCGCGTCGCGCTCGTCGGCGACCGCAACTCGCCGATCCGCCTCTCGTTCGACGAGGACGGCCTCGTGGTCGAGGCGGGCGGCGCCGAGGACGCCAAGGCCTCCGAGGCGATGGACTGCGCCCTCGACGGCGAGCCCGGCAAGATCGCGTTCAACCCCACCTACCTGCTCGACGGCCTCGCCGCCGTCGACGCCCCCTACACGGCGTTCAAGATGAACGAGCTCGGCAAGCCGGTCGTGATGACCGGGCAGTCCGCGCCCGAAGATGAGGATTCTGACACAAACCACGACGTCTACCTGTACATGCTGCAACCATTGCGTTGGGACGCCTGACCGCGCGGCGGCGGGGCGAACCGGCATTCGGACTCGTACGTGAGAGGGGGCGCGACGTGCAACTGGGCATGATCGGGCTCGGCAAGATGGGCGGCAACATGAAGTTGCGGCTCGAAAAGGCTGGACACCGGGTCGTCGGCTACGACCGCAACCCGGACGTCGCCGACGTGGGCTCGCTCGCGGACCTCGTCGCGGCCCTCGACGGCCCCCGGGCCGTGTGGGTCATGGTCCCGGCCGGGGAGCCCACCCGGTCGACCGTGGCCGAGCTGGCCGGGCTGCTGTCCGAGGGCGACGTCGTCGTCGACGGCGGCAACTCGCGCTTCACCGAGGACGCCGCGAACGCGCAGGCGCTCGCCGCGAACGGCATCGGCTACGTCGACGCGGGCGTCTCCGGCGGCGTCTGGGGCCTCACCGAGGGCTACGCGCTCATGGTCGGCGGCGCCGACGCCGACGTCGAACGGCTCATGCCGGTCTTCGACGCACTCAAGCCCGAGGGCGAGTTCGGCTTCGTGCACGCCGGCGGCGTCGGGGCCGGGCACTACGCCAAGATGGTGCACAACGGCATCGAGTACGCGATGATGCAGGCCTACGCCGAGGGCTACGAGCTCCTCGAGGCCAGCGAGTACGTCGACAACGTGCCGGAGGTCTTCAAGTCCTGGCGCTCGGGCACCGTGATCCGCTCCTGGCTGCTCGACCTCATGGACCGGGCCCTGACCGACGACGCGGACCTGTCGAGCATCAAGGGGTACGTCGAGGACTCCGGCGAGGGCCGCTGGACCGTGGAGGAGGCCATCCGCCTGCGCGTCCCGCTCCCGGCGATCACCGAGTCGCTGTTCGCCCGCTTCGACTCCCGCCAGCCGGACTCCCCCGCGATGAAGGCCGTCGCCGCCCTGCGCAACCAGTTCGGCGGCCACGCCGTCAAACGGGAAGACTGAGTGGCGGCCGCGCGCCGCGAAGCGGCGTGAGGGGCGACGCGGTCGCGGCGCGCTGTGAAGCGCCGGGGCTCAGCGGACACCGCGCCGCCGCGGCCGAACCGCGGCAGGCATCATAGAGGCGTGCGTGTACGACAGCTGCAACTGAGCGACTTCCGCTCCTACGCGCACGCCCAGGTCATGTTCGACGAGGGCCCATCGATCCTGGTGGGCCCCAACGGACACGGCAAGACCAACCTGGTCGAGTCCCTCGTCTACCTGGCGAACCTCCGCTCCCACCGCGTCGCCGCCGACGCGCCCCTGGTCCGCCAGGGCTGCGAGCAGGCCGTCGTCCGGGCCGAGATCCTCCACGACTCCCGCCGCCTCCTCGCCGAGCTGGCCATCGTCCCCGGGCGGTCCAACAAGGCCCGCCTCAACCGGACCCCCCTCGCCCGGCCCCGGGAGATCATCGGCGCCCTCAAGGCCATCGCGTTCGCCCCCGAGGACCTCTCGCTCGTGCGCGGCGATCCCGCGGCCCGCCGCCGCTACCTCGACGAGCTGCTGTGCGCCCGCCACCCGCGCTTCGCGGGCGTCCGCGCCGACTACGAGCGGGTCCTCAAGCAGCGCAACACGCTCCTGCGCACGGCCTACCTCGCGAAGAAGACCGGCGGCCGCGGCCCCGGCGGCGCCGAGATGGCCACCCTCGACGCCTGGGACGCCCACCTCGCCGGGCACGGCGCCGAGCTCCTGACCGGGCGCCTCGCGCTCCTGGAGGACCTGGTCGAACCGATCGCCAAGGCGCACTCGCGCATCGCCGACGGCCGGTCCGAGGTCGCCATCGCCTACGAGTCCGAGCTCGGCGAGGACCTGGCGCCCGACCAGGACGTGCTCACCGCGCGCCTGGGCGCCGCGCTCGCCGCCGCCCGCTCCAGGGAGGTCGAGCGGGGCACCACCCTCGTCGGCCCCCACCGCGACGACCTCGACCTCGTGCTCGGCTCGCTCCCGGTCAAGGGCTACGCCTCCCACGGCGAGACCTGGTCGGTCGCCCTCGCGATGCGGCTGGGCGCGTTCGAGCTGCTCCGCGCCGACGGCACCGCCCCGATCCTCATCCTCGACGACGTGTTCGCCGAGCTCGACGCGACCCGGCGCGAGCGCCTCGCGGAGTACGCTGAATCCGCACCGCAGGCGCTCATCACGTGCGCCGTCGCCGGGGACGTCCCCGAGCGGCTCACCGGCGCCCGCTACGACGTGTGGGAAGGGGAGGTCAAGCGTGTCCTTTGACGGCGGCTACGACTACCGCCCCCGCCCCCGGCGGCGGGGCAAGTCCGACGACCCGCGCTTCCGCCGGGAGTGGTCGGGCCCGGGCCCCGACAAGCGCGACCCCGAGCTGCTGGGGAGCCTCCTGCCGCAGGTCGTGCGCAAGAACGGGTGGACGCGCAAGGTGGCCGACGCCTCGGTCTTCGGCCGCTGGGAGGCCATCGTCGGCCCCGAGATCGCGGGCCACTGCCGCCCCGAGCAGCTCGAGCACGGCGAGCTCCTGGTCGTGGCCGAGTCCACCGCCTGGGCCACGCAGCTGCGGCTGTTCTCCCGCCAGATCCACGCCAAGCTCGCCGCCGCGCTGGGCCCGAGCGTGGTCAAGCGGTTGAAGATCGTCGGCCCGAAGCAGCCGACACGTTCGTACGGCCCCAGGCGCGTGCGGTTTAATGGCTCCCGTGACACGTTCTGAAGCCGCGCACCCCTAGGTCCGTAGGGGGGTTCATGTCCACGCCTCCCAGTGCGACTGTGACGACAACGAGGCGCACAGAAGCGGAATCGGAAGCCGAGTCGCAGTAGACTTGACCGATGCGGTTCGGCCGGCGCTCCCAGCGTCCGGCCGTCTCCACGGCGGGCCCCGCCCAGACGGGCCCCGTGCGCCCGGCGACCGGCGGATCCGCCGGTCCGGACCGGGCCGACCGCGGCCGGACGGCCGAAAATGTCACAGCCGTGGACTAGCTTTCCCAACTACTGACCGTGTACGACGACAGAAGGAGTTGCCGGTGGCGGCGAAGCAGCAGGACGAGTACAGCGCCAGTTCGCTGCAAGTCCTCGAAGGCCTCGAGGCCGTCAGGAAGCGCCCGGGCATGTACATCGGCTCGACCGGCGAGCGCGGCCTGCACCACCTCATCCAGGAGGTCGTCGACAACTCGGTGGACGAGGCCATGGCGGGCTTCGCCACGGACATCCTGGTGACCCTCACCGAGGACGGCGGCGTGAGCGTCCGCGACGACGGCCGCGGCTTCCCCGTCGACCTCCACCCCAAGCTCAAGAAGCCCGGCGTCGAGGTGGCCCTCACCGTCCTCCACGCGGGCGGCAAGTTCGACTCCCAGACCTACGCGGTCTCCGGCGGCCTGCACGGCGTCGGCGTCTCGGTGGTCAACGCCCTGTCGACGCGGGTCTCGGTCGAGATCCGCCGCGACGGGCACGTGTGGCGCCAGGACTACAAGAACGCCCAGCCCGGTCCGCTCGAGAAGGGCGAGAAGACCGACGAGACGGGCACGATCGTCAGCTTCTGGCCCGACGGGGACATCTTCGAGACCCTCGAGTTCGACTACAAGACGATCTACCGGCGCCTCCAGGAGATGGCCTTCCTCAACAAGGGCCTCGCCATCACCCTGCGCGACGAGCGCCCCGACCACCTCGACGACGAGGGCGCCGTCCGGGAGGTGACCTTCAGATACGAGGAGGGCATCGCCGACTTCGTGCGCCACCTCAACGCCTCCAAGAACCCCATCCACCCCACGGTGGTGCAGTTCACGGCCGAGGACGAGCAGGAGCTCCACACCGTCGAGGTCGCGATGCAGTGGAACGAGTCCTACGGCGAGTCGGTCTACACCTTCGCGAACACCATCAACACCCACGAGGGCGGCACCCACGAGGAGGGCTTCCGGTCGGCCCTGACCAACGCGGTCAACCGGTACGGCCTGGAGAAGAAGATCATCAAGTCGGAGAAGGACCGCCTCTCTGGCGACGACATCCGCGAGGGCCTGGCGGCGATCATCTCCGTCAAGCTGCGCGAGCCCCAGTTCGAGGGCCAGACGAAGACCAAGCTCGGCAACACCGAGATCAAGGGCTTCGTCCAGCGGGTGTGCAACGAGTGGCTGCCCGACTGGCTCGACCGCCACCCCAAGGAAGCGCGCGTCATCGTCCAGAAGGCCTCCAGCGCCGCGAACGCCCGCAAGGCCGCCGCGCAGGCCCGCAAGCTCGCCCGCCGCAAGAGCCTGCTGGAGACCTCCTCGATGCCCGGCAAGCTGGCCGACTGCCAGTCGACCAACCCCGAGGAGTGCGAGATCTTCGTGGTCGAGGGCGACTCGGCCGGCGGCTCGGCCAAGCAGGGCCGCAACCCGCGCACCCAGGCGATCATGCCCATCCGCGGCAAGATCCTCAACGTGGAGAAGGCCCGCCTCGACAAGATCCTCAAGAACAACGAGGTCCAGGGCATGATCACCGCCCTGGGCACCGGGATCCACGAGGAGTTCGACATCGAGAAGCTGCGCTACCACAAGGTCATCCTCATGTCGGACGCCGACGTCGACGGCCACCACATCAACACCCTGCTGCTGACGCTGCTGTTCCGGTTCATGCGCCCGCTGGTGGAGATGGGCCACGTCTACATGAGCCAGCCGCCGCTGTACAAGATCAAGTGGAACAAGAAGGGCGACCTGGTCTCCTACGCGTACTCGGACGCCGAGCGCGACCGGATCATCGAGGAGGGCGTCGCCTCGGGCAAGGCCGACCCGCGCCGCTCCGACGGCGTCCAGCGCTACAAGGGCCTCGGTGAGATGAACTACACGGAGCTGTGGGAGACCACCATGGACCCCTCGCAGCGCAACCTCCTCCAGGTTCAGCTCGACGACGCGGCAACCGCCGACGAGCTCTTCAGCGTCCTCATGGGTGAGGACGTGGAGAGCCGCCGCCGCTTCATCCAGGAGAACGCCAAGGACGTCCGCTTCTTGGACATCTAGCGGCCCGCCGACCACGATCCGACTGAGACAGCAAGGAAGCACTGGTGCCTGAGAACAACCAAGACCAGGTGGAGATCCCGGAGGGCCACGGCCGCATCGAGCCCGTCGGCATCGAGGTGGAGATGTCGCGCTCCTACCTCGACTACGCGATGAGCGTCATCGTCGGGCGCGCGCTCCCCGACGTGCGCGACGGCCTCAAGCCGGTCCACCGCAAGATCCTCTACGGCATGTACGACGGGGGCTACCGGGCCGACCGCGGGTACGTCAAGTGCTCGCGCGTCATCGGCGACGTCATGGGCCAGTACCACCCGCACGGCGACGGCGCGATCTACGACTCGCTGGTGCGCATGGCCCAGGACTGGAGCCTGCGGTACCCGCTCATCGACGGGCAGGGGAACTTCGGCTCCCCGGGCAACGACCCGGCCGCCGCCATGCGGTACACCGAGTGCCGCCTCGACCCGCTCGCCATGGAGATGCTGCGGGACATCGACGAGGACTCGGTCGAGTTCGAGCCGAACTACGACGGCAAGACCACCGAGCCGATGATCCTGCCCTCGCGGATCCCGAACCTGCTCGTCAACGGCTCCGAGGGCATCGCGGTCGGCATGGCCACCAAGATCCCGCCGCACAACCTGCGCGAGGTCGCGGCCGCCGTCTACTGGTGCCTGGACCACCCCGAGGCCACCGAGGAGGAGGCCCTGGAGGCGATCCTGGGGATCATCACCGGGCCGGACTTCCCGACCGGCGCGACCATCCTCGGGCGCGCCGCGATCGAGGACGCCTACCGGACCGGCCGCGGCTCCATCAAGATGCGGGCCGTGATCGAGGTCGAGGAGGACGCCAAGGGCCGCGCGTGCCTGGTCGTCACCGAGCTGCCCTACCAGGTCAACCCCGACAACCTGGCCGAGCGCATCGCCGACCTCGTCAAGGAGGGCAAGCTCGGCGGCATCGCCGACATCCGCGACGAGTCCTCCGGGCGCACCGGCATGCGGATCGTCATCGTCCTCAAGCGCGACGCCGTCCCCAAGGTCGTGCTCAACAACCTGTACAAGCACACGCAGCTCCAGGAGACCTTCGGCGCGAACATGCTGTCGCTGGTCGACGGGGTCCCGCGCACGCTCAACATCGCGCAGATGGTCCGCTACTACGTGGCGCACCAGATCGACGTGATCCAGCGGCGCACCCGCTACCGCCTGCGCAAGGCCGAGGAGCGGGCCCACATCCTGCGCGGCCTCGCCAAGGCCCTGGACCTGCTCGACGAGACCATCGCGCTCATCCGCCGCTCGCCCTCGGCCGAGGAGTCGAAGCAGGGCCTGATGTCGCTGCTGGGCGTCGACGAGATCCAGGCGACCGCGATCCTCGACATGCAGCTGCGCCGCCTCGCGGCCCTGGAGAGCCAGCGGATCCTCGACGAGCTCGCCGAGATCGAGACCCGCATCGCCGACCTCGAGGACATCCTCGCCAAGCCCGAGCGCCAGCGCGCGATCGTGCGCGACGAGCTCAAGACCGTGGTCGAGCGCTGGGGCGACGAGCGCCGGACGCAGATCATGCCCGACGCCGGCGAGGTGTCCATGGAGGACCTCATCGCCCGCGAGGACGTCGTGGTGACGATCACCCGCGGCGGCTACGTCAAGCGCACCAAGACCGACTCGTTCCGCTCGCAGAAGCGCGGCGGCAAGGGCGTCCAGGGCGCGCAGCTCAAGCAGGACGACATCGTCAGCCACTTCTTCGTGTGCACCACCCACGACTGGATCCTGTTCTTCACGAACAAGGGCCGCGTGTACCGCGCGAAGGCGTACGAGCTGCCCGAGGCCAGCCGCACCGCCCGCGGCCAGCATGTGGCGAACATCCTCGCGTTCGGCCCCGACGAGACGATCGCGCAGGTCATCCAGCTGGCGCACTACGAGGTGGCGCCGTACCTGGTGCTCGCGACCCGCAACGGCCTGGTCAAGAAGTCGAAGCTCACCGACTTCGACTCCCCGCGCACCGGCGGCATCGTCGCCATCAACCTGCGCGACGGCGACGAGCTCGTGGGCGCGGCCCTGGTCGACCAGGAGGACGACCTGCTGCTCATCTCGCGCAAGGCCCAGTCCATCCGGTTCCAGGCCACCGACGAGGCCCTGCGGCCGATGGGCCGGGCGACCAGCGGCGTGATCGGGATGCGGTTCGTCGGGGACGACGAATTGCTCACCATGATCGTCCTGCGCGATAATATGGACATCCTCGTGGCGACCAGCCGCGGTTACGCGAAGCGGACTCCCGTCGACGCCTATCCGCCCCAAGGCCGCGGCGGGAAGGGCGTGCTGACGGCTAAGATCACGGAGCGACGCGGCGACCTGGTGGGGGCGCTGTCGGTGACGCAGGACGACGAGCTGTTCGCGATCACCTCGGAGGGAGGCGTCATCAGGACACCTGTGAAACCGGTCCGGCAGACTTCGGACCGCAACACCATGGGCGTCAAGCTGATCGATCTGCCCGAGGAAGTCTCGCTGCTCGCCATCACCCAGAGCGCCGAGGAACCCGACGAGGGGCAGGACGAGTAGATGACCGAAGCGAAGGCTACCGCTGCGGCGACCGAGCGCGACGAGGACGTTCCGGAGTTCTCGGAGGCGCCGGACGCGGACGGGCCGTCGAAGGCCGACGACGTGTCGTCGGTCTCCGCGCCGCCCGCCCAGGACCAGACCCTGACGCTCCGCAGACCGCCGGGCATGACACCGCCGCCGGTGACGCCCGAGGCGATCCCGCCGATGTCGACCGGGAACACCGCGGCGAACCAGGCCGCGGGCGTGGCCTCCTCGGCCCGCGTGGCGGACGCGGTGCGCGCCGCGCGCGCCGCGGTGAGCCAGGCGGCGGCGCGGGGCCCGCGCCGGGCGCGGCTGCGCCTCAAGCGGATCGACCCGTGGTCGGTGATGAAGTTCGCGTTCGCCGTCTCGATCGTGCTGTTCATCGTGATGGTCGTGGCCACCACCGTGCTGTACATCGCGCTCGACGCGATGGGCGTGTTCGACACCGTGAACGACATGCTCCAGATGCTCATGGGCACGAACGCGGAGGCGGGCGCGGCCTCCTCGGCGGCGGCGGACTTCCGGATCACCGCCAAGGGCGTCATCGGGGCCGCGGCCCTGCTGGGCGTGGTGAACATGGTCCTGTTCACGGCCCTGGCGACGCTGGGCTCGTTCATCTACAACGTGTGCGCCGACCTCGTCGGCGGCGTCGAGGTGACGCTCGCCGAGCGCGACTAGCGACGACGGGGCGGGGCGGTGGGGTAATCTTGCTCAGCGTCGCCGATGAGGCCTCACCGACCAGGTGGGACTCGGGTCCGCGACACCAGCCAGGGCCGCCGCTCAGGTGGTCGGAGCGTCCGCCTCCGGTGTCGGCCCCGGACAACTGAACAACCCGCGAGGGCGTATAGCTCAGGTGGTTAGAGCGTCGAGCTGATAACTCGAAGGTCCCAAGTTCGAGTCTTGGTACGCCCACTGAAACCCGCCGTGAACCGGCGGGTTTTCTCATGCCCGGCGGCCGGTGCGCCCCGGCCTGCGCCGCGGTGGTTCGCTATGCTGAGGCGCATCGTGCAGTGCCGATCACGGCATTGCTGTTCGCGGCAATCTCTGATATGGGGGCCTGGGTCCATGTGGAAGAAGATCTTGATCGTCGCCGGTGTGGCCACGGTCGCGTTCGTGGTGGCCAAGAAGGTCAAGTCCATCAACGACGACCGCACCCTCTGGCACGAGGCCACCACCTCCGCCGAGGACGTGCGCTGACGCCACGCGTTAGCCAGCTCACTGCGATCCGGGTATCCTCGTCGGCGCGGTGGGCGCGGCGGGGATACTCGTGAGGTTCAGTCGTGCGACAGGCACTCGGCCGCCGAGCGGCTGACCAGGGGCCATAGCTCAATTGGCAGAGCACCGCCTTTGCAAGGCGGGGGTTAGGGGTTCGATTCCCCTTGGCTCCACCGAATCGGACACGGAACATGCGAGGGACCATCGGGCGATGGTCCCTCGTCGCTCGTCCGGCAGGATATCGACGGATCGGGGCCGGGGGGCGGTGCGCCGTTCGCGCGCCGACCGGATTGGCGGGGCCTCGGTAAGCTGAGCCGGTTTCCGCACCCGGACGGGGGTCGCATGTCCGTGAACGCCGCGCTCGCCATCGACTTCGGCACCTCCAACACCGTCGCCGTCCTGCGCCGACCGGGGTCCGCGGACCGCCCGCTGCTCTTCAGCGGGTCGCCGGTCATGCCCTCGGCGGTGTTCCTCGACGCCGACGGCCGGTTCCACACCGGGCGCGAGGCCCACCGGATGGCGCAGCTCGACCCGGCCGCCTTCGAACCCCATCCCAAGCAGCGCATCGGCGACGACCTCGTCCTGCTGGGCGACCGGGAGGTCCCGGCGGTGGACCTGGCGGCGGCCGTTCTCGGCAGGGTGAAGCGGGCGGCCGTGGAGGTCGTCGGCGAAGCGCCCCCGGCGGTCCTGACCCACCCGGCGCCGTGGGGACCGCGGCGCACCGCCGCCCTGGAGCGGGCGGCCGCCGCGGCCGGTCTGGACGTCGTCCGGCTGGTCGCCGAGCCCGTCGCCGCCGCGCACCGGTTCGCCCGGATCGAGGCGGACACCGCCGCGGGGCCCATCGGCGTGTTCGACCTCGGCGGCGGCACCTTCGACATCGCGGTGCTGCGACGCGACCGGACCGGACGGCTCGCCGTCGCCGCCCAAGGCGGCCGGGCCGATCTCGGCGGCGTGGATCTCGACCAGGCGATCATCGACCACCTCGGCGAGCTGACAACGCGGCACCACCCCGAGCTGTGGCGGCGGATCAGCGGTCCCCTGACCGCCGCCGACCGCCGCGCCCACCGCCTGTTCCGCGACGACGTGCGCGAGGCGAAGGAGATGCTGTCGCAGTCGTCGATGGCCCCCATCGCACTGCCCGGCCTCGACACTGCGCTGCACCTGACCAGGGACGAGGTCGACCGCCTCGCCGCCCCGCTCGTCGAAGCGGCCGTGGCGGTCACCGTCCGGGTGCTCGGCGAGGCCGGATGCGCGCCTTCCGACCTGGCAGGACTGTTCCTGGTCGGCGGTGCCAGCCGCATGCCGCTGGTGGGGCGGGCGCTCCATCGGCGGCTCGGGACCGCCCCGACCGTGCTCGAGCAGCCCGAGTTGGCGGTCGCCCAAGGCGCGCTCGACGCCGCCGCGCAGCCGGCCGCGTCGCCCGAACCGGAGCCTCCGGCACCGCCCCCGACCCACCGCCCGGCCCCGGACCTCGGCGCACGACCCCCGGTGCCGCTCCCCCCGCCTCCCCGGCGGCCCCCGCGTTCACCGGCGTTCGCCGCGGGACTCGGCGCGTTCACGGTCCTGGCCGATTTCACGGCCTCGATCATCGCCGCGCCCACGATCGGCCGCGACCTCGGCGCCTCCGCCGCCGCACTGCCATGGGTCGCCGGCGGCTTCGCACTGGCCTTGTCGGTGCTGCTGCCGCCGCTCGGATCCCTGGCCGACCGGTGGGGCCTGAAGCGGACTTACCTGGCCGGTCTGGCCGGATTCGCCGCCGCCGCGCTCCTCTGCACCCGGGCCTCCGACGTCGAAGCGCTCGTGGCCGGGCGCCTCCTCCAGGGGGCGGCCGCGGCGGTGGTGCTCGCACCCGCGATCGCGCTGCTGCACCGCGCCCGCCGGGACCGGGGCCGAGCCCCGTCCTTCGGCGTCTGGGGGGCGGTCGCCGCCGCCGCGGCCGTGACCGGCCTGATCCTCGGGGGCATGCTGACCGGGTCGCTGGGATGGAGGGCGGTCTTCGTCGCCGAGGCGCTGGCCGGGCTGTTCGCGGTCGTCGTGGGCGCCGTCGCGGTGACGGAGCCGCGGCGTACCGGAGAGGGCCGCCTCGACCTGCGGCTGCTGGCCCGTCCCGGATTCGCGGGGGCCGTGCTGGCCGCGCTGCTGGTGTCGGCCGCCGCCTTCGCCGGCCTCGTCCACCTCTCCGCCTGGGTCCAGTCGAGGGAGGTGGGGCTGGGGCCCGGCGGCAACGTGCCGGTCGCCGCGGTCCGGGTGCCGCTGCTGATCGTCGCGGCGGCCTTCGCCGCCGCCATGGTGTCCGCGAGAACGCTCCGCAGGGTCCCGCCGTGGATCGGCGTCGGCCTGGGGCTGGCGCTCGTCGGCGCGGGCGGGTTCCTGCTTTCCGGTGCGGTGACCGGCGGCCTGACCGCCGACGACTGGAGATCCAGCGTGCCGGGCCTCCTCGTGACCGGCGTCGGCGTGGGCCTGTGCGTCCCGGCGCTCAACGCCGCCGCCGCGGCCGCCGTGCCGAAGGGCCGCGAAGCCCTGGCCGCAGTGGTCCTCAACGCCTCCGGTCAGGCCGGTCTCGTGCTCGGCCTCGCCGTCCTGGGCGCCGTCTTCACCAGCCACCCGCTCGGTCCGGGAGACACCGGCCCGCTCTTCACGACGCACTTCCTCGACGGGGCGGACGTCGTGAACGCCTTGCGGCCCACCATGCTCGCGGCCGGGTGGATCGCCCTGGCCGGTGCGGTCCCCGCCGCCCTCCTCCTCTCGCGAACCCGCCGGCCCGCGGGGCACCGGGACGAGCCGTCCCCGGCGGCGGGCGGGGAACGGCCGGACCCGCCCGGCGGCGACCGCTCCGCCGATCGCTGAGACCGCGGCGGCGTGCCCGGTCTCCAGCGGCGCCTCGGCCTCCCACCGGCCCAGGGGCCCGGTCGATCGCTCCCGGGGTCGGTGCGGCGGGACCGCCGGCGGCCGTTCGCCCTGGGCGTAACGTGCGGCTCCTTCCGCGCGGGGCGCCTTATGATGGGGCATGGCCGAGACTCCTCCCGGGGCGACCGACGAGTCGCCCGCGAAGCACCCGACCGCAGGCCCCGACGAGCCGCTGTGGCGCGACGCCCTCGGCGACTGCCTGCGCGACCTGCGCCGGGGCCGCGGCGAGAAGCTCACCGACACCGCCGGTCGCGCCGGCATCTCCCCGCAGTACCTCTCCGAGATGGAGCGCGGGGTCAAGGACCCCTCCAGCGAGATGATCGCCGCCGTCGCGGGCGCGCTCGACCTGACGCTCACCGACCTCACGGTCGCCGTCGCCGAACGCCTGCGCTCCCGCGAGGTCACCGCCCTCGTGCGCTCCGGCCGCCGCGGCGCCTACGCCCTCGCGGCGTAGCGGCTCACAGCTCCTCCATGACGCGGTCGATCAGCCCGTAGTCCTTCGCCGTCGCGGCGGTGAACACGCGGTCCCGGTCGGTGTCGGCGCGCAGCGTCTCGACGCTGTGCCCGGTGTGCCGGGACAGGATCGACTCGATGTCGGCGCGGACGCGCACGATCTCGTCCGCGGCGAGGATGAGGTCCGGGATCGCCCCGCGGCCCTGCGCCGCGGGCTGGTGCAGGACCACCCGGGCGTGCGGCAGCGCCGAGCGCTTCCCCTCGGCCCCGGCCGCCAGCAGCACCGCGCCGACCGCGACGGCCTGCCCGATGCAGGTGGTCGCCACCGGCGCCTTGATGTACCGGATGGTGTCGTAGACGCCGAGCATCGCGCTCGGGTCCCCGCCCTCGCAGTTGATGTAGAGCTGGATGTCCCGGTCGGAGCCGTTGGCGTCCAGGTAGAGCAGCTGGGCGACCAGGGCGTTGGCCACGCCCGCGTCGATCCCGGTGCCGAGGTAGATGATCCGCTCGCTGAGCAGGTGCGAGTAGACGTCCATGATCCGCTCGCCGCGCGAGTCGCGGGCGATGACGTTCGGAATCGTGTAGCCGCTCATCGGGTGGCTCCTTCCTGGGTGAGGCCGAGGCTTCGGCGGGCGCGGGGCGCGATCTCGCCGAAGTCGCTCACGATGGCGTCGACGAACCCGTACTCGAGGGCCTCCCGCGCGGTGTACCAGCGGTCGTGCAGCGAGTCCTCGAAGACCCGCTCGACCGGCTGGCCGGTGTCCTCGGCGATGAGGCCGAGCACGGTGTCGCGGGTGTGCCGCAGGTCGTTGGCCTGGAGTTCGATGTCGACGGCGGCGCCGCCGATGCCCGCGGAGCCCTGGTGCATCAGGATGCGGGCGTGCGGCATCGCGCGGCGCTTGCCGCGGGTGCCGGAGGAGAGCAGGAACTGGCCCGCGCTGCACGCGATCCCCAGGGCCAGTGTGGACACGTCGCAGGGGACCAGGCGCATGACGTCCCGGATCGCCAGCATGGAGGGGACCGACCCGCCGGGCGAGTGGATCCACAGCGCGACGTCCTCGCGGCTCTCGGTCGCGAGGGTCAGCAGCTGCGTGGCCAGGAGGGTCCCGTTGTCGTCGTCGAGCACGCCGTCGAGGACCAGGACCCGCTGCTGGTACAGCTCGCGGCGGGCCCGGTCGTCGAACAGCGGCGGTTTCTCGTTGTCGCTCATACCGACCACCCTGCGTTCGCGCCGGCACCGGCCGCAAGGGATTCAGCCTTGAGCGGATCCGCTCAGAGCAGCGCGGTCAGCCGCGGGGGCCGCCGAGCCCGCGGTGGAGGAGCTCGGTGAGGGTGTCGACGACCGCGTCGTCGAACTCGCGGTCCTTCGCGGAGTCGACGGCGTACCCGGGCATCGCGCCGATCGTGGCCGCGACGAGGTGGCGGTCGGGCACCGGGGCAGGATCGCGTTCATCAGGGACGGCGCGGCGGCGCCCGCGGGCCGCGAAGGTGCCGGCCATGGCCGCGGGCCGCCGGGAGTCGAAGCAGGCGGGCCCGGTGAAGCGGCGGCTCCAGGCGGCGGGGATGCGGGTCTTCATGCCGCTGGTGTGCGAGAAGGCCGCCGGCTGGCTCTACGACCACCGCCCGGTGCTCGGCGCCCCGGCCGGGGCGCCGAGCTGACCCCCGCGGTCCGCCCGCGGCGCGTCAGGCGCGGTCGAGGGTGAGGACCCGGACCCCGCCGGGGAGCTCGACCGTGCCGACCGGCGTGAACATGTGGGGCGCGAAGGGGCCGTTGAACAGAGGGATTCCCGACCCGATGACCGATCGGTGCTGCTTGAGGATCAGGCGGTCGATCTCCGGGAGCAGGGCGTGCGCGAGCGTGCCGCCGCCGCACAGCCAGATGTCGAGGCCCGGTTCGGCCTTGAGCTCGCGGACCCGTTCGACCGGGTCGCCCTTGACGACCTCGACCGCGGTCCGCGGGTCGGCCTCGATGCTCGCGGAGAACACCAGGTGCCGCAGGTGCGGGTAGGCGTCGGCGACGCCCGCCTCGACGCCGACCATGTAGGTGGCGCGTCCTTCCAGGACGGTGTCGAAGTGCCTGCCCGGCCCGCTGATCCCCATGGCCTCGCGGGCCGGGCCCGGCAGCGTCTCGGGGTACTCGGCGGCGATGTGGCCGATCACGTCCTCGGTGAGCGGGAAGTAGGACTCGCCGGACGGGTCCCCGCCGCCGGGGCCGGCGATGTAGCCGTCGAGGGTGGTCGCGACGTAGTAGACGAGTCTGCGCATGTGGTGCTCCTGCTGTCGATGGGGACCGGATCTCGGCCGCCCGGCAAAAATACCGGTGCCGCGGCGGGCGCCCGGCCGGTAGCCTCCCCCCGGTGGCCTCTCCCGACCCCCGCCCGCTCGCCGGGCTCGACGCGCTGTCCTCCGCCTACGGGCTCGGCGCGGTCCACTCGTGCCGGTACCTGCCGGACGGGTTCCTCAACCGCAGCTGGCGCATCGACGCCGACCGCGGCGTCTTCGCGCTGAAGGAGCTCGTCCGCCTCGACCCCGCGCACGCCCGGCGGAGCCTCGGGCTCCTGCGCCACCTCGCCGCCGCCGGAGTGCCCGTGGCCGAGGCGGTGCCCGACGCCTCCGGCGAGACCGTCGTCCGCCTCCGCGGCCGCCACTACTGCCTCGCGCCCTGGATCGAAGGCGGCCACCCGCGCGGCGCCGACATGGACACCGGCCACGCCTTCCACCACGGCTCGGTCATCGGCCGCATCCACCGGGCCCTCGCCGACGCGTCCGCGGGCCTCCCCGCGCCCGAACCGCCGGGAGGCCTGAGCGCCACGCCGGCCGAGGCCCGCGGCCGCATCGGCGGCTACCTCGGCCTGATCTCCCGGCTCGAGGCGCCCGGCGAGTTCGACACCGCCGCCGCCGCAGTGCTCCGCGAACGGCTGGAGCTCCTCGCCGCCCATGAGCACCTGCGGCCGGACGACTCGAGACCGCCGGGGCCCTTCGGGTGGACGCACGGCGACTGCCAGAACTGGAACCTCCTGTGGTCCGGCGGCCGGATCGTCGCCGTCCTCGACTGGGACCGCCTGCGCGTCAACCCCTTCGGCGAGGAGGTCGTGCGCGCCGCCATGTACCAGTTCGCGCTGCCCGACGGCCGGGTCGACCTCGGCAACGTCGCGGCCCTCGTCGCCGGGTACCGCACCGAGTCCCCGATCGGCGCGGCGGCGCTGGCCGACGCGGCCCGGCGCCGCTGGTGGCGGCTGACCTCCAGCGTCTGGCACCTGAAACACCACTACCACCTGGGCGACCACTCCAGCGACCGCCTGTTCTTCGGCGACGAGCGCCTCGTCCGGTGGTGGACCGCGCACCTGGGCGACGTCGCGGCGGCGTTCGCGGCCTGAGCCGCAAATCCCCCGAACCGGCGGCCCGTCTGCCTAGGCTCGCCGGATGAGCACCTCGAAGCACCGCCGACCGGCGTGCGCCGCCGCCGCCGTCCTCATCGCGCTCACCGCCGCCGCGTGCGGCGGCTCGGGCGGGGACGGCGACTCGGACCCGCTGTCGAACGCGACCACCCGCCCCACCGAGACGTTCTCGGAGGTGCCCACCGAGACCGCCGCCCCCCGGGCCGCGGCCCTCGCGACGGACACCGACGACGACCTCGGGGCGTTCCTCGTCGACGGGGCCGGCATGGTCCTGTACCTGTTCACCGGCGACGGCGAGGACGCCTCGGCCTGCTACGACGCCTGCTCGGTCATGTGGCCCCCGTTCACGGCCGACACGGCCGAGGTGCCCGCCTCCGGCGGCGCCGACGCGGCCCTGGTCGGCACGACCGAGCGCACCGACGGGACCCTCCAGGTCACCTACGGCGGCCACCCGCTCTACTACTACGCCGACGACGAGGAGCCCGGCGAGACCGACGGCCAGGGCTTCGACGACGTCTGGTTCGTCGTGAACCCGGACGGCACGGCCAACGAGCGGGACGAGTAGCTCAGTCCGCTCGGCGCACTCGGCGGCCGACAGCGTCCTCTCGGCGTCCCTCGGCGCGGCCGCCACGAGCTTCGCGGTCTCGCCGGTGAACCCCTTGGGCGGCGCCGGCGGCCCGAAGGCCCGGTCGGCGTCGGCCTGGTCGCGCACCGCCGAGACCAGGTCCGCCCGCCGATTCGCCTACTGCGCCAAGCGTTCCGAGAAGTCGTCGAAGCCGAACGGCTTGAGCGGGCAGGACACGACGCCGAGCCGGACGGCCGTGCGGACCGCGTCGGCCTCGCGGGCCGCCGAGATGACGAGGACGTCGCACTCGCTGCCCTCGGCGCGCATGCGCCGCAGCAGGTCCAGCCCGGACGCGTCCGGCAGGTACAGGTCGAGCAGCACCAGGTCGGGCCGGTGCTCCGCGACCGCCGCGATCATGCTGGCCGCGTTCCCGACCTACGGCATCCAGCCGGGCCCGCTCCTGTTCGAGAACGAGTCCCAGCTGGTATGGACGCTCATCGCGACCCTGTTCATCGGCAACGCGATGCCGCTGGTGCTCAACATGCCGATGATCCCGGTGTGGGTCAGGCTGCTGCGCATACCCAAGCCGTACCTGTTCGCGGGGATCCTGTTCTTCGCGTCCATGGACGCCTACGCGGTGAACGCGCAGCCGTTCGACCTGCTCGTGCTCCTGGTCCTCGGCGTGGCGGGACTCGCCATGCGCCGCTTCGGGATCCCGATGCTGCCGCTCATCGTCGGCGTCATCCTCGGCCCGATGGCCGAGCGCCAGGCGCGCATGTCCCTCCAGCTGTCGGGCGGGGGCCTCTCGGGCCTGGTCGGCGGGCCGGTCTCTTGGACGGTGTACGGCATCGTCGCGCTGATCGCCCTGTGGCCGCTGGCGGTGCTCGTGAAGCGGCGCTCGACCCGCGACCGCGAGCTGGCCGCGGCCTGAATGGGAAAGGGTGCGGCCCGCTCCGGCGGGCCGCACCCTTTCCCTTGCGCGCTAACGCAGGACGGTCTTCTGGATCAGCTCGACCGGCCCGGTGCTGAAGCGCCGCATCCACAGCCGCGAGCCGACGAGCATGACGGCGCTGATGCCGAGCCAGAGGACGGGGGCGAGCCAGGCGCTCTCGCCGAACTTCGCGGCCAGGCCCAGGCCCCAGCCGTAGCAGAGCGCCGAGGCCAGCAGGTTCTGGAGGATGTAGCCGCTGAGGGCGGTGCGCCCCAGCGACTCCAGCGACGCCGTGAGGGGGCCGCGGCGGGCGCGCTCGGTCACCCGGTCGACCGCGATCCCGACGAGGCCGATGTACCCGAGCATGACGACCGGCGCGGCCGCGTACCGCTCCAGGAAGAACAGCGAGTCGGGGCCGAGCATGGCCGCGAGGTTCAGCGGGAGGCCGATCCCCAGGCCCCAGGCCGCGAGCCGGACCCGGAGGCGCCGCCCGGCCTCGTCGGCGCCGAAGGCCCCGGCGCGGAAGAGCCTGACGCCCAGCAGGAACAGGAACACCAGGAGCGGGAAGGTCACGATCGCCTCGATGCGGAAGACCAGGAGGTTGTCGATGCGGAACTGGACCTGCTCCCACCAGGAGCCGGAGGCGTAGAGCGCCGCGATCTCCGGGTCGTGCTCCGCGGCGTTGTTCGGGCCGGCGGCCATGGCGGCGGTGACCAGTCCCATGATCGCCAGGTGCACGCCGAGCGCGGTCCACATGACCGCGTGCCGCGCCCGCCGCGAGCGGTTGAGCAGCCAGGCCGTGACGACGGCCGTGACGGCGTAGCCCATGAGCACGTCCCACGCGAACAGGAGCGTGAAGTGGATCGTGCCCTCGGCGAAGAGGAACAGGGCCCGCCAGTGGTAGCGGCCGGGCCAGCGGTGCCCGCGCTTCTCGAAGGAGCGGAACTGGATGGCGAGGCCGACGCCGAAGAGGACGGTCAGCATCGACAGGAACTTGCCGTTGGCGAGCAGTTCGAAGACCGCGCCGAACGCGGTGCCGTCGGTGGCGGCCGTGCCGACGAGGGGGCCGGCCTCGCCGTGGGCGTCGGTGAAGATCCAGATGTTGGTGCCGAGCGTGCCGAGGATGGCGACGCCGCGCAGGACGTCGAGGAGCGGCAGCCGCCCCTTCCTGCCCGGTGCGGCCGGTGCGGTGTCGGTGGCGGCGGACGGTGCCGACGCGGCGGAGGTGTGCATGCCTTTCAGCATCGCCGCCGCACGGGCCCGGTGAATCCTGCTGCGGCATGGACTTTCACCCCCGGCGGGGGCGACCGGCGGTGCAGGGCGGCGTGGGCCGAAAGGGGGACCGGGCCGGGGGCGGGTGCGACTTTGGTGGCAGGCGCGGGCGGGCCGGTCGGCCCGCCCGCGCGGCCCTCACGCCGCGGCGACCGGAGCGCTCCGGTCGCGGCGCTTGGGCCTGCGGTCGAGCCACCACTGGGCGATGAGCAGGTTCACGATCCAGCTCAGCCAGATCGAGGCGACGGCGACGTCCTCGATGAGCGCCTCCGTGTCGCCGCCGTAGTAGCCCTGCTCGAACGGCATGAGCACGAAGACGAGCAGGAAGATCCACACCCGGTTGGCCACGATGGACCAGCACAGGGCGAAGCTGCGGATCATCCAGCGGCGGTGGTCGCGGTACTCGCGGCGCAGTGCGGCCCGCAGGCCCAGGAAGGTCGTGCCGAGCCACAGGACGGTGAGCGCGACGTTGCCGATCCGGCCCGCCGGGTCCTGGACGGCGATGACGCTGACGACCCCGGCGAGGAGGCCGGAGGGCAGGACCCCGGCGAACACGTAGAGCCGCCCGGAGATCCGGTGGGCCCGGGGGCGGCGCTGCCGCAGCCAGGGCCAGACCTGGAGGGCGCAGGTGACGAGGGCGATCGAGCCGAAGGCGATGTGGCCGACCATGAGCAGGCGGTGCAGTTCGGGGAAGCCCTGCTGGAACGGCAGGAGCGTCTCCTGGCCGCCGACGCCGAGGTAGGCGGGCAGGCGCATGGCGATGAACACGGCCGCGACGACCAGGAGCGGGGCGATCCAGGGGCGGCGGTACCACCGGGGCTTCGCGCGGGCCGGCGGCGGCGCGGGTTCGGTGCGCGGGAGTGCGGGGGACTGGGGCATGGGTGTGCTCCGATCACGGCGGATCCGATCATGCGTATGTCGTACGCTAATTAGCGTACTTCATACGCAAAGTTGACGGTCGACGGCGGCCCCGGCCGGGCCGTAGTCTGCGGACCAGAGGATCGGAGGACGCACCTGTGAGACAAGGCGAGTACGAGCTGCTGTGGGGCGGGCAGGCCCGGCCGGGACGCGGGCGGCCCCCCGGCCTCAGCCGGGAGCGGATCGTGGCCGAGGCCGTCGCCATCGCCGACGCCGGCGGACTGGCGAAGGTCTCGATGAAGCACCTCGCCGAGCGGCTCGGCAGCGGCGTCATGTCCCTCTACCGGCACGTCCCCGGCAAGGACGAACTCGTGGTCCTCATGTACGACTCGCTCATGGCCGGACCGCTGCCGATGCCCGAGTCCGACCACTGGCGCGAGGTCCTGCGCGGCTGGGGCCTGGGCATCCGCGAACTGTTCCTCGCGCACCCGTGGGCGCTGAACGTGGCGACCTCGGACCGCTCCATGGGCCCCAACGAGGCGACCTGGGTGGACGGCGTGATCGGCCGCCTCGCCGCCGTCGGCCTGCCCGTCGACCTCGGACTCCTCGCGGTCCTCACCGTCGACTGCTTCGCGATGGGCGGCGTCTGGCCCGAGATCGGCGGCGCGGAGTCGGGCGAGGCGTTCTTCCGCTTCCTCGGCGACCCCGCGGCCCGGGAGCGGTTCCCGCACCTCGCGCGCGTCGCCGACCCCGCGTTCACCCCCGACGCGCCCCTGGAGAACCACTTCGAGTTCGGCCTCGAACGGATCCTCGACGGACTGGAGCGCCGCATCGAAGCGAAGGACTGAACCGCCGCGCATGGGACGAGCGGAGCATCGATCCCGGGCGGGCGCCGGCGGGGCGGGCGGGCGACGCCCGCGACCGGTCGGACCCGAGCGCGCCCGCTGTGATGCGGACGACGTTTCAAGGCCGGACGCGCCCGCGCGGGACCGGACTGTCGGACCCCGATGCCACCCTGATGCAAGGGGCGCGAAACACCGCCCTCAAGGCCGCCAGCCCTGCCATGGGAACGAAGGGCCGGCCCGTGTCCGGGCCGGCCCCTCGTCATCTCAGGAGAGCAATAAGGTCCTATGCGGGTTGCAGCGCGGGCCCGCCCCTGCGGGCCGGCGCGCCGTCCTCCGGGGCACGGCCCCCGGCGCCACCGTCCCCAGCGGCACCGTCGTCAGCAGCACCGTCGTCAGCAGCACCGTCGAAGGCCGACGCGGCGTCCAGCGGCTGCGGGGCCGCGTCGTACACGCCCCGGTCGAGGATCTTCTCCGACTTCGCCACGATCACCGGCACCACCATCTGCCCGGCCACGTTCGTCGCCGTGCGGATCATGTCCATGATCGGGTCGATCGCCAGCAGCAGGCCCACGCCCTCGAGCGGCAGGCCCAGCGTCGACAGCGTCAGCGTCAGCATCACCGTCGCGCCGGTCAGGCCCGCCGTCGCGGCCGAGCCGATCACCGACACGAACGCGATGAGCAGGTAGTCCTGCACCCCGAGGCCGACCCCGTACACCTGCGCCACGAAGATCGCGGCGATCGCCGGGTAGATCGCGGCGCAGCCGTCCATCTTCGTCGTCGCCCCGAACGGCGACGCGAACGACGCGTAGTCGCGCGGCACCCCGAGCCGGTCCGTCACGATCTTCTGCGCCAGCGGCAGCGTCCCCACCGACGAGCGCGACACGAACGCGAACTGGATCGCCGGCCACGCCTTGCGGAAGAACTGCACCGGCGAGACGCGAGCCACCAGCCGCAGCAGCACCGGGTAGACGATGAGCATCACCGCGAGCGCGCCCGCGTAGATGTCGATGCTGAAGACCGCCAGCGGCTCCAGCAGATCCCAGCCGTACGCGTACACCGACTTGCCGATGAGCGCGGCGGTGCCGACCGGCGCCAGGCGGATGACCCACCACAGCGCCTTCTGGATCAGCGACAGGGCCGCGGCGTTGAACCGCAGGAACGGCTCGGCCCGCTCGCCGGTCTTCGCAGCCGCGGCCCCGACGATGATCGCGACGAACACGATCTGCAGGACGTTCACGTTCACGAACGCGTCGACGATGTTCGTCGGGATGATCCCGGTCAGGAAGTCGGTCCACGAACCGGAGGTCTCCGGCGCGGCGGCCGCACTGGTCAGCTCGACCCCCTCGCCCGGGTTCGTCGCCAGCCCGATGCCCAGGCCGATCGCCACCGCGATGAGCGAGGTGACCGCGAACCAGCCGAGGGTCTTGGCGACCAGGCGGCCCGCGTTGGCGAGATTGCGGAGATTCGCGATCGAGGCGACGATCGCGGTGAAGACCAGGAACGGGACGATCAGGAACAGCAGCTGCACGAACAGCGTGCCGACCGTCTCCAGGGTCGTGCCGAGCCACTCGACCGACCACTGGCGGGCCGCGTAGCCCAAGGCGAGGCCGAGCACGAGACCGATGAGCAGCTGCGCGGCGAACGGGACCTTGAAGCGGCGACGCCTCCCGTCCCGCTCGGCGGCACCCTCCGGTGCGGGACCGTCGGGCGCGGCATTGTTCTGGGCGGCACCGCCGGGCGCGGCGCTGGCAGGTGTGGACATGGTGATCCTCTGCGATGGTTCAGGGCGGCGGCACGGCGCGACCGCACCGGGCGCGGTGGCGCCCGGCCGCATCGGGCCTGCCGTCTCGGGACATGCTGAACCGGACTCGGAACCAGCACGGGAAAAGGGGGATACGTCGGCGAGTCCGCCGGTGACGCCGTACGAGCTACCGACAGAGCACGGCGGACACGCGGCAGAGGTCGATGTGACGCCTGCGTGTCAGAAGCCGGTGCGTAACGGAAAAGCTCATAGCCTCTCAACGGTAATCCCTCTCGCATATCGGACGCAAGCGTCAGTGAGTGATCGCATACGATCGACCGCGCCCCGCCCGCCACGCCACCCCGGCTAGATTCGTCCCGTGCCCCGATCCGACCGCCCGCCCCTGCGCGACGCCCTCCGCGCCCTCCCCGCCACCGCACTCGCCGCGGTCGCGGCCGGCGGCGCGATCGGCGCCTCGGCCCGGTACGGCATCGCCACCGCCCTCCCCGCCGAACCCGGCGCGTTCGACCTCGCCACCTTCCTCACCAACACCACCGGCGGCCTCCTCATCGGCGCACTCATGGCGACCCTCACCGAGATCCGGCCCGGACCCCACTGGGTGCGGCCCTTCCTGGGCGTCGGCGTCCTCGGCGGCTTCACGACCTTCTCCACGTACATCGCCGGCATCGGCCGCGCCCTCGACGCCCAAGCCGCACTCCTCGCACTCGGATACGCCTTCGCGACCATCGCCGCCGCCCTCACCGCCGCGGCCGCCGGCATGTGGACCGCCCGCCGGCTCATCGCGACCGCCCGCCGGGAGGGACCGTGACACTCCTGCTGGTCGCCGCCGGAGCCGCCGTAGGCGCGCCGACCCGCTTCCTCACCGACGCCGTGATCGCCCACTACGCCGGACGCCGACTGCCCTGGGGGACGCTGGCGGTCAACACCGCCGGCTCCGCCGTCGCGATGTTCCTCGCGGTCGCCGTCACCGACCCGCTCTGGACCGCACTGCTGGCCACGGGCTTCTGCGGAGCCCTCACCACCTATTCGACGCTCTCCTACGAGACGCTGGTCCTTGCCGAAGCGGGCCGCTGGCGCGCCGCCGCCGCGAACGTGGCCGCGAACCTCGCCTGCGGCCTCGCCGCAGGCCTCGCGGGCTTCGCCCTCGCCCACCTCGCCACCGGCTGAACCGCCCGCACCCGACACCAGGAACCCACCTGAGCCCGATTTACACGCTTATATCCCAATGGCGACACGCGCGGGCGGCAAATCCCCGGTTCAAGCCCCCGCATGCCCCACGATCGAGGTCCTGCCAGATCTGTCGGCCGGGGCGCCGGGCGCCTCCGCGCACCCCGGCCGACACGAGCCGAAGGGACCCCCATGCCGGGATTCCGCGCCCTCCCCCACCGCCGCTCCACCCCACCGCACACCGCCCACTGGCGGCCCCTGCTCGCGACCGCGGCCGCACTCCCCCTCCTCGCCGCCTCCGCACCCGCCGCCGAAGCGGCACCCGACGACCTCCCCACCCCCGTCTGGCTGGTGGAGTTCACCCCCGGCGCGAACGCCCACGCCCTCGAAGCGGCCGCCCACGACCTCGACTTCACCCTCCGGCACGACTTCGCGCGGATCTGGAACGGCGTCTCGCTCGAAGCCGACCCCGCCACCGCCCGCCGCCTCGAACGCCTCGACCTCGTCGAAGAGGTCTGGGCCGACGTCGTCTTCACCGGACCCGCCCGCACCGGCACCGCACCGGACGCCCCCGCCGAAGCCGGCACCCCCGAACTCGCCCAGGCGATCGCCACCACCCGCGCCGACGACGCCCACGCCCGCGGCGTCACCGGCGCCGGCGTCAAAGTCGGCATCATCGACACCGGCATCGACTACACCCACCCCGACCTCGGCGGCTGCTTCGGCCCCGGCTGCCGCGTCGCCACCGGCGCCGACTTCGTGGGCGACGACTTCGACTCGGAGGACCCCGAACACTCCGCACCCGCCCCCGACGACGACCCCGCCGACTGCAGCGGCCACGGCACCCACGTCGCCGGCATCGTCGGCGCCGAGGGCCAGGTCACCGGCGTCGCCCCCGACGCCCGACTCGGCGCCTACAAGGTCTTCGGCTGCGAGGGCGCGACCAGCGCCGAAGTCGTCATGCAGGCCCTGGAAGCCGCCCTCGACGACGACATGGACGTCGTCAACCTCTCACTGGGCCAAGCGTTCCAATGGCCCGACTACCCCACCGCGAAGGCCGCCGACCGGCTCACCGAGAAAGGCGTGGTCGTCGTCGCCTCGATGGGCAACGACGGCGAGACCGGCGTCTACTCCGGCTCCGCACCCGGCATCGGCGAGGACGTCATCGCCGTGGCCTCCACCGACAACCCCGCCGAACGCATGGACGCCGCGCTCGTCCCCGGCCTCGACCGCGGCATCGGCTACCGGACCATCGACGCGGCCCCCGAACCCGAGCCCGGCACCACCACCGACGAACTCGTGTGGTTCGGCCGCGCCTGCGCCGACGACCCCTCCGAAACCGACGTGGCCGGCAAGACCGCCCTGATCGCCCGCGGCACCTGCACCTTCAAAGAGAAGTACGAGCGGGCCGTCGCCGAAGGCGCCACCGGCGTCGTGATCTACAACGACCGGTCCGGCCCGTTCGGCGGCACCGGCGCCGACGACCTCGGCGTCCCCATGATCGCCGTGACCGACACCGACGGCGCGGCCCTCCGGGACCTCATCGCCGACGGCGCCACCCCCGTCATGGAGTTCACCGGCGAAACAGTGCTCGTCGACCTCCCGCGAGCCGGACTCGCCTCCGCCTTCAGCTCCTACGGCCCCGCCCCCGACCTGACGTTCAAACCGGACCTGGCCGCCCCGGGCGGCGGCATCTGGTCGACGGTGCCGGTCGCCGACGGCTCGTACGACTCGCTCTCGGGCACCTCCATGTCCTCCCCCCACGTGGCCGGGGCGGCCGCACTGCTCCTCCAGGAGGAACCGCGACTGAAACCGCGCGACGTCCGCACCCGGCTCGCCAACTCGGCCAAACCCGTCGAACTGGGCGAGGACGAAGCGGTGAGCGGACTCGAGGCCGCCCACCGGCAGGGCACCGGCGTCGTCAACGTGATCGACGCGCTCGACGCCGAGGCCTGCCTGTACCCCACGGGCGTGAACCTCGGCGAAGGCACCGAGGCGCGCACCTTCGAACTCACCCTGACCTCCCACGACAGCGAGGCCCGCTCATACGAGCTGACCCACCGGTCCACGGTGGCGACCACCGGCGACGCCAGGGACCCGGGCTTCAACGCGGCCGAGCCGGAGGTGACGTTCGCACCGAAGGAGCTCACCCTGCGCCCCGGCGAGACGGCCACCGTGGAGGTCACGGTGGCGCCGAGCGAGGAACTGCCCGCCGGCAGCGTCTTCGGCGGCCGGATCACCGCCAGGCCCGCGGGCGACGGGGAGTCCCTGACGGCCGCATACTCCGGCTACCAGGGCGACTACCAGGCGATCCCGGTCCTGGAGCACCCGGACTACCCGAGCCTGGCCGCGGTGGTCGCGCAGGACGAGGAGACCCGCCAGTTCGAGTACCGGGAACTGGAGGACGGCGAGTCGTTCAGCATCGCGGAGGGCCCGGACCTGGCCGCCCTGGTCTTCCTCGGCCACCAGGTCGCCGCGATGCAGATCAGCGCCACGAACCCGGACACCGGCGAGGTCGTGCGCTGGGAGCCCGAGTCGTACCTGCCGCGCTCACCGGGCCCCGACGACGCGGCGGCGATCCACCTCGAGGACCTGGCGGCCCAGCGGCCGAACGCGTTCGAGCCGGGCCGGTGGCAACTGGAGGTGCGGGTGCTGAAGGCCCTGGGAGACGAGGCGAACCCCGACCACTGGGAGCAGTGGACCTCGCCGGTGTTCACACTGACGGCCTGAATGCTTCCCGGGCGCCGTTCACGCTGACGGGCCGTTCACATTGACGGCCTGAACGCTCCCGGGTGCCAGGCGCGTCGGCGGCCGGGGCCCGGGCGCCGGTGGGGCTGAGTGCTCGCCGTGAATGCGTTCAGGGCGGGCGGCCGGACCACCAGTCCGGCCGCCCGCCCCTTTTGCGGAGGAGCTGGTCTTGCGGGGACCGCGCGCGGGTGGCTTCCCGCGCGCGGTCTCGGTATGGCGACTTTCGCGAATCCCCTTCTATAGCCACCATCCCGCAGTGCCAGATGGGTTTTTGTTACAACCCTGACATGCCCTGCCGTCGACCGGCGAGAAGTATTTTCCGGCCTGTGGATAACCTCCGACGCGGCGGTGTGCTCGTAGGACACGTGCTTGTGGAGGGTCCCGTCGATCCGTTCGCGGCCGTTCTTCTCGCTCATCCTTCAACCGTGGCACGGGCTTCCCGAATGCCGCAACAGGAAGTTCCCCGCCTGTGGACAACTCGGTGACGCCGCCGGCCGCGGGTGGTGTCACTGGTGCCGGTGGACCATCTGGGCTCCCGCCTGGTCCCTCGGGGTGATGGTGATCTGGTCGATGTTCACATGGGCCGGCCTCGTGGCGACCCACGCGATCGATTCGGCCACGTCCTCGGCCGTCAGCGGCGTCATCCCCGCGTACACCGCGTCGGCCCGCTCCTGGTCCCCCTCGAACCGGACCACGCTGAACTCGGTCTCGACCATCCCCGGGTCGACCTCGCACACCCGCACCGGCTGCCCGAGCAGCTCCATGCGCAGCACCCGCGTCACCGCCGCCTCCGCGTGCTTCGCCGCGTTGTACCCGCCTCCGCCCGGGTACGGCTGGTGCCCCGCGATCGAGCCGACCACCACGACCTGCCCGTCGCCCGACGCCACCAGCTTCGGCAGCAGCGCCTTGGTGACCCGCGCCGTCCCCAGCACGTTCACGTCGTACATCCGCTGCCACAGCTCGATGTCGGCCTCGGCCACCGAGTCGAGGCCGAACGCCCCGCCCGCGTTGTTCACCAGCAGGTCGCAGCGGCTCACCACCGCGGTGAACGCCGCCACCGAGTCCTCGTCGGTCACGTCCAGCTCCAGGGCGGTCCCGCCGCACGCGGCCGCCACTTCGGCGAGCCGGTCGACCCGGCGGGCCCCCAGCACCACGTCGAACCCGGCCTCGGCCAGGGCCTTCGCGGTGGCCGCCCCGATGCCGCTGCTCGCCCCGGTGACGACTGCGGTCTTCCTGCTCATGGACTGCTCCTCCTCGATCGTTCGGACGCGCCCGGCGGGCCGCCGGTTCCGCTCGGACCCTACTCGCGCGTCCTGAACGCCCGCTTCGGGTTCTCACACTCCGGTCGCGGCCCGCGCCCGGGGCTCCGGCGCCCGTACCATCGCAGGCGACGCTGGTTCCGCGGCAGTGCGACTGCCCGGCCAAGAGGGAATCTGGTGCGAATCCAGGACTGCCCCGCAGCGGTGAGAGGGAACGAACCCCGCCATGAGCACTGGACCCCGGTCTGGGAAGCGGCGGGAAGTAGGTGCCGGCCACGGCGCGCCCTCGAGTCCGAATACCTGCCCGCGTACCGCGCGCGACCGCGCGCGGTCCCGTTGTCGCACGTTCGAGGGAACTGACACATGCACACCACCACTGCCGCCGCGCGCCCCGGCGCGCCGCGATCCCGTCCGCTCCAGGCGACCGCGCTCGGCTATCCGCGCATCGGTCCGAACCGCGAGTTGAAGCGGGCCTTGGAGGCCCACTGGTCGGGGCGTCTGGACGCCGCCGGGCTCGAGGCCGCCGCCGCCGAGGTCCGGGCGGGGATGCTCGACGACCTCTCGGTGCTGGACGCGGTCCCGACGGGGACCTTCTCGTATTACGACCATGTGCTCGACGCGGCCGTGGCCGTGGACGCCCTGGCGCCGCGGCACCGGCGCGGGGACGCGCTCGCCTCGTATTTCGCGGCCGCCCGCGGTGACGCCGAGGCGGCGCCGCTGGAGATGACGAAGTGGTTCGACACGAACTACCACTACCTGGTGCCCGAGATCGGGCCGGGCACCGTGTTCGCAGCCAGGCCCGAGAAGGCGGTCGCCGAGTTCGCGGAGGCGCGCGGGCGCGGTCTGGACGCGCGGCCGGTGCTGCTCGGCCCGGTGTCGTTCCTGCTGCTGGCCAAGGCGTCGGAGGACGCCCCGGCGGGTTTCCGTCCGTTCGACTGGCTCGGGGACCTCGTGGAGGTCTATGTCGAGTTGCTGGCGGCCTTGGGGAGGGCCGGGGCGGGGCTGGTTCAGTTGGACGAGCCGGCCCTGTGCGCCGACCGGAGCGCTGCGGAGCTGGTCGCGGTGGGCGAGGCGTACCGGCGGCTGGTGGGGGCCGCCGAGATCCTGGTGGCCGGGGGGTACGGGCCGTTCGGGGAGTCCCTGCCGGTGCTGCTGGACGCCGGGGTGGAGGGGGTCGCCCTCGATCTGGTGCGCGGCCGCGCCGACCTGGAAGCACTTGCGGCCCTCGATGTTTCACGTGAAACATTCCTGTTGGGCGGGGTGGTGGACGGGCGCAACATCTGGCGCACGGACCTGGCCCGGGCGGCGGCCGACGTCGACCGGTTGCGGGAGCTGAGCGACCGGGTCGGCGTCGCCTCCTCGTCCTCGCTGCTGCACGTCCCGGTGGACTTGGAGGTCGAGGACGGTCTTCCCGAGGGGCTGGCCGAGCGCCTGGCGTTCGCCCGCCAGAAGCTGGGGGAGATCACCGCGCTCGCCGACCCGGGCGGGCCGCGCGGTGCGCGCCCGGCGAGCCCGGAGGTCTGGCGCGACGCGGCCGTGCGCGAGCGCCTGGCGGGGCTCGGGGACGGTGCCGACCGGCGCGTCCCGTATGCCGAGCGCCGTGCGGCCCAGGCGGAGCGGGTGCCGCTGCCGCCGATTCCGACGACCACGATCGGTTCGTTCCCGCAGACCGCGGAGGTGCGGCGGGCCCGGGCGGCCCACCGCCGGGGGCTGATGATCGACGCCGACTACCGGGCCCGGATGCGGGCGGAGGTGGCCGCGGTCGTGGCCGAGCAGGAGCGGTTGGGTCTGGACGTGCTGGTGCACGGCGAGCCGGAGCGCAACGACATGGTCCAGTACTTCGCCGAGCAGCTGACGGGTTTCGCGACCACGGCCGCGGGGTGGGTTCAGTCCTACGGTTCGCGCTGCGTGCGGCCGCCGATCCTCTACGGGGACGTCGCCCGCGGGGGCTCTGGGGAGGCGATGACGGTGGAGTGGACCTCTTACGCGCAGTCGCTCACGGAGAAGCCGGTGAAGGGGATGCTCACGGGGCCGGTGACGATCCTGGCGTGGTCGTTCGTGCGCGACGACCAGCCGCTGGCGGACACGGCCGATCAGGTGGCGCTGGCGCTGCGCGACGAGGTGGCCGATCTCGAGGCCGCGGGGACGGCGATCATCCAGGTCGACGAGCCCGCCCTGCGCGAGCTGCTGCCGGTGCGCGCCGCCTCGCGCGATGCCTACCGGGCGTGGGCGACCCGGTCGTTCCGGCTCGCCACGTCGGGTGCGCGGCCGGGGACGGCGATCCACACGCATCTCTGCTATTCGGAGTTCGGGGAGGTCATCGACGCGATCGCGGCGTTGGACGCGGACGTCACGTCGATCGAGGCGTCCCGTTCGAAGATGGAGGTGCTCGCCGATCTCGATCGGGCGGTTCGCGCCAGCGGCGTTCAGGGCGAGGGCGGCCGTGAGGGTGCCGCCGGTGACGGTGCGGCCGGGGACGGCGGGTACCGCAGTGCGGTGGGGCCGGGGGTGTGGGACATCCATTCGCCGCGGGTGCCCGCCGCCGCGGAGATGGCCGCGGCGCTGCGCCTGGCCGTGGCGGCGCTCGGGCCGGACCGCGTGTGGGCCAATCCCGACTGCGGGTTGAAGACCCGCCGCTACGAGGAGGTCCGGCCCTCGCTCGCGGGCCTGGTGGAGGCCGCCCGCATCGTGCGCGCCGAGGTCGCCTAGCGTCTCGCCCGCTCCGGGGCGCGGGTTTCCGCGATCCGGAGCGGGTCCTGTCGGCGTCCGTGGGGGCCGGGGCCGCGCCTCGCCGGGCCGCGTCCGGGAGCCGGGCTCCTGCTCCCGGACGCGGCGCGGGCCGCGCCCGGCGGTCCGCGTGATGCGCACCGGCGCTGCCGGGCGCCGCCGCGGCGGGCACGTACCCTTGTCCTGTGGCGATGGACAACTACCGCATTCTGGCGGAACCGGTGAACGGCGGCATGTCCGGACTGGCCAAGGCCAGCGCGGACTGGCGCCGACTCGCGCACAACGTCGAGGCGCTGGCCCGGATCGCGGGCGTGCCGATGATGGCGATGGTCAAGGCGGACGCGTACGGGCACGGCATGGTCCCGGCCGCGCGCGTCATGGCCGAGGCCGGCGCCGGGAGCCTCGGCGTGGTCGCCCTGCGGGAGGCCTGGCAGCTCAGGCGGCTCCCGGACCTGGCTGGCACCACCGTGATGGCGTTCTTCTTCGCGCCCGACCAGCCGGGCCTGGCGGAGGCGGTCGGGGCGGGGATCGACCTCGGCGTCTCCTCGCTCGCGCAGCTCGACGCGGTCGCGGCCGCCGCGGGCCGCGCGGGGCGGCCCGCCCGCGTCCACCTCAAGGGCGACACGGGCATGTCCCGCGGGGGCGTGGCCGAGCACGAGTGGGAGCAGGCCGCCGAGGCGGCCGCGAAGCACCAGGCCGCGGGCGCGCTCGCCGTCGTGGGCGCCTGGAGCCACCTGGCGTGCGCCGACGAGCCGGGGCATCCGGCGAACGCCGCCCAGAAGGCCGCGTTCGCGCGGTTCCTGGGCGCGGTGGACGCGGCCGGGCTGGAGCCCGAGGTGCGGCACCTGGCGAACTCGGCGGCGCTCATCGCCGACCCCGAGACGCGCTACGACATGGTCCGCCCGGGCATCGCCCTGTACGGCTACAACCCGGTCCCGGACTTCCCGGTGGACCTCAGGCCGGTGATCGAGGTGCGCAGCCGCGTCATGAGCGTCAAGCGCCTCCCGGCCGGCACCGGGGTCTCCTACGGCCACACGCACGTCCTCGAGCGGGACGCGAACGTGGCGCTGGTGCCCCTGGGGTACGCGGACGGGGTGCCGCGCGCGGCCTCGGGGAGGGCCGAGGTGTACCTGGCGGGGCGGCGCCGCCGCGTGCTGGGCCGGATCTGCATGGACCAGTTCGTGGTCGACTGCGGCGACGACGCGGTCAAGCCCGGCGAGCCGGTGGTGCTCATCGGCGCGGGCGAGCAGCATCCGGACGCCGACGACTGGTCGGCGTGGGCCGGGACCATCCCCAACGAGATCCTCACCGGCCTGGGGGCGCGGATCCCCCGGCTGTGGAACCGCGGCCTCGAGGCGCCGGCGGCGGGCGGGTAGCCGTACGGCCCGGCGAACCCCCTCCGTCCGGCACGCCCCGCGAGGCGGCGTCCCTCTAGACACTGTGAGCGCGCATGAGTGAGAAGCAGTCCCGCCGCCGCCGCGGCCTGGCGATCGCCGGCGGGGTCACCGGCGGCGTGGCCGTGGGGGCCGCGCTGGCGTACGGCATCCCCCGCTACCTGGCGCGGCGGACCCGTTCGGCGGTGAGCGACCCGTACGCGCACGAGCCGTTCGAGCTGCCGCCGATGAACTCGGTGCGGACGGTGGACACGCGGGACGGCGTGGCCGTCCACGTGGAGACCGCCGGGCCCGAGGACGCGGACCTGACGGTGGTGTTCCTGCACGGGTACATGCAGGACATGGCGACGTTCTACTTCCAGCGGAAGGCGGTCGCGGCGGGGGGCCGGGGCGGGGTGTCGCTGCGGGCGGTGCTGTACGACCAGCCGGGGCACGGGCGGTCGGGGCCGCTGCCGCGCACCGAGTACGGCATCGAGGACCTCGCGGAGGTCCTGCACGACGTGATCGCGGCGACCGCGCCGAAGGGGCCGCTGGTGCTGGTGGGGCATTCGATGGGCGGCATGACGATCCAGTCGTACGCGCGGCTGCACCCCGAGGACTTCCACGAGCGGGTGAAGGGGGTCGCGTTCCTGTCCAGCAGTGCGGCGGGGCTGGACACGGTGGAGACGAAGCCGATGCGGGCGCTGCGGCGGCTGCGGCGCACCGTGCTGCCGATGCTCCAGCAGGTCGCGGGCTGGACGCCGGACCTGATCGACCGGTCGCGGCTGCTCGCGGGGGACCTGGGGTGGCTGCTGACGCGCCGGGCGGCGTTCGGGCACGTGGACCCGCCCGCGTCGCTGGTCAGCCTGGTGGAGCGGATGAACCGGCGCACGTCCATCCAGAGCATCGTGGGCTATGCCCGCGCTATCCTCGACCACGACGAGACGGCGACGCTGCCGCAGTTCGCGGGCCTGCCGACGCTCGTGCTGGTCGGCGAGGCGGACCTGCTGACGCCGCCGGAGCACTCCCGGCGGCTCGCGGCGGCCCTCAAGGGCTCGCGATTCGGGCTCATAGCCGAGGCGGCCCATTCGCCGCAGCTGGAGTACCCTGGTGAGATCTCACAACTGTTGTTGGAGATGATCGACAAAGTCGCGGCTGACCTCGGCAACGGTTCCGCTGCGGCCGCCCCGTCCCGGCAGGCGGCGCGCGACGCCGACCGGGGACGGCACCGCAGGTGGACGCCGTTCTCGCGCCACCACGGGCATCATCTCGAACCGTGAACCCGGTTCCGGGCCGCAGCGGCCGCGGACCACTGACGCACTTGGAGGAGTGAAACGTGAGGCTCCAGCTCCATACGGCCGCCGACACCCACGAGTTCGGACGGCGCCTCGCCGCGGTCCTGCGCGCGGGCGACCTCGTGATCCTCACCGGCCCGCTCGGGGCCGGGAAGACCGCCCTCACGCAGGGCGTCGGCGCCGGGCTCGGCGTCGAGGGGCGCATCACCAGCCCCACGTTCGTCATCGCCCGCTCGCACCGCGCGGGCGCGGCGGGGGTGCCGCTGGTCCACGTCGACGCCTACCGGCTCGAGACCCTCGACGAGCTCGACGACCTCGACCTGGACACGGACGTCGACGCGGCCGTGACCGTGGTCGAGTGGGGCGCGGGCCTGGCCGAGCGCCTGGCCGAGTCGCACCTGGAGATCGCGATCGAGCGCCGCGCCGACGAGACCCGCGAGGCGGTCCTGCACGGGCGCGGCGGCGACTGGGCCGAGCGCCTCGCGAGCCTCCTCGGCGACGAGCCGTCGGTCGGCCCCGATGCGCGCGTGGGCGCGGCCGCATGAGAATTCTCGCGCTCGACACGTCCACCAGCGCCGTCCAGGCCGCCCTCGTCGACCTCGACGACGACGAGGTGTTCCTCACCGCGTTCCGCCGCGAGATCGACGGCCGCGGGCACGTCGAGAAGCTCGCCCCGTTCATCGAGGGCTGCCTCGCCGACGCCGGGAAGCGGGCCGCCGACGTGGACGCGGTCGTGGCCGGGATCGGCCCCGGCCCCTTCACGGGCCTGCGGGTCGGCATGGTCACCGCCGCCGCGTTCGCCGACGGCGCGGGCGTCCCCGTCTACGGGGTCTGCTCGCTCGACGGCATCGGCGGCAACACGCGGGGCCGGGCCCTCGCGGCCACCGACGCGCGCCGCAAAGAGGTCTACTGGGCCGTCTACGAGGACGGCGTCCGCGAAGGCGAACCGCAGGTGTGCCGGCCCGCGGAGCTGCCCGAGACCGGCGCCGACTACGCCATCGGCGAGGGCGCCAGCAAGTACGCCGCCGAGCTGCCCGTCCCGGCCGAGACCGAACCGGTCTACCCCGACCTGGTCAAACTCGTCGAGCTCGCCGCCCCCCGCCTGCTCGCGGGCGCGCCGAGCGAGCAGCTCACCCCGCTGTACCTGCGCCGCCCCGACGCGCAGCCCGCCGCCGTTCCACCTGGCGGCGCGCAGGCCTCGCCGCTGCCGTGACCGCGCCCGCGCGTGGTACAGCTTGACGTGATGAACGGTGACTTGCGGATCGACCGGCTGCGCTGGTGGCACCTCCCGGCCGTCGCGGCCATGGAGGCCGCGATCTTCGGCCCCGAGGCCTGGAGCGAGGGCCTGCTGTGGACCGAGCTGTCCGCCGGGCACGACTACCGGGCCGTGTTCGACGGCGGCACCGTCGCCGGGTACGCCGGGACCGCGTACAACGAGGCCGAGGCGTGGCTCAACAACATCGCCGTCGACGCGGCCTACCGCCGCCGGGGCGTGGCCAGGATGCTCATGGACGACCTGATCGAGCGGGCCCGGGCGGGCGGCGCGAAGTCGGTGCTCCTGGAGGTCGCGGTCGACAACGGCCCGGCGCAGCGCCTCTACGACGCGTACGGTTTCTACGGCATCGGGGTGCGCAAGCGCTACTACCAGCACACCGGCACCGATGCCGCCGTGATGAGGATGGACTTGTGAACAACGACAGAACCGGCTCCAGCGCCCCCGTGGTGATGGGCATCGAGACCTCGTGCGACGAGACCGGCGTCGGGATCGTGCGCGGGCACGAGCTCCTGGCCGACGCGGTCGCGTCCTCGGTGGACGAGCACGCCCGCTTCGGCGGGGTCGTGCCCGAGGTCGCCAGCCGCGCCCACCTGGAGGCCATGGTGCCCACCGTGCAGCGCGCCCTGGACGACGCCGGGCTCGCCCTCGCCGATCTCGACGGCATCGCCGTCACCGCCGGGCCCGGCCTGGCCGGGGCGCTCATGGTCGGCGTCGGCGCGGCCAAGGCCTACTCGATCGCCACGGGCGTGCCGCTGTACGGCGTCAACCACCTCAGCGCGCACATCGCCGTGGACACCCTGGAGAACGGCCCGATCCCCGAGCCGGCGATCGGGCTGCTCGTCTCGGGCGGCCACTCGACGATCATGATGGTCGAGGACCTCGCGGGGAAGGTCACGCAGCTGGGCGCGAGCATCGACGACGCGGCCGGGGAGGCGTTCGACAAGGTCGCGCGCCTGCTGGGGCTGCCCTTCCCCGGCGGGCCGTACATCGACCGGGCCGCCAAGGAGGGCGACCGGGCGTTCGTGCGGTTCCCGCGGGGCCTGTCGGCCGCGAAGGACATGGAGCGGCACCGCTACGACTTCTCGTTCTCGGGGCTCAAGACCGCCGTGGCCCGCTGGATCGAGGCCCGCCGCGCCGACGGTGAGGACGTCCCGGTGAACGACGTGGCCGCCGCCTTCCAGGAGGCCGTGTGCGACGTGCTGACCCGCAAGGCGATCCTGGCCGCGAAGGAGCACGGCGTCGAGACGATCCTCCTCGGCGGCGGCGTCGCGGCCAACTCGCGGCTGCGCGGCCTGGCGGTCGAGCGCGCCGAGCAGGCAGGGCTGACGCTGCGCTACCCGCGCCCGAAGCTGTGCACCGACAACGGCGCCATGGTCGCGGCCCTCGGCTCGCACCTGGTGGCCGCCGGCGTGGCCCCGTCCCGGTTCGACTTCCCGGCGAACTCCTCGATGGACGTCGAGGTCGTCAGCCTCGCCGAACGGCTCTAGGCGACCGGCCGGGCGGCGCCCGGTTCCGCCGGGACGCGGGCGCCCCGCCTCGTCCCGGCGACGAGGAGGACGGCGCCCGCGGTGGCCGCGATCCACGGCGCCGGTTCGAAGACCAGTCCCGCGGCCAGCGACCAGGCGCCGATCGTCCAGCCGATGAACGCCGGGGGCACCAGGCCCCGGCGCCGCGTCCACAGCACGGTCTGCCCGACCACCAGCAGCGGCAGCCCGAAGCTGCCCGTCGTCATCCAGAACCCACCCATGACCGGGTCCATCTCGGCGAGCGTCCCCGCGGGCGCCCACAGGGCGCCGCCGAGCCACGCGCCCGCGTGGTGCGGCGCGAGGAGCGCGAGGCCCAGGAGCAGGTGCGCGGCCCCCAGGACGGTGAAGATCCAACCGGCCCACTTGATCATCCGAACCTCCAATTACGGAACTGACAGTTCCGATACTGATGGTTCTGTATCGTAGCGCCATGCCGCAACCCAAGCCCGCCGCGGGGCGCCCCCGCGACCGCCAGATCGACGGCGCCATCACCGCCGCCACCCGCGAACTGCTCGCCGAACGCGGCTACGCCCGGCTCACCGTCGACGCGGTCGCCGCCCGCGCCGGGATCGGCAAGGCCGCGATCTACCGGCGCTTCGCGACCAAGCAGGAGATGATCTTCGCGGCCACCGTCCACGACATGCAGGAGCCGCCGCCGCCCGACTCCGGGACCCTCCGCGGCGACCTCGCCGCCGTGTGCCGGACCATCGCCGCGCAGCTCGGGGCCGCCCCGCCCGACGTCCTCCACGGCCTTCTCGCCGACCTCCACGCCGACTCCCGGCTCGGGGCGCGCTTCACCGGCACGTTCATCGAACGCGAGCAGTTCGTCCTCGGCGAGGTCCTGGCCCGCGCCGTCGCGCGCGGCGAACTCGCCGCCGCCCCCGACACCGCGACGGTCCACGCCCTGCTCATCGGCCCGGTCTTCTTCTGGCTGCTCATCCTCTCCGGCGACCAGGACGCGGTCGAGGCGCTCTCGGCGACCACCGCCGACGCGGTCGCGAACGCCCTCGCCGCAGGAGCGGCGCCGTGACGAGGCGCCGCACCGGCGAGGACCCGCCCGCCGGACGGCACCCTCTGAGCGGCCGCTCTCGCGTGCCGCCAAGCGGTGCCGGTCCTCAACGGTCTGCGCCGTTGCGAAGTCCTTGCCCGTCGACGTGCGAGCGGAGCCGGCCGACGCGGGCCTCGAGCTGCAAGTCAGGCGGTCAACTGCTCGAGCACCAGCGGCCACCAGGCATCGGGCTGGAAAGCGTTCGGGTCGACGGCCCGCAGCCGCTCCTGAAGCTCCGCGGCCTTGCCCGCACGTCCCGGCTTGCCCTCGTCGGCCTCGATGAAGCGCTCGAAGTGGTACAGGAACTCGACGAAACACCGGAAGTTCGTGTTGACGCCTTGAATGTCCTGCTCGACGAGGTCGAACTGGAGGACCTCATCGGTCTTCGGGTCGATGACGTACAGCAGGTCCGTGTTGTCCTGGACCGCGCCGACCACGATCAGCAGCACATCGAGCTTGCCGTTCTCGGTCGTCAACTGGATCGGGTCGTACATCCCGATCTCGCCCTTCAGCAATGAAGTGAAGACGACTTCGACCTCCATGGGGATCTCGTCACCCTCGGGCAGGGAGCCGGGAGGGAGCCCGGCGTCCGTCCACGCCTCCCTGGGGAACGGGATCATCGCCTCGCCCCAGAGCGAGCGGTATTTCGCTGATGCAGCCATGTGAAATCCTCGGTTCGTCTCAAGCGCGGACGATCGTCACGCGAGCTTCGCGTGCACTAGGAGCGCGAGCCACGGGTCGTCCTCGGCGAAGGCGTGCTCCCGGTATCCGGCGCCGAAGAGGTGCTCGGTGAAGAACGCGATCGGGTCCTCGACGAACAGCCGTCGCTCGATCGGCTCGCCGGTCTCCTCGAAGGACATGAAGTCGTCCGTGGCCCACAGACTGACGGAGCCGCTCCCGCGGCCGACGGTGAGCAGATCGGACGAGGTGACGGTGCCGATGCCGACCTCATCGCGCAGCAACCGCTCGACGGGTCCGTCGCCCACTTCGGCTCGGAAGGCGTTCCGCACGTCGGCGTAGCCGGATATCTCCATCAGCGGAAACGCTTCGCAGCCGTCGAACACCGAGTACAGCCGCTGCAACGGGACCGGGAGGTCGGCGGTCCGCTCGCGCGGTCCCGGGACGCCGATGACCGGGCTGACGCCGTCCCAGTCGATGTCGTCGAGAGCCGTCTGCGCCGCGACGACCCTCCTGCGGAGTTCGTCGATGCCGTCCGTCATCTCACCAGCCTCACGATGATCGGGGTGCCCTCTTTGACGCCCGCGGCCTCCATCGCCTCGTAGATCTCCCGGCCCATCTTACGGTTGGTGTAGGCGTCCATCCAGCGGAGGTTGGAGACGTCGTCGGGGCCGCCGAGCTGGAGTTCGTGAATGTGATCGGGGTCCCGGATCTGGCCCTTGTGCGTGATCGACTTCGGTCTGACCTTCCCGTCGGCGCCCTTCTCCGTACCGCGGAACTGCTCGAGAATCTGTTTGAGCTTCGGATTGCCCTTGTGGTTCCTCGCGGTCTTCGCGATCATGTCGCTGCGGTGCTTGGAGGTCAACTTGGGGTCGCGCAGGCTCTTGGTGTTGAGCACCCGCTTGAGCCGGCCCTGGTTGCCGAGGCGCACCAGGTCCTTGGCCTTGCGGTTGAAGTCCTTCTTGTTCATGTCCGGGGTGAACTTGAGTTCGAGCACCACCGGCTTCTGGCCGCCGCCCTTGGCGGTCCGGAAGGCCTTCACATCGTCGAGCGTCGCCGCGACGACCCTGGCGCATTTGCCGTTGAAACCCCTGCGGGCGGGATTCGTCCTGCGCCTAGCCATTGAGCACCATGTCAATGGCCATGCCGACCAGCTGGTCGATGATCATGCCGGTGATGAACTTGAAGATCGGGATCTGCGCGAGCGAGGCGCCGAACGTGACCGCGGCGGTCGCGATCGCCTGGGCGATCTGGAAGGCGAGCATCACCAGCTGGACGATGACCTGCACCTTCAACGCCAGGACCACGCCGGCGGCGATGACCAGGCCGATGTTGATGAGATTGGTCGGATTCGCGGCGTCGGCGAGGTTCCGCACCGCCGACTCGGCGTCCTCCCACTCGTCCCTGAACGCGTCGATCTCCGCCCCGGTGTTGTTCTCCAGCAGCGTCTGCGCGGCCGCGTTCAGCGACTCGACCCTGCCGGCGATCTGGTCGGCCATGCCGGTCCACTCTCCCGCCAGGTTGAAGATCGACTCCTCGTCGGACTCCGGCCAGTCGTAGCCGAGCATGCTCAGCAGGCCGGTCAGCTCCGAGGGCAGTTGCAGGCCCATGTGATGCGATGCCTCCTCATTCTCGAGGGCGGGGTCAGCCGCCGAGTCCGCCCTGGAGCCCGCCGAAGATCTGCGCGATCTCGGCGTCGGTGGCCTCGTGGTCGTCGGCCATCTCCCGGACGCACTGCGCGTAGTCGGCGAGCTCGTCGATGTTGGTCGTGAAGCACTCGGTGAGCGCGTCCGAACAGGCCTGGTGGGCGATGCCCACCAGCATGCCGATCTCGTCGCCGCCGAAGGCGTCGGCGAACTGCCCCAGGGCGCCGGTGAACTGGTCGAGCAGGCCCTGGACCTCGTCCTTGGCGGCGTCGAGCCGGTCCGCGGCCTGACGCATGGACTCGGTGTCGATCTGGAAGCCGGCCACGGTCAGCGCCCCCCGTGGAGCTTCGCCATGACCTCGCTGATGGAGGCGCTCATGGCCTGGAACTGGCGCAGGGAGCGGTCCTGGATCTCGGCGACCGACTCGTTCATCGCCTCCAGGTCCGGGACCGGCTCGTCGGTGCCCATGGCCTGCGCGCGTTCGTCCAAGGCGGCGTTGACCATGCGCTGCACCTCGGCGAACAGGAACTCCGAACCGGCCCGCATCACGCGGGTGTCGGCCTCGAAGCCCGCGATGCGCCCGTCCGCGCCGACGGTGACGCGGAGCAGCCCCTCGACGCCCTCCACCGTGACCGGTTCGACCTGGTTCGCCTCCGGGGCCTTGACGGCACTGCTCAGCTTCTCGCGGGCGTCCGCCAGCTGCTGCGCGATCACGTCTTCTCCGAACATCGAACCTCCAGCCGCCATGAGTTATACGAGGACTACTCATCATATGTCGGCACCGCCATCGCAGGGGACCCCCGAGCCGCGTCACCGCCGATGTGGACGGCGCGCGTTAGGCTTCCGGCCCATGAGCGAAGACGACGGGGCCGTCGCGGTCGCCGAACCCGACGAGGCCGCCGCCCCCGGGCGGCGGCCCTGGTACCGGCGCCGCCCGCTGCGGCTCCTGTCCTGGGCCTGCACCGCCGGCGTCCTCGCCTACGCGCTGGTCCGCCTCCTCGGCCTGGAGACCGGCTGGATCCTGGTCACCACGGTCGCGTTCGTCCCCTACTTCGCGGCCGCGGCGCTCGTCGGCGCGGGACTCCAAGCGGCCGTGCGCCACTGGGCCGCCGCCGCGGTCACCGCCGTCGCGGTCGCGGCGCTCGCCGCCGCACTCGCGCCCCGGGCCCTCCCCGACGAGCCGCCCGCGGCCGCCGGCCCCGAGCTCACCGTCATGTCCGTGAACCTCTACGTGGGCCAGACCGACCTGGGCAAGGTCGTCGACCTCGTCGAGGAGCACCGGCCGGACCTGCTCAGCGTCCAGGAGCTCACCCCCGGCGCGGCCGAGGGGCTCGCCGCGCTCGGCCTGGAGGAGCTGCTGCCGCACGCCGTCCTCGAACCCGACGACCTCGCCGTCGGCACCGGCCTCTACTCGGCCCACCCGATCGAGCGCATCGACACCGTCGGCCGCGACGGCATCTTCTACCAGATCGGCGCCGAGGTCGACCTCGGCGGCGGGCAGGCCGTGCGCTTCATGGCCGTCCACACCGCCGCCCCCGCCACCCCCGAGCGGATCCCCTTGTGGGAAGAGGACTTCGACGACCTCCCCCGCCCCGACGGCGGCGTCCCGTGGGTGCTCGCCGGGGACTTCAACGCCACCCTCGACCACGCCAACATGCGCGACCTCCTCGACGCCGGCTACACCGACGCCGCCGAGGCCGCCGGGGACGGCCTGCGCGCCACCTGGCGGCCCATCGAGGGCGGGTACCTGAACGGCCTCGTCCGGCCCCCCGCCGTCACCCTCGACCACGTCCTCGCCGACGCGGGCATCGCCGTCCTCGACTGGGAGGTCCTCGACAAGTCCGGCAGCGACCACGCCCCGGTCGTCGCGCGCCTGCGCCTGCCGTGAGCGACCGGTTCCCCGAAGCGGCTTTCAGGTCCGCGATGAGAACCGTCGGGCCGCGTCGTCATAGTGGGTGAGACACCCGAACCGCACCGGAGGAACCCGACATGCGCACGCTCATCATCACCGCCTTCGTCTCCCTCGACGGCGTCATGGAGGCCCCCGGCGGCGAACCGGGGTACCGCAACACCGGCTGGACCGTCAAGGACGTCGAGTTCCTCCCTGAGGCCTACGAGATCAAGGCCCGCGAGCAGGACGAAGCCGGGGCGCTCCTGATGGGCCGGCGCTCCTACGAGGCCTTCGCGCCGGTGTGGCCGGCCATGACCGAGGAGTTCGCCGGGTACAACGCGATGCCCCGCTACGTCGTCTCCACCACCCTGAAGGAGCAGGACGAGCGCTGGCCCGCCACCATCCTCCGCTCGGTCGACGACGTCGCCGCCCTCAAGGAGACCGACGGCGGCCCCATCAGCGTCCACGGCAGCGCCGAACTGGGGCACGCCCTCGCGGACGCCGGCCTGGTCGACCGCTACCACCTGCTGGTCTTCCCCAAGCTCCTCGGCGCGGGCCGGCGCCTGTTCTCCGAGGCCGACCAGGACGCCGTCAACCTCCGGCTCGTCGAGCACGAGGCCTACGCCAACGGCGTCCAGAAGCAGGTCTTCGACGTCGTCCGCTGACGCTTCCCCCGGGGTCGGGAATCCGCCGGGCCCGGGCCCCGCTACCACTCGGGGACGGCCCGGTCCTCCGGCAGCACCAGCCGCTCGATCGGATACGAGGCGCCCGCCACCTCGAAGTCGTCCCGCTTCCCGTCGGCGACGAAGCCGTACCGCTCGTAGAAGCGCCGCCCGACGCCGTTGCCGACCAGCTCCCACACCCGCACCGGGAGCAGCCCCCGCCCGGCGAGCCAGCGGTGGCCCTCGCGCATGAGCGCGTAGCCCGCGCCCCGGCCCCAGTGGTCGGGGTGGACGTAGAGCGCCCAGACCTCGCCCGGCTCGCCCGGTCCCGACTGCTCCTCGCCGCTCTCGCGCGTGTCCCAGCCGACGGAGGCGAAGCCGATCACGTTGGGGCCCTTCTCGGCCACGAGGGTGATCGCGTACTCGCGCCGCTGGGCGAGGTTGCGCACGAACCGCTCGGGGGCGACCTCGGGCAGTTCGGCGAGGGTCGCCTCGCTCACGATGCCGGAGTACGCGGCCCGCCACGACGCGGTGCGCACCTGCACGATCTCATCTGCGTCCGCGGGGCCGCCGGTTCGGATCCTCATGTCTACCAACCGTGCCCGAAGGTCCACAAGAAAGCAACCGCTCGGGCGGTCGGAATTGCGGCAGCAACCCGTTCGTGCAGGAAACGTCTAGGCGACGGGCGACTCCAGCAGGCGCAGCTGATGCGACGTGGCGTCCACCGCCGCCGACGTGCCGATCGGCATCGGCAGATTCGGTCCGGTATGTCCGAAGTCGACTCCCGCGAGCACGGGGAAGTCGTAGCCGCCCACCACGTCGAGCACCGCGTCCTTCACCGACACCGGCCCGAAGGGATGGTCCGCCGGGAGCGCGACGTCGAGCGGGATGCCCACCACCATCGCGCCGATCCGGTCGAAGACGCCCTCCATGCGCAGCACGTGCAGCTGGTTCCACACGTGCCCGAGGTTGCGGCCCACGTCCTCCCAGAAGAAGACCGCGCCGTCCCACGTCTCGGGCGCGAGCGCGTACGGGGTGGCCTGGACGTTGAGGAGCCGGTCGAGCAGGCCGCCGACGAGGCGCCCCGTCGCCCGCCCCGGCCGCCAGGTCTCCCAGGCGCCGCCGGCCGGGAGCGACGCCTCGCCGATCTCGCCGGTGAGGAGCCCGCGCACGAGGCCGGCGATCTCGGCGTGCCGCTCGGGGCCCGCGTCCTTCCAGAACCCGCCGCCGAGGCCGGGCGCGAAGTCGGCGTGGAAGCCGACCAGGCCGGTCTGCGAGTGGCACGCCAGGTGGAGCGCGGTGATGTCGCTGAAGCCCAGGAGCGGCTTGGGGTCGCGGCGGATCGCGTCGTAGTCGATGCGGTCGAGGTAGGCCGTGGTGGCGTTGCCGCCCGCGAACGGGACGATCGCGCGGACCTCGGGGTCGCGCAGCAGGGCGTTGAACTCGGCGGCCTGCGCCTCGGGCGGGGCCGAGCGCCAGAAGTGGCGTTCGGCGGCCTCGACCAGGGGTGAGACGCGGACCTGGAACCCCATGGCCGCGAACGCGGCCGCGGCCGCGTCGAGCTGGGGGCGGCGGTCGGGCGTCATGGGCCCCGACGGGGCGGCGATGGCGACCGTGTCGCCGGGGTGCAGTCGCTGGGGCCGCAACGGTGCCATGGTGTCTGCCTCCAATGCTGTGGGACGGGGCCGGGGCCAGCCTACGGCGGCCCCGGCCCCGGCGCAACGCCGTACGGAAAGCGTTATCGGAGGGGGACGGCGGGCTCCCATTCGGCCGCGTCGACCGCGAGGGCCTCGTGCGAGCCGTCGAGCGGGGGCGCCGCCCGCCGGGCCCGGCGCACCGCCAGGGCGATCCCGGCGGCGGCCGCGAGCACGGAGGCGCCGTAGGCGGCCAGGGACGCGGCGTCGGGCGCGGCGAACGACTGGCCTCGCAGGGCCTGCCACACCGCGGTCGCGTAGACCCCCAGGCAGCCGATCGCGGTCCAGCGCACGACCGCGGCCCGGGCCCGGTCGTCGCGCAGCCAGGCCCGGCGGGCCGCGACGAAGCCCAGGAGCATCGCCAGCCCGATGAGGACCTGGATGCCGTGCAGGCCGATGAAGTGGGCGACGCGCATGTCGCCGCCGGTGGTGGACCAGCCGGTCAGGAACATGCCGTTGCCGTCCGGGTCGCCCACGCCGTGCGCGGCGTTGAGCACGACCTGCTCGCCGTTCGCGTCCTCCGCGACGCGCTCGCCCTGGCCGCCCACGGAGACGATGAAGGGCGCGGCGAACATGCCCAGGGTCGACAGGATCAGGCCCCAGCGCACGACCGCCGTGACGGCCCGGTCGCCGATGCGCTGGAACAGCACCACGACCGCGATGGCCGCGTTCACCATGAACATGACCGGCACGAACTGGAACGCGAACTGCACGACCTGGTTGAACGGGTCGTCGGAGGTGTTGAAGTGGCTGTAGGCGCCCGCGGCGGCGGCCGCGACGATGACGCCGACCTCGGCGGCGCTGATCACCGCGAACAGGGTGCCGAGCACCCAGCCGGTGCGCCGCAGCTTCGTCATGTGCGCCAGGAGCCAGGCGAGCGAGAGGCAGTAGGCGGCGAAGGAGAAGCCGAACTTGGCGGCCTTGATCCACACCGACTCGCCCTGGATCACGCGGTCGTCGAAGGGGATCGCCAGCAGCGAGGCGAGGGCGACGACGGCGCAGGCGACGCCGAGGACGACGAGCGGGCGGTGCCAGCGGCGGCCGCCGGCGGTGAGCGCGAGGCCGGAGGCGGCGGCCCGGTCCTGGAGCGTGCGGCGGCGGTGGCGGGCGCGGATGGTGCCGGCCGGCGCGGTCGCGAAGGTCTCGTTCATGCCCCTGACGCTATGGGGGCCGGTGCCGCCGCGCACTGCCGTGAGCCGCCGAATAAAAGGTGGGGACAGCCTTACCCCCGGGGCTACGCTGCGGCGATGGGCATCGTGTACCTAGTGCAGCACGGGGAGAAGGAGCGCGGGCCGGGCGACCCGGGCCTGACCGGGCGCGGCCGCGAGCAGGCCGCCCTGGCCGGGGAACGGCTGCGCGCCAAGGGACTGCGGGCGGTGTACGCGGGACCCCTGCTGCGCGCCAGGCAGACCGGCGCGATCGTCGCGGACGCGTGCGGCCTCGAGGTGCGGGTCGACGCGCGCGTGACCGAGCGGATGAACTGGGACGGCGCCGTCCCGTTCGCGCGCTTCGCCGCCGACTGGGCGCGGACCGCCGCCGACCGCGACTTCACACCGTCCACAGGCGACTCTTCGCGGGCGGCGGGCGAGCGGTTCCGGGCGTTCCTGGAGGACCGGGGCGCGGCGGGCCCCATCGCGGTGGCCTGCCACGGCGGCGTCACCGTCGACCTCCTGCGGACCCTCCTCGGCGACGAGCGGGTCCCCGAGGCGCTGCTGCGCGAAGGCGTGCCGCCGGGGGCGATCACCACCCTCGACGGATCGGACGTCATCGCGATCGCCGCGGCGGACCACCTCGGCGGCTGACGGCGGGCGGAACCGCGCCGCTGCTCGCACGTTCACCACGCTGTAACGAGGGCGTGACGAACGGACTCTAATCTCGATCGCATCTTGCACAGCGTTGACCCGTTCATCGGTACGGCCGCCACCGATCTGCCCGCGGCGCAGGGGCCGGCCGCCACATGGTGGTGGCCGAAGGCCCAGGTGGGCAACACCCACCCCGGCGCCTGCCACCCCCTCGGCATGGTCTCGGCCTGCGCCTGCTCGGGCGCCTACCCCACCGGCTACGGCCGCTACGGCATCGCCACCGAAGGCGCGCCCCAGCCGATCTACGACGACTACGTCGCCAGCGGCTTCACCCACTTCCAGCAGTCCGGCACCGGCGCGATCCGCAAGTACTACAACTACTTCCGCGTCACCCCCATGCTCGAACCGCTCGACGCCCTCGGCACCCGCTGGCGGTTGCGCGACGAGACCGCCGCACCCGGCTACTACGCCGCGACCCTCGAGACCGGCATCCGCTGCGAGCTCACCGTCGGCGAGAAGACCGCCGTCCACCGCTACACCTTCCCCGAGACCGCCTCCGCCCGCGTCGTCGTCGACTTCTCCTACGGCGGCCTCGCCATCGAGCACGGCACCACCGTCCCCCTCCGGGCCGGACTCGAAAGCCTCGGCCAAGGCCGCGCCCAGGGCACCGTCGTCATGGAGGGCGTCCCCCTCTCGGTCTACATCGACGCCGACACGCCGGGCGGCTGGCGCCAGCTCGTCTGGTACGACCGCCGCCGCGTCGACGGCGGCACCCGCCTCGACTTCGACTACATCCGCCGCACCACCCTGCGCCCCTTCGGCCTCATGTTCATGGGCCCCCTCCGCGCCGGCGCCACCGTCGAGATCCGCATGGGCTTCTCCATGCGCGGCACCGACCAGGCCCGCCGCAACCTCGAGCAGGCCCTCCCCGGCGACGCCGGCTTCGACCGCGCCCGCGCCGCCGCACACGAGGCCTGGTCCTCCTACTTCTCCCGAGTCGAGGTCCACGGCGGCACCCCCGAGCGCCGCACCGTGTTCGCCACCGCCCTCTACCACTCCCTCATCAAGCCCTGCTTCGCCGAGGACGAGAGCCCCTTCTGGCCCTCCAAGGGCCCCTTCGTGTTCGACATCGCGACCATGTGGGACATGTACAAGACCCAGTTTCCGCTGCTCACCGCCCTGGACCCGGCCAAGGGCGCCGACATGCTCGAAACCCTCGTGCGCGTCGCCGAGGAGGAGGGCAACCTCCCCATCGGCTACCGCATGGCCCGCGGCTCCGACCGGTTCTTCCGGCAGGCCTCGGCCCTGGCCCACACCGTGCTCGCCGACGGCTTCCAACTCGGGCTCGAAGGCCTCGAATGGGACTGGGCCCTCGTCCACATGCAGGACGACCTGCGCCGCGGCTACGGCGAGGACTACGCCGAGCACGGCCTCGTCCACCCCGTCGCCCACACCCTCGACCTCGCCACCGGCTACTGGTGCACCGCCATCGTCGCCCGCGGCCTCGGCGACCACGGGCTCGCCGACGAACTCGAAGCCAAGGCCCGCGGCTGGACCAACGCGTTCGGCCCCGACGGGCTCCTGCGCGACTCCAGCTTCTACGAGGGCGGACGCTGGAACTACTCCTTCCGGCTCCTGCACGATATGGCCGCCCGCATCGCCCTCACCGGAGGCGACCGGGCGTTCACCGCGCTCCTCGACCGCTTCTTCGGATACGGCGCCGCGCCCGTCACCCAGCTCGGCGCCCCGCCGTTCGGCCCCGAGTTCGCCATGGGCCTGGACCTCGACCGCTTCGAAGGCCTCAACAACGAACCCGACATGGAGGCCCCCTGGGCCTACCACTACGCCGGACGCCCCGACCGCACCGCCGAGATCGTCCACGCCGCCCTCGCCCACCAGTTCGGGACCGGCCGCGGCGGCCTCCCCGGCAACGACGACTCCGGGGCCCTCTCCTCGTGGTACGTCTGGGCCTCCCTCGGGCTCTTCCCCGTCGCCGGCCAGAACCTGTTCCTGGTCAACGCGCCCGCGTTCGCCGCCGCCGACCTCCGATTCGGCGGCAACGACCTCGAACTGGTCACCACCGGCCACGTCGAGACCGGCATCGGCGCCGACGCCGCCGGCGGCGCGCCCCGGTACGTCCGGTCGGCGCGCTTCAACGGCAGGCCCCTGGACCGCGGCTTCATCACCGGCAACCAGCTGCACGGCGGCGGGCGGCTGGAGATCGACCTCGGCCCCGAACCGTCCGACTGGGCGAGGAAGACGCGCCCGCCGTCCGCCTCCGACCGCTCCGGGCGCGCCCGGAGCGCCGGCACTCGGGAGTTACCCATGAGCGAGCAGCCCCGCCCGTCCCGGCGCCTCGTCATCGTCGTCCGCGCCGACCCGGTCATCTGCGGCCACGCCACCGAGGCCCGCGGCCTCGCCGAGGTCGCCCTCACCCGCGGCTTCGACGACGTCCGCATCGTGACCTGGACGGTCGCGGCGCTCGAGGCCGCGGGCCTGCCGCTCAAACCGCTCGGCGAGCTCCTGCCCTACTCGCCGGGGATCACCGTCGAGCGGCCCGGCCCCGTGGGCGACTACCGCGTCCCCGACGGCCGCCACCTCCTCGGGCTCGCCGGGCGGCTCTTCGAGCTGTTCACCGACGGCGTGCCGACGGTGTGCATGTCCATGTACCTGTCCCCGCACACCGACGCCGTGATCCACGCCCTGCGGTCCGCACGCGCCTGCGGACTGGCCGCCGACGTCACCACCGTCGCCGAAGCGGTCGGCTCCGACATCACCAACGTGGTCCGCTCCTGCATCGCACGCGGCGACATCGGCGCCGCCGCCTCGCTGTTCGCCACTTACCTCGCCAACGACCGCTGCGTCGCCGTCTCCGCCTACACCCGCGACCTCATCGTCGAAGCGGCCGAGCAGGTCGACGCAGCCTGCGGCACCCGCTTCGCCGGCGAGGCCGCCGCCCGCGTCCAGGTGTCCTACCCGGCCGTCGACGCCGCCGCCTACACCGGCGCCGACCCCGCCGCCGTCGACGCGGCCCTCGCCGCCCGCGGCCTCGAACGCGACGGCTACCTCCTCTTCCTCTCCCGCGTCGCCGCCGCCAAGGGCGCCGACGACCTCATCGCCGCCTACCGGTCGTCCCGGGCCTTCGGCACGCACCGGCTCGTCATCGCCGGCACCGGCCCCGCCCTGGACGACACCAGGGCGCTCGCCGCCGGGGACGAGCGCGTCCTGTTCCTCACCGACGTCTCGGACGAGGAGAAGCCGCTGCTCATGAACGGATGCGCCGCCTACGCGCTCCCGTCCAAACCGCGCCCCGAGTTCGTCGAGACCTTCGGGATCGCCCTGGTCGAGACGATGCTCGCCGGGGGCGGGCCGGTCATCACCACCCGCACCGGCGGCATCCCCGAGGCCGTGGGCGACCACGCGATCGAGGTTCCCCACTCCGACCCGGCCGCGCTCGCCGCGGCCCTCGACCGGGCCCTGGCGACGGACCCCGCCGAACGCGCGGCCGCCGCGGCGGCCGCCCGCGACTGGGCGATGCGGTTCGACCGCGCGGCCGTCTTCGACGGCCTCTTCGCCGGACTCCTCGGCGGGGCCGACCTCCCCGCGCCCATCGGCTGACCCGCCCTCCCCTCCCGCCCCACCGGCACCGGATCGGCGCCCCGTCGAAGAAATCCTCGAATCCGGGGCAACCTTCGCGGCGTCCGCGGCAACTACAGGACGGTGCGGCAACCCGGCTCGCCGCACCACACCACCCCTCCGCGGGGAACGCACACGGCCGCACCGAGACGCGCGGCACGGCCGTGCCGCGGCCGCGTCGGCTCCGTCGCCTTCAGGGCGCGACGGCCGACCCGGCCGCGAAGCACCGCGAGCGAACAGACGGATGCACGGAAAGGCTTTCCTGCCATGGAGAGACGCCGCAGGCGCGGACACCGGGGGTGCCCGCGCCTGCGCGCTCGTCGGGAAGCGAGGACGACTTGGTCAGGCTGCTAGAATCGCCGCCTCCCCGTCATCGACCCGCGACCGGAGGCCCTCCGTTGGACGTCCCCGCCGACCTGGAGGAGGACGCCTTCCGCGCCTTCTTCGAGCGGCACCACGCCGAGCTGGCCCGGTTCGCGTGGCTGCTCATCGGCGAACGCGGTGCGGCGGAGGACCTCGCGGCCGACGCGATGCTCGCGGTGTGGCGGCAGTGGGACCAGGCCCGCCGGGCCCGGTCCCAGATCGCCTACGCGCGCGGCATCGTCGCCAACCTCGCCAAGACCCGCATCCGCACCGCCGTGCGCGAACGCCGCCGCAACACCCTGTTCTGGCAGCGCCCCGGCGAATCCGACGACGGCCCCGACTCGGCCGCCGTGCTCGACGTGCGCCAGGCCCTGGCCCGGCTCCCGCTGCGCCGCCGCGCCTGCGTGGTCCTGCGCCACTCCCTCGAACTGTCCGAACGCGAGACCGCCGAGGCCTTGGGCGTCTCGATCGGCACCGTCAAGAGCCAGACGTCCAAGGGCCTGGCCGAACTGCGGCGCCTCCTCGGCCCCCAGGCCGGGCGGGCCCCGCTGCGGAACGGGGCGGACCGGTGAGCGACGAACTGCCCGACCGGCTCCGCGCGAGCGCCGAGGAGTACGAGCCGGACCGCGACCGGATGTGGTCGCGCGTGTCCGAGGGGATGCGCGAGCCGCGCGGCGCGCGGGCCGAACCGGAGCGCACGGGCTGGCGGATCTCGCACCTGGCGCTGGCGACCGGCGCGGCCGTGGTCCTCATCGGCGCCGTCGTCGTCTTCGGGCAGAGCCTCGGGCTCGGCCCCGTGGTCGGCCCGACCCCCGACCCGCCCGCGGCCGGCCCCGCCACCTCGGCCCCCGGGGCCCCCGACCCCTCGAGCGGCGCCGAGACCTCCACGGGGGAGGCCTCGGAGACCACCGGCGGCGAGGCCGGGACGACCGGCCAGGAGGAGTCCGGCGAGGCCGGTCCCCCCGCGTGGCTGTCGACGGACGGATCGGTCGGCCAGGGCAGCAACGACTACTGGTCGCAGGCGAACCTGACGCTGCGCAACGACGAGGCGCTCACCGAGCTGAGCGTGGAGTTGCGGGTCGCGATCGGCGAGGGCCTCCAGTCCACCGGGGCGTGGACCACCGACAGCCGCCTCAGCGACGCCCAGGTCGCGGAGGAGGACGGCTACCTGGTGTACCGCTGGACCCTGCGGGACGGCGAGGTGCTCCCCGCGGGCGAGTACACGTTCGCGGGCCAGTTCAACCACGGGTCGGGGCCGCGCAGCGCCGACGACGACGACTACACCTTCGAGGCCGCCACCGAGTCCGGCGAGGACGGACGGGCGGAGGGCGGCTTCGCCTGAACTGCCGCGCCCGCCGCGGTGGACCCCAGAGCGAGAGCGGGGACCGGACTGCGACCCGGTCCCCGCTCCGGCATCCCGGAGCGGGGGCGCGGCGGGCGGCCGCAGACCCCTCCACGCCCCTCAAAGGGGGCGGACCGGACGGAGCCGCCGGGCGCCCGCCCGGCCACGGGCCCGTTCGACGCCGCCGCGGCGCGTGTCAGAAGTTGATCAGCTCGAAGGTGGTGGCGTACCTGGTGCCGAAGCGCTCGCCCGAGGCCTCCGCGAACGCCGTCAGGAACCCGCGCACATACGTCTCGGGGTCCTCGTCCGTGAGCGCCGCGATGTAGGCGCGGTGCTCCAGGAGCGAGGCCACCCCGGCCTCGAGCGTGCCGGTCACGTCGACCGCGTGCGTCGACTCCGGCGAGGCCGCGAGCGCCACCCACCGCACCCCGCCCCACGGCTCCAGGCCCTCCTCGGCCAGTTCGGGGAAGATCCACCGGTTCCCCGCGTCGTTGGCGGCGTCGAGCACCGACTCGCCCACCGCCCGGTGGTCGGCGCTGTTCCAGTGCCCCGGGTTGAAGTACTCGCGCCGGTTCAACGTGATCACGAGCTCGGGCCGGTGCCGCCGGATCGCGGCGGCGAGGTCGCGGCGCAGCGCCGCGCCGGCCTCGATCACGCCGTCCCGGTGGTCGAGGAACTCCACGGACGAGACGCCGACGACCGCGGCCGAGGCGCGCTGCTCGGCGTCGCGCACCGGCGCGCACTCCTCGGGGCTCATGGTGTCGATCCCGGCCTCGCCGCGGCTGACCATGAGGTACGCGACCTCGCGGCCCTCGCCGGTCCAGCGCGCGACGGCCGCGGCCGCCCCGTACTCCATGTCGTCGGGGTGGGCCACGATGGCCAGTGCGCGAGTCCAGTCCTCGGGCATGGGAAGCAGTTCGGTCATGGCTCGATTATGGCCCGCCCTCAGCAGGCGCAGGAGACGCCGTCCACGGGCACGGTGCGCGGGTCGGGCTCGCCGCGCTCGACGCCCGCGTCCGTGGCCACCGGCAGGCCCTCGCGGATCCAGTACTCCATGCCGCCGATCATCTCCTTCACGCGGTACCCGAGCCGCGCGAACTCGACCGCCGCCCGGTAGGCGCCGTTGCAGCCCGGCCCCCAGCAGTAGACGACGACCGGCAGGGCCGGGTCGACCAGTCCGGCGGCGCGCGCGGCGATCTCGTCGGTCGGCAGGTGCACGGCGCCGGGGACGCGGCCCTGGCCCCACGCGGCCGCACCGCGCGAGTCCACGAGCGTGAAGCCCGGTTCGCCGCCCTCCAGCGCCGAGTGGACGTCGGAGACGTCGGTGCGGAAGGCCAGCTGGCCGGTGAAGTAGGCGAGCGCGTCGGCCGGAGAGGCCGCGGGGACGCGCAGGACGGCGTTCTCGTTCGTACCCATGGTCGGAATCTATGTGCCGGTACAAAAATACGACGAGCCGGTACAAAGGTGCCGCCTGGTGGGACGCGCGGGGCGCGCGGGGTGATTCGCGCCGTCCGCCGGGTATCCGGTCGGCGGTAGCGTAGGGCGCGGCAACCGCCGCACCCTCGCGACCGCACCGCCGCGGCGGTGCACCCGAGCAGAGAGGCTTACCACCATGGCACCTGTAGCACCGACGGTCGAACTCGCGCACGGCGCGGCCATGCCCCGCCTGGGGCTGGGCACCTGGCCGATGGACGACGCCGAGTCGGAGCGGGTGGTCGCCGAGGCGGTCGGGCTCGGCTACCGGCTCGTCGACACCGCCGAGAACTACGGCAACGAGCGCGGTGTCGGCCTGGGGCTCAAGGCCTCCGGGGTCGACCGCGAGGACCTGTTCGTCACCACCAAGTTCAACCGGGAGTGGCACGGCGTCGACCTCGCCGCCGAGGCCTGCCAGCGCAGCCTCGACAAGCTCGGCCTGGACTACCTCGACCTGCTGCTCATCCACTGGCCGAACCCGCAGCACGGGCACTACGTGGAGGCCTTCCAGGGCCTGGTCCGGCTCCTGGAGACCGGCCGCGTCAAGGCCGTCGGCACCTCGAACTTCAAACCGTCCCATCTGGACCGGATCATAGAGGCCACGGGCGTCATCCCCGACGTGAACCAGATCCAGTTGAGCCCCTTGACGACCCGCCTGGAACCCCGCGCGTACCACAAGGAGCGCGGGATCGTGACGCAGTCGTGGTCGCCGATCGGCGGCGAGGGCGGCTCGGTGCGCGAGGACCCGCTGGTGTTGGAGCTGGCCGAGAAGTACGGGAAGACCCCGGTGCAGGTCGTGCTGCGCTGGCACCTGGACCTGGGCCTGGCGGTGATCCCGAAGTCGAGCAACGCCGAGCGCCTGGAGCAGAACCTCGACGTGTTCGACTTCTCGCTCGACCCCGACGACGTGATGGCCCTGTCCGCGCTCGACCAGGGCGAGGCCGCGGCCGCCGACTCGGACGAGTTCGGCCACTAGGCGCCGCCCGAAGCGGAAGGCGCCCAGCGCCTTCGGGTCCGGGTCGGGGCTCCCGCGGGCGCCCCGACCCGGACCCTTCGCCCATGCGGCCGGGCCTTTCGCCTGCGCGTCCGCCCACACGCCCGGGCTTCTGCGCTCACGCGTTGAGGAGCGTCAGCTCCATGCCGCGCAGGCGGTCGGCGTCGGTGACCGCCTCCAGGGCCGTGATCCGGTCGCCCTCGACGGTGAACACCAGCATCCGCGTGCCGAGGTCCCCGGCGTGCGCGATGACGCCGACCTTGCCGTCCGCGAGGACCAGCTCCCCGGCCTTCGCCATGGTGGAGAAGGTGATCGCGCCGCCCGCGAGCTGCGCGGCGCCGCGGATGATCGGCCCGACGGACCCGCCGTCGGTGCGGGCGGTGACGTCGGGGTCGAGGACGGCGACGAGCGCGTCGAAGTCGCCGTCCCGCGCGGCCCCCAGGAACGCCTCGACCACGGCGCGCTGGCGGCCCACGTCCCGGCTCGGCGGCTCGCCGGTCCCCCGGACCCGCGAGCGGGCCCGGCTCGCGAGCTTGCGGGCGGCGACCGGGGTGCGGCCGATGATCTGCGCGATGTCGCCGAACGGGACCGCGAACATGTCGTGCAGGACGAACGCGAGCCGCTCAGCCGGCTCCAGCGTCTCCAGGACCACCAGGAGCGCCAGGCTCACCGAGTCCGCCAGGAGCGCCGCCGACTCGGGGTCGGCGGCGGGCCCGGACGGGTCGGCGGGCTCGACCGCGGGGCCGCCCTCCTCGAACACGGGCATCGCCTGCTCGGCGCGGGACCGGCGGCGGCGCAGCTGGTCGAGGCAGACGCGCCCGACCACGGTGGTGAGCCAGCCGCTGAGGTTCGCGATCGCGCCGGCGTCGCTGGCGGCCAGGCGGAGCCAGGCCTCCTGCACGGCGTCCTCGGCCTCGCCGGAGGAGCCGAGCATCCGGAAGGCCACCGCCTCCAGGCGGGGCCGGTCGGCCTCGAAGCGGCGGGCCAGCCACTGGTCGTCGTGCAGCGCCTCATCGTTCATCATGCGTCCCTCCGTCGGCGTTCGAGGGTATGACGCCGCTGCGGCCCCGAACGTGACCGCTCGGGGCCTGCCGCGGCCCGCATATGGCCTTCGACACGTCGGCCCCCGCGGCGGTCACACGACCGCGGCGCGGTCCGTCCTCGTGGTGCATCGAACGAACCGCGAAGGAGCACCCCATGAAAGCCCGCCTCGACTACTACTCGAACCCCGTCGGCGCCAAGTTCCAGAAGGGCCTCAACTCGGCCGCGAGGGCCGTCGCCGAGGCCGCCCTGCCGGACGCGATCGGCGCGCTCGTGACGATCCGCTCGAGCCAGATCAACGGCTGCGGCGTCTGCCTCGACATGCACACCAAGGACGCCGTCCACGCCGGCGAGGACCCGGTCCGCCTCGCCATGATCGCCGCCTGGCGCGACGCGACCGTCTTCACCGGGGCGGAGCGTGCCGCGCTCGCGCTCACCGAGGCGGGCACGCGCCTCGCCGACGGCGAGGGCGTGCGCGACGACGTCTGGGAGGCCGCCCGCGAGCACTTCGACGACGACCGGCTCGCCGCCCTGGTCTCCCTCATCGCGCTCATCAACGCCTACAACCGCATGAACGCGATCACGCGGCTCCCCGGCGGGGAGTACGTCCCCGGCCGGTGGGGCTAGGGGCCCGGTCGCGGTCCCGCAGGCCGCGCCGTACGGGTACGTCCCCGGCGGGGCCGGGGCCGCCGCCTCGACCGGGCTCCGGGTTCAGGACTCGGCGCCCTCGGCCGGTCTGCGGCCCCAGACGGAGACGAGCGAGTAGGAGGTGACCGCGAACGCCGGGTCCTGCAGCAGCCTTTCGAACCGCTCCAGCCGCTCGGGGGCGACGCCGCGCTCGAGCAGCCGGGGCCGCAGCTGGCCGATGTTGACCCGGTGCAGGGCGATGCCCTCGCCGCCGCCCTCCCAGGTCTCGGTGAACACCGCGGACCGCAGGTCGGCCAGGCCGAGCTCGCGGGCCGCCGCGAACGACCGCTCCGCCCAGCGCAGGTCGGCGCCGGCCCCGGCCATGACCCGCACGAAGGCCTCGTGGACCTCCTCGAACAGGGCGGTCGCCTCCGGGCCGGGAGAGCGGAGCACCGGCGTGAACGCCAGCGCGAAGTCCTCGATGAGCAGGGCCCCGCCCGGTCGCAGGGCCGCGACCATGTTCGCGAGCGCGGTGAGCCGGTCGGGGAGGTGCATCAGGACGAGCCGGGCGTGCGCGAGGTCGAACCCGCCCTCGGGCGGCGGGTCGCGCACGATGTCGTGGCGCGCCACGGTCAGGTTCGCGGGCGCCCCGTCGGCGGGCGCGGGCTTGAGGTCGGTGGCGAGCACCGACCCGCCGGGGCCGACGCGCTCGGCCATCCACGCGGCGACCGACCCGGACCCGGCGCCCACTTCGAGGCAGCGCGCCCCGGGCGCGAGGCCGATCCGGTCGAGGCACTCGCGGGTGTGCGCGTCGTAGCGGCGCTCCAGCACCGCGAACCGGGCGGGCGCCTCGGCGGCGTCGTCGTCGAGCAGGTACCGGCCTTCGGACGTGTCCACGGCTGCTCCTCACTGCGGCCCCCGGCGGCCCGGCCCGCGCCTGCGAACCCGCGCCTGCGAACCCGTGCCTCCGAACCCATGCCTCCAAACCTATGGCCCCGGCGAGGGCGGCGCAGGCGGAAAGCGGTCAGATCGCATATGCGACAGCCCGCTTGACGTGCGGCCCCGTTCAGTAGTCGACCGGGTCGCGGCTGATGGGGCAGGTCATGCAGTGGCCGCCGCCGCGCCCGCGGCCCAGTTCGGCGCCGACGATGGTGACGACCTCGATCCCGGCCTTGCGCAGCAGCGTGTTCGTCTGCGTGTTCCGGTCGTACGTCATGACCGTGCCCGGCTCCAGCGCGACCGCGTTGTTGCCCGAGTCCCACTGCTGGCGCTCGGAGGCGTACTCGTCGCCGCCGGTCTCGATGACCCGCAGGCCGTCGAGGCCGAGGGCCCCGGCGACCACGTCGGTGAACGCCGCCGAACCGTGGTCGACCAGTTCGACGCCCGGCTCCCGGTCGGCGGGGAACAGCGAGAACGCGTGCACCGCGGCCATGATGCGCGGGTACAGGGTCACCACGTCCCGGTCGGCGAAGGTGAACACCGTGTCCAGGTGCATCGCGGCCCGCAGCTTCGGCATCCCGGCGACGATGACGCGCTCGGCCGCGCCCCGCGCGAACAGGGCCCGCGCGACCTGGGTGATCGCCTGCCGGGAGGTGCGCTCGCTCATCCCGACCAGGACCACCCCGTTGCCGACCGGCATGACGTCGCCGCCCTCGAACGTGGCCTGCCCCCAGTCCTCGTCCGGGTCGCCCCACCACACCTGGGAGCCGGTGTACTCGGGGTGGAACATGTAGATCGCCTTCATCAGCAGCGTCTCGTCGCGGCGCGCGGGCCAGTACAGCGGGTTGAGGGTCAGGCCGCCGTAGAGCCAGCACGTGGTGTCCCTGGTGTACAGGGTGTTCGGCAGCGGCGGCATCAGGTACTCGCGCGCGCCGGTCGACTCGCGCGCCAGCGCGACATAGGGCGGGCGCAGGTCCTCGGGCAGGTCGGTGGTGGCGAGCCCGCCGATGAGGAGCTCGGCGAGTTCGGCGGCGGTCAGCGACTCGAGGTGGGCGCGGGTCGCCTCGACCAGGCCGAGCCCGACCTCGTTGACGGTGATCTTGCGGTCGAGCAGCCACGACCGGGCGGCCGGGTCGGCCACGGTCTCGGCGAGCAGGTCGTGCAGCTCGACGACCTTGACACCCCTGGTGCGCATCTTGTTGACGAAGTCGGCGTGGTCGCGCTGGGCGTTCTCGACCCACATGACGTCGTCGAACAGGAGCCCGCCGGCGTTCGTCGGGGTCAGGCGCCGATGCGCCAGGCCGGGCCTGCACACCAGCACCTTCCGCAGCTTCCCGACCTCGGAGTGGACTCCGTGGACGGCCTGGACTCGATCGGTCATGGCGTTCTCCCCCCTCGTCCCGCGGCGCCTCCCGGCCGCGGGTCAGATGCACCGGTCTTCAAATGCGCAGCCAGCCGGCGGCGAGCGCGACGACGCCGAGCACGGCCCCGGCGACCGAGACGGCCAGGAGCACCGCCTCGCCGGGGCTGAACAGGCGCCGGCCCTGCTCGCGGCGGGCCATGACGAACAGGATGGTCGCGGGGGCGTACACGATGAGGGAGACGAGCACGAACTTCAGTCCGGCCGCGAACAGCAGGAACGCCGTGTACGCGGCGGCGAGGACCGCGACCGTCAGCTCGCCGCCGGTGCCGCGTCCCGCCGCACCGCCGCGCCCGGCGGCCACCTTCACCGCGAACAGGGCCGCGAGCAGGAACGGGATGAGCGTCAGCGAGCTGGTGAGGTCGAGCGCGAAGTTGAACGCGTCCTCGGAGAAGTAGGTGACGAACAGGAAGAGCTGGCTCAGCGCCGTGGACATGACCAGGGCCGGGACCGGCACGTCCGCGGCCGTGGCGCGGCCGAGGAACCGCGGCATGTCCTTGTCCTTCGCGGCCACGAACAGCACCTCGGCGGCCATGAGCGTCCACGCCAGGTAGGCGCCGAGCACGGAGACGACCAGGCCGACCGAGACGAGCACCAGGCCCCAGGTGCCGACGGCGGCCTCCAGGACCCCGGCCATGGACGGCTGGCGCAGCTCGGCGATCTCCTCCATCGGCATGACGCCGTAGGACACGATCGTGACCGACGCGAAGATCGCGAAGACCGAGAGGAAGCCCGTGACCGTCGCCCGCCCGACGTCCTCGCGGCGCTTGGCGTGCCGGGAGTAGACGCTCGCGCCCTCGACGCCGAGGAACACGAACACGGTCGCGAGCATGGTGCCGCGGACCTGGTCGAACAGCGACCCCGCGTAGTCGGCGCCGCCCCAGTTCGCGGCGAACGCCTGCGGGTCGAACACGAAGAGCGCGAGGAGCACGAACACGCCGATGGGGATGAGCTTGGCGACGGTGACGATCCGGTTGATCGCCGCGGCCTCCTTCACGCCCTGTCTGATGAGCAGGAAGAACCCCCACAGCCCGGCCGAGGAGAGGACGATCGCCAGGACCGTGTCGCCGTCGCCCAGCGCCGGGACGAGCGCGCCAGCGGTGGACATGATGAGGACCCAGTACGTCACGTTGCCGACGCAGGCGCTGGCCCAGTAGCCGAACGCGGAGAAGAACCCGGGGTACTCGCCGAAGCCGGCCTTCGCGTAGGCGTAGACGCCCGCGTCGAGGTCGGGGCGGCGCACGGCGAGGCGCTGGAAGACGAAGGCGAGCATGAGCATGCCGGTGCCCGCGACGGCCCAGGACACGAGGGCGCCCGCGACGCCGGTCTCCTGCGCGAACCGGCGCGGCAGCGAGAACACGCCCGCGCCCACCATGGAGCCGACCACCATGGAGGTGAGGGTCCAGAAGGCGAGCTTCGCGGCGGGCGGGCCCTGGACCGCGGTGTCGGATTGCGCCATGGCGTCCTCGCAGGTCGGCAGCGTGTGGCCGGGCGGACCACGGGCGGCGGTGGCCTGAATATATCGCCGTATCCGGGCCGCGGACGGGGTTCGCAGCAAACGCGGGGCCCCTGGGGGACGCGCGGGTTCAATACGATGGAGGTCGTTGCCGGGCCCCTCCCCAGCGCGCGACCTCGGACCGGCGGGTCGTCACGGTCCGGACGGGAGCAGTAAGGACAGCGCCGTCATGCACCCCACCGCCGCCGAAGCCGACCCCGACGACCCCGCCGCGCGGGCCTTCCGCGCCTTCGAGGAGGAGCGGTACGACGAACTGGAGTCGTACCTCGAGCGCCTGCTCCCTCCCGAGGGCTCGCCCGCCGCCATCAAGACCTGCGTCGACTGGAACGGCCACCTCATCAAGACCCGGCCCGACCGGGCCGAGTACGTGCCGCCCGCCTACTCCGGGATCGCGACCTACGACGAGGCCGGGTTCAAGGCGCACATCGACCGGGTCTTCGCGGCCGCCGCCTCCTGCGGGCTCGACGCGGTCGACCGCTCGCTCCTGTGCCTGTGGTTCCGGCAGTGCTTCCGCAAGGCGTGGCAGCACACCTACCGGTTCAACCGGCTCCGCCTCACCCAGGAGGCGTTCACGCGCGCCGCCGAGGCGGCGTGGGCGGACCGGCCGGACCGGGACGGGGCGCTCGTGCGCCTCACCCTGGACCACCTGGCGCTGCTGCGCGCCGAGATCAACGCCGAGGACCAGCTCCACACCGGGTCGCTGCCGCTCCAGCGGGCGGCGATCGAAGCGGTCCTCGACGCCTGCCGCGCGGTCGCCGCCGCGGCCGAGCCCCTCGCCCCGCCCGAAGGGCGGCGCCGCGGCCGCGGCGCCCCGCCGGACCTGACCGCGCGGATCGCCGCCCACATCCGGGAGCAGACGCGCACCCGCGTGCGGTACAACCACGCCCTGCTCGCCTCGAACCGGGGCGTCCAGGCCGCCACCGAGGGCCGCTGGTCGGACGTGTCGGCCGCGATCAGGACCGTCGACGCCGCCGCCCGCAGCACCCCCGCCGACTCGTTCACCGAACTCAGCGAGATCGGGGCCCTCCAGCAGGCCCTGGAGCGCTTCCGGGAGCACCGCCGCGTCCCGTGGCTGCGGATCGACCGCGCCCGGATCGCCTACCTCTACCCCTTCGGCGCCACCGGCATCGACTACCGGGACATCGTCGAGCGGCTGCGGGACGCCGTCGCCGGCCCGGACGCGGCGGCCGGCCCGGACCGCCTGCGCCCGGTCGGGCTGAGCGAGCACTTCACCGCGCACTCCGACATCTGGCACCCGCACTCCCGCCAGGGGCAGCGGTTCGACGGCGTCGAGCTGCGGCTCCCGCCGGTCGCGATCACCGTCGGGGACGCCGTCGAGACCCTCCAGGTCTCCGTCCGGTTCACCTCGCTCGGCATGCACTGCCTGCGCCTGGAGCGGCCCGTGCGCGACCTCCTCCCGCACGACCTGAACGCGGTGCTCCTGCGCGGCCTGCGCGAGCACGGCACCGTGGCCGTGGCCTCCCCCGGCACCGACCGGACCTGGAAGCGGCTCTCGCGGTTCGCCCGGACCGTCCTCAACGTCGACCTGCCCGAGCACCTCGAGCCCGGGCGGCCGAAGCGGCTCGTGATCCACCGCGGCCGCCCGCACGTGCTGCTGCGCATCCAGCACGCGAGCGAGTACCGGCCGGGCCGCGAGGACCGGGCCCGGCCCGTCCGCGACGGGGAGCGGCTGCTCGAGCTGTTCGGCGCCTCCGGGCTCCTCAACGCCGCCCCGGCCACGAAGGAGTCCATCGGCGACTGGTCGCGCCTCTCAGGCCTGCGCCACAAGGTGATCCGCGGCCTGCGCAACGAGGGCGACCTGCTCATATCGACCGAGAACTCCACGGTCGTGGCCTCCCTCGACACGCCGAGCAACCTCTCCGCCGAACTCGAGGCGCTCGCGGACTTCACCGTGTGCATCGGCGGGGCCCTGGGCGCGTGGAACCAGCAGCTCGACGACTACCAGACGGCCAACGCCAAGATCAGGGACGACTACGACTACTACTCCAAGTCCTACCGCCCGCACCTGCTGCGGCAGCTCCAGACGCAGCGGGCCCTGCTCACGCGGTTCCAGGACGAGACGCGGCGGGTCATCGCGGTCCTGTACTCCCCGAACCTGCTGCGGTCCTCGGCGCACGCCGCGATCCTGCTGCGGCTGCTGGAGAACAGCGGCATCGACCGGCAGGTGCAGGCGTTCCGGGCCCGGCTGGCGGAGGTCGTCGCCGACCAGACCGAGGCCGACATGCAGCGCTGGGAGGCCGACCGGAAGCACCACTCCCGGGAGGCGATCACGATCTCCCTGTCCGCCCTGGGCTTCTGCACGGCCTTCCAGATCTGGCAGGCCGCGAACGTGGGGAGCGACCGCCTGTGGACGCTGCTGACGCTGGCCGTCGTCATCGCCGCCGTCGGCTCCATGTTCCGCCGGTACCTCTGGCCGTCCGCCCGGATGCGCCGGCGCCCCGGCCCCGACGACCTGCCCGCGGGCCCCGCCGCCCTCGCGGCGCGGTAGACCCCCCGGCGGCCGCGGTACCGTTGGCGCGACACGGCCCCGCCCCGCGACCGGCGGCGGAGCCCCAGGACCGGGGAGGCGGGGTTGCCGAGCGCCACTGAGGACCGGAACCGCCGCCTGCTGCGCGCCCGCGACGCCATGGACCGCGACTTCGCGAAACCGCTCGACGTGCCCGCGCTCGCCCGCGTCGCCCTCATGTCCCCCGCGCACTTCAGCCGCCGCTTCCGCGACGCGTTCGGCGAGACCCCGCACCGCTACCTCCAGCGCCGCCGCATCGAACGCGCCTGCGCCATGCTCCGCGACTCAGGCGAACCCGTCACGCGCATCGCCCTCGCGGTCGGCTTCGAGAGCCTCGGCACCTTCAGCCGCACCTTCACCGCGGTCGTCGGCCGCTCGCCGAGCCGCTTCCGCGCCGAGGCGGTCCCGCTCCGCGTCCCGGTCTGCTTCGTCAAGTCCTGGACCCGGACCCCGGCCGGCGGGAAGCGCAGTTTCGGATAAGCCGCGCCGCCGCCGCGCCCATAGGCTGGGGCCATGCTCACAGGAATCAACATCCACAGCGTGTTCGTCCTCGACCAGGAGGAGGCCCTCGACTTCTACGTCGGCAAGCTCGGCTTCGAGGTCGGCGCCGACGTCGACCTCGGGTTCATGCGCTGGCTCACCGTCGGCGTCCCCGGGCACCCCGAGCGGCAGATCCTCCTCGAGGTGCCCGGGCCGCCCTCGCACGGCGAGGAGACCGCCGCGCAGGTCCGCGACCTGGTCACCAAGGGCGCCCTCGGCGCGACCTTCCTGGTCACCGACGACTGCCGCGGCACCTACCGGCGCCTGCGCGACCGCGGCGTCGAGTTCACCGAGGAGCCCACCGAGCAGCCCTACGGCGTCGACTGCGCCCTGCGCGACCCCTTCGGCAACCACATCCGGATCGCCCAGCTCCCCGGCTGACCCGCGCCGGATTGGGGATCGGGCCCGCCGGGTACTCCCGCGGGACGGAACCGTCGCAGCGGAAGGAGCGGACATGGACACGTCAGCGGAGGCGCGGCAGCGGATCGTGGTGGGCGTCGACGGCTCGCCGGCGGCGGCCAAGGCGCTCGCGTGGGCGCTGGGGCAGGCCGAGGCGACCGGGGCCGACGTCGAGGCCGTGCAGGCCTGGGAGGTCCCCGTCATGTACGGCACCGGCATGATGGTGCTCCCCAGCGGCGAGGACTTCGAGAAGGCCGCGAAGCAGTCCTTGGACGCGGCCGTGGGCGAGGCCGTGCGGGACCGGCCCGGGGTGCGCGTCGAGACGCACGCCGTCGCGGGCCACCCCGCCAAGACGCTGCTGGACATGGCCGAGGACGCCGACCTCCTCGTCGTCGGCAGCCGGGGCCACGGCGGTTTCGTGGGGACGCTGGTCGGCTCGGTGAGCCAGTACTGCGTCGCCCACGCGAAATGCCCGGTGGTCGTCGTCCACGACCACGAGTGAGACCCGCTGTCCGAGAAGCATTGTCGGCGTGCGACCGACGCGAAGCGGCCCCGGGGAGCCCCGGGGCCGCTTCGCGTCGTCCTCCTTACGGTGCGATCGCGGGCGTGTAGGCGACGCGGTGCAGCCGCGAGGCGCCCCCGACCGCGCCGAGCGCGAGGACCCGGCCGGTGAAGCCGGTCGCGACCTCGGTCGACAGGTAGCGGCCGTCCAGGCGCGCCAGCTCGACCGCGCCGCCGGCGCCCTGGAGCGAGAGCACGAGGTCGTCGGGGCCGTAGGCGGTCATGGTCGCGGCGTCGCACTCGACCGCGTCGATGCGCAGCGTCGCCGGGCCCTCGGGGGCCGGCGCCGAGCCGAGGTCGGCGCTCACGCCGCCGATGCGCGCGTACGCGGTGACCGCGCCGTCGGCGAAGCGCAGGCCGTACTTGTGCCGGTCGTCGATCCGGACCTCGAACCGGCCCGAGCCGGTGAACCGCGCCGTGGCCGTCCAGCGGTGGTCGCGGACGCGCGCGCACAGCAGCCCCGGCGACCGGTCGCCCGGGTCGCGCAGCTCCAGGCCCCCCTCGGGGTGCGGCGCGCCGACCGCCCCCGGTTCGCCGCCGGGCGAGACCCAGCGCGGGTGCAGGTCCCCGGCGAAGTCGTCGGCGAACGCCGTGTCCGCGGGCTCGACCTCGTAGCGATCGGGGTCGAAGACCGGCCAGCCGTCGGCCCAGTCCACGCCCGCCAGGAACGTCTCGCGGCCGAGCACGTGGAAGCCCGGCGTGAACCCGCCCGGGCGCACCGCCAGGTAGACGGCGGCCCAGCCGCCCTCGGCGGTCTCGACCAGGTCGGCGTGCCCGGTGTTCTGGACCGGGTGCGCGGTCGACCGGCGGCTGAACACCGGGTTGGAGGGGCAGGGCTCGTACGGGCCCTCGGGCCGGTCGGCGCGGGCGACCGTGACCGCGTGGCCGCGCTCGGTCCCGCCCTCGGCGAGGACCAGGTACCAGCGGCCGCCGGTCCGGTACAGGTGCGGCGCCTCGGGGGCGGCGAGCCCGGTGCCCTGCCACACCGGGTACGGCTCGCCGGCGAACGCGCCGGTCTTGAGGTCGAGGCGGCCCTGGAGGATGCGGCCCTCGCCGTCGGCGTTCGCGCCCGCCCACGTCAGGTAGCACTCGCCGTCCTCGTCCCAGGCGAGGTCGGGGTCGATGCCGACCGCTTCGGGGACGAACACCGGGTCGCTCCAGGGGCCCGCCGGGTCCTCGGCGGTCACGATCGTCTGGCCCGACCCGGGGTCGCCGACGTTGGTGGTGACGAAGTGGAAGCGGCCGCCGTGGTGGCGCAGCGTCGACCCGTAGATCCCGCCCGAGGGCCGCCGGTCGCCGGGCAGGAACTGGCCCCGGCGGGTCAGGATGTTCCCGATCTGCTTCCAGGACACCAGGTCGCGGCTGTGGAAGAGCGGGGCGCCGGGGAAGTACTCGAAGCTGGAGTGGGCGAGGTAGTAGTCCTCGCCGACCCGGCAGAGCGTGGGGTCGGGGTAGAAGCCCGGGACGATCGGGTGCTCGGCGGCGGACGCGGTCGGTCGGTGCAAGGCGGGGCCCTCCCTGGTGCGGCGGTTCGCCGCCCGGCCGGCGGCCGCCCCACGTTAAGTTGCGTCGATAAACTTTGTCAACCGGCCACCCCTCCCCGACTCGTGTGACGGATTCCCGGATTCTCCCGCTAGCGGCCGTTTGCCTGGAGTTCACTTGGGATTGGTGGAACCGCACACCCGCGGCGCATAGCTTCCACACAGGTGAGAGACAACCCGAGCGCGGGTCGCCCCGCTCGCGCACACCGGACCGAATTGGAGCCGTGATGCAATCCCCATCCGATCGCCGCCGACTGCCGCTGTTCGCCCCCCATCAAGGCGGACGCTCGGCGATGACCTGCGCCTACCGCTGCGGCAACGCGTGCAGCCACCCCGTGCCCAACACCTCGCAGAACCCCTACCTCGGCGACCTCATCGCGCAGGCCGTCTCCCGCCGCTCGCTGCTGCGCAGCAGCGTCGTCGCGACCGTGGCCGCCGGCGCCGCCGGAGCGCTCGCCGCCCCCGCCGCCGCCGGCCGGACCGACGAGCCCGCCGCCTCCGCGTGGTGGAGCCGCGGCCCGCGCGGCCTCGACTTCGAGCCGGTCGCCCCCAACCAGAACGACCAGGTGTCCATCCCCGACGGGTACGAGCAGCACGTCGTGATCGCCTGGGGCGACCCGATCCTCAAGGGCGCGCCCGAGTTCGACCCCGAGGACCAGACCCCCGAGGCGCAGGCCGGCCAGTTCGGCTACAACAACGACTACGCCGCGCTCCTGGACCACCCCGACGGCCGCCGCCGGAAAGTGCTCGTCGCCAACCACGAGTACACCAGCGAGTCGATGATGTTCCCCGGCTACGACGGCGACGCCCCCACCCGCGAGCAGGTCGAGACCGCCTGGGCCGCCCACGGCATGTCCGTCGTCGCCCTCGACGAGGACCGCCGCTCCGGCGAGCTGACGCCCCGCGTCGGCGACGAGCTCAACCGCCGCATCACCGTCACCACCCCCTTCACCGTCACCGGCCCCGCCGCCGGGTCCGACCTGCTCAAGACCACCGCCGACCCCGAGGGCACCACCGTGCTCGGCACCCTCAACAACTGCGCGGGCGGCACCACCCCGTGGGGCACCGTCCTCTCCGGCGAGGAGAACTTCAACCAGTACTTCGCGAACTTCGCGAGCATCGAGGACGCCGACGAGAAGGCCCGCCTGGCCCGCTACGGCTTCGGCGGCGGCGCCTCCGACCGCCGGTGGGAGCAGTACGACCCGCGCTTCGACCTCCTCCAGGAGCCCAACGAGCCCCACCGGTTCGGGTGGATCGTCGAGGTCGACCCCTACGACCCCGACTGGGCGCCGCGCAAGCGCACCGCCCTCGGCCGCTTCAAGCACGAGGGCGCCGGGCCGCGCCTGGCCCGCGACGGCCGCGTCGTCGTCTACATGGGCGACGACGAGCGCTTCGACTACCTCTACAAGTTCGTCTCCGACAAGAAGATGAAGTGGGGCTCGAGCCGCCGCGCCCGCGAGCACAACCGCACCCTCCTCGACGAGGGCACCCTCTACGTCGCCAAGTTCACCGGCGACAGCGCCGACGAGATCGACGGCACCGGGACCCTCCCCGAGGACGAGCGCTTCGACGGCTCCGGCGAGTGGATCAGGCTGGCCGAGGGCGACAAGTCCTACGTGGACGGCTTCACCGCCGAGGAGGTGTACATCTTCACCCGCCAGGCCGCCGACGCCGTCGGCGCCACCAAGATGGACCGCCCCGAGGACGTCGAGCCCAACCCGAAGACCGGCAAGGTCTACGTCGCCCTCACCAACAACACCGCGCGCGGCACCGGCTCCAACGCCCCCGCCGACGAGGCCAACCCGCGCAACGGCAACAAGCACGGCCAGGTCCTCGAACTCGAGGAGAAGCACGGCGACCCGACCGGCCGGAAGTTCGGCTGGAACCTGCTGCTGGTCTGCGGCGACCCCGAGGACCCGGGCACCTACTTCGGCGGGTTCCCCAAGGACCAGGTCTCGCCGATCTCCTGCCCCGACAACGTCGCCTTCGACCCGCACGGCAACCTGTGGATCTCCACCGACGGCAACGCTCTGGGCAACAACGACGGCCTGTTCGCCGTGGCGCTCGACGGCTCCCACCGCGGCCAGGTCAAGCAGTTCCTCACCGTGCCCCGCGGCGCGGAGACCTGCGGGCCGGTCGTGCAGGACCGGCACGTGCTCATCGCCGCCCAGCACCCGGGCGAGATCGACGGCGCCAGCTACGACAACCCGCTCTCGGAGTGGCCCGACGGCCCCGGGAGCATCCCGCGGCCCGCCGTGGTCAACGTGACCCGGAAGCACTTCGGCCGCATCGGCCGCTGAGACGGCGGGGCGGCGCTCCTCCAGACGCCGCCCCGTGCCGCGAGGCCGCGAGACGGGGGACCGCCGCCCCCGTCTCGCGCCGTTCCCGCGGACCGCCGGGGTGAAGACGACCCATGGCCGGGGAGGCCTGCGCGGCGGCCGTCGACCGAGGGCCCCGATCACCGGGCGAGACGGCACGCGCCTTCGCCGAGGCGATCCCCTGCCGCGCCCACGCTCTTGTCACAGGGCGGCGCTACGTTGGAAGCGTGCCGACCGGTCCGAGCTACGAGGAGCGCCCCGTCCCGGGCGACCTGGGCGCCTGGTCCCCGTGCGCGTGGACGCGCCGGGCCGGGGATGCGGCGACACGCGTCGTGCCGGACGGGTGCGTCGACCTGATCTGGATGCGCGGCCGCCTCGAGATCGCCGGACCCGACTCCGCGCACCGCGAGGTCGGGCTCGGACCCGGCGAGCCGGTCGCCGGGGTGCGCCTGCGGCCGGGCGCCGCGCGGCTCCTGCTCGGCGAGGTCCCCGCGAGCGCGGTCCGCGATGCGCAGCCCGCGCTGACCGAGGTGTGGGGGAGCGACGCGGGCCGCCTCAAGGACCGCCTGGCCGATGAGCCCGACCCGTGGCGGATCGCCGGACGGCTCGCGGAAGCGCTGCGCGCCAGGGCGGCGCGGTTCGCGCCGGACCCGGTGGCGTTGGCCGTCGCCGAGGCGCTCGATCGGCCGCGCCCGCCAGCGATCGGGGCGATGGCCCGCGAACTGGGCTTCTCGGAGCGGCAGCTGCGCCGCCGCGTGATCGCCGCGGTCGGCTACGGGCCCAAGGTCCTCGAGCAGATCCTGCGGTTTCGCCGAGCGGTCTCGCTCGCGGGCGCCGATCCCGACTGGGCGAGGGTCGCCGCGGAGCAGGGCTACGCCGACCAGGCCCACCTGAGCCGGCAGGTGCGGCGCTGGTCGGGCAGGACGCCGACCGGACTCGGAGCCGGGACGCAGGACTAGCGCTGCGCGTAGTCGGCGGCGAGACGTGCAGTCGGGCATTTTGGTCGGCGGCTGGCGGCTGGCGGCTGGTACGCGGTGAGAGGGGCCGGGGTCAGGGCGGGCGGCGACGAGGAGGGCCTCTTTGGGCGAGGTTGGGCCTCGGAGTGCGGGTGGCGGGTGGGTCAGAGTCAGAGCGGGCGGCGACGGAGAGGTGCCTTTGAGATCGGCCTGGTTTTCGGGGTGCGGGTGGTGGTGGCGTGGCGTTAGAGCGGGCGGCGACGGAAAGGTGCCCTTTGGATGGGATCGGTCCTCGGGGTGCGGGTGGCGGGCGGGTCGGAGTCAGAGCGGGCAGCGACGAAGAGGTGGGTGGGCGCCCGGGGGTGGGGTGGCGGCTGTCGGGTGTGGGGTGGTCGGGGCGCCGGGTGTAGCGGGGGTGGTGGTTCGTGTTGGGCCGCAGGGGACCCTGACGAAAGTTAGGGGTGATCGGGCGGTTTTTCATACCTTCGACCGATGACAGTCCGGAGTCGTCCTGTCACACTTGATGGAGTACGAAGGAACGACAACCGAGAACACATTCGAGAACAGCGGCACTGCCGAAGGGAGGCGAGCCCCCGATGAACACCACCACCACCGCGGACGCTCCCTCTCTCATCGGCACCGACCGCGCCGCCCAAGCCAGGGAACTGCGCGCCACCCTCGACTCCGCCGCTTCGGCGATCAACGCCCATCACGCCCAGGTGCTCGCCGCCGTGATCGACATGAAGCGGCAGAACCTCCACCGCTCGGCCTTCGGGTTCTCGGCGCTGCGGGATCTGCTGCTGTCGCAGTTCGACTTCACGTTCAACACCGCCGGAGCGATCGCGGCGATCGCGCGCCTCTCGGGCAAGTTCCGGATCCTCACCGAGGCTGCTACGTCGGGCCGGGCGCGGATCGATCAGGTCGCCTACGCCGTCCGGCAACTCGACCAGACCCCGGCCATGCGCCTGTTCGCCCGCACCCCCTTCCGGGCACCCGTCCCCTCCCCCTTCGATGACGCGGTCTTCTGCGCGACGCCCGAGGCGATGGTCAGCGAGTACTGCACCCACGCCCCGTTCACCGACCTGCAGCGGCACCTCGAGGGGCTGTGGGCGGCCATCGCCGCAGAAACCGAACTGCTCGACGCGCTCGGCGAGCAGTCCCTCCAGCGCCTCGACCTGGTCGAGACCGGCAACGGCATGTGGCACCTCGAAGCCGAGCTCACCGCCACCACCGGGCGCCTCCTCGACAAGTATTTGAAGACCGCCTGCCCCCCGCCCCGCCAGGACGAGACCGACACCGACGGGGTCCTGCCCCCGCAGGCGAACCGGCACGCCGAAGCCCTGCACCAGCTCCTCGCGGGCTATGGGTCCTCGCCGGAGGCTGCGACGCGGCACGGGCACACCGCCACCCTGCACCTGACCGTGGACATCGCGACGCTGCGCGGGGAGGACACCGGGCGGGTGCCCCTGCTGGACGGCGACCCGATCTCCCTCGCCCAAGCCCGGCTCCTCGCCTGCGAAGGCGCCGTGATCCCCGCCGTGTTCAACTACGCCACCGGCGAAGCGGTCGAACTCGGCCGCGCCCTGCGCCTCCCGAATGTGGCCCTGCGGCGCAAGCTCGAGCTTGAACAGCCCGGAGGGTGCGCCTGGCACGGCTGCTCCCGGCCCATCGCGTGGACCGAGGCGCACCACATCCAGCATTGGGCTGACGGCGGCCCTACGGAGGCGGCGAACCTGATCCTGGTGTGCCGGTTCCACCACGGCCGCCTCCACACCGAAGGCTGGACCGTCACCAAGACCGGCCCCGGCCAG